>NZ_CP092488.2:1380656-2761312 GCF_022430545.2 Mycobacterium paraterrae | reverse complement strand
GGCACAAATACCTACCCTGCCGGCTCGTTGCTGGCGACGAATTACAACGAATTTGTCGACGGTGCACGCGATTTGACCGTGATCTTCGAACCCGACGCGCACACCTGCCTGCACCAGTACGCCTGGACCCGCGACAGGCTGCTGCTGGTCACGCTGGCCGACGTGGCCAGTCGGGTCGAAACAGTCACCCCGCCCTCGCGTGACGACCCGCTGCGCCCGGCTTCGCCGCGCTTGCGATCGTCACGGGGCAGTTGGGAGCGCGCACCGCTCGCGGGCATTCCCCCGGCGACCGAGAGCGTGATCGTCGCCGCCGACGACACAGGCGACGAGTTCTTCCTCGACTCCAGCGGCTTCGACAGTCCGTCGCGCCTGCTGCGCGGCACCGGCCACGGGCCGCTCGAGCAGGTCAAGGCCGCGCCCGCATTTTTCGACGCTGAAAATCTCTCCATCGCACAGTATTTCGCCACGTCGAAAGACGGCACCGCGATTCCCTACTTCGTCGTGCGGCCCGGCGGAGTCGGCGGCCCGGGTCCGACGCTGCTCTACGGCTACGGCGGATTCGAGAATTCTCTGACCCCCAGCTACAGCCCGGTGATGGGCCGGCTCTGGTTGGCCCGGGGCGGCACCTATGTGCTGGCCAACATCCGGGGCGGGGGTGAGTACGGTCCGCGATGGCACACTCAGGCGATGCGCGAAAACCGCCACCTGGTTGACGAAGACTTCGCCGCTGTGGCAACGGATCTGGTTGACCGTGGCATCACCACGGTGCCACAGCTCGGCGCACAGGGCGGCAGCAACGGCGGTTTGTTGATGGGCATCATGCTGACCAAATACCCGCAGCTGTTCGGTGCGCTGGTGTGCCAGGTGCCGTTGCTGGACATGCGCCGGTTTCACCTGCTGTTGGCGGGCGCATCATGGGTCGCCGAATACGGCAATCCTGACGACGCCGACGACTGGCAATTCATCGCCGAATATTCGCCGTACCAGAATGTTTCGGCCGACGTGAAATATCCGCCGGTGTTGATTACGACGTCCACCCGGGATGACCGCGTGCACCCCGGGCATGCCCGCAAGATGACTGCGGCGTTGGAGGCGACCGGCCACCAGGTTTGGTACTACGAGAACATCGAGGGTGGTCACGCCGGTGCGGCCGACAATGCCCAGAGCGCGTTCAAAACGGCGCTGGCGTTTTCGTTCCTGTGGCAGATACTCAGCACTTGACAGCAAAACCGGTGAAGGTGTGGTGTAGGGCAATGCGCGTGCCGTACATGCTGGGAGTCGGGGCAGCCGCAGTGACGTTGCTGATGGTGCCCGGATGCTCGAAGGTGACCGCGGGCAGCGCGACCCGAGATCCTCAGGCACAGATCAGCAAATCGACTGACTGCGAGTCGGTTTCGGCACCCCTGACGTCCATCGACTCGCGCGCGACGGGCGAACCGCAGCTGAAGATTCCGCAACCGGCCGGCTGGGAGCGCGCGTCGACGCTGGACTCGGACATCATCCGATTCACGATGCGCAACAAGGATTTGACGGCAGACGACTTCATGCCCACCGCAGTCGTGACGCTGGAATCCATCCCGGGCGACGATGCCGACACCAGGTCGATCTTCGACCAGGAGCGTGCGGCCCTCGTCGATCGCCTGGGCGCCACCGGCCTTCAGGTCTCCGATACGACCCGTTGCGGGGACGAAGCGGAGCTCGTCGACTACGACGCGCCGAGCATGGGCCGGATTCCCGCGCGAAAGATCAAGACGCTCATGGTGGCCGGCCCATTCGACGGCACCACCTACGTAGCGACGGTCACCGTTCAGTCCACCGACCCAGACAACACCGTGTATGCGCGGGACACCGGGACCGTCCTGGCCGGATTCCAGATGCTGCCCCCTGAGCCGAATTAGCCGCTTTCCGTCACCGCCGCAGCGGCAACGTTTGGCAGCGGCTCGACCGCGAAATCGATCGTCAACTGGTTCAGCGTCATCGGCAGCGGCTCGCTCGGCGACAACGTCGGCCTCGATCGCATCCCCAGCCGAAGCGACGAAAGAAGATGCGCCATCGTGGTCGCGGCAAGGAATAGCACCAGGTTGCGTCCCGGACACTCAGCCGGGCCGGCGCTGAACGGAACCAGCGCCGGATGCTGCTGGGCCCGGCCATCCAACCAGATGTCCGGAGTGAACTGATGCGCGAAGGGCAGCAATTGCTCGTCGCGATGGAACGCCGGCACTGCCACCATCACCGCAGCGCCGGCAGAGATAGTGAATTGTCCGGCTTTGGAACGCCATTCGGTGTCCTCGATGGTGTCGCGCAGAATGGTCGGTGTCGTCGGCCACAACCGCACGGACTCGAGCATGCACGCGTGCAAGAATGTACGGGGCAGCACTTCGTCGGGGTCCGCGGCGTCCTTCAAGGCTCGGTCGAGTTGCTCGGGGTGCGTGCTCAGCAGGGCTAGTGCCCTGATCGACGCCATCCCGACCGCGTCGAAGGCGAACAACCAATGCGGCACCTGGCCCACCGGGTCTAGGGCGCCGCCTGCCGGGATTTGCGCCAATGCATGCAGCAGCGTCCCAGGTTGTGGCGTCTCGGCGTAGCGGTACAGGTGCTCGGTGAACCGCTCCCGCAAACCGCGGCGCGGTATGGCGAGAAATGACCAGTTACCGGCTTTTCGCAGTCGCATCAGCTGGTCGGTGATCGCCTCGTCGTCTGCCGCACTATCGCCGAGTGTCACCCGGCGCACTATTCGCCACCAGGCGGCCATGAAGTGGGTGGAGTCCAGGTGTCCGAGCCTGACGGCGACGAAGGACAGCCGGTCGGCCTCCTCGCGGATCACTGTCACGAAGTCGCCCGCCAATGAATGGATTTCGGACGCGGTTTCCAGCGCGGCCTCGTTGAGGGCGCGACGTTGTTCGCGGATGGGGCCTCGGCTGATCAGGACGCCGTGTGGCTGGAACCATTGGAGCGCCTTGCGCTTCTCGATGTTGGCGGGATGAAACGGGTTCGGCGAGTCTTCGAGGACCTGGCCGACCTCTTCGGGATCGGTGATCACGACATAGCGGCGGCCGGGAAGCCTCAATTCAACCGGGCCGCCGTCGAATTCAGCACGCAGCTTGTGCATGCGGGTCACCGCTCGTTTGTCGGCCTGGATGCGCTCCAGGGCTCGCACCACATTGCGGCGGCGAGCCAGTACTCCGGCCGCGATCGAGGCGAACCCGAGATCGGCGAGGGCGGCCAACGCTCGCAGCCCAGTGAGATGCGGGGTGTCAGTTGCCATGGGGCCGCCATACCCCCATCCCAGCGACCGCAAAACCTTTGTGGCCAGCGGTTCGCATTCCGTACTGGCAGGGACCTGCCGAGGCCTACGCTTCGCCCATGCCGACAACAGATTTCGAGACGTTGCTGTACTCCACGGCCGGGTCGGTCGCGACCATCACCCTGAACCGGCCCGACCAGCTCAACACGATCGTTCCGCCGATGCCTGACGAGATCGAGGCGGCCGTCGGGCGGGCCGAACGCGACCCCGCAGTCAAAGTGATCGTGCTACGCGGAGCCGGGCGGGCGTTCTCCGGAGGCTACGACTTCGGTGGCGGCTTCCAGCAGTGGGGTGACGCGATGAACACCGGCGGACGCTGGGATCCGGGCAAGGATTTCGCCATGGTCACCGCCCGCGAAACCGGTCCGACGCAAAAGTTCATGGCGATCTGGCGGGCCTCGAAGCCGGTGATCGCGCAGGTGCACGGGTGGTGCGTGGGCGGTGCGAGCGATTACGCGCTGTGCGCGGACATCGTGATCGCCAGTGAGGACGCCGTGATCGGCACCCCGTACAGCCGGATGTGGGGCGCTTACCTGACCGGAATGTGGCTCTATCGGCTGAGCCTGGCCAAGGTGAAATGGCATTCGCTGACCGGCCGTCCGCTGACCGGTGTGCAGGCCGCCGAGGTCGAACTCATCAACGAAGCGGTCCCGTTCGAGCGGCTGGAGGCCCGGGTTGCCGAGATAGCTGCTGAGTTATCACAGATCCCGTTGTCGCAGTTGCAGGCTCAGAAGTTGATCGTCAACCAGGCCTACGAGAACATGGGCCTGGCGTCGACCCAGACGCTGGGCGGCATCCTCGACGGTCTGATGCGCAACACCCCCGAGGCGCTCGGCTTCGTCGAAACGGCGGCCAGCAAAGGCGTTCGGGCCGCCGTCGAGGGCCGCGACGGGCCGTTCGGCGACTACAGCCAGGCGCCGCCGGAGCTACGTCCCGATCCGTCGCACATCATCACGCCGTGACGACGCCAGCGCCTGCGGACGGCCGAACAGCACGCCCAAAGCCAGCATCCCGGCGCCGAGCGCAAAATGCAGCCAGTTGTCGCCCGTGTTCACCGGCACGAAGTTGATCGGCTTGTTCTGGTTGATGACAAGACCGTAGATCCAAAGCACAACATAGATGGCACCGCCGATGATCAGAAACGCCCGCGCCGCCATCGCGTTTCGACTCAGGGCCAAGCCTGCGACGCCGAAAGCCAGATGCACGATGTTGTGCAGTATCGACACGTTGAACAACCCAAATAGTTCGGCACCCGAGTGCGGACCGGCGGCCGTCAACATGGCGTAATGCGTGGTGATGCCGGGGATGAAACCCAGAATTCCGACCAGCAGGAATACGACCCCAACCACCAACGCGGATATCTGAACGGGCGCCCAACGCAGTTGCGCTGCACGGGATTCGGCGTCGATGTTGTCGGTCATGATTTTTCGCCTGTCATCGAAGTGAAATCCCGCTCGCGACTTGGCGGAGACGCTTCCGAATACCCGCGGGGCCTCGCGCTAAACAGCTAAAGCAAAGCCGGAGCCGCTTCGCGACGTCGCGCGACAGTGGGAAGAAACGGCAGCGCCGCCAGCGGGAAGAGACCACATACCGCGAAGGCCGAGGGATAGCCGGCCGTGGTGATGAACGCCCCGAACACCGGTGGAGCGACCGCGACCACTAACCGCTCGACGGTGTTTTGGACGCCCAACGCTCGACCGCTCCAGAATCGCCCGGCGATCTCGGGGACACTGGTGAACGGCAAGCCGTTGTCGCCGGTGATCGCCAGGGCGATGACCATGGGGTACAGAGCGATTGGCGAGTGCTGCTGGTCGGCCAGCGCCAGCACGATCAAGACCGCCGTGGTGGCGACCGCGATCACGCGCAGCGGTCGCATGCGCGAGCCGATCCGGTCTGCCCAGCGTCCCGCTGCGGTCCGCGCGAGCGCACCAAGCAACTGCGAGAGGCCCATCAGGACGCCTGCCGACGCGATAGAGAAGCCGTGGCTGCGGGTTGCCCAGACCAGCATGAAGGTCAGCACCACCGGTTGCGGAAGCATCAGCAGCGCCGACCCGAGATGAATCCGCCACAGCGTGCCCGTGCGTCGATAGGGATTGGCCAGTTCCTGTTCGTTGGCATCGGCTCGCGCCGGACGCGGCGGATCATGCACGCCCACAAGAACAGCGACTGCCGAGATCACGCAGGCGGCGGCAGGGAACACCAGCGCCGTAGAGTATTCGCGCCAGGCGAGCTCGGGGAGCACGACCGCTCCGATCCCGATGCCCAGTGGCTGCGCGGTCTGGCGGATTCCCATCGCCAGTGCGCGTTGTTGCGGCGCAAACCATCCCGTCACCAGCCGGCCGCTCGCGGTGATCGCGCTGGCGGCGGCCATGCCGCCCAGGAACAGGAAGACCGCCATCATCGCCATCGACTGCGTCGCGGATGCGGCCAAGGCGGCGGCCGCCGTCAACGCGAGACCGGTCGTGAGTACGAAGCGCTCGCCGGTAACGTCCAGCAGGTAGCCCCAGCCGATCAAAGTAACCATGGTGCCGAAGTTGGGCATCGCCGCGAGCAAGCCCGCCGTCGCCAGACTGATACCGCGCTGCGCATTCATGGCGGGAATCAAAAACGCGATCGCATTGATGAAAACGTTGGCCGCCAGCGTCGCGATCAGCGAAATGGCCAGCATGGACCAGCGTTTGGTTGCTGTCACCGCCACGCGTCGCTGCCGATCATCGCGGGTGGTCGCCGCATCAAAATCTGGTCGACCCCCGCCCGGCCGTACGCGAAGGCCATTCGCCCGCCGGCCAGATAGAGACGCCAGGCGCGGACAGTCTCTTCGCCGACCAGTTGCACCGCGGTGTCCCAATGATTTTCGAGATTCGCGATCCAAGCATCGAGGGTCTGCACATAGTGCCGAACCATCGTGTCGACCGAAAGAGTGACCAAACCGGCGTCTTCCAGCAGTGCAATCGTTTCCCCGAGCGGACGCAGATGCAGGTCGGACGAGATAAACGCTTCGATGAAGGGACCACCGCCACGGTGACCGCCGCGTCGGGAGGTCTGCTGGATCAGCACCCGACCGTCGGGCCGGACACAGTCGTGCAAGATGCCGGCAAAAGTCGAATAGTCTTGCAGTGTAACGTGTTCGCCCATCTCGATCGCGGCCGCCGCGTCGAACAGCCCAGCAGTGAAGCCGCGGTAATCCTGAACCTGAATCTCAACCCGGTCGGCCAATCCCCGCGCTGCGAGCGCAGCGTCGATGTAGGCCTTCTGCGCGGCGCACGGCGTGATACCGACGACCTGTGCGTCGTAATGCGCGGCGGCGTGCAGACTCAGCGCACCCCAGCCGCAGCCGATGTCGAGTAGCCACATGTCGGATCGTCGATCCAAGCCGAGTTTCCGGCAGATGCGGTCCAACTTCTCGCGCTGCGCGTCACCGAGCGTCGCGTGGGATTGCGCCGAATCCCAGTATCCGCACGAGTAGGACATCGACGGATCCAGGACCAGCTGGTGGAAGGCGTGCGTCACGTCGTAGTAGTGCCTGACTTTCACCGGATCGTCACTGGTGGCCGGCAGCAGTTCGTCGAGAGCCCCGAGTCGCAAGGCGATCGCTCCGAGGCGTGCCAGCGCGGTCGCGGACGGTTTGTGCGGGCTCAAGCGCTCGTCGGCGATCCTCGACCAGACGCTGTCCAGCACGGTGACCAGATCCCCGTCGACATCGAGATCTCCAAACACGTAGGCCTGCGCTACACCCAGTTCTCCTGGATTGCAAAGCATTCGGCGCACGGCGGCTGCGCTGCGCAACCAGACGACGGGCGCACCCACGGGCCCGGCGACGCTGCCGTCCCAGGCGATCAGTCGTACTGGCAGCTCGCCATCGATGACCGGTTCGATGGCGGCCGCCAGTACGGGTGCCACGGCGGTCGTCGCCCGTGTCGAGGTGTCGTGGCCAAACCTCACTAGGCGGGCGGCAACAACACCGTGTCGATCATGTACACCGTCGCGTTGGCGGTGGGCACGCCACCACAGACCAGGCCCGCGTCGTTGACCCTGACTCCGTCGCCCATACCGGTCACATTCACCGGAGCACCTTGGACGGTGTTATGCGAGCCGTCCACCTGTGCGGGACTGAGCTGTCCCTTCACCACGTGGTAGGTCAGGATGCTCTTCAGCTTGTCCGAATTGGTCTTCAGGTCGTTGATGGTGTCGGCCGGCAGCTTGTTGAAAGCGGCGTCAGTCGGGGCGAAGACCGTGAACTGGCCGTTGTTCAAAGTGTCGACGAGGTTCACCTGCGGGTTGAGCTTGCCCGACAAAGCTGCGGTGAGCGTGGTCAGTTCGGGGTTGTTCGATGCCGCCACCGCCACGGGGTCCTGCGACATGCCGGATACCGATGCGGGTCCACTGGGGTGGGTTGCCGCGTAATTGGCGCAACCGGCCCCGACCAGGTTCGGCGCGGCCGTCGCGGGCGCACAGGTGGACACGGCGATACCCATCGCGGCGGCCACTGCCGGCACGACCTTGGTGTGAATGGTGCTCACGTTAAAGCTCCTCACGTGTTTTTTGCTGGACACAGGTTGTTCGGAGCTGGACGCAACGCGGACGGGCTGATACGTAAATCAGCCGTAGGTGAAGGAGAACACCTGCAGCCCTTTGCTGACGCCGATGTCGAGTGTCCCGCTTGCCACTTGGTCTCTGGTGGCGATCTCGTGTGAGGTAGGCGGCCCGCTGATCGGCACCGACGTCGTCTTCCCGTCCCGCGTCACCTCGAGGCCGCCGGTACCACCGACGACCATGTAAACGTGCTTGGCGTGGTAGTTGAGTTTGATGCGCGCCGCGTCACCGTCGGCGGTCGCGCCTTGGTAGTCCAGCGCCCAAGGCCCCTGCAACGCAAAGGTATCGGGCGGCAACGTCGGGGGGTAGGAAAACGTCGCCTGTCCTTGGTCGTACACACCGATGCCGGCGTAGTTCGACATTTTCCCGACGCCGAAGTACGTCTCGGGCGTCAGGCCCGCCGTGGGGGTGGTGTCGGGCGCATCCACCGAGGGTGGCAACGATACTCCGGGCCGCGCAGACGTGAGCAACTGCCGGATCAACTTCTCGGTGCCGTCATAATCGCCCTCGCCGAATTTGATATGCCGCACAACGCCATTCGCATCGATGACATATTCGGCCGGCCAATAACGGTTTCGGTAGTTGGTCCAGGTCGAGTAGCTGTTGTCCTGGGCGATGGGGTAGGTGATGCCGAGGTCGGCCGCGCCTTTCTTCACATTGTCGGTGACCTTCTCGAACGCGTACTCGGGGGTGTGCACGCCGATTACCTCGAAACCGCTGTCGCGATAGGCCTTGTACCAGCCCTCAACGTGCGGGATGGCGCGTTGGCAGTTGATGCAGGAGTAGGCCCAGAAGTCGATCAACACCACCTTGCCATGCAGCTCATGCAGATCGATCGGCTTGCCACCCGGAGTGTTCAGCCAAGACACGATGCCCTTGAGGTCGGGTGCCTGCCCGCAACTTTGCAGCTGTTCCGATGGCTTGGCGCAATTCGACAACTCCCTGTTCTGATCGTTGACGATGCCACCGAGCTGTTGCTGGACCTGCTTGTCGCGCGCCAGCTTGTCCTGCAGCGACGCGGTGTAGTCGGGCAGCGCCCGCTGCAGTGCGGCCGGAAGGTTGAACACCAACGCGACCGCCAGCAGAATCGTCACGATTCCCGCCGCTACCCGGATGGCGCGCTGATGCCGCCGAAAAGTGCCGACGCGGTGCGCGATTCGCTCACCTGCTACCGCAAAACAGAGCAGCGGTACCGCAGTGCCCACCGCAAATGCACATGTGAGCACGATGATGGGCAGGCCGATCTGCGCGGTAGCCCCGGCAACGACGATCGCCGCCAGTACTGGACCCGCGCAGGGAACATACAGCACGCCCAGCGCCAGTCCTAGACCGAAACCATTGGCGCGCTGCATGATCCGCTTTTGCGGAATACGGGAGAACGGCTTTTCCAGCAATTCTTCGACACGCGGAAAGATCAGGCCAAGGCCAATTGCCACCAATGCGACCAACGCCACCCACCGAATGGCATCCTGTGGGAGATGCAACAACGACAGCAATGCCGAACCGAGCAGCGTTACCAAGCTGAAGCTCAGCACCAGCCCCGCGATGACCCGATACGGCCGCGACACATCACGTTTGGTGTCGACGACCATGTCTTCGGCGTTGGTGGTTCCGGAGAAGAAGACCACCGGTAGCACCGGAAGGATGCACGGCGAGATACCGGTGATGAGGCCCCCCAGGAGGCCGATCAATGCGAGCGACACCACAATCATTATTCGCGACGAGGGTGTGCTCGGATTGGTACGGGCCCTCGACGTGAGATAGGGCAGCCCGGATACCGGGCTGCCCTATCGCGCGACGCCTGACCGCTACTGGCTGGGCGGCACCAGCACAGTGTCGATCATGTACACCGTCGCGTTGGCGGTGTGCACCCCTCCGCACACCAAGCCGGCGTCGTTGACCTTGAGTCCGTTGCCTTGGCCGGTCACGTTCAGCTCGGCGCCCTGCAGCGTCTTGTGCGTGCCGTCGACCTTGGCTGGGCTCGACTGGCCTTGCACCACATGGAAAGTCAGGATGCTCTTCAACTTGTCGGCGTTGGTCTTGAGCTCGTCGATGGTGCTCGCCGGCAGTTTCGCGAACGCATCATTGGTCGGCGCGAACACCGTGTACTGGCCGTTGTTCAGTGTGTCGACCAGGTTGACCTGCGGGTTCAACTTGCCCGACAGCGCCTCGGTCAGCGTCGACAACATCGGGTTGTTCGACGCGGCCGTTGCAACCGGATCCTGAGCCATTCCGGCCACCGAGGCCGGCCCGCTCGGGTGCAGCGCAGCGTAATCCGAGCAACCGGGTCCGATCAGGTCGCTCGACGGGGCCGCCGCCGGCCCGGTCATGGCCGGCGCCGCAGAGCTGCTTGCCGGCTGTGCGGTGCTCTGTTGCGCCGAGTCCGACTTGTTGCTCGAACACGCCGACATGCCCACCGCCGCGAGCGCCGCCAGGCTCATCGCGAGCGTCTTACTGTGGCCGATTTTCATTCGCGTAACTCCTTTGTCAGGGGCCTAACGCAAAGCATTCGGAGCACTCACCCTCAGGGACGGGTGGTGTTTCCCGCCGTCATCCACGACGCCGTCCGCTCCGAATGCCTGACGTGCAACAGCCATGCCACCTGTCCGTGGTCGACGACACCGCAGAGATCGCGTTCGCAGGACCCGCTTTCCACCACCACAGCCTCGGCCGGCCGCCCAGTGCCGACTCGGCGATGTGGCCGGAAGTCTTCACGGTGCCGTCCGGTGCGCTCGCAACCGCTTCGGCGGTCGTCGCCGATCGGTTGCTGCGCCGCGCGGTCGCTCCCCTGCCGATCCGGCTCGAGTACCCCGACGGAACTGTGATCGGGGCGGGCGGCGCCGCGGCACCAGTCCTGACGGTGGACGAGCCGGACCGGTTGGCCCGCAGACTCGGACGGCATGGCCTGATCGGCTTCGGCGAGTCCTACATGGCTGGCGAGTGGGAATCCCGAGATCTCGTCGGGGTGCTCACCGCGCTGGCGCCCGCACTCAACGAGATGGTTCCCAGCGAGCTGTGCTGGCTCGACCTCAATGCCTTTCGGCCGCAATCGCATTCGTCACATAACGGCCGAGAACAGATGTTGCGGAATATCGCGGCACATTTCGACGACCTGTCCAGCGATTTGTTCATCGAGTTCCTCGACGAGACGATGACCTATTCGAGCGCGCTGTTCGACCGGTTGCCTGCGTCATGGGACGACCTCGCCGCGGCGCAGCGCCGCAAGATCGACCGACTGCTCGACGCGGCCCACGTGGGACCTGGAACCCGGCTCCTGGAGCTCGGCAGCGGATGGGGCGAGTTGTGCATTCGTGCGGCCGTACGCGGCGCCGTAGTCCACTCCGTCAGCCCGTCCGAGCGCCAGGTTTGGCTGGCTCGTCAGCGGGTCCTCGCGGCAGGTCAATCGGACCGGGTGCGTTTAGTGGCGGCCGACTATCACGACGTCGACGGATGCTACGACGCCGTGATTTCGGTGGAGATGATCGAGGCCGTGGGGCATCGCGCGTGGCCGGAGTTCCTGCGCACCGCCGGACGGCTCGTCAAACCCGGCGGCAACGTAGTGATCCAGGCGATCGCGTGCCCCCACGAGCAGATGCTCGCCACCCGAGACCGGCTGACCTGGCTGCAGAAGTACATCTTTCCCGGCGGCGCGATTCCATCGAGCAAGGCGATTCTCGACGTCGTCGAGCAGGAAAGCGACTTGCGGCCGATCCACACGCTGTCGCTGCGCGGACACTACGCGGAAACCCTTCGGTTGTGGCGGGAACGGTTCCTTCAGCGTCGGAAGACATTGGCGCACGTTGGTTTTGACGAGGTATTCGCCCGGATGTGGGAGCTGTACCTGGCCGACCGCGAAGCCGGGTTCCGCTCCGGCAACCTCAATGTCTACCAGTGGACCTTCGTCAACCTCGCCGCCCCATGAGCACCGACTTGGCCACCATGTCGAGGGCGCCGGCAGTCGCACTGCTGGCGCGGTCCGAGGCGGCCGCTGACATCGAATTTCATCCCGGAAGCATCCGGATCGGCCCGAAAATGACGACCGCAGTTCTGGAGCCGTTAGGCTACCGAGCGATGACCCAACCGAGGGACGGCGCCGACCTGGACTCGTTGCTGCGCCAGGTGGCACGCCGCGACGCCGACGCGTTCGCCGGGTTCTACGACCAAACCAGGTCGCGAGTGTACGGCCTGATCACCCGTGTGCTGCGAGATTCGGGCTACAGCGAGGAGACCACCCAGGAGGTCTACCTGGAGGTGTGGCGGACCGCGGGCGCCTACGACCCGTCGAAGGGTTCCGCGCTGTCGTGGCTGATGACCATGGCCCACCGCCGCGCCGTCGACCGGGTGCGCGCCGAACAATCGGCCGGCCAGCGAGAGTCGCGCTACGGCGCGGCAACCGTCGAGCGACCCGGTGATCTGGTCGCCGACTCGGCGATCGCCGCCGACGAACGCCGTCGCGTGACGGCATGCCTGGACTCGTTGACCGACGTGCAGCGCCAGTGCATCGAGATGGCGTACTACGGCGGGTTGACCTACGCCGAAGTCTCGCAGCGGTTGTCGGCGAACCTGTCGACGATCAAGTCGCGGATGCGTGACGCGTTGCGCGGACTGCGCGGCTGCTTGGGGGTGTCATGACCGGACCCGCCGACTTCGGCCTGCTGGAACTTGCCACGCCGTATGCATTGAACGCCATTTCCGACGACGAACGCGCCTCCATCGATCGGCAACTCGCCGCCGCACCGTCGGCGGTGGTGAACGCCTTCAACGACGAGGTCCGCGCGGTGCGTGAGGCGCTGGCCGTCGTGTCGGCCGCGACGGCCACCGAACCACCCGATCGCCTGCGCGCGGCGGTGTTGGCCCGCGTTCAGCGCGACTCGGCGCGGCCGTCTAGGTGGCGCACTGCTCTGTTGGCGGCGGCCGCCGCGATCGTGGTGGCGCTTGCCGCGTTCGGCGCGGGTATCGCGCTGCGCCCCCACCAAACTCCGACCATGGCCGAGCAGATCATGGCCGCGCCCGACGTGCGAACGGCGTCCACGCCGATCGCCGGTGGAACGGCAACGGTGGTGTTCTCACGTGAGCGCAATGGCGCTGTGCTGCTGATGAACAACGTGCCGCCGCCGACGCAGGGCACCGTCTACCAGATGTGGTTGGTCGGCGACAAGGGTCCGCAGTCGGCAGGCACGATGGACGCCGCCGCCGTGCTGCCGTCGACGACCCACACCTTCGGCAGCCTGCAGAACTCCAGCATGCTGGCGTTCACCGTCGAACCCGGCGACGGGTCGCCGCAGCCGACCGGAAAGATTTTCGCGAAACTGCCGCTGACGTAACGGCGTACGCCACCGAGGGGGGACTTGGCGTGACAACCATCGACACCGACTACCTGGTGGTCGGCGCCGGCGCGATGGGCATGGCGTTCACCGACACTTTGGTGGCCGAGACCGACGCGCAGGTGGTGATCGTCGACCGCGGGCATTCACCGGGCGGTCATTGGAACAGCGCCTATCCCTTTGTCCGGCTGCACCAGCCGTCGGCCTATTACGGTGTCAACTCCCGCGGGCTGGGCAGTGACAGCATCGATCAACTCGGTTGGAACGAAGGGCTTTACGAGCTGGCCACCGTCGGCGAGATCTGCTCCTACTTCGACAAAGTGATGCATCAGGAGCTGTTGCCGAGCGGGCGGGTCTCCTACTTCCCGATGGCCGAGTATCTGGGCGACGGCCGCTTCCGCTCGCTGTCCGGCGGCGACCACAGCGTCGACGTCCGCGCCCGGATCGTAGACGCAACCTACCTGCAGACGACGGTGCCGTCGATGCGGCCGCCGGCCTACGCGGTCGCCGACGGTATCGACTGCGTGCCGCCCAACGATTTGCCCGCCAACGCGGTCGACCGCGATCGTTTCGTCATCGTCGGCGCCGGCAAAACCGGTATCGACGCGTGTTTGTGGTTGCTGCGCAACGGTGTTCCGCCCGAGCGGCTGACCTGGATCATGCCGCGTGACTCGTGGCTGATGGACCGCGCCAACATCCAGCCCGGCCCGCAGTTCCTGGAGCGGTTCCAGGCCGGGTTCGCCCAGCGTCTTATGGCGATCGAGGCGGCCACCGACGTGGCCGACCTGTTCGAGCGCTTGGAGGAATGCGGCAACCTGCTGCGGCTGGATCCGACGGTGCGTCCCACCATGTACCGCTGCGCGAACGTGACCAAGACCGAACTCGACCAGCTGCGCCGAATCGGCGACGTGGTCCGGTTGGGCCGAGTCCTCAGCATCGAACCGGGAAAGGTCGTGCTCGACGACGGTGAGATCGCCGTCGACGGCTCGGCGCTCTACGTCGACTGCAGCGCCGACGGCCTCGAGAAACGACCGGCAGTAACGGTTTTCGACGAGAACCGGATCACCCTGCAGAGTATCCGCGGCTGCCAGCAGGTGTTCAGCTCCGGCATGATCGCTCACGTCGAGGCCTCCTACGGCGACGACGAGACGCGAAATCGGCTGTGCCAGCCGGTCCCCCACCCCAACACCGACCTCGACTGGCTCACCACCACGCTCGCCGAGCAGCGCAACCAGATCATCTGGTTCTCCGATGCCGAGCTGATGAACTGGCTGAGCGGGGCGCGCCTGGACTTGATGCGGCACATGTACGCGCCGCTGGTAGGTCAGTCCGAGAAGGTGCGCAACAAGGTGTTCGGGCTGATCATCGCGGGGTTGCGGTCGGCCAACGAGAAGTTGGAAACGCTACTGGGTCAACATCTTTCAGCTGCTCCGCAGACTACTCAGGCCAGCCGCTAACACATCGAGCAGCAGCAGCAGCATTACTTTTTGGCGACGCGGCGGGGACGCGCGAGCGCCAACTTGGTCATCATCTTGTTCGTCCGCTTCAGCGCCTTCAGCGAGTTGTGGTAGAAATTCCCGCCCGCACCGACATTCGTGCGCGGGGCGACAACGGTCTCGACCCGGCAGAACTTACGCAGACCGTCCGCGCCGCCGAACCGCGCGCCGATACCTGAGGTCTTCCAGCCGCCCATCGGCGCCGTCGTGCACATCAGGTTGGTGATCACGTCGTTGATGTTGACCGCACCGCAATCCAGCTGCAGTGCAATCTCTTTGGCCCTCTCGACGTCCTTGGAGAACACCGAGGCACTCAGCCCGTACGGACTGTCGTTGGCGAGCCGGATCGCTTCATCGACCGATGCGACCTTCATGATGGGCAGCGTCGGGCCGAACGTTTCCTCGGTCATACAACTCATCGAATGGTCGACGTCGACCAGCACGGTGGGCGGGTAGAAGCTGCCCGAGGTGGTGGTGCGTTGACCACCTGTGAGCGCTTTGGCACCGGCGGCCAACGCCTCGCGCACGTGCCGCTCGGTGACCGCCAGCTGCTCCTCGTCGATCAGCGCTCCGAAGGTGTTCCCCGCGCCGGCTCCGACCTGCAGCTTCTGCACGTCGCGGACCACGGCGTCGACGAACTGGTCGTAGATCGAATCGAGCACGTAGACGCGCTCCACCGAGACGCAGGTCTGGCCGGCGTTGAACATCGCACCCCACACCGCGGCGTGTGCGGCGAGATCGACGTCGGCGTCCTCGAGAACGATCATCGGGTCCTTGCCGCCGAGTTCGAGGCTGACCGGCGTCAGGCGCCGCGCGGCGCGCTCCATTACCTTGCTGCCGGTGGCGCACGAGCCGGTGAACTGGACATAGTCCGAGTTGTCGATGACGGCCTCGGACACCGCTCGGGCACCCTGTACCACCGCGAAAACGTCGGGCGCCCCCGACTCCAGCCAGCCGCGTCGCAGCACCTCGGCGGTCAGCGGGGTGCGTTCCGACGGCTTCAACAGCACCGCGCAGCCCGCGGCCAGGGCACCGATGCCGTCCATCAGCGCGTTGGCCACCGGGTAGTTCCACGGCGCTATGACGCCCACGACGGGTCGCGGCCGGTAGTGCACCGACACCTTCTTGATCGCCATGAAAGGCAATGCGGCAGGACGTTTTTCGGGCGCCAGCGCCTTGGCGGACGTCCTGATGTAATAGGACAGGATCATGATCAGCATCGGCACTTCCTGTGCCGCATCGACAGCCGATTTCCCGGTTTCGGCGATCAGCAGGCTTTCGATCTCGTCGCGGTGGTCGGCTAGCCAGATCGCGAACCGCGCCAGCACTTTGCCGCGACCATCGGGGCCGCGCTGCTCCCATTCGCGCTGCGCGGCGCGCAGACCAGCCGCGATGGCGGGCACGTCGGCGGGATCGGTCCATTCGACCTGGCCGGCGACGGCGCCGGTGGCGGGGTTGTGGATGGTGCCGGTGCCGGAAAACTCGGTGATGCTAGGCGCGGTTTCGGGAGGCTTGATGGCGGTCATAGGGGCCATCGTAGACGCGTCAGTGTGACGTGGGTCGCACGGGTTCGACAGGTGTCAAGTTTTACGGCGTCAGGGTGCGATTCCGCGCAGATACGCCGCCTGGCCCAGGTGCTGTGCACAGTCGTCGATGATGCTGACGATCCGGGCGCTGGCCGTCACTGGCGGATCCCAGTTGCGGTCGACGATGCGCAGCAGGTCTTCGGCGGTGACGCCCGCGACGAATTTCAGCGTCGCCTCGTGCAGGGCGTGGTAGTACCCGACCAGCAGCTCGATCGGTGCTCGCACCTTGGCAACCTCTTCAGGGCCGTGTCCGTAACCGGAGTCGTTGCGCGGCAGATCGAGTCCGAACCGATCCACCCATCCGCCGCTCGTCCACACCTGGTCGATGCCGGCGATCGGAGCGAGCTGGAGGTCCTGCACCCGGGCGCTGTGCCAGATCAGCCACGCAATGCTGTTGGCCTGCGGCGTGGGCCGGTAATCCGCCTGCTCTTCGGTCAGGCCGTCGGTGATCTCGTCGACGTGTTCGATCAGGCGGGTGAACGAGTCGCGGAGCAATTCCCGGGCAGCGTCGTCGGGGTCAGACATATCTGCCGACCCTACGCGTGACAGACGGCTTCGACATTGTTGCCGTCGGGGTCACGGACGAAGGCAGCGAAATAGCCCTCGCCGTATTCCGGCCATAGCCGGGGTGAGTGCAGTACCTCGGCGCCCAGCTCGACGGCAGCCTGATGGAACGCATGTACCGCGCCGTGGTCGGCCGCGGTGAAGGCGAAGTGTGTCTCACGATTCGGACCCATCCCCGCACCCACGGCAATCCAAAAGTCCGGGCTACCGTCCGGTCCGTATCCGACGGCCTCGCCGAAATCGAGTTGCCGCGAGTACCCCAGCGTCGGCAGCACCCGGTCGTAGAACTCCTGCGCCTTGGCGTAGTCCTTGCAGTTGATTCCAAAGTGATCGATCACTTGGGCCGCTCCTCCTCATCGCTACGCTCTGCATCGTCGCCGGCCATCACAGCCTTGGGCCGCTCCTCCTCATCGCTACGCTCTGCATCGTCGCCGGCCATCACGCCACCGATCCTGGCATCTAGCACCGACACGGTCGTAGATTCGAGAGATGACCTACGACCTGATCATCCGCAACGGCACCATCGTCGACGGGCTGGGCGGCGAGCCGTTCGCCGGAGATGTCGCCGTGCGCGACGGAGTCATCGCGGCGGTCGGCGACCTCAACGGAGCCGGTGCCGCTCGCGAGATCGAGGCCTCGGGGTTGCTGGTCACGCCCGGCTTCGTCGATCTGCACACCCACTACGACGGCCAGTCGATCTGGTCGGAACGACTGACGCCGTCGTCCGCGCACGGCGTGACCACCGTGGTGATGGGCAATTGCGGCGTGGGATTTGCGCCCTGCCGGCAGGAAGACCACGACGTCCTGGTCGACGTGATGGCCGGGGTGGAGGACATCCCCGGTGTCGTCATGACCGACGGCCTGCCGTGGAATTGGGAGACCTTCCCGGAGTACATGGACGCTCTGGAAGCGGGCAAACGCGACATCGACGTCGCCGCCTACCTCCCGCACTCGCCGTTACGGGTCTACGTGATGGGCCAACGCGGCGCCAACCGCGAGCCGGCCACCGCCGAGGACCTGGCGATGATGCGCAAGCTGGCCAAGGAGGCGATCGAGGTCGGCGCACTGGGCTTTGCGTCGTCGCGGCTCACCATTCACAAGACCGAAAGTGGTTCTCCGATACCGAGTTACGACGCGGCCCGCGAGGAGATCGAGGAGATCGCGCGCGGAGTCGTGGACGGCGGCGGCGGACTGCTGCAGTTCGTTCCCGACATTCCAGCCGCCGGCTACCAGCCGGTGCTGCAGACGGTGTTCGACGTGGCTGAGGACGTCGGGCTGCCGGTGACGTTCACGCTGGTGGTCGGCAACAGCGGCGACCCGACGTGGCCGGACGCCATCACGATGATCGAGAAGGCCAACGCGTCGGGCGGCGAGGTCACCGCTCAACTCCTGCCAAGGCCGATCGGGCTGATCATCGGCCTGCAGCTGACCGCCAACCCGTTCGTGCTGTATCCCAGCTACCGCGAGATCATGGACCTGCCGCTGGCCGAGCGCGTCGCCGAGATGCGCAAGCCCGAAGTCCGCGCCCGCATCCTCGCCGACAAGCCCGGCGTCGGCCACCCGATCCTCTACGTCGCACAGATGTGGGACTGGATCTTCCCGCTGACCGACAACCCCAATTACGAGCCAGACCCGAAAGACAGCATCGGCGCCCGCGCCCGCGCCAAGGGCGTCGACCCGATGGAAGAGGCCTACGACCGGCTACTCGACGACGAAGGACGCGCCATGCTGCTGGTCGCGACCAGCAACCTGCAGAACCAGTCACTGGATACGGTCGGCGAACTGCTTCACCGCGACGACGTGGTGCTGGGATTGGGAGACGGCGGCGCGCACTACGGAATGATTTGCGACGCAAGCTATTCGACGTACTTCCTGGCGCACTGGGCGCGTGACCGCAAGGCCGGCCGATTCGAGGTGGCGGATGCGATTCGCCGTCTGACCTCGGTGCCGGCCCAAGTCGCCGGCTTGGCCGACCGCGGCCGGATCGCCGTGGGGTACAAAGCCGACCTCAACGTGATCGACCACGCAAAACTGCGGCTGCACAAGCCAGTGATCGCGCACGACCTGCCCGCCGGCGGACGTCGGCTCGACCAGACCGCCGAAGGCTACGTCGCGACGATCGTCAGCGGTGAGGTGATCGCCGAGAACGGCGTGCCCACCGACGCGCGCCCCGGCAAGCTGATTCGCGGCCGCCAGCCCGTGCCGGCCTGACTTCGACGGGCAGTCCGTACCCGCGAATGTCGCTGGCCGGACGGGGGTGATGTGCCCGCCTCTGAGCGAATTGCCCGGGTGTTGTCGCGCGAAGGTGGGCACATCGGATGCCACCTCCGCGGGTGACGGGTGTGGCGGGCGCCCGCGAAGTCAGTTGGTGGACAGCGCGTCGAACAGTGCCGCCAATTGGTCCGGTGACACCGACGTGTTGCACCGGCCGCGCAGGTCGAGCAGCGGCTGGGCGATGCCCTTCAACTCCAGCGCTTGCCCGGGATGGCTGAGGAAGTAACCCCGCACCGATGACTTGGCGTCGGCCGGCGACTGGTTGACCGCGCCGGTCAACACATTGTTGGCGTCCGGATGGGCATCGAGGTATCCGCTCGCCGAGTTCAGCACCCCGCTAGCGGTGGCCGCCACTCCGCTGGCCGAGCAGGGGTCGGGCGCAGCGGCTGCGGTCGGCGCCAGGATCAAGCAGGCCGCGCAGCTGGGGATTACTCCAAAGATCGTGCGCTGTAACGTTTTCCGCATTACTTCATTCCCTTCATCCCCAACTCTTCGAACGTTCAGTAGATCAGTTACCCAAATTCGCGGATAACCAGGCCTACTCTCGGTCGCATGAGCCTCTGCCGCTGGTGCGCTGCGCGGCGTTGACTCTGCGGTGACGGTGGTGGCTACTCGCACTTTTCCGCCATGAGCGCAGAGCCAACATACGAAAAAGGCCCGACTCCTGATAGGAGCCGGGCCTTTTCGTCGACTTACTTAGAAGTCCATACCGCCCATGCCACCGGTCGGGTCGCCGACGGGAGCGGCGGCCTTCTCCGGCTTGTCGGCAACGACGGCCTCGGTGGTCAGGAACAGCGCCGCGATGGACGCCGCGTTCTGCAGCGCCGAACGGGTCACCTTGACCGGGTCGGCGACGCCCGCCTTGAGCAGGTCCTCGTACTCACCGGTGGCGGCGTTCAAGCCGGTGCCGGCGGGCGAGTTGGTGACCTTCTCCGCGACGACGCCGGGCTCGAGCCCACCGTTGAACGCGATCTGCTTCAGCGGAGCCGAGAGCGCCACGCGCACGATGTTCGCACCCGTCGCCTCGTCACCGGTCAGCTTCAGGTCGTCCAGCGCGGGAGCCGACTGCAGCAGAGCCACGCCACCACCGGCGACGATGCCCTCTTCGACGGCCGCCTTGGCGTTACGCACGGCGTCCTCGATGCGGTGCTTGCGCTCCTTGAGCTCCACCTCGGTGGCAGCACCGGCCTTGATCACCGCAACACCACCGGCCAGCTTGGCCAGACGCTCCTGCAGCTTCTCGCGGTCGTAGTCGGAGTCGCTGTTCTCGATCTCGGCGCGGATCTGGGCAACCCGTCCGGCGATGGCGTCGGAGTCACCGGCGCCCTCGACGATGGTGGTCTCGTCCTTGGTGATGACCACCTTGCGGGCCTGGCCCAGCAGCGAGATGTCAGCGGTCTCCAGCGACAGGCCGACCTCTTCGCTGATGACCTGGCCACCGGTCAGGATCGCGATGTCCTGCAGCATGGCCTTGCGGCGGTCACCGAAGCCCGGGGCCTTGACGGCGACGGACTTAAAGGTGCCACGGATCTTGTTGACGACCAGGGTCGACAGAGCCTCACCCTCGACGTCCTCGGCGATGATCAGCAACGGCTTGCCGGACTGGATGACCTTCTCCAGCAGCGGCAGCAGGTCCTTGACCGTCGACACCTTCGACGACACCAGGAGGATGTACGGGTCTTCGAGGACCGCTTCCTGACGCTCGGCGTCGGTGACGAAGTAACCCGAGATGTAGCCCTTGTCGAAGCGCATACCCTCGGTGAGCTCCAGCTGCAGGCCGAAGGTGTTCGACTCCTCGACGGTGATGACACCCTCGTTGCCGACCTTGTCCATGGCCTCGGCGATCAGCTCGCCGATCTGGGTGTCACCGGCCGAGATGGCAGCGGTGGCCGAGATCTGCTCTTTGGTCTCGACCTCCTTGGCCGACTTCAGCAGGGTCTCGGTGACCTTCTCGACGGCCTTCTCGATGCCGCGCTTGAGGCCCAGCGGGTTGGCGCCGGCGGCAACGTTGCGCAGGCCTTCCTTGACGAGCGCCTGCGCGAGCACGGTCGCCGTGGTGGTGCCGTCACCGGCAACGTCATCGGTCTTCTTGGCGACTTCCTTGACCAGCTCGGCGCCGATCTTCTCGTAGGGGTCCTCCAGCTCGATCTCCTTGGCGATGGACACACCATCGTTGGTGATCGTGGGGGCGCCCCACTTCTTCTCCAGGACGACGTTGCGACCCTTGGGGCCCAACGTCACCTTTACCGCGTCGGCGAGGCTGTTCAGGCCCCGCTCGAGGCCGCGACGGGCCTCTTCGTCGTACGCAATTGTCTTAGCCATTGCGAAGTGATTCCTCCGATTGGGGATGACACGTCTATGGCCGGGTGCAGTGCCCGCGACGGACGGCTTGGGTGTCTCCGCTGGCGCGGCCCTTGCCTCACCGTCCCGACCTAGCACTCGCCGGTCGCGAGTGCCAGTGTCATTTTTAGCACTCGCCTATATCGAGTGCAAGATCAGCCCAGGCTCATCGCGGCGGGCGTAAACCGTCGATGACCACGCTGGTCACCCGCTCGGCACGCTCCTTGTCATAGCCCTGCATCGCTTGGCATCCCACCAGCAGGGCCTTGACCTCGGGCACGTCGACGTCGGGCCGGACGGTTCCGGCTCGCTGGGCGGCGACCAGCAGTTCGCCGAGGAGCCTGCGGAAGGCGTCTTCGGCGTCGGGCGCCGCCGTATGGATGTCAATGCCCATGCCGCCCAACGCGTCGACCAAGCCCTGGTCGGTCGCACCGAAGTCGAGCACCATCGACCGCAGGAACGTGAACAGCGCCTCCGCCGGACCGGGATCGTCGAGTAGCGCGTGACCCGCCGAGATGACCTGCTTCAACCGATTGTCGACGACCGCGGCGAACAAGTCTTCTTTGGTAGGGAAATGGCGGTACACCGTGCCTGCGCCGACGCCGGCTCGCCGGGCGATCTCGTCGATCGGCACCGACAGGCCTTCGGCGGCGAAGGTTTCGTAGGCAGTTTCCAGTACCCGGGCGCGGTTGCGGGCCGCGTCCGCACGCAACGGCTTGGCGGGTACCGACATTTCACTCCCTCGTGGGTTGACAAAGCGGGGCGTGCGTTCCGTATAGTCGTGGCATCAAACCGGGGCGAACGCCCCGCTTACCTTACCGCCTGAGGAGCATTTCATGTCGAAATGGACGACCGCCGACATTCCCGACCAGACCGGTCGCGTCGCCGTCATCACCGGATCCAACACCGGCCTCGGATTCGAGACCGCCGCAGTCTTGGCCGCCAAGGGCGCGCACGTCGTGCTCGCGGTCCGCAACCTCGACAAGGGCAAGGACGCCGAACTCCTGATCAAGCGGCGCTTCCCGAGCGCAGACCTCGCCCTGCAGGAACTCGACCTGACATCGTTGGATTCGGTTCGCGCTGCCGCGGAGCAGCTCCGGTCCGACCACGACCGCATCGATTTGTTGATCAACAACGCGGGCGTGATGTGGACCCCGAAGTCGAACACCAAGGACGGTTTCGAGCTTCAGTTCGGCACCAACCACCTGGGCCACTTCGCCTTCACCGGGCTGCTCCTGGACCGCCTGCTGCCGGTTGCCGGCTCCCGGATCGTGACCGTGAGCAGCATCGGCCACCGCATCCTGGCCGACATTCACTTCGACGACCTGCAGTGGGAGCACAGCTACAACCGGGTCGCGGCGTACGGGCAGGCCAAGCTGGCCAACCTGTTGTTCACCTACGAACTGCAGCGGCGGCTGGCGTCCCATGGCACCACGATCGCCGCTGCCGCCCATCCCGGCGGGTCCAACACCGAGTTGACCCGCAACTTGCCGCCACGGGTTCAGCCCGTGCTCTACCGCCTCTTCGGTCTTATCGCGCAGGACGCGGATATGGGAGCGCTGCCGCAGCTGCGCGCCGCGACCGACCCGGCGGTCGTCGGTGGGCAGTACTACGGACCCGACGGCTTCGGCGAGATGCGCGGCTACCCGGTCGTCGTCAGCTCGAGCGCGAAGTCCCACGACCCCGCGCGCCAGCGCAAGCTCTGGGCTGTCTCCGAGGAACTGACCGGGGTGAGCTACCCCGTCTAACCGATATCGAGCAGCTTCTCGTAGAAGCCGCCGAACCGGTGCTGCGGATCGATCAGGTGTATTTCCAGAATCCAGTGACACTGACGGCCGCTGGGGTCGAGCCGCCGCATCGGTTTGGTGGAGCCGGGCATGACGTACCACTCAGTCTTGGTGCCGGGGATCGTCTTATGCGGGAACTCCCCGACCAGGTGACCGGCAATGTGACTGCCCCAGTCGAACCCCTCGTCGCGGGCCAATCCGACTGTGGCGTCGAATAATTCGGAACCGGTGACGTCGGCATGGTCGTTGAAGTAGGCACGCCCCGCCTGCCATACCCTCGGTAGCGCGTCGCGCAGGGCAAGCTTATCCGGGTCGTCGCCGAGGACATACGTGCGACCGAAGTCGGCTTCCCACTCCTCGAATATCGGGCCGAGGTCGAGGAACGCGATGTCGTCCGCGCCAAGGACGCGGTCGGGCGGACGTTCCTTGAACGGCTGCAGGGTGTTCTCGCCGGCGCGCACGATCCGCCGATGCCAGTGCCGCGTGACGCCGAGCAAGTCCGCGGCCAAGGCGTTGATCTCGTCGGACAGATCTTTCTCTCCGACTCCGGCGCGAATCAGGCCGCGACGCTCGATCTCGTCGAACAACTGCTCGGCCTTGGCTTCGGCGTCGAGTAGTCTTTCGACGCGAACGCTCTCTTCGGTCACCGCCTTGATGCTACGGGCTGGGCCGCTCAGCGGCCGCCGAGCAGGCGCTGCTTTTGCTCGGTGAACTCGTGCTCGGTCAACGCCCCGTTGTCGCGCAGTTCGGCGAGTTTGCTGAGCACGTCGGCGATCTCACGCATGTGCGCCGCGGCGCCGACGGGTCGAGCTTCGATTTTGGCTTCTCGTGTAGTGACGACTCCCGGCACTGCGGCTCGCTGGCGCGGCTCGCGCGTGCTGTCGCGACCAGGCATCGCCATCAACGGCGCCTGGCCGAGCAGCGGCATGTCACCGAACATCCCCGAGGCGCTCGGCGGAGCGGCGCTGGCCACCGGCGCCTCCACGGCGGCGAGCCGAACCTGCGGGGCCGCCGATGTCCAGCCGTGCGGCACCGAGAGTCGTCCGAGCGAACCGGATTCGCCCATCTCGGCCGACACCGCAGACGCTGCTTTGGGCACGTGGGCCCCCGGCTTCGGCGGAGCTGCCGGTTTTGCTGGATCGTCCGAATCGAACAGGGGGGCGGTGATCTTGTCCTCGGTCTTGGTGATGAAGCCCGCCGCACCAGACAGCCCGATCAACCCCGTGCCGTTGCCAAGCAGTCCGGAGCCCAATGACGCGAGGTCGTAGACGTTCGAGAACTCCGAAAAACCGGTCAACCCGGTGGACGACTCGAGCGATTGCAGGGCGCTGGGTATCGCCGACATCGTCGACTGCGCGTTCCCGGCCACGGTGCCGCCGGCCTGGGTGGCCGCGGCGCTCTGCGAGGCCACCCCATCCTGGTTCGTGGCCTGCTGCGGCTGGGTGAAGGGCGTCACCTGGGACGCCGACTTCGCGGCGCCGGCGTAGGCGTACATCGCCGCGACATCCTGGGCCCACATTTCGCCGTATGCGACTTCGTTGGCCGCGATCGCCGAGGTGTTCTGGCCGAGCACGTTCGTCGCCTGCAGAGTGAGCAGCTGCGCCCGGTTGGCCACGATCGCGGTAGGCGGCACGGTCATCGAGTAGGCCGACTCGTAGGCCGAGGCGGCGGCCTTGGCCTGCGTGCTGGCCTGGGTCGCCCGCGACGCGGTGGAACGCAGCCACTCGACCTGAGGCGCGGCGGAGGCTGCCATCGACTCCGAGGAGACGCCCTGCCATAGCTCGCTGGTGAGGCCCGCAATCACCGACTCATAATCGCTCGCCGCCGAGTGGAGCTCGTTGGCCAGCTCGTCCCAGGCCGAGGCGGCGGTCAGCAACGGCCCCACGCCGGGGCCGGCGTACATTCGACCGGAGTTGACCTCTGGCGGCAGACCCGCGAAGTGCATGTCGATGACTCCTGAACCAAGCTGCGAGCAGAACAGCCACCCTTGCTACCACGCGATCCAGCAGCTCACGAGCGAGCCGCCGCCGGTCACAGCAACCGCGAGCTGTCGACCCCGCATTGTCTTGCGCTTTCGCCATCAAGATCGATATTTGTTGCGTTGCCCACAGCCGAAATGTCTAGGCCTGTTGCCACGACTCGCCGCCGCCCTGCGAAGATGCATGGCCCGATGTCCTTGCCCTAGACTGCATCTCGATCAGATTGGAGTCTCGGGTGCGGGCAGTTGAAGCGCCCAGCACCCGGGCTTTGCGGGGCTGGCAGCGTCGAGCCTTGGTGCGTTATCTGAGCGCCAAACCGCGCGATTACCTGCTGGTCGCTACCCCCGGCGCAGGCAAGACCGCATTTGCCCTGCGGATTGCCGGGGAGTTGCTGGCGGACCGCACCATCGAGGCCATCACCGTCGTCGTTCCCACCGAACACCTCAAGGTGCAGTGGGCCTCGGCCGCCGCGATCGACGGCATCGCCCTCGATCCCAAGTTCAGCAACAGCGCGGCGCACACCTCCGCCGAGTATCACGGTGTAGTCGTCACCTACGCGCAGGTGGCCAGCCACCCGACCCGGCACCGGGTGCGCACCGAGGGCCGGCGCACGCTCGTCATCTTCGACGAGATCCACCACGGCGGCGAGGCCAAGAGTTGGGGTGACGCCCTCCTGGAAGCGTTCGGTGACGCCACCCGGCGGCTGGCGCTGACCGGCACGCCGTTCCGCAGCGACGACTCACCGATCCCCTTCGTGCGCTACGAACCGGACGCCGCGGGCGTGCTGCGGTCGCAAGCCGACCACACCTACGACTACACCGACGCACTCGCCGACGGCGTGGTGCGCCCGGTGGTGTTCATGGCCTACTCCGGTGAGACGCGGTGGCGCGACAGCGCCGGCGCCGAGTACTCGGCCCGGCTCGGCGAACCGGCCAGCGCTGAACACACCGCGCGGGCCTGGCGTACCGCGCTGGACCCGGCCGGCGAGTGGATGCCCGCGGTCGTCACCGCGGCCGACACCCGGCTTCGGCAGCTGCGCGCCGGCGGGGTACCGGACGCCGGCGGCATGGTGATCGCATCCGATCAGCAAGCCGCCCGCGCGTATGCCGTTCTGTTGAAACGGATTACCGGCGAAGAGCCGACCGTGGTGCTGTCGGATGATCCGGGCGCGTCGAAGCGCATCGCGCAGTTCTCCGCGGCAGATAGCCGCTGGCTGGTCGCGGTGCGGATGGTGTCCGAGGGTGTCGACGTGCCGCGGCTCGCGGTCGGCGTCTACGCCACCAGCGCCTCGACGCCGTTGTTCTTCGCTCAGGCCATCGGCCGGTTCGTCCGGTCGCGACGGCCCGGTGAGACCGCGAGCGTCTTCCTGCCGTCGGTGCCGTCCCTGCTCCTGCTGGCCAGCGAGCTGGAGGCACAGCGCAATCACGTTCTCGGCCAACCACATCGAGAGAAAGAGATCGACGAACTGGCCGAGGCGCAACGGCGCCAGGACGAGCCCTCGGAGAACGACAACAAGTTCGAATCGCTCGGCGCCGACGCCGAACTCGACCAGGTGATCTTCGACGGCTCGTCGTTCGGCACCGCGACGCCCGCCGGCAGCGACGAGGAGGCCGATTACCTCGGCATCCCGGGACTGCTGGACGCCGGGCAGATGCGAGAGTTGTTGCGGCGCCAGCAAGAAGAGCAGTTCGACCGTCGTAGCCGTGACAGCGCCGCGACGGCCGAGCCGGTCACTCGGCACGGCCAACTGCGCGAACTTCGTCGCGAGCTGAACGCGCTGGTGTCAGCGGCCCACTATCGACTTGGCAAGCCGCACGGCTGGATTCACAACGAACTTCGTCGGCTGTGCGGCGGCCCGCCGGTTGCCGCGGCGACCAGCGAACAACTCGCGGCCCGCATCATCGCGGTGCGCGGGCTGACCGCCTAGGAACCTGTGCGGGCCCAGATGCTGTCGGCCACCCACGGCGACGCCTGCGCCGCGATCGCCCACACCTCGTCGTCCGGGACGTCGATCAGCGGGTAGCGCTTGACCCCGGCGGCGGTGGCCGCCACCAGCGTCGCGACATTGGCCCGGCGCTGAAACGGCGTCTGGCGGACCGTCCAGCTGATCACGCCCGCCGTCGCAATGCAGTCGCGGCGCCGCTCGACACTGCCCGACCGCATCACCAGCCAGCCGTCGTCAACCCGATGCCCGAGCGCGCCGATTCGGTCGACCGCCAGCAGCGCACACCATGCCGTCACTGCAATCCAGGCGGGCCAAACCCATACCGGCACAGTGCCTTTCGTGCCCAATGCCGCTGCCAGCAGCAAGCCGATGCCGGCCAGCACTGGCAACCCGAGTGCACGGGTCCATCGCCGGGTCGCGGCCCGACGGCCGTGGCCACGCAGCGGCCCGGCCACCACCTCTTGATCGCCGATTAACTCGGTCAGCACCGACTCCGCGGTGGCCGCCGGACACGGGGGCAGCAACACCGACGCCTCACCGGCCCCGTGTACCCCGGTCATCACCGCATCCAACCGCGCGCCGCCGAATAGCCGCACCAACAGCGGTTGCCGTAGCGTGCCGCCGCGCAGCCTGCTCATGTCATAGGAACGCTCGCGCAACCGCAGCAGACCGTGCCGCAGGTGCAGCACGTCGGCCTGGCGGACAAGCACCAGGTTCCCCCAGGTGAGCAGCGACCGCAACACCGCGAGCAACACCGACGCCAGCAGGATGACGCCGCCGATCACCGCGACCGCGGTCACCGTCCCGAGCTTGTGGGCCGCGTCGATTCCCGACTCGACGATCCGCGAATGTTGTAGCGGCCCAACGAAACCGCTCTCGTAGACCACGCCGGCCGCGGCAGCCAGCGACAGCAGACCAGAGACGCTCAACGGCGAATACCGCAGCCACGCCGGCTGCCAGCGGGCCAAGACACCCGACGTTTCGGAGGGTTCGTCCTCGTGGGCCTGGGCCGTGTCGGCCAGCAGGATGGCCTTCAACCGTGGCACCTGGCCGGCCTCGACGGCGTTCAATTCGAAGACGCCGGAACCGCTGCCGCCCTTGGCCTCCTGACCGGTGCTCACCCGCACCACCGCCAGGCCCATCAGCCGGTGCAGCAGCCCGGCGTCGCTGCTTACCGAACGAATCCTGTTCAGTGGCAACGACAAAACCTTGCGCTGCAGCAAGCCGGTCCGCAGCTGCAGTTGGCCGGCGTCGATGCGATAACTGGTGGTCACCCAGCGGGCCACCCCGATCACGACGGTGTAGGCCACAACGCCGACCGTCCACAGTTGGTTGCCGGTCGTCGTGCCGACCACGATCGCGCCGATCAAAAACGGCAGTTCGCGCAGCAGTTCGTACACCGGGTGGACGAGCAGCATCCTGGGACTCAGTCGCTGCCAATCGGCTGTGTTCATCGGTGCCGCTCCTCAACATTGGCGCCGCTACTGCGGCGCGTGGTCGAGTCACCGGCACAACTCACGTGGCATCCTCGACGCCGATCGCGGCGACGTCGGTCAGTTGTGCGACCAGCCGATCGGCGACGTCGTTGTCAAGCGCCACGATGTGCACCGCTCCAGACGACGAGGCGGTCGTGACCGTGACATTCGCCAGTCCGAACAACCGATCGAGCGGGCCGCGGTAGGTATCGACGGTCTGCACCCGCGAGATCGGCGCGATCCGGCGTTCCTGTACCAGCCATCCGGTGCGGGTGAACACCGCCTGGGGACCGAGCTCCCAACGATGCACGCGGTAGCGCCAGACCGGCACGAGGGCCGTCGACACCACCAGACCGAGCGCCGTCGCGGCACCGATCACGATGTGCAGCCACGGCATTCGCGTGTCGAATTCCAGCCAGACGACCTGAGCAACGGCCAGCAACAGCCACGGAATGACGCCACCGACCGCCCATCGCAACGGCGCCCGCCGGCTGGGCAGATGCGCGGGATCAACCATGTCCACGCCTTCAGAGGATGCCACCGCCGCAAGAACGAATCGCACCGACACGGCGACACCGCAGTCTGATGGGTATCGTCGTTCCCGATGAGTTCCGAGGGCACGTGGACCACCGGCGACATACCCGACCAGCGCGGACGGGTAGCCATTGTCACCGGCGCAAATACCGGCCTCGGCTACCACACCGCCGCGGCCCTCGCACAGGCCGGAGCGCACGTCGTCCTCGCGGTGCGCAACCTGGAGAAGGGCAACCTGGCGCTGGCACGCATCGTCGCCGCCAACCCCGGTGCCGACGTGACGTTGCAGGAACTCGACCTCAGCTCATTGGATTCGGTGCGCGCCGCCGCGGCCGCGCTACGCGAGACGTATGCGCGAGTCGACCTGCTGATCAACAACGCCGGCGTGATGTGGACGCCCAAACAGCTCACCGCCGACGGCTTCGAGATGCAGTTCGGCACCAACCATTTGGGCCATTTCGCGCTGACCGGCCTGCTGCTGGGCAACCTGCTGCCGGTACGCGGATCGAGGGTGGTGACCGTCAGCAGCAACGGCCACCGGCTGCGTGCGGCAATCCACTTCGACGATCTGCAGTGGGAACACAGCTACGACCGGTACGCCGCCTACGGCCAGTCGAAGTTGGCCAATCTGCTCTTCACCTACGAGTTGCAGCGACGATTGGCGCAGCATGACCAGAACACCATTGCCGTCGCGGCGCACCCCGGCGCGTCCAGCACGGAGCTGGGCCGCAGCGTGCCGGGGTGGGCGAAGCCGCTGTTCACGGTGGCCGGCGCGGTCTTCTTCCAGGGCGCGGCGATGGGCGCGCTTCCGACGCTGCGCGCCGCTACCGACCCGGACGTCGTTGGGGCCCAGTACTACGGACCCGACGGGTTGGGCGAGATGCGCGGCCACCCGAAGCTGGTGTCGTCGAGCGCGCAGTCTCATGACGAGGCCCTGCAGCAACGGCTGTGGGCGGTCTCCGAGGAACTGACCGGCGTCACGTATCCGGTCTGACGGCGATTCGGGCTCCGTAAGATAACCGCGTGGCACGACGTCCCCGCTCGACGGCCGAGAACCCGACGATCAGCCCGCAGCACATCTTCATGCTGCTGCGGGAGACCGTACCACCCGTGCATCCCGCCGGGCTGCCATTCATTTCGGCCGGTCTGGGTCTTGCTCTGGTCGGTCGCCGCTCCCGCTGGCTGCGACGGACGGGCCTGCTGGCCGCTGGCGCGTGCGCGGGCTTTTTCCGGCACCCGCCGCGGGTTCCACCCACGCGGCCCGGCATTGTCGTCGCGCCCGCCGACGGCCAGGTGTGCCTGATCGAGTCGGCCGCCCCGCCTCCCGAACTGGAGATGGGCGACGCCGAGATGCTGCGGGTCAGCATTTTCCTGTCGGTGTTCGACGCGCACGTGCAACGAGCGCCGGTGAGCGGCGAAGTGGTCGACGTGCTGCACCGGCCGGGCCTGTTCGGATCGGCCGATCTTCCGGTGGCCAGCGACAGCAACGAACGCAACAGCGTGCGGATCCGTACCCCCGACGGGGTGGACATTGTGGCCGTGCAGATCGCCGGGCTGGTGGCCCGGCGCATCGTCTGCAATGTTCGGACGGGCGACAAGCTTTCGATCGGCGACACCTACGGCCTGATTAGGTTCGGGTCGCGGCTGGACACCTACCTGCCCGCCGGTTCCGGGCTGGCGGTCAGCGTCGGACAGCGGGCGGTGGCCGGCGAGACGGTGTTGGCCGAGTTGCCGTGATCACGACCAAGCCGCGCGGCAGACGGAACGTTCCCCTGCGCATCCTGCCCAGCTCGATGAGCGTGCTGGCGATCTGCGCGGGGCTGACCTCGATCCGGTTCGCGCTGGAAGGCCAGGCGTATGTGGCGATCGCGTTGATCGCCGCGGCCGCCATCCTCGACGGGCTCGACGGCCGGGTGGCCCGCGCGCTGGACGCCGAGTCGCGGATGGGCGAGGAGATCGACTCGTTGGCCGACGCCGTCAATTTCGGGGTGGCCCCGGCGGTGGTCATGTACGTGTCGATGTTGCCCGGCCAGCCGGCCGGCTGGGTCGTGGTGATGCTGTACGCGGTCTCAATTGTGTTGCGGCTGGCGAGATTCAATGCACTACTCGATGACGTCACCCAGCCGCTGTTCGCGCGGGAGTTCTTCGTCGGCGTTCCGGCGCCGGCGGGTGCGATCTGCGCGCTCGGCCCGCTGGCCGCCAAGCTGCAGTTCGGCTCGGGCTGGTGGACGTCACCGTGGTTTGTCTGCGCCTGGATGGTGGCCTGCTCCATGCTGCTGGTGAGCCGAATCCCGATGCGCAAGATGCACGCGGTCTCCGTGCCGCCGAACCTGGCCGCGCTGCTGCTGGCCGGGCTGACCATCGTCGCGGCCGCCGCGTTCCTGTTTCCCTACATCCTGATCATGGTGGTGATCGCGGCCTACCTCTGCTACATCCCGTTCTCCGTCCGCAGCTACCACTGGCTCGCCGCGCACCCTGAAGCCTGGGGTGAAAAGCCCAAGCAGCGGCGTGCGACCCGGCGCGCGATTCGCCGAGCACAGCCCAGCCGGCGATCGGTCGCACGGCTTGGTCTACGCCGGCCGACCGGCCGCACATGACCTCTCCGGCTCGGCTGACCCTGACCGCGCGGTTGAACACCTCTGCCGTCGACTCTCGGCGAGGGGTTGTCCGGCTGCATCCCAATGCGATTGCTGCGCTGGGCATTCGGGAGTGGGACGCGGTGTCGCTCACCGGCTCGCGCACCACCACCGCGGTGGCCGGGATGGCCGGCCCGCAGGTACCGGTCGGCACCGTGCTACTCGACGACGTGACGCTGTCCAACGCCGGGCTGAGCGAGGACGCAGCCGTCATCGTCACCGCGGCGACCGTGTACGGCGCGCGGTCGGTGACGCTCAGCGGCTCTGCCCTCGCCTCCCAATCCCTGCCGTCGGGGACCTTGCGCCAGGCGTTGCTGGGCAAGGTGTTGACCGTCGGCGACGCGGTATCGCTACTGCCCCGGGACTTGGGGCCGGGCACCTCGACGTCGAGCGCGACGCGTGCGCTGGCCTCCGCGGTGGGCATCAGCTGGACGTCGGAGCTGTTGACGGTCACCGGTGTCGACCCGGCCGGACCGGTAAGTGTGCAACCGAATTCGTTGGTGACGTGGGGCAACGGTGTCGTAGCCGGCCCGGTCGAAGCACCGGCCACCGTGCCGGCACCGCAGCTCACCGTCGGCGACCTCAAAGGCGTCAGCACTCAGGCGGCCAAGTTGACCGAGTGGCTGAAACTGGCGCTCGACGAGCCGCACCTTCTCCAAACGCTCGGCGCCACAACCAATTTGGGTGTCCTGATTTCGGGACCTGCCGGTGTCGGCAAGACGGCGCTGGTGCGGGCGGTGTGCGTGGGACGTCGGCTGGTCGAACTCGACAGTCCCGAGGTCGGCGCGCTGGCCGCCGACGACCGTCTGCAGCGGGTCACCGAGTCGGTGGCCAAGGTGCGCAACGGCGGCGGAGTGCTGCTGATCGCCGACATCGACGCGTTGCTTCCCGCCGATGCCGAACCGGTTGCGACGCTGATCCTTTCGGAGCTGCGCAAAGCGGTTGCCGCCGAACGTGTCGCGGTGATCGTCACGTCGTCGGTGCCAGAGAACCTCGACCCGCGATTGCGCGCCCCCGACCTCTGCGACCGGGAACTGGTGCTCAGCCTGCCCGATGCACCCACCCGTGCCGCGCTGCTGCAGAGCCTGCTGGCCCGGGTACCCACCGACGGCCTCGACCTCGATGAAATCGCCGAGCGCACACCAGGTTTCGTCGTCGCCGATCTGGCCGCACTGGTCCGCGAGGCCGCACTGCGCGCCGCCGCCCGCGCCAGCGCCGACGGCAACTCACCCACCCTCACCCAGGCCGATCTGGTCGGCGCGCTCAGCGTGATCCGGCCGCTGTCACGCTCGGCCGCTGTGGAAGTCTCGGTCGGCTCGATCACACTCGACGACGTCGGCGACATGGCCGAGACCAAACAGGCGTTGACCGAAGCGGTGTTGTGGCCATTGCAGCATCCCGACACCTTCGCCCGGCTCGGCGTGCAGCCGCCGCGCGGCGTCCTGCTGTACGGGCCACCGGGCTGCGGCAAGACCTTCGTGGTCCGCGCGCTGGCCAGCACCGGGCGGTTGTCGGTGCACGCCGTCAAAGGCTCTGAGCTGATGGACAAGTGGGTCGGCTCCTCAGAAAAGGCGGTGCGCGAATTGTTCGGGCGCGCCCGCGATTCCGCTCCGTCGCTGGTGTTCCTCGACGAGGTCGACGCGCTGGCCCCGCGGCGCGGCCAGAGCTTCGACTCCGGCGTCACCGACCGGGTGGTAGCGGCGCTGCTCACCGAACTCGACGGCATCGAGCCGATGCGTGACGTGGTGGTGGTCGGCGCGACCAACCGGCCCGACCTCATCGATCCGGGTCTGCTGCGGCCCGGCCGGCTGGAGAAGCTCGTGTTCGTCGAGCCGCCCGATGCGCACGCGCGAGCGGCCATCCTGCAGGCAGCCGGCAGGTCGATACCGCTGCACGACGTCGACCTCGATGCCTTGGCCGCCGACCTGGACGGCTACAGTGCCGCCGACTGTGTGGCGCTGCTGCGCGAGGCCGCGCTCACCGCGATGCGGCGATCGGTCGACGCGGCGGAGATCACCGCCGAGGACGTCGCGGCCGCCCGCCAAAACGTCCACCCCTCATTGGATTCCGCGCAGCTGGCCAACCTGAGGGCGTTCGCCGCCGAACGCTAGTCGGCTCGCCGCAGCAAGAATGCGTGCGGTTCGATCACCGAGTCCTTCAACAGCTTCGCGATCCGGTCGGACTGCTCCTCGGCCACCTGCCACGCATGGTCGTCGCCGTGCCTGCGCTCCAACTCGGCCTCGACGGCCCTGACCCGCTGTTGCCACGGCTCCGGTGGCTGCCAGATGTCGCCGACGCTGCGACACGTCTCGATGCGCAGACCCGCTCGACGCACCGACTCGTCGAAGGACTCTCGGGTCGGGAAGAAGCTGTCTTCGGGCTCGCCCGGCGGTGCCGGCTCGCGGGTGATGAGGATCAGCAGCCCGATGCGGCCGGGTCGCCGCACCACGCGGCCGAGTTCACGTAACAGTTCCACCTGCGCCTCGGTCGTACACAGCACGCCGAGCGCCCAGGTCGCGTCGAACGCCTCGTCGGGAAATGGCAGCTTCGACGCGTCGGCTTGCAGCGCGGGAAAGCCGAACAGCTCACGCGACGCCGCGCAACCTCCCGCCTGTGGCTCGACCAGGATCGGCTGGACACCGCGTTGTTGGGCCGCATAGGCCGCCGGCCCACCGACGCCCGCACCGCAATCCAGCAGCGTCTCACCGGCTTTGAGATCCAGCTGGTCGATCAGCCAGTCGAGCACGTCCGGACTTCCGCTGCCGCGGCAGCCCGCCGGAATGTAGAACTCTTCACCCAGGTCCTTGGCGACCTGCGCGGTCCACTCCGCGAGTGTGTCGAACTCGGCTTCCGCCGGGTCACTCATGACGCATGCTCCCTTCGAATCCGTGCGCCGACCTCGGCTTTGATCTCCGCACCGCGCCGCGTACCGGACGCTGATGCCAAACCGGAGAGGTTGACTCCGTCGATCCCGTTGATAGCCAGCAATTCTCGCGCCTCGGTGACGGCCGCCTCGATACCCGCCTCGATCGGGTCGGCCGCATTCACCACTCCCTCGACCACTGCCGGGTCAAGTTCCAAACCCGGCAAACCCTGCAACACGGCGGCCGACACCACGTCGGTGAACACCGCGACCGCGGCCAGCACCGGCATCCGTAATCCCGCGGACCGCGCGTCGTCCATGAAGGCCGACAACGCCGGGGCTGACGACACGTGGTTGAGCACCGCCAGGCTCGCGCCGGCGCGCTGCTTCTCGACCAGCCGCGCCGCCCGCGCGTGAGTCGGCGGCGCCGTGGGAGTTTCGGGCACCGCGGCAACCATGTCGAGCGAGGCGGCAAGCGACACCAGCCGCGGCCCGTCCAAATCGAAGGTCTGCGTCACGTCGGGGCGCACGTCGTAGCCGCGGCCGTCACCGGTCACGCAGAACACCGTCGTCGCGCCCGTGAACCGAAGCCCGCGCAATTCCTGTTCCAGGACAATGCGATTGCGGTCGCGACAGGACAACGTGATCCACGGTGTGACGCCTTCGTCGAGGATCAGTTGGCTCATCAGCGTCGGAGGAAAATCGGGCCGGTTCTGGTGCTCGCCCACCAACACCGCGTCGCAACTCGAGGCGAGCGTAGCGGCGGTGGCAGCGACGTCGCCGGCGTCGAACGGCGCACAACTGAAATCGGTGAGGATCAGCGGCGCCGCGACCGGGGCCGGCTGTGCCGGGACGTCGGCCCACGGCACCGGGCGGTCGAAAGCGCAAGGCCCGGGACGCATTTCGCATTGCCCGTCGGGTTTGACACCACCGCAGGGTCCGTACAGCATGCGCTTGGGACAGTCGTCGTCGACCAATCATCCACCACCCGTCCCAGCCGCCGCCGGCTGCGGACCAGATACCCGCTCGCACCGGCCGAAAAACGCCTGGGCTGAGATGTCAGCTAACGCTCAACGCGTGAATGAGGCGAGTCATGACGGCGCCGGCTTCTTGGCGCGCCCGGTCATGATCGTCGGCCCGCGCCACGTAGAGGGTCGCCTCGCGCATGGCGCCGAGCATCGTCAGTGCGGTCGCTTCGACCGGCTGCGGCGGTATCCGGCCGATCTCGATGGCGCCGGCCAGCAGGTCGCGCACCAGCCCGATGTTGTAGCGGTTACCGATCTCAGTCCATCGCGCCCAGCCCAGCACAGCCGGCGCGTCGACAAGCACGATGCGTTGCACCTCTGGATCAGATGTGGCGTCCAACCAGAAATCGACGCCCAACCGCATGATGGTCACCGGGTCGGTCTGATTCGACGCGGCGATCACCTCACCCATTCGCGCGGCAAGTTCGCCCTCCACCCGTTCGAATACGGCAGCGAACAGCTCGGTCTTGTCGGCGAAGTGGTGATAAAGGGCCCCGCGGGTCACGCCCGCGGTACGCACGATCGTTTCGAGCGCGACATCGGCGAATCCGTGTGCGGCGAACAGCGATCGAGCGGCCCCGATCAGCGCCTCCTGCGTTCCGGCAGCCCGCTCGGCCTGCGTCCGACGCGTCGCATTCATCAGCTGTTGCCTTTCATACATACGGTATGTATCTTCATACATACCGTATGTAGGTTTGTGATCACCGTTCTAATTCGCCCGTCGTACCAGATAGTCCTACCAATCGGAGGGAACACCGCGATGCCCAGTTCCGCACTTGAAGCAATTGAGGCCGACCGCACGACACTGCTGACGCTGTGCCGCGACGCCGACGACTCCGTGTGGTCGAGACTGTCGGCGGACATGAAAAACTGCCCACTGGCGGACATGAAAGTGCCCGTTCGCGGCCAATAAGAACTGCCCACCGGCGGATACGAAAGTGCCCGCAGGCGGCCATGAATCTGCCCAGACCTACTTGATGTCGTTCGGCGCGTCTGCGCTGGGGCGGCCTCTCCTGCGGTTTCGATGTCGATGCCTAGTCGACCCGACAACCCCAGGAGAGACCTACTTGAAGTCTGACGGAGAACTCATGGAAATACTCAATGCCTACGACCTGACCGGGTCCTACCGCGCCGCGGCCGAGCTGTGTGGGTGCTCGCACCACACCGTGAAGAAAGCGGTCGAGGATCGCAACGCTGGGCTGCCCCCGGCCACGCGGCGGGCCCGGATGATCGATGATTGGCGCGACCTGCTGGAAACCTGGGTCGCTGATTCGAAGGGCAAGATCCGCGGCGACAAAGCCCACGACAAGCTGGTGGCGTTGGGCTACACCGGCACCGACCGCACCACCCGCCGTTCGTTGGCGGAGATCAAAGCGCAATGGCGCCTTGGCAATACACGCGTGCACCGGCCCTGGATCACCGAGCCAGGACTGTGGCTACAGTACGACTTCGCCGACGGCCCCCTTGTCGCCGGCCGCAAGATCGTGCTGCTCGTGGCGTGGCTGGCGTGGAGCCGCTACCGCGTCGTGGTGGCTTTGCGGGACCGCACCGCACCCAGTGTCTTCGCCGGCCTGGACCGCATCTTTCGCATCGTCGGTGGTGCTCCGACCTACCTGCTCACCGACAACGAGAAGACCGTCACCACTGGACACATCGCCGGAGTTCCGGTCCGCAACCGGGCCGCGGTCACCTTCGGCCGCTACTACGGCCTTTCGGTGCTGACGTGTGAACCCGCCGACCCAGCCACCAAGGGTGGGGTGGAGAACGCGGTGAAGCTCGCCAAAGCCGACATCGTGCCTACTGAGACCAACCTCCTGCCGCAGTACGACTCGTTCGCCGACGTCGAAGCCGCATGCGCCGGTTTCACCACCGAGATCAACGCCCGCGTGCACCGGATCACGGGACGCCGGCCGGCCGAGATGCTCATTCAGGAACGCCCGGCCCTGCACGCGGTTCCTGACCTGCCCCACACCGCCGCGTTGGGGGTGACCCGCCGGGTTCCCGACAACACCCCGATGGTCACCTTCGACCACTGCCAATACTCGCTGCCCGCAACTCTTCTGGGCCAGACAGTGTGGATCCGTGACCACGACGGCACCGATGAGGTGGTGATCTGCGCTCTTGATGGCGGCGGCCCGGTGGAGGTGGCGCGGCATCGCCGCGCCGCCCCCGGTAGTCCCGCCATCAACGATGACCACTTCCCTGAGCATCGGGACAAGGTGCCCGGTGATTACCGGGTGCGGGCCCGCACTGTCAGTGAGCAGACCTTCCTGGCGCTGGGGCCGGGTGCGGCGGTGTGGCTCAAAGAAGCCGCCGCCGTCGGCACCGAACGGATCCTGCAGAAGATGGCCCACGCGGTGGAACTGTCGGCGTTAACCGGCCGCGCCGATGTCGACTGGGCGCTCGGGCATGCTGGCGTGCACGGTCGCTTCGCCACCGGTGACCTTGATTCCATCCTCGCCAGCAAGGGCATGGACACCACTCGCCGCGGCGCCGACGAAGACACCTCCCTGGCGCAAGGAACCAGTGGGTGGAACTTATTCGGCCGCAACGTTATCGACGCTGACGAGGCAGGCATCGCGTGACTACCACCACGACCACCGCGTCGCTACCCGCCGACGTCGAAGCGCTGATGCGTGGGCTGCGGTTGCCGCACGCCCGCGCGATCGCCGCCGACGTGCTGGCCACTGCCCGAGCTCAACGCTGGGACCCCACCGAGGTGATCAAAGCGCTGCTGACCGAGGAGTCCGCCGGCCGGGCCCGGTCCATGCTGGCCGCCCGCCGCAAAGCCGCCGGCTTCCCGACCGGGAAGACATTCGACGTGTGGGACCCCAATGCGTCGTCGATCCCGTTACCGACCCAGCAGGCGCTACAGACCCTGGAGTGGGTGGGTCGTCGGGAGAACCTGGTGGTCTGCGGGCCCGCTGGCACCGGCAAGACGTTCTTCCTCGAAGCGTTGGGGCAGAAGGTCATCGAAGCCGGGATGCCGGTGGCGTGGTTCACCCTCGAGCAGATCGGGGTCCTGGTTCGGGCGCACCGCGCTGACGATTCGTTGGGCAAGGCCGTGGCCAAGATCGTGCGTGCCGAGCTCGTGGTGATTGACGACGTTGGACTGTTGCCCGTCGGTGCCGATGCCGCTGAAGGGCTCTACCGCATCGTCGAGGCCGCCTATGAACGGCGCTCGGTGGCGATCTCATCGAACCTGCACCCCAGTGGTTTCGATGAGCTGATGCCCAAGACGTTGGCGACTGCCACCGTGGACCGGCTGCTGCATCACGCGCACCTGTGCCAGACCAGCGGAGACTCCGTGCGGCTGGCCCAAGCCCTGCACGGGAAGGGAGTCAAACCCTTGAGCTGACAACGGCCTCAACCACCGGTGGCGGACACACCCTAATGGGCAGATTCGTGTCCGCCACTGGGCAGTTCTTATTGGCCACCTACGGGCAGTTCTCATGTCCGCCCACGGGCAGTTTCAGCTGTCCATTGACACGAGACCCACCGGCTGTCCGGGGTGGACGGTGCAGGACGTGGTGTCGCATATGGCCTGCAGCTTCTGGCTTGCCGTCGACATGTCGAAGTTGCCTGACTCGACTGGCTTGAGCTCGGAACGTGCGGCTGATTTGTATGTGGGGTCCCGGCGATCGATGACTCCCAAAGAGGTGCTCACCGACTACGAGACTGCCAGCTCGCGGGGACTGGAGATCATGGCAGCCATTCAGGGCCAGGATGTCGACGTCCCGCTGGGAGACGTCGGAACGTACCCGGCCGCGATCGTGCCGACCGCCTACGCATTCGAGCACTACGTCCACATCAGATACGACCTGTTCTCACCCGACGGGCCATTCGGCGACGAACCACCGGCGTCCGACGCGTTACGGCTCGCACCAACGCTGGACTGGATCGAAGCGGCCCTCCCCCAGCAGAACCGGGAACTCCTCGACGGGCTGAACGACGCAGTCGAGGTTCGGCTCTCCAGCGTGGAAAGCCGGACGCTGACGATCGGTGGCGGCGATGTTTCCAGTCGAATCGATTGCGATGCAGCGGCGTTCGTCCGCTGGGTGACTCAGCGGGGCAGCTGGGAATCGCTGGGCATCGACGCAAAGGGCGACCCCGCCGACCTCGGGATCGCACGCCGGCTACACGTCTTCTGAGGTTTCCGCGGCCTCAGCGCAGTCCACCGCCGCACAACTGCTCGTTTTTCATTAGCCTGGTCTCCGACACCGTTGTCGTCGTATTCAGCACGGCCGAAGAAGCGAGATGGGCGATGGTCATGACACGGGCCGACGACGACAGCTGGGACATCACCGAAAGCGTCGGCGCCACGGCGCTGGGTGTGGCGATGGCCCGGGCCGCTGAAACCGATTCCGGCTGTCCGCTGTTCATCGACCGGTACGCGCAGCTGTTCGTCGACGCCGCCGTCGCGCGAGGCTGGGATTCGTCGGATGTCGGCCGGCATCTGCCGTTGGTCCAGAACTACGCTGCCGCGCGGACCAAGTGGTTCGACGAATACTTCATCGCCGCCGGGGCCAACGGCATCGACCAGGCCGTGATTCTGGCCGCGGGGCTGGATGCCCGAGCCTGGCGGCTGCCCTGGGTCAGCGGAACCACCGTGTACGAGGTCGACCAGCCGCAGGTGCTGGCGTTCAAGGCCGAGACACTGGACGCCCGAAACGCCCGCCCCACCGTCGGCTATCGCGCCGTGCCCATCGACCTGCGGGGCGATTGGCCAACGGCGTTGCGAGTAGCCGGTTTTGACCCCTCGACGCCCACCGCTTGGTCGGCCGAGGGGCTGATGCCCTACCTACCGGCGGTCGCCCAGGATCTGTTGTTCGAACGGCTCGTCGAGCTCAGCGCACCGGGCAGTCGGATCGCCGTGGAAACGTTGAGTCCGAACGCCTTCGACGCCGATTACCTGGAGCGGGGTCGTGAGTTCCTGGGCGACGGCGGGCAGGACATTCCCAGCCTGCTCTTCGCCGAAGAGCGCGCGGACCTACGACAATGGCTGACGGACCGCGACTGGTCGGTCTCGTCGATCGAGGGGCTCGACCTGATGCGGCGATACGACCGGATGCCGGACGAGCATCTGATGGATCTGGCACCACGTAGCGTCTTCATCGAGGCACGCCTGGCCGCGATGCCGCCGCTGCGTTACTGCGAGAGCTGAAATTCGATCACCGCGGCCACGGACTCCACCGCTTCGTTGAGCGCGTCCAAGCGCGCGTGCGCTGTCGGCGCGGACAATACGGAGTAACGGTCCGCGGGTCCGATCGGAATCCGAGAGGCCAACGCGTACAAGCGTTCTCCCGCGTCGGTGAAGTCAAGTCCGGAGCCGAGCACTTCCCTCCGATCGGGCACCTGCAGGTCGCGGGCGTTGGCGATCCGTTCGAACAGCCCCATCATCCGATCCTCGACCTGCTCGAGGTCCGAGGCGGTCACCGGCTCCCCCGGCTGATCGGGCCATTCCTCCACCACCGCAAGCGGATACGGGTCGTCGGGCAGCCACTCGCACACCTTGATCCGTTCGGCCGTTTCGCAGCGCAGCATGAACCGGCCCGAGCCGGCGATCTCCACACACTCGGAAATCCTGGCGACCGTGCCCACGTCGCAGCGGACGTCGTCACCGCCGACCTCTCGGCCCTGAGAGATCAGCACCGTACCGAATCGCGGGGCGTTGTCCTGCAGGCAATCTCGTACCATTTGGGCATAGCGCGGTTCGAAGACCTGCAACGGCAGCTCCTCGCCGGGCAGAAACGCCGACTGCAGCGGAAACATCGCCAAACGACCGAATTCCGATTCCATCAGATCTCCAACTCGTCGACCAAGGCATCAACGACGGCACGCAAATCTCCGTCGTGCTCCTCGGCAACCCTTCGTTGTCGTTGGTAGGACGCCCCGCGTCGCGGAATGTCGGCCACGGCAGCCAGTTCATCGGCGCAATCCAGCGACGCGGCAACGGGTTCCAGTCGAGTCAGCAGATCGTCGAGGTCGTCGGTAACCAGGCGCTCGTTGCTGTCGGCGTCGAGGATGATGATGGAGTCCAGCCCGTAACGGGCTGCGCGCCATTTGTTTTCCTGGTTGTGCCACGGCGGCATGGACGGCAGCGTTTCGCCGGCATCCAGCCGACGCTCGAGATCGACCACCAGACAGTGCGTCAACGCCACCAGCGCGCCGAGCTCGGCGATGTTGGAGACGCCGTCGCACACACGTACCTCGAGCGTCCCGTTGCGCGGCGAAGGCCGGACGTCCCAGCGCACCTCGTTGACGTCCTCGATGATTCCGGTCTTTTTCTGGTCGTGGACGAAACCCTCGAACTGCGACCACGTTTCGAACTGAAACGGCAGACCCGCGGTGGGCAGCTGTTGGAACATCATGGCCCGGTTGCTGGCGTATCCGGTGTCGTCGCCCACCCACCACGGCGACGATGCCGACAGTGCGAGCAGATGCGGATACCAATTCAGCAGAGCAGACATCACCGGCATCACCTTGTCGGGTGAGGACACCCCGACATGGACGTGCACGCCCCAGATGAGCATCTGCCGGCCCCACCACTGGGTGCGTTTGATCAGCTCCGCGTACCGCGGCGCGTCGGTCAGCTTCTGCGTCGACCAACTCGCGAACGGATGGGTGCCCGCGCCGAACAACTCCATGCCACGCTCCCGAACGATCGGCAGGACGGCCTTCAGCGTGGATCGCAGATCGTCCATCGCTTGCGCGGTGTTGTCACATACACCTGTGACGACCTCGACGGTATTGCGCAGCAATTCCTTGTGCACGTGCGGGTTTTCGCCGATCTCGGCGAATACCGCGGTGGCTTCGTTGCTCAGATCACGCGTCTGCGAGTCGACAAGCGCGAATTCCCATTCGACTCCCAGCGTCGGGCGGGGCGAGGACGCGAAGTTCACCCTGATAGCGGTACCCCTGTCCGAAAAGGAATTAACCGGTGCCAATCACGCCGCACGCCACTCGCTTGCCGGCATCGCCAGTCGACATCGTCGTCTGGTCGGGTCCGGGTGTGCCGTTGACCTGGGTGTAGCGGTTGGGCGGGATGTTGCCGAAGTTATCGGCGCCGGCGTGGATCATTATCGAGGTTCCCGGAGCCGCGAGCAGATCGGCTTTGGTGAACCCGTCAGTGGTGGTCTCGAGCAGACCGCCACCGTCCTTGCGGACCTGCAGCGAGGTCAGGTCGCCGGCGCCGTGCTGGCCGTGCGGCATGAAGTGTCCACCCGCAGAAAGGAAGTCACCGGGCTCACCGCCGTTGGGTGCCGCCGAATTGGCTTCACACTTGCCCACCGAGTGGATGTGGACGCCGTGGAAACCGGGGCTCAGCTGACCGGTCCCGGTGGTCTCGATCGTGATGGTCACGTAATTCTGGTTGAACACGAACTTCGCGGTGGCGACCTTGGCGCCCTTCGGGTCGTTTAACTGCGTGGTCAGGCTGTCGGTTCCACCCTGCTGGCCCGTTTGTTCCGCACTCGTCGGCGCTGGTGAGCCGGTCCAGATCGACGGCTGGGTGCCGGGCGACGTCGCCGGGTATTGCGGCGCCTTGCAAGCGCTCATCAGCGCGGCCGAGGCGACGACGGGCAGGACTGCAGTGGCGGCGGCGAATCTGCGGCCGCTGGCTGGCTTGAGCATGGAGAGAAGCCTATCCCGGCGACGACGCGGGTCGGAACGACCCGCAAAGGAGCGGGATCATTCAGGCACGCCGGCGACGACGCGGGTCGTTGGGGTCTCGGGGCGAACTGAGTTTCGGGGCTTGCGCGCGTTCACCGTGTCAGTGCCGCCGATTATAATAGAACACATGTTCGAGAAACGCGATCCGGTCGGCTCATCACCTGAGGTGATAGCCCGGTTCGACGAGCTCTTCGAACGGCGCCATCCAAGCACTACCCCCGAATCAGCGGCTTTGGTAGATCGGATCAGCGCGTCGTGGCGCGAGCAGAACCGCGGTGCGGCCGCAGCGCTGGTGGCTGTCGGCGACTTGTTCGCCTACCGGTTGACCCGGTGCTCCGACACTGAAGACTGGGCCGTCGACACCGAGGCGGCGGTCAGCGCCGAGGTGGCAGCCGCTCTGCGGATGAGTCAGGGCTTGGCGGCAAGCCAACTGCGCTACGCCCGGGCGATGCGCGAGCGGTTGCCGAAGTTGGCTGACGTCTTCAAAGCCGGTGACATCGACCAGCAGACGTTTGCGACCGCGGTCTATCGCACCGACCTCATCAACGACTCGCGCGTGCTCGCGACGGTCGATGAGCAGCTGGCCGTCACGGTGCCGCGGTGGCCGTCGATGACGCGCGGCCGGCTGGCTGGGCAGATCGACAAGATCGTCGCAATGGCTGATGCCGACGCCGTCCGTCGCCGCACCGAGCGGCGCGCCGAACGTGAGGTGTGGTTCGCCGATCACGGCGAAGGCTTGTCGCGAATCTACGGAAGCATGCTGACTCCCGAGGCGCACGCCCTGGAGAAGCGTCTCGACGCGTTGGCCCGCACGGTGTGCGAACACGATCCGCGTACTCACCACCAGCGCCGCGCCGACGCTCTAGGCGCTCTCGCTGCCGGCGCCGATCGGCTGACCTGTCGCTGCGAACGTGAGGACTGTGCCACCGAAAAGCAGCCTGCTGCAACGTCTGTGGTCATACACGTCATCGCCGAGCAAGCGATGGCGTCCGAAGTGTGCGCCGATGGGCTGATCGGAGCCGAACTCGTCGCCGAGCTAGCGGCGACTGCGAGATTGGCGCCGCTGGTGCATCCGCGCGATGCGGCACCCGAGCCTGGATACGTACCGTCGACAAAACTCGCTGACTTCGTGCGCTGCCGGGACATGACCTGCCGTTGGCCCGGTTGCGATCACCCAGCATTCGATTGCGATGTCGACCACACCGTCCCCTTCGCCGACGGCGGGCTGACTCACGCGTCGAACCTGAAGTGCTATTGCCGCATCCACCACCTCGTCAAGACGTTCTGGGGCTGGCGCGATCAGCAGTTGCCAGACGGCACAGTCATTCTCACCTCGCCCGCGGGCAAGACCTACGTCACCACCCCGGGCAGCGCCTTGCTCTTCCCCAGCCTGTGCGCGCCGACCGGTGAGCTTCCCAGCCCTACAGCCGTCGACGATCGCGGCGATCGGGCGTCGATGATGCCTCGGCGACACCGCACGCGTCGGCAAGATCGTGCCCGCCGAGTCGCGATCGAACGCAAACAAAACCACGCCGCCAGGCTGAGTCGACGCGGCAACCGCCCAAGTTACTTTGGCCCCAGACCGCCAAGCGACAGCGACGACGACCCACCACCGTTCTGATTGCAGGGCAATGGTTTTAGCCGGTGACGGCGTAGAGCCGCCACTCCCCAGGAACGCCCTTGAGCTCGTGGGAGCCGCGCTCCTCGAATTCCAACCCTGACCCGATCACCAGATCATGCAGCGTGCTGGACACTAACACGTCGTTCGGCCTTGCCAGCGCGCTTACCCTCGCGCCGATGTGCACGCCGATCCCGCCAATGTCATCGCCGCGCACCTCACATTCGCCCGTGTGCAATCCCGCACGCACCTCAATCCCGAGCGCCTGCAGGGCCTCGCGGATTGCCATAGCGCAGCGGATCGCTCGCTGCGGTCCGTCGAACATTGCGAGGAAGCCATCGCCCGACGTGTTCACCTCACGCCCGCGAAACCGACCGAGCTGTGAGCGAACCACGGCGTCGTGCGCGTCGAGCAGTGCACGCCAGTCGCGATCGCCTATCTCGGCCGCGCGGCGCGTCGAGTCCACAATGTCGGTAAACAACACGGTGGCAAGCACCCGATCATCGGCCACGACGGCCTGATGGCCGGTCAGGAACTCGGCCATCTCCTGAAACGACTCGCGCCAGGGTTCAACGATGTGGTGCCAGTTGCGGCCGGCTACCTCAACGTATTTGGCGTCAGGTATGTGATCGGCAATGTACCTGCCTTTCACAGATGGGACGAAAACGTTGTCGGTGTGCTGTAGAACAAGCGTCGGCACACGGACAGTCGGAAGGACCGCCCGCACATCCACTTCGAACGCGAGCGGCATGACCAGAGCAAGCGACTTAGGGCTGGCCGAGAGACGTTCCAATCGAGCCCACGCGGTCCGGATCTCCTCGTTCCACGGCATGTCTGGATTTACCACAGGTTGAAGCTCCCCCGTGCCCCACAAGCGGACCGTAGCTGCCTTGGATTCGTCTTGAACAAGTGGGGTGTCGCCCGCGTCTGCGTAGCCGTCGAGCACGACCAGCGCGGTGGTGCGGGACGGATATGTCGCTGCAAACAGTGCGGCTGTGGCGAACGCGGAGTTCGAAGCTACGAGAACCGCTTCAGTGATCCCCACATCATCGAGGACCGCAGTGATGCTGTCGGCCCATTGCTCCAAGGTCGGCAGCATGTCCATTGCGACGGGATCGGATGCCCCGGTTCCCGGTTGATCAAATATGACTAGCCGACCGAGCGATGTCGTCGCCTGTAACCAACCTTGAACGGATGACAGCTCCGGCAGCACCTCACAGTTCGTGAACCAGTTCGGAACAAGCACGATGTCGCGCTCACCCTCACGCGACGCGCGATAGGCGACGCGCAAGTCACCGTTGCGCGCATAGCGCGTCTCGGAGAACACGCCCGAAGTCTAAGCAGAGGAGCCCGTCGGGCGGTGCGCATTAGCAGCATTTGTGCTGCTCATGAAGCGTCCCTTCGAAATGTACTTAAGCCAGTTGATCCCATCATCTCTTCGGAACATTTTGGGGCTGGCACGATCAACAGTTGCCCGATGGCACAGTCACTCTCACCTCACCCGCGGGCAAGAATGACCACGGCGGCTTAACGCGACGCCTGCGACTCAGTACTCGAGACCCTACGATCTCGATATGACGACGAGAGTATGGACGACCAAGGTCGGGGCGGCCGCGGCGGCGATGGCCGCTGCTGTCATGTGGGCCGCGCCGTCGGCCTGGGCGGGCAGCGACTTCTGCAATTCGCTCCCGCCGGCCCAGATCCGCGACTGCACCTGTGGTTCCGACAACGTCCCGGGCACTCAGGAGTTCAAGGATTGCCTGCACGGCAACGCGGCGCCCAAACCGCCAGCCGAGCCGCCCGCGCCGACTCCGTAGAAACGTCAGCCGGTCGCGAGCACGATCACGCCGGGCGGCTGGTCGGCGACATCCTTGATCCGCGGCGCGACGGGCGCTTTGAGCAGCTGACCGACCGCGTCGGCAGTTTCGTGCTCACCCGGCGCATCGGTGAAGTACACCGTTGTCTTCGAGATGTCCGGCAGCGACAGATTGTCGACCTTGGTGACGTTGAACCCACCCTGCTTGAGCTGGTCGGCGGTCCGCTTCGCGACACCGGACGAGTTCGAGACGTTGAAGACGAGCACGTCTGCCTTGGGCGCCGGCTTCGCCGAGGTCGTCGACGCCGCCGCGCTGGTCTTCACGCTGGACACCGCCGAGTCGTCGTCGGTGTTACTCCCCGATCCCATGGCCTGAAACCCGACCAGCAAAAAGATGACGCCGAGGAACAACAGCACCATCACCATGGCCCGCAGCGGGAGACCGGTCGAGTCGGGAACGCGCTCATTCATCGCAGTCACTGTATCCACGAGTGCGGGAAAACCCACACCGACGCCCAGTGAGCAGGCAAAATTCTCAGGTGAGCTCGAAGCCCAGCCGTCGAGCGGCCCGCGCCTTCTGCCGGCTGGCCCGCAACCGACGAAGTCGCTTCACCAGCATGGGGTCGGCGGCCAGCGCCTCGGGTCGGTCGACCAACGCATTCAGCACTCGGTAATAAGCCGTGGCTGACATTCCGAACAAATCTTTGATGGCTTCTTCTTTGGCTCCGGCGTATTTCCACCATTGGCGCTCGAAAGCCAAAATGTCGTGTTCGCGGCGAGTCAACCCATCGGCGAGTTCAGAGTCGTCCCCCGATCGATTAGCCCGCGCCATAGCGCTGTCCATATCGCTCCTGATCCTCCAAGACCCTGCGACTCGCGAATGCCCGCTGCTCCGGCGATTATTCAACCACGTCGACAACTGTTGACCTGGAAGCCAGACCCGCGAGTCGGCCGACTAGGTGAGGTTGCCTGCCGCACCCGTTCTCCGCAACTTAAGCTTCTCGGTCATGGCAGTAGTACCTATCCGCATCGTGGGGGATCCCGTCCTGCACACTCCCACCACGCCGGTGGCCGTCGCGGCGGACGGATCACTGCCGGCGGATCTGGCGGATCTCATCACAGATCTCTACGAGACCATGGACGCCGCCTACGGGGTCGGATTGGCCGCCAACCAAATCGGCGTGAGCCTGCGCCTCTTCGTCTACGACTGCCCCGACGAGCGCGGACAGACGGCGCGCCAGCGCGGCGTGGTGATCAACCCGGTGCTGGAGACCTCCGAAGTGCCCGAGACCATGCCCGACCCGGATGACGACGACGAAGGTTGCCTGTCCGTGCCGGGCGAGTCGTTTCCGACCGGCCGGGCGAAATGGGCGAAAGTCACCGGGCTCGATGCCGACGGCAAACCGATAACCCTGGAAGGCACAGGGCTTTTCGCTCGGATGCTGCAGCACGAGACCGGCCACCTGGACGGCTTCCTCTACCTGGATCGACTGGTCGGGCGTCACGCCCGCTCGGCCAAGCGCGCGGTCAAATCGCACGGCTGGGGGGTCCCCGGACTGTCGTGGACACCCGGCGAGGGTCCGGACCCCTTCGGCCACTGATGGTTTCGTGGCCGGAACTCGGCGCCCGGGTGACGGTGCGTTACCGACGGCCCGCCGGCTCCGTCCCGCCGCTGACCGACGTGATCGGCAACGTGCTCGAGATCGGCCCGACGGTACGCATCGCGACGAACTCGGGCGAGGTCGTCGAGGTCGCCCCCGACGACGTCGTTGCGACGCGCCTGCTCAGCGATAAACCGGTGCGGGCTTCAGAGATTCGGGCGCTCGAGCACGCGGACGCGTTGGCGGTGCCCGAAGTCGAGCGGCAGTGGCTCGACGGTTGGCTGCTGCGTGCCGGGACCGACGACAGACTTGCAAGCAACTCCGCTGTGCCCCTGTCGATCTCGGCGAACCAATCGGCGATACCGGCGATCATCGACTGGTACCGGAGCCGTGACCTGGTTCCGCGACTGGCCGTGCCGGAGCGGCTGCTGCGAATCCCCGACAAGGGCGAGCACGCCAACCGGGTGATGGTGTGCGATGCCGACCCAGCCTCGGACACCGAGCAATCGGAGGCCGTCATCGCCGACGCCCCGGACGGCACCCGCTGGGTGCGTCTGGCGCGAATCGACCACAGCTGCGCAGCCCAATTGGCCTGGGGCGCGTCCCAGGGCGCCACCCGTGGCTACGTCCGGTTGGCCGAAGGCGACCGCCCGTCCGCTGAACTGGCCCGGTCGCGGGGTTTCGTGCTGCACCATCACGCGCGCTACATCACGCTCACGTAGGGTCTGGGCCATGCCCGAAGGCATCCGCCTGGCCACCTGGAACGTCAACTCCATTCGCACCCGATTGCCCCGGGTGCTGGACTGGCTGGAGCGCGGCGAGGTCGACGTGCTCGCGATGCAGGAAACGAAGTGCGCCGACGACCAGTTTCCGACCATGCCGTTTCTCGAACTCGGCTACGAGGTTGCGCACTGCGGATTCAACCAGTGGAACGGTGTGGCGATCGCGTCGCGGGTCGGCCTGGAAAACGTCGAAATCGGCTTCGACGGCCAGCCGACCTGGAGCAGCAAACCAAACGTGGCCGCCGCCGCCGAGGCGCGCGCACTGGCCGCCACCTGCGCGGGGGTGCGGGTGTGGAGTCTCTACGTGCCCAACGGCCGCACCCTGGATGATCCCCACTACACCTACAAGTTGAATTGGCTTGCCGCGCTTCGTGATACCGCGGAGGGCTGGCTGCGCGACGACCCGTCAGCCCCGATCGCCCTGGTCGGCGACTGGAACATCGCACCGACGGACGACGACGTGTGGGATGTCGACGTCTTCAAAGGATCTACCCACGTCTCCGAACCTGAACGCAAAGCGTTCGGAGCCATTCTCGATACTCAATTCACGGACGTGGTAAGGCCTTTCACGCCAGGGCCCGGCGTCTACACCTATTGGGATTACACCCAACTGCGATTCCCGAAAAAACAAGGGATGCGCATCGACTTCATCCTCGCCTCCCCCGCACTTGCAGAGCGCGTCACCGATGCCCAAATTGTCCGCGAAGAACGGAAAGGTAAAGCACCCAGCGACCATGCGCCGGTGGTGGTGGATTTGCGCGCCGGTGACGCATAGAAACTGCGCGGGCGGGTATTCATCCGCTGTTCATTTACCCATCAAGGTCATAGGATTGCGGACATTAGTTTCGGCCCTATACCGACTAACAGGGAGACATCATGGGTGTCGTTGACGGCGCCGTACGCAATGTAAGTCGAACGGTCAGCCGCGCCGCCTCAGCAACCACCGCGACCGCGGGCGCCGTCGGGGGCGCCGCGGTCAATGGCGTCGTCGGCGCCGTGACCGGCGCGGCCGCCGGCGTGCAGAAGGGTATCGACAGCGGCAGCCACTCCACCCCGGCAGCGGCGTTGACGCTGGGCGCTCTCGGCGTCGCGGGCTTGGTCGAATGGCCGATTCTGCTGGCGGTCGGCGGCGGTGCACTGCTGCTGCGACGCCTGAGCAACTCACACGACGACGGCGGGCACGTCGCCTCGGTAACGCCGGTCAAGGCGGCTCCGGCGAAGTCCACCAGTTCCGAGCGGCCACGTAAGACGCCCGCCAAGCGGACGCCGGCCCGGAAATCCAGCGGCGCCCAGTCGCGCACCCGCAGCTGATCTGAAGACAAGTAGGTAGCGTCGCGTTGGTGCGAGCATCCTTTCCGCTGCGCGCGGTCACCATGGGTTTTGCGGCGACGTCCGCGCTGGTCGACTCCCTAGGTACGGCGGCCTCAACCGGTCTGACCATGGCCGCCATCCCGGTTCGGGAAGGCGCCAGGGCCCTGACTTCCGGGCTGCCGACTCCCACGTTGACCCGGCACAGTTGGCGCGGACGAGGTCGCGCGTGGGTCGAGGTCCGCGGACTCGACGGCCCGGACGGCGCCGAACTCGGTCGCTTCGTGGTCGACGCCGTGCGCGCGCGGCCGGGAGTGAAGTCCGTCAGCGTCAACCGGCCGCTGTCGCGCATCGTGGTCACCCTGGCCGGCGATCACATCTCGCTGCGCGACCTCTGCCGTGATGTCGACGACGCCGAAAACCGTTGGCGGGCAAGCAATGCCGTCGATGAACAGCGCAACGACACGCGTCCCAAACCGCTCCCCGGCGACGGACTGCTGCTGGCCACCAATGCGTTGGGTGTCGGCGCCACCGCGGTCGGCGTCAGCGCCGCCATGGTGGGCCGGGTGCTGCGGTGGCCGCACCTTTTCGACGGCGTCGAAGCGCTGGTCGTCACGGTCGACTACCAGCCGCGGCTACGCAAGCTGCTCGAAGACAGCATTGGCCACTCGGCGACCGACGCGGTGTTGTCCGTCGCGATGGTGGTCGCGCACGTCCTGGAGTTGTCGCCCGCCTCGTTGGCCGTCGACCTGGCGATGGAGATCCTCAAGGCTTCTGAGTTCCAGGCCGAGGCGCGGGCCTGGGGTCGCCACGAGCCCGCACTGGCCCGCCACGCCGACCATGCCGAGGTCTATCCGCCGTCGCGGCCGGTGCCTCCGGCCGAGGGCCCGGTCGAGCGGCATGGTCGGCGCAGCGCGTGGGGCCAGGTGCTCGCTACCGCGGGAGTCGGAGCCTTTACCCGCAACGTGGCGCTGGCCTCGACCGCGACGCTTGTCACCACTCCGAAAGCCTCGCGCACTACTCGCGAATCGTTCGCCGCCGCCCTGGGGCAGGGCCTGGCCCAACAGCACGAGGTGTTGCCGCTGCGGCCCGAAAAGCTTCGTTGGCTCGACCGCATCGACGCGGTGCTGATCGACCCCCGAGTGCTGTGCACCAACACCCTGCGGGTGGTCCGCGTCCGCGGCGCGAACGAGGCCGAGCTGACACCGGCCTGGAACCGCGCCCAGCTGCTGCTGGAGAACAAAGGCCTCACGGTTGGCTGGCATCCGGTCGATGCGAAGGTGGAGGCGCTGATCGGCCCGACCCACCACCCCTTGGCCTCGGCCGTGCTGGCGGAGGCACGGCGGGCCGGTCTGGAGCTGATCTCTGTCGACATCGACGACCTCGGCGAGCTGCAACCCGCGTTCGACGAGCTACGTCCTTGGCGCCAGATGCCGATGGACATCGCGCTCGCCACGGCGTTGGCCGACCTGCAAGACGCAGGGCACACCGTCGCGGTGATCTCATCGGCTGCAGCGCAAGCACTTTCGTCAGCCGACATCGGCTTGGGCCTGATGCCCGACTCCGACTCCGAACCACCACCGTGGACCGCGGACCTGATCCTGAGCGACCTGGACAGTGCGTGGCGGCTGCTGCATGCCATCCCGGCGGCCAAGTCGGCGAGCAAGCGAGGCATCGAAATAGCAACCGGAGCAACGGCTTTGGGCGCTCTGCTGATGGTGCCGGGGGTACGCGGACGTGGCCCCGGCCCGGTGACGACGGGTGCCGCTGCCGGCCTGCTGTCCGGTTACCTGATGGCCCGCCGCGTGTTACGCGAACCGACACCGCTGCCCGCCCCAATTCACGAGTGGCACGCAATGTCGATCGAGCAGGTTCGAAAGATGTTGCCGCCACCGGATGTCCGGCTGGCGGTGCAGCCTCGCCAGGGCATAGCCACCCGCGCGAAGGAGACGGCGTATCGAGGCGCCGAGTTGACCGACCGCCCGCGTCAGGCGATCTGGCAGTTCCTGAAGGCGGTGCGGGCCGAGTTGTCCGACCCGCTGACACCCGTGCTGGCGCTCGGCTCGGCGGCCAGCGCGGTCCTCGGCTCACCGGTGGACGCGGTGCTGGTCGGCTCGGTGCTCACCGGTAACTCGATGCTGGCGGCCAGTCAACGGCTACGCGCCGAAAGCCGACTCAATGAGCTTCTGGCGCAACAGATCCCGCCAGCCCGCAAGGTGACGTTCCAGGCAGACGGGTCGTCGGTCTACACCGACGTGCTGGCCGCGGACTTGCAGCCCGGCGACGTGATCGAAGTGCGCACCCACGAGGTGGTGCCCGCGGACGCTCGACTGGTCGAGGAAGAGGATCTCGAGGTCGACGAGTCCACCCTGACCGGCGAGTCGCTGCCGGTGGAAAAGCAGATCGACCCCACGCCTGGCGCCGACCTGGCCGAGCGACGTTGCATGCTCTACGGCGGCACCACGATCGTCGCGGGCACTGGGGTCGCGCTGGTGACCGCCGTCGGCGCCGACACCCAGGCGCGGCGGGCCGCCGAACTGGTCTCCAGCGAGCTGCCACAGATCGGTCTGGAACATCAACTCAGTCAACTCACCAACCGCGCCTTCCCGGTCAGCGTCACCGGCGGACTACTGGTCAGCGGCTTGGGCTTGTTGCGCCGCAAGGGTTTACGCCAAGCCGTCGCCAGCGGCATCGCGATCACCGTGGCGGCGGTCCCCGAAGGCATGCCGTTGGTAGCGACCCTGGCGCAGGCGGCGTCGGCCCGGCGACTGACGAACTTCGGTGCGCTGGTGCGGGTTCCACGGTCGGTGGAGGCGCTGGGCCGCGTCGACGTCGTCTGCTTCGACAAGACCGGGACACTGTCGGAGAACCGGTTACGGGTGTCGCAAGTGCATCCCGCCGACGGTTACTCCCGTGACGAGGTGCTGCGCTGCGCGGCCAGCGCCGCACCGGACGCCAACGGCAGCCCGCAGGTACACGCCACCGACCGGGCCATCATCGAGGCGGCCAAGTCGGTCACGGACCCCGCGGCGAAGGCTGCGGAAAGCACAGCGCACCTGCCGTTCCGGTCCGGTAGGTCGTTCTCGGCATCGGTCCTGGGCGACGAGCTGACGGTCAAGGGCGCACCTGAGGTCGTGCTGGCCGCCTGCAACGGCGTCGGACCCGACATCGACCAAACCGTCCGCGGGCTGGCGGCCGAGGGCCTGCGCGTGATCGCGGTCGCGCGCCGCCAGTTGACCCCACAGCAGGCGCAGCTAGTGGCCGAAGACGAGGACGCCATCGCCGATCTGGCCGGTGCTGAGCTCTCGCTGGCCGGCTTCCTCGGATTGTCCGACACCCCGCGCGCCGAGGCGCCCGCCCTGCTGGCGGCGCTCACCGAGCGGGAGATCGGGATCCGGCTGATCACCGGCGACCACCCCATCACCGCCGCGGCGATTGCGCGTGAGATGGGCATGTCGATCACCGCCGACCAGGTGATCAGCGGCGCCGAATGGGACGCGCTGTCGCGCAAAGACCAGGAGCGGGTGGTCACCGAGCGGGTCATCTTCGCCCGGATGTCACCCGAGAACAAGGTCCAGGTGGTCCAGACGCTGGAGCGGGCCGGGAAGGTCTGCGCGATGGTCGGCGACGGCGCCAACGACGCCGCCGCGATCCGGGCGGCCACAGTCGGCATCGGCGTCGTCGCGCGCGGCAGCGACTCGTCCAGCGTCGCGGCTGACGTGGTGCTGCTGGATGCCCGCATCGAGGCGCTGCTGAACGCGATTGACGAAGGCCGTGAGCTGTGGCGGCGGGTGCAGGCGGCGGTGTCGGTGCTGCTCGGCGGTAACGCCGGGGAGGTCGCGTTCGCGATCATCGGCAGCGCGATCACCGGCGATTCGCCGCTGAACACCCGTCAGCTGCTGCTGGTCAACATCTTCACCGACGCCCTTCCCGCCGCGGCGCTGGCGGTCAGCAAGCCGAGCGGGCCGGCTGGGGCCGACGGCGCCACAGCCAGAGGCCCCGACCAGCAGGCGCTGTGGCAGGCCGTCGCGATCCGCGGTGTCACCACCGCGGCGGCTGCGACGGCGGCCTGGACGATGGCCGGATTCACCGGACGGCCACAACGGGCGTCGACGGTTGCCCTGGTCGCGCTGGTGTCCGCGCAGCTGGGTCAGACGCTGCTGGAATCCCGGACTCCGCTGGTCGTGCTGACCGCGGGCGGCTCGCTGGCCGTGATGGGCACGCTGATCAGCATCCCCGGCGTCAGCCAGTTGCTCGGCTGTACTCCGCTCGGCCCGCTCGCCTGGGCGCAGGCGCTGGGCTCAGCCGGGGCTGCGACTGCGGCTGTGGCCGTCGCGGGCCGGGCGTTCGCGAATCCGACCGACTCGGATCCGAGCGAGTCGACACCACCTCGACCGCGCCGAGGCGCCACAACGCGGCGTACAACTGGGTCAGCGGAACAGTCAGAAGGCCAGCCACGGCTCCGCCTAGTGGATCGGCAAGAGCATCGGTCGTCGACATAGTTCCGACGGTGACCGCACCAACAGTCACAATGGCAACGCTCAAGTTACCGAAAGGCAAATGATGGCCGAAAAGAATGCGCGCCGGGGAACGTCGCAGGCAGACGCCGTCGCACATATCCGGGAAGGGGAAACGTTCGCGATCAACCTTCCGGTATTCGGACAGGTCGACATTCCGCGGCCAGAGGCGCTGGCCTACTACGGCGGACTTGCGGCCTTAGCGGCGTTCGAGCTCATCGATTGGCCGGTCGCGCTTGTCATCGCCGCGGGTCATCTGCTGGCCAGCAACCATCACAACAAACTTCTCGAGGAGCTCGGCGAGGCCATCGAGGACGCCGAGTAGCGAACTCAGCTATTACCGCCGCGCAAGGCCCGGCGCGCGGCCTTCGCGTCATGATGGATCGGCATGCACATCAATTCCGCCACCCGATACATGAAGCTGTTCGGCGCCAACACAATAACGACCTCATGGTCAGCGAGCAGCCGATCCAGTGTCGAGAAGCCTGCGCTGTCCAGATATTTCACCTTGCTCAGGTGCAGGATCATCGGCCGCTCGCCGGGAAGGTCGCGTACCGATCGGTTGAACTCGACGACATTGGAGGCGTCGACCTCACCGGTCACGGTCACCTCCAACGGCGTCGACTCCAGTGCCGTCTGCAGCTGAAACTCCGCGCGGCTCACGATGTCATGCCTTCCACAAGACCATCCTCCGGCAGCACTGCCTCCTCGAACGTCAGCGTGACCCGGGTGCCGGCGGCGGTGCGCACGGTTTTCGCGTCGTCGGCGAGACCGTTGATCATCGTCAGGCCGCGGCCGCGCTCCTGACTTCGCTGGGATGCCGATGAGTCGCCGGACCATTGGCCCGCGTCGGTCACGGTCGCGGTGACGGTCCGCCCGCGCACGAACGCTTCGATGGACACCGTCATGGTGCCGTCGCCGCCACACCCGTGTTCGATCGCGTTGGTCACCGCTTCACCGGTGGCCAGCAGGATGTCGGATTCCCGACGCGGATCGACGTCGAGACCAGAAAGCCAGTCGCGCATACGATGTCGGGCATCGGCGATGTTGTCCAGCGACGCGGCCACCACAGTGGCAAAGCTGCGGTCCGAGCTGTGACAGGGACGCAGCGCCAGCAGCACGACGTCGTCGGTGTAGCCGCCGTCCGGGGCCATCCGCTCGAGCAGTTCGTCGCACAGGTCCCCGACCGGGAGGTCGGCGCGGTAAGCCGCGGCCCCTTGCAAACGCGCGAAGCCGTCATCGAGGGGTTCACCGGGCCGCTCGATCAGCCCATCGGTGTACAGCAGAATGACACTGCCGCTGGGTAATTCGTGCACCGCGGTGTTCTGCTTCAACGGGCTTTCCCAGGCGGCGACCGGAGGGCGTCGACCGTCTGAGAGGAACACCGGCGGCTGGCCGGGAGCCACCAGCAGCGGATAGGGATGGCCCGCACAGGAATAACTGATGCGGGCCACGCCGTCGCCGGTGTCCGGATCCGAGCCGTCGTCGATCACCGCGTAGCTGACCGTCGCGCACCGCGCCCCCGGCACCTTGGCCGCGTAGCGGTCCAGGTTCCCCAATACCGCGCCCGGGTCGGCATCGGTCAGCGCGCTGGCGGCCACTCCGGCCCGCAATCGGCTCATCGCGATCGCGGCGGGCAGGCCGTGCCCGACCACGTCGCCGACCGAAATCGCAATCCGGCCTTGCTGTTCCAGCGGCATGACCAGGTACCAGTCACCGCCGACCCGCATCGCTTCACCACCGGGCTGATAGACCGCGGCGACCACCGCCGCCGTCGAACCATGGTCCAGGTCCAGCAAGTGGTCCTGGAAGTCGACGGCGATCTGGTGTTCGCGTTGCACGCTGCGGATGCGGTCGACTGCCGACTGGGTGATTCTGGCAACGTGTGCGGCCCAATCGATTTCGGCCGGCTGGAATTCTCTGGGCCTGGGCCAGAGCATGCCGAGCGAACCGACGATCTTACCGTCCATACCGCGCAGCGGCTGGCTGATGCAGGACCGCACCGCGTTGGACGTCTCACCGACCACGTGCCGGTAGCGCGAGCTGAGATTGAGCGTGTCGGTGATGACCATCGGCTGCCCGGACCTGACCACGTCCACCGGCACGATCGGGGTGTCCATCGAGGCAATGTGGTAGCGGTCGCGAATTTCGGGCGCCACCGGAGCGCCGTACTCGAAGCGGAGGTTCTTCGCCTCTTCGTCGAGCAGACCGAGGCAGATGGTCGGCGGCTCACCCGGCACGAATTCCGCACCCTGCAACGCCGCCACGATCGCCGCGCCGGTATCGGCCCCCTGCAGCGCGGCCTCGAGTTGCGCGAAATACAAAGCTTGCTGCGCCCGGGCATCGCTGGTTCGCCTGCTGTCGCGTTCGCGCGCCTTGGCCGCTAGTCGCGCCGCGACGCGATCGATCAGGTCCTGGGACCTGAACGGCTTCGGCAGATAGTCGTCCGCGCCGCTCGCGAATCCCTCGCTGACAGCGTCCGCACCGGCCCGCGCCGAGAGCATCAGCACGGGGGTGGACGCCAGCGCGGAATCGGCGCGGATCTCCTCGACCAGTTCGAAGCCGTCCAGTCGCGGCATCATCACGTCGGTGATCACGATGTCGGGGCGAAGCGCACGGATCGCCTCGAGTGCTTTCTGGCCGTCGTGGACCAGCACCGTTCGCCAGCGCGGTGAGAGCACCCGGTGCAAATGTGCTCGCATGTCAGCGTTGTCATCGGCGACCAGCACCAACTCGCGGCCGTCGGGTGCAGGCTGCAGATCGCTTGCCCCCGGTCGGGGTCCCACCCATTGGTCCGCCTCGATCACGTACGGGTTCTCCAGCAACGCCGAGGAGGAATGGGCCACTGGCGTGTCTGCCGCCGACCGGGGCAACCGGATGGTGACGGCGGTGCCGCGACCGGGCTCGCTTTCGAATTCGACTGTGCCGTGGTGCAAGTCGACGAGCCCCTGCACCAGCGACAATCCGATCCCGGTGCCCTCGACGCTGCGCCCGTGCGTACCGTCCGCACGAAAGAACCTCTCCCCCAACCGCTTCAAGTCCGCCCTGGAAATGCCGACGCCGGTGTCGCGAACGGTGATGCGACAGAAGGCTTTGTCGTTGTGCGTGGTGACCTTGATGGAACCGGACAGGGTGTACTTGACCGCGTTGGACATCAGGTTGAGGATGACGGTCTCCCACAGGCCCGGATCGACGTCGGCCAGCACGGGCTGACAGTCGAGCACCAGGTCGAGATTCGCGCGCTGACACAGCTCGGCGAACGACGACGCGATGTGTGCCGTCAGCGCGCCGACGTCGGTGCAGACGAGCTCTGCAGTGGCCCGGCCGGCTTCGATGCGAGAGAAATCCAGCAGCGAGTCGACTAACCGCTGCAGCCGGCCCGCATTGCGCCGAGCGGTGCTCAGGCGGTTGGCCATCACGCTTTCGGGCGTGGTCGCCGCCAACGCATCGTCGAGCGGCCCCAACAACAGCGTGAGCGGTGTGCGAAATTCGTGACTCACGTTGGTGAGGAAGGCCGTCTTGGCGTGGCCCAATTCGGCGAGGGCGTCGGCCCGCCGCCGCTGCTGTTCGTAGGAGACCGCCGACGCCATCGCCGAGGTCAACTGGTCGGCCAGGAGCTGACAGAAGCCGAGGTATTGCTCGTCCAACACGCACAGCGGATTCGTTCCGACCAGCAGCGCCCCCGCCGCCGATCCCTCGCCCAGCGGTAGCAACAGCGCATGGTCGGGACATTCAGCGCCCAACACGTCCTGCACACCGTCGATCAGGGCCGCGACATCGTCGATCACCCGCGTCTCGGCGCGGGTGCGCGGCAAGTCCTGGGATTTCGTCAACGCCGCCAGAGTCGGCGGCAGCAGCGGGAGCACCGAGGGCGTGGCCGCGCGCAGCGTGACATCGGACGCCTCCGGATCGCCGACGTACATGGCGACGAACGGCACGTCGGGCCGGTTGGCGCACACCGCGACCGCTGCCTGCACGGCATCGTCGATCGTGTTGGTGTCCATGACCGCCGCGGCCACCTCGTTGAGCAGTTGCAGCCGTCGCTCGCTGAGCACTCGCTCGGTGGTTTCGAACGACGGACACATCAGCCCGAACGTCGTGCCGTCGGCACGGACCAGCGGGCTGTAGGTGAAGGTGAAGTAGCGCTCGCGACGACGTCCCTCGGTCACAATCGGCAGCATCAAGTCGTAGGACCACGTCGCGATGCCGGTGTCGATGACCCCGGCCAGCATCGGGCGGACCGGTTCCCATACATCCCACCAGGCGTACTGGCCGCGCTGGCCCAAGGCGGCAGGATGCCGGTCGGCGAGGATCGGTATGTAGGCGTCGTTGTAGATCAGGAACAGCTCGTCGGTGTCGAGCCACAGGACCATCGGAAAGCTCGACGTCAACAGCATCGCGACCGCCGACCGCATCTCGGTGGGCCATGACTGCGGCGACCCGAGAGGGTGTGCGGTCCAATCGAATTCGGCGAATCTGCGGCCCATCTCGCCGCCGAGCTCGACGGCGGCGGCCAGGTCGGGCGGCAGGAGTCTTTCGTCGCGCGGCCAGCCGCGGCGTTCGTGCCCGCTCACGACTCCTGCTCGGATTCGCGGCCTTCCAATGCGTCCGGGAGTGTGGGATAGAGGTCGAGCAGGCTGTCGAGATTGGTCACCTCGATCGGCCGGACCACCAACCCGTTGTCGGCCACCAGGCGCACCGTCGTGCCACCGCGCAGGCCCTGTTTGTGGGTGTCGAGGACGGCGTTCAGTCCCGCGCTGCCGAAATACGTCACGTCGTTGAGATCGATGATCAGCAGTCGAGATTCGTGGGCGCCGGCCTGCCGCAGCGCGGCCTGCAGCTGAGACCGCAGTTCGCCGGCCGTGCTGGAATCGATCTCTCCCGACGCGTGCACCAGTACTGCGTCCGGTCGAACGTCACAGTCGACCACCAACAGTTCCATCTCGCTCACCCGCTCCGACGCGCTCCAAACTGCTGGATCCAACGCCTGCCATCCACCGTTCGAAGGAGCCTATCTGGCATGACGGCTAACCGGTGGGTTCGACCGGGATACGTTGGTGCACGGTGAGCAGCAGATGATCGAAGGCGGCCTGGGTGTCCGCCGACGGCGTTGGCTGCGTTGAGATTTCGGCGATGAGTTGCCTAGCCAGGGATCGCAGTTTGGTATTGGTCTCCTGCGACCGCCATTTCAACACCCCGAAGGCCTGCTCGGGACTGACCCGGTACATCGCCATCAGGATGCCTTTGGCCTGCTCAATGACGGCGCGCGCCTCGAACAGATCGGGCAGCGCTTCGTCAAGCGCGTTCTGACGGTTCTCGATGAAGGTCGCGGTCAGGTCCAAGTAGTAGCCGGCGGTCCCGACCACCACCCCGGCGTCGTCGGACACCCGGTCGGCCACCACGACCGCGTCGTGCACATTGCCGGCCGTGTCGACGAAGCGGTGGCGGCCGGAAAACGAACCCCTGGACAGCAGCGCCCGGTCGAGCATGTCCTGGACGTGGCTCAGGTCGTCGGGATGTTTGTGGGAAAGCAGCAGTTCGGTCGTCGGCTCGACCGTTCCCGGTTGGTAGCCGTGCATCCGGGCCAATTCGTCGGACCACTCCCAACGCTGGCCGACGAACCAGAACCGGAACCATCCGACGCCGGGCTTCTCGGCATCGACGGGCGGCCAGCGGGCGGGCCAGGCATCGGCCCCGATGCTTGGTTCACCCGCCTCGTGCACGACGACCATCCTTCCACCGATGCCCCAGCTTGCCTACCGATTAGCCAGCAACCGAACGCATCCCTGCGCACCCCCGCCAGGCTGCGCTAGCGTAGGCACTGCCAGATAAACGTGCCCGGCGACAATGCGGATCGAAAAACGATCCGAGGAGGAGCCGGGCAAGACAGCGGGAGCGCACGCCCGGTGCGCTGAGAGGACGGCTCGGGGCCGTCGACCGTAAGAACCTGATCGGGTAATGCCGTCGTAGGGAGAGAAAATGACCGACTTAGCAGTCGAACCGACCGTCACCACCGGCCCGATCGCGGGCAGCAGCAAGGTCTACCGGGACGTCGACGGGGTGCCCGGTGCGAAAGTTCCGTTCCGGCGCGTGAACCTGTCCAACGGCGAACACCTCGACCTGTACGACACATCGGGCCCGTACACCGACCCTGACGCTGTGATCGACGTGCACGCTGGCCTGCCGGCTCGTCCCGGCGTGGTCCGCGATCGCGGCACCCAGCTGCAGCGGGCCCGCGCCGGAGAGATCACCGCCGAAATGGCGTTCATCGCGGCCCGTGAGCAGATGCCGGCCGAGCTGGTGCGCGACGAGGTCGCGCGCGGCCGCGCGGTGATCCCGGCCAACCACAACCACCCCGAGAGCGAGCCGATGATCATCGGCAAGGCGTTCGCGGTGAAGGTCAATGCCAACATCGGCAACTCCGCGGTGACGTCGTCGATCGCCGAGGAGGTCGACAAGATGGTGTGGGCAACCCGATGGGGCGCCGACACCATCATGGACCTGTCGACCGGCAAGGACATCCACGCCACCCGCGAGTGGATCATGCGTAACTCGCCCGTCCCGGTTGGCACCGTGCCCATCTATCAGGCGCTGGAAAAGGTCAACGGTGATCCGACCGAGCTGACCTGGGAGCTATACCGCGACACCGTGATCGAGCAGTGCGAACAGGGCGTCGACTACATGACCGTGCACGCGGGAGTGCTGCTGCGCTACGTGCCGCTGACCGCCAAGCGAGTCACCGGCATCGTGTCCCGCGGTGGTTCGATCATGGCCGCCTGGTGCCTGGCACACCATCGAGAGTCGTTCCTGTACACCAACTTTGCCGAATTGTGCGACATCTTCGCCCAGTACGACGTGACCTTCTCACTCGGCGACGGGCTGCGGCCCGGATCGATCGCCGACGCCAACGACGCCGCCCAGTTCTCCGAGCTGCGCACGCTGGGCGAGCTCACCAAGATCGCCAAAGCCCATGGCGCACAGGTGATGATCGAAGGTCCGGGGCACGTCCCGATGCACAAGATCGTCGAGAACGTGCGACTGGAAGAGGAGGTCTGCGAAGAGGCACCGTTCTACACGCTCGGGCCGCTGACCACCGACATCGCCCCGGCCTATGACCACATCACCTCCGCAATCGGCGCCGCGATCATCGCGCAGGCCGGCACGGCGATGCTGTGCTACGTCACGCCCAAGGAGCACCTCGGCCTGCCGGACCGCAAGGACGTCAAGGACGGCGTGATTGCCTACAAGATCGCCGCCCATGCCGGCGACCTGGCCAAGGGGCACCCGCACGCGCAGCAGCGCGACAACGCCTTGTCGCAGGCCCGTTTCGAGTTCCGTTGGCACGACCAGTTCGCGCTGTCACTGGACCCCGACACCGCCCGGGAATATCACGACGAGACGCTGCCGGCCGAGCCCGCCAAGACCGCGCACTTTTGCTCGATGTGCGGTCCGAAGTTCTGCTCGATGCGTATCACGCAGGACGTCCGGGATTACGCGGCCAAGCACGGACTCGACAGCGAGGAAGCGATCGAGGCCGCCATGGCGGAGAAGTCGGTCGAGTTCGCCGAGCACGGCAACCGGGTGTATCTGCCGCTTGCCCAGGCGTAGTTTTCTACCGCTGGCGCCGCCCGGCGGGACGCCGACGCGGGTGCTGACGATCGCCGGGTCGGACTCCGGCGGCGGTGCCGGCATGCAGGCCGACATCCGTACCTGCACCCTGCTCGGCGTTCACACATTGTGCGCGGTGACGGCGGTGACCGTGCAGAACACGGTGGGCGTCAAGGGTTTTCACCCCATTCCGCCCGAGGTGGTGGCTGCCCAGATCGCCGCGGTGTCTGACGACATCGGGCTGCACGCCGCGAAGACGGGAATGCTCGCGTCGACCGAGATCATCGCCGCCGTCGCCCGGAGTTGGCGCGAGCATGGCGCGGGCGTTCCCTTGGTCGTCGATCCGGTGTGCGCGTCGATGCACGGCGACGCGCTGCTCGACCATGCGGCGCTGGATTCCCTTCGCACCGAAATGTTTCCGCTCGCGACCCTGGTGACGCCCAACCTGCACGAGGTGCGGCTACTGGTCGATATCGACGTCGTCGACTCGACGACGCAGGCCGAGGCCGCCCGGGCGCTGCACGCATTGGGCCCGCAGTGGGCGATGGTCAAGGGCGGACACCTGCAGGGATCGGCCAGCAGCACCGATCTGCTGTTCGACGGCAACGACTTTCACGAATTCGAGTCGCCGCGGGTGAACACCACCCATGACCACGGCGCCGGTGACACCCTGGCAGCGGCGACGGCATGCGCGCTGGCACACGGCTACCCGCTGCTCGACGCCGTCGCGTTCGCCAAACAGTGGGTGACCGAGGGTTTGCGCGCGGCGTATCCACTCGGGCACGGCCACGGCCCGGTGTCGCCGCTGTTTAGGCTGCACGAATGAGCAACCTCGAGGACATCGCGGGCATCGCACACGAGCCGGACGGGAAGCCCTACGGTGTGGTCGTGCTGACGCACGGCGCCGGTGGTAATCGCGAATCGCCGATGCTGCAACGCCTTTGCGACGAGTGGGCCCGGCGGGGCTGGCTGGCCGTTCGCTACGACCTGCCGTATCGGCGCAAGCGACCCAAGGGACCGCCGTCGGGTTCGGCGGCCGGTGACCGCGCCGGCATCGTCGAGGCCATCGCGGTCTGCCGCGACCTGACCGACGGTCCGCTGATCGCCGGCGGTCATTCCTACGGCGGCCGGATGACGTCGATGGTGGTGGCCGCCAAAGACGCGGACGTCGATGTGCTGACCCTGTTTTCGTACCCCGTGCACCCACCGGGAAAGCCGGAGCGCGCCCGGACGGAACACCTGCCCGACATCGCGGTGCCGACGGTATTCACCCACGGCACGTCGGACCCCTTCGGCTCGCCGACGGAGGTGCGGGATGCCGCGGCGCTGATTGCCGCGCCCACTCAAATTGTCGAAATCGCCGGGGCCCGACACGATCTCGCGTCGAAAACCCTCGATGTGCCGGGACTGGCGGTGGCGGCCGCGCTTCGTCTGCTCGGCCGCGAGTAGCAAGATGGGCGGCAGCACGGTCACCTCGACCGGCTGCCGCCCACCGAGCGGTTATGCGTTGATGACTTCGCGAGCGCCTACACCGTTCTTGAGGGCCTGCTGCCCGCCCCCTCGACCGATCGTGATCTTGCGCGGCTTGGCCCGCTCGGACACTGGAATCCGCAACCGCAGCACGCCCTCGTCGTACGACGCGTCGATGTGCTCGGTGTCGAGGTTGTCACCGAGAACCAGCTGGCGGCTGAAGACGCCACGCGGGCGCTCGGACGCGAGCATCTCGCGGTTCTGGTCGACGGCGGGACGCTCGGCGCGAATCGTCACCACGTTGCGTTCGATGTCGAGGTCCAGCGAGTCCTGCTTGATACCGGGAAGGTCGAACTCGACGAAGAAGGCGTCTCCTTCGCGCCAGGCATCCATGGGCATCACCGCCGGGCGTGCGGCCGTGCCTTGCACCTGCTGGGCGAAACGGTCGAGCTCGCGGAACGGGTCGGTGCGCATCAGCATGGTGGTCACCTCTGTTCTCCAATCGTTGTGAACTGCCATGTATAAAGTGTGCCAGATGGCATAGATTTGATATAGCACTCCGGCGAGATATGTGCAAGCATGGTAGAAAGATTTTCTGAACTTACTGCGGAGGGTGGCGCGATGGTCGACCAATCGGACAACCACGTGACACCCTCGTCGGATCGCGGCGTCTATGGGATCTCGGTAGCTGCCGAACTCTCGGGCGTCGCGGTGCAGTCGCTGCGGCTGTACGAGCGCCACGGCCTGCTCAGCCCGGCCCGCAGCAACGGAGGCACCCGCCGCTACAGTGCGGACGACATCGCCCGACTCCGTCGCATCAGCGAGCTGGTGGACGCCGGGGTCAACCTCGCCGGCATCGGACGCATCCTCGACCTTCAGGACGACAACGCCGAACTTCAGGCCGCGAACCGGGCGATGGGCGCGAAGAACACGTCGACCGACTAGCGCGGCAGTTTACCGGTACCGGTGGTACTGCGTATATTGTCGTGCCATGACATCGGAGCATTTCGAGGCTCTCATCGTCGGGGCCGGCTTCGGCGGTATCGGCGCGGCCATCCAGCTCAAGCGCATGGGTATCGACGACTTCGTGATTCTCGACCGCGAGGACGACCTCGGCGGAACCTGGCACGTCAACCACTACCCGGGCCTCGCCGTCGACGTTCCCACGACCACGTATTCCTACTTCTTCGAGCCGAATCCGAACTGGTCGCGGCTGTTCACCCCGGGCCCGGAGATCAAGCAGTACGCGGCGAGCGTGGCCGACAAGTACGACGTCCGCCGGCACATGAGGTTCAACACCGTCGTCGAAAGTGCACGCTGGGACGAGGAGACCCGGCACTGGCAGGTCTCGCTGTCCGGCGGCGACGTCATCTCCGTGCGCTACCTGATCACCGCGACCGGCTTCCTGTCCCAGCCGAAGACCCCCGACATTCCCGGAATCACGACATTCGAGGGCAAAATCATCCACACCACCGAGTGGGAGGACGACTTCGATCCCGCCGGTCATCGGATCGGGATCATCGGGACCGGCGCCACGGCGGTTCAGCTCATTCCCAAGCTGGCCGAAAGAGCGGCTGATCTCACCGTCTACCAGCGCACCCCGATCTGGGTAGCCCCGAAAATCGACCTGCGGTTCTCCGAACGGGCCAAGCGGCTGTTCGCGCGCCTGCCCTGGACGCAGCGGGCTATCCGATCCATCACCGACACCATCTACGAGATGATGATCACCGTCGGGCTGGTGCGCTACCGGGTTCCGCTGTTCAAGCGGCTCAACATATCCGCAATGGATCTGTGCAAGATCAACCAGTTCGTGGCGATCCGCGATAAGGAACTGCGGCGCAAGCTCACTCCCGACTACGACCTGGGATGCAAGCGGCCGACGTTCTCCAACACGTACTTCCGCAGCTTCACCAAACCGCACGTGCACCTACAGGCCGACGGAATCGAACGTATCGAGGCTGACGGCATCGTCAACGCCGACGGATCGAAGACGCATATCGACACGCTCGTGCTGGCGACGGGGTTCGACCTGTGGGAAGCCAACTTCCCCGCCATCGAAGTGATCGGCCGCGACGGCCGCAACCTCGGAAAGTGGTGGCGTGACACGCGTTTCCAGGCGTATCAAGGCGTGTCGATGCCGTATTTCCCGAACTACTTGAGCCTGGCCAGCCCGTTCGCGTTCCTGGGTTTGAACTTCTTCAACACCATGGAGTACCAGATGCGGTTGATGGACCGGCTTTTCGCCGAGCTCAAGCGCCAAGGTGCCGACACCTTCGAAGTGACCGAAGAGGCCAACGCGCGCTACCTCGACCGGATGACCGAATTGCTCGGCGATTCGCTGTGGGTGCTGGGTAACTGCGCCAGCTCGCGGTCCTACTACTTCAATCCCAGCGGAGAACCGTCACTGCTGCGCCCGATGGCCACCGCGACGGCGATCGAAGAGGCGTCGAACTTCCCGTTGAGTGACTACGCGATCAGCTAAGGAGAGGCATGTCACGCAAAAGCAACCGCATCGCCCGCTTTTCGGGTTTGGCGCTGGCCGGCGCCGGCTTGGCACACTTCACCAGCCCTGCACTGTTCGAGCCGATCACCAAGTCGGCGTTCCCTCGTAACACCCGACAACACGTCTATACCAACGGCAGCATCGAAACGGTGCTCGGATTGAGCTTCGCCAGCAAGCAGACCCGCAGTCTCGGCGTCATCGGAATCATCGGATACCTCGCCTATCTCGGCGGCAACGCCATTCGCCAGTCCCGCTAGCCCGCAGTTATACAGTTCAAACTGTACAGTTTTAGCTGTCTACTGTATGGTGGGTCTGGTGGACGGGATCAGCGAGTCTGCGGTATCTGCCGCTCGAGATCTACGGGTGTTGTTCAGTCGGTTGCGTCGTCGACTCAGGGGCGTCGCGACCGGCGAAGGCCTGACGCCATCGCAGACCGCCGTGCTCAACCGGTTGTGGAAGGACGGCGCATCGACGACGAGCGCGTTGGCCACCGCCGAACAGGTGCGGCCCCAGTCGATGGCCACTATCGTGGCCGCGCTGGAACAGCAGGGCCTCATTCAGCGCGCACCTGACCCCAACGACGGTCGGCGACAAGTCATCTCGCTGACCGCCGCAGGGCGTCGACGCGCTGAAAGTGACCGCCAGGCCCGTGAGGAATGGCTGGCCCGTGCCATGCAGGAGCGCTATTCGGAGCGGGAACGCCGCGTGATCAACGACGCGTTGTCGCTGCTCGAGCGCTTGACCGACCAGTAAGGGGAGACACATGGAAGTAGGCATACACTTCATCGATTTCTTGCCGGGCGACCCGGCCGCGTTGACGCCGGCCCTGCTGTCCACCGCGACGGCCGCTGAGGACATCGGCGCCACTATGTTCACCCTCGCCGACCACTTCTTCCAGATGGAAGCCGTTGGGCGGGCTGAAGATCCGTTCCTGGAGGGCTACACCTCCTTGGGATTTCTGGCGGGCCGCACCACCGACATCGCGTTGGCGTTGCTGGTGACCGGGGTGACCTACCGGCATCCGGGCCTGCTGGCCAAGACGGTGACCACTTTGGACGTGCTGTCCGGAGGACGGTCGATGCTGGGTATCGGTGCGGCGTGGTACGAGCGTGAGCACGTGGCGCTGGGAGTGCCGTATCCGCCGTTGAGTACGCGATTCGAGATGCTCGAGGAGACCCTGCAGATCTGTCGGCAGATGTGGAGCGACAATGACGGGCCGTACGACGGCAAGCACTACCACTTGGCCGAGACCTTATGTGTGCCACAGCCGATTCAGCGTCCGCCGGTGTTGATCGGCGGTGGCGGTGAGAAAAAGACGCTGCGACTGGTCGCCCAGTACGCCGACGTGTGGAACTCCACCGATTCCGATGTCGACGTGGTGGCGCACAAGATCGACGTGCTTACGCGGCACTGTGAGGCCGTGGAGCGCGACGTCGCGGAGATCCGGAAAACGGTCGGTGTGTTCGACGATCCGTTCGCAGATGTCGACGGATATCTGAAGAAGCTCGAGGGTTTGGCAGGGCTCGGTGTCGACCTGATCAACACCGGTCCGATCCCCGGCACACCGGATCCGGCCGGGTTCGTGAAGCGGTTCGGCGACGAGGTGATGCCGCGGATGTCAGAAATCGGTTGAGCCAGCGGCAATCCCGTTCGGCCAGCGGCGTTCGCTGGCCGAACGGGATTGGGTTAGGGGCAGGCGACGTCGAGTTCGAACGATTTGTTGACTTGCCCGCCCATCGGGTTGGCCATGTCCACGCCGGTCGCGGTGCCGCTGATCTTGTACGAGTTGCCGTCCTTGGTGGCATCCGCCTTGCCGGTGGTGCCGCCGACGCCGAGCGTCACGCCGTTGACGTTGCCCAGCGCAACGGATTTCACGACAGGCGGCGTGGCATCGGTGAGCACTGCGCCGATGCCCGTGGCGCCGGCACCGGTGCCGCCGCCGATGGCGATGTTGAGCGTGCCGGCAACCTTGGTGCAGGCCACCTGGCCGGTGACGTGTTGATCCTTGCCGTCGACGACCACCTTGGTGTTGGACGCACCGGCGGGTGCCACAGCGGCGTTACCGACGCTGACGGCCTTGTCGCTGTGGGAGCAACCGACCATTACGGTGGCGAGGGCTGCCGCCGTACCGGTCATGATCAGAACGTTGCGCTTCATTGAAGAACTCCTTGTTGTGGGTTGTTGATGTCGTGCGTAAATACAGTGCGAGAGTGGGCTTGATGGATTCTTAATGCCGTTACTCCGACGCGTCGGCCGAGACATCCAGGTACATCGATTGAAGTCCGACCCGTCCCGGCCCGGTGAAGCGGTTGAAGACGAGATTCCCACTGCCGCCGAACATTCCGGTGCGAAGCCCATAGACCTTCGGTTCCATCGAGACACTCTCGTCGCGATAGATCCAGCTGCCGGGTTCGACGTCGATCTGCTCACCGGGTGCGAGCACCTTCTCGAAAACGTTGCCGTAGCCGTGCAACCACACCACACCTTCGGACTGGGTTGCGGCGAACCGGTCGACGAAGAGTCCCGTCGCGCCGGCCAGCATGTTGCGGATCCCCTTCTGACGCGTAAAGCCGTACTCCACATTGCCGGTGGCAGCGAGGTATTGGTGCTCTCGCACCTCGACCGCCGCACCCGGACGCAGATGCAACGGAAAGACGTGTCCGGCACCGTCGCGGGAGAGCGCGACCTGGCCGGGTCCCCGCGCTTCGGTCATCAGCAGCTGCATGCCGGCGACCATCCGCTTCAGGGCGCCCTTGCCCCTGAGCCCGATGTCGAGCCCAGGGTCCTTCCACAAGATGACGTGGTGCTCGAAGAACACCGGCACGCTGCCGTCCAGCCAGAGGTGCAGTACCGGCACCAGCTCTCCGTCGATGCGGTAGTAGACGCCTGGCGCGCGTCCGTCGGACACGTTGGTGGGCAGCAGTTGTGGCGGCTCGGGCCGATAGGACGATGTGCTGGTCATCGTCCCGGCTCAGGGTCGCGTGGCGTAGCGAGTGAGAAAGCCGAACGCGGCAATCCCTGCGACCACGCCGATCACACCCCACAACACGATGGAGAACACGAGCGAACCGAAAAGGAAGTCATAGGTCAGTGAGAGGTAGATCGACCAGAGCACGCGGTAGATGCACCAGAAGGCCGTAAGCGCGGCGCTGATCCCGATGATCAGGCTCCGGCTACGATCGACGCGGTCGATCTGTTCCTCGATGTTGGCGGGCAGAATCTTCATGTGCGTTGTCCTTTCGTGAGGTTGCGGTGCCGCCTCGCAGCACCTGTGCTCGCTCACTGTCCGGGACAGCGCTTACTGGATCCTTAACGCTCGGGCGCGCCCGTGTCGAGGGTGAATTCCTGGTCGCCGATCCGAATCTGGTCACCGTGGTGGAGTTTCGCGCTGGGGTCGATGCGCTTGCGGCGCACTCGCACGCCGTTCGCCGATCCCAGGTCGGTGATGAGCAGCGCTCGGCCGTCGTCGGCGATCACCGCGTGGTGACGACTGACCTTGGCGTCGGACAGCACGATGTCGTTGTCGGGGCTGCGGCCGATCCGGGTGGCCGAGCCGGCGAGTGCGTAACGCTGGCCGTCGGCGTCGACCAATGCGGCGGCCCGGGGTCCTCTGACTCGAATTGCGTTGTCCGACTGGGCGACAATGGTGTCTTCGGCGTGCGTCTGGGCAACCTTGCGAGCGTCCAGCGGTTCCTGTCGCAGGATGCGTTCGTACAGTTCGCGGATGGTCCAGCCCGGGTCGATGCCCAGGTCCTCGGCCAGCAGGGTCTTCAGCCTCAGGTATGCATCGAGTGCGTCCGATTGGCGATCAGCCAAGTAGTAAGCGGTGATCAGCTGCGCCCACAACGGTTCTCGGTAGCCGTGGCTGGCGGTCAGCGCCTCGAGTTCGGAGATCACGGTATGCGGTCGACCGCAGGCAATTTCGGCTTCGGCGCGCGCGATGTAGACCAACACTCGCTCCTCGTCGAGCGCCGCTGCGAGGGTCTCCACGAACTGGAAATCGCTCAAGTCCTCCAACACTGGGCCACGCCACTGGCCGAGTGCGGCGAGCAGATGCCGGCTCGCCTGCTCGAACTGCGCCGCGGCGGCGGCCTGTACGCCGGCATTTTTCTCGGCGATGAAGCGACCGAAGTCGTACTGGTCGTCGCGGATCGACAATTGGTAGCCCGGCGGTCTATTGGCCAGCACGGACCGGTCGATGCCGGCGTCACCCATCACCCGTCGCAAGTTGGAGATGTAGGCATGCAGCGTCGCCCGCGCTCCCGTGGGCGGCCGCTGATCCCAGGCGGCCCCGATGAGCGAGTCGATGCTGACCGGTCGATTCGCGTTGACGATCAACATGGCCAGCACCGCGCGCTGCTTGGGTGTGCCCAACGGCACCGCGACGTCACCCGTGCGGACCTGCAACGGCCCCAACACCCCGAACTGGGCCGCCGCAAAGGACTGCCCCGTATCCAACCCATCGGCCATCATGATGTTTCTACGCTCACCGAGTTCGCCAGCTAAACAAAAGCAGCATAGCTTCCGGTTACTATCTGCCCATGCCGGTTTCGGTGGGTGAGACGTTCGCGGGTTTCACGATCCTGCGTGTGCTGGGCGCCGGCGGCATGGGCACGGTGTACCTGGCCGCGCATCCCCGCCTGCCGCGGCAAGATGCGTTGAAGGTTTTGCCACCGCTGTGGACCGCCGACCCGGAATATCGCGAACGGTTTCTGCGCGAGGCGAATCTATCTGCCAGCTTGTCGCATCCCAACATCCTGGGCGTCCACGACCGCGGCGAGTACGACGGACAGCTGTGGATCTCAATGGACTACGTCAACGGCACCGACGCTGCCAAGCTGGTCCGCGAGCATCACCCGGACGGATTGCCCGCCCACCAAGCGCTCGAGATCGTCACCGCCGTGGCGTCGGCGCTCGATTACGCGCACGGGCAAGGTTTGCTGCACCGCGACATCAAGCCCGCCAACATTCTGCTGGACCCCAAGACGCAACGAATCTTCCTCGCCGACTTCGGCATTGCCCGCCTGATCGACGACCCGGCCGGGTTGACCGCGACCAACATGGCGGTCGGCACGATGGCCTACGCCGCTCCCGAGCAGCTCAGAGGCGAACCGCTCGACGGCCGGACCGACGAGTATGCGTTGGCGTGCACGGCCTTTGACCTGCTGACCGGGTCACCACCCTACGTCGACTCCAATCCCGCCGTGGTGATCACCAAACACGTTGCGGCGGCCATACCCTCGGTCAGTGAGCGACGGCCGGAGCTTGTCGCGCTGGACCCGGTGCTGGCCAAGGCGATGGCCAAGACGCCCGGCGACCGGTATGCCAGCTGCGGGGAATTCGCCCGGGAACTGAGCTACGCGCTCAACCCACCGTCCGGCTACTTACATCGGCCGCCCCCACCGCCGCCGAGCCCGTCCGCGCCTGCGGCCACACTCGTCACCAGGACACGCCGCCCGTCACGTCCGAAACTATTTGCGGCGCTTGCCGTTACCGCAGCGCTGCTGGTGGTCGCGGCGGTTTTCGCCGGCGTGAAATTCATGCGGCCGAACGATCGGTCCGGCAGCGCTTCACCGGCCGCCGCAACCCACGAATTCAGCGGTACCTACCGGGCGGACTACGCCCCCGGCACCGACCTCGAGGGTAACGCCGTCCCGGGTGCGCCATCCACGACTGGCACCTGGGATGTGCGCTCTACGTGCGGATCCGGCGGCTGTATCGCGACGGCGTCCTACACTGGTACCAGCGGAATCCCGCTCGTCTCGAACCTGGTGTTCGACCAGATAGCCGGCAGTTGGATCGCCGTCGGCCTCGGTTCGACGTCCTGCGGCGGCGCACCCACCGAGCTGTGGGTGATTTACACCCTGCAGCCGCAGCCCGACGGCACCCTGTCCGGTGATAGCACCAGGTTCAACACCAACGGGTGCGGGGCAGCAAAGCTAGCCGTAACCTTCACCCGCACCGGCGATCCCGATCTCTCGAAGGTTTCCGATCCGGCCACATTGCCGCCGCGGGTGACATCGGTAGCCACCACGCTACGCGGCCGCTACCACGAAACGGTCACCATGGCGAATGGCGACGTCGAACCGGGCCGAGACGACCTGACCGTCCGGACGGTGTGTCTGCGCACCGGCGAGCGATGCATGAGTATGTTCCACGCGCCCGACGGGGTGGTGCCCCTGGTGTTCGCCGGCGAAAAGTGGACCCGCGACGAGGAGGCCGACGTACCGTGCGGTCTCGGCGGAACCACACACATCAAGTTCACTGCCGAATATCCGGTGCCCGACCCGCCGCAAGATCCGATCAAGTTACTCACTGGCCACGGTCAGAAGATTCTGACTGGAAGCGCTTGTGTCGGAGGGGATCTGGAAGACAAATTCGAGCGCACCGGCGACTAGCGGTGCTGGGCCCCAACGTGAAACCATCTTCACGTTCGGTGCCGAGAGTGAAGCCAGCTTCACTCTCGCGGTGGCCGGGCCTGGCTACTTCTTGGTGAGTTCGTGGCGGGTGCGGTCTTCGCGCACGGGGACGCCGTTGCGACCGGTGATGTCTTGGGCGTAAAGGCCTATCGCATAGGCAACTCCACCGCCGTTGATGCCGAGTTCGGCGCGATCGATGTGATCCAGCGTGTCGGTGCTCTTGTGATAGTTGGGGTCGAACGGCTCGTCGGCGGCGCCACCCCACAGCTTCGCCTCGTCCGCGGACTTCTTGTTCTCCGCACCCGAGAACAGCCCGCCGGCCGGAATGCCGGCCTGCGTGAAGCCGTCATAGTCCGACCTGCCGTCGAACGACGTGTCCTGCGGCGTTTTTCCCGCAGAGTTGAGGTAAGCGGCCAGCGACCGCTCGATGCCGGCGGAGCCCTCGGGCACCACCGGGCTGCCGCGCTTGTCCGCCGGCAAGGACTGGTCGCCGTCGTAGGTGAAGTACCCGGGGTTCGGTGACGCGAGCATGTCGAAATTCAAGTAGAGCGCAATGTCTTTGAGCGCGTTGAGGTCTAGTGACTCGACGTACTTGCGCGATCCGATCAACCCGAGTTCCTCGGCGCCCCAGAAGCCGAACCGCACCGCATTGTGAATTCCGGGCGACGGCCCCAGTTGCAGGGCGGTCTCGAGCACCGCAGCGACCCCGGAGCCGTTGTCGTTGATGCCGGGCCCTTCGGGGACGCTGTCGAGGTGCGCCCCGGCCATCACGACGTCGGTGGCCGAGCCGGTCTTGGTCTGCGCGATGACGTTTCGGGCTGTGATGTTTTTGGTGTCGGCGGTCAGGTGCAGGGTTGCGGGCCCGATGCCCGCGCGAAGCGCTGCCCCGTCGGGTTTGGTGACTCCCACCACCGGAATCTTGACGTTGTTGGTCTCGCCGAGCGTGCCGGAGATGTGTTCCTCGACGACGTTGTCGGCCACGATCACCGCCAATGCGCCGCGTTGTGCGGCGGCACCGGCCTTCTGGGAGAACGGGCAGGTGCCCCGATCCACCAGCACGACGGCACCGTTGACCTGGAGGTGGTCGTAATCGGCGGCGGCGCAGCCGGGGCTCCCGTCCGCCGGGAAGGCGACCAGCGGGCCCGTGACGCCCTCGGGCGGCGTCCCGATGCTGTACTCCAGCGCGCGGGCCTCGTAATTCTTGTCCGCGACGGTCACAGACCCGGGGTCGGCGTGGAACACGTGCGCGTCGAATTGCATCGTCTGGACGTCAAAGCCCTTGTCGCGCAACTTACCCACGACATAGTCGACGCTTGCGTCGTACCCCGGCGTGCCGACCGCTCGGGTGTTGTTGTTGGCGTTGGCGATGTCCTGCAGCTTGGTCAGGTGCGCCATCATCGCGTCGGCGGTGACCCGGCCCTTCAACGAAGCGGCGAAGTCCGGGGCCGAGATCTGCTTCGTCGAGGCGGCGGTGTTCGACGACGCACATCCGCCGGTGAGCAGCAGCAGAGTCGCAGCCGCGGCCAGTATCGCTCTTGATTTGATAGCCATTGCGCCCCAGGTTAGACGCACTCGACCTGTTCTGAGGGATCGTCGCGCAGCAGGTAGGCGTGGATCGTGGTTCCGCGTGCGGTGGCGTGGGTGCGCAGCAGGTCCGCGATGGCGTTCACCACGAATAGGCCATAGGGTCCGTTCCTCCCGCCAGTGGGCGGCCGGCGGCCAGCCAGCGGGTCCGCCCAGTGGCCCATGTCGCGCGCCTCGCAGACGACGAATCCGCTGTCGTACCAGAACGCGAGGCGACACGGTCCGCCGGCGTGATCAAGACTGTTGGTGGCCAACTCCGTGGTGACCAGGAGGAGGTCGGCGATCCGCTCTGCGGCCATTCCGACCAGTCGGCCGTAGCGTTCCGCGCACCGGCGGGCCCCGGCCAGATCCAGGGCGTGCTCGACGGTGTGGGTGACCGCGGCGGGGTGGGTGTCCAGCGGTTGGTTGCAGCGATCGAGTGCGGCGTCGACCGCGTACTCCTCGCAGTGGGTGCGCGATCCGTTCTGCCAGACCTGCGGGTGGGTGAGCCGGACGTGGCCCAACACGGTGTCGTCCAAACCGGAGGCGTCATAGGGGCACAGGCCGGTGACGTTGAAACCGGAGAACGCGAGGTTGCTGAGGGCCTCGTGCTGCAGGCAGGCGAGGTACTCATGCTCGGTCCGCCCGGTCCACGCGGGTTCGGCGATCACCCGGACGTGTTTGTCGGGATGGGCGTCGATGAATGCGTGCTGACCGGCGATGATCCGGCCGGGGTTGCGGCCGAAGTCGGTGATGTCGGCCGTGGTGACGTCCTTGGCGGCATCGCCGAGTGCGTCACACACCGGTCCCAGTTTTGCGCCCGGGATAGCGAGCATGACGGGCTGTTGGTGATCCAGCCCGTCGTTGATGAAATGCACCAGCGAGTCGACGTACTCGCGCTCCGAGTAATAGAGAAGCGCCGAATGATCGAACTTTCGACGGTGCACGTGTTCTCTCAGTGTTCTGTCGATGTGTGGTTCCTCGGCCTTGCTGCGCGATGGCGCAGCGAGCTTAGATTTACCCAGGCGCCAAAAAGCTAATCAGGCGTGGTTGATCTGCTCGACGATCAGGTCGGCGACGGCGGCCATACCTGCGGCGTTGGGATGAAATGGTGCAGGGCGCCAGGGCAGTGGCCACCCCGCGCCCACGGTCCAGGGGTCGCTCGACCATGGATGGTGCGTGCGGCTGGCTTGACTGGCGCGTACCAATTCGCATCCGGTGGCCGCGGCGGCCGTCGCGGTCGCCTCCTGGAGTCCCGCCGCGACGAATCGACCTAGGTCGGCATGTTCGGGCGATAGCGGGGCGGCGTCGACTCCCGGTCCGGGCAACAGCGTGAGGTAGTCGACGAAGATCACCCGGGCCTGCGGTGACCGCTGGCACACCGAGGTTGCGACGGCGCGCAGCGCGTCACCGACGCCGGCGAGGGCTTGTTCGCGAGCCCCGCGGTCGAGAAGCTCGCGGATGGACGGCAGCTTGCGCAGCAGCGACGGCAGCGCGGCGCCCATCAGCAACGGCACGTAGCCGACGTCGTTGCCGCCGATCGTGATCGTCACGACCTTTTCCGATCCGTTCAGCGCGTCGATCTGCGGCGGCGCGCCGCGCTGCCGTTCGTCGAGCACGTGGGCCGTCGTGGCCCCGGAGAAGGTGACGTCGACCAGGTCGAGGTGCAGCTGATTGGCGACCAGGTGGGGGTAGTTGCGCGCCGACCGTCCCGACCCGAACGGAGCGCCCGGTGCGCTCGGCTTGATGCCGGGCCCGGCCGCCATCGAACTGCCCAGCGCTACGTAACGACTCACCTGGAGGGGCTCGAGGCCTGCGCCCAAAACCGCTTGGGAATGCGTCCGGCTCGGCGGGCGAGATACCCCGCGGTGACGGCGGCGGCCATCGCGGCGGCCATCGCGGGCGGGTCGGCGGCTCGGGTCACCGCGGTGGCCAACAGCACTGCGTCGCAACCCAATTCCATCGCAAGAGCCGCGTCACTGGCGGTGCCGATGCCGGCGTCGAGGACGACGGGCACCCCGGACTGGGCCACGATCATCTCGATGTTGTGCGGGTTGGCGATTCCCAGCCCGGTACCGATCGGCGAGCCGAGCGGCATCACCGCCACGCACCCGGTGTCCTCCAGGCGTTTGGCCAGCACCGGATCGTCGTTGGTGTAGGGCAGCACGACGAAGCCGTCGTCGACCAATTGCTCTGCGGCGCGGACCAATTCGACGGCATCGGGTAGCAGCGTGCGCTCGTCGGCGATCACTTCCAGCTTGACCCATTCGGTGCCGAGCGCTTCCCGGGCGAGTTGGGCGGTGAGCACCGCTTCGGCGGCGCTGCGACAACCGGCGGTGTTGGGCAGCGGCGTGATGCCCAACCGGCTGAGCAGGTCGAGCATGCCGGTGCCGCCCTCGGCGTCGACGCGACGCATCGCGACGGTGGTCAACTCGGTGCCGGAGGCGATCAAGGCTTCTTCGAGGACGGCCAGGTTCGACGCTCCCCCGGTGCCCATGATCAGCCGGGAGCCGAAGCTGCGGCCGGCGATGGTGAGTTTCTGATCAGCCACCCTGCACCGCCGTCACGACCTCGATATCGGCACCGTCGGATAGCGTTGTGGCCCAGCGTGATCGCGGTAACACGGCCTGGTCGACGGCCACCGCGATGCCCCGATCGGGATAGCCCAGCGATTGCAACAGCGCCGCGACGGTCATGTTCTCGTCGACCACGACGTCTTCGGCATTAATCTTGACGATCACGTAATCGCTCCCACCGGAAGAAGTTCGGACACAATCTGTTCGGCCGTCCACGGCGCAAGCAGGAAGCCCGACCGGCCGTGGCCGGCGGCGATCAGCGTGCGGTCGTCCAGCCGTCCCACCAACGGCAGGTTGTCCGGGGTCATCGGGCGCAGACCGGCGACGCACTCCGCGAACTCGTACTCGCCGAGCGCGGGCAGCACCGTGCACGCGTCGTCGAGCAGGTCACGCACACCTGACACCGTGGGCGCGGTATCACGGCCGTGCTCGTACTGGGTGGCGCCGACCACCACTCCGTCGGCGCGCGGCACCACATACACCGGACGCCCGTGCACACGAGCCCGAATCACCCGCTGCGGCAACGGCATACACCCTTTGCGCCAGCGCAACCTCAGCACCTCACCCTTCACCGGCCGGATCGGCAGGCCGGGCCACAGCGACGGCGCGTCGATGCCGTTGGCGATCACGACGGCGTCGGCACGCACCGAGCCGAGGTCGGTGAGCGGCTCGTCCCACTCGACGCCGAGTTGTGCACACGCCGCGGCCAGCGCATCGACCAGCGCGCGATTGTCGACCGCGAGTTCGGTGGGCGCCCGGAAGCCGTGCCGAATGCCCTGCGCCAGCATCGGTTCCACGTCGCGGGCGGCCGACTCCCAAACCACGGGATGCCCCTGCTCGGACAGCCAGTCTGCGACGGTCCTCAGGTCGGCGACGTCCGCGCGGTCGACGGCGACCACCAGCGACTCACGCGCGGTGATCACGTCGGCGGGCAGGCCGTCGGTGAATCCCTGTCGCCAGAGCCGCAGCGACTCCAGGCCCAGCTGTAGCAGGCGTTCCTCGCCCGGCCATCCCTCGCTGTGCGGGGCCAACATTCCCGCGGCGACCCACGATGCGCCGGGTTGCGTAGTGCGATGCAGTCGGACATGCCAGCCGGCCTGAGCCGCGTGCCGAGCCACGGACAGCCCGATGACGCCGCCGCCGATGACGGCCAGCGTCCCCGAATCCGATGGCATCTCACTCCCTTCGCCGGCATGATCCGGATCAGGTCGACGGTAAGGACAGGCTGCTGTGTCCACTCTCAGCCCCGCTCCAGGGACTCCCGTGTCGGCTCCCTACGGTAGTCGTTAGCGTCGCGGTGTGCATCAACCACTGGAACGGCTGGCCAGCGCCCGGCTCTACCTCTGCACCGACGCCCGCCGCGACACCGGGGACCTGGCCGAATTCGCCGACGCCGCGCTGGCCGGCGGAGTCGACATCATCCAGCTGCGCGACAAGGGCTCGACCGGTGAGCAGCGACTGGGCCCGCTGGAGGCCCGCGAAGAGCTCAAAGCGCTGGAGGTGCTGGCCGACGCCGCCCGCCGGCACGGCGCGCTGCTGGCCGTCAACGACCGCGCCGACATCGCCCGCGCCGCCGGCGCCGACGTGCTGCACCTCGGCCAGGACGACCTGCCGCTCGACGTCGCACGCGACATCGTCGGGCCCGACCGCGTGATCGGCCGCTCGACGCACGACGCCACGCAGGTCGATGCCGCGGCCACGGAGGCCGTCGACTACTTCTGCGTCGGGCCGTGCTGGCCGACCCCCACCAAACCCGGACGCCCGGCACCGGGGCTCGCGCTGGTCCGGTCGACCGCCAACCTGGGCGTCGACAAGCCGTGGTTCGCGATCGGCGGCATCGACGCGGCGCGCGTGCCGGAGGTGCTGGAAGCGGGCGCGCGTCGGATCGTCGTGGTCCGGGCGATCACCGCCGCCGAGGATCCACGGGCCGCGGCCGAAGCGCTCAGTTCGGCACTTGCAGCAGCGAGCTGATCCGCGAGCTCAGCCGCGACGGCTCCTGATCGGGATGGCCCGCCGTGCACCACACGAAGACGCCCTCCTCGATTTCGATCGTGCGCGGCAGGCTGTCCCTCAGCTGATCGTCGTGGCTGAGCGGTAAGACCTCCGACACGGTGCGCAGGCGGTGCCAGCTGGCCGCGAAGCCGGGATGCAACGGCAATGCGTCGACCTCGTCCTCGGCGACCCAGCGCATCTCGGCACTTTCGAAGTTCGCCACGGTCTGCAGTTGCTCGGGCGCATCGGCGACGACGGTGGTGTAGGTCCAACTCGTCCCGCTGGCCTTCGCGGTGATCACGCTGGCACGGACCGAGACGAGTCGGCTGACCAGACCAGCCTCCTCGTGCGCTTCGCGGACCGCGGCCTCCTCGGGGCTCTCGTGGCTGTCACGGGCCCCGCCCGGCAGACCCCACGTCCCACCCTGGTGGCTCCACGGCGCCCGGTGCTGCAGCAGAACCGCGGGCGAACCGTCGGATCGCGGCGCTCGAAGCAACAAACCGGCCGCGCCGAACCGACCCCAATGTGGGCTGCCGGTGTCAGACACCACCCATCCGTCACCGTCACCGCGCACGTAGTCATGTTAAGCAAGCCTCGCCGACGATGCGGGCGGCTCGTCGCCCGAGGAGGAGGCGGCATCTAAGGATGGAGCATGAATGGCGCGGGCCAGGTCGCGGACCGGTAACGAGTCGGGAAATCTGAGTGAGGACCTCCCCGCATCTCAGGAAAACACTCTTAGACTTCACTTAATACCCGTTCGCGACATGCACGCTTGGAAGATTGGGTCGGAACAGACGTGACCGTGGAGTTGGCGCACCCGTCGACTGAACCTCTGGGGTCGCGGTCGCCGATCGAGCCGGCCCACCCCCGCTGGTGGTTTGTGGCGACGACGCCGGGCCGGATTCTGTCGATCGGTCTGGTGCTGGCCATCCTCGGCGGGCTCACCGCCTTCGCCACCTCGACCACGATCAACCAGCGGCAGCACGCGCTCACCACGGTCCTCAGCCACACCGAGCCGCTGGCCTTCGCGGCCGGGCGGCTCTACACCACTCTCTCGGTCGCCGACGCGGCGGCAGCGACCGCATTCATCGCCCAGGCCGAGCCGCGAACCGTGCGGCAGCGCTACGAGCAGGCGATCACCGACGCCGCGGTCGCGGTCACCCGCGCATCCAGCGGTCTGACCGACGAGCCGCTGGTCCAGCTGCTCGGCCGGGTCAACGCGGAATTGGCCGTCTACACCGGGCTGATCGAGATCGCGCGGACCAACAACCGGGCCGGCAATCCGGTCGGATCGTCCTATTTGTCCGAGGCGTCGACGTTGATGCAGTCGACGATCCTGCCCGACGCGGCCCGGCTCTATGCCCAGACGTCGGAGCGAGTGGACACCGAGACCACGGCGTCGACTCAAGTGCCGGCGCCGGTGATCCTGGTGGTGCTCACCACGGCGATCTTCGGCGCGTTCTCGCACCGGTGGCTGGCCCGTCGCACCAGGCGGCGGATCAATCCCGGTCTTGTCGCCGGTGGGCTGGCCATTCTCGTTATGGTGGTGTGGGTCGGCACCGCGCTCGCGATCTCCACCAGCGGCAGCCGCAGCGCCAAAAACACTGCGGCCGAGTCACTGAAGACGATCACGAATCTGTCCATCAGTGCGCAGCAGGCGCGTGCCGACGAGACCTTGTCGCTGATTCGGCGCGGCGACGAAGAGGTCCGCAAGAAGACGTTCTACCAACGCATCGATGCCATGCACCGACAACTCGACGACTATCTGGCGCGCAACGACGCCGTCGACAAGAACGACCTGCAGGGCGCGGACGCGTTGCTGAATCAGTGGCGCCGGGCCGACGACCGGATCAACTCCTACATCTCGGTGGGTAATTACCGCGCGGCCACCCAAGTGGCGCTGGGCAACGGCGAAGACGACTCGACGCCCGCCTTCGACAAGCTCGACCACGCACTGGTGCGGGCGATGGAGCAAAGTCGCCACGAGTTGCGCGACGACATTCTCAACGCCCGAGCGGGTCTGGCCGGCGCGACCGTCGGTGGCATCGTGCTCAGCCTGGGTGCCGCGGTCGCGGTGGCGCTGGGACTGTGGCCGCGGTTGATGGAGTACCGATGAGGCGGCGGCCGCTGCGGATGCTGTGCGTCGCCGCGGCGACGGCGCTTCTCTTGGCCGGTTGCAGCGAGTCGGCGTCGATGGTGGTGGCGCCGGCGCCGACGTTGCCGCCGCCCACACCCGCCGGCATGCAGGAGATGCCGCCGCAGCCGCCGCTGCCCGTCGACAAGACCGGTGACGACTGCAATGCGACGGCGAGCCTGCGTCCGTTCGACAATCCGGCCGACGCCGACGCCGCGGTCGCCAACATCCGGGCGCGCGGCAGGCTGATCGTCGGCCTGGACATCGGCAGCAACCTGTTCAGCTTCCGCGATCCGATCAGCGGCGAGATCGTCGGATTCGACGTCGACGTCGCCGGCGAGGTGGCGCGCGACATCTTCGGGAATCCGGCGCAGGTCGAGTACCGGATCCTGTCGTCGGCCGAGCGCATCACCGCGCTGCAGAAGGGCGAGGTGGACGCCGTCGTCAAGACGATGACCATCAACTGCGAACGGCGCAAGCTGGTCAACTTCTCGACCGTCTATCTGGATGCGGCACAACGCATTCTGGCTCCGCGCGATTCGCCGATCACCAAGCCCGCCGATCTGTCGGGCAAGCGGGTGTGCGTGGCCACCGGCACCACGTCGCTGAACCGGATCCGCGAAATCGCTCCGCCGCCGATCGTGGTCGAAGTCGTCAACTGGGCCGACTGCCTGGTGGCTTTGCAGCAGCGGCAGGTGGACGCGGTCAGCACTGACGACTCGATTCTGGCTGGCCTGGTGTCACAGGACCCGTATCTGCACATCGTCGGGCCGAACATGGGCACGCAGCCCTACGGCATCGGGGTTCAGTTGGACAACACCGGGCTGGTGCGTTACGTCAACGGCACTCTGGAGCGGATTCGCCGAGACGGCACGTGGAATACCTTGTACCGTAAATGGTTAACGGTGCTCGGCCCCGCCCCGGCGCCGCCCAACCCGAGGTACGTGGACTGATGGCCGAGCAACCGGTGGAAGCCGACACCGAGGACGCGGACGAGGTCGGCCCGGGCACCCAGCCCGCCGACTCGATGGTCGACTCGTCCGCGCAAAGCCGACCGATCGCGACGCAGGCGATCTTTCGCCCCGACTTCGACGACGATGACGACGACGACTTCCTGATCCAGGTCGGCGATACCGCGCCCACGGATCGAACGAAATCTGCAAGACGCGCGCCGGTTCGCCGGCTCGGCGGTGGACTGGTCGAGATCCCGCGGGTGCCGGACATCGACCCACTCGAAGCGTTGATGCCCAATCCGGTTGTGCCGGAATCGAAGCGGTATTGTTGGAACTGCGGACGACCGGTAGGCCGTTCCACCAACGACGAGACGGCTCCCTCCGAGGGTGAATGCCCCTACTGCGGCAGCCCGTATTCGTTTCTCCCGCAACTCAATCCGGGCGACGTGGTGGCGGGGCAGTACGAGATCAAGGGCTGCATCGCCCACGGCGGTCTCGGCTGGGTGTACCTGGCGCTGGACCGCAACGTCAACGACCGCCCGGTGGTGCTCAAGGGACTGGTGCATTCCGGCGACGCCGAGGCGCAGGCCATCGCGATGGCCGAGCGGCGATTCCTCGCCGAGGTCGTCCACCCCTCGATCGTGCAGATCTTCAACTTCGTCGAGCACACCGACCGGCACGGCGAACCCGTCGGCTACATCGTCATGGAGTACGTCGGCGGCCAGTCGCTCAAGCGCCGCAAGGGCGAGAAGCTGCCCGTCGCCGAGGCGATCGCCTATGTGATGGAGATCCTTCCGGCCCTGAGTTATCTGCATTCGATCGGCCTGGTCTACAACGACCTCAAGCCGGAGAACATCATGCTCACCGAGGAGCAGCTCAAGCTGATCGACCTGGGAGCGGTGTCGAGGATCAACTCCTTCGGCTACCTCTATGGCACGCCGGGATACCAGGCCCCGGAGATCGTGCGGACCGGCCCGACGGTGGCCACCGACATCTACACGGTGGGGCGCACGCTGGCGGCGCTGACGCTGAAGCTTCGGGCCCGCGGCGGCCGCTACGTCGACGGGCTGCCCGAGGACGATCCCGTGCTGGCCAAGTACGACTCGTTCGGCCGATTGCTGCGCCGCGCCATCGATCCCGATCCGAGCCGGCGGTTCGCCAGCGCCGAGGAGATGTCCGGCCAGCTGTCCGGTGTGCTGCGCGAGGTGGTCGCCCGCGACACCGGGGTGCGGCGGCCGAGCCTGTCGACCATCTTCTCACGCAGCCGCTCGACGTTCGGTGAGTCGCTGTTGGTCGCCCACACCGACGTCTATCTCGACGGCCACGTGCACTCCGAGAAGCTGACCGCCAAGGAGATCGTCACCGCGTTGCAGGTGCCGCTGGTCGATCCCGCCGACGTCGCCGCTCCCCTGTTGCAGGCGACCGTGCTGTCGCAGCCGGTGCAGACGCTGGATTCGCTGCGCGCATTCCGGCACGGCGCCATGGATTCCGAGGACATCGACCTGTCGGAGTCCGTCGAGCTGCCGTTGATGGAAGTCCGCGCGTTGCTCGACCTCGGCGACGTCGCCAAGGCCACCCGCAAGCTCGACGACCTGGCGGAGCGGGTGGGTTGGCGGTGGCGGCTGGTGTGGTATCGCGCCGTGTCCGAATTGCTCACCGGTGATTACGATTCCGCGAGCAAGCATTTCAGCGAAGTGCTCGACACATTTCCCGGCGAGCTGGCTCCGAAGATGGCGTTGGCCGCGACGGCCGAATTGGCCGGCAGCTCAGACGAACACAAGTATTACGAGGCGGTGTGGAAGACCGACGACGGGGTGATTTCGGCGGCCTTCGGGCTGGCCCGGGCGCAGTCGGTGGAGGGTGATCGAGAAGGAGCCGTGCGCACACTCGACGAAGTTCCCGCCACATCAAGGTATTTCACCACCGCCCGGTTGACCAGTGCGGTGACGCTGCTGTCCGGCCGGTCGACGAGTGACATCACCGAGGAGCAGATCCGCGACGCCGCGCGACGCGTCGAGGCGCTGCCGCCGACCGAGCCGCGGGTGTTGCAGATCCGCGCGCTGGTGTTGGGTAGCGCCCTTGACTGGCTGGGCGACCACGAGGCCAGCACCAACCACATCCTCGGCTTTCCGTTCACCGAGCACGGTCTGCGGCTCGGCGTCGAGGCGTCGCTGCGCGGCCTGGCCCGGGCGGCGCCCACGCAGGCGCATCGTTACAAGCTAATCGACATGGCCAACCGCGTGCGGCCCACGTCGACGTTCTAGGCCTTGCGTTCTCGGCTTTCGCGTCTTGGCGTCGAGTGTTGCGTGGCGGCGTCGAGTGTTGCGCTGCGGCGGGGCTTTTCGCCGAATTGCCGCCGCGACGACACACTGAGCGCCAGGCTTACACAGTCGATCGGCGCGCATCCAACGCTTGGCGCACGCGACGCAGCACTGCGCCGGGACGGTCTCCAGCGATCACCCGAATGACGATCCAACCGAGTCGATCAAGCGTCTCGAGCCGGCGGATGTCCTTGCGGTAGTGCAGCGGATTGGTTCGGTGGTGTTCACCGTCGTATTCGACGGCGACCATGAATTCCGGCCAGCCCATGTCGAGTAATAAGGTCCCGACTCGGTCGTCACGGGAAGCTGCGTCTCCGGTCGTGGCAAGCCAGCGTTGATCAGCAACAGCCTGAGATACGTTTCCTTTGGCGACTGCGCGCCGGCGTCCACCAGATCGAGTGCCGTCTCGAGGCTACGAAGACCCCGCGCACCCGGATGCCGGTCGGCCACCGACCGCACAACATCGAGGTCGAGCCGCGTCGCACGTGCCAACGCGTCCAACCGCGCGACCGCCTCCCGGTGCGGCGAACGACGCCCGATGTCGAACGCCGTGCGGTCCGGCGTGGTGACGGCCATGCCGCGGACTGCGACGACCTCGCCGTCGAGCAATACGTCGCGCCGGACCAGGACGCCCCGCGGCGAACGGGTGCTGCGGTGAATCAGCTCGATGGTGGCGTCGTCGTCGATCCAACTCGCGCCGTGCAGCGCAGCGGCCGCCAACCCCGCAATAGTGGCGCTGCGTCTCGACCACAGCCATGCTGCGGCGATGCGCCGGTCGAGGGAGAGCGGGGCCAGCTTGGACAGGTAGACGTCCGGGAATACCAGCCGATGCCGCGTTCGAAGCTGGTGCCGATTAAAGGAGCCACACGCCACGGCTTCGGTGCCGATGAATGGCGCTGCTAGGTCGGGCCGCACCGGCACAGGCTTGCACAGCAGTGGCGCGGATCATCGCGCGTTATCCACAGCACCGACTAACGCGGTCGCAGGGAATTTCCCAGCACAATCCGGCACAGTTAAAGGATGGCGGGCCAGTCGGACAGGTGGATCACTACCGCACGCCTGCTCCGGCGGGTTGGCTTCGGCACCACCGGCGCCCAGGTCGATGCCGTTGCAAAGGTGGAATGGCCTGCTTACGTGGACGCGGTCCTAAACCTGAGCCCAGAACACGATCCGGGAGCGATAGCAACACCGCTGCCAACGCCGCCGACTATCCCCAGTCCGGGCAAAGGCGCGTCGGCGGCCAGCCTGCAGGAGCACGGCCGACGGGTCAATGGCCAGCTGACCGAGCTGTCGCACTGGTGGTTGCGACGAATGGTGGCTGTGCGATCTCCGCTTCAAGAGAAACTGACCCTGCTCTGGCACAACCACTTTGCCACTTCGGCAGAGAAAGTCCGGTCGCCTGCGGATTTGGCGGCACAGAACCAAAAGCTGCGCACGCACTCGCTTGGTGATTTCCGCACGCTTGCCTATTTAATGTTGACCGACGTCGCGATGATGCTGTGGTTGGACGCTCAGACCAACACGGCCAAATCACCGAACGAGAATCTGGCCCGAGAATTCATAGAGCTGTTCACGCTCGGGCACGGCAATGGTTACACCGAGCACGATGTCCGCGAGGGTGCACGGGCATTGACCGGGTGGACCATTCGGCCCGCCACCCGCCAGGCGGTGCTCGTGGCGAAGCGCCATGATCACACACCGAAGACGCTTTTTGGTGTTACGAAAAACTTCGATGCGGCCGGCTTCTGTGATGTCGTTCTCGCGCAACCGAAATCACCGCAGTACGTGGCGGGACAGCTTTGGCAACAATTAGCGTCTGACACACCGCCAGCGCCGCAGACACTCGACCGCTTGGTCAAGGCATACGGCCAAAGCCGCGACCTGCGCGCCCTGACCCGCGCGATCCTCACCGATGACGAGTTCGTCCACAGCCGAGCGGCCATCGTCAATACGCCGGTCGAGTGGCTCATTGGCGTGCTCCGGACGCTGCGAATACCGATAGACGAAGCCGCCCGGCTGAATGCCCTGAGCTATGCACTTGCGGCACTGGGCCAGCGCCCGTTCTACCCACCAGATGTCGGTGGATGGCCGCATGGCCGGCTCTGGCTGTCTACCGCCAGCGCCGACCTGCGGATGCGGGTGGCGAATCGTCTTGCGCTCACCGGTGACGTGTCGACGGTCGATGAGGCCGCGGCGGTTGACCGGATCGATGCCGTGGGGTATTTGATCGGCATCGGAGCATGGTCCAACCGAACCGTGACAGCGCTGAAGCCATTGACGGGCAAGCCGGTTGAGCTGGTCGCGGCCGCCGTGAACACTCCGGAGTACCTCACATCATGAGCGATTTGAGTCGACGTAAGTTCCTCGTCGCCAGCGCCGGCTTGGGTGCGGCCGGTCTGCTCTCGACTGCCTGCTCGGTCAGTTGGCCGCAAATGATGCATGAGGCTCAGCATCGGCCGCTCGCCGAGGGCACCGGCGTGTTGGTCATCCTCACGATGTACGGCGGCAACGACGGCATCAGCACCGTAATCCCATACGCCGACAACGCTTATCACGACGCGCGGCCAGAGTTGGCGTATGCCCCCGGCGATGTGCTACACCTCGACGACCGCCTCGGTCTGAATCCGGCGCTCCAGGGCCTGGCAGAGCAGTGGAGCAGGCGAAAGTTGGCGATCGTGCGCGGCGTGGGTTACCCGCAACCCGATCACAGCCATTTCCGGTCTATGGACATTTGGCAAACCGCCTCGCCGTCCGAACCCGTGCCGACCGGATGGATCGGGCGCTGGCTTGACACAACCGGGAACGACCCGCTTCGTGCGGTGAACATTGGTGCTGTGCTGCCGCCGCTAGCGGTCGGCGAAAAGGCTACGGCCGCAGCGCTTGCGCCGTTCGAGAATCCTGAATCTTCACATAGATTAGCGACGACGATGCGAGCCCTGGGCGTCGACGACGCCGACGACACACCAGCCATGGCGGCGGTCTGCGACGCGTATCGAGCCGCCCGCACCGTTAACACGGCATTTGGTGCAATCGCACCGTCCAGCGCAGAGCGCAACTCGTTGGCAGGCCAACTGAGCTTGGTGGCGGCAGCTGTCAAGGCCGCAGTGCCTACTCGCGTTTACGTAGTGAGCATGGGCGGGTTTGACACCCACGCCAACGAGCGGCAGGCACAGCAGCGTCTATTGCAGACGCTCGACGAGGCAGTGACACCGTTTCTTCAGCAAATGGCCAGCGACAGATACGGCAAAAACGTTGTGTTGATGGCTTATTCGGAATTCGGCCGTCGCGTGAAGGCCAACGCGTCGCAAGGCACCGATCACGGCACGGCTGGGCCGGTATTCGTCGCAGGCGCCGCAGTGAAAGGCGGCTTCTACGGTGACGAACCGAGCCTCACCAATCTCGACCATGGGGACCTCAAAGCCACCACTGACTTCCGCGACGTCTACTACGAACTGCTGAGCGAGACGCTGCGAACCGATCCCGCTCCGTCGGTCGGGACGGGTCGGCGCAGTCTGGGATTCCTCTGACGGATTTGGCGTGTGAACCTAGCAAACCTATTAGCCGGCAATGCTATTCGTCACCGACACAGTCGGTCGACCGTTGCTCCTTGAGCGTCTAACTTCTGTTTCAACGGGTCGATTACGGCTGGAGTACCCATCCTTGCGACGTAATAGACACCCATCGATTCAAGCGTCGCGGCAACGTCTTTGACCGCATTTGCCAGATCGGCGGGAGCGGCAGTCTCATTAGACACGGTCTCTTTCAGGAAAAGACCACCACCCAACATAGCTAATCGAACGTTAGCCGCCACCGCATCCAGGGCCACCGGATCGCCCGGTCGCGGGTTGGGAGTGACCTCCCAAACTGATTTCCGGACCGGGACCCACGCAGCGCAGACGTTCTTCTTCGCGTGGGCAGTCTCTTCGGAGGTGAACGAGTGGCTCCAGGATGGGCGGAACCAGCCCAATGCAGAGACGGCAACAGCCACGACGGCGATGGCTAACGCGACGATCGCAATGGCTTGAGGAGACGTCCACCAACGCAAGTTCGATGGCTGTCTTTGATGGGTGTTATCGCGAACGGGAGTGCTGGGGGCTGCACTAAAAGACATCCAATGACGATATCGCGGCAGCGGCCCGGGCGTGCCTCATTCAGCACTTTGGATAAAATTGTTTACTAGTTTTCCTCACAAAGTGTTGCACCGATTAAAGAAGCTGTGGCATGCGGATCGTCTAGCGGGCCCCGAACTTGAGTTGTCAGTTCCCGGCGCGCGCACTCGGACGCAGTCGCTCACGACCTGCGGCCGGTAGGACGTCGATGGTTTTGCTGTGATAGCGGACTCCCGACCAGCTGGGGAAGCCTTTGACGACTCGCGACTCTCCATGGAGGGGTCGGCGCGAAGAGGTCGGCTGCGACGGGGCGTCTCGGAAGACAGGCCTCATCTGGCGAATGGCCCGACTCAGCAATTCAGCCATTACTTTGCATGGATTGTCGACGTGCCGCGAACGTTCAACCGGGCCCCTCGCGGTCGTCGCCGATAACCGCAATGCTCTCGATTTCGTAAGCTTGGTAAAACCTTTCAGCTGAAATATTGACGGAGCAGATTGACCTCGCTCATTGGATGCAAACCGTCAGCGCAATCAGCGGAACGTACACGAAATGACAGCCGATACCTTGCGACCCTTGTGCACCGGTCGACCCTTGCGCTCCCTGAGTTCCCTGGGCTCCGGTACTGCCCTGCGCACCCGTCGTTCCCTGCGCACCAGTACTGCCTTGCGCACCCGTCGCGCCCTGAGCACCAGTGCTGCCTTGCGCTCCCGCAGTTCCCTGCGCACCAGTGGCGCCCTGGGCACCAGTAGTTCCCTGAGAGCCTTGAGCGCCGGCTGCGCCTTGTGCACCCGTCGAACCCTGGGAGCCCGTGGCACCCTGGGAGCCCGTGGCACCCTGGGATCCGGTGGTGCCCTGTGCACCCGTTGTGCCCTGAGCTCCGGTGGCACCTTGCGAGCCCGTCGCCCCCTGCGTGCCGTCCGCTCCCTGCGAGCCTTGAGCACCCGTCGACCCTTGCGACCCAGTTGAGCCCTGGGCACCGGTCGAACCCTGAGCACCCGTGGCGCCTTGCGAACCATCAGCACCCTGGGCACCCGTCGCACCCTGCGACCCAGCGACGCCCTGAGCTCCGGTCGCGCCTTGCGAACCATCAGCACCCTGCGCGCCGGTCGACCCCTGCGAACCAGCGACACCCTGCGCACCCGTCGAACCCTGCGCACCAGCGACACCCTGAGCTCCGGTGGCACCCTGCGAGCCCGTCGCGCCTTGCGAGCCCGTCGCGCCCTGCGAGCCATCGGCACCTTGCGCGCCGGTCGCGCCCTGCGACCCAGCAGTTCCCTGCGAGCCGGCGGTGCCCTGGGCACCGGTCGCACCCTGCGAACCAGCGACACCCTGAGCTCCGGTCGATCCCTGCGAGCCCGTCGCGCCTTGCGAGCCCGTCGCGCCCTGCGAGCCATCGGCACCTTGCGCGCCGGTCGCGCCCTGCGACCCAGCAGTTCCCTGCGAGCCGGCGGTGCCCTGGGCGCCCGTCGCACCCTGCGAACCAGCGACACCCTGCGCACCCGTCGAACCCTGCGACCCGGCGGTGCCTTGAGCACCCGTCGAACCTTGAGCACCCGTCGAGCCCTGAGCACCATCCGCGCCCTGCGAACCTTGAGCACCCGCCGAACCCTGCGAACCGGCGGTGCCCTGAGCACCCGTCGAACCCTGAGCACCCGTGGCGCCCTGCGAACCATCAGCACCCTGCGCGCCCGTCGCACCCTGCGAACCAGCGACACCCTGCGCACCCGTCGAACCCTGAGCACCCGTGACGCCCTGCGAACCATCAGCACCCTGCGCGCCCGTCGAACCCTGAGCACCGTCCGCGCCCTGCGAACCCGTCGAACCCTGAGCACCCGTGACGCCCTGCGAACCATCAGCACCCTGCGCGCCCGTCGAACCCTGAGCACCGTCCGCGCCCTGCGAACCCGTCGAACCCTGAGCACCCGTGACGCCCTGCGAACCTTGAGCACCCGCCGAACCCTGCGAACCGGCGGTGCCCTGAGCACCCGTCGAACCCTGAGCACCCGTGGCGCCCTGCGAACCATCAGCACCCTGCGCGCCCGTCGCACCCTGCGAACCAGCGACACCCTGCGCACCCGTCGAACCCTGAGCACCCGTGACGCCCTGCGAACCATCAGCACCCTGCGCGCCCGTCGCACCCTGCGAACCAGCGACACCCTGCGCACCCGTCGAACCCTGAGCACCAGCGACACCCTGCGCACCCGTCGAACCCTGAGCACCCGTCGAACCCTGCGAGCCGGCGGTGCCCTGAGCACCCGTCGAACCCTGCGACCCGGCGGTGCCCTGCGCACCCGTCGAACCCTGCGAACCAGCGACACCCTGCGCACCGGTCGCGCCCTGCGACCCAGCAGTTCCCTGAGCACCCGTCGAGCCCTGAGCACCCGTCGAACCCTGCGAACCAGCGACACCCTGCGCACCGGTCGCGCCTTGCGAACCATCCGCACCCTGGGCGCCCGTGGCGCCTTGCGAACCAGCGACACCCTGCGCTCCGGTCGAACCTTGAGCACCCCCGGCGCCTTGCGTACCGTCCGCACCCTGCGAACCTTGAGCTCCGGTCGCGCCTTGGGAACCATCAGCACCCTGCGCGCCCGTCGAACCCTGCGCACCAGTGGCGCCTTGCGAACCATCCGCACCCTGCGAACCCTGAGCACCCGTCGAACCCTGCGACCCGGCGGTGCCCTGAGCACCCGTCGAACCCTGCGACCCGGCAGTTCCCTGAGCACCGGTCGCGCCTTGCGAACCATCCGCGCCCTGCGAACCCTGCGCACCCGTCGAACCCTGAGCACCCGTCGAACCCTGAGCACCCGTGGCGCCTTGCGAACCATCCGCACCCTGCGCACCCGTCGAACCCTGCGACCCAGCGACACCCTGCGCACCCGTCGAACCCTGCGACCCGGCGGTGCCCTGAGCACCCGTCGAACCTTGCGCACCCGTCGAGCCCTGAGCACCATCCGCGCCCTGCGAACCTTGAGCACCGGTCGCGCCCTGCGACCCAGCGACACCCTGCGCACCCGTCGAACCCTGCGAACCGGCGGTGCCCTGAGCACCCGTCGAACCCTGCGAGCCGGCGACACCCTGCGCACCGGCCGCGCCCTGCGAACCTTGAGCACCGGTCGCGCCCTGCGACCCAGCGGTGCCCTGGGAGCCCGTCGAGCCCTGCGCACCCGTGGCGCCCTGCGAACCATCCGCACCCTGCGCACCCGTCGAACCCTGCGAGCCGGCGACACCCTGCGCACCGGCCGCGCCTTGCGAACCATCCGCACCCTGGGCGCCCGTGGCGCCTTGCGACCCAGCGACACCCTGCGCTCCGGTCGAACCTTGAGCACCCGTGGCGCCTTGCGTACCGTCCGCACCCTGCGAACCTTGAGCTCCGGTCGCGCCCTGCGAGCCGGCGGTGCCCTGGGAGCCCGTCGAGCCCTGCGTACCGTCCGCACCCTGCGAACCTTGAGCTCCGGTCGCGCCCTGCGAGCCGGCGGTGCCCTGAGCACCCGTCGAACCCTGCGACCCCGTGGCGCCCTGCGAACCAGCGACACCCTGCGCACCCGTCGAACCCTGAGCACCCGTCGAACCCTGCGCACCAGTGGCGCCTTGCGAACCGTCTGCGCCCTGCGAACCTTGAGCTCCGGTCGAGCCCTGCGCACCCGTCGAGCCCGGCGAACCATCCGCACCCTGCGAACCCTGAGCACCCGTCGAACCCTGCGACCCCGTGGCGCCCTGCGAACCATCAGCACCCTGCGCGCCCGTCGAACCCTGCGAACCATCAGCACCCTGCGCGCCCGTCGAACCCTGCGAACCATCAGCACCCTGCGCGCCCGTCGAACCCTGCGAACCAGCAGCACCCTGCGCACCCGTCGAACCCTGAGCACCCGTGACGCCCTGCGAACCATCAGCACCCTGGGCGCCCGTGGCACCCTGCGACCCATCAGCACCCTGGGCGCCCGTCGACCCTTGCGACCCGGCAGTTCCCTGAGCACCGGTCGCGCCTTGCGAACCATCCGCGCCCTGCGAACCTTGAGCACCCGTCGAGCCCTGAGCACCATCCGCGCCCTGCGAACCTTGAGCACCCGTCGAGCCCTGAGCACCAGCGGTTCCCTGAGCACCCGTCGACCCCTGAGCACCCGTGGCGCCTTGCGAACCATCCGCACCCTGCGCACCCGTCGAACCCTGCGACCCAGCGACACCCTGCGCACCCGTCGAACCCTGCGACCCGGCGGTGCCCTGAGCACCCGTCGAACCTTGCGCACCCGTCGAGCCCTGAGCACCATCCGCGCCCTGCGAACCTTGAGCACCGGTCGCGCCCTGCGACCCAGCGACACCCTGCGCACCCGTCGAACCCTGCGAACCGGCGGTGCCCTGAGCACCCGTCGAACCCTGCGAGCCGGCGACACCCTGCGCACCGGCCGCGCCCTGCGAACCTTGAGCACCGGTCGCGCCCTGCGACCCAGCGGTGCCCTGGGAGCCCGTCGAGCCCTGCGAGCCGGCGACACCCTGCGCACCGGTCGCACCCTGCGCACCCGTCGAACCCTGCGAGCCGGCGACACCCTGCGCACCGGCCGCGCCTTGCGAACCATCCGCACCCTGGGCGCCCGTGGCGCCTTGCGACCCAGCGACACCCTGCGCTCCGGTCGAACCTTGAGCACCCGTGGCGCCTTGCGTACCGTCCGCACCCTGCGAACCTTGAGCTCCGGTCGCGCCCTGCGAGCCGGCGGTGCCCTGGGAGCCCGTCGAGCCCTGCGCACCGTCCGCACCCTGCGAACCTTGAGCTCCGGTCGCGCCCTGCGAGCCGGCGGTGCCCTGAGCACCCGTCGAACCCTGCGACCCCGTGGCGCCCTGCGAACCAGCGACACCCTGCGCACCCGTCGAACCCTGAGCACCCGTCGAACCCTGCGCACCAGTGGCGCCTTGCGAACCGTCTGCGCCCTGCGAACCTTGAGCTCCGGTCGAGCCCTGCGCACCCGTCGAGCCCGGCGAACCATCCGCACCCTGCGAACCCTGAGCACCCGTCGAACCCTGCGACCCCGTGGCGCCCTGCGAACCATCAGCACCCTGCGCGCCCGTCGAACCCTGCGAACCATCAGCACCCTGCGAACCAGTGGAACCCTGGGAGCCCGTCGAACCCTGCGAACCAGTGGAACCCTGAGCACCGGACGAACCTTGAGCACCTGCGGCACCTTGCGTACCATCCGCGCCCTGCGAACCTTGAGCACCGGTCGCGCCCTGCGACCCAGCGGTGCCCTGAGCACCCGTCGAACCCTGCGACCCCGTGGCGCCCTGCGACCCATCAGCACCCTGCGCGCCCGTCGAACCCTGCGAACCATCAGCACCCTGCGCGCCCGTCGAACCCTGCGAACCATCAGCACCCTGCGCGCCCGTCGAACCCTGCGAACCATCAGCACCCTGCGCACCCGTCGAACCCTGAGCACCCGTGACGCCCTGCGAACCATCAGCACCCTGGGCGCCCGTGGCACCCTGCGACCCATCAGCACCCTGGGCGCCCGTCGACCCTTGCGACCCGGCAGTTCCCTGAGCACCGGTCGCGCCCTGCGAACCCTGAGCACCGTCCGCGCCCTGCGACCCAGCGGTGCCCTGGGAGCCCGTCGAACCCTGCGCACCAGCGGTGCCCTGCGCACCGGTCGCGCCCTGCGCACCGGCTGTTCCCTGAGCACCGGTCGAACCTTGAGCACCCCCGGCGCCTTGCGTACCGTCCGCGCCCTGCGAGCCGGCGGTGCCCTGGGAGCCCGTCGAGCCCTGCGCACCCGTGGCGCCTTGCGAACCATCCGCACCCTGCGACCCAGCGACACCCTGCGCTCCGGTCGAACCTTGAGCACCCGTGGCGCCTTGCGTACCGTCCGCACCCTGCGAACCTTGAGCTCCGGTCGCGCCCTGCGAGCCGGCGGTGCCCTGAGCACCCGTCGAACCCTGCGCACCAGCGACACCTTGAGCGCCGGTCGAACCCTGCGAACCATCAGCACCCTGCGCGCCCGTCGAACCCTGCGCACCAGTGGCGCCTTGCGAACCGTCTGCGCCCTGCGAACCTTGAGCTCCGGTCGAGCCCTGCGCACCCGTCGAACCCTGAGCACCGTCCGCGCCCTGCGAACCCTGCGCACCGGTGCTTCCCTGAGCACCTTGCGGCCCCTGGGGACCGTGGTCAGTCGGTCCACTCGGCCCTCCGCCACCGGGATGCCCGTTTGCCCCATGGGCGCCGGCCGCGCCATCCTGCCCAAAGATCCCGCCCTGACCGCCGGCACCGCCGAATCCACCGGTACCGCCAGCACCGCCGTAGCCGCCGAGTGCATTGGCGCCGCCTGCACCACCTGTGCCGCCGTCACCGCCGGCACCGCCGGCGCCGCCGTTGCCGCCATCGCCAAACAGGAACGCGCCGTGACCCCCGGCGCCGCCCATGCCTCCGTCGCCGCCGGCTTGACCGTCGCCGCCGGGCACACCCGGCAAGAGACTGTTATTCGTGCCGTTCTCACCGGCAAGACCATCGCCGCCGGCGCCACCGTCGCCGCCTGATCCAAAGAGCCATCCGGTCGCGTCGCCGCCTGCGCCACCCGCACCGCCGTCGCCACCGGAGGTAGTCGCGTCTCCACCGCGGCCACCGTCGCCCGCTAAGCCGTAGTAGGCATCACCGCCGGCACCACCAGCACCACCGCCGAACCCGTCTCCGCCGGCGCCGCCGTTTCCGTCGTTGGCAAAGCCACCCGCGCCGCCAACCCCGTCAGAGTCGGTAGCGCCGTCGCCGCCATCACCGAACCACAGCCCACCCGCTTGCCCGGTGGCGTCGGCCAACGATCCGCCGCCGACGCCGTCGGCGCCATTGCCGATCAGCATCCCCTGGCCGCCGATGTCGTTCCAGAACGTGTTCAGCGCGTTGTCCCACTGAACTGTCAGGTTTCCTAGGAAGGTGGTGCCCTCGATCCACTGCTGATCCCAGGCGTGGTTGGGCAGGTAGAACCACTGTTCGTAAAGCTGGGTGAGATCGAATGACGTGGCGGCGTCGCTTGCAGGTTCGACACCGGAGGCGGCGCCCAAGTTCGCCGGGTCGAAGGCTGAAGCAGCGGCAAGAGCGGAATCCAGATTCGAAAGCCAGCTCGCCATGTCGGGCGCTAAGGCGGGGTCTAATCCGGCGAGCGAGTTGACGATCTGATCGATGATCAGCTCTTCGACTCCGTCGGCCTTCGCCACCGGGATGTCCGCGATGGGCCCCAAGCCCATAGTGATGAACGCGCTGGTCGCGCCGCTAAGACCGACCAAACGTCCGAAGCCGCGTTTTATCGACTCTCGCGACCGCCTATTCCGTTTTTTGGAATGCCGAGCCACTGGACGCCTTCCGTCGACCTTAAACTCTCCGTTGAGCTAGATTTCCTCAGGTTTCGCGAAGTAGATCGGCGCCTGCCGCGTGGGCGGCACCCGTCGAAGCGTCCGGCCGACGTACGACGGAGAAGAGGTGCACCGACATCGCCATCGGGCGCGAAAGCGGCAATTAGCTGGGCATATGCGTTTCGGAGCGCGTTGGCACACCAGCGCCCAATCACTTGCAGTCGTCGCTGACCGCTGAACTGGACCCGCCACGAGCACTCCCGTACACCTGCAATCTCTAAGCTTCAGCTAAGGTATATCTTGGGGAAGGTTCGAGGTCGTGGAATCAGAGAAAAAGTCCGAATTTCCGAACTATCTGTTCAATGCTCGAACGCGGATGCGGCGTCGTGTCGCGACGACAGGAGAGGCAAGGGACTGCGTGCCGGGCTTCGAGGAATCCGACCAGGCGCCCGCTTCGTGCACATAAACTCCTCAAATGACTTCGGCCCGACCGTTCTACAACCGGCCCGGAGGGCCACGAAAGCACGCAGCGCGGCCCGCGAGCTCCGATCGATGTGCACTCCCTCAACGCGGTCGTACAACCTGATCGACCGTCGGCAGGCTCGTCAGTAGATGCGTAATCCTGGCCTTCCGAAAGTCGCGATCTTCGGCGTCACATCCATGGATCAGTTGCCGAGCGCCGACCAGTTGCGGTCGCATCCGGCGCCCGCATTCGAGGCAGATACCTTCGACTTCGCGTTGTTCGAAACTGATCGTGACCTGACCCGAATTCTCAAGCTTCACGACCCGCAGTGCATCGTCACGATCGGAGACATGCACAGCTTCACAAACTTGATGGCTGCTCCCTACTACATCCGCAGCAAGTGGATACATAAGAACAGGGCGAACGACCTACGGGGCATCGACATGTTGCACTGCTTCCTCGGCGGTGCGTTGCCCGGTTACTTCGGCGAGCAGGCAGTTCGCAAGGTGAGCGTTTACACGCCCACATACAACACCGGTAAACAGCGACTACTGCGAACATGGCAGTCGCTGAAACGACAGTCGTACGCGGACTGGGAATGGGTGATCGTCGACGACCACTCCACCGACACGAGCACTATCGAGGCATTGCGGGAAATTCAGGGAGATTACCGAGTCTCCGTTCATCGCCTCGAAAAGCCGAGCGGAAATATCGGCGAGTTGAAGGGATACCTTTGCTCGGCCGCGACAGGCGATATCTTTTTGGAGCTCGACCACGATGACGTGCTGACACCCCATGCCGTCGAGTGGATCGTGGAAGCGTTTGCGCAACATCCGGAATGCGGTGTTGCATATACGAATTGGGCCGAACAATACGAGGGTCGGCTGGAGTTCAACGACTACGGCTCAGACTACGCATTCGGCTATGGGAAAGCCCACTGGGAGTGGCATCCCGAAGACTACGCGACCTTCGAACAGATCCAAACGCAATACCTTGTGCAGGATTCATTGCGCATCAATGCAAAGACGATACGCCACATCGTGGGGGTGCCGAATCACATCCGGGCGTGGACCCGCGAGGCTTACCACCAAGCTGGCGGATACAGCCGCCTGCATGTGGCCGACGATTACGAACTCTTAGTTCGAAGCTTCTTGACCACCAGGTTTGTGCATATCCCGCGACTTGGTTACGTCCAGTTCTACAACACCGAGTCGATCGGAAACACTCAGCGCTCTCGTAACAAGGAGATACAGCGCATCGTGCGTTTCGTCGCAGACCATTACGCCGAGCGCATCCACGCCCGCCTCCTGGAACTGGGTGTCGACGACTACATATGGACACCCGAAGGCCTGGACTGGGACCGACCCCGCCCCGAGCCTGAATCCCATTGCAGCGTCATCATGAAGAGCTGAAGCGTGCCGCTAGGCATCCGACGACGGCTCCGAACGGCATGCGCCGTAGCGCTTTTGGTCTCGCGCGGCAATCACCGCCGGTTTAGCACCTAAGATGCCTTGTCAGCGGTATGTTCGGACACCATGACGGGTCGCGATGCCGAGTTCCGCGCCGGTCAAGTTCTGCGGTTCGCGGGAGCTGAGGCAATAGTCGTCGAAGCAGGCAGACGCCACGGCGAACCCGCCTACCTCATCGCCAGCGGTGACGTCCGGCTTCCGATGTGGCTTCCGGCCGGAGTACTCCATAGACATCAACGCGGTGGCCGTCGTAGTGCCGGAGTGTTTGCCCGCACAGTTCCTCACCTGTTGGCGGTGGACAACTTTTTCGAGGATCCCGACGAAATACGCGCTATCGCACTCGCTCAGGACTACGGCGAGAATCTCAACTTTTTCAAGGGTTCGCGCTCTAAGCAGCGATTCCTGTGGCCGCACCTTCGGGAGGAGTTCGGGCGGCTCCTCGGGACACCGGTGACCAAGTGGCTCGAACACGGTGCGAACGGCGTTTTTCAACTGACCAGCCACCAGGACCCGCTCGTGTGGCATCACGACACTCAGAGCTACGCGGCGGCGGTGTACCTGACGCCAGATGCGCCGCCGCAAAGCGGCACCAGCTTCTGGAGGGATCGAACCTATGGCTGCCGCCGCAAGCCCGACCATCCATTCGAGCGCAATCGGTTGGGCAGCGACCAGGCGGTAGCCGCCGCGCGCTCAATCGTTTACGACCCGTACAACGTCGAGCATGGCGACAACTGGGAACTGATGGAATCCGTTGCGGGGCTGTACAACCGGCTAGTGATCTGGGATGCCTCGCTGTTCCATTCCGCGACCACGTACGACCACTTCTCAAGCGATGGAACCTCCGCCAACAGGTTGGTCCAATTGTTCTTTTTCGATGTCGGATGAGCTTGCACGGACCTCGAGCCGCAACTGACGTCGGCCGATAAGGCAGGAGATATGGGCAGCACGCATGAATTCGATGACGAGACCGGCTCGTTCCGCATGCTCGGCGTCCCATACATTGAATTCCTCCACGAGTTGCACCGACAACTCTCGCCGCGGACATATCTTGAGGTCGGCACCGAAAGTGGAGCGTCGTTGGCAGTTGCGGACTGCGATGCGATTGCAGTGGATCCACAGTTTCAACTCGAGTTCAGCGCCACTGGTGGTCGAAAGCGCACGTTCTTCTTTCAGATGGCATCGGACGCCTTCTTCGCGACCGAAAATGCGGGCGCGCTGCTCGGCCGACCGCTGGACATGGTGTTCTTGGACGGCATGCACCGTTTCGAATTTCTCGTGCGTGATCTGATCGGCGCCGAGTCCGCCTGCCACGCTCGGTCATTGATTTTGGTACACGACTGCATCCCGTTGAATGCGCGGATGGCCCGCAGGCAGTGGCTGCCAGGCAGTCCCGCCGAGCGGGAGACGGCCGGATTCTGGACGGGTGACGTCTGGAAGATCGTGCCGATTCTCCGCAAATTTCGTCCGGATCTCCGTGTACACGTGTTCGACTGTCCACCAACTGGATTAGTGGCGATATCCCGCGTGAATCCGGCGTCTCGCACTCTCGCCGACGGCTATTACGACATCGTCGACCAGTTCTCTTCCACGACGCTCGACGACCGCCAGTTGCGGTCGCTGTGGGATGACCTCGATTTGATCGATTCTCGCCCACTGGTCGACGAGCCGGACCGGCTAACCGAACTGTTCAGCCTCTACTAAGACGTTGGCCCAGTCACTAGCCCCGCAGCGCACGATCTGCCTCAATATGATCGTGCGGAACGAGGCGCACATCGTCCAGGAAACTCTTGACTCGGTGGCTCCGTTTGTCAGCTACTGGGTGATAGTCGACACTGGCTCGACCGACGGAACTCAGAGTTTGATCAATAGCCACATGGCAAAACTTGGTATTCGAGGCGAGCTTCACGAACGACCATGGCATAACTTTGGTGAGAACCGCAGCGAGGCACTGACTCTTGCACAGGGGCACGCGAATTACATCTGGGTCATCGACGCGGACGACGTACTCGTCGGCGCTCCCGACTTCACCGAGCTAAGCGCCGACGGATACACGTTGCGCTATCACGCCGACGACGCAATTTTCTGGCGCCCGCAGTTGTTCCGTGACGGATTGCAATGGTGCTACGAGGGCGCGGTACATGAAAATCCGCGCGGTGACCCGTCCTATGTCTCGAAGCCCCTTATGGGCGACTACTACATACATGCGCGCTGCCTCGGCGCCCGTAGCCGCGATCCGAAGAGACACCAGCGCGATCGCGACCTGCTGCTTGCCGACCTAGATCGCAACCCCAACGACGTGCGAGCCATGTCGCATCTGGCTCGAAACTACTTCGGCACAGGCGATTTCGAGAGCGCACGCAAGTGGTGCACCCGCCAGGTCGAGCACGGTGGTGCGAGTGAAGCGACATATCATGCGAGGTTCCTTCTTGCCGAATCGATGTCGCGACTCGGTGATCCGTGGCCGGATATCCTGGACGCCTACTTGAGAGCGTGGGAATGTCGCCCGACTCGCGCCGAGCCACTGCATGCCGTCGCCGTTCACTGTCGGGAGCAAGGGCGCTACCAACTCGGCTACCACTTCGCCGAGCGCGCCGCCCGAATCCCACTCCCAGAGGGCGACTCGCTCGTCGAGTCCCGCGCGGTCTACGACTGGCGCATAACCGACGAGTTGGCGATCTGCGCCAGCTGGATCGGCAAGCACAGTGAAGCTTTTCGGCTGTGCCGGGAGTTGCTGGCGCGCTCCGACATACCTGACGAGGATCGACAACGGATCGCTCAGAACCGGGACTTCAGTGTGCCACCGATGATCGAGGCGGCCTCGCAATACGCAAATCCGTTGACAGCAAGGCAAATTGACAATGACGCCGACGTCACGATCAGCGTGCAAGCGGGCCTCGGTCGAGAGGCCACTCAACTGACACTGGATTCATTTCTGAATTGCTGCATTGATCTGTCCCGGGTAGGACGCATCGTCGTTTTCGACCATTCGGAGCTATCCAACAGCGATCGCGGGATCCTCCAAGACCACTACCCTCTCCTCGAATTCGCTCCTGGCACGCCCCACGACCGGCTCGGTCTGATACGTCAACGCGCTTGCGGACGGTTTTGGCTTCACCTGGGACAGGGTTGGCGATTCTTTGCCTCGGATGACTTCATTACCCGGCTCACCGCGGTCCTCGACGCGGAGCCGAATGTGTTTCAAGTCGGCATCAATTGGGGCGACGCGACCGGGCTGACAGGACGGTGCGCTGCCGAAGAATGCGTGCGCCGCGCAACAGGCACCGGCCGATATGTCATCGATAAGCTGCCAGCCAACGGCCCCGCGATGTTCGACTTGGCACGTCTCGAATCGGCCGTTGGCCTCGATGGGCAATCGACTGTTATCGCAGGGTTGCACACCGCGACCCTGGACGAGATCCTTTGCATCCTTGCCGCTTGAGAGTTCCGCATTGACGCTGCCAAACAGGCGCCTCACACAAATTCGACCGGCCCCCGCGGGCCGGTCGAATTTGCGCCGAGCGTGAATACGTCTAGCCGGACGGGCCAGTCGGTCCGGTCGGTCCCGTCGGTCCGGTCGGCCCCCGCATCCCGTCCAAACCGTCGTGGCCGAAGATGCCACCTTGGCCGCCATACCCGCCCGGACCGCCGAACCCGCCGTACCCCCCAGGACCGCCGGGTCCAAAGTCGGGGCCACCAGCGCCGCCTGCGCCGCCGGGCCCGCCAGCGCCACCGTTGCCACCGTTGCCGCCATCGCCGAACAGGAATGCGCCGTTGCCACCGTTACCGCCGGCCCCGCCATCCCCGCCGGTTCCGCCGGTGCCGCCCACCTCTCCAGGGAGAGTGCCGGGCGTTCCGGCTGAGCCGACCGCGCCGGCCCCGCCTTGACCACCGTCGCCGCCGTTGCCGAACAGGAAGCCGAGTGCGCTACCGCCGTCACCGCCGTCGCCGCCGTCAGTCCCGATCGTGACGGCATTGCCGCCATTGCCGCCGTCACCGCCGAGGCCGTAGTCGGTGCTGCCACCGACACCACCCATGCTGCCGCCGAAGCCGTCACCGCCCTCGCCGCCATTGCCGGCGTAGGCCATGCCACCAGCGCCGCCAGCCACACCGGCCACGTTGCTATCCCAGCCGTCGCCACCGTCACCGAACAGGAGTCCGCCGGCGCCGCCGTTGGGATCCAAGGCCGTTCCGTCGGCGCCATTGCCGATCAGGATGCCTTCCCCACCGATGTTGTGCCAGAACGCGTTCAGCGCGTCGTCGTACTGAACCGTCCAGTTACCGAGGAAGGTCGTGCCCTCGATCCACTTCTGCGAGAAGTCATGTGCAGGGTCGTAGATGTTGGTCTCATACCACTGGGCGAGGTCAGTGTTCGAAAGGGGTGCAGCGGGTTCGGCTGAACTCGATGCGGCGGACAAGGCGGACTCGACGCCGGGCGTCGTGTCGGCCACGCTCGACGGATCAATAACGCTCGTTGGGTCGAGGGCGCCGGCCACACTGGACGGATCGAAGACGCTAGACGGGTCGACTGCACTCGACGGGTCAAAGACGCCAGCCCAACTCGACGGGTCAAAACCACCGGCCCAACTCGAGGGGTCAAGACCGCTGGCCCAGGTCGAGGGGTCAAGACCGCTAGTCCAGGTCGAGGGGTCGAGAATACCGTCCAAGCTTGATGGGTCGAAATTCGACGCACCTTGCAAGGCGGCGTCGAGGCTGGAGAGCCAGCTGCTCATGTCCAACGCGGCGGTGGGGTCGATCGCCGAGAGGGAATTGATGATCTGATCGATGATGACGTCTTCGCCGTCAGCCTTTGCCATAGGCGCCACCGGCACCTGAATCAGCGGTGACAGGCTCAGCGTTAAGAACGTACCGGCCGCAGTGCTGAGTCTGATGAAGCGATGCTTACGGCGGTCGACTTCCCCACTCGATTCACCGTCTTGCTTCTTTGGACGCCGATTAGCCATCAGTCTTGCCTTCCCCTGGGCTGTACCTGTGGATCGCCGCGAGCTCCTCTAAGTGCCGACTTAGATTCACTCCCTATATTTCTGAGAACCTCTCAGGTGTCACTAAGGTAAACGCCCAACCTACGTTTGGGAAGAGAATCGTTAAAAAACCCGGAAAAAATTTGTGTTAACTTGTGTAAACCGAGCATATTGCCTGTTCAGAGCACCTTTCTGCGATGCTGGAGCGCTAGGAGCCAGGAGGCGATGTCCCTTCGAAATGATCTGTTGACAGCAAGAACGCCGGTACGGGAGCTCAGCTGCTTAGCTGAGCGATGCTCCGGAGAAACATATGGCCCCCTTGAGACTCCCCAGCGAGTTGCCCCAGCGGCCCCTGGCGGGCACGTCGGCAGGGACGCTCGACATAGTCGCCCTTCACAGGCCGCTGATACCCGCGCCATCGATCAAGTCGAGGTGGGTTTGCCTTCGTGTCGTTTTAAACCGAGTTCGAATTGGCCCGAGCCTCGATGCACTAGGGCTGCAGCTATCGACCCGATCGGCTGCCCATAGTTCAACCCAAGATGCTGGCGCGCGCTAGCTCATTCGCAGCAAGTAGCTTGGCGGGACCGCACGAAGTAACGCTCTCCTAACCCCAAGGCCGCCAACAAGTTCACCAAAGCTAAGGGTACGATCGTGGACCACTTCTCGGACGTATCAGGTCGCAACGCGGGCTCGCGTCAGTGGCTAAGAAAATCTGCCCCCTCGATATCTTTAGCTTCGACCGCCTCGTCTCTTAAGGGGGCACAAAATTTTCACAGAAGCTAAAGCGCTGTGCCCCAACATTTTTAATGTACTGGAGTTTCATTCGACAGCTCTTGCGCTAGCTGCGACGCACCCGCCAGCGGACTACTCTAACTTGGACGCGATCAGGGTCGGTAGGACCACTAGAACGGAATTCATTGCAATGCATAGCAATTCATCGAGACGGCGGTACGCAGGTCTAATAAACCCCCGCGGCCGCTATTTTGTTTAACGACGACCTGACTCGGTCGAGCGGTGCTTGAACATCTGCGAGCAGAAGGCCTCTGGCGCAATGAGTGATTGGCGGCTGGGGCCCGTAGCTGACTCTTGGGGGCGCTCGCAGTGTTGAACTTGACCGCACTGCCGGCGTTAATGCCCCGCTCGATGCCTTCGCGTTCCCTCGTCGCGAGCCCACACGAACGTCGTGATGGCGAGCCGCTTCCCGCGTGGATTCGTCCGCCTGGCTACGGGGATTCTTGCGGAAACTGAGGACATGGGCCACCTTGATTCCGTTGACCGTCGGAACGGCAACGGCAATGTCGCCCGAGGGTCTTGCTCACGGCAACCAACCATGTTTCGGGCGCAGGCGCTCGATCCGCGCGGCACCAATGTTCGGCGCCCAAGCAGTTAGAGCGCATGACCCATGTGTCGCCGGGCCGGCAGATCCTCCGAGAGCGTGGGGTAGCCGAGTATCGCCTTATTTGCTTATGGGCCGAATTTCCAGAGATACAGAAAGGTTGAGGGTAGTTGGGTCTTCTCCACCAGCGTGGGCGGCGTGCCGTCGTTCCACTCCGTGAACTGATCGAGGGTAATACCAGTTCCCTTGTACTGGTTGGGGACAACGATCAGCACATTCTCTGCGATCCGTTTGGCCTCAAGGAAACACTCTTTTTGTTTAGGGGCAAGATGCTGAAAAACCCGTAGGGCCACAAATAATTTGAATGCCTTCGTAGCGATCGGCCACGGTACAACCCGAGCATCGTGAACATATGTAGGCTTCTTGTGCTTGAAATCCCACGCCTTGTCGTAATCAATCGTCATGCAATCCGGGACGATCGACACGCCCATCGTTCCCATCTCAAGAACTTCACTCGGGTTGGTAATGTCAAGTGTCTTCGCGACCTCAACCGCCTGCGAATAGTACTTCCAGCGATCCTGGTAATCGTGCCAATGCGGCCCAGGATTATCCAAAGCGTTCCGCTCGAACGCCGCAAAGTCGAGAAACTGCATTTCGCGCATCCCCTCCGAGTCGGATCCTCGATTTTCGAGCTCAGGCTGACGGTTTGCAATGTCTAGCACAACGGACTCGAAGCTGGTAACGGTTTCGTCGAGAGACAAATGCGTCGTGTCGATGGTGTGGGTCGCCGATGCGTAGACCTTCCGCCTGACCTCCGAGTATTCGATGGTCTTATGCCTCTCAAGGCTCATCGTGGCGCCCTGCAGCACCCCAAGTTCATCGGACGGTCGGTACTTACAGAAACGCTCAAACGCAACTTCCTCCGACGCGACAATCCCAATCACAGGATATAAAAACGACAAGCTGGCCAACATGATGCGATTTTGGAACGCCGCGCCCACGTCCACCAAATAGATCTCGCCATCCGATGCAGCACCAAGACGCCGAAACAAGCTGGTAATCCCGATCATGAACAGACCGTCGGTTTTAACCTTCATCATCAGAGCGAACGCATCCATATCCTCTATGAGGCCACTCGCTCGCCCCGCCTCTACTGCGATGTCGTCCAGCGAGATGGGCTTAAAACGGGCATCGGCGTTCTCCATGAATTTGTGCAACACAGCAGATTTACCGATACCGGACGGACCAACGATAAAGATCACCAAGGGTGCAGACGGCCGATCATCGTCGGCTACAACGTTCGTCATCCTCCGAGCACCGACGAAGACGACACCAGCACCGCCAACACATCAACCGACGAATCCATCAAGCACTCCTTACCCGGAAATTGCCGGCCCAAATCTTGCGCGAACAGTTCTGATTGCACCTTTATGGGCGTGATTCTTATACGAGTCCCTGGCCTTCTGAAATCTGAAAGCGGGCAAGATATTCGGCCGGAGGAAGGCAACCTAGGGCCGTATCCGACGGTATGACATTGTCGTTTGGGCCAGAAGCACGAGCCGAGCGTGTCGACCATCCTTACACCCAACACGTAAGCCGGATCGTGGTGCAATCCTCAGATCGGCCGGTTGAACTTGTCTACGCACTTGTCGAAGACGGCGACGAGCGAGGGGTCATAGTAGGTGCGGAAGACCGTGCGGATGGCATCAAGGCGCGACTCGGGGATGGTGTAAGCCAGCGACCAAGGGATGGCGAACCCGTCTTTTGCGATCTGCTCCATCCGGGCGATCGGGAGGTCGAGCGAGACCGAGTAGATGTTGCCGTAATTGTCCCAGCCGGGCAGGTTGATACCCAATTTCGTGGACCGGTCGCGGTAGATATGCGGGAATTGGTCGTAGAGATACTTTGGACCGATGCCATAGATCTTGTCGGTCTGAAAGCGGTAAAGGTTGAGGTCGTGCTGGACGACTACCTTGGACCCGCCCATGACCGGGTAGAGGCACAGAGTGTCGATCAGCGGCCACGGGTGCTGGTGGCAGGCGTCCACGAAGGCCATGTCGAAGGTCTCGCCCATGCTCGGCACATCCGCAGCGATCGTAAGCGGCAGGTAGGAAACCTCAACTTTGCCACCGGGGTAAATGGGCTCTAGCAAGAACCCGTTTTCCTTAGTGTTGTCACCGAAGAAAGTCTTGTCGCTGTCAACGGTGACGAACCGCTTGCCGTCGTACTCGTCCAGCAGCAGGCAAATCAGTCCTCCAGATAATCCTGACGCGGTGCCGATCTCGATAAATGACGCCGGCCGATGCTGCTTGATGAGGTCCTGGATGTAGTCCATCTCGTCAGCTGTCACGGGCCAGTAGCTCGGGCGAGAGTGCTGATTCCAGATGCGTTCAATCTCAGGCAAGTCCATGCTCAGCGATACTAATACTGCAGACGTAAATCGGGTTCGTAATGCAGCAATAGTTAGGCCGAGTGCTCAGCCACCCAGCGTCCATCGTGTAAAGCTGCCGAGCCGATACGAACGACCGTGCGCTACTTTTTCTTACACGCGTCGAGGTGGAGACCTCTTTGACGACATGCTGCATCAAGAGGGCTTGAACGGCTGTGGCGACCGTCAATCCCCTTATGCCCGAATAGCTTCAACGTTTCGATCTTAGGGTCGAAATTGCTTTGGCAGACAAGCACTAAAGGGGCCAGATGACAACGAACCGGTCATAGGCTGGCGCGCACGTCTGCAAGGAGCACTGCTATTGCTGCTTCGGCTTGACCGCAATCGCGACATCCTGTCCGCTCATACCGTCCGTCCGGCCGCTCCATTTGCCGAAGCGCAAGGGTTCGCGAAGCTCTAGGCCGCATTCCCGATGCAAATCCCGGACGAATGCTTCCGTGTAAGCGGTCGCCGCCTCGGGCTGCTCGACATTAGCCGTTCGATAGCCTTGCATCTCGTGCCCGAAGTCAAACGATCCCCTTCCGTCTCTGCTTAGCGCCAACGAATCCTCGTTGATTAGGAAGAAGGTAATCAGACTCCGCCCGCCCGGCTTCAGCACACGGGCGATCTCGTGCATGTAGCGCTCAACACCCGCTGGCAGCATGTGCGTGAATACCGAAGCGAGCAGCACCACATCAAACGATCCGTCAGGATACGGGAAAGAAAAATCCGAAGGCTTGTATTTTCCGGTCGGGTTGTACAGTCCGTTCTGAACATCCACGACTCTGAAATCGAAGTTTGGGTGTGACGCCGAGATGTGTTCCGCGCACCACGCGATCGCATCCTTCGAGACATCGAAACCGGCGTAGCGGCCCCTGGGGCGATTCAGGTAGCCAGTGAGCGGGAGAGCTACCCGACCTGAGCCGCAACCAACGTCGAGCAGCGCATCACCTGGTTGCAATTCACATAGGTCAACCAGATAACCCAGAAACTCCTTGCCAGCTGCCTTGAACGCGTCAATGCCACCGCGACCAGCCCAATCCATGAGCTCATCGGGAGGCAGCACTTCACGGGACGCGCCCATTGCGTCTGGAACCGGCTCCGGACGGGCCGCTGGGGGCTCACTTACGCCCGCATCTACCGCAGGGCCTTGCCCTTGCGGCGGTTCGGGTTTCAATTTGCGACCGGAACCTAGGCCAGCCTGAATGGGAGTCGGCCATAACCACGTAGAGCGGAAGGCGACGAATTCGTAGTTGCGGTTGAACTGTTCCCAGCGGTACTCGTAGCGGGAAATGGGGTGCAGCTTGCCGGCGTCGTCGATGAAGTAGATCTTGTAGAGCCGGTGGGTGAGGAACAGCCAGAAGTCCTTGAAGAAGTGACGCGACTCGACCTGGTTCACGCCGAACTCAAAGAGGATGAGCTTGATTCTGCCCTCGTGGATCGACTGTGCCGCCCCGCGCAGCACGTCCATCTCAAAGCCCTCGGTATCAAGCTTCATGATATCCACCGAGTCGATCTGGCTGCGGGAGATGAAGTCATCGACGGTATCGACTGGAACCTCGATCGTGGTGTCGAGGCGAATGTCCTTGCCCCACTCCCCCCAACCGGGCTCCTCATGTTCAATCAGCGAACCAAGCGGACTGCCATCCTCGTTGGTGTACAGCGTGGCCATCCCCGGGGTACGGCCCATCGCACTGGGGTACACCGTGATCCGTTCGGACTCCTCGATGCCAAGCCCGGCAAGACTGTCCTCACGGTTACACAGCTCGCGGTAATTCTCAGGACTCGGATCAAACATATGGACGCGTCCCACGCGGTCGCCGAACACGTTGAGCAGCGCTCGCGTCCACTGACCCTTATTGGCCCCAATGTCAAGCACCATCAGATCGCGCTGATTGGGATAGAAGTTCAGCAGCGGCTGCACCTCAAGCCGCATCAATTTCGGAACTACCTGCCCACGAAAGCTCTCACGAACCTTCTCCCGCTCGACCTCACCACGGTACGTGCCCTTCATGCCCCCACCCCCCGGTCGCGCGACGCCAGCATAGGCGCCGACTTTATTTGCTTATGGGCCGAATTTCCAGAGATATAGAAAGGTTGAGGGTAGTTGGGTCTTCTCCACCAGCGTGGGCGGCGTGCCGTCGTTCCACTCCGTGAACTGATCGAGGGTAATACCAGTTCCCTTGTACTGGTTGGGGACAACGATCAGCACATTCTCTGCGATCCGTTTGGCCTCAAGGAAACACTCTTTTTGTTTAGGGGCAAGATGCTGAAAAACCCGTAGGGCCACAAATAATTTGAATGCCTTCGTAGCGATCGGCCACGGTACAACCCGAGCATCGTGAACATATGTAGGCTTCTTGTGCTTGAAATCCCACGCCTTGTCGTAATCAATCGTCATGCAATCCGGGACGATCGACACGCCCATCGTTCCCATCTCAAGAACTTCACTCGGGTTGGTAATGTCAAGTGTCTTCGCGACCTCAACCGCCTGCGAATAGTACTTCCAGCGATCCTGGTAATCGTGCCAATGCGGCCCAGGATTATCCAAAGCGTTCCGCTCGAACGCCGCAAAGTCGAGAAACTGCATTTCGCGCATCCCCTCCGAGCCGGACCCTAGAATCGATTTAAAGTTATCCATTTATAATTCCCCGCACAATGGTCTCGAAGCTGGTAACGGTTTCGTCGAGAGACAAATGCGTCGTGTCGATGGTGTGGGTCGCCGATGCGTAGACCTTCCGCCTGACCTCCGAGTATTCGATGGTCTTATGCCTCTCAAGGCTCATCGTGGCGCCCTGCAGCACCCCAAGTTCATCGGACGGTCGGTACTTACAGAAACGCTCAAACGCAACTTCCTCCGACGCGACAATCCCAATCACAGGATATAAAAACGACAAGCTGGCCAACATGATGCGATTTTGGAACGCCGCGCCAACGTCCACCAAATAGATCTCGCCATCCGATGCAGCACCAAGACGCCGAAACAAGCTGGTAATCCCGATCATGAACAGACCGTCGGTTTTAACCTTCATCATCAGAGCGAACGCATCCATATCCTCTATGAGGCCACTCGCTCGCCCCTCTTCTGCAGCGATGTCGTCCAGCGAGATGGGCTTAAAACGGGCATCGGCGTTCTCCATGAATTTGTGCAACACAGCAGATTTACCGATACCGGACGGACCAACGATAAAGATCACCAAGGGCGCAGACGGCCGATCATCGTCGGCTACAACGTTCGTCATCCTCCGAGCACCGACGAAGACGACACCAGCACCGCCAACACATCAACCGACGAATCCATCAAGCACTCCTTACCCGGAAATTGCCGGCCCAAATCTTGCGCGAACAGTTGCGATTTCACTTTCGCCGGAGGAAGGCAACCCGGGGCCGTATCCGACGGTACGACATTGTCGTTTGGGCTGCCAGAAGCACGAGCCGAGCGTGTCGACCATCCTTACACCCAACACCCAGGCCACAACTCCACGACGGAACCGGTGGGGGCGCGATCGACGTGTTGCTTAGCGGCGTAGGTGAAGGCATTGACGAGCATCGCGGCGCGAGACACGTTTGACGACGCCCGGGCCACCCTGCGGCGGCATAGGACTCGGTAGCGATGCCAGGAGGACTCTCGCGGGCCGATGAATCGACAAAGCGTCACCTGCAACGGGCGCCTAGCGTCGGCGGGCTGTATGTCAAGCCAGAGCGACATCAACCTGACCCGCCGCGGAAAGCCCAGATGCAGATACCGCGCCGATAGAGTGCCGTCCTCCATCCAGCTCGCTCAACCGCGCGCTACTTGACACCGAAGTAATGCGCGAGCTCGTGGAGCACAACCTGTCTCACCTCGCGGCGTAAGCGACCGGCGTCGCCAGCGCTGAGCCGCGTGATCGGCCCGCGGAATATGCTGACCTTTGCGGGAAACATCCCATCCGGCCTCCACCCTCTTGCTGCCAGCGGCGCCCCGCTGTATTGGCCAAGCAGCTGTCGCCCGTCGGGAGGCTCTTCCTCGACAACGATCGCAACATTGCTGATCGCCTTGCGGAGATCGGCGGGCAAGGAACTGAGCGCCTCATCAATCGCGTCTTCGAACGGGTCGTCGAGACCCTCGTCCCAGCGCTCATCCATTTCCGCAACGATGCCACAGACGGAGCCGGTCAGGGCCACAATGGCCGCTGTACCGTAGACGTACGCAGTAGCGCTCATTCTCATTGATGCACAAACGAAGCGTTCACGTCGATCGCCATGACACCCGTGAACAGCAAAGAAGACGTTAAGTCAGGAATACCTCGGCCGTTGCGATACTCTGCATTCATGCGCTTCGCCGTCGCGATCGCGTCACCTCCGAAATTCCAACACAGCAAGGCATTTGACGAAGTTGCGGAGGGATTGCACTATGCTCTTCGCGCCCTCGGTTATGACTCGGTGCTGACAGACCGCCTCGACCTTGACGACAGGTGCACGATCGTACTTGGCGGCAACCTTCTGGTACGGAACAGCCTGAAACCGCCAAAAAACCCTATTTTTTATAACCTCGAGCAATTGGGCGACGACTTACCGTCAACGACTTTGCCTGGATTCTTCGGCCTTTTCCGGCGTTACCCGACTTGGGATTACAGTCTGGCCAACATCGAGTACCTGGCAAGGTTGGGACTGCCTCGACCGACCTATGTTCCGATCGGTTACGTTCCCGAGCTGACCCGGATTGCCCCAGCCGTTGAGGATATCGACGTGCTTTTCTACGGTGCGACGTACGAGCGCCGGTACGCCATTCTTCGGGACCTGCACGACCGAGGTCTTCGGGTCAAATGGCTCTCGGGCACGTACGGCGCGAGCCGGGATGCCTGGATCGCGCGCTCGAAGATCGTGATCAACATCCACTACTGGGACGCGAAGATCTTCGAAATAACGCGCGTGTCTTACCTTCTCGCGAACAAGCGTGCGGTGGTCTCGGAACGTGGTGGAGATCCGGCGCTAGAGCGCGACGTGGAGTCCGGCGTCGCGTTCGCCGACTACGACGGGTTGGTCGATCGCTGTGTGGAGCTTCTTCGTGACGACGGGGCGCGACGCGAGCTCGCCGAGCGCGGCTACCAGATTTTCACGAGTCGCAGCCAAGCCGAGATTCTGCGAAGCGCGCTCTCAGACCTCGAGAGCGTCGGCCAAGAGATCACTGCGCATGATGATCCGATTACCGCGGTGAGCCACGACGGCCAAGAAGATAGCGTGGATCGTCAGAACCGCGAGCGGGAACTGTTCAGACACAAGATTCAGCCTGATCGCGACCTCTGGTTGGCTGAGGTCGAGCGCGATCCCGACAGTGCGCGATCGGTCCTATTTCTGGCCGAGACCTGTTTCCAATTGGAGGAATTCGTCGACGCGCGCAGGTGGTATGCGCGTCGGGCCGAGATGGGCGGCTGCGAGGAAGAGGTCTATTGGGCGATGTACCGGCTCGCAGCCTCAATGGCAGAACTCGATGAACCCTGGCCAGAGGTTCACGACGCCTACATCAAAGCCTGGGAATTTCGACCAACCCGCGCAGAAGCGCTGCACGCCATCGCCTTTCGGTGCCGCAACGAACAGCGCTACCAGCTCGGCTACCTATACGCCCGGCGCGCCACCGAAACACCCTTCCCCGAAAACGACCTCTTCGTCCTGGGATACTCCGCCGAGATCTACACCTGGCGCGCCGCCGACGAGCAGGCAACCTGCGCATTCTGGATCGGCCGCCGCGCAGAAGCCTTCACACTGTGCCGGCGCCTACTGGCCCGCCCTGACATCCCCGAGGATGAGCGCCAACGGATCGCAACCAACCGCGACTACTCAGTACCGGCCATGCTTGAGGCGACCCAACAGTATCCCGCTGCAACAGTGGCCCGCCTCGCCAACGCCACCCGCCACGCTGAGGTCACCGTCAGCCTCATCACCGGAACCGACCCTCACACCACCGGGCACACCATCAACACATTCCTGAACTGCTGCCTCGACGCCCCACGAATCGGACGATTCCTCGCCCTCGACACCGGCCTCACCACCGCCGACCGCGCCACCCTGCAGCAACGCTACAAATTCCTCGAGTTCATCGACGCCGACCCCGGTGTCGAGGGCACCGACCCCTCCGCCCACCTCACGCAGCTGCGCGCTCACATCCACGGACGGCTCTGGCTGCACCTAGGCCACGGCTGGCGATTCTTCGCCCCCGACCACTACATCACCCGCCTGACCGCAGTGCTCGACGCCGAACCCCAAGTCGTACAGGTCGGCATCAACCTCAACGACGCAGCCAAACTGACCGGCACCAGCGCCGCCGAAAAAACGATCCGCCGAGCACCCAACACCGGCCGCTACCTACTCACCACAACAATGGCCACCGGCCCAGCAATGCACGACACCACACGCCTACACCCAACCACCGACACCACGCCACACACCGCCACCCTCGACGAAGTGCTCTGCACCTCAACACTCAACTGAAACCCAACGCGCCAAACTCGCTGACGCTCAACTGAAAACCGAGCGCTCCGTGTCGACACGGGACAAATAATCTGTTCAACCAATGACTCGCTGCAATCCAGTGAGTGGTTAATCCGCGTCACTCAACGTTGCTCGTCCTTTACGCTGCACCCGTGCCGTTCGCCGTTGCAGTTGTGTCGCCTCCGGGTAATCCGACCGTTGGCGGAGCTTTCCGGGAGGTCGCGGAAGGATTGCATTACGCTCTTCGGGCGCTCGGTTATGACTCGGTGCTGACGGACCGCCTCGACCTTGACGACCGGCGCACCATAGTTCTCGGCGCAAATCACCTCGTCCACTATGGCCTTCAGGCCCCGACTAACCCCGTTTTCTATAACCTCGAGCAATTAGGTGACGACTCGCCGTGGATGGCGATGCCTGACTTCGTCGACCTCTTTCGGCGTTACCCGACTTGGGATTACAGTCTGGCCAACATCGAGTACCTGGCGAGGTTGGGACTGCCTCGGCCGACCTATGTTCCGATCGGTTACGTTCCCGAGCTGACCCGGATTGCCCCAGCCGTTGAGGATATCGACGTGCTTTTCTACGGCGTACTCAGCGAACGTCGCTACGCCGTTCTCCGGAAACTTCGCGACCGAGGTCTTCGGGTCAAATGGCTGTCAGGTGTTCTCGGCGCGAGCCGGGATGCCTGGATCGCGCGCTCGAAGATCGTGATCAACATCCACTACTGGGACGCGAAAATTTTCGAAATCGCGCGTGTCTCCTACCTTCTCGCGAACAAGCGTGCGGTGGTCTCGGAACGTGGCGCAGATTCAGCATCAGAACATGAACTTAAGTCCGGCGTCGCGTTCGCCGACTACGACGGGTTGGTCGATCGCTGTGCGGAGCTTCTTCGCGACGACGGGGCGCGACACGAGCTCGCCGAGCGCGGCTACCAGATCTTCACAAGTCGCAGCCAAGCCGACATTTTAAGACATGCACTGCCGGCAAGCCTGGACAACGTAAACCGTGAAGCTGCTGCGCCCCAGGGCGGTCGTATCGATGTGCATCCGATGGATCCAGACAGCAATAAAGATCATCAACTGCGCAATCGCAACTTGCTCAGGCATAAGTCCGAGCAGGAGCGCGATCAGTTGCTGGCTGAGGTCGAGCGCGATCCCGACAGTGCGCGACCGGTCCTATTTCTGGCCGAGACCTGTTTCCAATTGGAGGAATTCGTCGACGCGCGCAGGTGGTATGCGCGTCGGGCCGAGATGGGCGGCTGCGAGGAAGAGGTCTATTGGGCGATGTACCGGCTCGCAGCCTCAATGGCAGAACTCGATGAACCCTGGCCAGAGGTTCACGACGCCTACATCAAAGCCTGGGAATTTCGACCAACCCGCGCAGAAGCGCTGCACGCCATCGCCTTTCGGTGCCGCAACGAACAGCGCTACCAGCTCGGCTACCTATACGCCCGGCGCGCCACCGAAACACCCTTCCCCGAAAACGACCTCTTCGTCCTGGGATACTCCGCCGAGATCTACACCTGGCGCGCCGCCGACGAGCAGGCAACCTGCGCATTCTGGATCGGCCGCCGCGCAGAAGCCTTCACACTGTGCCGGCGCCTACTGGCCCGCCCTGACATCCCCGAGGATGAGCGCCAACGGATCGCAACCAACCGCGACTACTCAGTACCGGCCATGCTTGAGGCGACCCAACAGTATCCCGCTGCAACAGTGGCCCGCCTCGCCAACGCCACCCGCCACGCTGAGGTCACCGTCAGCCTCATCACCGGAACCGACCCTCACACCACCGGGCACACCATCAACACATTCCTGAACTGCTGCCTCGACGCCCCACGAATCGGACGATTCCTCGCCCTCGACACCGGCCTCACCACCGCCGACCGCGCCACCCTGCAGCAACGCTACAAATTCCTCGAGTTCATCGACGCCGACCCCGGTGTCGAGGGCACCGACCCCTCCGCCCACCTCACGCAGCTGCGCGCTCACATCCACGGACGGCTCTGGCTGCACCTAGGCCACGGCTGGCGATTCTTCGCCCCCGACCACTACATCACCCGCCTGACCGCAGTGCTCGACGCCGAACCCCAAGTCGTACAGGTCGGCATCAACCTCAACGACGCAGCCAAACTGACCGGCACCAGCGCCGCCGAAAAAACGATCCGCCGAGCACCCAACACCGGCCGCTACCTACTCACCACAACAATGGCCACCGGCCCAGCAATGCACGACACCACACGCCTACACCCAACCACCGACACCACGCCACACACCGCCACCCTCGACGAAGTGCTCTGCACCTCAACACTCAACTGAAACCCAACGCGCCGCGCCGTTGAACGTTGCATCGACAGATCGCGAAGTTGCTGATTCACGCCGTACCCGGTCGGGAGCTTCTCGCGCCGTTAGCAATTCAGCGGCAGAGCTACTGATTGGGTTGGCCGGTAGGAAGCCAACCTCTAAAGGGTTTAGTCGTCAGCTCAGCGAGCAGCCAACGCAGCTACTTCTTCTTTGGCGCAGGCTGCGGGCATCGGCCATCGTGAGCGGGCCTCAAAGTGACAACTGTCGCCTGCAGCGCGCCGTTACCTTCCTTAGTCCCCACTGCAGCGATGCATTTGCCCTGCGAGATGTTCGATGAGTTTACAGAGACGGCCTTGTTGTACTGCGTACTGTCGACGACCGACACAGCGGTCTCAGCAGGCTTACCGTTAGCGTCAGTTGCGGACACGGTGATGGTGTTACCCGCGACGGAAGCAACCGTGCCAACCACGCTTTTAGGCCCGGTCTTCGGTTGGGAGCATTTTTTGTCGCCCCCCTCTTGCGACAGAGATACGGCGTGGGCCGTAAGCCCGCCACCGGGAGCCGGAGCTGGTTCGCCGAGCGCGGTCACGCAATTCCCGGCAGCAACATCGCTCAACTGCGCCTTAGTCCACTCGGTGATCTTGCTGGCCTTGCTAACGTCGACAGTGGCCGTGCCAGCCTGCCCAGTGACCTGAACCGTGTCACCCGACACAGATGCGATCAAGCCGTTGACTGAGTCTTTCCCTTTGGCGGCAGCCGGCGAAGAAGACGGAGCTGGCGACTTCTCATGGTCCGACGAACTGCACGCACCCAATGACAGTACGGTTACGCCCGCGACGGCTAGGGTCGCAAGGCCGCTCAGCCGATCGGGGTTGAAAGTCAGTTGCATTGAATTCCTTTCAATCGTCGGCCGCTTCGGCCAATTCAGCTAAACGATGGTTCTAACATGCCGGTAAGGAGTACCTGCCGATTGTCGGTACTTAGAATACTGCGTTTTACGGCCGCTCGTGCCGAACTTGCATGACTGCTAAAAGCTATATTTTGGTGCTTATACTCAACCGAGGGGGTCAGACGATGACCGATAGCTACAACTGGGTAGAAAAATCGTACTTTTGGACGTAGATGGCATGACGAGATATACCTGCGTTATCCACAAGACCGGTGTGCTGACCGACATAGTTAATCTAATCAATGCGTGACAGCCTGATCGATTTTGATTGCGTTGATGACGGCACGTGCGAGAAACGCCGCTTGAGCCTTAGGATTCGTTTTTCGAATAGCTCGTATGATGCTGCTGCCACGCCCAGCGTCGAAAGCACATAGATACCCACTTCAGCCCATCCTTTCTTGCCGAGGACGTGCACGGCGACACCTAGGACCAGTGGGTGAAGCAGATACATGCCGTAGGACACGCGTCCGATGTAGACCATCGGCCACCACCGCAGCGGAGACCACCTCGTTCCACCCGCCGCAACATAGTCGATGATCGCCGCAACAGCGACTGAAAGCAGCAGCGGTTCGCAGTATTTGGCGTAGGGCAATGTCATAGCCCATTTGGTGCCCGTTATCGGAGCTGTCCAGCGGAGGACGAGTGCGGCGACGGTGACCCAGGCGAGCGTCGCGCCGAAACCACCGCCGCCGCGGGCCGCTCCGCCGTAGCGAAGGCGGTCCCAGCGGCTCCACGCCAACAGCGACCCCACCGCCAGGCCAAAGATATTCGTGTGTGTCATCCACTCGACGCCGCCACCGGTCTCGCGGAGGTGGCCCTCAATTGTCAACGCGCGCAGCACGAACGAGAGCACGATCGCACCGAGAAGGAAGGCCGGCACAGCCCAGCGCCACCGCATCCGGCTGCTTGTCAAGGCGATAAGGATCAGCGGCCAGACGAGGTAGTACTGCTCCTCGATGGCGAGCGACCAGTACACCGCCAGGCCAAGAGATACGTGATGAAGGTCGGAGACGTAGTTCTGCGCGAAGATCAGGTAAGACCACCACACTTGGCCGAACTCGGCGTACTGGGGTGAGTAGGTCGACACCCAAACGTTGCTCCATGGTCGGGAGTCGATATGCAGCAGCACGATCAGATGAAGCGCAAGCGCAGCGTAGTAAAGCGGCCAGATCCTCAGCGCGCGCCGCACGTAAAAGTCCCGCAGGCTGATCCGTCCGCTACTTGAGCGCTCACGAAGCAGCAGCGACGTGATCAGGTAACCCGACAGCACAAAAAAGATGCCAACACCGATGCCGCCAACGAACGTCCACTGGTGTGGCGCAAGTAATCGCACGGTGCCGTGCGCGACGACGACCAACAACACCGCGATCGCGCGCACACCGTCAAGTGAGGGGTTGTGGGCGAAAACCGCGGGCGGCGAGGATGTTTCCGGTACCGTCGGCGCGACTTCGGTCGTCTCAGTCACGGGCGCTGATGTTACGGGATGAGAGCGACCGCGGAGTGCGAAAGCACAGTAAAGCCCCACGCTGCCGATTCGCGCCTGTCAGCCTTCCCCGCAAGACTTTTGACATCATGACCGCGGACTGTCTCCCAGCGGGTGCTGCAACAGCCATCGAATAACCCACCTGTCCGCATCTCCGCGCATGGAGCGGAGTCGGGGCTCGAGTCCCGCAGCCGAAAAGCTTTAAACGCCGCGGAAGGCGACGAATTCGTAGTTGCGGTTGAACTGTTCCCAGCGGTACTCGTAGCGGGAAATGGGGTGCAGCTTGCCGGCGTCGTCGATGAAGTAGATCTTGTAGAGCCGGTGGGTGAGGAACAGCCAGAAGTCCTTGAAGAAGTGACGCGACTCGACCTGGTTCACGCCGAACTCAAAGAGGATGAGCTTGATTCTGCCCTCGTGGATCGACTGTGCCGCCCCGCGCAGCACGTCCATCTCAAAGCCCTCGGTATCAAGCTTCATGATATCCACCGAGTCGATCTGGCTGCGGGAGATGAAGTCATCGACGGTATCGACTGGAACCTCGATCGTGGTGTCGAGGCGAATGTCCTTGCCCCACTCCCCCCAACCGGGCTCCTCATGTTCAATCAGCGAACCAAGCGGACTGCCATCCTCGTTGGTGTACAGCGTGGCCATCCCCGGGGTACGGCCCATCGCACTGGGGTACACCGTGATCCGTTCGGACTCCTCGATGCCAAGCCCGGCAAGACTGTCCTCACGGTTACACAGCTCGCGGTAATTCTCAGGACTCGGATCAAACATATGGACGCGTCCCACGCGGTCGCCGAACACGTTGAGCAGCGCTCGCGTCCACTGACCCTTATTGGCCCCAATGTCAAGCACCATCAGATCGCGCTGATTGGGATAGAAGTTCAGCAGCGGCTGCACCTCAAGCCGCATCAATTTCGGAACTACCTGCCCACGAAAGCTCTCACGAACCTTCTCCCGCTCGACCTCACCGCGGTACGTGCCCTTCATACGCCCATTCCCACAGGAGGGAATGCTATCCCATGCTCGCCAAAAGATCCGAAATTCCGGCCTCATAGACGGAACGTGCATAGGATCCAATTGCCCGGCGTATTAGTTGTCTTAACCGGCGCCACCCTCTTCCTTAATTAAGGAGTCTCTCGGAATGGATGATGCGCCACGCCGCGAACTGTTCGACGAGGAGCTGTACCTTCGCACCTTTCCTGACGTCGCGCAGGCCGTTCGTGATGGTCTTTTCTCGTCAGGACACCACCACTGGACACTGCACGGCCGGTTCGAGATCGCTGCCGGGCAGCGCGAGTCCGGGCCATTCGTCCTCGCCCCCATCGAAAAGGGCGCGCAAAACTCTGCAGCCGGCAACGACCTGGTAGCCGACCTCGCCGCGAAGGAAAGGCCGCTTGCTGTCGCCAAGCCAGACTCGACGCAGAAAAACGGTGACAGCCCTGAATCCGTCAAGCGGACGAACGAGCGGGGCCGGCCGGGTATTGCCGAGGCGAGCGACGCCGGGGAGCACGACGCTCAGGCCCAATTTCACCCAGCCCTTCGTTACGCATTCCGGGCCGAGGAGCTAGTGAAAGCTGGGGACATCGAGGGAGCGGCTGCGGCGATTGCCGAAGCCGTCGGAGCCGCGAGACCGTCCGACACTGGGATACTGCTATTCGCCGGCGACATCTTCAGCCGTGTCCACTTCCCACCCGGACCGCTCGTCATCAAGGCGGCGCAGGCGCCTCTCAGGGATGCGGAGTACGACCGGCTCATCAGCATCTGGACCGAACACTGCCGCGCCGGATTATCCGAGGCGGACGTCGAAAGCCTGTTCTTGGCGGCGAAGACTCACCTGAGCGGAGGCACGCCGTCCGGCCCGTTGGCGACGAACAACGCCAAACTCTGGCCGTTCATATTGGCGGCGATGACTGGCAGCATCAGGCTGCCAATAGCGGCGCAGATGCGCATCTTCGACCATCTGCAGGAGACCATCTCAGTCGAGTCGGGCGACACAATCCGTTCTCGCGTTTGGCCAGTCCTATTACCAGCCCTCCACGACTATGTCGGGGTCGTCTCCGTGCGGGCGATGCAAGGTGGCCTCGAGGATCTCGCTGCGCTGGTCACTGAGTTCACGGCACTTCTCTTCCGTGAATTTCACGAACAGGCCGTCGCGGAACGGCTGTTAGAGGTGGCCAGCTCGCTCGATCCCGCGCTGCGCGCAGACCCCTTTTATCGATCGACCTATGTGCAGGTTCTGGAGGGCAGGTCGGCCAACTACGAAATCGCGGCCTATCTCGGCTCGATTGACGAGCCAGAACTCACCGCTCCCAACCTTTTTCTAGCTGCTTACCGCGCGTCAACTGCGCTTACCGTTTCTAACCCAGCCGACTTCCTTCCGACTCTGGACTGGCTCTGCAGGCTCTCGGGAGAGGTCTACGAGAAGGATCCCAACGTCGTCCAGCAGGCCGCTCAGCTGATCCAAGGCGAGTTGCGACGATTCACTGACGCAATGATTGGCCGCACCCAGCAACGCGCCAATCGGGGCGATCTCTCCGGTGGGCGCCGGCAGCGCTTCGAGATTCTCGAACACGGCCTTGCCGTGCTGCGCAGCCTAGAGGCAACGCAGCATCTTGCGGCCACGCCCGCGGCGGTGAGCGATGAACAAATCAGGCCCGCCCGCATCCTGGTGATCGGCTCGCGGAACCTGGCGCAATGCTGGCTCTACCGCGTCCAGCAGAAGGTCGAATTCCTACGCATGGCTGGATACGATGCAGTCCCAATCGATTTCGGCAGCGTCAGTCTCACCGAAATTTATGAACAACTATGCTTCGCCAGCCACGCCATCATCTTCAGGCTTCCAGCCTTCACCGACGTTCTGATGTTGACCATCTATGCCAAGAGGCTGGGCGTAAAGCTGTTCTACGACATCGACGACCTGATCTTCGACGACCGTCACTTCCCTGGACCTCTTGAGAGCTACTCCGGGCTGATCACGCGCGACACGCATACGCACCTGGCAATGGATAACCCGTTCTTTCAAGTCGCCATGTCCGCCGCAGGAGATGTGATTGTCTCAACACAACCGCTGGCCGATCTTGCGCGCGAGCTCCTAGGACCATCTGCACGCGTGCAAGTACATCGCAATATGGTCGGACTTGAGCTTGCCGCCACCGCGAAGCTGCCGAGGCTGCGCAAAGACGACGAAAAGGTCCGGATCTTTTTCGGCAGCGGGACCTTAGCCCATAAGGCTGAATTCTACGAGTCCGTAATCCCAGCTATCGCTCGCATTATGGACAAACGACCTGAGGTAGAGCTGCACCTGGTCGGTGCGTTCGTCGCGCCTGCCGAGCTCGCCCGCTTCGCGAGCCGGGTCAGGATCGAACCAGCGGGCAAAACATACGGCGACTACGTCGACCTGGTTCGCGAGGCAGATATCAACATTGCCGTGATGGAGGACAGCATCGCGGTGGACTGTAAAAGCGAGCTGAAATGGTTCGAGGCAGGGATTTTCGGTATCCCATCGGTGGTGTCGCCGTCCCGCAACTACGCGGATGTGCTGGCGAACGGGAAGGACGTGATCTTCGCACGGACGACCAAAGAATGGCACGACGAGTTGCTGCGCCTCGTGGACAAGCCAGCGCTCCGCAAGCGGATTGGGGCCGAAGCCAAACGCAAGATTGAGCAGGACTACACATGGCGCTCCGGTGTGGACAGTCTCTCATCGGTCCTTGGGCTCGGCGCGCCACGGGCCGCCGCTCAGCATCGGCGCACCCGGCTACTCTTCGTGAACGTCTTCTTTTGGCCGCAATCGATCGGCGGGGCGACGCGCATCCTTGAGGATTCGGTCCGTTACATCAGCGAGCACTACCCAGACGAGTTTGAGCTCTATGTGTTGTGCGCCGACGAGAGTCCCGATCCGCGACGCCCTTACCACATCGAGCAGTACTGGTATGGGGCTGCCATGGTCACGCGCATTAGCGTCCCGCGGCGTCCATGGTCTGATCATGAGGATGCTCGAGTCGAAAGCTTTGTGCGGCGGTTCGTACGCGAGTACCAAATCGACCTAGCACATGTTCACTGCGTACAGCTCCTGACCGCCGCAGCGCTTCGGGCCCTCTGCGACAGCGGCGTGCCAACGGTAGTGACCGTGCACGACGCCTGGTGGCTCTCGGTATCGCAGTTCCTCTTCAGTCCGCGGGGGGAGGTGATTGCGCCCGGCTGGGCCGAATGGGCCGCATCCGAATTAGTAGGCGCCGATTCCGAAGAACGAGCGAAATTGTTGGCGCGACGCCTAGACCTTATGGCGCTGCTGGGGCGGGCAAGCCGCGTACTGGCTGTCTCGGAGAGCTTTGCAGAGGTTTATCGAGCGGCGGGGCTGGCGACAGTTGGGGTCAACGAGAACGGCGTGACCGAGCTGCCAGCTTTACCTGAGCGCCGACACCGACACGACGGCGCGCCGATTGTCATCGGCTTCGTTGGCGGCATGAGCGCGCATAAGGGCTACGACCTTCTGCGCGAGGTCGTACGCGAGACTTCGCTCCCACACCTTGAGTTTCTCATTGTGGACCACGCAATGGACTTCGAATCATCTCGGCGGTCCCGCTGGGGCGAGTCGCTTGTCCGCTTCGTTGGCCGCTATCCGCAAACACGAGTGCACGAGCTCTACGCCGAGATGGATATCCTTGCTGCCCCGTCGCTTTGGCCGGAAAGCTTCGGTCTCGTTACACGCGAGGCCCTACTGGCAGGCGTGCCCGTAATCGCATCCGATCGCGGCGACGTGGGCAGGCACGTCAGACCCGGTATCGATGGCTGGATCGTAGATGTGACGACGCCGCAGGCGCTACACGACCTGCTGGCGCGGCTGGACCGCGGAGAAGAGACGGTACCCGTCGTCTCACTCGAGCTCAGTTTCCGCCGCCCTTCCGATCAGGTCGAGGAATTAGTGACGCTATATGTCGGCGGACATGAAAAACTGCCCACTGGCGGACATGAAAGTGCCCGTTCGCGGCCAATAAGAACTGCCCACCGGCGGATACGAAAGTGCCCGCAGGCGGCCATGAATCTGCCCAGACCTACTTGATGTCGTTCGGCGCGTCTGCGCTGGGGCGGCCTCTCCTGCGGTTTCGATGTCGATGCCTAGTCGACCCGACAACCCCAGGAGAGACCTACTTGAAGTCTGACGGAGAACTCATGGAAATACTCAATGCCTACGACCTGACCGGGTCCTACCGCGCCGCGGCCGAGCTGTGTGGGTGCTCGCACCACACCGTGAAGAAAGCGGTCGAGGATCGCAACGCTGGGCTGCCCCCGGCCACGCGGCGGGCCCGGATGATCGATGATTGGCGCGACCTGCTGGAAACCTGGGTCGCTGATTCGAAGGGCAAGATCCGCGGCGACAAAGCCCACGACAAGCTGGTGGCGTTGGGCTACACCGGCACCGACCGCACCACCCGCCGTTCGTTGGCGGAGATCAAAGCGCAATGGCGCCTTGGCAATACACGCGTGCACCGGCCCTGGATCACCGAGCCAGGACTGTGGCTACAGTACGACTTCGCCGACGGCCCCCTTGTCGCCGGCCGCAAGATCGTGCTGCTCGTGGCGTGGCTGGCGTGGAGCCGCTACCGCGTCGTGGTGGCTTTGCGGGACCGCACCGCACCCAGTGTCTTCGCCGGCCTGGACCGCATCTTTCGCATCGTCGGTGGTGCTCCGACCTACCTGCTCACCGACAACGAGAAGACCGTCACCACTGGACACATCGCCGGAGTTCCGGTCCGCAACCGGGCCGCGGTCACCTTCGGCCGCTACTACGGCCTTTCGGTGCTGACGTGTGAACCCGCCGACCCAGCCACCAAGGGTGGGGTGGAGAACGCGGTGAAGCTCGCCAAAGCCGACATCGTGCCTACTGAGACCAACCTCCTGCCGCAGTACGACTCGTTCGCCGACGTCGAAGCCGCATGCGCCGGTTTCACCACCGAGATCAACGCCCGCGTGCACCGGATCACGGGACGCCGGCCGGCCGAGATGCTCATTCAGGAACGCCCGGCCCTGCACGCGGTTCCTGACCTGCCCCACACCGCCGCGTTGGGGGTGACCCGCCGGGTTCCCGACAACACCCCGATGGTCACCTTCGACCACTGCCAATACTCGCTGCCCGCAACTCTTCTGGGCCAGACAGTGTGGATCCGTGACCACGACGGCACCGATGAGGTGGTGATCTGCGCTCTTGATGGCGGCGGCCCGGTGGAGGTGGCGCGGCATCGCCGCGCCGCCCCCGGTAGTCCCGCCATCAACGATGACCACTTCCCTGAGCATCGGGACAAGGTGCCCGGTGATTACCGGGTGCGGGCCCGCACTGTCAGTGAGCAGACCTTCCTGGCGCTGGGGCCGGGTGCGGCGGTGTGGCTCAAAGAAGCCGCCGCCGTCGGCACCGAACGGATCCTGCAGAAGATGGCCCACGCGGTGGAACTGTCGGCGTTAACCGGCCGCGCCGATGTCGACTGGGCGCTCGGGCATGCTGGCGTGCACGGTCGCTTCGCCACCGGTGACCTTGATTCCATCCTCGCCAGCAAGGGCATGGACACCACTCGCCGCGGCGCCGACGAAGACACCTCCCTGGCGCAAGGAACCAGTGGGTGGAACTTATTCGGCCGCAACGTTATCGACGCTGACGAGGCAGGCATCGCGTGACTACCACCACGACCACCGCGTCGCTACCCGCCGACGTCGAAGCGCTGATGCGTGGGCTGCGGTTGCCGCACGCCCGCGCGATCGCCGCCGACGTGCTGGCCACTGCCCGAGCTCAACGCTGGGACCCCACCGAGGTGATCAAAGCGCTGCTGACCGAGGAGTCCGCCGGCCGGGCCCGGTCCATGCTGGCCGCCCGCCGCAAAGCCGCCGGCTTCCCGACCGGGAAGACATTCGACGTGTGGGACCCCAATGCGTCGTCGATCCCGTTACCGACCCAGCAGGCGCTACAGACCCTGGAGTGGGTGGGTCGTCGGGAGAACCTGGTGGTCTGCGGGCCCGCTGGCACCGGCAAGACGTTCTTCCTCGAAGCGTTGGGGCAGAAGGTCATCGAAGCCGGGATGCCGGTGGCGTGGTTCACCCTCGAGCAGATCGGGGTCCTGGTTCGGGCGCACCGCGCTGACGATTCGTTGGGCAAGGCCGTGGCCAAGATCGTGCGTGCCGAGCTCGTGGTGATTGACGACGTTGGACTGTTGCCCGTCGGTGCCGATGCCGCTGAAGGGCTCTACCGCATCGTCGAGGCCGCCTATGAACGGCGCTCGGTGGCGATCTCATCGAACCTGCACCCCAGTGGTTTCGATGAGCTGATGCCCAAGACGTTGGCGACTGCCACCGTGGACCGGCTGCTGCATCACGCGCACCTGTGCCAGACCAGCGGAGACTCCGTGCGGCTGGCCCAAGCCCTGCACGGGAAGGGAGTCAAACCCTTGAGCTGACAACGGCCTCAACCACCGGTGGCGGACACACCCTAATGGGCAGATTCGTGTCCGCCACTGGGCAGTTCTTATTGGCCACCTACGGGCAGTTCTCATGTCCGCCCACGGGCAGTTTCAGCTGTCCATTGACACGCTATATCGGAGCTTGATCGGCGCGACGGGATCGCTTAGCGAACGCGGACCTCGTTCTTTGGCAGGATCGGGCCTAGCCCGCAGTTCAGAACGAAGCAGTCGGGCGGGCCGGGCCTCGCAATGAGGATTGTTCTGCATATTGGCCCCCACAAGACCGGTACCACATCAATACAGACACATCTTGCCGCGCTCCTGAGTCAGCCAGTGGCGGGTGGCTACTGGTATCCGATCGCGGCCGGTGACTTCGGCCCGGGCCACGCCGACCTCGCGAGGGAGTCACTCTGGGAAGAGGGGCCGGCTCACGCGCTCAACCAGGTGATAGCCACCGCCCAGCAGGCACGGGTCCACGCGCTGATCCTCAGCTCGGAGGAATTCAGCCACGCTGCCCCGGCGGGCTTGGCCCGACTGAGAGATGCTTTCACGGGCCACGAGATGCACCTTGTAGTCACACTCAACGAGATTGGCCGTCGTGCCAGTTCGATCTGGCAGGAACTTGTCAAGCACGGGCGCGCCGTCGGTCTTGACGGAGGAATCGAGCAGATTCTCTCTCGCGAGCCCGCTCTACAACCGCAACTGACTCGCAAGTTCATCGATGCACTGGCGCCCCACGAGACCTCAATCGTCCTGTCCCACCACCGAGCACCGGCCGCTGAGTTGCTGACCAATCTGTGCCGGGCGATCGGCCTGTTTGAGGCGGTGCCGGGGACCGAGGCGATCACCCACGCGTCGACCCTGTTTCTCAACCAGTCACTCGGCGCCACCGAGGCACAGATACTCCGGTCGGTCAACAGCTACCTCCGAGAGGCGGTCAAGGACCTCGGCGCAATTCAGTATTACGACATCAGAAATCTATATCTGACGTTGTTCAACACTCCAACCTGGCGCAACTCAGTTCCCTTCCGCCCCATCACGATTCCCGAGGCCCATGCGGCGGAGGTCCTTCACCGAGGGAGGCGGGAGCTTGACGATTTGAGGAGGCTCGCGACTGAGGGACGCGCCAAGATCTTTGGCGATTTCGACACCGTGGAGGCCGCCTTGGCCGACGTCTGACCCAGGTCGACCGGTGATCGCGGCAGCCGCAACTCATTTCAGAAAGGGGTGTCGTCCTATGGCATCAGCCCCCGTGGTAACGACGACCGACGCCTCGCCGTCCCGAGCGGCCGCTTCGCCGCGGGCCGGGGTCTTCGCTCACAATCCCTCGCTCGACGGTTTGCGCGCGATCGCAGTGTTGTTGGTCGTCATCGAACACGCCAGCGTCATGCTGCTGGCGCGGAACTCGTGGTTGGTTTTCGGCCGCGTCGGTGTGGGCATCTTTTTTGTGCTGTCGGGTTACCTGATCACGTCGCTGCTGCTGGGCGAGCGTGAGCATCGGGGGCGGATTAGCCTGCGGGACTTCTACATTCGACGAGCACTGAGGATCTGGCCGCTGTACTACGCTGTGCTGTTACTCCAGCTAATCGTACTGCTTCACGTTGACTCGCTGCCCTGGGGCGAGATGTGGGTGTCCACCGACTCGTCTAAATACTCTGCCTTCGGCCATGTGTGGTGGTCCTACCTGATATTCGCGCAGAACTACTTCTCCGATGTGCGTCATTATGTGACCCTTGGCCTCGGCGTGTACTGGTCGCTTGCCATCGAGGAGCAGTACTACCTCGTCTGGCCTTTGATCCTTATCGCCTTGACCAGTAGCCGGGTGCGCTGGCGGTGGGCTGTGCCGGCCTTCCTTCTCGGCGCGATCGCATTGTCGTTCATCCTGCGCGCGTTGACAATTGAGGGCCACCTCCGCGCGACCGGTGGCGGCGTCGAGTGGATGACACACACGAATATCTTTGGCCTGGCGGTGGGGTCGCTGTTGGCGTGGAGCCGCTGGGATCGCATTCGGCACGGCGGACCGGCACGCGGCGGCGGTGGTTTCGGCGCGACCCTCGCCTGGGTCACCGTCGCAGCACTCGTACTGAGCCGGACGTTTCCTGCGGTGCTTGCTGGTTGGGAGATCAAGCTGCCATATTTCGACTACTACGACCCGCTTCTGCTCTCCGTCGCCACGGCAGCGATCATCGACTACGTTGCGGCGGGGGGAGCGATCTGGTCGCCGCTGCGGTGGTGGCCGATGGTCCACATCGGACGCGTGTCCTACGGCATGTATCTGCTCCACCCGCTCGTCCTGGGTGTTGCTGTCCACGTCAGCTCAAAGGAGAACCGCTCGGGCTGGGTCGCGCTGGGCGTCTTCCTCATCGCGACTGTCGGAGTGGCTACGGCGTCGTATGAGTTGTTTGAGAAGAGGATTTTGCGTCTTAAGCGGCGCTTCTCGCATGTCCCGTCGAGAGGAACCGAGCCGCCACCACCGCTGCTCCAACGTACATAGTTAACTGCTGTCTAACTAGTTGTGGCTGTGACTGCGACAGGCAGTCCCAGCGATGTATGCAGTGCGTTAGCCGCCGGCTAGCGTGCGGTCGGTAAGCGTGGCGAGTACCGGCGCCATTAGCCCGGCATACTCCAACGTCAGGTGACTCTCGTTGAAGTGGACCAGTGTGTTGCCGACGATCACCGGGCAGCGCTCCGCCGTGCAGAAGAGGTCGGTCACGTCGGCGTATTGACCGCCGCCAGCCTCGACGGCGGCTTTCTCTGCGGCGATGAGCGAATCGTTCACTGCGGCTGACCGCAGCGGCGAGCAGGCCGTCGCATTATCCAGGTGCTGGGCAAGGCAATCCGGCGGCGATAAGTGCGGATCTGGGATGGGGCCGAGCACCAGGACCCTTGCCCCGGTGCCGCGTAGCTGCCGCATGAAGCGAGTGATGCTATCGGTCCATGCGGCGTCCGTCGGCTCACGGTAGCCGCGCCGCACGGTGTATACGATCAGTTTCGGGTGCTCGGTCTGTAACCGCTCGATGATGCGAGCGCGCCATTGATCGCATTCAACGTATCTCCTGCCATGCGCGATGACGGGCAAATCCAGTACTGGGCAGCGTCCCTTGGTCAACATTTCCAGCCGCCAGCCTCGATCGGACGCGACTCGCTGGAATCCCGGCGTCCACATCGCCGCATTTGAGTCGCCGAGCAAGGCCACCGTGGTGGCCGAGGTTATGTCGGCCATCGCGCACTCGGGGTGCTCGACCTCCTTCGCATCGTTCAAGCAGCCGTCGTACAGCATGCGATCTTTCTCGGCTGCCGCATCGGCGAGTGCAGGGTCAAGATTTGACGGGACATCCTCCAAATCTGCAGATGCCGCGACCGCGGCCTGCACCTGCGCGTAAGCGCGCCGCACCGCGGCGTTGTACTGCTCGATGCTTCCACCCTCTAACGGCGGGGCGAGCTCCCCGTTGAGCGTTTGGGTTGCCATGCTGCGCCCGATAGGTGCGGGAATCACGACCATAGCCGCCACCGCCACGCAAGCCGCCAATGCCGTTGCGGCAGCGCCGACGGCAATGCTGGCGGCGGGCGAGCGGCGCAGCCGAGCGGCGTATCGCAACGGGTTTTCGACGAAACGCAGGGTCAGCATGGCCAGTCCGCCGGAAAATAGCACCGCCACCAACTTGCCAAACAGACCGAGAGGGTGCCCCAGCAATGCGGGTGCGATCACAAGCACGGGCCAGTGCCACAGATACCAGGAATACGACAGCCGTCCAATCGCCCGCATCGGCGCCCATGACAATATCCGCCCGCAACCCCGCAATGATCCCGAACAGCCAGCACCTATCACCAGCACCGTGCCCAGCATCGGCAACAAAGCGGCCATACCGGGATAAGGCATTGTCGTCCTCAACTGGTTGCAGGACAACACAATCAAGGCAAAACCGGCCCAGCTTGTCATCGTGGCAGCGAAAGCCGGCAGCCGGCCCCATTGGGTAGCGGTGAAAGCTATGAGCGCGCCGATGGCGAGGTCCCAGGCCCGCGTTTGCAGCGAAAAGTACGCCATCGGAGGCGTCCAGTAACTCTCCACCAACGACACCGCGAACGACCCGCCCGCGATCACGACGATGACGACTAGATACGGGAGCTTGGGGAACCCCGTGTGTGCGCCGCCGCGCCGCCGCGCACGCGCACGCACGACGAGCCAAGTCGTGACGGCAAGTATGACCGGCCAAAGCAGGTAGAACTGTTCCTCAACACCGAGAGTCCAGTAGTGCTGAAAAGGAGATGGGGGCCGGTCAGCGGCGAAGTAGTCGACGCCCTGCAGAGCGAAGCGGTAATTGCCTACATAAAGGGCGCACGCAATGCCGTCAACAAAAACGTTCTGATTCTCTAACGGAGGCAACCAAATTGCCGACGCAATCACCGTGGCAACGCCCACTAGGGCCGACACCGGCAGCAATCGTCGAGCCCTACCCGCGTAGAACTTCCGGAGTCGAATAGCGCCCGAGCCTTTTACCTCTTTCCAGAGCTGCCCGGTGATGACGAATCCCGAGATGATGAAGAAGATGTCTGGGCCGACGAACCCGCCGCCGACACCGGGCATATCAACATGAAAAAGAAGAATGGCCAACAGGGTGACTCCGCGCAGGCCCTCGATGTCGGTGCGAAATTTCGGCGCCGGGGCGCGCTCGTCCCGCACCTGTTGCACAGGGCTCACGCTGTCAACCTGAGACATGCTTACCTTCTTCACAGCTTGGTGGGTCGATCTAAAATACCGCTAGCCTTAAGGCCCGTTCGTGATTTCCGATGGTCTTTTAGTACGTTGCGAGGCTGATTCCGCCTGTGGCACTGCATCTTTACGGTGCAGAAGGATAAGGGAAATAACCCCGCCCGCATCTCTATCAGATGAAATGTTGCATAGGCACGAAGCGGAAAGTTTCTATGCCAAATCGCTACATGCTTAGGCAAATCTCAGCTACAGTGCGTCCGACAAGTCGGATACAACGTCCGAAGAAAGGACGTCATGGAACACGCCTCCCGCCCCGCCATCGCCACCGGTATTGCCCTGGTCAGCGCCGCCCTGATCGGAGTCGTGCCGTCGACGACTACGGGGCCGGCCGACATCCAGCACCGGCTGGTGCAGCTCACTACTGCCGGCGAGATCAACTTCCCCGAGGTCGACTGGAACGACCTCGTCGCCAACACCACCGCCAACTGGAACGGCCTGGTCGAGATGTACGACCACACCACCGCCATCTACTCGCTACCCGAGGCGGTCTACACCCAAGGCCTGACGCAGGTGTTCAACGACCTCTCGACGGACGTGCAGGAGTTGGCGAAGTACTCCGCGCAGCTCTCGGCTTACAACGCAGCAGTCGCGGCGCAACTCGGCGAGCTGAACCCGACCGGTCCCCTCCCACCGATCCCCACCTTCCCGGACCTCTACAACGACCCGGTGCTCAACCCGGTGTCGGCGCTGACCTTGCTCATACACAACGGCCTCGCCTCGAGTTTCGGCACCAACGCGCTTACGGTCGGCGCGACCGGCATCTACCAGAACATGCTGCCGTCCATCAACGACATCAAGACTGAATTCAGCGACATAACAACGCAACTGCAGAATTTCTTCACCGGCGGCACCTTCTCGGCAAGCGACGTCCAGACCGACTTGACCAACATCGGGACCGACTTCACCACGATCGAGAAGTTCCTGTCGCTGGCCCCCACCACGCTCCTGAATGACTACCTCAACGGCTATCAAATACAGTCGGCCAGCCCGGACCCGCTTGCCAACGCTGTCCCCGGCATCGGTGATGCGTACACGCTGAACGCGCCCTTCACCTCTGCCACGAACGTCGCGATCACACCCTATTTCGGTCTGCTTACCAACCCCTACGCCGAATTCACCACCAACACGAGCGGCTTCGGCGACGGAACGTCATCGACGTTCCTGGGTAGCGCGCCGCTCGAAACCGGCACGCTCGCAGCGCTATTGCAGTCCGAGCAGACACTCTCCGACGAGCTGCTGACGGTGACGTCGACGGTCCCCGGCAGTGGGGTGACGGCTCCGGATCCGACCGGGATCCTGACCATCTTGGGCCCAGACACGTTGAACCTGGACGTCAACCTCGACAACCTTCCGGTGATCGGCCCTGTGCTCGATCTGCTCAACGACACCGTCATTCCCGGCATCAATGGAGCCCTGACCACGGCCGTGAACGTGACGAACGAAGCCATCGGCGTCGCGAACACCGCCATCAACGGCCTCAGCGGAGTCATCAACGACACCGTCAACCCGTTCATCTCCGCGATCGACGCTGTTGCAGGCACGTTCGGCCTGCCGACGATCAGCCCTGTGACCGTCAGCATCCCCAGCGTTCCGACGATCCCGACCTCGGACATCCCGTCCATCGGCACGATCGACACGCAGATAGACACCAGCTACGACTTGCCCGACGTCACCGAGCCCGGCGTTCCCGCCTACGTCATGGACCTGGCGCACAACGAAATGGCGATTCTGGGAAGTCTCGCCAACCTGGCCGCCCCGGTCACGGGCACGGTCAGCAGCGCGGAATTCGGCAACTTCCTCGCACCTGACGCGTTCATGAACCTCGGCACCATTTTCGACCAGTCGATCGCCACCCTGCTCGACATCATCCCGAACGATCCGATTCAGCTCACAGCTACGCTGCCGCTCGACTGGGCGAACCTGGTGGCCGAGAGCCTGCAGAACATCTTTACCGCTCCCTGATCCGGAGAAGGCGGAGCACTCCGGCGTACCCCGCGCCGGAGTGCTTCGCGTTATGCCTCTATTGCGATCAGGCAGTCGCGGGCGATCGCCAACTCTTCGTTGGTCGGAACGACCAGCACCGCCACCGACGAGTCATCGGTGGAGATGCGCCGAGCCCCATTGGCGGGCTGAGCATTTCGGTCTTCGTCGATTTCGATACCCAGGCCCTGCAGTCCCCGCAAGGCGTCCAGACGCACTGCGGCGGCGTTCTCGCCGACGCCGGCAGTGAAGCTGATGACATCGGTGCGGCCCAGGATCGCCAGGTATCCGCCGACGTATTTGCGGAGCCGATGGATGAACACGTCGTAGGCCAATTGCGCTGTGCTATCGCCCGATTCGATTCGCTGGCGCAGCGCGCGGAAATCCCGCTCACCGGCCAACCCGAGCAGCCCGGAATGACGATTGAGCATCACCTCGGTGTCCTCGATGCTCATGTCGGCCTCACGGCACAGATAACCGATGATGCCCGGATCGATGTCACCGCTGCGGGTACCCATCACCAGACCCTCCAACGGAGTCAAACCCATCGACGTGTCGACGGGTCGGCCACCGGCGATCGCCGACGCCGAGGCACCGTTACCCAGATGCAGGACAATCTGATTCGCGCGGTCCCACCGCAGCCCCAGGAATTCCGCGGCCTGTTCGCTGACGTAGCGATGCGAGGTGCCGTGGAAGCCATACCTGCGGATGTGCCACTTCTGCGCGAGTTCCCGGTCGATCGCATAGGTCGCCGCGGCGGCCGGCATGTCGTGGAAGAACGCGGTGTCGAACACCGCGACATGCGGCACGTCCGGCAGCATCCTGCGGGCGACGTCGATGCCATCCAGCGCCGGTGGGTTGTGCAGCGGGGCGAGCATCGACAGGTGCTTCAATCGCGCGATCACCGCGTCGTCGATGACGGTCGGCCGGTAGAAGACCGCTCCGCCGTGCACCACGCGGTGTCCCACCGCAACTAGCCCACACGTCTTCAGGTCGATGCCGTCGGCAGACAGCGCCTCGAACGCCGCCTGCAGCGCCGCGCCGTGATCGGCGACCGACGACGAGGGTTCGCCGATTTGCTCGATCGTTCCGTCCGCAAGCGACTTGCCCGAGTCCGGTTCGATCAGTTGATATTTCAGCGACGACGACCCGGCGTTGAGCACCAAGACTGTGTCAGTCACCGCCGCTCCTCCTCATCGCTCCGCTCTGAATCGTCGCCGGCGGGCTCACTCATGCTGGGCCTGAATCGCCGTAATCGCCACGGTGTTGACGATGTCTTCGACCAGGGCACCGCGCGACAGGTCGTTCACCGGCTTGTTCAACCCCTGCAACACCGGACCGATCGCGATCGCCCCCGCGCTGCGCTGCACCGCCTTGTAGGCGTTGTTGCCGGCGTTGAGGTCGGGGAAGATCAGCACGGTGGCTTTGCCGGCCACCGGCGAGTCGCGCAGCTTGGTGGCCGCCACCGAGGGCTCGACGGCGGCGTCGTACTGGATCGGACCTTCGACCAGCAGCTCCGGCGCCCGGCTGCGCACCAGTTGAGTTGCCTCCCTGACCTTGTCGACGTCGGCGCCAGTCCCGGACTCCCCTGTCGAATAGGACAGCATCGCCACCCGAGGTTCGATACCGAACTGCGCCGCGGTCTGCGCCCCGCTGATCGCGATGTCGGCGAGCTGTTCGACGGTCGGGTCGGGAACGATCGCGCAGTCGCCGTATGCCAGCACCTGATCGGGCAAGCACATCAAGAAGACGCTGGACACCGTCGAAATGCCTGGCGCGGTGCGGATGATCTCGAACGCCGGCCGAACGGTGTGGGCGGTGGTGTGCGATGCGCCGGACACCATCCCGTCGACCCTGCCGGTGTGCACCAGCATCGTGCCGAAGTACGACACGTCGTGCATGATCTCGCGGGCCTGCTCGACGGTGACGCCCTTCTTGGCCCGCAACCGGGCGTACTGCTCGGCGAACTCGTCGCACAGCTCGCTGGTGCGCGGATCGTAAACCGTTGCGTCGTCGAGATTCACGCCGAGCTCGGCCGCGCGGGCGCGGACTTGCTTCTCGTCGCCGAGGATGGTCAGATCCGCGATGCCGCGCTGCAGCACGCGGCCCGCCGACTTCAAGATTCGGTCGTCGTCTCCCTCGGGCAGCACGATGCGCTTGCGATCCGAGCGTGCCCGCTCGCGCAGCTGGTACGTGAACATCTGCGGCGTCGTGACTTTGGGGATCGGAATCGCCAACTGCGCCAACAGGTCAGCGAGGTCGACGTGGCTCTCGATCAATTGCAGCGCGGTATCGATCTTTCGTTGTGAGGTCGCGGTGACCCGGCCGCGGGTCGACCCGACCGCGGTGGCGGTGTCGAAGGTTCCCAGCGTGGTGGCGACGATCGGCAACCGCAGCCGCAGGCCGGCCACCAGCGCGCCCACCGACCGGTGCAACTCGAATCCGCCGTTGAGGATGATGCACGCTAACGACGGAAACCCTTCGGCGGCGTGGGCACTCGCTACCGCAAGCACCACGTCCGAGCGGTCCCCCGGCGTGACGACCGCCGCAGCCTCCTCCAACCGCTCGAGCACGTGGTCGGCCGTCATGCCGGCGACCACCACGCTCAGTACCTCACGGTTCATCAGCGCGTCGTCGCCGGCCACCACGGTGCCGTTCACGGCTGCCTGCAGGTCGGCGACCGTCGGCGCGACCAGCAGCGGCTCGTCGGGAACCGCGTAGGTCTTCGGGGCCAGCGGACGAAGCGCATCTGCAATCGCATTCAATTGCGTTGGCTCGCAACGGTTTGCGATCACGGCGGCGGTATGGGCATGCTGCGCGCTCAACTCGGCCAGGCAAACCTCGACGGCGTGCACCACCTGTTCGGGGCTGCGATCCTTGGCGCGGACGGCCAATACCACCGGCGCGCCGAGGTTGACTGCGATGCGCGCATTGAGGCCCAGCTCGGCGGGACTGGCGACATCCGTGTAGTCGCTGCCGACGATGACGACCGCATCGCAGTCGTCGGCCATCGCGTGGTACCGCTCGACGATGTCGTCGATGGCGCCGTCACGGTCGGCATGCAGCCGCTGGTAGTCGACACCGATGCAGCGCTCGTAGGGCACGCCCGCGGTGGCCTGCGCCAAAAGCAAGTCGAGGATGTAATCGCGGGAATCGCTGGAGTTTGATGGCGTCGACCCGCCGCGCCCGACTTCGTCGGGCTTGCGATCGCCGACGGAAGCACGCGTAATCGGCCGGAACACACCCACTTTGGCGACGGTGGCGGCCAGCCGGTGCAGAATCCCCAGCGCAATCGCGGACTTGCCGGTATCCCCTTCCGGCGCCGCGATGTAAATACCGGCGGGCACGCTGCGTTTCAGCCCAGCCGTCGCAGCCGGGGCTCGAGATCCTTCTGGAACAGCTCCAAGAACCGGCGCTGGTCATGGCCGGGCGCATGGAACACCAGGTGGTTCAGGCCCCAGTCGACGTAGTCCTTGACCTTGGCGACGGCCTCGTCGGGATCCGACGCCACGATCCACCGCTTCGCGACCTGCTCGATCGGCAGCTCGTCGGCGGCCTTCTCCATCTCCAGCGGGTCGTGGATGCTGGTCTTCTGCTCGGCCGTCAACGACAGCGGCGCCCAGAACCGGGTGTTCTCCAGCGCAAGCTCCGGGTCGGTGTCATACGAGATCTTGATCTCGATCATCCGGTCGACGTCGTCGGGATTCTTGCCCGCGGCCTCGGCGCCTTCCCGCATGGCCGGAATCAACTTGTCCTTGTAGAGCTCTTCGCCCTTGCCCGAGGTGCAGATGAATCCGTCGCCCGCGCGGCCCGCGTACTTGGCCACCTGCGGACCACCCGCGGCGATGTAGATCGGCACACCGCCCTCAGGCACGTCGTAGATCGAGGCGCCCTTGGTCTTGTAGTACTCGCCGTCGAAGTCGACCCGATCACCGAGCCAAAGCTCACGCATCAGCCGGACCGACTCGCGCAGCCGCGCGTAGCGCTCCTTGAATTCCGGCCACTCCCCCTCGTAACCGGTGGCGATCTCGTTGAGCGACTCACCGGTACCGACGCCGAGGAAGATCCGGTCGGGGTACAGGCACGCCATAGTGGCGAACGCCTGCGCGATCACGGCCGGGTTGTAGCGAAACGTCGGCGTCAGCACCGACGTGCCGAGCTGCAACCGCTTGGTGCGCTCACCGACCGCCGTCATCCAGGCCAGCGAGAACGGCGCATGCCCGCCCTCGTGACGCCACGGCTGGAAGTGGTCGCTGACCGTTGCGCTGTCCATGCCGTGCTCTTCGGCGGCGACCGCCAGCTCGACGAGTTCGCGCGGCGCAAACTGTTCCGCCGACGCCTTGTATCCAAGTTTGAGTTCAGCCACGATGTCGTTTCTACTCCACCTTTGTTGCGGGTGACCCGCTGCATAGACTTCGGGGCATGGCAGCGGTGTTGAAAGCAGTCACCGAACACGTGCACCTCGCTCAAGGTGGCGCCGTCAACTGGACGCTGGTCACCGATGAACGTGGGGTCCTGCTGATCGACGCCGGTTACCCCGGTGATCGCGACAACGTGCTGGCGACGCTGAGCCAGCTCGGCTATCAACCCGGCGACGTGCGCGCGATCCTGCTGACGCACGCTCACATCGACCACCTGGGCTCGGCGATCTGGTTCGCCAAGACCCACGGCACACCGGTGTACTGCCACGCCGACGAGGTGGGCCACGCCAAGCGGGAGTACCTCGAGCAGGCGTCACCGATCGACGTCGCGATGAACATCTGGCGACCCCGCTGGGCGCGGTGGACCGTGCACCTCGTGCGTGACGGCGGGTTGAGCCGCGAGGGAATCCCGACCACGCAGCCGCTGACCGCCGACGTGGCCGCGGGGTTGCCCGGTTCCCCGATGGCGATTCCGACCCCGGGCCACACCGGTGGCCACTGCTCGTATCTGGTCGACGGGGTGCTGGTCAGTGGCGACGCATTGGTCACCGGCCACCCGTTGCTCACCAAAAGCGGTCCGCAGTTGCTGCCCGAGTTGTTCAGCCACGACCAGGAGGGGTGCATCCGCAGCCTGGCCGCGCTGGCGCTGCTCGACACCGAGATTCTCGTGCCGGGCCATGGCGACCTGTGGCGCGGCCCGATCCGCGAGGCCACCCAACAGGCGACCGCGCTAGCCCGGTAGCGGGTCACGATCGGGTCACGGCCGATTCAGAATTCTTTAAGGGACGCTCCCGTGGTTTAAGAAATCGGTCCCGAATTCGGCCTCAAACGCCACATTTTTCACAGTGCGAGCCGAAACGGTGCTCTAGCAACGATTTCCGGTCATTTGCGCACTCCGCACTTCACGTACTTTGGTGTCAGGTCCTCGGCAACCTGTACTCACAGTGCGACCTTCAAGGAAAAACACATCATGAAATTCAGTGCTACATCCGCGCGTCGAAACACCGTCGGAGGCATGGTGCTCGCCGGCTTGGCCGCCAGCGCGATTGCCGCGCCGGTCGCCTCGGCGGCACCGGACTGCAGCCCCGCGGGCGTGTCCAACACGGTCAGCTCGGTCACCGGCTCGGCCAGTCAGTACCTGGGCGGACACCCGGGTGCCAACGCCGTCGTATCGGCTGCCCGCAACGAGCCCCGCGGCCAAGCCGCCACCGACGTGCGCAATTACTTCACCGCGCATCCGCAGGAATACTTCGAGTTACGAGGCATTCTCGCTCCGATCGGTGACACCGAGCGTCAGTGCAACACCACCGTGCTGTCGCCGGATCTGCAGTCGGCCTACAACGAGTTCATGGCCGGCTAGCTAGTTGGCTGCGCCCGGCTACCTCGGAACAACCGGACGTTCCGGTAGCCGGGCGCTTTCATTCATCCCTATTCGGCCTTCGGAGAATTCGCAACGTGCAGGTACCATCGTGGTACCTAATACCGAGATGAGGTGCACGAGTGCCGGCGTTGAACATCCAATTCACGGACGACGAGCTGGCGCGCGTCCGCACAGCGGCCAGTCGCAATGGTAAGGCGCTCAAGCCGTTTGCACGCGATGCGATCTTGGCCGCGGCCGACGCCCGTGCCGCGCGCGTCACCGAGGCGTTCGAGTACGTAACTGCTCGGTCGACTGAACTCAACCGCCGTCTCGCGTGATCTTCTACCTCGAACGCGACGACGTTGTCGTCGGTGGAAGCATCGCTTGCGGCTTCTCGCTCGCTGTCTCCGACGAGGGGCTGCTCCAATCGGCTGTCGCTCGGCCGCAGACGAGCGTGATGGGTGACGACGCCTACCCGACGCTCTGGGATAAGGCTGCCGCACTGCTGCATTCGCTGGCGCGGAATTACGCATTTGTCGATGGCAACAAGCGAACCGCGTGGGCCTCGGCGTGGGCTTTCCTTCGCCTCAACGGGATCGACCTGCCGGATGCCTACGACGTCGACTACGCGGAGCAATTGGTGCTGACGGCGGCTGTGGGTGACGTCGACTGGCCAAAGATTGCCGACGGCCTACGCGCTCTGGCGGGATAAACGTCGAGCGCCAGTCACACAAGCCACAGCTGCACCTGCTCCCCGGACGCACTCGTTTCGGGAAAAGTGACCACATGCGATATCACCAGTCGGGCCTGCCGGTCGGGTGATATCGCATGTGCGTCGAAAACGAAAAAGCATTACCTACCCGCTGACGGGACTCCTGAGTCTGTTGTGAATCAACGGTTCTCGGTAAGCCCGAGGTGGTCCCGCAATGTGGTGCCGCGATATTCGGTGCGGAACCCGAATCTTTCCTGCAAAACGGGCACCACCCTGTCGACGAAGTCGTCGAGACCGTGCGGCGTCAGGTGCGGGACGAAGATGAACCCGTCGCAGGCATCGGCTTGGACGTAGCGGTCGATCTCCGCGGCGACATGTTCGGGCGTTCCGACGAATTGCTCTCGGCTGGATACCGCGATGATCAGCTCGCGGATCGACAGGTTCTGGGCTGAAGCGCGTTCGCGGTAGCGGCGGGCCACCTCGACCGGGTCGCCGTGCCGGACGCGGCCCTGCGTGATGCTGGTGTCGCCGCTCGGGTCGTCCTTGGGTAGCGGACCGTCCGGGTCGTAGTCGGAAAGGTCACGGCCCCAGACCTGTTCGAGCATCGCGATGGCCGTCGGCCCGCTGACCTGCTGGCGCCTGATGTGGCGTGCTCGATCGTCGGCCTCGGCGACGGTGTCGCCGAGCACGAACGTCGCTGCGGGCAAGACCTTCAGCTCGTCGGCATCTCGCCCAAACGAGGCCGCGCGGCCTTTGACGTCGGCGTAGTAGCGCTGCCCGTCCTCGAGCGATCCGTGCAGCGTGAACAACGCGTCGGCGTAGCGCGCACCGAAGTTGCGTCCGTCGTGAGAGTCGCCGGCCTGCAACAGGATTGGATGTCCTTGCGGCCGGCTGGGCAGCGTCGCCACCCCGCGTACGTCGAACTGCGGGCCGTGATGTTCGACGACCGCGACCCGGTCGGGATCGACGTAAGTCCCGGCGTCGAGGTCGGCCCGCACGGCGTCGGCCGCCCAACTATCCCAAAACTCGCGGGCCACCGTGAGGAACTCCTCGGCTCGCGCGTAACGGTCTGCGTGGTCGAGAAAGCCGCCGCGCCGGAAGTTCTCGCCGGTGAAGGCATCCGACGAGGTGACGATGTTCCAGCCGGCACGGCCGTCCGACAGGTGATCGAGCGTGGCGAATTGCCGCGCCACTTCGAAGGGTTCGTTGAAGGTGGTGTTGATCGTCCCGGTCAGGCCGAGCCGGTCGGTGACCGCCGCGAGAGCCGCCAGCACGGTGAACGTGTCGGGTCGACCCACCACGTCGAGGTCGTAGATCTGACCGCGATGCTCGCGCAGGCGCAGACCTTCGGCGAGGAAGAAGAAGTCGAACAGGCCCCGCTCGGCGGTGCGGGCCATGTGTACGAACGATTCGAACGCGATCTGGCTACCCGACTGTGGGTCACTCCACACCGTGGTGCTGTTGACCCCCGGGAAATGCGCGGCCAGGTGAATGGTCTTGCGATGCTTGCCTTCCCGGACACTCATCGCCTGATGCCCCAGCGAGTGGCGAGCAGTTCGTGGGAGCGCAACCGGGCCCGGTGGTCGTGGGTCACCGATGTCACGACAAGTTCGTCGGCGCCGCTCAGACGTTGCAGCGCGTCCAGCCGCTCGGCGACCTCTTCCACGTCACCGACGAACTGTGTCTCCAACCGGTCCTTGACCACCGGCAGCTGCTGCTCGGTGACCGGCTTGGCGTCGGCGGGCGCCGGGTAGGGCACCGCGCCGACGCCGGTGCGGATCGAGTACACCCACTGCCCATAGCCCGAGGCGAGTTCCTGTGCGGTAGCGCTGTCTTCGGCGACGACGACGTCGGCGGACACCACGACGTAAGGCTCTTTCAAGGTCGCCGAGGGGACGAACGTGTCGCGGTAAGCCTCGATGGCTTCCAGCGCGGTGGCGGGCGTGATGTGGTAGCTGGCGACGAACGGTAAGCCGTGTGCGCCGGCCAGTCGCCCGCTCTGCCCGCGGGTGCTGCCGAAGATCCACGGCGACAACCCCGACCGCTCCCCCGGTACCGCGTGCACCTCGAAACCGCTTGCCTTGTAGGTTCCTTCGAGCATCGCGAGTATGTCGCCCAACTGGTCCGCGAAGTCGGGAGCGACGGCCTGCGGCTGCTGGAGAATTTCCATCGTCGCCAGCACCCGCTCGGTGTCGAGCAGGCCCTTGAGGTCGAACGGCAGCGGAATCACCACGCCGTCGATTTCGCGCCACTGCCGGGGTGGACGATCTTTCGAAGACGGGTGCTTCGGCTTGAACCCGGTGTCGCGGCGCTGGCCCCGGCCCAGACCGAGATCGATGCGACCCGGGTAGAACGCCTCGAGCATCCCGAAGCTTTCGACCACGGCCGCCGGCGTGGTGTGTCCGAGCTGGACCGCGGCTGCCCCGACGCGAATGGTGTTGGTGGCAGCGGCGATCTGTCCGATCAGCACCGCCGGCGCGGAGCTGGCGACACCGACGAAGTGATGCTCGGCCACCCAGAATCGGCGATACCCCCACCGCTCGGCGTGCTGTGCGAGATCGATGGTGTTGCGCAGCGCCGTCGTCGCGTCACTGCCGGCGCTGATCGGCGACAAGTCCAGGATCGACAGCGGGACGTTGGTCATGACGTCGCCTCCTCATAGCGGTTGACTGCGACGGGCAGGCCGAGTCGTTGCCGTAGTGTTTCGCCCTTGGAGTATGCGGCGCGGAATCGGTTGGCCTGCTGCAACATTGGCACCACCTCGTCGACGATCATCGGTAGGTCCGTCGCATTGACCGCGGGTCGCAGTCGCACCCCGTCGACGCCGCGTTGTTGCCAGCCGAGCACCAGGTCGACCACGTCGGACGGATTGCCGTCGAAAATCATTGCATCCGAGCCGAATTCGGTGTCGCCACCGAAGGTCACCACCAGGTCGGCATAGACCTTGAGGTGCTGGCCCCCGGCCACCTTGATCTCGTCGATAATCGCGTCGAGCGAGGCGTCGTCGGTGGGCGTGATGAACACCAGATCGGCACTGCTTGCCGCGAACTCATAGATCCGCGGGCCGTGAGCGAGGGCTGCCACCACCGGTTGGCCCTGCGGCGGGCGGGGGGTGATCGAGGGTCCCTTCACCGAGAAGTACTTGCCGCGGAAATCGATGTAGTGCAACTTCGTTCGGTCGATATAACGCGCGGTCGCGACGTCGCGGATGATCGCGTCGTCTTCCCAGCTGTCCCAGAGACGACGCACCACCTCGACCGCGTCGGCCGCCTCGTCGAACAGGTCGTCGCCCGCAGTGGGGGCGCCGCGGCGGCCGAACAGGGCGGCCTCGTGCGCGGTCGAACTGACTCGTGGCTGCCAGCCGGCCCGCCCGTGCGAGATGTGGTCGAGGGTGGCGATGGCCTTGGACACGTGGAAGGGCTCGGTATGGGTGACCGTTGCCACCGGAATCAGCCCGATGTGCTTGGTGACCGGCGCGATTCGCGCGGCGACGAGCACCGCGTCGGCGCGGCCAGCCAGCCGTCGCGGGCTGATCGCCTCGCTGCGACCGGGCTGCGGCGTGAGCGCGTCGTCGATGGTGAGGAAGTCGAGCAGGCCGCGCTCGGCGGTGGCCGCCAAGCCGGCCCAATAACGCCCGCTGAGCACCGATTCCGTGCCGGGGTCGGCGGCGAGCGTGGTGCGCCACGCCTGCCGGTGCCAGCCGTAGCCGTCGAGCGCGACGCCGACGTGCAGGAGTTCCGGCCTCGTCACGTCAGATCCTTCGCGAAAGCGATCGGGAAAACCGGCCCGCGCGAGGGCAGCGGCTCCGACAGCCGGGTGTAGCCCGCCGCCTCGTACAACGCCTCGGCCTCGGGCTGCCGGTTACCCGTCGTCAGGTACACCCGGCGATAGCCCCGCTGGGCGATGACGGCTTCCAGTTCTTTCAACAGAGCCCTGGCATACCCGCTGCGGCGGTGCCGCCGGTCGGTCCAGATCCGCTTGAGCTCGGCGGTCTGCTCGTCGAATCGCTGGAACGCCCCGCCGGTCACGGTGATCCCGTCCACCGCACCGACCAGGAAGCCGCCGTCGGGCGGCGCGAATTCGGACGTCGGCACCGACCTCATCCAAGCCGTGACGGTCGGCAGGGTGGATTCGTAGCGCTGCGCGTACTCGACGGCCAGTTCGTCCAGCAGCGGCTGAGCCCTAGGATCGTCCGCGGTCACCGTTGTGAAACGGACCTGCTGCGGTGGAGCGGGTTGGCTGGGCTGGGGCATCACTACATCTCTAACGTCTCGCGAGGGGCCGCATTCCGGTGCGACTAAGCCAGAATCGCACGAACGTAGCGGCCCGCTACCGGCGCGCCGTTGAGATCCTGACGCCGCAAACCCGGCAGGCCGGTCATCGTGAACAACTTGTGGATCTCGGTGACGACGGTCCGCCAGCCGAGCGCGGCCAGCGACTCGGCCGGGTCGCGGTGCTGGTCCGGATAGGTGAACTCCGCCATGTCGCCGCTGAATCCGAACTCTCGCCAGCGGGTCGCAAGCGCGTGTTCCTGGTCGAGGAAAGGCGGCTGCCGCTCCGGGAAATAGTCCGCCGCCGCACGGCTGCCCGGCGCACTCAGCGCGGTGACGTTGTCGAGCAGCCGGTCCTGGACGACCGAGGGAAGAAAGCCGATGAACAAGCCCTCGGCGATCCAGACGGTGGGCTGGCCCGAGTCGAAACCGACCCGGCGCAGCGCTTCCGGCCAGTCTCGCCGAAGATCGATCCCCACCGCGCGCCGATGGGCCGCCGGCGTCACATCCAGGCCACGCAGCGTCCGGGTCTTGAAGTCGATGACTTCGGGCTGATCGATCTCGTAGACGGTGGTGCCGGGCGGCCACCACAACCGGTAGGGACGGGCGTCCAAACCCGAGGCGAGGATGACGGCCTGGCGGATTCCGGCGCGGCACGCGTCGGTGACGAAGTTGTCGAAGAAGCGGGTCCGTACCGCCAAAAGGTCTGTCAGCAAAGCCAATCCGCTTTTGCCGCCGACCTCGCTGAGCGCCAGCTCTCCGCTGGCCACCTTGGTGAAGAAGTCCAATCCGACGGCGTTGACCAGCGGCTCGGCGTACGGATCGCTGATCAGCCCCGCCCGGTGCGCCAACGCTCGCGCGGTGGCCACCAGGGTGGCGGTCGTTCCGACGCTGGTGGCCGGACCCCAGGAGTCGTTGTCGGTCCGCTTCACCGCTGAGCCACCCCGGCGCGCCGACGCCCGAGGCGCGCGATCGCGCGCCAGCCGAGCAGCAACACCGCGGTGACGGTCGATGCGACCACGATGAAACTGGCCGCGGTGCCAGCCGAGGTGACCTTACGCAGCACCATCCCGACCACCACCGTGCACAGCCACACCGCCACGCCGGTGGGATAAACCGTGGTGGGGCGGCGCCAGGCCTGCGACACCAACCAGCCGACGGCGGTCCCACTCAGAAACGGCCAGGCCGTCGTCGCGATGCCGGCGACGTTGAGACCTTCGTCATGGCTTCGCCGCCCCAGGGCGCAGAACACCAGCACACACGCCACGTCGATGCTCAACCAGGCCGGACTGCGCCGCGGACGATCCATCAGGCGAGGCTACCGCTGCGGTAGAGGTCAGCGCTTGGGTCTGGGACGCAGCCGCGCTTCGGACTGCCCGAGTTCCACGTGGTGGCCTTCGACGCACTGCACGTGGGCGACGAGTGGAGCGCCGCAGCCTTCGCCGTGTACCAGGTCGAGCCGCCTCGAGTCACCCTGTAGGAGCAGGCCGAATTCGATAAGGCTGACAAGCACGGGGAACAGCTGCCGACCGCGCGTGGTCAGCACGTATTCGTAGCGGGTGCGCTGACCCGGCGACTTGTAGGGCTGCTTGGCCAGCACTCCGGCGTCCACCAACTGCTTGAGGCGCGTCGCCGCGATCTGCTCGGTGAAGCCGGCCCGTTGCGCGAAGTCCTCGAATCGTGTTGTGCCCCAGAAAGCCTCGCGCAGCAGCACCATAGCCGATCGGGTCCCGATGGTGTCCAGGGCCCGCTCGATCGGGCAGACCTGCCGGTAGCCGGTCCTCTCCCCGTCGGCGAGACGGCCCGTCAGGGTCATCGCGTCAGGTGCTGCGGTCATCAGGCCATCCTATCTGCTGACCATACTTTTCTATAGCCAGACCCTCACGGCCCCGCGATGATCAGGCAGCCACTCGTCGCCGTGGCCAGCAGTTTGCCTGCCTGCGTGGTCAGCGAGGCCTCGGCCAACGCGGTACGGCGGCCGAGGTGACGGACCGTGCCGGTGCAGCGGACCGGCCCGGTGTCGACCCGCATGGCGCCGAGGAAACGCACCGAGAGATCCTGGCTCGTGTAACCCGTTCCGGCCGGTAACAGGCTGTGCACGGCGCAACCCGCCGCCGAATCCAGCAGCGCGCTGTAGACACCGCCGTGCACCGAACCGATTGGGTTGTAATGGAACTCGGCCGGTGTCATCGTGAAGACGACTTCACCGGGCTCGACCGACTCGATGCGGACGTCGAGGGCGTCCATCACCGGCGGCTTCGGCAAGGTGCCGGCCAGGATCGCGCGCAGATAGTCCAGACCCGCCATCTCCATGGCGACCCGCGCCCCGATCTGCGGATCCTGCCAGCTGAATGTTCTGGTGCGCGCGGTGGTTACGACGTTGGTCATCGTGCTATCTCCAGGGCCTCCCGGTTGGCGCGAATGAACTCGCGCAGGGTTATCGGCGTCCGGTCGATCATCCGGGTGAGTTCGTCGTAGTTTGCGGGTGGCGCTCCCCGCCCCGCGACCGCCAGGCCGACATTCGCGATATGGCCCGCCATCGCGGTGTTGACCACTCCAGCGGGATTTTCTCGCGCGAGGCGAACTAGGTCTTCACGCCACGCGTCGGGGGAAATCGGTTCGAACGTGATCGGGCGCCCGAGTTCGTCGGTCAGGATCGCGGCGACCTCGTGGTGGTTCAGCAGCTCCGACCCAGTCGGATAACACACCGGCCCGGCGAACCCGCCCGGACGCAGCAGGGCAGCCACCGCAAGTTCGCCCGCATCGCTACCGTTGATCCACCCGACGGCTCCATCACCAAAGCTGTTGCGTAGCAGATTCTCTCGTCTGATCGAATCACCGTGCAGGGCAAGCAGGTTCTGGTGAAACGTCGCAACGACCCGCAGGATCAGTACGTCAAGCCCGCCCCACATCATCACCTCTTCGGCCAGCCATTGGGCACGGCCGAGATCGCTGGGGTGTTGCGGGTGAGCCGGACCCATCGACATGACGACGGTGCGTATCGGACGTCCCGTCTCACGCACAGCCGCAGCGTAATTGGCCGCGGCGACGATCACGCCGGCGTCGACGGGATATGTGAAATAAGCCTGCTCTACATCAGTGAGCGCATCGAGCAGGCTGCGACGGTCGTGCAGGTCCCCGATGCAGACCTCGGCGCCCAACGCTGCCAGCGCATCCGTGCGATCACTCTGAGCGCGCGCGAGAATCCGAACCGACCGGCCTTCCTCGCGAAGCCGGCGGGTGACGTGTGCGCCGGTGGATCCGTGCCGGCCGGTAGCACCCGTCACCAGGATGGGCGCAGCTGATCCGCTCATACGGACAACCATCGCCGCTGTCTTGAGTAAAGTCAAGCCAACTATCTGACGCGGTATGCACTATGCGTTGTGTGACAGGGTCTTTGACAGCCCAGTGCCAAAGAGGATCGGACGTCTGCCTTCGTGTGACGCTGCCGGATACCAGAAGGACGGGCTAAAACCGCAGCATAGATGGTTTTATTCCGCCGTTTCGTCACGTCTTTCAGGAACAAACCAGAGCCCCCATTTGGCTTGACTTGAGTAGAGCTAGATGTGACAGTGACCTGCATTGCCACTCCGCGTGAGAGCACCGACGAGAGGAACCCTGATGTCCACCGACCACAACGCGTTGCTGGTCACCGGCGCCGCCGGCCGAACCGGTGGCTACACCGCGAACCTGCTGCTGGAACGCGGCCACCACGTGCGCGCGCTGGTGCACCGTTTCGACGACCGCGCCGCCGCGTTGCGTGACAGCGGTGCCGACGTGGTCGTCGGCGACCTGCACGACATCGACGTCGTCCGCGCGGCCGCCGACGGCGTACGCGCCGCCTACTTCGTCTACCCGATCAGCCCCGGACTGCTCGAGGCCACGACCACGTTCGCGCAAGCCGCCGGAGAAGCCGGGGTGACCGCGATCGTCAACATGTCGCAGATCTCGGCCCGGCGCAGCGCCGCCAGCGATGCCGCGCGCATTCACTGGCTGGGCGAGCGAATCCTGGACTGGTCACCGATCGCAGTAACCCATCTACGGCCAACGTATTTCGCGGAATGGTTCACGATCTTCGGCGCCAGAGGAATTCGCGAGGACGGTGTCCTGCGCCTGCCCTTCGGTGATGGCCGGCACGCGCCGATCACCGCCGAAGACCAAGGCCGAGTGATCGCGGCGATCCTGGAGCACCCGAAGGAGCACGCCGGGAAGATCTATCCGCTGTTCGGCGCCGTGGAGATGAACCACTACCAGATCGCCGACGCCATCTCCGAAGTCCTGGAGCGGCCCGTCCGTTACGAGCCGACGGAGATTCCGGACTGGATCGAGAGCATCAAGGCGTTGGGCTTCCCCGACTTCCTCGCGCAGCACCTGAGCAATGTCGCCGTCGACTACCAGAACGGGATCTTCGCCGGCAACAACGACCTGGTCGAGCGGATCGGCGGCAAGAAACCGACCACCGTCGGAGAATTCATCGCCGACCACCTCGCCGAGTTCACCGGCTGACCACCTCGAAAGGTGAACCAGTGAGCCAACGTTCGTCCGGACGTGCTCTGTTGCAGCGGTGGTGGCTGGGTCTGGTGACCGTGATTGCCGTCGGGTTGGGTGTGACCTGCATGTGGAAGGTGCACCAATTCTCCGAACCACAGCCGGTCATCTCGGTCAACGGCCCGCAGGCCCCCGAGGAGTTCAACCCCAAACACCTCACCTACGAGGTGTCCGGTGCGGTCGGTAGTGGCGGCATGCTCGTCTACGTCGATATCGACGGGCACCCGCACCGGGTCGACGTCACGGCGCTGCCGTGGTCGCACACCGAGACGACGGTGCTGACCGTGGTGTCGGGCAGCATCTCGGCGCACGTGCACGGCGGTCAGGTGAGGTGCCGGATGCTGGTCGACGGCGTTGTGCGCGACCAACAATCGGCGACACACAGCGACGCCGACGTCCAGTGCCGGGTGAAGTCGGCATGAGCGCACACCGCGCGGGTCGGCCGTTGTTCGCCAGGACGGTGCGCATCCTGGCGATCCCGATCATCGTGTTGTGGGCGCTGCTGGCTATTGCCACGAATGCGTTCATGCCCAAGGTGGAAGACGTCGCCGAAGAACTCGCCGGGCCGATGGTGCCGACTTATGCACCCTCGCAGGTCGCGATGCTGCAGATCGGCGACAAATTCAAGGAGTCGACCTCGACCAGCCTGACCATGGTTGTGCTCGAGGCCAATCACAGCCTTGATGAAGACGATCATCGTTACTACGACGACCTGATCACCCGGCTCAAACACGACAAGCATGTCCAGTACGCAATGGACCTGTGGGGCAAGCCATTTACCGCGGCCGGCGCGCAGAGCGTCGACGGCAAATCAGCTTACGTGCTGCTGCGACTGGCCGGCGACATCGGGCAGATGCAAGCCAACGAATCGGTCGACGCGATCAGGGACCTCGTCGGCAATGACAGCCCGCCGCCGGGACTGAAGGTCTACGTCAGCGGCGCCGCCCCGTTGGCGTCGGACACGTTGTCGATCGCCAACAACAGCCTCAACAACATCACCATCGTGACGATCATCTTGATCTTCATCATGCTGCTGCTGGTGTATCGCGGCCGGATCACCACCCTGGCGGTTCCGATGTACGCGGTGTTGTTCGAAATCCTGGTGGCGAAAGGGATCGTCTCGACACTGGGCCATCTCGAACTGATCCCGTTGTCGTCGTTCGCGGTCAACGTCGTCATCTCGCTCACCTTGGGCGCGGGGACCGACTACGGCATCTTCTTGATGGGCCGCTACCAGGAGGCCCGCCAGGACGGCGAAAGCCCGGAAGAGGCGTATTACACCGCCTTTCACGGCGTGGCGCCGATCATCATCGGCTCGGGGCTGACCATTGCCGGGGCGTGCGCGTGCTTGAGTTTCGCCCGGTTGAACTACTTCCACACCATGGGCCCCGCTGTGGCGATCGCGATGCTGTTCACCATCGCGATGGCCCTCACCCTGGCGCCGGCGTTGCTGACGCTGGGCAGCATCTTCGGGCTGTACGAACCCAAGACCAAGGAGAAGGGCACGCTCTACCGGCGGATCGGCGCGAGCGTCGTGCGTTGGCCCAAACCCATTCTCGCCGCCAGTAGCACGGTGGTCATGCTCGGCGCGGTCTTCGTACCGACCTACAAACAGAACTACGACGACCGCCAGTACCAGCCGGCTTCGGCGGCGGCCAAAAAAGGTTTCGCCGCCGCAGACCGGCACTTCCCGCCCAGCAAGTTGTTCTCCGAGATGCTGATGGTCCAATCCGACCACGACATGCGCAACTCGGCCGACTTCATCTCACTGGACCGGGTCAACCGGGCGCTGATCCGCCTGCCCGGTGTGGCCATGGTGCAAAGCATCACCCGCCCCCTGGGGCGACCGCTCGAGCACGCCAGCATTCCCTATCTGTTCACCACCCAGGGCAGCGGCAACGGCCAGCAGTTGCCGTTCAACCGCGAGCAGAACATGAACACCGATCAGCAAGCCGATATCCAGAAACACTCGGTCGACGTGCTGCGCCGCGAGATCGGCTTCTTCCAGAAGGTGTCCGACGAAATCCACAACACCGTGCTCACCGTCGAAGACCTACAGCACGTGGCCGACGACATCAACGAAGAGGTCTCCAATCTCGACGACTTCTTCCGGCCGCTCAAAAGCTACTTCTATTGGGACAAACACTGTTTCGACATACCGATCTGCTGGGCGCTGCGCTCGGTATGGGACACCATCGACCAGATCGACCACCTGGCCGAAGACATCAACAACACCAGGATCTCGCTCGTCGAAGTCGACAAGGCCTTCCCGAAGATCATCGCCGAGCTCAAGGCCACCGCCGACGACACCGAAGCAATACGGGCCAAGCTGGTGAACTCCTACGGCTCAGCGGATCTGGGCAACATGCAGACCGAGCAGACCTTCGACGACTCGATCAACGTCGGCAACGACTTCGACCGGGCCCGCAGCGACGACTTCTTCTACATCCCCCACGAAGGCTTCGACAACGACGACGTCAAAACCGGCATGCAGCTGATGATGTCACCGGACGGCAAGGCGGCCCGTTTCATCGTCACCCACGAAGGCAATGCGATGGGCCCCGAAGGCGTCCAACACGTCGAGCGGTTCCCCGAGGCGATCACCACGATCCTCAAAGAAACCTCACTGGCCGGAGCCAAGGTCTACATCGGCGGATCGGCATCCAACAACAAAGACATCAAGCAGTACGCGATGTCGGACCTGCTGATCGCGGCGATCGCGGCGTTCGTGCTCATCTTCCTGATCATGATGTTTTTGACCCGCAGCCTGATCGCCGCTTTCGTCATCCCGGCCACCGTCGCCTTCTCCTACGCCGGGGCATTCGGGCTCTCAGTGTTGTTCTGGCAGCACCTGATCGGCCTTCCGCTGCACTGGTTGATCCTGCCGCTGTCATTCATCATCCTGGTCGCCGTCGGATCCGACTACAACCTGCTGCTGATCGCGCGGGTCAAAGAGGAACTCGGCGCCGGCCTACACACCGGGCTGATTCGCGCCCTGGGCAGCACCGGCGGCGTCGTGACCTCCGCGGGACTGGTCTTCGCGTTCACCATGCTGGCCATGCTGGCCAGCGACCTCAAGACCATCGGTCAACTCGGGTCCACCGTCTGCATCGGCCTGCTGCTCGACACGCTGATCGTCCGCTCGTTCGTGGTGCCATCGATCGTCACCATCCTCGGAAAATGGTTCTGGTGGCCGACATTGGTCCGCTCACGCCTACCCCTGCCGACAGGAGTCCGACAATGAACTGGGGCCTGTGGAATTACCTGACCGCAATCACACTCGCCCTCGAAGTGGTCTTCGCGACATGCGCCGCCATCCACGTCGGCCGAGTGATGCGCCAATCACCGGTGCCGCTGGCCAACGAGGTCAACGCCGTACCGACCGTCCTGGGCAAACTCCGCAAAGGAGTGGCGCTGCAGGACTACGAAAAACCCCTTGCCAACCAGGTCGTCGACGCTCGCCGGCCACTGCTGGCATTCTCCATCCCGGCCACCTTCATGACCGCAGGAGCGTTCTACATCTTCGGCAGCCTCGAGCACCTACACGGTGCCCAACCTTCCGAACGCACCTACCTCGGCCTCATCCCCATCATCACCTCCACCAACCTAACCATGCGAATGTTCCTCAGCGGCAAGCTGAAAAGCCGCATCGACAAATGAGTGGACGGTCTGGCGTCACGAGGTGACGGCGCTGGCCCAGGCCAACGGATTCAGAGAGCGGAAGGGATCACCCGACCGCACGGCGAGCAGATCGGTGAGAATCTGCTGCAGCGCATGCTCGGTCCGTTCTTTGACAGTGTTCACCCATGCGCCGGCATCTACAGCCGGAGGCTTTGTCGTGTCGATCGGCGATCCGAAACGCAGATACATCCGCTGCGGCCGAGGGATCAGCGTGGGGCCGATCCCCTGTAGCAACGGCATTGCCATATCGTTGCGTCCGTTCATTTTTCGGCTGAGCCATGCACTGAACTTGGCCCAGGATCCGTCTCGGGATGTGACGCTGCGATACACGTCGTCACCACCGACCAAGCCGACCGGAACTATCGGGTAGCGCTGCTCGGCCGAGATTCGTGCAAACCCCGCCCGCCCCTGCCACCGGAGGGCGTACTCCTCCCCCTTGAACTTTGCGATTTCGCGTGCTCCGCCGGGAAATACCAGAATCGTCTGATCCCGGAGCATCAGTTCACGCGCGCTCTCGGGAGAGCCGACGACTCCACCAAAGGCCGCGAACAGATCCGCCGGTAGGCCGCGCATGCGGCCGAAGTTGCGATCCGCCAGCGGCCGGACCCTGGTGCCGATCGACGAGCGCACCGCGTCCGCGATCAGATACACTTCCGATCCGAGCTGAGTGTGATTGCCCACCAACAAGAATCGGCCGTCTGCCGGAAGGTTTTCGGTTCCATCCACGTAAGGCCGGGACAGCTGGATCAGCGGGCGAATGCCCCGCGTCACGGTGTCGAGGCGCCGCTGCAGCGCCAAGACGCGAGCACTCGGTTCCGTCAGCATTGCCAGATCCGCGCCGTCAGACACTGCGATCCCTTTGTGGCCGAGAAAACACCACGGCGACCGACGGTAGGCCGAACCGCTTGCTCGTCGGCTGGATCTCGACATTCATCTGGGCATCCGCGGCACGCCCCAAGGCACGCAGCGCCGACGGGCTGTATGCCCGTAGCGCGCTGATGAACCCGTCGTGCAGGCTCGGCGGAATCCATGACCACGGCAGCAGCGCCAGTTGGACCGGCAGTGCCACGATCGGAAAGAGCAGGGTAGCCAACGGCGTTCGGCGCTTCAGGTCGATCACCAGGAACCGGGTGGCGACGCGGGTCGCCTCAGCGATGGCCTGCGCGGCGGTCGCCGGCGGCAGATGATGAAAGGCCAGTGCGAACACCACCAGGTCGTAACTGCCATCGGGGGCGTCGATCGCGGTCGCGTCGACGACATCAGCGCGCGCACGGGGGTGACGGCCCAATTCACCGGCCGCGATGTTGGCCACCGATGTCGCGTTGACGTCGCTGACAGTGACCGTCGCAGTCGGGTGCAGTTCGAGGATCTTCGCCGAGAGTCGACCGTGGCCGGCGCCCAATTCCAGAATGCGTGGATTAGGGATGTCGGCGACCAGCTCCAGCGCGGCGCGCGCATGCTTCTCATGCTGATTCGTGAGCGCGCCCATCCGGTCGAGCATGCCGATCACCTTCTGTTTGACGTCCTCGGAGACGTCGTCGCGATCGAGATACTCGAGCGCGTCGGTCTGAAACCGACGGTCCAGCCAGGACGCATCGGGGCCACCGCGCGGCATCGTGGCAATCGACTGGTCGATCAGGGACGCGGCCATGGGGCCTCCTCGGGTGGAGCGGAATGCGTCATGCCACCACGATAACAAACGAACTAGTTCGTCTGTATATGCTTCATAGTGTGAGATCCACGACTGAGCTGCGCGGCGAGATCCTCGCCGCCGCGCGCGCGGAATTCGCCCAGTTCGGTTTGGCCGGCTCGCGGATCGACCGCATTGCGCGCGCCGCCAGCGCAAGTAAGGAACGGCTCTACGCGCACTTCGGCGATAAGGAGACACTGTTCCGCGAAGTGGTCGCCGCCGACGGCGCGGAGTTTTTCCGGGCCGTGCGGCTTCGGCCCGAGGCGGTGCCCGAATTCGTCGGCGATATCTATGACCTCGCACAAAGCCGACCGGAACACCTTCGCATGATCAATTGGGCACAGCTGGAGGGATTTCCGCTCGACCTGCCCGAGGTCGACGGAGAGAAGCCGCCTCAGACGGCGATCAACGCGATTCGACAGGCACAACTCGACGGCCGCGTTGATCCGGTATGGGATCCCCAGCAGTTGCTGGTGCTGTTGTTCGGCATCGGGCTGGCGTGGGCGCACTGGCCCGACCCGGCCGCGGCGACAACCGATCCGACCGAGAGTTCCAGGCGCCGCGCGGCCGCCGTCGAAGCCGCGGCGCGGATCGCAAAGGCGCGTTAAGACTGCGTGATGCACTGCTTTCGACGAGAAGCCGCATCCGACCGCCAGATGTACAGCTGACCAATTCAAACGCAGTCTCGGCCGTCACCGAGGGGATGCGCCGGTCGGGCCGCTTATCGTGGAGAAACGTGACCACCACAGACCAACCGCCCGAGTCCGGTGACGCGACAACGGCCAGCACCCCTGTGGCCGTCGACAGTCGTCGGCGCTCCGGCGACGTCCGGCGGGAGGGCAAATTCTGCGGTTGCGGCATGCAGCTGTCGCTGACCGGGGTCTGCGTCAACTGCGACTAGCGTTGTGCTCGAACGACTTAGGGCACCCGCGTCCACGGCTGGCAGTTCTGCGACTCGAACGCCTTGACGCCAGTGTTGATGTTGGCATACATCGGGCCGACCGACGAATTGGTCTGCAGGACATGGTCTTTCGCGGCATCGGGGGTGCTGTAGGTGAACCACGAACACATCGAATCCTGAGTCGGCACATTGTTGATCCAGACGCCAAACGCCGACCCCGAGCCCGCTGTGTGATACAGGCCCGGCGCGATGTCCGGCCCGACGACGAACACTCCGTTGCCGGGGATCGGATCGACCGGGTCGGCGGCCGCCGGCGGACCCAGCGCGACGGCGATCACGACCACGGCCCAGACGCGACCGAGTGGGGGCATGCCTATCACCTCCAGGTTCAATACCTGCGAAAGCAGCGTAGGCCGACTTCCTCGCGGTGGCAGTATCTAGGCCATGAGTACCGGTACCGCTCCCGCCTTCAATCCGCAGGACCCGCTCGGCCTGGACGCTTCGCTGTCCGACGACGAGAAGGCGGTGCGCGACACCGTCCGGCAGTTCTGCGGCGAACACGTCCTGCCCCATGTCGCCGAGTGGTTCGAAATCGGCGACCTGCCAGTGCGTGACCTGGCCAAACACTTCGGCCAACTCGGATTGCTCGGCATGCACCTGGAGGGCTACGGCTGCGGCGGCGCCTCGGCCGTGCACTACGGGCTGGCGTGTACCGAGCTGGAAGCCGCCGATTCCGGGATCCGGTCGATGGTGTCGGTACAGGGTTCACTGGCGATGTTCGCGATCTGGCGGTTCGGTTCCGAAGAGCAGAAGCAACAGTGGCTGCCGGGCATGGCCGCCGGCGAGCTGCTGGGCTGTTTCGGGTTGACCGAGCCCGACGCCGGGTCCGACCCGGCCTCGATGACCACGCGGGCCAAGCGCGACGGATCCGACTGGATTCTGAACGGCCGCAAGATGTGGATCACCAACGGCTCGGTCGCCGACGTCGCGGTGGTGTGGGCGGCCACCGACGACGGTGTGCGAGGTTTCGTCGTCCCCACCAAGACCCCCGGATTCTCGGCGAACACCATTCACCACAAGCTGTCGCTGCGGGCGTCCATCACCAGTGAGCTGGTCCTCGACGACGTCCGGCTGCCCGACGACGCGCTGCTGCCCGAGGTGCGAGGGCTCAAGGGTCCGCTGTCGTGTCTGTCGGAGGCGCGCTACGGCATCATCTGGGGGTCGATGGGCGCCGCGCGCTCGGCGTGGCAGGCCGCGCTGGACTACGCCGGTGAGCGCACCCAATTCGGTCAGCCGATCGCCGGATTCCAGCTGACGCAAGCCAAACTCGTCGACATGGCCGTCGAATTACACAAGGGCCTACTGCTCGCGCTGCAGCTGGGACGGCTCAAGGACACCACCGGCCTGCGGCCCGAGCAAGTCAGCTTCGGCAAGCTGAACAACACCCGCGAAGCGATCGAGATCTGCCGCACCGCGCGAACCATTCTGGGCGGTAACGGAATATCGCTGGAGTATCCCGTGATCCGCCACATGGTGAATCTGGAATCGGTGCTCACCTACGAGGGCACTCCGGAAATGCATCAGCTGATCCTGGGTCAGGCGTTCACCGGACTGGACGCCTTCCGGTGAGCGCACGGCTGGAGTACGCAGACGAGCACCGGCAATTCCGCGACATGGTGCACGACTTCGTGCGCCAAACCGTGGTGCCGGCGCACGAAGACTGGGAGAAGGCAGGCAGCGTTGACCGCTCCCTGTTCACCGAGGCCGGAAAGCTCGGGCTGCTGGCCTTTTCGGTCCCGGAGGAATACGGCGGGGCGGGCGTCGACGACTTCCGGTACAACGCGATCGTCGTCGACGAACTCCAACGCGCCGGCGCGGCGGCCGAAGCCATCGCACTGTCGCTGCAGAACGACATCGTGCTGCCCTATCTCACCGACCTGACGACCGCCGAGCAGAAGCAACGCTGGCTACCCGGCGTGGTCACCGGGGAGACCGTGATCGGTATCGCGATGACCGAACCGGGCGCCGGCAGCGACCTGGCCGGCATCCGCACCACCGCAACGCGCGACGGTGACCACTACGTCATCAACGGCGCAAAGACTTTCATCTCCAACGGCCAGACCGGCGACCTGTTCGTCGTCGCGGCACGCACCGGGCCCGACCGGCACAAGGGCTTGACTCTGTTCGTGGTCGAGCCCGACACACCTGGGTTCAGTCGGGGCCGCAACTTGGAGAAGATCGGTCTGCACGCGCAGGACACCAGCGAACTCAGCTTCACCGATATGCGCGTTTCGGTCGACAATCTGCTGGGCGAGGAAGGTCGCGGCTTTTACCAGTTGATGAACAACCTTCCCCAGGAACGTCTTTCGCTGGCTGTGGGAGCGGTCGCGGCCGCCGAGGGCGTGCTGGCCGAGACGCTCGACTACGTCAAGCAGCGCAAAGCGTTCGGCTCGCCGATCTCAGGGCTGCAGAACACCCAGTTCGTGCTGGCCGAGTTGGCCACTGAAATCGACGTCGCGCGTACCTACCTCGACGACTGTATCGCCGAACACCTGCTCGGTGAGTTGACTGCGGCTCGGGCCGCCAAGTTGAAGTGGTGGACCACCGAGCTCCAAGTGCGGACCGCCGACCGCTGCTTGCAACTGCACGGTGGGTATGGGTACATGCGCGAATATCCGGTGTCGCGAGCGTTCGTCGACGCCCGTATTCAGACAATCTATGGCGGGACCACCGAGATCATGAAGACGATCGTCGCCAAAGATCTCGGAATCTGACTAGTTTCAGGCGCTTTCGCGGATGATCGCCGACATGCCGTCGACGCCGGAGACCGGTTGCTGCTCCAGGGGAGCGGGCATCCGGACGGCGGCACCGACCAGAATCATCGCCGCGGCGGTGGAGGGGTCGACCTGCCACTGCGACCCGCTACCGAACTTGAGCATCTTGTCGCGGGTCTCGGTGTCGGTGACGAACATGATCCACACCGGCTCGGAGTTGTTTTCCATTGCTATACCTCGGCGAATTTCGGATTGACAGGGATGAGACGAGGCCGCAACGGCGCGGCGAGCGCGGATGATGTGAACAAGCCTGCGAGGTCGGTGCCGATCTCTCCCCGCCGGAACTGCTCGTGCAGTAAATCCTTTGTCTCGCAGACGATCTTTGCGAGCTGATCGGGTTGCGCATGACCGAAGAAGTCGTGTCGGTTCCACCACAGCAGCTTCGTCTGGTAGCGATCATTGGGATACGGCGTCGCCGATACCGGTGCCACGACGGATCCCGAGGAACGCCAGGTGTCGAGAACCGCGGTGGCGGCCGTGCACATGGTGTACTGAAAATCCAGCATCACCATCATGTAGAAGCAGGCCCGGGCCAAAGTGGTAGTGAGCAACGGATTGCGGCCGGGCGCGTCGGTGACCCACCCGGCTTTCATCTCCAGCACGCCGCGCGGCACGCGGTCGGCGATCATCTGGCGCACCGCTAGCTGATCGGGTTGACCCGCCCACTCTTCGACCGCGTGCGAGTCGTCGGCGGATCGCAGGGCGATGGCCCGGTAGCCACCGACCACCTGCCCGGAGTCGCCGACCACGGCACAGAACATGATCGTGTCGTCGCCGGCGCGCAGCGCGTCGATGTCGAGCGCGCTTTCGACGCCTCGTTTGCGGTAACTCCGTATTGCACCCGCGGCGTATTGGGCCCATAGCTCCCGGTCAAGGGCTGGCTGTGACACGACGAGCGTGCCGTCGACGTCGGGATCGTGCCATCGGAAGCTCCGGCCGAGGGAGAATGGCACTGCGGCGTTGCACAGCGGTACAGGTCTCACGGCCCATCCTTCCCGGTGGCAGACTGACATTTCGCTAAAAGGCTGTGTTTCATACGATCGGTATCTTTTCGAGCTCTATCAGTATCAGACGGTATCTATCAGCGCAATAGGCAATACATGTGGCCGCTAATACGAACAAAAGCTGAGAATCGAGTATGAATACGCCGGGTTCACTAGATGGTTCGCCGAACAGCCGCACCTGACCTGCGCCATAAGCCGAAGCTCACCTCCCGCTTCGCCCTTTCGCCAGGCGCCTGAGTGACAGAACCGTCGTCCGCTCAGGTGGTTCCGCCACGGACTTGACACCTGTTAAGTTCGACGGATGGACAACATCAGGGGCAAGACGATCGTCATTACCGGCGCCGCCCGCGGCATCGGTTACGCGACTGCGCAGGCATTGCTGGCGCGCGGTGCCCGGGTTGTGATCGGTGATCGGGACCTCGACGTGCTCGAGAGCGCCGTCGCCGGCATCGCCAGCCTCGGGCAGATCACCGGTCATCCCCTCGACGTCACCGATAAGGAGTCGTTCGCGGCCTTCCTGGACAAGGCTCGCGCCGATGGCGGCGGCCAGATCGACGTGTTGATCAACAATGCCGGCGTCATGCCGGTGGGCCCGTTCCTCGAGCAGTCCGAGCAGGCCATTCGCTCCTCGATCGAGGTGAACCTCTACGGAGTGCTTGCCGGATGCCAGTTGGTGCTACCGGAGATGGTAAAGCGCCGCGCCGGGCACATCGTCAACATCGCGTCGCTGGCCGGTATGGTGGCGGTCCCGGGCCAAGTGGTCTACGCCGCAACCAAATTCGGCGTAGTCGGGCTGTCCAGCGCGATGGCCGACGAATTCGCGCCGCAGGGCGTGAAAATCACCGCGGTGCTGCCGACCTTCACCAACACCGAACTGATCGCGGGGACGTCGCCGTCGTCGGCGCAGAAGCCGGTCGAACCGGCCGAGATCGCCGCCGCGATCGTCAAGGTGCTCGACAAGCCGAAATCCCGGGTGTCGGTGCCGAGTTGGGGAAAGTCGTTTGCCGCGGCAGCTACCCTGCTGCCCGACGGCGGTCGCCGCTGGCTGAACAAGAAGATGGGCAACGACACCGTGTTTCTCGACGTCGACGCTGGCGCGCGCCGCAGCTACGAAGACCGCGCGCAGCATGCGACCGGGGTGATCGAGCACCAGGAGTGATCAGCGCCCGCGCGGGGCGTACATGATCACGCCGACACCCGCCTGGCAGACGGCCGCACCGAACACGTCCCACCTGTCGGGCCGGAATCCGTCCAGTGCCATTCCCCACGCCAGCGAACCGGCGACGAACACGCCGCCATAGGCGGCCAGCACTCGGCCGAATTGCGCGTCGGGCTGGAACGTCGCGACGAAACCGTATGCCCCCAAAGCGATCACGCCCAGGCCAGCCCACATCCAGCCGCGATGCTCGCGCACGCTCTGCCATACCAGCCAGGCGCCACCGATCTCGAGCAGGGCGGCCAGCCCGAACAACAGGATCGATCGGGCGACAGTCACTGCTCAGCCGAACGTCGAGGCGCTCAAGCTTCGGATGGTTTGCGACTCGACGTTCTGGAATGCGTTCCCATCCGGCCGTATCAGGTCGTGGAACCACACCTTCGGGACCGCTGTGTACGGGTGATTCCACGAGTCCCACGGGAAATAAGTCTGGGTCTTGCCGGCCACCAGCCCCCAGTTGATCGCTCCGACGTTGCGCCGCTTGGCAACTGGGAGAATCGACTCGACGGTGCTGCCCTGGGTCCGGGCCATGTATTCGGTGCACAGGATCGGACGACCGTGCGGGGTGAGTTCGTTGATGCGCGACTCGAAGGTCGACGGGCCGGCGTAGGAATGAAAACTGACCACGTCGGAGTTAGCCAATTGGATGTTCTGAATGGTGGTACGGCTGCCGGCATCTGCCCACTCGCCGTCCCACACGCCGCTGGTCAACGGCTGACGCGCGTCGACCGAACGCGCCCACGAGAACACCTGCGGAAGTAGGTCGGCAACGCGGTCTAGCTTGTCGCCGCGCTCGACGCGCGAGTATTGCGGAGCGGGGTTGTCGGGTTCGTTCCACACGTCCCACCCCAGCACCCGGTCGTCATTGCGGAACTGGGTCATCACCCCGGTGACATAGTCCTGCAGCGTGCGGGTGTAGCGCTTGTCGTCGATCCGTTCGGCGCCAGGGCTCTGGACCCAGCCGGAGTTGTGCACCCCGGGCGTCGGTGCGTGTTGCTGACCCGATTTCGGGAACGGGTCCCAGCAGGAGTCGAACAACACGAACAACGGCTTGATGCGATGGCGAGCCGTGAGACCGACGAACTGCGCCAGGCGCGTTTGGAAGCCCCGCGAATCTTGGGCCCACAGCTGGTCGTGCAGAAAAACCCGCACCGTGTTGAGTCCGTGCGCGCGAGCCCACCCGAGTTCTTGGTCGATGCGGCGCGGATCATAGGTACCCGGCTGGAACATCTCGAGTTGATTGATGGCCGTGGAGGTGATGAAGTTCGCGCCGACCGGCCAGCCTTGGGCCTGATACCAACGATTGGCCCGATCCGACGACCACCGACTCGATTCAGCGGACGCCCGGGGCGGGTCGGCGGCGGCACGTGGCGCCTGAGCCAGAGCCGTGCCCGCTGCCAAAAACAGCGGCAGTTTCAGGACAGTGCGGCGGTACACACCGCGACGATAAGGCGCGCACCGCGACCTTCCGGGGATCTGTCCAGCGCGTCGCGCGACTTGTTATCGCGCCGTCACCATGAGCGATCAGCGCGCCGCGGCAAGAGCCCGTTCCATGCTCAGTGCCTGCGCGCCGGCGGTCAGCGAGCTGGCAGCCGACGTGGCGATCATCGCCCAGCGGCCCGGCACGATACCCACTTCCTCGCAAGGCTGTTGGGCGGTCGACGAGTTCGAAACCACCTCACGGATCCGTTCCGCGCTGCCGGTCGCGTCCGGGCTGAGCACGCGCGTGGCGGCGCCGACCCCAATCTCGGGATGACGCGCCATGAACTCCCGCAGGAACAGCGCGCCGGTGACTTTGGGGTTGATGTCCTGGACGGCCGCCATCACCGTGTCACCGAACACGCCGCCGACGGTGCCGACCGCGAAGTCGATGCCGCAGTGCAGCAAACCCAGTCGTTCATGGAGATCCGTCATCGTCGCGCGCAGCGCGGCGTAGACGCTCGGGTCCAGCCCCAGGCCTTCCCATTCCCCGCGGCTGACGAAGATGTTGCCCTTCCACGACGTGCCCCGCATGAACTGCAGAGTGAGCCCGTCGAGAAGCTCGCCGGAGCGCACATGAGCCGACGGCGTGGTCAAGACGCGTTCGCCGCCGACTTCTCGCTCGAAGTAGGTGACATGCGCCTCGAGTACCTGATCACCACCCAACCTCCATGCAGCGCAGGCTAATTCGTGAAGCTGAGCGGCGTTGCCGAGGTCGATGCCGGGGGTGATGCGTCCGCCGTTGCCGCCGTCGGACGGCTTCAGGCAGCCGCGTGTGAGGCCGTATCGGCTCTGCAAGAGCGCACCGGCGCGGAGCAGGCCAGCGCAGAAGTCATCGCGATTCTCCTGCCAGGCAACCGCGTACCCGGGCAGCACGGGGATCGGAACCTGCAGGGCCGCGAATGCCTCGCTTGCCCGGTGCTCACGCTCCAACACCATCGGGCCCGGTTGACCGTCGATGTCGACCAGACTCAGTGCGGCCTCCACGGTCGGATGCAGCATGCGCTTGCGGTTCCACACGCCCAGCCGAGAATCGTTGGCGTCCACCCGGATTCGGCCAACACCGGTAATCCGAGCCAGCCATGTCACCAGCAATTGGAATTCCGGTTCGAAGTCGTACGGGCACACCACCGTCGACGGGTCCTCCCGGACGAACTCGACGATCCGGCGGATCACCGGATCCCGCTCGCCGCCGTCCACCGCGCGACGCACCAACGCCTGGGAGAGGTAGTAGTAGTCGGAGTCCGGAAGCATCAGGCGCTCAACGCCTTTTGCCGCGGTCCCGTGAAGCCAGGGCCGTGTCCGCCCGACCACGAGATCGCCGCTGCGAGCCAGGTACAGGCCGCGAGTCTCGACGTACGTGGTGAGGTCCAATACCGGTCGGCCTTCCACCATCGCGGCGAGGTCGGTTTCGAAACTGCTGGCGTACGGCGTGGTCGAATGCACCATCAAGCGGCGTTGCCCGTCGCTGGGCGATGCGAACTCCACGTGCTCGGCCACCAACTCGGGCAGTTCGCCGGGTTCGATCGAGAGCAGCTTGCGGGTCGCGATCGCGAAGTCGGTCTCGTCGAATCTCAGCGGGCCGGCGTAGCTCTGCCAGCTGACTTCGTCGCCGTCGACGATGACGGCCCATTCGTAGAAATCACCGGTAAGCGGATGAGGTGACGTCCGCGGCCGGCTGATGCTCGATATCACGCAAGTCTCTCCATTTCGGGCCCGATGTGGTCTCCGCAGGTATGGCGCTGCGATCTACGCACCGTCCTACCTCTATCGAGCTCATTCGCCATGGCGTTACTATCGCGCCGAAGTGTCCTGCGGTTGGAAAAGACCACACGACGGTTGGATGAATAGCGCGGTAACGCGGGTGGCCGCGAGGGCATATCCGTTGCCGGACACGCCGATTGCACGCAACCAGCGAACTCTCAGCAGACTCCTAGCTCAACGCCCTGTCGAGGTCGGCGATCAAGTCTTCGGTGCCCTCGAGTCCCACCGAGATGCGAACGACGCCGTCGCCCAAGCCGATAGCGGCACGTCCTTCGGGCCCCATCGCACGGTGGGTTGTTGTCGCCGGATGAGTGACAAGGGATTTCGCGTCACCGAGGTTGTTGGAGATGTCGATCAACTTCAACCCGTCGACCACCTCGAACGCCCGCTGTTTGGCCGCCTCGGCCGGCGCATCGAGCTCGAACGTGACAACCGTTCCACCGCCCGACATCTGACGCTTCGCCAGATCGTGCTGCGGGTGCGACGGCAGGAACGGATAGCGGACCCACCGCACCGCGGGATGATCCTCCAGGTATTCGGCGATGCGCTGGGCTGAGTTGTTTTGATAGTCGACGCGAATCGCCAGTGTCTCAAGGCCTTTCAGCATCACCCAGGCGTTGAACGCACTCATCGCGGGCCCGGTGTGACGCATGAGTTTCTGCACCGGACCGTCGATGTATTCCTTGTCGCCGAGAATGGCGCCGCCGAGCACCCGGCCCTGGCCGTCGATGTGCTTGGTGCCGGAATAGACCACCACGTCGACACCGAGCGGGATGCCCTGCTGCAACAACGGAGTCGCAAAAACGTTGTCCAGCACAACCTTCGCGCCGGCCGCATGGGCGAGCTCGGCCACTGCAGCGATGTCGACCAAAGATTGCATCGGGTTCGACGGGGTCTCGAAGAACACCGCCTGAGTCGGGACCGACAGCGCCTTCTCCCACTGGGACAAGTCGTCGCCGTCGACGAATACCGTCTCGACGCCCCAGCGCGGCAGAATCTCACTGCACACCACGAAGCACGAACCAAAAAGGCTGCGCGAGGCGACAAGTCGATCGCCCGCGCCGAGCAGTGCACCCAACGACGTGAACACCGCCGCCATCCCGCTCGCTGTGGCGAATGCCGCGGTGGCGCCCTCGATGAGGCGCAGCCGCTCCTCGAACATGGTGACGGTCGGATTGCCGTAGCGCGAATAGACGTAGCGGTCGACCTCACCGGTGAACGCCTGCTCCGCCTCGGCCGAGGAGCCATAGACGTAACCGGACGCCAGATAGATGGCCTCGCTGGTCTCTTCGAACTGCGAGCGCAGCAATCCGCCTCGCACGCCGATGGTGGCCTGGCTGACGCCGTCGGGCAGCGCCGGTGGGATCCGGACCGACGGGACCTGCTTGTCGTCGGTCATATTGCGCCGCTCCTCCGCATCACTGCGTTCTGCATCGTCGCCGACGCGGCTCATGTCTGGGTCCACGGCAAACCGATTGCCCGCCAGCCCCTTCCGCCGCGGTGCCGGTTGCCGTCGAGTTGACCCTCGAAGCCGTCGAGCACGTTGTAGGACGGGGCGACACCCGCCGCGGTGGCAGCCTCGGCCGCGCTGATCGAGCGATTGCCAGAACGACACAGGAACACCACCGGGCGATCACCGCCGGCGGGCACGTGTTCGAGCAGGTCAGCGACGAAGTTCTGGTTGGGCTTGCCCTCGACGTCGTTCCACTCGATGTAGACGACGTCGCGGCCCAAGCTGCCCAGATCCGGAACGCCGACGAACCGCCATTCGGCGTCGGTGCGGACGTCGACCAGCACCGCCTCCGGGTTCTCGCTGAGCAGCTTCCACGCCTGCTCAGGGGTGAGATCTCCTGCGTATGAATGCTCGGACCCTGTTGTCACCTGAGGTTGCCCCATGCTCGATCGTCGACTTTGGGTTCGACAATATCCGTGCCTGATCGGCGCCTGAAATCCAGCGTCGCCGACTCCGCACTGTTTCCGGCTACCAGAGCCGGCGCAGCGCGGCCGACGCGTGCCGGGCCCGGCCGCGGGCGGTGGCCACGTCCGCGGCGGTCACCACGGCCCCTCCCAGCGGACGTCGGCCGCCAGAATCGTCGCGAGCAAATACCCGGACATCGCTCTCGGTGGTACGCAGCGCATCGGCGAGCGCGCTGTGGCGCTGAGCCTCCGGGACGTCGCCGGCCCCCGCGTAGACAACCCCTGCCGCGCCCGGCGAGATCATGATGGTGTCGGTCGGCAGACCCAGGATTGCCCGCGCCTGCAGCTCGAACTCCGAAAGCCGTTGCGTGCGAACGGTCACCAGGCCGCTCTCGAACGGCCGGGCCGTGACGTCGTTGAAGTACACCTCGTCGCCGCGGATCATCAGTTCGACCCCGAACAGGCCGCGTCCGCCGAGCGCTTTGACCACGCGGGCCGCGATCGACCGGGCGGCGTCCAGCGCGGCCGGGCTCACATCCTGCGGCTGCCAGGACTCCTGCACGTCGCCGATGGCGTCACCATGGCCGATCGGCTGGCAGAACTGCATCGTCGGTCCCGACGGGCCGTCACCGCGAACGGTCAGCAGCGTGATGTGGAAGTCGATCTCGACCAGGGTTTCGGCTAGTACCCGGCCGTTGCCGGCGGGCACCGCCCGCCGCCAGGCCGCCTCGATGTCGCCGGGCAGCAGGACCACGGACTGCCCGTCGCCGGCCGCGCCTGCCACCGGCTGCACCTTCAGCGGGTAGCCGGCGTGGTTGGCAATGGCGTGCAGTTCGTCGAGCGACCCGGCGAACCAGAACGGCGCGGTGGGCAACCCAAGTTCGTCGGCGGCGAGCCGGCGCAGGCCTTCCCGGTCGGCCGTGAGCCGGGTGCAGCGCGGGGTGGGAAAGACCTGAATGGCCTCCCCTTCCGCGATAGCCGTGAGCGCGTCGACCGATACCGTGTCCGACGCCGTCACCACGATGTGCGGCTCCAAACGGGTGATCGCGGCGCTCAGCTCCGCGGCGTCGGTCAGGTCGACCACCAGCGACTCGTCAGCTGGGACGTTCGCGTCGGGCTGTTGCCCGGCCACGATCACGTGGGCACCGAGCCGCCGCAGCGCGGTCGCCAGCTCGCGGCTCAACTCCTCGGCCCCGAGCAGCATGACCCTGGTCCGGTGGCCGGTGTCGCGGGGCGGTTTGCCGTCAGTCACGGTGCCCAAGGATAGGTGCGTCGCCTATGTGGTCGTCAGGGCTGACCCGGCAGCAACCGGATCATCAGGCCGTTGGCCTCGGCCAGCAGGGTCTCACCGTCGAGAAGTTCGCCGCGGACAAATGCCTTGCGGTCCTCCGTCGCGGCGACGTGCCCGCGGACCACCAGCGGGGTGTCGATCGGCGTGATCTTGCGGTAGTCGACGTGGATGAAGGCAGTGCGGCTGATCGGCCGGCCGGCGGCGTGCACCACCATCCCGAAGACGTGGTCGAACAGCAGCGGCAGCACACCGCCGTGGACGGCCATGTTGCCGCCGACGTGGAATCGGCTGAAGTGGCCACGCATCTCGACGCCGTCGGGGTCGTACCGGGTCATCGTCCAGGGCGGCAGCAGCAGGCTCCCCATTCCGGGCAGCGTCGGCGATCGCCCCGCCGGAGCCTGGCCTTCGGGCGCCTTGAACGGCGCAAGCTGGTCGGCCAGCGCTTCGGCCTGCGCGGCGGCGTCGTTCCAGAGGTCGTCGCTGGGGTCGGCGGACACCGCGAGGTCTTGCACCCGCCGCATCGCCGCGACGAAGCGGCCGAAACCCGGGCCCGGGCTGGCGGCCCCGTATTCCGGAAAGCCGCCGTGATGGTCGTAGTCGGGATCGAGCTGTTCTGGATTATCGGTCACGGGCTGGTCGCCAGCACGTCACGCCGCACGATGGTCTGGTCGCGGCCCGGCCCCACACCGATGCACGAAATATGCGCTCCGCCAAGCTCTTCGAGCCGAAGCACGTAGTCACGCGCTTTCGCGGGCAGATCGTCGAACTCGCGCGCCTCGGAGATGTCCTCCCACCAGCCCGGCAGCTCCTCGTAGATGGGCTCGGCGCGGTGCAGATCGCTCTGCGTCATCGGCATCTCGGCGGTCTCCTTGCCGTCGATGCGGTAGCCCACACAGACCGGAACCGTCTCGAGGCTGGACAGCACGTCGAGCTTGGTCAGGAAGTAGTCGGTGATCCCGTTGACCCGGGTGGCGTAGCGGGCGATGACGGCGTCGAACCAGCCGCAGCGCCGGCGCCGGCCCGTCGTCACACCGAACTCACCGCCGGTCTTGGACAGGTACTCGCCGTACTCGTCGAACAGCTCGGTCGGGAACGGGCCCGACCCGACCCGGGTGGTGTAGGCCTTGAGGATTCCCAGCACGGTGGTGATCCGGGTCGGGCCGATGCCGGACCCCACCGCCGCGCCGCCCGCCGTCGGATTCGACGAGGTCACATAGGGATAGGTGCCGTGGTCGACGTCGAGCAGCGTGCCCTGCGAGCCCTCCAGCAGGACGGTCTCGCCAGCCTCCAGCGCGTTGTTGAGCAGCAGGCGGGTATCGGCGATCCGGTGCTTGAAGCTTTCCGCCTGCTCCAGCAGGACCTCGACGACGTGGGCCGGGTCGAGGGCCTTGCGGTTGTAGATCTTGACCAGCACCTGGTTCTTGAATTCCAGCGCGGCCTCGATCTTGTGCGCCAGGTCGTCGGGGTGGAGGACGTCGGCGGCCCGGATACCTTGTCGCGCGATCTTGTCCTGGTAGCAGGGCCCGATGCCACGGCCGGTGGTGCCGATCTTCTTGTTGCCCATGTAGCGCTCGGTCACCTTGTCGATGGCGACGTGATAGGGCATCAGCAGATGCGCGTCGGCGGAGATCAGCAGTTTCGAGGTGTCGACACCGCGGTCCTCGAGACCCTTCAGCTCCTCGAGCAGGACGCCGGGGTCGATGACGACGCCGTTGCCGATGACGTTGGTGACTCCGGGCGTCAGCACGCCGGACGGGATGAGATGCAGGGCGAAGTTCTCGCCGCTGGGCAACACCACGGTATGCCCGGCGTTGTTGCCGCCTTGGTAGCGAACGACCCATTTGGTGCGGCCGCCGAGTAGGTCGGTGGCCTTGCCCTTGCCCTCGTCACCCCATTGGGCGCCGATCAGGACGATTGCCGGCATGACTCGCTCCCACTCATTTCTGGCGCATATTGTGGTCCAGCCGGTGACCCACCTTAGCTCAGGCATTTTGCGAGGAAGCGCTGAATCCCCCGCCTGGTGACGATGCGGGCCGGAACGGCCTGAGGAGGAGGCGGGCGTTTGAGAACAGACGTGGCCGTGTTGGCGTTCGACCGTCGCCTTCCGCGACCGTTGCGAGGGCTGACGGTCATCGATCCCGGTGATATCGACGGCACACGCGGATCGGCGCGACGCCTGGTCGTGGTCGGCGGGGACGCTGACCTCGCCGCCGTTTTGACCCGGCTGCTGCGCGCGGAGCTGCTGGACGTCGAGGTGGCCTACGTCCCACGCCGCCGCACGCCGGCCACTCGCGCTTATCGCCTCCCCGCCGGCTGCCGCGCCGCTCGGCGAGCACTACGCGGTTCGGCCCAGCGGCTACCGCTGATCCGCGATGAGACCGGGTCGGTGATCGTCGGGTCGGCCGTCTGGCGTCCGGCCGACGGCGCGCGGCTGCTGCACGGCGAGGCCGTCGTCGACGACGCGGTGCTCTTCGACGGCGACATCGCCGAGGCGACAGTCGAGCCGACCGCCGCACTGCCTGGCCTGCGGGCCCGAGTGACCGGTACGCGCCGCTGGTTGACCGGGCGGGCGGCGCAATTGGGCGGCACCGGATTCTCGGTCGTCCGCGACGGAGTCGCCGCGCCGCGGTCGGTGCGCCGATCGACGGTGTACCGAAACACGGAGGGCTGGTTAGCCGTCCGGTGACCCCGTCCGGTGACGATCGCCGCGAGGCGTGAGGAGCCGGCGCAGTGACCCCGTCCCGTGACGATCGCCGCGAGACGTGAGGAGCCGGCGCAGTGACCGCGTCCGGTAGTTTCGTCGCGTGAACGCCCGTGACTTGCACCGGTCGGTGCGACCGAGCCCGATCTTCTGGGCCATCGTCGGCCTGACCGTCCTCGGTGGCGGGTTGGCCTACTGGGTGGGCGACGACGTCAGCCCGCTGGCTTATGCCGGGGTGTTCACGATGGTGATCGCCGGCTGGGTGGTGTCGCTGTGCCTGCACGAGTTCGGTCACGCCTTCACGGCCTGGCGATTCGGCGACCGCGACATCGAGCTGCGTGGCTATCTGGACATGGATCCGCGGCGCTACATCAGCCCGGTGTGGTCGCTCTTGGTGCCGATCCTGATCACCGCCATCGGCGGGATCGGATTGCCGGGCGCAGCCGTCTACGTGCGGACGTCGTACATGACGGCCCGGCAACGCACGCTGGTCAGCCTGGCCGGCCCGGCCGCGAACCTGCTGCTGGCGGTGGTCCTGCTCGGGCTGACCAATCTGTTTCTCGACCCCAAGCACCCGGTGCTGTGGGCCGGGGTGGCGTTCCTGGGCTTCCTCCAGATCACCGCGCTGCTGCTGAACCTGCTGCCGATCCCCGGCCTGGACGGTTACAACGCGCTGGAGCCGCACCTGAGCCCTGAGACACAGCGTGCGCTCGCGCAGTTCAAGCCCTACGGGTTTCTGCTGCTGTTCGTGCTGCTCTTCGCTCAGCCGCTCAACCATTGGTTCTTCGAACTGGTCAACTCGTTCTTCGAACTGTCCGGGGTTTCCGGTCTGCTGTGGCAGCTCGGCGCCGGCCTCACCCAGTTCTGGCGGCACCTGTTCTGACCTCAGGCGGGCGGCTGCAGCTCCTGCAGTCGCGCGGCGGCGGCCGGGCTCAGCGACGTCGAGCGGCGAGTCTCGTCGTCGACCTGCACGATGACCGTGCGGGCGAAGGCCACGCATTGATCCCGCTGAAACAGCGCCTGAGCCAGCGTGAATGAGGTTCGGCCGACCGCTTCGACTCTCGTGCCGATCACGACTTCGCCGGGCCAGGTCAACTCGCCGCGGAAGTCGAGTTCGAGCCGGGCGATGACGAACGATTTGCCCGCTTCGACGATGCCGGTGTCGGGAGCGTAAAGCAGTTCGACCCGCCCGGTTTCCAAGGCCGTCGAAAACACCGAATTGTTCACGTGCCCTTGCCGGTCGGTGTCTGCATAGCGCAACTTGTCGAAGGTGCGCGAGGGAAACTGCGTGATTGTCGGAGCGTCGTCCATGCGGGTGTCCTTCTGTCGAATCATCGCTCGGCGGCGAATGTCGCGATGTGGTCGATAGCGGTGCTGAGCGCGATCTCCAACGGCTCGCCGTCGCGCAACGCCTGGGCAAGCAGCAGGCCACCTTGCAGCGACGTCAGCAGCGCGGTGGCCAACTTGTCGACATCGGCGCTCTTGACCAGTCCACCGCGATCACGCAGATGGCTCAGACCGCTTCGGATGGCGTCATGCCAGCGCCGATAGGCGGCGGCGACGTCTTCTCTTGCGGCGCTATCGCTTTCGGCCAGCTCACTGGCCAACGAGCCCAGCGGGCAGCCGCCGCGAAACCCGTTGCCACGTTGGATGTCCACGATGGTCGCAGCCCAGCGGCGCAGCGCCTCCAGCGAATCGAGCCCTGCCAGCATCGACTCCTGAAACCCGAGAATCGCGTCGGCCTGATATTCAACGACCGCGTGGGTGAGTGAGCGCTTGTCCGTGAAGTAGTGGTACAGCTGCGACGCGCTGACCCCGGCCGCGGCTTGGACGTCCTCGGTAGAGGTGCCCGCCACGCCGCGCTCATAGACCAACGCCGCGGCGGCGGCCAGGATGCGATCCCGGGTGAGTTGGCCCTTCCGGGTGATCATCTGACGATTCTAAGTTTTTGGAGTTGACAATCCAAAAGCAGCCGAGTTTTCTGGAGAGATCAATCCAATCCGGCGGCTGGAGACATAGATGGCGATGCGCACACCCACGATCAGCGAGCAGGCCCATGCCGTGGCCGCCGGCGCGGCAGCCAACTTTCCCGCTGACGTCGTAGCCGCCTTCACCGCCGATCAAGCGGCGCTCGAGGCGCGGGGAGTACCGCAGAATGTCGCGGCACCTGGTTCCGTGATGCCGGACGGCGAGCTGCTCGACGTTCGGGGTGCCCACACGTCGTTGACGCGGTTGCGCGGGGGACGGCCGGCGGTCGTGGTGTTCTATCGCGGGGCGTGGTGCCCCTACTGCAACATCGCGCTGCGCACCTATCAAGCCGAATTGGTTTCGGCGCTCGCTGAACGTGGATTCGAATTGATCGCGGTCAGCCCGCAAAAGCCCGAGGGCTCGCTGACATCCGCCGAATCCAATGCGCTGACGTATTCGGTGGCGTCGGATCCAGGCAACCAGATCGCCAATGCGCTGGGAATTTTGACCGAACCATCCGCCGACTCACGTGCCGGACAGCTCAAGCTGGGGCTGGACATCACGGAGGTCAATGCCGACGGCGGCAGCACCCTTCCGATGCCGACGGTGGTTGTCGTCGACGCCGCGGGCACCATCCGGTGGATCGACGTGCACCCCAACTACACCTCCCGGAGCGAGGTGGCCGACATCCTGGCAGCTGTCGACGCCATACCAGGCGATTCATCGCTTTCGTGAAAAATCCGACGAAAAGGCGTCGCCGCGCTGACCTATATTGCTGGCTATGGGCGCGGGACACGATCACGCGAGCCCGGGCACCCCGGCTCCCCGACTAGCGATCGCCACCGCGCTGCTCGGCGCATTCTTCGTCGTCGAGCTGACCACCGCGCTGCTGATCGGCTCGATCTCACTGCTGGCCGACGCCGGTCACATCCTGACCGATGTCGCGGCCACCTTCATGGGCTTGTGCGCGGTGATGCTGGCTCAGCGCGGCAGCACCTCACCGGCCCGCACCTACGGGTGGCACCGCGCCGAGGTGTTCACCGCCGTCGCCAACGCCGTCCTGCTGATCGGAGTCGCGACGCTGATCCTGCGCGAGGCGATCGGCCGGATCGGCCAGGCGCCCGACGTGCCGGGCGTTCCGATGATCGTCGTCGCGTTGACCGGGCTGGCCACCAACGCTGCGGTCGCGCTGCTGTTGCGCGCGCAGTCGTCGCACAGCCTGGCCGTCAAGGGCGCCTACATGGAGGTCATCGCCGATACGGTCGGCAGCATCGGGGTCCTGATCGCCGGGGTGGTCACCCTGACCACGCACTGGCCCTACGCCGACGTGGTGGTCGCGGTGCTCGTCGCGCTATGGGTGCTGCCACGGGCGCTGTCGCTCGCCGCGGGCGCGCTGCGCATCCTGTCCGAATCGTCGCCCCGCCACATCGACGTCGACGAGTTGCGCGCCGGGTTGGCGGCGGTCGACGGCGTGACGGAGGTGCACGATCTGCACGTCTGGACGTTGGTGCCCGGCAAGGACATGGTGACCGCGCACCTGCGCAGCTGCGACAACTCGCCGCGCGTCCTGCGCGACGCCCAGGCCGTGCTGGCCGAACGCGGGCTCGACCATGCGACCATTCAGATCGAGTTGCCGGGCGACGTGCGCGAGTGCGAGCCGGAGTTCTAACTCAGGCCCAGTTCCCGACGGGCCACCGGGTCGCAGTCGTCGAGCAGATCCAGGCACCGCGCCTGCTCGTCCGTCTCGCCGATCGCGTCGGCCGCCCGGGCCAACACGGCGACACACCGCAGGAAGCCCCGGTTGGGCTCGTGCGAGAACGGCACCGGCCCAAAACCCTTCCACCCGTTGCGGCGCAACTGGTCCAGGCCGCGGTGATAGCCGGTGCGGGCGTACGCGTAAGCAGTGATGACTTTGTCGTCGTCGATCGCGTCTTCGGCCAGTGCGGCCCATGCGACCGACGCGGAAGGATGCGCGGCCGCGACGGTCGCCGGGTCGTCACCGGCGTCCAACTGGGCCTCGGCCTCCGGGTCACCGGGCAACAGGATCGGATCGGGTCCCAGCAGATCATGCATCGGCGTCATGCGGCCATTGTGCCGTGCCGCGCTGGCTCCCCCGATACCGCCATCGGCAGGCTTGGGTCGCTAAGCTGCCATAGGTATTTCGACAAGAGGACGGCTGACCAATGCCCAATCCATCAGGGTCTGACCGCGACAACACATCGAACACCGCCGAGCGAGGCGCCGCGGGCGACCCGGTGGAATCCGACGCTGACACCGCCGTCGAACCCGTCGCCGGTGCCGACGAAAAGACAACCGAAACCCAGCGTTCCGCCGATCCCGCGACCGAGGTGATCGGTCCACCCGCACAGGAGCACCACCCGCCCGCGGCGCCGTCGCAACCCGGTGAACGTCGGTTCACTGCCCCGGGTTTCGACGCCAAGGAGACCGCGATCATCGACGCGGCCAACGAACCCGCCACCGAGGTCTTTGCGCCCGGCCGCCCACCGCTGGGCGTGCCGGGTGGCGTGAGAACGGCTACGCCACAGATGATTCCGCCGCGACTGGGTTCGAAATTCCGGCCGTCGGGGCAGCGCAGCTGGGGCTGGGTGCTGGCGCTGATCCTGATCATCCTGGCGTTGGCCGCGGTCGCGGTGCTGGGTACTGTGCTGCTGACTCGCAATAACAGAAAGGCGAGCGCGTCGCAGGAAGACCAGGTGCGCAACACGATTCAGCACTTCGACGCCGCCGTGCAGACCGGCGATCTGACCGCCCTGCGCAGCCTTACCTGCGGCAGCATGCGCGACGACTATGTCAACTACGACCAGCATGAATGGAGCGACGTCTACCACCGGGTCGCGGCGGCCAAGCAATACCCCGTCGTGGCCGACATCGACCAGGTCGTGGTGAACGGCACTCACGCCGAAGCCAACGTCACCGCGTTCATGGCGTACGCGCCGCAGACCCGCTCGACGCGCAGCTTCGACCTGCAGTACCGCGACGACCAGTGGAAAATCTGCGAATCCAGTTCTAGCTAACGGGATTTAAGCCCGCTCGAGCGTGACGTTAGCTTCACACTGGGCGTCGAACGTGAAGGTGGCTTCACAATCGAGGCCAGCCGCAGCTAGCCGGAGACCGACTTGCCGTCGCTGTGCAGGTCCTGGCACGCCTCGACCACCCGTTCGGTCATCGACCCCTCGGCCTTCTTGAGATAGCTGCGGGGGTCGTAGACCTTCTTGTTGCCGACCTCGCCGTCGACCTTGAGCACGCCGTCGTAGTTGGTGAACATGTGGGCCGCCAGCGGACGGGTAAACGCGTATTGGGTGTCGGTGTCGACGTTCATCTTCACGACGCCGTAGCGCAGCGCCTCTTCGATTTCGGACTTCGCCGAGCCGGAGCCGCCGTGGAACACGAAGTCGAACGGCTTGGCGTCATCGCCCAGACCGAGCTTGGCGGCAGCCACCTTCTGGCCCTGAGCCAGGATGTCGGGGCGCAGCTTGACGTTGCCGGGCTTGTAGACACCGTGCACATTGCCGAACGTGGCGGCCAGCAGATAGTGGCCGTGCTCGCCGTGGCCCAGCGCCTCGATGGTCTTCTCGAAGTCCTCCGGCGTGGTGTAGAGCTTGTCGTTGATCTCGGCCTCGACGCCGTCTTCCTCGCCGCCGACCACGCCGATCTCGACTTCGAGGACGATCTTGGCGGCCGCGGCCTGCTTGAGCAGCTCCTGCGCGATGTCGAGGTTTTCGTCGATCGGCACCGCCGAGCCGTCCCACATGTGCGACTGGAACAGCGGGTTCTTGCCGGCGGCCACCCGCTCGGCGGAGATCGCCAGCAGCGGGCGCACGTAGGTGTCCAACTTGTCCTTTGGACAGTGGTCGGTGTGCAGGGCCACGTTGATCGGGTATTTCGCGGCGACGACGTGGGCGAATTCGGCCAGCGCCACGGCACCGGTGACCATGTCCTTGACCCCGAGCCCGGAGCCGAATTCGGCTCCGCCAGTGGAGAACTGGATGATGCCGTCGCTGCCCGCGTCGGCGAAGCCCTTGAGGGCGGCATTGATGGATTCGGAGCCAACGCAGTTGATGGCCGGGAACGCGTACTCGTTCTTTTTGGCGCGTTGCAGCATTTCGGCGTAGACGTCCGGCGTCGCGATCGGCATGGGGTCTCCTCCTGATGAGTTGTTCCAGTATCGCAACACACCCGACGCTCTCGCAGCCCGCCCGGTGAAAGCGGGGCTCAACCGCCGGTATCTTGAAGACCGTGATCACCACGGTGGTGGCAATGCCCAACATCCTCGACCCGATGTACTGGATCGGCCCACAGGGCCTGTTCGCGTCGGCGGTACTGCCGACGATCCTGGGCATCGTCTTCGTGGAAACCGGATTGCTGTTCCCCCTGCTGCCCGGCGAGTCATTGCTGTTCACCGGTGGTCTACTGGCCGCTCACGGCACCCTCGACATCTGGGTGCTGGCGCCGGCGGTGGCGCTGACCGCGATCGCCGGAGACCAGACCGGCTACTTCATCGGCCGCCGGATCGGGCCCGCGCTGTTCAAGAAGGAAGACTCGCGCTTCTTCAAGCAGCACCACGTCACCGAGTCGCACGCGTTCTTCGAGAAATACGGGCCTGCGGCGATCATCCTGGCCCGGTTCATGCCCTTCGTGCGGACGTTCACACCCGTGGTGGCCGGCGTGTCCTATATGCGCTACCCCGTCTACCTGGCGTTCGACGTGGTCGGCGGCATCCTGTGGGGTGGCGGCGTGACGACCGCGGGCTACTTCCTAGGCAATATCCCGTTTATCCACCAGAACCTGGAAAAGATCGTCCTGGCGATCCTGTTCGTGTCGATGATTCCGGCGTTCGTTGCCACCGGCCGGGCGTATTTGCGGCGCAAGAGGGCGGCCAAGAAGGACGACGAAAAAGTGACCGTCGGCGATTAGGCGGCGGTAAAGCCCATCGCGACGCCGTTCATGCAGTAGCGCAGCCCGGTCGGCGGCGGTCCGTCGTCGAAAACATGGCCGAGGTGCCCCCCGCAGCGGCTACACAACACTTCGGTGCGCGACATGCCCATCGTGCTGTCCTGCCGTTCGATGACGGCGTTGTCGATGGCCTTGTAGAAGCTCGGCCAGCCGGTGCCGCTGTCGAACTTGGTCGTCGACGAGAACAGCGCCTGCCCGCATCCGGCGCACCCGAACGTGCCGGACCGGTGCTCGTCGTTGAGCTGGCTGCTGTAGGGCCGTTCGGTGCCGGCGTTGCGAAGCACCTCGTAGGCCGCCGGTGACAGCAGGCGGCGCCACTCGTCGTCAGTGTGGTTCACCTCGAACGTCTTGGCCGGCCCGTTCGGCGCCCCCGTCGCAGTGAACGCGCTGATCGCGCCCGCACCGGCAAGCACACCGAATGCGGCGCCGAATAGGACATTGCGTCGGGTAGTCATTCCTCCACGATACGGTTGCGCGCTCAGACGGCTACCGTGAAATCGCATCCGGTCTTGGCCCGGACGTCGGCGACGGTGACGCCGGGGTGCAACTCGACCAGCGTCAGGCCGCGCTCGGGTACGACCTCGAAGACACACAGGTCGGTGATGATCATGTCCACTACGGCCTTGCCGGTGATCGGCAGCGTGCACTGCTTGAGGATTTTCGGGCTGCCGTCCTTGGCGGTGTGGTCCATCACGACGATCACGCGTTTGACGCCGGACACCAAATCCATTGCGCCGCCCGGCCCCTTGACCATCTTGCCGGGCACCATCCAGTTGGCCAGGTCACCGTTTTCGGCGACCTCGAGGCCGCCCAGGATGGACAGGTCGATGTGGCCGCCGCGGATCATCGCGAAGGAGTCGGCGCTGCTGAAGAAGCTCGACCCGGGCAGGCTGGTGACGGTCTGTTTGCCCGCGTTGACGAGGTCGGGGTCGACGGCGTCCTCGGACGGGTACGCACCGATGCCGAGCAGCCCGTTCTCGGACTGCAGGGTGACCGTGATGTCGTCGGGAATGTAGTTGGCCACCAACGTCGGAATGCCGATACCGAGGTTGACGTAGTAGCCGTCGCGCAGTTCCTTGGCAGCACGCCGGGCCATCACTTCACGAATCGGGCTGTCTTTCTTGGCCGTAGCGCCACCGCTGGTGGTGCGGAACTCGATGCGCTTCTCGTAGCCGGGGCCCTCGATGATGCGGTCGATGTAGATACCGGGGGTGTGGACCTGGTCGGGGTCCAGTTCGCCGACCTCGACGAGTTCCTCGACCTCGGCGATGGTCACCGCGCCACAGGTGGCGATCATCGGGTTGAAGTTGCGGGCCGTCTTGCGATAGATCAGGTTGCCCGCTTTGTCTCCCTTCCACGCCTTGACGATCGCCACGTCGGCCCGAATGCCTTCTTCCAGAACGTATTCCGTGCCGTCGAAGACGCGGGTGTCCTTACCTTCGGCGAGGTTGGTGCCGAACGCCGTGCGGGTGTAGAAGCCGGGAATGCCCGCGCCGCCGGCGCGCAACTTCTCCGCCAGCGTGCCCTGCGGGGTCAGCACCAGGTCGAGTTCACCGGCCAGCACCTGGCGCTCGAACTCCTTGTTCTCGCCGACGTAGGAGGCGATCACTTTGGTCACCTGCCGCGCCTTGAGCAGCAGACCCATCCCGAAATCGTCGACGCCGGCGTTGTTCCCGACGATGGTCAGGTCCTTGACGCCGCTGTCCACCAGGGCCCGGATCAGGTTCTCGGGAATCCCGCACAGGCCGAAACCGCCTGCGGCAATCGTGATCCCGTCCTTCAACAGGCCGTGCAGCGCCGACTCGGCGTCGGCGTGGACTTTACTCATTGCTGGTCCCTTCGTTTTCTCCGGCGACGGTCACGGCGTGCGCGGCCTCCATCAGCATCCAACCGGACAGCTGAACCGACAGGTCACGCTCGGGGATTTCGGACTCGTTGACGGCGCCGGCCACGAACTGGGCCTGCTCACCCGCGGCCGTCGGCAGGTCGGCAGGTCGATCCCAGAACGGCCCGAACAACGGAAGCCCCTGCACGGTCTGGCGGTTGTCCCACGCCGACTGGGCCGAGGTGAGCACGATATGGCGGGCGGTGTCGCGCGCCTTGACGTCGTCGGGGCTATCGCCGGGCAAGGTGGTGACGACCAGCGCCAGGTAGCGGGCGGTGATGCCGGAGAACAGCCCGCCGTCACCGCCGCCCGCGCCGCGGATCACCCCGCCCGACGCCATGTGCTCGTCGAGCGCGGCGACCAGGCGATGCACCCTGGGGGCGTGCCGGTCGTCGCGGGTGCGGGCGGCCAATTCGGTCTCCAGGCCGAGCACCACGCCCTGGCAGTAGGTGTATTGCGCGCGCACCAACGAGCCCGCCTTGATGCCGTCGAACACCAGGTGCGTCTCGGGATCGATCAGCGTTTCGTCGATCCAGTCGGCCATCTGCTGGGCTCGCCGCAATCGGTCGCCGTAGCGCGCCAGGAAGATTCCGGCCGGCCCGTTGGCCGGGGCGTTGAAGAACTGGTCCTGCTTGCGCCACGGGATGCCGCCGCCGTCCTCGGGCACCCACGCGTTGACCAGTTGATCGTTGAGCTTGCGTAGGGCGCGCTCGCGATCGACGCCCGCGATGCGCGCCGCCCGTTCCAGCGACAGGGCCAGCCACGCCATGTCGTCGTAGTAGTTGTTGACCCAGGATCCGTTGTTGCGCAGCCGGTGTGCGCGGATCTGTCGCTCGATTTTGACGCGCCGCTCAGGCTGCGGGTCACGCTGCTGCGCGTCGACCAGGCAGTCCAGCAGGTGCGCCTGCCACCAGTAGTGCCAGCCGCCGAACCATTTGTCGCGGCGGGTGGCGGGCCAGCCCACGACACCCAGTTGGGTGCCGGGCAGCCCCCACAGTTTCTTCAGATGCCGATCAGCGACAGCGGCCTCCGCGCTGACCGCCCGGTTGACCCAGACCCGATCCATGATTGCTGATCCTGCCCTATGGACCAGGCGCGCCGGCGGGCATCCTTCCGGGAATTCCCGGTCCCGGAAGAATGCCCGCCGAGGGAGCGAGTCGTCAGCCGAGCGATCCGTGCGGTGTCACAGACGCTGCATTTCGCGCGCCATGCAGGCACCTTCCAAGAACGCGTAGTGCTTGGGGTACTCGCGCCGGGCGCCACGGTCGTCACGCGCCGGCGCGGCCAACGAACGCCGGACGGCGACAAGCAGCCCGTGCGTGGCGCCGATCCACCGGCGCCGGGCCGGCGGTCGTCCCTGCAGGGCGATCGCCGTGGCGAGCGCGACCTCGTGCTCACTGATCAGGACGGGTGCCGGGGAGACCAGGCGCTCCTGGGCCTCGTCGGGGGTGATGACGGCCGGGTTGTCGGTGACCATTTCAATCCTCCGTGCTGCGATCCGTTACTGGAATCGTCAATCGCGGGGGATCAGTCGACGTCAGTGGCGCGGTACTGATATTCCGCCGCGTTGCGGCGTGATACCACCTACAGATGGACAGCAGCCGGATGCAGGGGCTGGTCGACAGGCACATGGCAGCCGAGAATTGCGGCGATCTCGACGGCGCGGTGGCCGTGTACACCGACGACATCGAGCACGACGTCGTCGGGTTTCCCGGCAGCCCCAGTCGTGGCAAGCCCGCGGCACGCGACTTCTATGCCTACCTCACGGCCAACTTCCGCAGCGAGGGCTGGGATGTGCTGCGGCAGTTCTTCGCCGCCGACGCGATGGTCCTCGAACAGCTCATGACCGGCACCGTCATCGGGTCACTGCTCGGACTTCCCGGCAACGGACGACGGATCAGTTTCGGCGATGATGCATGTGTTCGAGTTTCGCGACGGCCTGATCAGCCGGGAGAACATCTGGCTGGACGCGGCCGCGGTGACGGCTCAGCTGAGCTGATGCGAGCCATGACGGAGTCGCGGCAACAGCGCCGCCAGCTCGTCGCGGTTGGGCGTGCCGGTCTTGGCCATCGCCTTGTAGATGTGGCTCTCGACCGTCCGGACCGACAGCGTCAGCCGCTGCGCTATGTCGCGGTTCGACAAACCTTCTCCGATGAGCATCACGATTTCACGCTCACGGTCGGTGAACGGCAGCCGTTCGACAGCCTTGCGCAGCGTCGGGGTCCGGGCGCCGCCGCATTGCTCCGCCAACGCCTCGGCGCGTGCCGAGCAACCCAGCGCCGACCCGCGCCGATCGTGATGCCGGTAGGTGATCGCCGCGTGCGCGGCCGCATCGACGGCGGCGACCAGGTCGCCCAGCCTCTCGAATTCGGCTGATACGGCAGATAATTCGGCAGCATCGCCGTCGTGCAACGCTTCGGCGAACCGGGCCGCGACGGCGGCTCGCGGACCTTCGACGAGCGTGGCAAGCTCCCGCAACCGTGGCCCGCAGGACCGATCGCCGAACTGCGTGGCGGTCTGCAGGCACATCACTTCGGGAGCCAATTGCCCATTGCCTCTTGCTGTTTCGGCGGCGGCCAGGGACAGTGCGATTGCCTCGCTGACAGCACCCTGACCGCCCGCCACCCACGCCCTCGCGATCGCGTGCTCGTAGTCGAGATAACGCCAGCCCGGATGGCGTCGCGCTTCGAGGTCGCCGAGGCAGGCGGCCGCCTCGCCGACGTCGCCGCGCATGGCAAGCGCCGTCGTGAGCGCCAGACGGCAGCGGTAACTCCAGTCGTTCGAAGTGTGAACCTTGTCCATGGCCTGGCTGAGTTGGGCGACCGCGGCGTCGACTCGCCCAGCACCCAACGCCGCCCTGCCCACCGCCAGCGTGCCCACCTGGAAAAACTGAAAGGCGCGGAACTCAATTTGGCGCTGTCGGATAGTCTCCGCCGGCTCACCCGCGTCGAGGATCCGGCCTGCGAGAAGCAGCGCGCCGATGTGGGCGTCGGTGATGATGACGAACGAGCGTATCGGGACGGGGTAACCGGCCTGAGCCGCGGCGACGGCCTCGGCGGTGCGGCCCACTTCGCCCAGCGCGACGGCGAGCGCCCAGGCGGTAACGCGCTGGGCGACGAGGTCGGGCAGCTCGTTCCATGTGAATGTCTCCGCCGCCTCGATGGCCGCGTGTGGCTTGCCCATCGCCGCCCAGTAGACCGTGAGGAATGCGTCGATACAGCTGCGGGCCCGTGGTCCCGCGTGGTGTGCCGCTTCGTCGATGAGCGTTTTCGCGCCGTCTGGATCGGCCAGTGTGAACAGTCGGTTGGTGGATCGCAGAAAGGCCGCCCGCCCGTACATCGTCTCGGCCAGCTCGCCGGTTTGCATCTCGGCGAGCAGCGCATCAGCATCCTGGCCACGACCAGTGCAGGAAAAGGCGTACGCGCGAATGAGTTTCGCGTCGGCCGCACCTCCCGCGCGAATTGCGGCTGCCGCGAACCGATCGGCCAGCGGGAATTCCCACAACCAGACGGCGCCACGGGCCGCCCGCACCAGGAGATCGGGGTCGGGATCGAGATCGGAGTCCAGGCTCAGCGTGGCGCGCCGGACCACGAGCCGCATGTCGTCACGATCATCCGGCACGGCGAGCTCGGTGGCCACCTGGCCGCGCAACCGCCGCAACCGGGTGGCGGCGGCTCGCTTTCGCCGCACCTGCCCGTAGAGCGGGTGAGCCAATCGCACTTCGACCCGATCGCCGACCTGGTCGAGAGCGATGAGACCGCGGATGTCGGCCTGCTCGACCGCATCCGCGGTGGTGATCCGGCTCAGCGCCGCGAGTTCGATGGGCTCGCCGACCGCCAGGGCGTCGATCACGTCGCCGACCGCGCTGGGCAGGCCCCCGATGCGTCCCTCGATCAGCTCGACCAGGTTGGGCGGCAGCACCGGATCGCCGTCCCAGAACCAGCATCCGTCGCGCGAGACGATTCGACCGTCGCCGAGCTCCTGCTCGACGATGTTGCGCAGGTATAGCGGATTTCCCTGCGTCAGCATCCACAGTCGCTCGGCGGCCTGCCGCTCCACCGGGCCGCCCAATGCCGCCGAGACCAGAGCAGTCGTCTCGGCTTGCGACAGCGGTTGCAAGTCGAGGCGGTCGAGTTCGCCACGGTCCCACAACTCGCGCACCCCGGGCGGGATCGACTCACCCTCTCGAATGGTGAGCACCACCTTTGCGCTACGACGCTGAATGATCTGGTGCACAACGAACGTCGACAAATCGTCGAGCAGCGTCGCGTCGTCGACCCCGAGGACAACCCCGGCGCCGGGAGCCGAGGACGTCAGCGCTGCGATCGCGCGACGGACCAATTCGAGGTTGTCCTTCTCGGCGGGCTCAGCCCAGGCCGCCAGCGCGCCCAGCGGAATCGACCGGGCCGACGACGTACCGATGACCCAGCGGGTCTCATGCCCCCTCGAGGCCGCGGAATTCAGGGCCTCGCGCGCGACCCGGCTTTTACCCACGCCGGCCGCCCCGCACAGCACGATCCCGGACGAGTCCGAGTCGAACACAGCGGCTTCGATGAGTCGCTGTTCGTGTGAGCGGCCGGTCAGCGGCCAGGTCAACCGCACGCGTACAGACTAGAAGCGCTCATCCCGCGGTGCGCCGAAAGAGCAGTATCCGTCTACTGACCTGTCCCAGCCGCAGCGGAGAAACGATGACGTCGCGGTCGGCAACCGCCACGCCCACGTCCAACGCGAGGAGCCGTCATGAGCATCGACACTGTCCCCATCCGCAGTTGCCCGAGTGTCTTCGACGCGGGCCTTCCGATCCTGACCTACGAGCAGCTAACCGACCCCGCCGAGGCGCATCGGCTGATCGCGCGGGCTCGGGAGCGTGCGCCGATCGCCATCGGCGCCCACGGCCCCGAAATCCTGAGTTACGACCTGGTTCACAGCGTGCTGCGCGATCCACGGTTCCGCATGCCGAACGGAGTGTTCCTGACCGGCCAGGGCATTACTTCCGGCCCGATCTGGGACCGGGTCACCGCGAGTCTGCTCAGCCTCGACGGAGCCCCGCATCACCGCCTGCGTCGGCTGGTCTCAAAGGCCTTCACGCCGCGCGCGACCGCACGGCTACGCTCGACCGTCGTCAACGTGATCTCCGATCTTGTTGAGCCGCATACGAACTCCGGGCACTGTGACGTGGTGGCTGATATCGCGCGTCAATACCCGATCCCTGTCATCTGCGCGCTACTCGGCGCGCCCGCGGCGGATTGGAAGCTGTTCTCGGATTGGACCGACGACATCTTCAAGGCGTTCAGCTGGAACGTCGCGGAAGAGGCCGACGCGATCCTGGCGGCGTGGGAGGCGGTCGACGACTATGTCGACACGATGGTCGCCGATCGCCGCGCGGCGCTGACCGACGACCTGATCTCGGAGCTGATCCGCGCCGAGCACGAGGGCGATCACCTCGACGCCGACGAGCTGCGCATGCTGGTCGTGGGCTTGCTGATCGCCGGCACCGATACGACACGCAACCAGCTCGCGGCCTCGATTCAGGCCCTCAGCGACCACCCCGACCAGTGGGAACTGCTGAGCCGGCACCCCGAGCTGGCCGTCGCCGCCGTCGAGGAGACCATGCGGCACTCCCCGATCGTCTGGGGCACCCTGCGCGTGGCTCTCGAGGACGTCGAGCTCGCCGGGGTCACGATCCCGGCCGGAACGCTGGTCTTTCCCAACACCGCGTCGGCGAATCGGGATCCCGCCGTCTACGACCATCCCGAGCGGCTCGACATCACCCGCACGGATGCACCAGCGATGCAGACGTTCGGCGCGGGCATCCACTACTGCCTGGGCGCCAACCTTGCGCGCCTCGAACTCGCCGAGGCGCTGACGGTGATGACGCGTCGCATGCCCAATGCGCGCCAAGCCGGACCGGCGCCGTGGAAGCCGTTGGCCGCGCTGACCGGGCCGTTGACCCTGCCCATCGAATTCGATTGCGCCGCAAAGGGTTAAAGCACGTCCAGAAGCGGACATCCCTCCGATAGTCCCGGTCTCGGGAGGATGCCCGCCGCTGTTGAGACTCAACTGTAAAGAGCGGGGGTGGCGCGCCGATACAGGGATTTCCCTATTGTTTGGTCGCGCTACCAGGCCTTGCGCAGGTCCCCGTGCTGACAGATCCAGGTGTGCATCGCGATGCCGGCGGCGACCGCGACGTTGATGCTGCGGGTCGACCCGAACTGCGCGATCGAGACGGTCAGCGCGGCACCGTCGCGGGCGTCGTCGCTGATGCCGGGGCCTTCCTGGCCGAACAGCAGCAGGCAGTCCCGCGGCAGCGTGGCCTGCTCCAGCCGTGCCGCGCCCGGCACGATGTCGACCGCGACCACTGTGAGTCCCGCGCTGGCGGCGAAGCCCAGCAACCCCGCGGTGTCGTCGTGGTGCATCAGCCGCTGGTAACGGTCGGTGACCATGGCGCCGCGCCGATTCCACCGCCGCCGGCCGACGATGTGCACCGTGTCGACGGCGAATGCATTGGCGGCCCGCACCACCCCGCCGATGTTGGCGTCTTGTCCGAAGTTCTCGATTGCGACGTGCAACGGGTGCCGGCGCTGGTCTATGTCGGCGACGATCGCCTCACGCGTCCAGTAGCGGTAGGCGTCGACGACGTTGCGGGCATCGCCTTCGCGCAGCAGCTCCGGGTCATAACGGGGGTCGTCGGGAAGATCCCCCTGCCACGGGCCGACGCCGGGCACCGGGACGCTCCACTCCGTGGGGCCCGCACCCGCCTCGCCGTCGGTCACCGAAGAGTCCATACCGCGGCGTGGGTGGCGATGATCGCGACCGTCGCGTAGAGCAGCGCCTCGTTGAGATCGCCTTGGGTGCACAGCGATGCGTTGACATGCACGGCGTCCAGCGATGCCTCGGGCAGGACGAGCACCGAGGACCCGTAGGTTTCACAGGCGGGGCTGAGGCCGGGCGGCGGCAACGTCGGCGTGGCCAGCAGCATCATCGGGCCCCCTCGGCCGGCCGAGTCGTCGCGGTATTTGGCTGCGACGGTGTCGGCCTGTAGACCGAGCAGCATGTAGCCGCTACCGGTGAAGGCGGCCGGATCGCCGAGCGATTGCTGGTTCAGCGGAGTGCCGTCGGCCCGCCACGCCGCGATGCTGGTGCTTCGGACCACCAGCCCGGTGTCGCTCTGTTTGGTCGGCAGCACGCCGACCGGGAATGCCGCCGGATAGGCGGCCGCGGTGTCGGCAATGCGGTCGCGAGGCGAATAGAGGTAAACGCCGCGAACCGCGGACCGGTCTTTCAACGGACCCAGGCAGACAGTGCCGGTCATCCGGCTGCCGCCGGGTGCGGAAAGCGATTGCACAACAAGATTTTTCACACCGTCGCAGCTGCCGATACCGGCGGCCTCCATGGGGTGGGCCAGCGCGCCGTACAGCCCGAAGCGGATGTCGCGCGGATCTGCGTGCGGTTTCGCCGCGTCCGCCGGGGCGGCGTCGACGTCGACCAGCACGTCGTCTTCTTGCCAGCGCAGGTTCGATATCGAGATGCTCCACCCCAGCACGGCCAGCGACTCGCCCAGTTTGGCGCTTCGGGCACCGTACACCTGTTGAGGGGCAGTAGAATTCGAGCACGAGCAGAGCAGCGCCGCTGCCGCGATGATCGCGATGACCGTGCGCACGCCTGCCTAACTCAGCCCGAGGTCCGCCAGCCCCAGCACGCTGCGGTACGGAAAACCCTCGGCCTCAATGGCTTCGGCGGCGCCGGTGGCCCGGTCGACGACTGTGGCAACCCCGACCACCTCGGCGCCGGCGTCGAGCACCGCCCGCACCGCGGTGAGCGCCGAGCCGCCGGTGGTGCTGGTGTCCTCGACCACCAGCACCCGCCGGCCGGTGATGTCGGGGCCTTCGATAAGACGTTGCATACCATGGGTTTTCACCGATTTACGGACCACGAACGCATCGATCGGCCGGCCAGGCGCGTGCATGACGGCGGTCGCGACCGGGTCGGCCCCGAGGGTCAGTCCGCCGACAGCGGCGTAGTCCCAGTCTTCGGTGAGGTCGCGGACCAGTGCGCCGATCAGCGGCGCGGCACGGTGGTGCAGGGTGGCCCGGCGCAGGTCGACGTAGTAGTCGGCCTCCTTGCCGGACGACAGCGTGACACGGCCGTGCACGACCGCCAATTCGCGCACCAGCTCGGCTAATTCGCGTTTGTCAGGTGCGGCCACGGCCCCGCCCGAACACACTCGTCACGGCGCGCGACAGTGTTCGCGGCACCATCCGGGTCACGGTGGTGATCGCCTTGTACTGCAGCCCGGGAATGATCAACATGTTGCCGCGCGCGACCTCGGCCAGAGTTTCGCGGACCACGTCGTCGACCTCGAGCCACATGAACGACGGCAGCGAAGTCATGTCGATGCCGGCGCGGTCGTGGAACTCGGTGTGCACGTAGCCCGGGCAGACCACGTGGATCCCCACGCCGGTACCCCGCAGCCCGACGGCCAGGCCCTCGGTGAACGAGACCACCCACGCCTTGGAGGCCGAGTAGGTCGACCCGCGGCCCGACAGCAGGCCCGCCACGCTGGAGACGTTGATGACCGTGCCGGCGCCGTTGTCGATCATCGGCGGCAAGGCGGCCCGGGTCAGCTGCATGATCGCGGTGACGTTGACGTCCAGTTGGCGCTGTAGCAGCGCCGGGTCGGCGGTCCAGAATTCACCGGAGGTGCCCAGGCCGGCGTTGTTCACCAGCACGTCGACGCCTTGGGCCAGCCGGGCGGCGACCTTGTCGCGGTCGGCGGCGTCAGCGAGGTCGGCAGGCAGGACTTCGACGTCCCGGCCGCCCTCGTCGGACAGCTCGGCGGCCAGCGCAGTGAGGCGATCCGCGTTGCGGGCGACCAAGACGAGGTCGTAGCCGTCGGCGGCATAGCGTCGCGCAAAGCCTTCGCCAATACCAGCAGTGGGCCCGGTGATCAGGGCGACGGGGCGAGGCACCGCGTCAGTGTACTTAGCGCCCGTCCGCCTGGAATTCAGTGCTGCTGATGCGACGCCTGGTGACCGTTACGGCCGGTCGGCGGGCGGCGGGTCGGCTCTTGCCGGGCGGGAGGCGGAGTTGCGGCCGCGTGTGTCGTCGACCCGCCCTCGCGGGTGGCTCCCTCGGGCTGGCGCTGCGGCGTCTCACTGCGACCGGCCGGGGCCAGCGGACGGCTGGGCGCGGCGTTGCGACGGCTGGTCGCCTGCGGGCTGCCGGACGACCCGGCCGACTGCGGCAGCGGCGGCAGCACGCGCAGCAGGTCGTTGAATTGGCGGACGGTGCGTAGGCCTTCGTCCCACTGGGCGCGGGTGCTGCCGATCGGCATGCTGACCAGCGTCCAGTTCTGCTCGTTCCACATGATCTCGGCGCAGTCGGGCGCTGTGTGGGCGAACGTGACCATACGACGGTCGCAGGCGCGGCGCGCGGCGTCCAGGTTGGTCGAGTACACCATCCGCGGCCCGATCGCCCCCAGTAGCCAAATGTCGTTCTCGCGAGGCTCTTTGAGTCCTTTGAGCCGGACGTCGACGACGACGTTGGTGCCGACCTTGCGGTGCAGGGCGATGACGGTCGCGACCTCTTCGAGGTCGAAGATGAAGACCGCTTCACCGCGGATCTGGCCGAGCACGACGTTGCGAGCCGGGGTGTTGGTGCCGACCGTCGACATCACGCCGCGCTTCCAGCGCTTGAGGATCTCGGTGGATTCCTGCTCGTAGTCGAATCCGTGCGACCGAGCCCACGACTTGCGGCGCCGTCCTCGTCCACGGCGGCGGTCGATGTCGACGTACAGCAACACCGCCGCACCGACGAAGCACAGCGCGGAGAGCGTAAACCAAAGCGGAACCATCGCCACGTAGCGTAACCGCTGTCAGCCCCGGACCGGGAATGGCAGCAGGTCACAACCGAATTAATGTTTGCTCTCTACTTGCGTACCGCCGCCTCGCGAGCAGACGCAAAATCTCACCTCCGTGGCGGTGATAGCGCGATTCTGCGACTGCTCGGCGAGGACACTCAGCCCAGGACCAGCGAGTCGCCGTCGGCGCCGACGTTGACCGGCACCACATCGCCGTCGTGCACCTCTCCGGCCAGCAGCATCTTGGCCAGCTGGTCGCCGATGGCCTGTTGCACAAGCCGCCGCAGCGGACGGGCGCCGTAGACCGGGTCGAACCCGCGCTGCGCCAGCCAGCGCTTGGCCGGCAGCGACACCTCGAGCGTCAGCCGTCGCTGCGCCAACCGCTTGGCCAGCTGCTCGAGCTGGATGTCGACGATCTGCACCAGCTCCTCGGGGTTGAGCCCCTCGAAGATCAGCACGTCGTCGAGCCGGTTGATGAACTCTGGCTTGAACGCCGAGCGCACCGCGGCCATCACCTGCTCTTCGCTGCCGCCCGACCCGAGGTTGGACGTCAGGATCAGGATGGTGTTGCGGAAGTCGACCGTGCGGCCCTGCCCGTCGGTGAGCCGGCCCTCGTCGAGCACCTGCAGCAGCACGTCGAACACGTCCGGGTGCGCCTTCTCGACCTCGTCGAACAGCACGACCGTGTAGGGCCGACGGCGCACCGCCTCGGTCAGTTGACCGCCCTGGTCGTAGCCGATGTAGCCGGGAGGCGCACCGACCAGGCGGGCCACCGAGTGCTTCTCGCCGTACTCGCTCATGTCGATGCGGACCATCGCGCGCTCGTCGTCGAACAGGAAGTCGGCCAGTGCCTTGGCCAGCTCGGTCTTACCAACACCGGTCGGACCGAGGAACAGGAACGAGCCGGTCGGCCGGTTCGGGTCGGCGACGCCGGCCCGCGTCCTGCGCACCGCGTCGGACACGGCCTGCACAGCCTTGCGCTGCCCGACGACGCGCTTGCCCAGCTCGTCTTCCATCCGCAGCAGCTTGGCGGTCTCGCCTTCCAACAGCCGCCCGGCCGGGATGCCCGTCCACGCCGACACCACGTCGGCGATGTCGTCGGGACCGACCTCTTCCTTGAGCATCACGTTCTCGCGAGCCTCGGCCTGCGGGACCGCGGCGTCGAGCTTCTTCTCGACTTCCGGGATGCGGCCGTACCGCAGCTCGGCGGCCTTGGCCAGGTCGCCGTCGCGCTCGGCGCGCTCGGACTCGCCGCGCAACGCCTCGAGCTGCTCCTTGAGCTCGCGGACGATGTCGATGGCGTTCTTCTCGTTCTGCCACTTGGCGGTCAGCTCGGCGAGCTTCTCCTTGTGGTCGGCCAGTTCAGCACGCAGCTTCTCCAGGCGGTCGCGCGACGCCTCGTCGGATTCCTTGGCCAGCGCCATCTCCTCGATCTCGAGGCGGCGGACCAGCCGTTCCACCTCGTCGATCTCGACGGGACGGGAGTCGATCTCCATCCGCAGCCGGCTGGCGGCCTCGTCGACCAGGTCGATGGCCTTGTCCGGCAGGAAGCGCGCGGTGATGTAGCGGTCGGACAGCGACGCCGCCGACACCAGCGCGGAGTCGGTGATGCGCACACCGTGGTGCACCTCGTAGCGGTCCTTGAGACCACGCAGGATGCCGACGGTGTCCTCCACCGACGGCTCCCCAACGAACACCTGCTGGAAGCGGCGCTCCAGCGCGGCGTCCTTCTCGATGTACTTGCGGTACTCGTCGAGCGTGGTGGCGCCGACCAGGCGCAGCTCGCCGCGGGCCAGCATCGGCTTGATCATGTTGCCGGCGTCCATCGCCGACTCGCCAGTGGCACCGGCGCCGACGATGGTGTGCAGCTCGTCGATGAACGTGATGATCTGCCCAGCGGAGTTCTTGATGTCGTCGAGGACGGCCTTGAGCCGCTCCTCGAATTCGCCGCGGTACTTGGCGCCGGCCACCATCGAACCCAGGTCCAGGCTGATGACGGTCTTGTCGCGCAGGCTTTCCGGGACGTCGCCCGCGACGACTCGCTGGGCCAGGCCTTCCACGATCGCGGTCTTACCGACGCCGGGCTCACCGATCAGCACCGGGTTGTTCTTGGTGCGGCGGCTCAGCACCTGCACGACGCGGCGAATCTCGTTGTCCCGCCCGATGACCGGGTCGAGCTTGCCCTCGCGGGCCCGCGCGGTGAGGTCGGTCGAGTACTTCTCCAGGGCCTGATAGGTCGCCTCAGGGTCGGGACTGGTGACGCGCGCGCTGCCGCGAACCTTGACGAACGCTTCCCGCAGCGCCTGCGGCGAGGCCCCGTGTCCGGTGAGCAGCTTGGCGACCTCGGAGTCACCGGTGGCCAGACCGACCATCAGGTGCTCGGTGGAGACGTACTCGTCGTCCATCTCGGTGGCCAGTTGCTGCGCGGTCGTGATCGCGGCCAGCGATTCGCGGGACAGCTGCGGCTGGGAGTTGGCGCCGCTGACTTGCGGCAGCCGCTCAAGAATGCGTTCTGTTTCGGCGCGCACGGTGGCGGGATCGACACCGACAGCCTCCAGCAGCGGCGCGGCGATCCCGTCGTTCTGCGTGAGCAGCGCCAGGAGCAGGTGAGCCGGCCGGATTTCTGGGTTGCCGGCGGCACTCGCCGCCTGCAGCGCCGAGGTCAGCACCGCCTGGGTTTTGGTTGTCGGGTTGAAAGAGTCCACGACACCTCCGTTTCGAATCTTTGACGGCAGGCAACGGCCTGCAGACGTCTGAGAAAATGCTTGTCGCGTTGTTCAACGCCGTCAAGGTTGAGTCTGTTCCGCTCAACTCTATCTATTTTTACCCATCGTTCCAAGTGGCTTATGACCCTGATCGGAACATCGAAAACGCATCTATTTCGAACGTATGATCGAACGGTGGGTGACCTTGCCTCGATCGGATACAACGGGCAGCCGCTGCGCAACCCGTTCCGGGTCGTGCGGCCGCCGATCACCGTGCTGATCGACCTGACCGTGCTTTTCCCCCGCGAGCCGCACCGCAGCGGGCGGTATCACCCGCACGGCCTGCAGTTGCACAAGGTGGTCGAGGGTCGACTGAGCTGCTGGGGTATCTGCGAGCAGGGCGACTGGTGGGGGTTGGTGACCTATCCGATCGCCTACGGGTCCAAGCGCAAGACCGTCACGCACTGGGTGCCGGCCTGGACCCTGCGCCGCAACGATGCGGGGTCACCACGACCCCGCTGAGGCGCGGCGCCAACAGCCCTGCGCCGCAACGATGCGGGGTCACCACGACCCCGCTGAGGCGCGTCGCCATCTAACCCTGCGCCGCAAGCGGTAGTCGCCGAGCGCCAGCTAGTGCGAAGATTCAGCGCGTGACGCAAAGTTGGGTTTCCCTGCTGGCCACGCTGATTCCGCTGGCGCTCGTCGTCTCGATCTCCCCACTGTCGGTCATCCCCGCAGTGCTGGTGCTGCAGACGACGCGGCCGCGGCCGACCGGTCTCGCGTTTCTCGGCGGCTGGCTGCTGGGCCTGATCGTGCTGACCGGAGTGTTCATCGAATCCTCGGACGCGCTGACCGGCCTGCACGGCAAGCCGCCGGCGTGGGCGTCGTGGACCCGCGTGGTGCTCGGGCTGGCGTTGATCGCTTTCGGCATCTACCGGTGGCTGACCCGCGAAGGTCACACCGAATCACCGAAATGGATGCGGTCTTTCGAGACCATGACACCGGCCCGGGCGACGGTGATCGGCGTGGTGTTGACGGTGGTGCGGGTGGAGGTGCTGACCATGTGCGCATTGGCCGGTTTGGCCATCGGCAGCAGCAATCTGGGCCGCGCCGGCGAGGTGGTCACCGGGTTGATCTACGTCGCGGTCGCCGCCTCCACGGTCGCGATCCCTGTCCTGGCCTATGTAGCGGCCGGCCACCGTCTAGACGAACCGATGGCCCGGCTCAAGGCGTGGATGGAGCGCAACAACGCCGCGATGATGGCCGCGGTGCTGGTGTTGATCGGCGGGATGGTGCTCTACCACGGCGTCGATGCGCTCAGCTAGGGGCTTGGCCGGGGCGACCTAAGATCGGCGGCCGTGAGCCTCAACGATCGGGATGCGCTGGCGGTGTTGCACGCCGCCCTCGATCCCGACGACGCCAACGGGCTCATCGGACGGTTCTACACCCGATGGTTTTCCTTCGAGGCGTCGCCGCGCGACCTGTTCCCTCCGGACATGGCCGCCCAGCGGGCCGCCTTTGCGCAGGCACTGAAGTGGCTTTACGGCGAGCTGGTCGCTCAGCGTTCGCAGGAGCCGGTCGCGTTTCTGGCTCAGCTCGGACGCGACCACCGCAAGTACGGAGTGCGGCCCGAGCACTACCAGACGCTCGGGCAGGCGCTGTATGCGACGCTGCGCGAGGCGCTGGCCGACGCATGGACCGACACCGTCGACGCCGCCGCCCAGCAATCGCTGAACCTGATCACCGGGGTGATGAGCGGGGCCGCAGAGGCCGAGCAGGGGCCGGCGTGGTGGGACGGCACCGTCATCGAACACCTTCGGGTATCCCGCGACATTGCGGTGGTCCGGTTGCAACTGGACAGTCCCATGCCGTATCACGCGGGCCAGTACGTCAACGTCACCGTGCCGCAGTGCCCCCGGCGATGGCGATACCTGACGCCGGCCATCCCGCCCGACGAGACCGGCGCCGTCGAGTTTCACGTCCGCGCGGTATCGGGCGGCCTGGTCAGCAATGCCATCGTCAACGAGACCCGGCCCGGTGACCGGTGGCGATTGTCCAGTCCGCACGGCGCACTGGAGGTCAACCGCGACGGCAGCGACGTGCTGATGGTGGCGGGCAGCACCGGGCTCGCGCCGCTGCGCTCGATCATCATGGACCTCACCCGCTGGGCCGACAATCCGCGCGTGCACCTGTTCTTCGGTGGCCGATACCCGTGCGAGCTCTACGACTTGCGGACGCTGTGGCAGATCGCCTCCCACAATCCGTGGCTGTCGGTGTCACCGGTCTCCGAATTCAGCGGCGACCCGGCGTGGGCTGCGGATTACCCCGACGTGACGCCGCCGCGGGGACTGCACGTCCGCCAGACCGGGCGGCTGATGGACGTCGTCACGAGGTACGGCAACTGGGGCGACCGGCAGATCCTGATCTGCGGTGGGCCGAACATGGTGCGCGCCACCGTGGATGCGTTGGCGACCAAGGGTGCGGCGCCGGAACGTATCCAGCACGACCCGCTGTCGCGCTAGCCGTCGACGATGCGGAACGCCAAACGTTCCGAGGAGGAGACGGCTCACATCACTTACGCTCGTCGGGTGCGCATCGTCACGCTGAGTGATCCGTCATCCGACGTCGAGGCCAAGTTCGTCCCGGAGGCCGGCATGATCGGCATTTCGCTGACCGACGGCGGCGCCGAACTGCTGGGGCAGCGCCGCGGACTCGACGCCTACGTGGCCAACGGGAAAACGATGGGCATACCGCTGCTGTATCCATGGGCAAATCGGCTGGGCGCCAACACATACGAAGCCGAAGGCAAAACGGTCACGTTGACCGACGGCGAATACGGCGTGCGGACTGATCCCAACGGGCTACCGATTCACGGCGTGCTCGCCGCCTTTCCGAATTGGCGGGTGACCCACGAGTCGAGCCACGAGGTCACCGGCGAGGTCGATTTCACGACCGATGAACAGCTGCTGGCCAGCTTCCCGTTTCCGCACCGGCTGTCGCTGACGATCAACCTGTTCGAGCGGGTCTTGCGGCTTCGCGTTGCGGTGACTCCGACCGGCGAATACGCCGTGCCGATGTGTTTCGGCTTTCATCCGTACCTCCAGCTACCCGGGGTGCCGCGCGAGGAATGGGTGATCGAGTCGCCGGCGATGCGCCATCTGACACTCGACGACAAGGGGTTGCCGACCGGCGAGGCGGTCGTCCAGCCAGCCCTCAGTGAAGCCTTGGGCGACAGGACTTTTGACGACGGATACGACCAGGTGGCCGAGGGATCGGCGTTCGCGGTGGCCGGCGGCGGGCGCCGCATCGAGGTCCACTTCGAAAAGGGCTATACCGCGGCGCAGATCTTCGCGCCACCCGGCGAGGACGTCGTGTGCTTCGAGCCGATGACCGCGCCGACCGACGCGTTGCGCCGCGGCGGCTACCCGTCGGCCCAGCCCGGCGACTGGGGTGTCGCGCAGTTCTCGATCAGAGTCGAGCCGCCGCAAAACTGAAGCCAGGGCTGTGAATTCGTGAGAATCGCAGCCCTGGCTGATGTTTGACGCAAAAACTAGCGGCGCGGTTTCCAGACCACCACTGCAGTACTCTTGGGCACCACCGCGATATCGCGGCGCTGGTTGCCCCGCAGTACCTCGATCTCGGCGGCCATCTCCTTCAACCGCGACTGCAGCGCCTCGACCTGGTTGGTCAACTCGATGATCCGTTTGATCCCGGCCAGGTTGACGCCTTCGTCCTGAGACAGCCGCTGAACCTCACGTAGCAGGTCGACGTCATGTTGCGAATAGCGCCGTCCCCCACCGGAACTGCGGCTGGGGCTGACCAACCCGAGCCGGTCATAGGTACGCAGCGTCTGGGCATGCATACCGGCCAGCTCGGCGGCCACCGAGATCAAAAACGTCCGGGCTTCATCTTTTTGGGCCATCAGCGGTTACCCGCCCATCCGGCTCGGGGATCGAAACCACTCGACCGCTCGGCTACCGCGTAGGCTTCCAGCGCTTCTTTCGCAGCGCCTTCCAGATTCGGCGGCACAGCGACTTTCACAGTGACCAGCAGGTCGCCCTGACCGCCGGAGCGCTTGGGCACCCCGCGTCCTCGTACCCGCAGGATGCGACCGTCGGCCGTGCCCTTGGGCACCCGAACGCCGACCTTGCCATCCAACGTCGGCACGGAAAGCGTTGTGCCGAGGGCCAATTCGCTGAAGCTGACCGGAACGCTGACGGTGAGGTCGTCACCGTCGCGGCCGAACACCTTGTCGGGCCGCACGTGCACAGTGACGTACAGGTCTCCCGACGGAGCGCCGCGCAGTCCCGCTTCGCCCTGCCCGGCCAGCCTGATTCGCTGCCCGTCTTCCACGCCCGGCGGGATCCGTACGTTGATCGTGCGGGTGCGGGTCGTGACACCAGTCCCCTTGCACTCGTCGCAGGGGTGCTCGATGATCGACCCGCTGCCGCGGCACTCGGTGCAAGGCTCGGAAAACCCGAAAGCGCCTTGGTTGCGGTTGATGACGCCCGCACCGTTGCACGTCGGGCAGACCTTCGGGCTGGTGCCCGGTCGCGCGCCACTGCCATGGCAGTTGGTGCACGGCGCCGGGCTGGTCAGCCGCAGCGGCATCGCTACGCCCTTGGTGGCCTCGAGGAAGTCCAGCTCGGTCTCGGTTTCCAGGTCGTTGCCGCGACGCGGCCGGCTGGGCCGCGGTTGCGCACCGCGACCGAACAATCCGCCGAACAGGTCACCGATGTTCCCGCCGCCGCTGCGCCCGGCAGCGTCGAACAGGTCGTTGAGGTTGAACTCCGCGCCGTCACCGCCGAACCCGCCGGCGAAGTCGCCGGCACCGCCGCCGTTGAATCGCCGACCGAATCCGCCACCCGCGAAGAGTCGACGGGTCTCGTCGTACTCCTTGCGCTTGGCCTCGTCGGACAACACGCTGTACGCCTCGGATACCGCCTTGAACCGCTCGGCCCCGTCCGGGTTCTTGTCCGGATGCAGGTCCGAAGCCAGCTTGCGGTACGCCGTCTTGATCTCTTTGGCGGTGGCGTCAGAGGAGACGCCCAGCTCCTTGTAGAAGTCCTTCTCAACCCATTCGCGTTGAGCCATGCCGCGTCACCTCCTCGGCCTTTCTGTCGTCGAACCCGTCGTTACTTCTCCGACGGCTCTGATTCTGCGTGCTGTTCACCCTCATTCGCGTCGTTATCGCCGGTGTCGGCGGTCCCGGAGTTGTCCGACCCCTCCGCGACGGTGTCCACCACTCCCACGAGCGCGTGCCGCAGCACCTGCTCGCCGAGCCGGTAACCCTGTCTCATCACCGTGCCGATCACCGGTTTGGATCCCGGTCCGCCATCGCCTTCGTGCTGAACGGCCTCGTGCAGTGCCGGGTCGAAGTCGTCACCTTCCGCGGCGAAGGCCGTCAAGCCGAGCCCGGTCAGCGCACCGACGAGCTTGTCGGCCACCGACTTCAACGGACCCGAGTCCAGGTCGCCGTGGCTGCGTGCCCGCTCGAGATCGTCGAGTACACCCAGCAATTGGCCCACCACGCTGGCTTTGGCCCGCTCGGCACTGGCCTCCTGGTCGCGCAACGCCCGTTTGCGGTAGTTGGCGTAGTCGGCCTGCACCCGCTGCAGGTCCGCGGTCAGCTCGGCAACCTTCTCGCTGTTAGCCGAGCTGTCACCGGCCGACGCGTCCGGCGCCGCCCCCGCAGGGGCGGCACCGGCATCGACGTGGCGTACCTCGCCGGTCTCGGGATCGATGCGTCGCTTGTCAGTGACGGTCACCGGTTCGTCTGAGTTCCCTTCGGTCACTGGCCCTCCCGGTCATCGTCGACCACCTCCGCGTCGACAACGTCATCGGCTCCGGCGTGTCCGGGCTCACCGGCGCCGCCGCCGGCGGCCTGCTCAGCCTGAGTGGCCTCGTAGATGGCCTGGCCCAGAGCCTGGGATTCCTGGCCCAGCTTCTCCATGGCCGTCTTGATGGCGCCGATGTCGGTGCCTTCCAGCGCCGTCTTGGCTTCCGCCACCGCGGCGTCCACCTTGTTCAGCGTGTCCTCGGGAACCTTGGATCCGCCTTCGGCGCTGCGCTGTTCGGAGACGAACTTCTCCGTCTGGTAGACCAGCGTCTCGGCCTGGTTACGGACGTCCGCCTCTTCGCGACGCTTACGGTCTTCGTCCGCGTGCGCCTCGGCGTCCTTGATCATCCGGTCGATCTCCTCCTTGGACAGGCCGGAGCCCTCCTGGATCTTGATCGTGTTCTCCTTGCCGGTGCCCTTGTCCTTGGCGGTGACGTGCACGATGCCGTTGGCGTCGATGTCGAAGGTGACCTCGATCTGCGGCACGCCGCGCGGGGCCGGCGGGATACCGGTCAGCTCGAACGACCCGAGCAGCTTGTTGTGCGAGGCGATTTCGCGCTCACCCTGGAAGACCTGGATCTGCACCGACGGTTGGTTGTCGTCGGCCGTGGTGAAGGTCTCCGACCGCTTGGTCGGGATGGTGGTGTTGCGCTCGATCAGCTTGGTCATCACGCCACCCTTGGTTTCGATACCAAGGCTCAGCGGTGTGACGTCAAGCAGCAGAACGTCTTTCACCTCACCCTTGAGCACACCGGCCTGCAGCGCGGCACCCACGGCGACAACCTCGTCCGGGTTGACGCCCTTGTTGGGCTCCTTGCCACCGGTCAATTCCTTGACCAGGTCGGTCACGGCGGGCATACGGGTGGAACCACCCACCAGCACCACGTGGTCAATTTCGGAAACCGCGATGCCGGCGTCCTTGACCACCGACTGGAACGGCTGGCGCGTGCGGTCCAGCAGGTCCTGGGTGATTCGCTGGAACTCGGCGCGGGTCAGCTGCTCGTCAAGGAACAGCGGGTTCTTGTCCGCGTCAACGGTGATGTAGGGCAGGTTGATCGAGGTGCTCTGCGAGCTGGACAGCTCGATCTTGGCCTTCTCGGCCGCTTCCCGCAGCCGCTGCATCGCCATCTTGTCCTTGGTCAGGTCGATGCCGCTGGTGCCCTTGAACTTCTCGACCAGCCAGTCGACAACCCGCTGGTCCCAGTCGTCACCACCGAGGTGGTTGTCACCCGAGGTGGCACGCACCTCCACGACACCGTCACCGATCTCCAGCAGCGACACGTCGAAGGTGCCACCACCGAGGTCGAAGACCAGGATGGTCTGCTCCTTCTCACCCTTGTCCAGGCCGTAGGCCAGCGCGGCCGCGGTCGGCTCGTTGACGATCCGGAGCACGTTCAGGCCGGCAATCTGGCCGGCTTCCTTGGTGGCCTGACGCTGTGCGTCATTGAAGTAGGCCGGGACGGTGATCACCGCGTCCGCGATGTCCTCACCGAGGTAGCTTTCCGCGTCACGCTTCAGCTTCTGCAAGATGCGGGCGCTGATTTCCTGCGCGGTGTAGTTCTTTCCGTCGATCTCTACGGACCAGTCGGTGCCCATGTGCCGCTTGACCGAACGGATGGTCCGGTCGACGTTGGTCACTGCCTGGTTCTTGGCGGGCTGGCCGACCAGCACTTCGCCGTTGCGCGCGAACGCCACGACGGAGGGGGTCGTCCGCGCGCCCTCGGAGTTGGCGACGACGACGGGGTCGCCACCCTCGAGAACTGCGACGACGGAGTTGGTGGTCCCGAGGTCGATACCGACCGCACGAGCCATAGTGGATCCTCCCTGATATTTCGAGCTTCGTAAGCACTACGCTGCTGAGTGAACCTCGCTCAACCTTGCCTTCAGCGAGCCGTCGCTGTCAACTCAGGCTTGAGTCTGATCCGCTCAAGTTTGTCAGATGGCTCAACGACGTCTTTCCGGAGTTTGTTCCCGCGATGCGCAGAATTTTCCGGACAGCCTCATGTCCCTGCTGGGCCGAGTAGCAGGTGGGCCCTCCGTGGGTCGCGCAGCGGATCGAGGCTGCTCAGAACGCAGCTTTGCGCGGCGAGGGACGCCGTCGTCAGATAGGTTCACATCCGACTCCTCACGCGGTTGTGCCCGGCGCCGCAGCATTGCCCCACGACGTAAGGAATTCAATGCCACCGCCGCCAAGCGCGCCCGGTCCTGCCTCGGGCGGACCGTCTAAGTTCTCCCGCGAAGACGAGGGCTATCACCACGACCTCAGCAATCGGCAAATGCAGATGATCGCGATCGGCGGCGCGATCGGCACTGGGCTCTTCATGGGCGCCGGAGCCCGCCTCGCGTCGGCCGGACCCGGATTGTTCCTCATCTACGGAATCTGCGGGGGCTTCGTCTTTCTGATCCTGCGCGCGCTGGGCGAACTCGTGCTGCATCGGCCGGCTTCCGGATCGTTCGTGTCCTACGCCCGTGAATTCTTCGGCGAGAAGGCGGCATTCGTCGCAGGCTGGATGTACTTCCTGAACTGGGCCATGGCGGCCATCGTGGACAGCACCGCGATCGCCAGCTACTTCCACTACTGGACCGCATTCGAGGCGGTCCCCCAGTGGACCCTCGCCCTTGTCGCCCTGGCGGCAGTGGTGTCGGTGAACCTGATCTCGGTGAAGGCCTTCGGTGAATTCGAGTTCTGGGCGGCCCTGATCAAAGTGCTGGCCCTGACGACGTTCCTTGTCGTCGGAATCGTCTTCCTGGCCGGCCGTTTCAAGATCGACGGAAAGACCACCGGCCCGGACCTGTGGGCTCACCACGGAGGATTCCTGCCGACGGGCCTGTTGCCGCTCGTCTTGGTCACGTCGGGGGTGATATTCGCCTACGCGGCAGTCGAACTGGTGGGCACTGCGGCCGGCGAAACCGCCAACCCGGAGAAGGTCATGCCGCGCGCGATCAACTCGGTGATCGCGCGGATCGCGGTCTTCTATTGCGGCTCAGTGCTTTTGCTAGCGCTGCTGCTCCCCTACACCACCTACAAGCATGGCGAGAGCCCGTTCGTCACGTTCTTCTCGCACATCGGTTTCAGCGGCGCCGGGTCGCTGATGAACGTCGTGGTTCTGACCGCCGCGTTCTCCAGCCTGAACGCCGGCCTTTATTCCACCGGCCGGATTCTGCGGTCGATGTCGGTCAACGGCAGCGGTCCCAAGTTCACCGCCCGGATGTCCAAACATGGTGTGCCATATGGGGGCATCCTGTTGACCGCCGTCATCGGACTGTTCGGCGTCGTGCTCAACGCGGTGAAACCCAGCGAGGCCTTCGAGATTGTCCTCAACATCGCCGCAGTCGGCGTCCTGGCGGCCTGGGCCACGATCGTGTTGTGCCAACTCCGCGCCTACCACCGAGCCAAAGCCGGGACCATGCAGCGGCCGGACTTCCGGATGCCGTGGGCCCCCTATAGCGGATATGTCACGTTGGCGTTTCTGCTCAGCGTGCTGGTGCTGATGACTCTCGACCCGGAGAAGGGGCCCTGGGTGATCGCCGCGCTTGTGGCCGCCGTCCCCGCCCTGGTCGGCGGCTGGTTCCTGGTCCGCGAGCGCGTCACCAGCGCAGCCGGGCTCGACGAGCCCACTCCCGAGGTTCCGGAGCTGGCGCCCGAGTAATAGAGCATCCGCTCTGTTATGGTGCTGGGGTGCCTCGCCCCCGCCTTCACGAGCCGGATCGGGTGCTGGACGCCGTCGAGGCGTTGACGGTGGCATCCGGGCCCGCAGCGGTCACCATCCGCGCGGTCAGCAGCGCGGTCGGCGTCTCCAACGGCGCGCTCTACCACACGTTCACGTCGCGCTCGGGCCTGCTGGCCCGCGCCTGGATACGCGCCGCACGGCGCTTTTTCGGCCTTCAGGGCGCGCTGGTCGACCAGGCACTAGCCGACGCTGACGCACACGCCGCCGTGGTAGCCGCCGCCGAGGCACCGGTAGTGTTCGCCGAACGGCATCGCGACTCGTCCGCGGTGATGTGGGCGGTGTCGCGCGAAGAGCTGCTGAAGTCCGAACTGCCAGACGACGTCACGGCCGAGCTGAACGGCCTGCACCGGCTGCTGATCGACGTGATGATCCGGCTCGCCGACACGCTGTGGCAGCGCACCGACGCCCGCGCCGTCGACACGATCACCACCTGCATCGTCGACCTACCGACCGCAATCGTGTTGAGCCGCGACCGGCTGCACGACCCGACCGCCCGCGAGCACTTGCGGGCATCCGTGCGCGCGGTGCTCGATATCGGACCACCACCCCCTCGGAGAAAAGGAAACACATGACGATCAGCCTGACTTACGACGACAAAATCGCCGTTCTCGACCTCGGAGACGACGAAAACCGGTTCTCCCCAGAGTTTCTCGACGAGATCGACGGCCACCTGGACGACCTTGTCGGATCCGGCGCCCAGGGGCTGGTGACCACCGGCGGTGGCAAGTTCTACTCCAACGGCCTAGACCTCGATTGGCTTGGCGCGCATGGGGATCAGACGACGTGGTACGTCGGGCGGGTGCAGGGGATGCTTGCGCGGTTCCTGACGCTGCCGATTCCGACCGCGGCGGCGGTGGTCGGCCACGCGTTCGGGGCCGGTGCAATGCTCGCCATCGCACACGACTTTCGGGTGATGCGAGCCGACCGCGGCTACTTCTGTTTCCCCGAGGTCGACATCCGCATTCCGTTCACGCCGGGAATGGCCGCACTGATCCAGGCCAAGCTCACCCCGCAGGCCGCCGTCGCCTCGATGACCACCGGGCGCCGATTCGGCGGTGACGACGCTCGCCAGTTCGGCATTGTCGATGCCGTTGCGGACGAGGGAGCGGTGGCCGGCGCCGCGGCCGACCTGTTGCGACCGCTCGACGGCAAGGACCAAGGCACGCTCGGCGCCATCAAGCAAACGATGTTCGGCCCCGCGGCGCAGACCTTGACCATCAATACCTAAGGGCGACAAGCAAAGCTGCGCAAGGGGCTACGTTGGTGGCATGGCTCCCAAAATCGCGACGGCTGACACCGTCGACCTGGCCGAGTTGCTCGATTTCGTCCGGCCGCGACACCGGATGGTACTGACCACGTTTCGCGCGGACGGCTCGCTGCAGAGTTCGCCGGTGACCGGCGGCGTCGACGACCAGGGCAGGCTGGTGATCGCGAGCTATCCCCAGCGCGCCAAGAGCGCCAACATCCGGCGCACTCCCAAAGCCAGCGTGGTAGTGCTCTCCGACGAGTTCAACGGCGCCTACGTACAGGTCGACGGCGACGCCGAGGTGATCGACGTGCCCGACGCCGTCGACGGTCTGGTCGACTACTACCGCGCGATCGCCGGTGAGCACCCCGACTGGGAGGAGTACCGCAGCGCGATGGTCAGCCAGCGCAAATGCCTGATCCGCGTGACGCCGCGCCGCTGGGGTCCGGTCGCGACCGGAGGATTTCCCCCGCAGTAGCGGACCGGCGCGTCACTGCGGTCACATGGCTCGAGTCCTGCGTACGCTTCAGGTGCGATGTCTGCGCGTGAACTGCACACCCGTCCCGGCGGCCGGCTACTGGCCGGCCTGGTGATGAGCGCCGCGCTGATCAGTGGGTGCCACTCCACCACGTCCGGCACCCCGACCGCGTCTCCGGCGGCGGGGCCGACCGAACCGACCTTCCCCAAGGCCAAGCCGTCCATCCCGTCGCCGAGCCCGACGCAGCCCGCCCCGTCGAGCGGCGCTCCGCCGGCGGCCGCGATTCCCCTACAGCCGGACCCCAACGGCCGCGTCTTCATCGAGACCAAGTCCGGACAGACGCGCTGCCAGATCGACAGCGACAGCGTCGGCTGTGAGGCGCAGTTCGCCAACCCGCCCACCGAAGACGGCGAGAAGGCCAACGGTGTAAACGTCACCGCGGCCGGCGAAGTGCAGTGGGTGGCCGGCAATCTCGGCGACATTCCCACCGTGCCTATCGATTACCGGACCTACGACGCAGTCGGCTGGACGATCGCGGCCGCCGAGAGCGGCACCCGGTTCACCAACCAGCACACCGGCCACGGCATGTTCGTCAGCATCGAAAAGGTCGACACCTTTTAGATTTTCGAGCCCAGCCCGGCGATCAAGTTGATCGTCACCGCCAGCACGACGGCACCCAGCAGGTAGGACAGCAGCGCATGCCGCAGCACCGTCGCCCTGATGCTGGTCGCGCCGATCTCGGTGTCGGAGACCTGAAACGTCATGCCGATCGTGTACGCGAGGTACGCGAAATCACGGAAGCGCGGCGGGTTGGGATCGTGAAAGTTGATGCCGCCCGGTTCATCTGAGTAGTAGAGCCGCGCGTAATGCACGGTGAACAACGTGTGCACCGCAAACCAGGAGGCGGCGACGGTCAGAACCCCGAGCAGCGCCGCCTGCAGCGTGCCGCTCCCCGACAGCTTCGACCCGGCGGCCACCACGTAACCGACACCCAGCAGGCTCGCCAGGCTCGCGGTCAGAATGACGACGTCGGCGACCACCCGGGTGGGATCTTCGCGAGTCACCCAGCGGCAGGTCTGCTCGGCGTCCATTCCGATCAGAATGCGTTGTGTCCACACCACATACAGCGCCGCGGCGGCCACCCACCCGGCAAGCGCGAATCGCCAGCCGACCGTATTGCCGATTCCGACAGCGACCACGCCGCCGAGTACCACCGAGACCAAGATCCGAACCGCGACGGTGTCGCGGACAAGCTTCGCGAGGGAATCCACGACCCCGACCTAACCATTGAAGTGGGGCTCCCGGCACAGCTCAATGGATAACGCGGTACCGGCACCGCTCACCGACGGACAGACTCCCGCCGCGAGCGTCATTCATCGGCGAACGCCTAGTCTGGCGGTCGTGGACTTCCGGGTATTCGTTGAACCGCAGCAAGGCGCCAGGTACGCCGACCAACTCGCAGTCGCGCAGGCCGCGGAGTCGCTGGGCTACTCGGCGTTCTTCCGCTCCGACCACTACTTGGCCATGAGCGGTGACGGGCTGCCGGGCCCGACTGACTCGTGGGTGACCCTGGGCGGCATCGCGCGCGAGACGTCGACGATCCGACTTGGCACGCTGGTCACCTCGGCAACCTTCCGCCACCCCGGCCCACTGGCCATCTCGGTGGCTCAGGTGGACGAAATGAGCGGTGGCCGTGTCGAATTCGGGCTCGGCACCGGCTGGTTCGAGAAGGAGCACGTAGCCTACGCGATCCCGTTCCCGCCGCTGCGCGAACGCTTCGACCGGCTCACCGAGCAACTCGAGCTCATCACCGGCCTGTGGACCGCTCCGCTCGGTGAGACGTTCGATTACGCGGGAACGCATTACGCCGTCAAGGAGTCACCGGCGTTGCCCAAACCGGTCCAGCGCCCGCATCCCCCGATTCTGGTCGGAGGTTCGGGCGCCAAGCGGACGCCGCGGCTGGCCGCCACCTTCGCCGACGAATACAACGTGCCGTTCGCGCCGCTGGACACCATCGCGACCCAGTTCGACCGGGTCCGCGAGGCCGTCGATGCCGTCGGCCGGCCCGCCGATTCGATGACGTACTCGGCGGCCTTCGTGGTGTGCGCGGGCCGCGACGACGCCGAGATCGCCAAGCGCGCCGCCGCGATCGGACGTGAGGTCGACGAGCTTCGGTCCAACTCACCGCTGGCAGGCACCCCAGCGCAGATCGTCGACCAACTCGGCCCGTTCGCCGAGATCGGCGTGACGCGGGTCTACCTGCAACTGCTCGACATGTCGGACCTCGACCACCTGCAGCTTTTCGCCGACGAGGTGCAACGACAGCTCTGACGTAGCATCGGGGCGTGACCGGCCTTCCCGACGATCCGAGCGATCAGCCGACGCGGATGGCCGACTACAGCAGCGACGACACGCGGCAGCTGGTGATCCCGAGCGCGCCCGACGACACGACCTCGCCCGACCCTGCCCCCCGCCCCTGGTACCGCAGCCGGCTTCTGATCGCGCTGTGGACGCTGATGGCCGCGTTGCTGCTCACGCTGATCATCTACGGCATCGTCGAGCTGTCGCGCGGCGGTGGGGCCAGCGTCCCGGCGCCGCACACGTCGACCACCACACCGACGCGGTCGTCCACGACGTCACCATCGACCACCCCGCCGACAACCGGCCCGTCGACGACGACCGAACCGCCGCCACCCGAGTCGCCAGAGCAGCCGTCCGAACAGGCGCCGCCCCCACCGGTCAACTCGCCCGCGCCCACCCAAACCCCGCGGCACCATCACCACTGGCACCTGCCGCACCTTTTCTGAGGCCGACGGCACTGTGAGCCCGCCGGGATCCGGGGCTAGCATTGGCGTACGTGACCGGCAACGAATCCCCTGAGGACCCCAGCGAAGCGCCGACCGGCTACTACGACTACAGCAGCCAGGAAACCGGCAGCACGCCGCCCGGACAACCCTGGTATCGCCGGCCGATCATCTCGTTGACCGTTGCTTTGTTCGCTGCGATCCTGCTCGGATTGTTGATTTACGTCCTCGCCGATCAGACGAAGGGATCGGGCGGCACCAAGCAGACGCCCACCTCGCCGACCACGCCGACGTCGGCGCCATCGACCACGGCGTCCCCCACGACCACCGAGCCGGCGGCCCCCTCGGAGACTGCCACGACGACCTTCCCGCCGTCGACGACCGAGCCGGCCACGACGCCACCGACCACTCCGCCGACACCGACCACGAGCCTCGACGGCCATCACCATCACCACCACCACGACGGCGGGACGCCTTAGCGGTGAATGAGAACCGACCGTCCTACGACGATTACTCGCAGGGCGTCGATGAAACCGAGAGCTTCAGCGTCTCCGAAGGTCCCTGGTACCTCAAGCGCTGGGTGCTGGCGCTGTGGGGGTTGGCCGTGATCATGCTGATCGCGATCATCGTCTACGGCCTGACCATCCTTGCCCGGGGGAACGGCGGCAGCACGCGGGCCCCGACCACCACCCGGACGCCGACCACCACGTCGGAGTACACGATCACCACGTCGCCGACACCGTCGACCACCGGGCCGACGACGACGCCGCCGCCGGAGGAGAGCACCATCGAGCCGGTGCCCACCCCGACCTGGACGCCGCAGCATCCGAGGCACCACTGGCGGCACAGTAATTTGCCCCCGCTACCCCCGATACCGCACTTCTAACCTGCACCGATATACGGCGTTCACGGGCCGCTCGCCACGCATGGCCGTCGCCAAGTTAGGGCATCCTTCGTCGCGGGAACCCCGTCGAAGATGTCACTATGGGCATGCTTATATGGCTTGAGCAGGTGCAGTAGTAAAGCTACCGACGAGTAACATACGGTTAGTTACCGGTCAGTAACACTGAATATTGGGGAGAAGCTTCGTGCAGACGCAGATGCTGATCAGATTGATCGTCGGCTTGGGCGGGACCGCGGTCATCGCTTTGCTCGCACTCCGCCGAGTCCTGTGGCTGTTCAAGCTCACCATGTCCGGCCAGCCCGCCACCGGTCGCACCGACGACATCGGCGCGCGGATCTGGGCGCAGATCTCGGAGGTGTTCGGCCAGCGCAAGCTGCTGAAATGGTCGATCCCGGGAATCGCGCACTTCCTCACCATGTGGGGCTTCTTCATCCTCGCCACGGTGTACGTCGAGGCCTACGGCGCGTTGTTCGACGACCACTTCCACATCCCGCTCGTCGGGCGCTGGGATGGGCTCGGTTTCCTGCAGGACTTCATCGCCCTCGGCGTGCTCGTCGGCATCGGCACCTTCACGATCATCCGGTTGCGTTCCGAGCCCAAGGAATACGGCCGCTCGTCGCGGTTCTACGGCTCGCACACCGGTGGCGCCTGGCTGATCCTGTTCATGATCTTCCTGGTCATCCTCAGCTTCTCGATCTTCCGCGGCGCTTCGGCCGTCACCGGCACCCTGCCCTACGGCTGGGGGGCGTTCTTCTCGCACGGCATGGGCGTGCTCATGCAGCCGCTCGGCGTCACCGCCAACGAATGGATCGAGACCATCGCGCTGCTGGCCCACATCGCGGTCGCCCTGGTGTTCCTGCTGATCGTGCTGCACTCCAAGCACCTGCACATCTTCCTGGCGCCGATCAACGTCACGTTCAAGCGACTGCCCAACGGACTCGGTCCGCTGCTGCCCCTGGAGTCACACGGCAAGCCGATCGACTTCGAAGATCCCGCCGAGGACGCCATCTTCGGGCGCGGCAAAATCGAGGACTTCACCTGGAAGGGCAACCTCGACTTCGCCACCTGTACCGAGTGTGGGCGCTGCCAGTCGCAGTGTCCGGCATGGAACACCGGAAAGCCGTTGTCTCCCAAGCTCGTCATCATGGACCTGCGCGATCACTGGATGGCCAAGGCGCCCTACATCCTCGGTGAGAAGGAAAGCCCGCTCGAGAGCACGCCCGAAGGCGGCATCACCGAGGACTTGACCGGTGAGAAGCACGACGAGGAGCACCACGTGCCCGAGTCGGGCTTCGGACGCATCGTCGGATCCGGACCAGCGCAAGCCACCCGTCCCCTGGTCGGCACCGCGGAGCAGGGCGGCGTCATCGACCCCGACGTCCTCTGGTCGTGCGTGAACTGCGGCGCCTGCGTCGAACAGTGCCCGGTGGACATCGAACACATCGACCACATCGTCGACATGCGCCGCTACCAGGTGATGATGGAATCCGAGTTCCCCTCGGAGCTGTCGGTGCTGTTCAAAAACCTGGAGACCAAGGCCAACCCGTGGGGCCAGAACGCATCGGCGCGTACCGACTGGATCAGCGAGGTCGACTTCGACGTCCCGGTCTACGGCGAGGACGTCGACAGCTTCGACGGCTTCGAGTACCTGTTCTGGGTCGGCTGCGCGGGCGCCTACGACGACAAGGCCAAAAAGACCACCAAGGCCGTCGCGGAACTGCTGGCCACCGCCGGGGTGAAGTATCTGGTGCTGGGCACCGGTGAGACCTGCAACGGTGACTCCGCCCGCCGGTCGGGCAACGAGTTCCTGTTCCAGCAGTTGGCCGCGCAGGCCAAGGAGACTCTCGACGGATTGTTCGAGGGCGTGGAGACGGTCGACCGCAAGATCGTGGTGACCTGTCCGCACTGCTTCAACACCCTGGGCCGGGAATACAAGCAGCTGGGTGCCAACTACACCGTGCTGCACCACACGCAGCTGCTGAACCGGCTGGTGCGTGACAAGCAACTCGTTCCGGTGAGCCCGGTTTCCGAGGACGTCACCTACCACGACCCCTGCTTCCTGGGCCGCCACAACAAGGTCTACGAGGCTCCGCGTGAGCTGATCGGCGCGGCCGGGGCAAAGCTCGCCGAGATGCCGCGGCATGCCGACCGCAGCTTCTGCTGCGGCGCCGGTGGGGCGCGGATGTGGATGGAAGAGCACATCGGCAAGCGGATCAACCACGAGCGCGTCGACGAAGCGCTGGCCACTGGCGCCTCGACCGTCGCGGTCGCGTGCCCGTTCTGCCGGGTGATGATCACCGACGGCGTCAACGACCGTCAGGAGGCGGCCGGCCGCGAAGGCGTCGACGTCCGCGACGTGGCGCAGCTGCTTCTCGAGTCGCTCGATCGCAGCACGGTCACATTGCCGGAGAAGGGCACCGCGGCCAAGGAAGCCGCCGAGCGTGCGGAGAAGGCCGAGAAGACCGCCCCGAAGGCGTCCACCGCGACAGCTCCGGCGCCGGCCGCCGAGCCAGAGGTCGCGGAGCCGGCCGAGGAGAAGCCCGCCGAAGCTAAGACGGAAGCCGCGCCGGTCAAGGGTCTGGGCATCGCCGGTGGGGCCAAGCGCCCCGGCGCCAAGAAGGCGGCTCCCAAAGCCGAAGCCGCGCAAGCTTCTTCGGCCACCGAAGAGGAGGCTCCCAAGGCGTCGGCGGCTGCCGCGCCGGTCAAGGGCCTGGGCATCGCCGGCGGGGCCAAGCGCCCCGGCGCGAAGAAGACGGCCGCCAAGCCGGCGGCTGCGACACCGTCCGAACCCACCGAGCCCGAGACGACGTCCGAGCCGGCCGAGGAAAAGCCCGCCGAAGCCAAGACGGAAGCCGCGGCGCCGGCGGCACCGGTCAAGGGCCTGGGCATCGCAGCCGGGGCCAAGCGCCCGGGCGCCAAGAAGGCCGCCGCCCCGACCCCGAAGCCGGAAGCCGCACCGAAAGCAGAGTCCACGCCCGAGCCCGAGGCGAAGCAAGAGCCGCAATCCACGCCTGCCGACACCGGCGGCAACGGCGACGGTGGCGGCGCGCCGGCGGCACCGGTCAAGGGTCTGGGGATCGCCCGCGGGGCCCGTCCGCCAGGTAAGCGCTGATCAGGCCGTCGATCGAATTATTAAATAGTTAGACAACCATGGCACCATTGGTGACGTGACCACTCACCAGCTGCCCTGGCAAGGCGCGGGACATCAGCCGCGGCAGCGCACGTTCGCGCAGTCTTCGAAGCTGCAGGACGTGCTCTACGAGATCCGCGGCCCGGTGCACGATCACGCCGCGCGCCTCGAGGCCGAGGGGCACCGCATCCTCAAGCTCAACATCGGCAACCCCGCGCCGTTCGGCTTCGATGCGCCCGACGTCATCATGCGCGACATGATCCAAGCGCTGCCTTACGCGCAGGGTTACTCGGACTCCAAGGGCATCCTGCCGGCGCGGCGCGCAGTGGTCACCCGATACGAACTCGTCGAGGGCTTTCCCCGTTTCGACGTCGACGACGTATACCTGGGCAACGGAGTGTCCGAGCTGATCACGCTGACCCTGCAAGCGTTGCTGGACAACGGCGATCAGGTGCTGATCCCCGCGCCGGACTATCCACTGTGGACCGCCTCGACGTCGCTCGCGGGTGGCACCCCGGTGCACTACCTGTGCGACGAAACCCAGGGCTGGCAGCCGGATATCGCCGACATCGAGTCGAAGATCACCGATCGCACCAAGGCGCTGGTGGTGATCAACCCGAACAACCCAACCGGCGCCGTCTACAGCCGCGAAATCCTCACGCAGATCACCGAATTGGCTCGCAAACACCAGCTGCTGCTGCTCGCCGACGAGATCTACGACAAGATCCTCTACGACGATGCCCGGCACATCAGCCTGGCGTCCTTGGCGCCGGACCTGCTGTGCCTGACGTTCAACGGCCTCTCAAAGGCCTATCGGGTCGCCGGGTATCGGGCCGGTTGGCTGGCCATCACCGGACCCAAGGACCACGCCAGCAGCTTCATCGAAGGCATTCATCTGCTGGCGAATATGCGGTTGTGCCCGAATGTCCCTGCGCAACATGCGATTCAGGTCGCGCTGGGTGGTCATCAGAGCATCGACGACTTGGTGTTGCCCGGTGGTCGTCTGCTCGAGCAGCGCGATGTCGCGTGGTCCAAGCTGAACGAGATCCCCGGGGTGTCGTGCGTCAAGCCCGCCGGTGCGCTGTACGCGTTCCCGCGGCTCGATCCCGAGGTGTACGAGATCGTCGACGACGAGCAACTCGTTCTCGATCTGCTATTGCAGGAAAAGATCTTGGTGACCCAGGGAACCGGGTTCAATTGGCCCGCACCGGATCACCTGCGGATCGTCACTCTGCCCTGGTCGCGCGACCTGGCCCGCGCCATCGAGCGGCTGGGCAACTTCCTAGCCAGCTACCGCCAATAGGCAATTCCCGGTCCACCACCGAACAGTCCACCCGTTACCATCTCCCCCGGTTGCTGAGCGTTCCTGTCAAAATTCCTGATACTTTCCCATTCGTCAGCTGTGCGTAGAGCACAGCCGAATGCCAGCGCCAAATTTGAACTTTCTATGAATTTGGCCGCTCAATTCGCACCCGCGCGATGCTTAGGCGCACTATGGGTTGCATCTATGCCAACGTTTCCGCCTCGACGGCTCGCACAAAGTAGTGGCTGCGCGAGAGGTTCTGCGGCGCGCATGACCTGACCACGGGGGTGCGGCGGATCGACTAGCAGATGTCGTCCCGGTCGACCTTCACGCATCCGCGCATTTTGCGCTTTGGAAAATTTGCATCAACGGATCTGGATAGATCGGCGTTTATCGAAAGGAGAGTTGCGATGTTCTCTGTTGCGACGCAGGCGCAGTCGCCCGCGGCAACGGCCGACCGCAACCGATTGTGTACCTCGACGGCCCCGAGTGTGGACCGTCGATGATCGACTTCGGCGCACTGCCACCTGAAGTCAATTCTGGGAGGATGTATTCCGGTCCCGGGTCGACGTCCATGCGCACGGCGTCAGCGGCGTGGAATCTGATCGCCGCCGAGCTCGAGTCGGCCGCAATCCAGTACCAGTCCACGATCGACGTGCTGGACGACGAATGGCTCGGCCCGACATCCGCGACCATGGCCGCCGCCGTCGCCCCCTACATCACCTGGATGACCACGACCGGAGCGCTGGCCGGCCAGGCCGCGGCCCAAGCCTCGGACGCCGCGAGCGCCTACGAAGCGGCTTTCGCGATGACCGTCCCCCCGATGGAAATCGCCGCCAACCGCGCGCAGCTGGCCATGCTGGTCGCGACCAATGTCATCGGCCAAAACACTCCAGCGATCGCCGCCAACGAAGCCATGTACGGCGAGATGTGGGCCCAGGACGCCGCCGCGATGTACGGCTACGCCGGAAGCTCGGCGGCCGCATCGGCGGTCAAGCCGTTCACTCAGGCACCGGAAACGTCTAACCCCGCCGCACAGGCGATGCAAGGTTCGGCGGTCAGCCAGGCCAACGGCGCCAGTACCGGCGCCGGCGTCCAATCTCAGCTGCAGCAGCTCACCTCGGCGATCCCAGGGTCGCTGAATCAGCTCACCTCGCCGATGTCCGCGGCGGCTGCCCCGCAAGACTTCGGCTTCCTCGGTCAGATCCTGAACTTCCTGGACGGCGCCGACGGTAACTCCATCGGAACCTTCCTGAACTCGAGCCTGGTGAACGGTTTCGTGTCGGCCGGCTACACCAGTCCTGCGATCATCACGCCCGCGGTCACCAGTGGTATCGCCGACATCAACTCGTTGAACCCCAACGTCGAGTCGGCGCCCGGCGGTGCCGGCGTCACCGGATACATCGCTCCGCCGCCGCCGGTTCCGACTCCCGCGGCCGTGCCGGGCGGGGGCGTGTCGGTGAACACCGGCGGCAGCACTCTGGTCGGCAAGCTGTCCGTCCCGCCGGCGTGGTCGGCGACGGCGCAAGTCGCCAACCACAGCGGCGTCACCTACGCCGGCGGTGGCTGGACCAACGCGGTGGGTCCGGCTGGCGGTGGTACCGAAGCCGTGCCGGCCGGTATGCCGGGCATGCCGGGCGCGTCCGCAGCCCGCAACGGCGGCTTCGGACACGGTCCCCGCTACGGCAACCGGTTGACCGTCATGGGACGCCCATTGTCCGGCGGCTGAGCGTCAGCCCCGTTCCAGTAGCTGCAGCAAATAGGTGCCGTAGCCGGATTTCAGCAAAGTTTCGGCGCGCCGGGTCAGCTGCGCATCGTCGATGTAGCCCATCCGCCACGCGATTTCTTCGGGGACGCTGACTTTCAGACCTTGGCGACGCTCGAGCGTGCGAATGTAGTCGCCGGCGTCGGCCAGTGAGTCGAACGTCCCGGTATCCAGCCAGGCGGTACCGCGGGCCAGCACGTCGACGGTCAGCCGGCCCTGATTGAGGTAGGTCCGATTGACATCGGTGATCTCGTATTCGCCACGCGCAGAGGGTTTCAGGTTCCGGGCAATCTCGACGACGTCGTTGTCGTAGAAGTACAGACCGGGCACCGCGAAATTCGACTTCGGCGTCGCCGGCTTCTCCTCGATCGAGAGAGCAATGCCGTCCGGGCTGAAGTCGACGACACCATAGGCCGACGGGTTGGCCACCCAGTAGGCGAAAATTGCTCCGCCGTCTATGTTTTGGTGGCGGCGGAGGTTGGTGCCGAGTCCTGGGCCGTAGAAGATGTTGTCGCCCAACGCCAAAGCCACCGAGTCGGACCCGATATGGCCGGCGCCGATGGCGAATGCCTGGGCCAGACCCTCGGGGCGACCTTGTACCGCGTAGGTGATGTTGATGCCGAATTGGCTGCCGTCACCGAGAAGTCGTTGGAATGCGGCGGCGTCGGGAACGGTGGTGATCACCTGGATGTCGCGTATCCCGGCCATCATCAGGGTCGACAGCGGGTAGTAGATCATCGGCTTGTCGTAGACGGGCAGCAACTGCTTGCTGACACCCATGGTGATCGGATGAAGCCGAGTCCCCGAGCCACCGGCCAGAATGATCCCTCGCATCCGCTACCCCCTCAGTCGACGAGATCGGCGTCCGTCAGATCGGTCGCGGCCAGCGCCGCAGCCACATTGTCGTGACGGAACACCGAAGTCACGTGATCGTGCACCACACGGAACGCCGACGCGACGGTTTGGCCGGATTCACCCGGTCCGCCGACCTTTTGCTCGACCACCACCACGCCGTCGTGCACATAGATCCGGCCCACCTCTGCGTGGCGCGGGTGAGCGGTTGCCCACTCCTGCAACGCGGCGTGGCCCTGGGCGGCGCCGTGCGCGTCGCCGACTTCGATGTCGTCGCTGGACAGGGCCAGCAGCGTGTCGGTGTCGCCCGCATTCAACGCGTCGTGCCACGCCAATACGGTGGCCATCTCCGATGTGGTCATGGTGTAGAAACGTACCGCGTGCGTCTAGAACGGCGTGCGGTCGAGCCAGTTCTGCCAAATCGACGCGTCACCAAATACCGCGATGTCGGTGTCGGCGACCGCAACTCGCCGCACGACTGCCAGCAGCAGGTCGACCGCCCCGCCGCGCAACGCCACGTCGCCCTTGTCGTGGCCGTGTGACCACGTGATCCGATGCCCGCCGGCGCGGATGGTCCATTCACCGGCCGCGCCCAGACCATGGTCGTCGGCGTGCAGGTGGACGGTTTGGCCGTCGTCCAGCGGGAGCGCCGCTTCGTTGCTGCCCGCTTGGGCCGCGACTCGCTCAAGCCATTCGCTGATGGCGTCGGCTGCCAGCTCAGGTGTGAGCGAGTAACCGACGCCGAGCGCCAGCGCGGCGTCGGCGCGATGCACGGTCGCCTCGTGCAGCCGCCGCCGCACCCACCAGGAGGCCGGACGCGAGCCCAGGAAAGTCCACACCGGGCTCTCCGCACCGACGTCGTCGATCGCGTCAATGAGCCGCTGAGCCCCCTCGTGCAGCCAGGCGATCGCCCCGTCCGGGTCGGATGGCGGCTTGCCGTTCGGGACCGTGCGCGGATCGAGGTAGTCGTCGACGCGGTCGGTGATGAGCTGCGCGGCCCACCGGTCACCGCGACCGACATGACGCAGCAGCTGGTCAAGGTTCCAGCCCGGACACGTCGGGATCGGGGCGGAGGCTTCGCCGCCGCGGATCAGCTCGCCGAAGGCGCGGTTCTGCTCGAGAAACTCGACCGCATAGTCCACGCGGTCAGGCTACGCGGCGCCCGAGGGAATGTAGGCGCCAACCGGCCTGCCGCCAGCGCTGCACGTCGAGGCAGTTGCGGCCATCGACCACGACGCGGGAGCGCACCCGGTCGGCGAGCACGTCGGGGTCGAGCTCGACGAACTCCGGCCACTCGGTGAGCACGAGCACTGCATCTGCCCGATCGCACGCTTCCTCAACCGAGACTGCGTAGTTCAGGGTCGGGAAGAGCCGCTGCGCGTTCTCCAGCGCCTTGGGATCGTAGACGTTGACCGCGGCGCCGTTGAGTTGCAGCTGGCCCGCGACGTTGAGTGCCGGCGAGTCGCGCACGTCGTCGGATTCGGGCTTGAACGCGGCGCCGAGAACGGCGATGTTGGCCCCGAGCAGCGAACCTCCGCACGCCTTGGTCGCGAGTTCGACCATTTTGGTGCGGCGCCGCATGTTGATGTTGTCGACTTCGCGCAGGAACGTGAGTGCCTGATCCGCACCGAGCTCACCGGCGCGGGCCATGAACGCGCGAATGTCCTTCGGCAAGCAGCCACCGCCAAATCCCAACCCGGCGTTGAGGAATCGACGTCCGATCCGCGGGTCGTGGCCGAGCGCGTCGGCCAGCAGCGTGACGTCGGCGTCGGCAGCCTCGCACACCTCGGAGATCGCGTTGATGAACGAGATCTTGGTGGCCAGAAACGCGTTCGCGGAGACCTTCACCAGTTCGGCGGTCTGCAAGTCCGTCACCAGGAAGGGCACGTCCTCGCCGAGCATCGGCGCGTACATCTCGCGGATCGCCGCCTCGGCACGCGTCGAATCATCTTGCACGCCAAGCACAATACGATCGGGGTGCAGGGTGTCGTGAATAGCGAAGCCTTCGCGCAGGAATTCAGGATTCCAGGCGACTTCGACGTCCACCCCGGTCCGCGCGGCGGAGCGGGCCCGTCCGACCAGCTCGGCAGCCGTGCCCACCGGGACCGTCGACTTGCCGACGATCACCGAGGGCCGGGTCAAACGAGGTGCGAGCGTGTCGATTACGGCATGGACGTGGCTCAGATCGGCCCCGTACTCACCGCGCTTTTGCGGTGTGCCTACCCCGAGGAAGTGCACGTCGGCGAACTCGGCGGCCAGGTCGTAATCGGTGGTGAACCGCAACCGGCCCGCTTCGATGTTGTCGCGCAACATCTTTCGAAGGCCGGGCTCGTAGAACGGTACGTCTCCGGCGGCCAGCTTGGCGACCTTGCCGGGATCGATGTCGACACCGACGACCTCGTGACCCAGTTCGGCCATCCCCGCGGCGTGGGTAGCACCCAGATAACCCGTACCGAAAACGGTGCACCTCATACACCCGTGTGTAAGTCGCGGCAATGAGCTAACGGCATCGCTCTTCTGAGCGGGGGTCAAACGTCAGGTGACGGTTTCGTGTCGAGGGTCAAACACGCTGGCCAGGCGCAGGGATCAGTGACCCCAGCCGCCGTGACCTCCGCCACCAAAGCCTCCGTGGCCGCCGCCGAAGCCGCCGCCGCCACTGCCGTGGCCACCACCGCCGCCGGGGAAGCCTCCGCCGCCGGGATAGCCACCACCGCCTCCGGGGAAGCCGCCGCCACCACCCGGGTAGCCACCACCACCGCCTCCGGGGTAGCCGCCGCCTCCAGGACCCCACGGACCCTGGCCGGGGCCACCGAGAACCGGCGGGACGCCGGGAATCGGGATCGGGATCGGCACCACGGCGGGTGGCGGTGCGGGTGCCGGTGCCGCCGGGGGCGGCGCGGGGGCGGGCGGCGGTGCTGCGGGCACCGGAGCAGGAGCTGGAGCCGGCGCCTCGGGTGCCGGCGCGGGAGCCGGTGCCGCCGGCGCGGGCGCATGAACGACGGGCTCGGGTGCCGGGGCTTCAGGAGCCGGCGCGGGCGCCTCGGGTGCCGGCGGGGGGGCGGCCGGGGCCGGCGCCGGAGCGGACGCCGGTGCGGGTGCCGCCGGTGCTGCGGGAGCCGGCTTGGCGTTGTGACCAGGATCGGGCCGGGTCGCCGCGGTCGGCCGCATGCTAACCGCCAACGCGACCAGCAAAGCCGCGGCGCCCACCACGAAAATCGCCGCCACTGCGCTGGCCACCAGGAACAGCGGTCGGCGGCCGCCGTCGGACTCCTCTTCGGCGACCCCGGTGTACAGACCGGTTTCCGCTTGGCTGTCGTCGGCGAGCGCGGTATAGGCGTCGTCGTCGGCAACTGCGCTGTAGGCCAGGGCCTGCTCGCCGGTTTTGCCGTCGGTCGCGACGTCGAAGTAGCCGGGCGCGACAGCGTAGGGGTTGATGAATCCGGTGCCGGGGTCTTGCGCGTAGGCCAGCGCCTCGGTCGACGAGGTGAACAGCGGGGCGTTGGCCGACGCCAGCGCCGCCCCGCGGGCCAGCGCGGTCTCGGGCTCCTCGGGGGCACTGACGATCATGCCGGTCGCTGCCTCCAGCCTCGGCTTGAGCGCGGCAATATCGACATCGCCCGACCCGACCAGGAACAGCCCATCGGGCCGGACACCCAGCGATTCCGCGCCGGACGCCAGCGCCGCGAGTTCGGCCGTCGGGTCGCCGCCCGGGGTCAATGGCTGACGGTGTACATCGGTGATCGACCCGTCGGCGCTGTTGACCACCGCCAGCGTCGCGGTGTCGGGCTCGACGAACAGCAGCCCGGTTTGGGAGTAACCCACGGAGTTGCCGACGACTTGGGCTAACGCAGCGGCCGCCATGAACGACGACACGAGCATGACGTTTTCGACCTTGCGCGCGGCCAACGCATCCCGCAGCGCGGCGGCCTCGACCGGATCGGTCCAGGTCACACCGATCGAGCGGAGGTCATAGCCGCTGTCGACAGCGCCTTCCCGGGTGCCGAGGATCGCGGACACCACTTGATCGGCCGCCTTGACCGTCGGTGCGTCGTCGGCGGCGTTGACGTCGAAGCCGTCCTCGTCGACCGTTGCACCGTCGGCGTTTTCGCCCTCGACGAGAACCATCCGGACCGCGGTGGGTGCCATCGAGACACCTAGTACGGTGTCCACTTTTCCTCCAAAGCTGCTGCTCGCTGACCGGGTTCGGAGCGGCGGGTTGATCGCCAGTAACTGTTACTACGACGATACCGATCCGCCGGTACCGGCGGCTATGGGTTGGCTATGCGTTATCGGCCTAAGAGTCGGGGTCGCTAGTGGCCGTGGCCGCCGTGACCCCAGCCGCCACCGCCGTGACCCCATCCGCCACCGCCGTGGCCCCAGCCACCGCCGCCGTGCGGACCGCCCCAACCGGGGCCGCCGCCACCGTGACCCCAGCCTTCGTCACCGTGCGGGCCGCCCCACGCGGGCGGAGGCGGCGCGAGACCCGGAATGCCGGGAAGGATCGGGCCCAACGGAATCGGAATCGGGGCCGGCACCACCGCCGGCGGCGGCGGGGCGGGCGCAAAGACCGGTGGTGGGGCGGGCGCCGGCGCAAATGCCGGCGGCGGCGCGGGAGCCGGGACCGCCGCGGGTGCCGGTGCCGGAGCGGCCGCGGGGGCCGGAGCCTGCACGGGTGCAGCCGCGGGCGCCGGCGGCGCAGCGGGCGCCGGAGCAGGGAGCTGCCGAGCCGGTGCGACCACGTTGTGAGTCAGGCTCGGCCGGGTGTCGGCCGACGGTCGGATGCTGAACGCCAGCGAGATCACCAGGCCCATCACCCCTGTCACGAACACCAGCAGCACGCCCATAGCCACCAAGAACGGCTTGCGGCTCTGCTGTTCCTGTTCCAGCCGATCGAAGTCGGGATACATCCCGGTAGTGAAGTCTTCATGCTGCTCGGGGCCGACATAGGCGTCGGGGCCGAGCTGCGTGTAAACCCCGGAGTCGTCGGCCACGGCGCTGTAGGCCAGGGCGTCGGCGCCTGCGTCCGGGCTCGGAACCGCCGCCTCGGCGACAGCCAGGTAACCCGGCGCACCCGCGTACTGGCTCACCGCACCGGTGCCAGGGTCGAGCGCGTAGGCCTGCGCGGCGGTCGAGGAGGCAAACAGCGGCGCGTGCGCCGAGGCCAGGGCCGCGCCGCGGGCCAGCGCCGTCTCAGGGTGGTCGGGAATGCTCAGCGGCAGCGAGGTAGCGGTTTCCAACGCGGGCTTGATCAGCGGGATATCGACCCCGGAGCCCACCACCAGCAGGCCCTCGGGCTGCTCGTCATGTTGATCGGCGCCGGAGACCAGGTTGACCAGCGTCGCGACGGCCTGGTCGTCGTCATCGGGCAGCTGCTCACGCTGCACGTCGATGATCGAACCGTCGGAGGTGTTGACGACGGCCAGGGTGGCGATATCCGGCTCGACATACAGCAATGCGTTGCGCGCGTACCCGGTTGCACTGCCGAGCGACTGCGCCAGCGCGGCCGCGGCCAGAAACGACGACACGAGCATCACGTTCTCGACCTTGCGGGCAGCCAGCGCGTCGCGAAGCTCGGCGGCGGCCCGCTGGTCGGTCCAGGTCACACCGGTCGAGCGCAACGCGTAGCCGGCCTCGTCCGCACTTTCTCGGGTACCAAGGATCGCCGAGACGACCTGTTCCGGCCCGCTGACGGTTGCCGGGTCTTCGTCGCCCGCGACCGCGATGTTGTCCTCGTCGACGGTTGCCCCGTCGGCGTTCTCCCCCTCGACCAGCACTACGCGGACCGTCGTGGGCGCCATCGATACACCGAGTACGGTGTCCACAGTTCCTCCCCGCTTCTTTGCTAGTCGTCCGCGGGCCATCTGGAGTTGGGCGGCTTGTCGGCCGCCCACACAGAACGCATCGCCACTTCGGATCGCGGCGTTACGACCGCGGACTTTGGTGTCCCAAGAAGACGTGACCAGGAGCGATGGTCGATACATGCCCCCCGGCCGACCCTTCTGCGGAAATTTTACCCTGCCACGCAACCGGCAAAACGGCTAATGGTGTCCCCCGCCAAAGCCGCCGCCGTGGCCGCCTCCACCGAATCCACCACCGCCGAAGCCGCCGTGCCCGAAGCCGCCTCCACCGAAGCCACCACCACCACCGAAGCCGCCTGGGCTATGACCGCCGCCAAAGCCTCCCGGACCACCGCCCAAGCCGGGATTGCCGCCGCCAAAACCGCCCGGACCGCCACCGAAACCGGGATTACCCCCACCAAAGCCTCCCGGACCACCGCCCAACCCGGGGTTACCCCCGCCAAAACCGCCCGGACCGCCGAATCCACCGGGCCCGTTGCCTGGTGGATTGAATGACGGTCCCTGCGGTGAGCCGCCTGGCGGCGAGAGGCCAGGGATCCCGAGTCCCGGCAGTCCAGGAATCAGCGGCGGCGCCGCCGGCGGCGGGAGGTGTCCGGGCTCGGACCCCGGCCCCTGCGGCGGCCCGATCTGACCCGGCTGCTGTGGATCGGGCAGATGCACCGGCGGTTTCGGCGCCGGCCAATGCACTGGAGGCTGCACCGGATCCGGCACCTGCACCGGCGGCGGAGCCGGCACCTGCACCGGCGGCGGAGCCGGCACCTGCACCGGCGGCGGTGCCGGAGCGTGCACGGGGATATGGACCGGAACGGGCGCGTGCACGGGAATCGGGATGGGCAGCGGGACGACCACCGGCGCAGGAGCGGGCGCTGGAGGTGCAGCCGGAAGCGGTGGCGCAGCCGGAAGCGGCACTGGCGCAGCGGGAATGGGTGGCGCGGGAGCAGGCGCCGCGGGCGGCGGAGCCGGAACGGCCGCGTGCGCGGGAGCCGGCACCACCGCGGGAGCGATCATGTGGTTGACCGCCGGTGCGGGTGCGCTGGCCTGAACCGGAGCCGCAGCGGGTGCTGGAGACTGGATGATGAGGTTTTGCAGCGGTCGGGGCAACAACGCCACGCTTGGCCGAATACCAAGGGCCAAAGCAACTTCCAACGACAGAGCGGCGGCGACGAAGATCACCGCCAAGATGCTGCCGACGAGGACGAGCGGGCCTCGCTGATGTTCGCTGTCCGGCTGCTCGAGACTCAACGCCGGTTGTTCGATGGTGTGAGCCTCGGCGTCCTCGTCCGGGACTGCGCTGTAGGCGAGGTCCTCTTCGCCCAGCGGAGTACCCAGCGGAACATCAGGTGCCACAAGGTATCCCGGCGACACGGCGTAGGGATCGACCGCGCCGGTGCCGGGGTCCTGGGCGTAGGCCAACGCCGCGGTCGACGAAGCGAACAGCGGAGCGTTCGCCGACGCCAGCGCCGCACCCCAGGCGAGCGCGGTCTCGGGCTCCTCGGCCGCGGTGATCGGAAGCGTCGTCACCGCCTCCAGTTGCGGCTTGATCGCTGCGACATCCACACCGGAACCGACGATGAACACGCTCTGCGGTTGCGTCTCGAGCTCAGCCAAACCAGCCACCATCGCGGCAAGTTCGGCGACTCCCTGGCCGCCGGACATCAGCTCTTTGTGGACGTCGGTGATCGATCCGTCGGCGGAGTCGACGAGAGCCAACGTCACGGTGTCAGGCTCGAGGAAGAGTAACGCGGTATGGGCGTCGCCGACCGTGCAACCAACCCTCTGCGCAAGCGCGGCGGCGGCCATGAAGGACGACACCAGCATGACGTTCTCGACCTTGCGGGTCGCCAACGCGTCGTGCAACGCGGCCGCGTCGACGGGGTCCGTCCACGTAACCCCCGTCGAGGTCAGAGCATGACCGGCCTCGCTGGCGCCCTCGCGGGTGCCCAGGATCGCCGACACCACCTGATCGGCGGCGCTGAGCGTCGCCGCGTCATCGTCGGTCGCGATGCCGAACGTGGAGTCCTCGACCGTCACGCCGTTGGCGTTTTCGCCTTCGACCAGCAACATCCGAACCGATGTGGGGGCCATCGAGACCCCGAGCACGATATCCACCGCGCCTCCAGAACCATTTCGTAGCGCGCCACGGTTTTAGGCGGAGGGAACACCGCGTCCGGCGCTACTACTGCATAGTCTTCGCGCTAGCTGTGCTGTGGGGCAGTCAAACTTAAGTGGACCTTATGAAATTCAAATAGGACTTCGACGGCGTCGGTCCGCGCTGACCCTGGTACTTCGAGCCGACCGTCGCGCTGCCATAGGGATGCTCGGCCGGGCTGGTCAGCCGCAGGATGCACAGCTGACCGATCTTCATGCCGGGCCACAGGGTGATCGGCAGGTTGGCGACGTTCGACAGTTCCAGGGTGATGTGGCCGCTGAACCCGGGATCGATGAAGCCGGCCGTCGAGTGGGTCAGCAGACCCAGCCGCCCGAGTGACGACTTGCCTTCCAGCCGGCCGGCCAGATCCTCGGGCAGCGTGCACGTTTCGAGCGTCGACCCGAGCACGAACTCGCCCGGGTGCAGCACGAACGGCTCGCCCTCGGCCGGCTCGACCAACGTGGTCAGCTCGTCTTGCTGCTGCGCGGGGTCGATGTGGGTGTAGCGGGTGTTGTTGAACACCCGGAACAGGCTGTCGAGGCGGACGTCCACGCTGGACGGTTGGACCAGGGCGTCGTCGAACGGATCGATTCCCAGCCGCCCGGCGGCGATTTCGGCCCTGAGATCGCGATCGGATAGCAGCACGCGAAGAGCGTAGCCGCTAGGTACCCAAGCACGATTGCCGACGACGATTGACCAGTCCGCGCGGCCTGAATCCTGCGCACTGACCAGGCGGGTTTTTGCGGCAGTACAGCGGGTAATCGCCGTAGGTGCGCGCGGAATCAGTTGTCGCCGCAGCCGCGTTCATCGCGGCCGTCGCTGCCTGCTCGTATCCCGCCGCCTCCGCCGACTCCGAGAGTCCACCATTCCCGACAACTCAGGGGGGCGTGCCTCTGCACGCGCGGTCGGCACCGGGTGCAACCGCCGACATCACTGTCAACAGCGCGACGCGGTTACCGCCAGGGTGCGCGTCTCATTTTGCGAATCCGGCGGGTGACCCCGGATGCACCGTCGTCGAACTGACCATCACCGGGACATCGGAGTACTTCTTTCAGTTCAACTACGCCAACATGTTTGCCGGATACGGCGGCGGCAACCAGCCGTGGACCCATCCCGACGATGCACCCCAGGCTGCAACCCTCTCGGTCGACTTCCAGAGGCTTGACAAGATGCCCCCCTTGCAATCGGGCGGCGTTCACGACGGCCAAACCGCGCATGGATTCGTCGGCTTCGTGATCCCGGCGGGCAGCGACCTATACATGACGATCAACGATCCCGAAAGTCGCACTCCCTACACCGAAGCGGGATTCATCGTTCACACCTGACGCAGATCAGGACGGGACACTCGGTCACCAGTGCCCTCGTGCGTCTGTATGCTCACTCGCAGTCAAAAGACGCCTTGCCGATGTAGTTCAATGGCAGAACATCAGCTTCCCAAGCTGAATACGCGGGTTCGATTCCCGTCATCGGCTCCACGATTTCCACTTGGTCAGCCGCTAGGCGTTGATCAGCACCCGATCCGGCCGACGATGCGACGCCACCTTTCCCACACCCGTAGTCGCCGGTCCCGTGCGACGGTGTCGGCCCGCACTCCCGCAAAGGCATTTGATGGCCCCTACCCACACACGGTTTGCCGACGAAATTCCTAAGTGATACAGGGATTTTACTTGTAAATGGCAAAACGGATGCTGCGGAGGTTCCGGGATAGGCTCATTTCCCGGTGTTCCTCTCGGCCGCGGCCACTTGCCGACGAAATGAAAGTCGCGAGGGGCACTGAACGCCGGGATTAGCGAAAGCTCGTGTCCACCAAATGGTTTGAACGCACGTTGGGCGCGTCAGTCCGGCTACTTCTTCCGCCGCTCGTAACTTCATTCGAAGGTATTAATTTCTTTTCCTCCAAAGTTCACAAAAAGTAATCTGCGAAATCGCAGTCTTCGATCAGGCGCTCAACTAGATTCGCTCCCACACAAGCCAAGGGGTTGCTCTTGATCGAGGCCTGGGAACTCGTCCTGCATCACACGTACAGCGGCACCCCGCGTGTCGTCATCGACGATTCTCCGGGCCGCCAATGCCACGGTGTCGCCATTAATTTGACCGATGACGATTTTCTCGCCGATGGCGCCGCCCCTAACTCGGGCGCGGTGCGATGTCACCCCGACAGCATGATCCGGGTGCCGGCAACCAAAGTGCTCAACGAGATGTCCAGCGTGCGCGTCGAAGTCACGTTCATCTGCGATCGCCCTGAGGGCGGGGACCTGGTAATCGGGGATTCCTTCGGTTTCGGTATTGGGAACGGCCACTTGAGTGCTGGGTGGGCGAACGTGGCCGGATCATTTGGCGGTTACACGATCGGCGCGACGGGCCCCCCACTCGCGGTGGGTCAGTGGCACACGGCGGGCTACTTCTACGACGGATTCTTGTCTCACGGATTCACCCAAAACGGGCAGAAGGTCAGCGATTTCCGTGACGAGATCCACCCGCTGAATCCGGTCGGCGCCCTCCGCATCGGCAATCGCGACGTTGGCCAAACGGGTAGTCCCACTGTTCGAAAAGGCTTCGCAGGCCGCATCGATGACGTCAAGGTATGGCGGCTAAACCCCCACTACGTCGACGCGGCGTTTCAAGACCGACCGACCGACACAGACACCAACGACTGCTGGCGCCAATGGCGACGGGCACTCAACGCCGCACTGAGCGACGGTTCCGAATGCGCTGCCGTGGTGACCGATCGGATTGCCCGGGCGGTGGCGGGCGTCATGCACAGCGCCGCGGCGAGTGACGACGTCGCTGCCCAGTGGGAGTTCGCCGCGCAGCGCTACGCCGAATTCTGGCAGGCAGACCAGCTCGACCAGATCGTGCCCGTGCTCGTCGATCTCGTCAGCTATCTCCGCGGAGCCGGCGTCGATCCGACGAACGACGCCGACGTCATCGCATTGATTCACGAGCCGTGCTTCGACGAGATCCGGCGCAAGCTTCCGCCCCTGGACTGCGATCAGAAGTTCGTGAGCATGCTCGAGCATCTGGAGATTTCCCTGTGACCCGTACCGCCCCGACCAGGTCCCGAGGGAAGCATTCATGACGCGCAAAAAGTTGACCACCGGCAATTCCGTCAACGACGCCAACACCTTTCAGACCGCCGCTGTCGCCCCCGCACCAAACACCCTCGTGTTGGCCTTCGTCATCAACGCACGCTCATTGGCCACCACAGCGCCGGCCATCCCCACTGCCGTTGGCAACGACACGGCCTGGGTACTGGTGGAGACGGTGACCGCGGGTAGAACGAACGATCGTCGGCTCTCGTGTTTTCGGTCGATGGCGAACGCTCCCACGGCTGGACCGATCACCTTTAGTTTCGGCGGAGAGACTCAGGACTTCTGCGCCTGGTCGATCCTGCAGTACGACACGGTGGACACCAGCGGTACTTCCGGCAGCGGCGCGATCTCCCACAGCAGCACGGCGCGCGACGACGCCGACGTCACCAGCCTCGTCGCCACTCTCCCGTTGGCCGCCGATCCGTCTCACAACACCGCGGTGGGCGCCGTGCTGCTTCCGACGCCGGCCAACGAAAGTCAACCGCTGCAGCCGGGTCCAGGCATGGCGAAGGTGGACGAACAAGATTTGACGCAATTCTTGGCCCGCGGCGCCACACTGCAAACCCAGGACGCGGCGCCGGCACGTGCGGATGTGCAGTGGACCTGGACCACCCCCGGTCCGGCCGCCGCCATCGTCGTCGAAGTGGCAGCCGAACCGGTGAGCCCGGGCCCGTCGGGCCCCACTCCACAGCCGTCGCCCACCATTCCGGTCGACGAGCTGGTCCGCCGGTTTGCTCCCGTGCTGACTTTCCACCCCGAAGAGGTGTTCTTTCCCGTCGACGCCAAGCGCTACCTCGAACACGCGGCGATGTGGAACGCTCGGGCGGCATTCGACGAGACACGCGACTGGGGAGGCGTTCCCGCCGACCCCTTCCCGCGCAAGCCGTCCGTACCGGCCGGCGCACTCACCGGCCTCGCGGACGAAGGCGGAACCTTCATCGGCGATCCAAAATTCGTCCTCGCCGGCTCCGCCCAAGAACTCTTCCTCGAGCTCGGCGGCTGGAAGAACCGCGACAGCGTTCACGAACCCGAGGTCACCACCGACAGCGCCAACACCTACGCCGACCGCGCCGAGATCGCCAGGCGTTACCGTGAACCTGCGCTGGAGGCCAGCCAATATTGGTACCACGCCGAAGCTTTCGACTATCAGCGTCTGAAAACCATTGCGGGCCGCACTGGGACCGCGGACCTGCTGCCGCTCTTCGAGCGCTTCAAAGATCCGGTCCTGCTCTGCTATTACCTGTTCTTCGCCGCGCATGAACACGGCGTCGGCGAAGGCACTTGCACGAACATCGAAGCCAAGGAGAACGGCTGCCACGCCGGCGACTGGCAGTGCGTCGCCATCCTGCTGCAAGGCGACGGCAGCGGCTCGGCGGCCAGCTTCAACCCGGCGTTCTACGGCGTTACCGGCATTCAGCCCGCCCAGGTTGATGTCGACGGCAACCCGACCTTTCGCCCGTACCAGTACGACTCCGAACGCCGCACGGTGATGAAGGTCGAGGCATGGCGGCCCGCCACCGGTCCCACTGCCAATCAACCGCAGGTCGAACAACGGGACCATGCACACCTGTTCGTGGCGCGCGGTTCACACAGCCTCTACGCCACCCCCGGCGACCACGAATTGGACGTTCAACCGTATTCCGGACCGTCGGACTGCGGACGATCCGACACTGTCACCATCACGACCGACGATTGGCCGGCGTCCGGCTGGCTGAAGGCAGCGGCCTTCAACGCCAAGATCTTGACTGGCGGGGCTTTCGGTCCGATCGGTGCGATCGCCGGTGTCGTCGCCGCCGCCGCGGAATTGAAGCACTGGCTCGACGACGTCCCCGATCCGTTTTCACCGACCGATCAGCCGAATCCCGACCGGACTGCGCCCCCAAGCGCCGGTATCACGGTGCGACCGCCGGGCGTCGACGTCGCCGGCGTGGCTGCGGACCGGCTCAAGGACTGGCGCGCCCAGCAGAACACCCAGATCGACGGACGCAGATACGACGTCATCGTCGACAGGGCCACGCAGAAGTGGTGGCCTTCCGACGACGGCGCAACCGGCTTCCTGGGCCGCTGGGGCCAACGGGTAACCGAGGACTCGACGGGACGGCGCGCCGGCCCCACGTTCCCCGACTTCGCCGCGATGTTCTTCTTCGCGCTCGCCGACGGCGACCACCGGGCGCTGCTCGACCTCAACACCTGACCACTTGCCGGATTCCCGTCATCGGCTCCACGAAGTCATGGATGCGTGACGAGATACGTCTCCCGGCCCAACCCCTTGGTGAGCTCGTCGATCCTGAACGGGCGGTCGAGTCGCGCGTGCAGCGCCTTCGGGTCGATCAGGAGGCTGATTTCTGCGGTCTGCCGCGCGAAGAGCCGCCCGATGAGCGGGTAGATCCGCCGCATGACCGCTCGTTCCGCGGACGTGCACCGTGAGGCGCAGTAGCCGACGTGTCCGATCTCGTCGGTGAATATCTCGGTGTAGAGCAGCTCGATCCGCGCCGACACCTCCGGTTCGTCGGCGAACAATTCGAGGCCGACGCGGCGCAGTTCGTCGAACATGATGCAGCCGGCCATCTCGGCCGCCCCGACGAATAGGAAGCTCAGCCGTGCGGGAATGAACACGCCCGTCTTGACGAACTGCCGCATCACGAACGGCGGCGGAACGACCTGGAAGTTCAGATCGAACACGTCGAGCGCATAGGCCAAAAGCCTTGTGTGACCGTCAATCAGTGCCTAACTGGTCAGCCACTGCGACACTCCCCCGTGGCGCGAGCACGTGCCGGAATGGTGGGTGCTGAACGAGTAATCGCCGTCCCGGCATATGGCCGTCGCACCGGGAGGCGGGCCGACCGGGCTGCCGCCGCCGACGCCGGGACCGGTCTCAGCACCCGGGCCGACCAACTGGGGCGCGGTAGCCAGGTCCGGCGCCCCACCAGTCGAGGGCGTTTCCGACGAATCCTTCGACGGCCTGGGAATGCAATCCCCGTCCGAATTTCTATAGAAGCCCGACCCGCAGCCGGTCACATAGGCCGGCGGCGCACTGAGCGCCACCGGAGCCGCACCTACACCGATAGCACCCATCGCGGCCAGGACAAACAACGCAATACGAACGCGCACAACCCACCTCATGAAAAACTGTTGTGTCGAGAATGAGCTGCCGACGCCCCCGGCGCACAGCGTAAAGCTTCCCGCCCGACGTCGTTATGGTTTTGACATAAGCAAGCCGCCCTACTCAGCGGCGAACACGTCGGGCAGCCCGCCCGGGAACAACAAAGTCCCCCGCCGTGACAGGTACCCGCGACCAGGGTCCCACTGCCGGCAGCCGCCGTGGGTAGTAGTCGAGCCCCTCGTCGCGCATCGGTTCGAGTTCGTCGACCAAATGAATTGCGGCGGTGTCCCTTTGACGTCTTCTTCGGGTGCGTAGCCGGCAAAACATGTCGAGTCGCTCGACCACACATTGCCGTGGCCGCCTCGACACATCCGTCGACACGTGCACACTGGTGTGATGACGACATTTAGATTTTCCGGCGTCACGTCCTTGGCGGCCTGATGGCGCCCGACGCGCCGCGACGGCTCGAAGGGCTGTCGGACATTCGTGCGTTCTTCCACACGAATTCCGTGCCGCTGTTCTTCATCTCACCCACGCCATTCAACCTGCTCGGCGTCGACCGCTGGATCCGAAACTTCTTCTACCTCACCTACTTTGATTCATTCGAGGGAACGCATTCGCGGGTGTTCGTCCCCCGCCGTCGCGACCGGCTCGACTTCGACTCGATGGGCGACGTGTGCAACCACCTGCTGACCGACCCCGAGACCGTCGAGTTCATCGCCAGTCGAGGCCCCGGCGGTAAGGCGTGCTTCGTCATGATGGACGAAGAAACGCAGCGGCTCGCCCGGCAGGCCGGCCTGGAGGTCATGCATCCACCGGTACGGCTGCGCGAACGTCTCGGCTCCAAAACCGTCATGACCCGTTTAGCTGACGAGGCCGGAGTCCCGAGCGTTCCGCATGTGATGGGTCGAGCCGGTTCCTACGACGAGCTGCTGAAACTGGCGCACGATGCAGACCTCGGCGACGACCTCGTCATCTCCATTCCTGTCGGCAACGCCGGTAGCGGGACCTTCTTCATTCGGGGGCAGGCCGACTGGGACGAGCATGCCGAGGAACTGACCGAGCAGTCCGAGTTCAAGGTGATGAAGCGCATTCGCAACGTCGAGGTGTGCATCGAAGGCGCCGTCACACGGCACGGCACCGCGATCGGCCCAGCGATGACCAGCCTCGTCGGTTATCGAGAACTGACCCCGAACCGGGGCGCCTGGTGCGGCAACGACATCTGGCGTGAGGTGCTGCCACCCGACCAGACCCACGCGGCCCGGGAGATCGTGCGCAAGCTGGGTGACATCTTGAACCGCGAGGGCTATCGGGGCTACTTCGAGGTGGATCTGCTGCACGACCTGGACTCCGACCAGCTCTACCTCGGCGAGGTCAACCCGCGCTTGAGCGGAGCCAGCCCGATGACGAATCTGACGACCGAGGCCTACGCCGACATGCCCTTGTTCCTGTTCCATCTTCTGGAGTACATGGACGTCGACTACGAGCTGGACATCGACGGCATCAACGAGCGCTGGGAACGCGGTTACGGTGAGGACGAGGTCTGGGGCCAGGTCATCATCAACGAAACCTCCTCGGACGTAGAACTTTTCACCGCCACACCGCGCACGGGGGTGTGGCGTATCGACGACGACGGCCGGGTCTCGTTCGCGCGGCCGGCCAACGACTGGGCCACCTTGCTCGACGGGTCCGAAGCGTTCTACATGCGGGTAGCGGCACCGGGCGATCTCCGCACCGAGGGCGCTCAACTGGGCGTACTCGTCACCCGCGGACACCTGCAGACCGACGACTACCGGCTGACCGAACGCTGTCAGCGCTGGGTCAAGGGCATGCGTGCCAAGTTCGTCTCGACACCGCTGGCGCCCGCTGCACCGATCGTCTCGCGGCTCGTCGCACGAGCGTGACGGCGCAGGACCGCGCCAGCGACGCCCCGGCAGGCATCTCGCTGGAAAATTGGCTGTCGCCGCCGTATTCGCGCTGGTCGTTTCAGCACGTGGACGACTTCGTGCCGACCACGCTGATCACGCGCGGCGACGGTCCAGTGGCGCGCTTCCGGAGAGCCGGTGCATCGGTGGCCGATATTTCGGTGACCGTGTCCGATGGGCAGGCGAGCACAGTCGGAGCCGTCATGGCCGCCACCGCCACCGACGGGTGGGCCGTCGCGCACCGGGGATGCCTGGTGGCCGAGGAGTACCTCGACGGCATGACGGCCGAATCGCGGCATCTGGTGTTCTCGGTGAGTAAGTCCCTGGTCGGCGCGGTCGTTGGCGTACTGCACGCCGCGGGTGCCATCGATCTCGACGCGGCGATCACGAGTTTTGTTCCTGCGCTTGCAGATTCGGGCTATGCCGGTGCCTCCGTCCGTCATCTGCTCGACATGCGGTCGGGTATCGCGTTCCGCGAGGATTACAGCGACCCGGCCGCCGAGATACATCTGCTTGACCAGGCCATGGGCTGGGCTCCGAGAACGAGCCCGACCGCGCCCGCGACGATGCGTGACTTCTTGCTGACCTTGCAGCAAAAATCGCCGCACGGCGGCCCGTTCGAATACCGCTCATGTGAGACCGATGTGCTCGGTTGGGTCTGCGAAGTCGCGGCGGGCCAGCCGATGCCCGACCTGATGTCCGAATGTCTGTGGAGCCGGATCGGCGCCGAGTATGACGCGACCATCGCCGTCGACCCGGCCGGCACCGGATTCTTCGACGGCGGTGTCAACGCCGCGCTGCTCGACCTCGTTCGGTTCGGCGCACTGTTCCTCCACGACGGCGTGTCCTTGACCGGCGATCAGGTGGTGCCGGCGGCGTGGATTGCCGACACGCTCGCCGGAGGGCCCGACTCGCGTCAGGCCTTTGCCGCGAATCCGGACGACACCGATCTACCGGGCGGCATGTACCGCAACCAAGTGTGGATCCCCAACCCGGGCAGCGATGTCGTGTTGTGCCTGGGCATGTGCGGACAAATGATCTACGTCAACCGTGCCACCGACACGATCGCCGCCAAGGTCTCCGCGCAGCCCCACTCGCACGAGCCGCACATGCTCGACACGTTGCGCGCTTTCGACGCCGTGGCGCATGAGTTGAGCTGACACCGCACGCTATTGCGAAGTGCGTTCAACTTCGTCACGCTCTTGGTGGAGCCGGTCCTTGCTGCGCAGCAGCCGTGGCAGGGTCACCAACACCAGGCCCCCGACCACGTTGCCGACGGCGGTGTAGGCGAACCAGTAGAGCCAGTCGAGGTAACCGAACGGCGCCTTGCCGGTGATCAGCGCGCCAAAGATCAATAGCGAGTCGAGGATCGAGTGAAACATCTGGAGACCGGCGAGCAGGAAGGCGACCGCGATCGCCGCTGCCATCTTGCCGACCACCGCATCGGTGCCATGTTGCATACGGGTCATCAGCGTGATGGCCATCCCGCCAAGCACGGCCAGCGCGAGCGACTGCATCGACAGAGGAGCCAGCGCGAAGTGCGCGCCGGACTCGACGGCCTGCGCGTGAAGCTGCGGAAACGCCGCCATGATCAGCCACATCAAGCACCAGCCACCCGCAAGGTTCGCGGCCAGCGTCCCGCCCCACAACTTCAACAGCTGGGCGATGCTGGCACGCTTCGCGGCGACCGTCGTGATCGGAATCAGAAAACCCTCGGTGAAGAGTTCGCTGCGACCCAGCAGCAGTGCCAAGAAACCGATCGAGAAGGCGATACCGCCGACCAGCGGATTGTGCGTCGCATGCAGCACCGACAGGTAAGCCAGCACGCCCATCGCCACTTCCGTGCCGCCGAAGAAGCCGGTCACCGTCACGCCCCGCCACGTCCGGTGCAGGCGCTGGGTGCCTTCGGCGATCATCCTGTTGAACGCCCGCTCGAGTTCGTCCTCGATCGGGCTGTCGGACTCGCCGAGGTGGCGTTGATCGGTTTTGCTCATGTCGGTCCTTCGGTCGGTACTGGCCTCGCGAGTACCCCGTAACGCGCCACCTGCCAGCAAAATGGCGCAACACACGCCAGCCGGCTTCGTGCCCGAGGCAACCACGCCGCCGAAACCAAGCCTGTCGCAAGTGCTTTCGCGACCGAAAGACACATCGCCTGGTAGCTTCGTCAGCTATGGGTGCCTTGGACGGACGCGTTGCCTTGATCACCGGCGGAGCCCGCGGGCAGGGCCGCGCGCATGCGCTGGCGCTGGCCGCCGAGGGCGCCGATGTCGTCGTCGCCGACGCGCCGAACCCGATGGCGGAGCTGACCTACCCGCTGGGGACCGAGGACGACCTACGCGAGACCGCGAAGCTGGTCGACGAGCTGGGCCGCCGCTGCGTGCCGGTGACCCTGGACGTCCGCGACGGCGCCGCCGTCGAGGCCGCGGTCGCGCAGACGGTCGCCGACCTGGGCAGCCTCGACATTGTGATAGCCAACGCCGGCGTCGTCAGCACCGGGCCGCTCGACGAGGTCAGCGACGGCGTGTGGCAGCAGCTGGTCGACACCAACCTGACCGGCGCGTTCCACACCCTGCGCGCGGCCATCCCGGTGATGCGCCGACAACGGTTCGGGCGGATCGTCGTCACCTCGTCGATGGGCGGCCGGATGGGCATCCCGGACCTGGCCGCCTACAACGCCACCAAGTGGGGAGTCATCGGGCTGGCGAAGTCCGCCGCGCTAGAAGTTGCCAAGGAGGGCGTGACGATCAACGTCGTCTGCCCCACCACGACGCAGACCCCGATGGTGCAACCCGCCGGCGGCGACGACATACCCGACGACCTGGTGCGCCGGATGATGAAGGCCAACCCGATCCCGCAGCCGTGGCTGCAGCCCGAAGACGTCAGCCGCGGAGTGCTGTACCTGGTGACCGACCCGGGTGTCATCACCGGCAGTGTGCTAGAAATCGGCCTCGGCGGCAGCGCCCGCATCCACTGAAGCGACGGGTCAGATCTCCGGTGTGCATACGCTTGCCACCCCGGCAGGTATCGCACTTTCCGGAATCTCTCGCGTCGTGCGGCCGAGAATGCCTTCACGGGTGACGACGTACGTGTATCTGTCGGCGCCGGGCTCGCGGGTGGGCGGTTCCTCGCTGTCGAGAATCTGTTCCAGCGCGTTGCGGTCATTCGGATCCAGTGCGTCAGCGTCGATTGTGCCGCTCGCTTTCAGGCCCGCGATACCGCCTCGTCGCTCAATGAAGTAGCGATCCTGCATTGCTACGCCTCGCTCGGGTCCGGGATGCCGACTCGCGTCCACGCCTCGTCCACGCCACGATAGACCCTGGTATCACTGGGGAACAGCGACCTGGCGGCAGTGCGGGTGAGCGCCGCGAAATTGCCGAAGCTGGTATACGGACGGGCCTTGCTACCGCTCAGCGCGGCGTACCAGACCTTTCCGGCCTTCTCCCACGACTGTCCACCGATAGCAGTCGCCGCCAGGTAGAACGCGTGATTCGGTATACCGCTGTTCTCGTGCGGGTCGCCGCCCGCAACGTACTCGCTGTAGTGCGACGGCTGCGGCGAAAGGCATTGCGGTAAGCCGGGTTCGGCCAGACTGCGTAGGCACGTGTACCCCTTGGCGGCCGCGACGGGACCGATGACGCCGGCGCCGATCAGCCAGTCCGCCTGCGTAACCGCTTGTTTGCGTCGCCACTGGTGGAACATCGCGCCGAATACATCGGAGACACTCTCGTTGAGGGCGCCCGGCTCGTCGGTGTAGTCCAACCCTGCCGTGAATTGTGTGACGCCGTGCGTCAACTCGTGACCGATGACGTCGTCGGACTTGGTGAAGTCGGTGAAGACCCGGCCGTCGCCGTCACCATACGTCATCTGAGAGCCGTTCCAGAAGGCGTTGTCGTAGCGGACGCCGTAATGAATCGACGACATCAGCGTCATGCCCGCGTTGTCAACCGAGTTGCGCCCGAAGCATTCCCGGTAGAAGTCGACGACGGCACTAGTTGTGTCGAATGCGCGTTTGGCCGTCGGATCAGAGCTCTCGCCCGGCTTCGAGACGGGTGAGCCGGGCAGCGACTGAGTGTTCTTGCAGTCGTAAACGGTCACCGCCGGAATGGGAGTGAGCACGTCCGCGACACTGAGGCCGGTCGTTTTCGCGGCGAGGAGCAGGGTCTGCGTCGCCTCGGTGTGCGCGGTGCGCAGCTCGCGCCACGCGGGCTCTACCGCGGCACTATCGAGCAGTGCCTGCCGCGATTCGGCCGGGATCGAGTCATCGTCGGCGAGCCTGCGCAGTACTGCCGTTGGAACGATGGAGCGACTGCCATCAAAGCACACTGCAACTCCTCCGAGCTCGATTCACCGGGTCTGACCCATGTAAGCAGGCTCGGCTGAGAAGTGCTCAGCGGCTGGGTCAAGCGTTCACGGCGGTCCGGTCTTTCCTTTCCAGTGGCGCTGGCCACGGCGACGGCTTCGGCCGTTGCCGGACGACCTGCGGCCACCAGAACCACTTGCCCATCAGCGCGGCGATCGACGGCGTCATCAGCGACCGGACGATCAGCGTGTCGAACAGCAACCCGAGGCCGATCGTGGTGCCGACCTGTCCGATGACCGTCAACTGACTGACCGCCATCGTCATCATCGTGAACGCGAACACCAATCCGGCCGAGGTGACCACCGATCCGGTGCCGCCCATCGACCGGATGATTCCGGTGTTTAGGCCGGCGTGGATCTCCTCTTTGAACCGCGACACCAGCAACAGGTTGTAGTCGGCGCCCACCGCCAGCAGGATGATCACCGACATCGCGAGCACCATCCAGTGCAACTCGATCCCGATCAGGTGCTGCCAGATCAGAACTGACAATCCAAACGACGCACCGAGCGACAGCAACACCGTTCCGACGATCACCGCCGACGCCACCACACTTCGCGTGATGATCAGCATGATGATGAAAATCAGGCACAGCGAAGCGATTCCGGCGATCAGCAAGTCGTAGTTGCTGCCGTCGGCCATGTCCTTGAACGTGGCCGCGGTGCCGCCGAGGTAGATCGTCGCGCCCTCCAGCGGCGTGCCCTTGAGGGCCTCCTTGGTTGCGTTCTTGATCGCGTCGATGTGCGAGATGCCCTCTTCGGTCATCGGATCGCCGGCATGGCTGATGATGAACCGCACCGCGTGACCATCCGGTGAGATGAAGTTCTTCATGCCCCGTTTGAACTCGGCGTTGTTGAACGTCTCCGGGGGCAGGTAGAACGACTCGTCATTCTTGGCTTGATCGAAGGCCTTACCCATGGCCGTCGAGTTCTTCTGCGACTCAACTTGCTGATCCAGCAAGCCTTTTTGGCTCTGGTACATGGTCAGCATCGTCTTCTTCATATCCTTCATGTTCGCGATCATTTCGGGCATCATCGCGGACAACTGAGGCATGAGGGTGTCGAGGTGATCCATCACCGGCAGCAGGCTCTCGATGTCGTCGGTCATCGTGTCGATGCCGTCCAGGCCATCGAAGACCGACCGTAAAGACCAGCACACCGGGATGTCGAAACAGTGCTTCTCCCAATAGAAGTAGCTGCGGATGGGTCGGAAGAAGTCCTCGAAATCTGCCATGTGGTCCCGCAATTCGGCGACGTCGATGGTCATCGAATGCATCTTCTGGACCATGACGTGCATGTCGTCGGACATCTGCTTGGTCAGCCGCGACATCTTCTCCATGCTGTTGATCGTGGTCTGCATCTCGTCGGACTGCTTGAGCATGTCGGCCATCTGATCCATTTGATACTTCTGGTTCAGCTGCTGGGTGACGCCTTGCATGCTGATCTGGAACGGGATCGACGTGTGCTCGATCGGCGTGCCTTCCGGTCGCGTAATCGCCTGCACGCGACCAATTCCGGGCACCCGGAAGATCGCCTTAGCGATCTTGTCGATCACCAGGAAGTCCGCCGAGTTGCGCAGATCGTGGTCCGTTTCGATCATCAGCAGCTCGGGATTCATCCGCGCCTGGGAGAAGTGCCGATCGGCGGCGGCATAACCGGAGTTGGCCGGAAGATCGGCTGGCAGGTAGTTGCGGTCGTTGTAGTTGGTGCGGTAGCCGGGCAGCGTCAGCAGCCCGACGAGGGCCACCGCGATCGTCGCGACCAGGATAGGTCCGGGCCAGCGGACCACGACGGCGCCGATCTTGCGCCAGCCGCGGATCCGGGTGTTCCGGCGTGGCTCGAGCGTCTGCCGGAACCGCGAGGCCACCGAAACCACAGCCGGGCCAAGGGTTAACGCCGCGGCCACCACGACCACCATGCCGATGGCGAGCGGAATGCCCAGCGTCTGGAAATACGGCAGGTTGGTGAAGTGCAGGCAGAACGTCGCACCGGCGATGGTCAGCCCGGACCCGAGCACGACGTGGGCCGTGCCGGAGAACATCTCGTAGTACGCGTCCTCACGGGACGCGCCCTTACCTCGCGCCTCCTGGTAGCGACCGATCAGAAAGATGGCGTAGTCGGTGGCGGCAGCGATGGCCAGCGTCACCAATAGGTTGGTCGCGAACGTCGAGAGCAGGATCACCTTGTGGTAGCCCAAAAATGCCACCAATCCGCGAGCGGCGGCGAGTTCGAACACGACCATCGCCAAGGTCAGCAGCACGGTGACGACCGACCGGTACACCATCAACAGCATCCCGATGATCACCGCGAACGTGACGGCTTCGATCACCTGCAGGCTGCGGTCTCCGGCGATGTTCTGGTCGGCCGACATGGCCGCCGAGCCGGTGACGTAGATCTTGACACCGTTAGGCGGCGCAACACTTTTGACGATCTGCTGAACTGCCTCGACCGACTCGTTGGCCAGTGCCTCACCCTGGTTACCGGCGAGGTACACCTGAACGTAGGCGGCCTTGCCGTCGTTGCTCTGCGCGCCCGCTCCGGTCAGCGGATCACTCCACATATCCTGAACGTGCTCAACGTGTTTGCTGTCCGCGTCGAGCTTCTTGACGACTTGGTCGTAGTACGTGTGCGCATCGGCGCCGAGTGGCTTTTGGCCCTCCAGGACGATCATCACTGCGCTGTTCGACTTGTATTCTTTGAACACCTCGCCGACGCGCTTGGTGGCGATCACCGAGGACGCGTCTTCGGGACTCATCGACACCGACCGCATCTTCCCGACTTCTTCGAGCTGCGGGACGATGACGTTGAGCAGCGCGATCAGCGCGATCCAGCCGATGATGATCGGCACCGCGAAGGTCCGAATGAAGTGCGGTATCCGGTCGCGCGCAGCATGTTTGGCGATTGGGATCTGATCGGTGTGCGCCTCCGAGAATGTTGTACTCATACCGATTTCACCATGCAGAAGGTCAGCGCATGCACACCGGTATTGGACTTCTCGTCTTTTACTTCGTCGTCGACGGTGATGCGACAACCGATGAAGTCACCGTCACTTTGCGCCACGATGTTCGGAAATACCGATGGCGCAGTGGTTTTGAGCACCAGCGTCCAGGGCAGCGGCGCATTGTCGACCCGCTGCGGATCGGCACTGAGATCCAGATAATTCACGTTGGCATGGCCGGCCGGACCGAAGATCTCGTATTTCACGACCTTCGGCTTGAACGGCTTGGAGTCGTCGAGTTTGGTCGTGGTGATAGCGCCGGTGTCGTGGGCGCCGAAGAACGACTTCACCCGTGTCACGGCGAAGCCGCCCACCACCACCACGGCGACGATCAGCAGCGGCAACCACGCGTTGCGGATCAGCTTGGAAATCTGCACCCGATGGTTCCTTCCCGGTCAGATGGCGGGCAGCACGAATAAGCCTGCATCGCAGGCAGATTCATCACACCGGCACACCGGGTGCGGCTTCGCCCCAGTGCACCCGCACGAGCATTGCTACATCATGTGCATATTTTGCAGAATGTGCAAGTTTTTCGCTTAGTGCGTCAAATCACTTTGTGAAAATGCTGTTGACCAGCGCCGCGGCACGCTCGACGTACGGCAAGGGCGTGTCGTCGATGTCCTCCGGCTTGCCCTGCGTCCAGCGTTCGATGCCCGATCGGATAGCCGTCAGCGCCAGGGCCGAGATCACCGCCGGAATCTCCTCGTCCGGCTTCATGCCCTGGCGACGGGCGACAATGTCGATCAGGTGATTCTGAAAACGCTCCAGATCGGCGAGGAATGCCGACAGCATGGCGGGCGTCGTCTTGGCGAGTTCCAGGCAGGTTTCGGCCTGCTCGCGGTCCGGCGGCATGTCGCGGAGGTGGTGGGCGGCCAGCATGATCAGCTCGTCCAGCACTACCGAATACGCGGCCGGGCCTGCCGCGACGAACTCCTCGACCAGTTCATCCGGTATGTCCGAAGGGCCGTAGGCGATGGCGGATTCCTTGTTCGGGAAATAGTTGAAAAATGTGCGCACCGAGACTCCGGCCGCGGCGCAGATCTCGTCGACGGTCACCTTGTCGAAGCCGCGTTCACGGGCCAGCCGCACGGCGGCGTCACGGATGTCCGCGCTGGTCTGCCGGCGACGGCGTTCGCGCAGACCTAACTCAGTCGCCATACCTCATGGTGACACGACTAGGTGTGATGGCGTCGACCCGCTTCGCACGGCTCGCCGCGCTCGCAATCGCAGCTAGGCGGCCGACTTTTCCAGGATGTGCACGCCGCAAGCCGAGCCGAGGCCGATCACGTGAGCCAATCCGACCTTTGCGTTCTCGATCTGCCGATCGCCCGCTTCGCCGCGCAGGTGATGGCAGATCTCCCAGATGTTCGCGATTCCGGTGGCGGCAATCGGGTGACCCTTGGACTGCAAACCGCCCGAGACGTTGACCGGTGTAGCGCCGTCTCGCCATGTGGCGCCGGTGTTGAAAAAGTCTGCGGCGCCGCCCTTTTCACACAGCATCAAATTGTCGTGGTGCACCAGCTCGGCGGTGGCGAAACAGTCGTGCAACTCCACCAGGTCGAGATCGCCGGGTCCGACGCCGGCCTGCTCGTAGGCCGTCGCGGCGGCGTTGCGGGTCAAGGTGTTGACGTTCGGCAATACCTGACAACCGTCCTCGAAGGGGTCGGTGGTCAGGACCGATGCCGCCACCTTCACCGCCCGCTTACGCTGCTGTAGCGACAGCGACTTCAGCGTCTCCCCGTTGCATACCACCGCGGCCGCGGCACCGTCGCAGTTGGCCGAACACATCGGTCGGGTGTTCGGGTACGCGATCATCACGTCGTTCATGATCTGTTCGAGGGTGAACTTCTTCTGGTAAGCAGCAAGCGGATTCAACGTCGAGTGAGCGTGGTTTTTCTCGCTGATCCTGGCAAACAGCTCGAAGCTGGTGCCGCCGTAGTTGTGGCCGTACTCGGTGCCGATCTGGGCAAACACGCCGGGCATCGACTCGGTGCCGATCCGCCCGTCGATCGGGGCCACCGCCCCGTAGCGGCCTCTGGGTTCCCAAACGTCGGCATCGGCCTTCTTGGTACCGGCGCCGCCGAGTAACCCGGCGCCGGAGAGCTTCTCCACCCCGACCGCCAGGCCGTAGTCCACCTCGCCGGCCTTGACGGCCATGATCGCGGTGCGCAGCGCGGTGGCACCGGTGGCGCAGGCGTTGGCGACGTTGTACACCGGGATACCGGTCTGGCCGATCTGCTTTTGCAACTGCTGGCCGATGCCGGCATTTGCCGCCATCAGGTTCCCGGCGGCGATCACGCCGATATCGGCCATCGTCACCCCCGCGTCGGCGAGAGCGCCCGTCGCCGCCTCGGCGGCGAGGTCGACGGTGTCTTTGTCGGCATGCTTGCCGAACTTGGTCATTCGGATACCCAGGATCCAAATGTCGTCGCTGGCGCTCATGGTGCTGCTCCTCGAAGTGGGACGGTCATCAGGTCGCGGGCTCGAAGCCGAAGCCGACCGCCTCGGTTCCAGCCGAGTCGGTGCCGATCGGGAATGTCGCCAGCCGCACCTTCATGCCGTCGTGGACGTGCTCGGGATCGGGCTCGACGTTGACCAAATTCGTCCGCACCTGGGTTCCGTCGCAATCGACGACGGCGGCGACGAATGGGGTGGGAATGCCTGGTGCGGCAAAAGTGACGATCGTGAATGCCCGCACCGTGCCGTCGGTCGGTACCGCAACCGTCTTGAATTCCGACGCGAAGCAACTGGCACAGGCGTTGCGCCGATCGAAAAATCGGGCCGCGCAGTTTGTGCATTCCTGTGCGACGAGGTGTGGGTCGCCGTCGTCGAGCACCAGATAGTCGACTAGCGGAATTTGACCCGTCATAACACCTCCGATGTCTGTAGTGTCGACGGTATCCACTTCGGTTCAGTCAAAGATGCCGATTTTCAAGATCAGATCTAGCAAAACCGAGACTTCCCCCACGGCAAGCGATGTGCGTAAGCTCCTCGCTAAAGTTCGTTAAGAAGTTACGACAATTTTTAGGTCGATTTGCTTATGCTCGATCCCGCTCCGGCAACGGCTGACACCGGCCACGAGTCTCTGTGGACCTACGTCGCCTGCCCGACCCTCGTCGTCGACCAGACCGGGGCCATCCGCGCATTGAGCGCCTCTGCGCAGGAATTACTGCCGTCGGCCGCCCTCGGCAGCCAGCTAGAAGCCACCGTCGACTGGCTTTCGCCGGTACACATGCGACTCGTCGCGCCCTCGTCGGTGCCGACCAGCCGGGAATCGTTCAACGCCGGTGGCCCGGTCGGCGGACGCAAATTCGAAGCCCACCACGCAACACTGCCCAGTGGAGAGGTGGCCTGGTCGCTCGTCGAGGACACCGGCCACGTGCTGCGAGAGGCCCAGTACGCGCTGACCCGCGAGCACGAGCGCGCGGCATTCCTGCTCGAAGCGTCGTCGGTGTTGATGGCGTCGCTGAACATCGACCGCTGCCGGGAAGCCACCGTGTTGCTGGCGGCCCGTGACCTCGCGGACGCCGCCGTCGTCGTGGCGCCCGCCGGCCGCGGCCGGCGGATGCCGATCTTCTACTGCGACCACAACGGCACCGTCGAGCAGCGCAGCGTCGACGCGGATCCGGCGTCGGTAACCGGGCTGAGTGAGGCGCTGCGGGGCTTCCCGCCGGTGCCTTCGCGCTGGATCGACGCGGCGACGCTGCCGGACTGGCTGATCCCAACCGGCTTCCCGGCGCCGGTGCGGTCTGTGATGATCACCCCGTTGCCCGGCCACGGCGTCTCGGCCGGTGCTCTGGTGCTGCTGCGGCATGCCGAAGAAGGCGAATTCAGCGAAGGCGAAGAGGTGCTGGCGCGGTTGTTCGCGGCCCGCGCCGGCGCGGCGTTGTCGGCCGCGCGGCTCTACGCCGAACAAGCCGCGATCACCCGGACGTTGATGCGCGACCTGCTGCCGCCGGACTTGCATCCCGTGCACGGCATCGAGTTCGCCGGCGCCTACCGGGCCTCGGAGGACTACGAAGTGGTCGGCGGCGACTTCTATGACGTGCATCCCGCCCCGACCCCCGATGGCGAGACGTTGGTAGTGCTAGGCGACGTCTGCGGCAAGGGCCTCGAGGCCGCCATGCTCACCGGCAAGATCCGCAACACCCTGCAGGCGTTGACGCCGTTGGCCGCCGATCACCACGCCGTGCTCGAACTGCTCAACGGCGCGATGCTGTCCACCGAGCACGCCCGCTTCACCACGTTGGTGCTGGCCTCGGTGGCCAACCGGGACGGCTCGGTGGTGGTCCGGTTGACCAGTGCCGGTCACCTGCCGCCGCTGATCATTCGCGAAGGCGGGCGGGTCGAGCAGGCCGACACCTTTGGCACGCTGATCGGCGCCCTCCCCGAGATCCATGCGCAGTCGTTCGAGACGACACTGGCCCCGGGCGAGACCTGCGTGCTCTACACCGACGGCGTCACCGAAGCCCGCGGTGGCCCTCTCGGTGACTACATGTTCGGCGAGGAACGCCTGGCGGCCGCGCTGGCCGAGTGCGGCGGAATGCCCGCGACGGCGGTGGTCGAACGGGTCATGATGCTGGCCACCCAGTGGGTAGGCCAGCAGGTTCACGACGACATCGCCGTCGTGGCCATCACCGCCCCGCGCCGCACCCATTTGAGCGCCGTCGACGGCCACACCCGGGGAAGGTTCACGGCTTGAGCGCTCCGGACGTCGGTACCGCCGAGGATTCGGCGATTGACGACGCAGACCAGGTGCTGGTACGGGAACAGCTTTGGGGTGCCGTCGCCGACTGCGACGAGTACGCGGCCGTGACCACGATCTTCGCCGCGGTCGAGGCTGGCATGCCGCCAGAGGACATTCTGCTCGACGTGATCGCCCGGGTGCAGCACCGGATCGGCACCGAGTGGGCGGCCAACCGCATCACCGTCGCCCAGGAACACGCCGCCACGGCGATCAACGACAGGGTGATCGCTGCGCTGGCACAGCACCCCGCCAGCCGCTCGACCGTCAAGGCCGGCCGGGTGACCGTCGCGTGCGTCGACGGCGAGTGGCACGCCCTACCGGCCCGGCTGCTCGCCGAGACACTGCGTTTGCGCGGCTGGCAGGTGGATTTCCTGGGCGCGCAGGTGCCCACCCCGCACCTGATCGCGCACCTGCACCAGAGCGGGCCGGACGCGGTGGCGCTCTCCTGCTCGATTCCCACCGGCTTGCCGACCGCGCACGCCGCGATCACCGCGTGCCAGGCCGCCGGGGTTGCTGTGCTGGTCGGGGGTGCGGCGTTCGGAGTCGACGGCCGTTACGCCCGTCAGCTCGGTGCCGACGCCTGGGCACCGAACGCCCGAGCCGCAGCCGAGCTGCTGGGCGAAGGATTTCTCTGCACGCATCTCGCGACCAACCGGCAGCCCGTCGACGACCTGCCGCACCTGATGGACCAGGAATACACCACGGTCAGTCAGACCTCGACGCAACTGGTAAAAGAGACATTCAGCACACTCGAGGACCGCATTCCCGCGATGCGCACCTACACCGAAGCGCAGCGACAGCGAACCGCCGAGGATATTGCCCATGTGGTCGACTTCCTGGTGGCCGGCCTCTACATCGACGACGACGAGTTGTTCAGTGGCTTCATCACGTGGACCGCAGATATCCTCAACGCCCGGGGTGTCCCGCCGGCGACGTTGTTTCCGACCCTCGAGCTTTTGGGTAAACAGCTTCATGAGTTTCCCCGCAGCCAACGCCTGTTGAGCGCTGCACTCACCGCCCTCGCCGACAAGAAGGGTTCGGCGACCGACCCCCAACGACATACATGACCTATCACCTGACGATCACCACGGCGCCACGGATGGCCACTGTAGGAATCACCGGCGATCTCGACTACGAGACCGCCGATGACCTTGTCGACGTCGCCTCGAAACTGATCACCAGCCAGAACGGCGTGCGCGACCTGCACCTCGATTTCAGCAAGACGGCGTTCCTGGATTCCGCTGCGCTGTCCGCCTTGCTGCTGCTGCACCGCCGCACGTCGCAGGCAGGCATTGTTCTTCACCTCGACAATCGCCCGGCATTCCTGGACAGAGTTCTTCAGGTCACCGGATTGTTCGATCACTTCATACCGGAAGCTGAAGCCGCCGCCACCGCAGGCGACCCGAACCTGGTGAGCCAAGCGAGTTCCGGCGACACCGGGGCTCGCTGAGTTCGTTTTTCCTTCACTCGCTTTCCGCGGGCCGTGGCCCAAACGTGACCGATGCTTTACCGAATTGCTAACGCGCCCTTGCCGGTCCAAGATTCCGGACATGCCTAGGATCGCTATTGCAAGGTCGTCTACTAAAGGAACTGGTGGATGCGCACGGTCTTTCGGTCTGTTCTGGTGGCGGCTGGTACCGCCGCATCGGTGGTAGCCGGCCCCTCAGGTGTCAGCCTCGCCGCATCCGACCAGTCGTTTCGGTTCCCCATTGCGTCGATCGGACCGAACGCCGGTGAGGTGGTGGGCGTGGCGCACCCTGTCGTCGTCACGTTCCGCTCACCGGTGAGCGACCGCAATGCCGCAGAACGCGCCGTGCACGTGAACTCGTCGCCTCCGATGACCGGTAAATACGAGTGGCTCAACAACCAAGTCGCACAATGGATCCCGGACCGGTTCTGGCCGGCCCACAGCACGATTGCGCTGTCGGTCGGTGGCGCGTCGGCAGAGATCAAGACCGGCCCCGCCGTACTCGGTGTCGCGGACATTTCCGACCACACGTTCACTGTCAGTGTCGACGGCGTTCCGAGTGGACCCTCCGACCAACTGCCAACACCGCACCATCAACCACACTTCGGCGAGCCAGGCGTGATGCCGGCCTCGATGGGCCGACCACACTTTCCGACACCGGCCGGCGTATACACCGTGCTGTCGAAAGAGCGCACGGTGATTATGGATTCGAGTAGTGTCGGCGTCCCGATCACCGACCCCGAGGGCTACAAGACTCCGGTGGAATATGCCACCCGATTCACCAACCGAGGACTGTTCGTGCATTCGGCACCGTGGGCCGTCAACGCGCTGGGTCGCGAAAATGTCAGCCACGGCTGCATCAGCCTGAGCCCCGCCGACGCCGAGTGGTACTTCAACCACGCCAACATCGGTGATCCGATAGTGGTCAAGGAGTAAGTCGCACAGGGCTTTTCGCGACTATCAAAAATGCCCCCCGGCGTGAACCGGGGGGCATTCCTGTCACGCTCAGGAAGCGGGGCCAGCGGGCAGCGGATCACCGGGCAGCGGACCGCTCGTCGGCGCCGAACCGGCTGGCGCACCCTTACCACCGGCCACGCCGGCCATGTCGGCGATCGGTGCACCGGGCACGCCGCCCAGCGCGATCAACGGAGCGCCGGCCGGAACAGCAACGGGCAGTGGGGCTCCCGCCGGGATCGGCGCACCAGCAGGTACCGGCGCTCCGGCGGGGAAAGGAAGTCCGGCCGGAATCGGTGCCCCACCCAAAACCGGCGCGCCGACGGGTAGTGGGGCGCCGGCCATGTCGGCGATCGGTGCACCGGGCACGCACCCGGCTCCGGCCCCACCAGCTCCCGCTCCGGCTCCGGCAAGCCCCGCGCCGGCCCCGGCGGCTCCGGCTCCAGCGGCGGCAGGTGCGCCAACCTCGCCGGCCGTGCCGTACATGCACGCTGCACCGCCAGTCTTCATGGGCACAGCCTCGGCGTGCGGGCTCAGCGCTATGGCAGCACCGAACAACCCAACGCCAGCAACAGCTTTGATGCTGAATCGGTCAGTCATCGACGTCAACTCTTTCTTCCACGCCGGGCGTCGCCCGCACATCAACACGGTGCTGTCGCACCGTAGCCACGCTTCTTGCGGCCATCTCAGATTTAGTAGACCTATGTTCAACACGCACCACGCCGCACCGCACCGTTTTCAAATAGAGACGTTTCATCCGGTTTATCGGACGACGGACGTGGAAACGTTCACTGATTGTAATAGAGGGCGAATCCCGTAGTGGGACTTCGTGTTTGACCTGTTACATCACGAAACGATCTCAAACGTGTTGCAAGCCAACACTTTTTCAGCGGATATAGACTTCGCCGCCGGTCGGATATCCCCCGCCGTGGGTGGTGATGTGCACGTGGTCGTAGTGACCGTAACCCGATCCGGACGGGCCCTTGGGGGTGTAGTACGTGCCGCGCCAGATGCAGTCCTGCAGCGCGAACTTGTCGGCGTTCTTGAGCGCGAACGACACGATCTGGTTGCCGAGTGCGATCCCGGCCGCACTGGACGGGTTCGGGATCATCACGTCGATTGCCAGGCCCCGCGGGTGCCAGGGCAGCGGGTCCGGGCGGACGCCGCCGATGCTCTTGATCTCCGGGAAGATGGCGCTGATGGTGCGGGCCACCAGGATGGTCTTCACCTGCAGGCCACGCTCGGACGCCACATCCGCGGTCAACACCTGCGGCGCGTTCATCGAGGCGACGTGCCAGCGCGACGCGCGCGACGCCGAGGCCGGCTCCGCGGCGGCGGCGTCGAGCTGCACACTCGACGCCGACCACGACGATGCCATGGGCACTCCGGGCGTCAACTGCAGCTCGCAACACGGGGCGGCGTTGTCGGCGACCTGGTCGTGGTGGCGCTCGGCATGGGCGCTGCCACCGAGGGCAAAGAGGGCGGCAACCGGCGCCGCAACCGCAGCCATCAGTACCGACGGTTTGCGCCTGGTGCTGGCTAACTGATGACGAGGCACGGCAGCAGCTTACGAGGAAATCGCGAAATAGTCACGATCAGGTAACGACGGCGAGGTAATGCGGGTACGTCAGATCGGCCAGCTGTCGGATTCCGGACCGAAGCGAAGAGCCGCCACCGGAGGCAATGGACGCCGTTCACCTGCGGAAATGGCGTCCAGCATCAACGCGACGTAGCGACGCCATCCGTCGCTACCGGGGTCCATCGTCTGCAGCACGCTGTAGAGCATCGTGATCATTCGGGGTAAGTCGGCGGCGGCGAGATCGGAGCGGATGACCCCAGCGTGTCTGCCCCGCTCGGCCAGCTCGGTGAGCACCTCGACAAGCGCAGTCGAGACGTCGGAGGTCAGCGACCCGGCCTTGTGTGCGGCGATCAACAGGTTGCGCTCACGCGCCCCCAGCGAGATCGCCGCGTCGATGAGCCGCGCGAGCCCGTCCAACGGATCAGCAGTGTCGCGGACCTCGTCGATCGTGGGCGTCAGGTCGCGGGCGACGCACTGGTCCAGCGCGGCCCGCACCAGCTCAGCTTTGGTCGGGAATCTGCGGTAGATCGTGCGCTCACCGACGCCGGCTCGACGTGCGATCGCCTCGATGGGCGCCTCCGGCCCGAGTTCGTCGTAGACGTCCCGGGTGGCCCGCAGGATGCGCTCGGCGTTGCGCGCGGCATCCGCGCGTAACGGCCGATCGCTCACCGCGGTCATCGCCCCAGAGTACTGACTGTTGACTGCCACTTAGCCACGTCTTACGCTTCGGTTAACTGACAGCCTGCTGACACTTAGTGAGAACCGCCAGTGACCGCAACAGCGTCCGATTTACCCGTGATCCCGATGCGACGCGCCGCGGAATGTCCGCTGGCACCGCCGCCCGAGTTCGAGAGTTGGCGAGACGAGCCGGGCCTGCGCAGGGCGGTATGGAACGGCGAGTCGGTCTGGATCGTCAGCCGCTACCACGACATCCGTGCCGCGCTGGTCGATCCACGGCTGTCTGCGGAAACGCTTCCGCAATTGAACACGCCGTCAGAGGACGACAGCGCACCAAAGGTGTTCGCGCGCATCGACGATCCGGAGCATCACCGGCTGCGGCGAATGATGACCAGCCAGTTCACGTTTCGCCGTTGCGAAGCGATGCGACCGCAGATTCAACGACTCGTCGATCACTACCTGGACGCGATGATCGCCGCCGGTCCACCCGCAGACATCGTGCGCGACTTCGCATTGCCGGTGCCGTCGCTGGTGATTGCGCTGCTGCTCGGCGTCCCGCCCGGAGACCTCGAACTCTTCCAGCACAACACCAGCGCCGGACTGGACGTCAACTCCACCGAAGAGCAACGTATCCAGGCTTTCGGCGAGATGTACGCCTACCTCCAGCAGCTGGTGACGCGCAAGGAAAACGAGCCCGGCGACGATCTCATCAGCCGCCTGCTCACCGACTACGTCGCAACCGGTCAACTCACCCGTGACACCGTTGCGGTCAACGCGGTGATCATGATGCAGGCCGGCCACGAGACCACCGCCAACATGATCGCCCTGGGAACCGTTGCGCTGCTGAGAAACCCGGACCTTTACCAGCTAATCGGCCAGACCGACGACGCCACCGTCATCGCGCACGCCGTCGAGGAGCTGATGCGCTATCTCAGTATCGTGCATGCCCAAGTCGACCGGATCGCGCTCGAAGACCTGACCATTGGCGGCCAGTTGATCCGGACCGGTGAACGGGTGTTGATGAACCTGCCCGCCGGCAACTGGGACATCGGGTTCACCACCGAACCCGCCAAACTCGATATACAGCGAAACGTCCGCGGGCACTTGGGCTTTGGCTACGGCGCCCACCAGTGCCTCGGAGCCAACCTCGCTAGAGTCGAAATGCAGGTGGCGTTCTCCACGTTGGCGCGCCGGCTGCCGGGGCTGCGACTGGCCGTGCCAGCCGAAGAACTGCGGTTCAAGGATGCCGACATCTACGGCATGAAAGAGCTGCCGGTCACCTGGTGAGGGACGAGACAGCCGGGCTGATCGCTACAGGTGGCTGGCGGCGTAATCCGCGCCCTGCTGAGTCATTCCATTTGCCGGGTACGACGCGTGCGCGAAACTCGGCAGCCCACCGGGGTCACCATTGCAGATGGTGTCGCCGTCGGCGCACAACTCGTCGGTCTTGGGTGCGTACAGCGGCCCGATGGTGACCACCGGCGCGCCGTAGTTCTGCAGCCATTGCGCCGACGGCTTGCCGAACAGGACGACCGCCGCCACGTGATTGGCGACCTCGGGCGGCATCGGCTTGGGCAGGAACGAGACATACTCGGCGGGAATGCCCGCAGGCACCGATGCCGAGGTGGTGAACCCGGCCACGACCGCACCCTGGGAGTAGCCGCCCAGCACGATGCGGGTCTTCGGACAGTTAGCCGCCGTCGCCTCGATGTGGTTGCTGGCGTCGGTGATGCCGTCGACGACGCTGCGCGCGAACTCGATGCGGTCGTTGAAGTTACTACTGGCCTCGTAGTTGACCGGATAGACGTCGAGCGACTTGGGACCGACCGCGGTCCGCAGCTCGTCCACGAACGGTTGCCCGATGCCGCCGACACCGGCCGGCTCACCCGTTCCGCGGGCGAACACTGCCTCCACGTCCGGGCATGGCTGCGCGGCGGCGATCGGAATCGGAGCACTCACGAATGCGCCGAGGGTTACCAGTGCTGCGACGAAGACACGACCGATCAGGCTCAGGGACATGGCCCCCATTGTTGCGTAAAGAACGCGCGCGTGCCGGAAGCCGCTGGTCGAAGACGGCTTAGGCGGCTACGACGCCTCACCGGGATCGTCGAGGACACTCACCGCGATGCCGTATGGCAGGAAGCGAACCCTGCGGGTGGTGTCGGTGTTGTTCTGGTTGGCGCGCAGGGCATCGAGCTCGGTGGCGTACACCTCCTCGACCCGGGCACCGCCGTCGGAGCTCACCGAGTAGATCACCCACACCCCATCACCGGCTTCGCCGGTCGTTTCCGGCCTGGTGCGGGTGCGCCGTGCCAGATCCTCGAACACCGACGACCAGCCGGCCCGGTCGCTGGGCATTGTGAAGAACCTGCCGACACCCTCGAACGCTTCACGGAGACCCTCGGTCGCGTCGCGAAGGATGTGTTCGAAATCTTCCGGCTCGAATCCGAACCGACCGTTGTCATCCATTGCGGCCTCCTGGCTGCCTACATCCGAATACACCCAGTGTGCGCATTTCGGCCGCCTCGCGCCATGCCTCAGTAGCCGTAACCGGGCCCGGCGTAGGGATTCTGCGGCATGTACGGACTCTGCTGGTACGGATTCTGCTGGTAGGGGCTCTGCTGATACGGGTTCTGGTACGGGTTCTGCGGCTGTTGCTGACTCGGGCCGCCCTGCCCTTCGGGCACCTGGACGGGAATCGGCACCGGCACGAACGGCAGGTTCAAATAGGTCGTGGTCATCGCCGGGGCTGTCGAGGTGCTCGGTGGCGGCGGAGGCGGCGGCGTCGTGCTCGGCGTGGTGCTGGTCGCCTGCGGGATGGTGGTCGTCGGTTGCGGGACGGTGGTAGTGGCCTGGGCCGTCGTGCGCGGCGGTGGCGGGGGCTCGTAAGTCTGCACGGGCGCCGTAGCCGACGGGGGCGGGGGCGCTTCCTGGGTGGGCGGTGGCGGCGGGGGCGCCTCACTGCTGGGCAGCGGAGGCGGCGGGACGGGGCTCGAGGCCGGCAGCTGAGAACTCAGCGGCGGCGGTGGCGCCGGGGTGCTGCTGCTGGGCAGCGTCGGTGCGCGGTTGCTACTGGTCAACGTGAAGGCAACGCCGCCGATCGCGACCATCGACACCAGTGCGGCCAACCCGAGGAACACCTGGGGCAGCCGCGCTCCGCGCGGCCGATAGGGGTCGACCGGATCGGCCCTCGGCAGCTGCATCAGCTGTGACGGCGTCGCCCGGTCGTCGATGTCGTAGGGCTCACCGGTGTAGGCGACCGGCTCGTCGTCGAAGTCGTCGGCCTGCGACCAGGCCAGCTCGGTCAGGCGTTCCGACGGGTCATCGAAAAGCGCCCCCGCGGTCGGGATATCGAACGTGCCTGTCGACGCCGCGAACGCGCCGGTGGAGGTGCCCAACGCGTCGGTGGGCGCACTGAACCGCCCAGTGGTCGGTAGGGCACCGGTGGTGACTGCGAGACCGCCGGTGGAGGCACCCACCAGAGCCGACATCGTCGTCTCTTCACGTTCCGCGTCCGCCTGCGCGACGGGCTGGCGGGCCGACAGCTTGACGGCCCCGACCGCGGTCGCGAGAGCCGGCTGGGTGGCGGTGATCACCGCCGTCTTGGTGTGCTCCGAAAGACGCTGCGCAACAACGGGAATCTTGGCCGTCCCGCCGGCCATGGCCACGGCGACCAGGTCTTTGCTGCGAATCCTGTTGCGGCGCAGCATGTCGTCGAATGCGGCGAACAGGTCGTCGAGCCGACCCTCGATCAGGCCGTCGAGCTCGGCTCGGCTGACCTCCAGTCGGGTGCGCAGACCCGGCAGCTCGAGCGCCAGCTCGGTCGTCTTTTCGGTGGAAAGCCGCTCCTTGGCTCGCTGGCATTCGTGCCGCAGACCGGCGAATTGCCCGACGACTGCGGTGTTGGCGGGGTCGACGGCGATCTCGCGGCCGGCATTGTCCAGCGCGTGCACCATCAGCGCCTGGTCGACCAGGTCACCGGAGAAGTCCTCGTATCGCAGCGTGTCGGCGATCGGGGTGAAGTCCGATGCGGCGTCCGCCAGGGTGATGCTGGTGCCGCTGCCGCCGAAATCAAGCAGCGCGACAACGCCCTTCGCGGGCAGACGCGAATCGGAGTTCAGCGCGGTCAGCGCCGCCACCGAGTCGGGCACCAGTCGCGGCGAGATACCACCGTGGACGAAGTCGGCATGGGTATTCAGCGCCTCCTGCATACCCCGCAGCGCCTCAGCACCCCAGTGCGCCGGAACCGCCATCGTGATGTTCGAGGTCGCGGCTTCCCCACCGGCCTCGTTGATCAGCGCGTCCAGCGCCTCCACCAGCAACAGCGACGGGTCGTGACTCGAACCGTCCACTGATTTCAGGGTTTTCGACTGGCCAACCCGCTCGACGAATCCAGTAACGAGCGTGCCGGTCTCATCAGCATCCGGATTGCTCTCCGGCACACCTAGTTTCGGCGCACGGTCGGGAAACAGAGTAAGCGCCGCGCGGCGTGATACGGGCGGATTACCGTTGCGAACCGCGACTAAGTTTGTGGTCCCGATCGATAACCCCAACGGGTCATACATAACTCAAATACTTTCGTCGACAGCGTTCGGTGGCCAGCGTCAACGATAACGGCGGACCGGGCTATGCCGATCGGCCACAAGATCATCGGTATCCGGTCGATGCGGTTGCGTCACCGAAGTGATACAGCCCCCGGCTTGACAGATCGTGCCGGGTCAGACCACGGTCAACGGCAGCGATCGACGCGGCTGGAATTGAAATGTCGCGCCGCCGCTGACTTTGGCGACCGAGACCTCCGGCAGCTCTTTGTGCGCAGAGTCGGTCTCGGTCAGCTCGGCGGTCCAGTCGGTGGCCGTCCCGGTGATCCGGACCTCGATATGCGGGTCGATGGCGGTCGCGATCGCTTGCAGCGGTTGAACGGACGCCGGCGAGCACAGCGAAATCCAGGCGGCGTCGTCGTGGGCCGGGGACTTGTGGATCGTCAATCCATCGCCCACTTCGGCATTGACGTAACCCAGCGGATTGATCAACGGGTGCAGCGCCAAAACTCTTCTCACGCCCTCTATTCCGCCTGGCAGGTCGAGGGCGCGGTGAATGCGCTCGGCGCCCAGACCAGCGACGCCGATCAACTGGCGAGTGCAGATCGAGTCGGCGAGCTCGATGTCGGACCCGGCGCGCGCCCGGACCGCGATCGCAAAGGACAGATACAGCAGATGCATCTGCAGGCAGACCTCATCGGCCATCCGCACCAGCGCCGAATGTGAGTACGCGCCGAAATCGAAGTCCGAGACGACCGGGCCCGAATAGTCGGCCAATCCTTCGCCGGAGCGGTCGATGTCATCGAGTTTCCAGGTGGCGGCGCGGGTTTCGGCAACAATGTCGAGCGCCGGAATACCTTCGACCGGGGGGTAGGACTCGTCGATGATCACGGTCCATGCGCAGTGCGGGTGCCGGTCCGAGGGCACCCGCGGCGGCCGGTGGATGGGCCGCACCTGGGCACGCGCGTTCGTCGCGACCGCGGTGGCGTCGAACGTCGGATCCTCGATGGTGTGGCACATTCCGAAGACGTAATCGTGACCCATCGGTTCGACGTCGAGCAGTGCCCCGCAGTAGTCGAGGTGGAACTCGCCGTGCCAGCGGTCGTGAATGGTGTAGCGGAAGTCCATGAACTGCGGCGGTGCGCCGATGTCGAGTTGCAGACCCTTGAAAATCGTTGGGACGTCCACACCTTCGTAATTCAGTGCCCGTTGCATGCGTCGGGTGTAGATCGGGCTCGCCCCGGCCCACTCCTCGATCGCGATCTGCACCATTTCGTCGCGCCCGAATTCCTGGATGCACCAGGCCATGCCGGAGCGGTCGATCATCTGCCCGATGAGCAGCAGCTCGGGAAGCAGCACGGCGAGCTGGTCGCGGGACAGCTGAGCGTAACGGGAATGACTCACCGGCCAAAAATAGAGCCGACTATGTTATAAAGTCAACAATGTCTATTGTCGCAGGCCAGAAGGCTTCTGCCAGCCCCACGCGGCGGACGAGCTCGCCCCGCAAGCGCGGCGACGACACCCGCGCCAAGATCATCGACGAGACTGTCCGCTGCATCGTGGAGGAAGGCTTCGCCGCCGCCACCGCGAAGCACGTCGCCGAGCGGGCAGGCGTCACCTGGGGCGTGATCCAATACCACTTCGGCGACCGCAACGGTCTGCTGATGGCTGTCGTCGACGACGGGGTGGCCCGGCTGCTGGACAGCCTGTCGTCGGCCGACGTCGCCGAGCTTCCGATGCGCGAGCGCATCGAGGTCGTGGTCGACATCGCCTGGAGCTGCTACAGCAGCCCGACCTCGATGGCGGCCTTCGAGATCCTGCGTGCCAACCGCGACGGGCCCGACGGCTCGTCGCGAAACCACCTGCTCGAGATGAATGCGGCCATCGGCCAACTCGGCCGGCTCATCACCGACGACCCCGCCAATGATGGTGTGGCCGAGGTTATCTGGGCGACGCTGCGGGGTGTGGTGTTGGCGCAGATGATCATCGGGACGCCGATCGACTGGCAACGCGAACGGCACGCGCTGATCGAGATGGTCACCCACTACCTGAGCTGAAGGTCAGCCCGGGATCCTCGCCGCGATGCCGTGCACGATGTCGAGGGCCTGTTCGGTCACGTCGTAGCGGCAGGCCGAGACGTCGATAGCGACGTTGTTGCGCACCGTTAGCGCCCGCTGACACTGCATGCCGCCACCGTCCTTCAGGGTCTGGGTCATGGTCATCGTGCCGTCCATGTCGGCCGGCGTGCCGGCGGTCCACAACTGCGGCGACGGCGGCGCCGGAAAGGTCAGCGACAGCGTGCGGCCCGAGCAACTGGCCCATTGCGATTCCTGGTCGGCCAGAAGCTTTTTGGCCGCGTCCGCAGTCGGGAAGCTGATCACGGCCTGGATGACGGCGTAGATACGCGGGCCGTCACCGGCATTGCGCAGCGCCTGCGATCGCACACCCGTCCATCCGGTGTCGGCGTAGACCAGGTGCTGCGCGGGCGCCATCACACCGATGCAGTCTTTCTGCAACAACTTCGGGGAATCGTCGATCACCGAATCGGCGAACGACTCCTGAACCAGATCCGCGGCGCCAACCATCCCGGCGACGCGCTCGGGTGGCAGCAGGAGCCCAGATAATGCGCTGCTGTTCAGCGGACCGGTGGCCGCGGCCGATGCCGGCACGCTGGTAGCCGCCGGCGACGCAGCGGGATGCGACCTCGTCCCCAAAACCGCCGCCACCACCAACGCGGCCACCACCACGACGACGGCGCCGATCAGCACGCCCAGGCGTGGTCCTCGCCCGACGGTCGAGGCGGTCACCGGCATCCCACGCAACCCCAAGGGAACCGTGCCCGTATACGGTCCGCCCCCCTGTCCGCCGCGATCGGGCGCCAGCGGGTTGGTCACCTGCCATGGCGCCGTCGTCGAACCCAGCTGGTCGTTGAGCGCCTCGGCGGCGGCGTCGGCGAAGTGGCGCGCCGACGCGAAGCGCTGAGCCGGGTCCTTCGCCATCGCGGTCGCGATCACCTGGTCCAGCTGTGTCGACAAGCTTGGCACCACGTCGGTGACCTTGGGTGGTGGCGCGTGCAGATGTGCGGCAATGACGGCCGCCGAACCGTTGGTCGTCGGATACGGCGGCTGCCCGGTCAACAGCCGAAACAGGCTGCAGGCCAACGAATACAGATCCGCCCGACCGTCGAACGGCTGGCCGGCCAGCACCTCGGGAGCCGCATAGGCCACCGTCGCCGTCACCGATCCGGTGGTCGTCAGCCCCGCGTCGTCAAAAGCGCGCGCAATGCCGAAGTCTCCCAGCAACACTCGCTCGTCAGGACCAATCGGCCCGGACAGCAGGAAGTTCGCCGGTTTGACGTCGCGGTGCACCACTCCGCGCTGGTGCGCATAATCCACCGCCTTGGCCACCTCGCCGAGAATGTGCACGGCCCGCGCCGGTGTCATGGTGCCGGCCTTCGACGCGGCGTTGGCGTCGGTGCCGTCGACGAATTGCATCGCGATCCACAGCTGGCCTTCGAATTCGCCACGCTGATGGATCGACACGATGTTGGGATGGTCCAGCGCCGAGGCTACGTCCGCTTCGCGGATGAACCGGGCCCGGAAATCCGCGTCGTTGGACAGCTCGGCGTTGAGCACCTTGAGCGCTTCGCTACGTGGCAGATCGGGGTTGCGTGCCAGGTACACGGTGCCCATGCCACCGCCGCCCAGCACCCGCTCGATCCGGTATCCGGCGAACAGCGAACCGGGGCTCAACATGGTGGCGTGTGTCCTTCGTGTCAACCCGGCGATTGCAGACGGCGGGGATAGTCGCCGATGCCGGGAGAATACCTGTCCGCATGTGCTGCAATGTCGAGATGAGCTCCCAAGGTCAGGACGCCCGGTTCGCCGACATCAATGCGATCGAACAGGTCAAGTACCGCTATCTGCGCGGACTGGACACCAAGCACTGGGACGACTTCGCCGACACCCTCACCGAGGACGTCGTCGGCGACTACGGGTCGTCGATGGGCGAAGAACACCATTTCACCAACCGTGCCGACCTCGTCGCATACATGCGTTCGTCGCTGCCGTCGAACGTGATCACCGAACATCGGGTCACCCACCCGGAGATCACCGTGACCGGCGACGAGGCGACGGGCATCTGGTACCTGCAGGACAAGGTGATCGTGGCCGAGTTCGACTTCATGTTGATCGGCGCAGGTTTCTATCGCGACACCTATCGGCGCACCGCAGACGGATGGCGCATCAGCGGAACTGGATACGACCGGACCTACGACGCGACCTTGTCGTTGAAGAATCTGGACTTCAAGCTGTCCGCGGGCATCGCCTTGGCCTGAAAGGCCTTGTCGCCGAACGCTACTGCGTGATCGCCATGACCGCGCCGGGCTTCAGCCACTGAATGACCTGCACCAGCTTGGCGTCGTCGATCGCGACGCACCCCTCGGTCGCGCCGCCGTCGGTGGTGTGGAAGAAGAACGCCGCGCCCTTGCCGGGTTGCCGATTCGGGTTGACGCCCATCACGACCGCGTGCTTGTACTGCGGAATCTCCAGGTTTTCGCTCGCACCGGTGTCGAACGGACACTGCGTCTTCTGGCACACCTGCATGGTGTTGAACGTCGGGCTGCCGTCGTCGCCGTTCCACCAGTGATTCGACCCGACCTGAACGTATTTCAAACCGCCGCCCGGGTTCGGCGCCGTCCCGAACGCGAAAGGCAGGGCGAACACACCCATCGGTGTGGCCGGATAGCCGCTCTTGGCCTGTGGCGCAAGGCCTGCCGATCCGATGTGAGTGGGGATGCCGGCCTCGACTGGTTGCCAGCCGGACGCCGTTCGTTGGTAGATGTCCATCTTCGCGTTCGAACCGCCGGTGCCGACAACGGAAATCACTTGAGTGGCGTTGCCCACCGAAGGTGCAAACCAGGGTGCGCCGACTGCACCCCCCTTCGGAGCTGTCGCCATGGGTACAACGGCTGCGCACACCGCAGCGCACAGAAGACCCAGCAGTCGGCGCACCGTCTAATCGTCTGTGCACTCGGATCGACGCGTCAAGTCAAGGTTTAGCGTCGATCGTGTTACCGCGAGGCCGCGGGACGCTGCTGTGGTCGCTTGCACACCGATATGTTCGTAAGCGTTGGTTCACCGGGTATAGAAAGCACCACATGTCCCCCACAGATCGCCGCCGTCCGCCCTTCGACGGTGCCCGTACCACGCAATTCGCGACAGCGAGCGGCGTCAGCGTGCCTCCGCTGACGGTGTGGGTCGGGTCGGCGATGTACACCTTCCCGGACGATCGCGACGTCATCGTGGGCCGTGACCGCGACTGTGACATCTGCTTCGACGACGTCAACCCCGAAGACCTGACCTTGATATCGCGGGTGCACGCGATTCTGCGGCTCGACGGCGGCCGCTGGGTCGTTGTCGACAAGAGCCAGAACGGCATCTTCGCCGACGGTTCGCGCGCCAACGTGATCCCGGTTCGCGACGGCCTGAGCGTCGCGTTGGGCAGCCCCCGGGGACCCAGGTTGTCGTTTCGGGTCGCGGGCGCGCCGGGGGGCCCGATGCGCCGCGACAACGCCGCCACAGCAATGTTCCGTGTGCCGAGTCGGCAGCCTGCGCCTCCGCCGCCCTCTGCGCCCCCTCCGGTCTCGCGCCCCTTGCGGACGCAGGCGCGGCCGTCGCCACGGTCGGCACCACAGCCTCAGCCCAGCCGACCCGTTCCTGCGCGCGAATCGATGACTATCGGCCGTGCCAAGACCAACAGCGTCGTCGTCGAGGACGCCTTGGCCTCCCGGGTGCACGCGATGGTGTCGTCCACGCCGTCCGGTTTGGAGATACGGGACAACAACAGCAGTAACGGCACTTTCGTCAACGGCGTCCTGATTGCCGGCCCCAAGCTGTTGCGCGACGGCGACGTCGTCACGATCGGCAACACCGACCTGCTCGCGACGGGCAACACCCTGGTCCCCCAGCCGGCGGCGGCGCGCAACCGGGGGCTGACGGCGCATGGGCTGGCGTTGACGATCGACGGGCGGCAATTGCTGCAGGACGTGTCCTTCTCCGCGAAACCCGGGACGTTGACCGCGGTGATCGGGCCGTCCGGGGCCGGGAAGTCGACGTTGGTAAAGCTGGTCGGCGGTGCGCTCCCCCGCAGCGCGGGCCTGGTCGCCTTCGACGGACACGACGTACACGCCGAGTACGCGTCGATGCGCTCGCGGATCGGGATGGTGCCCCAGGACGACGTTGTGCACCGCCAGCTGACCGTCGAGCAGGCCTTGAATTTCGCCGCCGAACTGCGGCTGCCGCCGGACACCACCGCCGGCGATCGTCGAGGAGTCGTGTCGAGGGTGCTCGACGAGTTGGAGTTGACGCCGCACAAGGACACCCGAGTCGACAAGCTGTCGGGCGGTCAGCGTAAGCGCGCGTCGGTGGCGATGGAGCTGCTTACCGGCCCGTCGCTGCTGATCCTCGATGAGCCGACATCGGGCCTCGACCCGGCGCTGGATCGTCAGGTGATGACGATGCTGCGGCGGCTCGCCGACGCGGGCCGGGTGGTGATCGTCGTGACCCACTCGCTGACCTACGTCGGGATGTGCGATCAGGTCCTGTTGCTCGCGCCCGGCGGCAAGACGGCCTTCGCCGATCCGCCGGGGCAGATCGGCTCGGTGATGGGCAGCACCGACTGGGCCGACATCTTCGCTCGCGTCAGTACCGACCCCGACGGCGCGCACCGCGCATACCTCACCCGTCACCCCCCGTCCCCGCGCGGACCGTCACCGACCGCCGGCGCGGCCCCGCTCGGCCAACCTCCGCGGACCAGTTCATGGCGGCAGGTGCTGACGTTGGTGCGTCGCCAGACGCGGTTGATCACCGCCGACCGTGGCTACTTCGCGTTCCTGGCAGTGCTGCCGTTCGTGCTGGGCGTGCTCTCGCTCGCGGTGCCCGGCAATACCGGGCTCGGGCAGGCCGGTGCGACCGAAGAGCCGATCGACATCTTGATCCTGCTCAACATCGGCGCGGTGTTCCTCGGGACCGCGCTGACGGTTCGCGACCTGGTCGGCGAGCGGATGATCTTCCAGCGTGAGCGCGCCGTCGGGTTGTCCGCATCGGCCTACCTTTTTGCGAAAGTCATCGTCTACAGCATCGCGGCCTTGATCGGTACGGCGGTCATGGTCGCGATCATGACGATCGGCAAGGGCACGCCATCGCACGGCGGGGCGTTACTGGGACACGGCGTGGCGCAGAGTGTTTTGGAGCTGTATCTAGGCCTGGCGTTGACGGCGATCACGTCGGCGATGGTGGGGCTGACGCTGTCCTCGCTGGCCCGATCCACCGAGCAGGTGCTGCCGATGCTGGTGGTCACGATCATGGTGTCCATGGTGCTGGCCGGCGGCCTGATTCCGGTCACCGGACGGCTGGTGCTCGACCAGCTGGCCTGGTTCGTGCCCGCCCGTTGGGGTTTCGCAGCCTCGGCGTCGACGGTCGACCTGAACGCCGTCGAGGTCGGCTTGCCCATGGACCGGTTGTGGCGGCATGTGTCCGGGGCCTGGCTGCAAGACATCGGCATGCTGGCAGCTTTGGGAGTGGTGCTGGCCGGCCTGGTCCGCTACCGGCTGCGACTGGGTAAGCGGGCCCGCTGAACTGAATTGACGGCCCTGTCACCGGTAGTAGCGTTGAGGCTCCATCGGAGAAGGGTGCGCGATGTTCGTCGACACCGCCAAGCTGCATTCGGGAGCGGACAACTCCTATTCCGCGAGCGAGCATGCGCAGGCAGGGGCCAACCACCTCGCTGGTTCGCCCCCGATGTCCGGGATGTTCGGCGATTTCGCCGATGCCGACGATTTTCACGAAGCGATTGCCAGCGCCCACGCCCAACACGTTCGCTCGTTGCAAGATCACCACGAACGCCTCGATGACGTCGGCGCCAAGGCGCATCGCGCAGGATCAGAGTTCACTGCGATGGACGACCACAACGCATCGGAGTTGCGCAGACTCCGGTGACGCTCCAGCACATGAGCCCTGGGCTGCTCTCCATGTTCGCCGGGGGCGATCCCTGGACGGTCAATGCGTCACTGCAGAGCGGACGTCCCGCGCAAATCGCTGCGCTGGCACAGGCCTTTCACAACGCAGGGCAGTCGACACAGGAAGCTGACCGCGCCTTCGCCGAGGCCCGCACCCAGTTCGAAGCCTGGACGAACAACAGCGGGCAACAACCCATACCTAACTCGACCGAGGTCCAGAACACTGTCAACGGGTTGAAGCTGCAAGCCAACCAGTTACCCCTCATTGCAGTCGACCTGGAAAGAATCGCGGCGGCACTGGCTCAAACGCAGGGAACCGCAACCGGATACATCAACACGCTGAATGCCCGGCTCCAACAGCTCGATGATTGGATCGGCCAGGCCGAAGACCTGATCAAACAGGACCAAGATCTGCTCGCCCAAGCCGATGACGAAGACGACGTCGCCGAACTCGAGGACGACATCGACCAACTCGAGCAGTACATCGAGGACTGCGAACGAGAAGCCATCGAAGACACCAGGGAGACGCTGCACGCACTCCAGCGAATCCGCGACGAGTATGCGGACGGGTTGAAGAAAGCCAAATCGAACCTGTCGACCGATGGCCTCGACCCGAATTCGATCTACGGGGTCGACGGCGTGGCCGCGAAGCCCGGTGACGTTCCCCCGTCAGGCCTCGAGGCTTCGCAGTTGGCGGACCTCAACCACCTCGTCAACCAAGCGGTCGTCGATCAAATGGCGAAGGTGCGCGCCGCACAGAAGGCCGTCGATGATGCGGCGGCTGCCGCTTACAAGGGCGGCGCCGGGTCGCCGGAAGCCCTGGCTGCGATGAACCGGCTCCCAGAGCTGAAGAAGAACCTTGCGGACGCGCTCAACGACCTGGGCAAGTTACCGGACTACGGCGGCATCGATCCTTCGGCGCTGCGGTCCAGCGCCGACGGGCACTTTTTATTCGGTTATGACGCCGAAGGACATCCGGTTCAGGTCACCGGTCAGCTCAAGAACGGCACGGGCGAAATTTTCGACCAGGGCCGCGGCACGTACTACACCTTCAAGGACGGCAAGCTCGTCGGGATGCGCACGCCCGATCCGGGACGCGCCGAGGCGACGGACGAACCGCTGCTGTCTGCCGTCATGCTGGCGACCGGGGTTGGGCCCGAAGCCAAAGCCGCCAGCGAGGGCGCAATCCAAGGATTCAAGTCGCTTCTCGAGCGACGAGCGGTGGGCTTGGGCGAGAACATCACCTCCGACAACGTATTGGCGCGAACCTTCAGTGCGGCCGAAGCCCGCACCGAGCAGGCGCAGCAACAGCTCGCCGCCGAGCACACGCCCGCCTCGCTTCCACCGAGCGTCGCGGCCGAGCATCCCCCGCCGGTTGTTTCAGCCGAACATCCGCCGGTGCCGGCACACGAGCCAGCTCCCGTAGAGCACGCCCCGCCGGATCCGCCAGGTTTAGTAGCGCATCCGTTGCCCGCAGAATCTTCGCTGTTCGAGGGCTATCACCCGGTCGACCCAGGCCCGGAATTCACCAACGCCGACGGCAGCTTGATATATCCCGACCAGTCACTTCCGAGTAAGCCTTACGCCGTTCCAGGAACCATCGTTCCAAATGCGCAGCTTGCCCCGGGCACGGAATTGAGTCGGTTCGGCTTCCCAGGTGGCGAATACCTTGCTCCCGACGGCACACCGTTCGCCCAGCTATCACTTCCTCCGTCAAGCGCGTTGAAACCGTATTGCGAGTACGTCGTGGCGGACCCTGCGAAGCTTCCCCCGGGCTGGCAAATCGAACAATCTGAGGTGGCGCCGTGGTTTCACCAGCCAGGCGGAGGCACTCAATACCGGATCATCGCGCCCAGGGGCCAAGAGCCGTCAGTGCAGGAGTTGCTGGACTGGGGATACTTGAAACCGAAAGGAAAATGACGTGACGGACTTTTCTCGACTGTCCAAAAGTTGGATCACGTGGTCAACGGTGGCCGGCATACCTGGTGCGACGGTATCGACCGAATGCGATGACTGCGAGGTCGCGTTCCTCTCGGACGACGACTCGGTTCACTTGAGACACGAAGCCGACTGGTGGAAGATCGACGTCGTCAATGATCGAGGTCAACGGTACGAAGATGTCGCCTCACTCTCGAACTATGGACTTGTGGAAAAATTCTTGATCTGGCGTTGGGCGTCTCTGGCACGCACGACGATCGGCGCCAAGCAATTGGGCGCAGAACTTCACGCCAAAGGCCTGTGCAGCGCCGTTGAGTTTGTCCGTACACAGCGCGAGTATGTGGTCGAATTGCGGCACGGAAACGATAGGGCCGTCGTCTCAGAAGCCAGCGCAGTGGTCTTCAGTCACGTCATGACCATGTCAGTGGAGGAGATTGAAAACCTTGTTTCGCAGGATATTTCGTAGTCGCAGAGACCGGCAGGCGACTGGTGAGACGGTAGGAAATATCCGGATTGGCAATACTCTCTGTCCCCGTACTAGTGAGCTTTCAGCGCTTGTGACCCGATGGCTCAACGGGAGAGCAACTGCCGCCGCCTTCAGTGGTGCACGTGGCAACGTTTGAGATCGTAGATATCGACTACGACCAGACCGGATTTGGTGGAGGACAGGGAGTAGCCGAAGTTAGAGCGCAATTGCCGCGCACCGCAAAACTCACCCGGCGCCTTGCCGGCCCGGACCGCGACGACTACTTCCTAGCGATCCTGGAAAATCCGATCAGATATCACCCATCGCCGCCATTCGATTGGTCGAGAAGCCCGGAGAGGTTTACCGCGACTGACGACAGCGGCCGATTCATCTGGGTCTACGGAATCATCATCGCCGCGTTGATGACCGGGACGCAGATACATGCAGGGATGAAAAATTTCGCGGTAAACCTCGCCTTTGTCATCGACCACACCGCAGGCAGCGACGAGATGCTGGATTTTGGCAAGTGCGACTCGATCGGCTGGGCGACGATCAATGACGTTGACACGAAAGAACTCGGTTCGTCAGTTTCGCCGTAGAAACGGCATCCGATTCAAGGCTGGATCTCTATTCGGACCGAGAGCTCATGCGTCGCAATGCTTTTCATCTCGAAGGTAGCGATCCGACCCACCTAGTTGTTCGAAGGCGGCGCCTGTGGTTGGTAGGGGGTGTACCACCACCATTGGGCGCGTTCGCCCAGTGGTCCGGGGTAGGCCGGGACGTCGGGCGGGGGTTGTGTGGGTGGATGGGCCAGTGCGGCTCCGCTGAGCGGGTGGCCGTCTTCGTCGGTGACCGTGAGGTTGGTGGCGGGTCCGGTCAGGGTGATGCCGCCCTGGTGGTGCAGGCGGTGGTGATAGGGGCAGACCAGGACCAGGTTGTCCAACTCGGTGGGGCCGCCGTCTTCCCAGTGCCGCAGGTGGTGGGCGTGCAGACCGCGGGTGGCCCCGCAGCCGGGAACCACGCAGGCCCGGTCGCGGCGCTCCAGCGCGCGGCGCAGCCGCCGGTTGATCACCCGGGTTGATCGCCCGGCGCCGATAGGTTGGCCGGCGCGTTCGAACCACACCTCACACGTCGCATCACAGCTCAGATACTGGCGTTCGGCGTCGGTCAGCAGCGGACCCAGATGCAGGCCGCCAACCTGCTGGTCGACATCGACGTGCACCACCACGGTGGTGTGCGCGCCGTGCGGGCGACGCGCGGCCTCAACGTCCCAGCCGGATTCGACCAGCGCCATGAACGCCTCCAGGGTGCCCGGCAGCGGCGGGCGGTCCCCGACCCCGCCCGCACCGCCGTCGTGGTCTTGCTTCCACTGCGCGACCAGCGCATCGCGATGCGAGGCCAAAGCCGCATCGAATTTCGCGGCGTCGTGGTGCGGGAGTTTGATCCGCCACCAGCTGAACCGTTCATCGCCACCGCGGGTGATCGAGGGCTGCGGCGGCGGCCCGGGCTCGGGTTCGGGGCGCGGCTCCAAACTCACCGCGGTCCGCAACTGGCTGACCGTCGCCACGGCCGCCAACTGCGCGTAATGGGCATCCGAACCCGCACGGGCGCGGCCGGCGATCACCCCGACCTGATCCAACGACAACCGGCCCTCCCGCAAACCCGCAACACAGCGGGGAAACTCCTCCAGTCGCCCCGCCACCGCCGCAATCGTGTGCGCATTAGCTGATGACGAGCCCAGCTTCCAGGCCAGCAACGCCGCCACCGACCGCGCACCCGTGGCCCCCCACAACTGATCGCCGTCGATCTCCGCGGCGATCTGCACAATCCGCCCATCGATCGCATTGCGCTGACCGGCGAGCTCCGACAACTCCGCAAACAACACCTCGAGGCGCTCGCCACGGCTCACCTCAGGTGACGGCGCGACCACAGACATGACGCCATCATCACACCGAGCACCGACAAAAAACCGGCCGCCGGGATGGCGGTAATACTGGAGTGATGCCGGTCTTCGTCCGCAGGCTATTCGGCATCGGCAAGCTGCCCACCGACGTGCGCGCAGAGGCCGAAGCCGAGGGCCTCCTCTACCTCGCCGACTTCGTCCCCGTCACCCGCCGATTCAGTGGGGCGATCCCAGGGCTGCGGTCGTCACACAGTGTCGCCAGCTATGTCGGGTCGGTCGTATTCACCTCGCGGCGCGTGCTGGCCACGTTGTCGTCGCTACCCAAACTGGCCGGCCCCACCGTCGACGAAGCTTGGGATGCAATGCAATTCGGCGCCGCGACAGCGGTGATATCGTCGACGGGGTTGCAGGTCGAAACCGACGTCGACGACATCGACGAAACCTTTTCCGGCCACCTCTCCCTGCATTACAAGCTCGACATTCCCGGCGACGTGCTAGCTACCTTGCCCCGGCGCACGCTGAACTTCGACATGCCGCCGGCCAACGTCCTGCGCGCGGTCGGCGTCACCTACCGCCCTTAGGCGCCGGCGGTTTCTACGATGGGTCTGTGGACGACCACGCATTCAGCACCTCGGAGCGGCAGGCGATCTACCGGGTGATCGCCGAACGCCGCGACATGCGGCGATTCGTCCCGAACAGCAAGGTGCCCGAGGACGTCCTGGCCCGCCTGCTGCAGGCGGCGCACGCCGCGCCCAATGTCGGCTTGATGCAGCCGTGGCGATTCATCCGCATCACCGACGAGGCGTTGCGTCGGCGCATCCACGCTCTGGTCGACGACGAACGTCTGCAGACCGCCCACGCGCTCGGCCCGCGCGCCCAGGAGTTCCTCGCCCTCAAGGTCGAAGGCATCCTCGATTGCGCGGAGTTGCTCGTCGTTGCGCTCTCCGACGGCCGCGACAGCTACGTGTTCGGCCGTCGCACGATGCCGCAAATGGACCTGGCATCCGTGTCGTGCGCCATCCAAAACCTCTGGCTGACAGCGCGATCCGAAGGCCTCGGCATGGGATGGGTTTCGCTGTTCGATCCACCGGCGTTGGCCTCGCTACTGTCGATGCCCGCCGACGCCGAGCCGGTCGCGATCCTGTGCCTGGGTCCGGTGCCCGACTTCCCCGACCGGCCGTCGCTGGAATTGGACGGCTGGGCGTTAGGTCGCCCGCTGTCTGAGTTCGTCTCGAAGAATCACTGGGGATACCCGCCGGACCACACGATGTGACACTCAACTAATCGCAAGTTGGGCGATGAGCGTTTCGATTGCCGCGGCGGCGTCAGGCGGCACGGAACGCTCGGCTTCGGCGTCCAGGAGCGCCTCCGTCGAAACGCCCGCGGCGTTGGCGGCCTCGTCGACGTTCAGTTCGGCGCGATGGCGCGCGCCGTAGAGCCGCTGCCCAAGCGTGGCCGACGGCGACTTGGCCGCCTGCAGCATGAGCTCGTTGTAGCGCCGTCGGACCGCGCTGAGCGCCAGCACGACCGACGGGGTGCCGCGAGCATTGCGAGCGGCGTTGGCGGCCAACGTTTCCAGTTGGCGCAGAGTGGCCAGGATCGGAGTGACTCGCTGGGTGAAGTCGGGCGCCGACGGATCAGGCAGCGCCTCGACCGCCGTGCCGATTCCGTGCATCGCAAGCTCGACCGCCTCGGCCATCATTGGCGCCTGAATCGTGTCGGTCAGCACCTCGGTGACGTCGTTGCTCGGGGCAATCGGACTGCCGTTGCGGATGCGGGCGATGGTGCCGGGCGGCCAGTCGAGGACCTCCTCCAGCTTGGCCAGCGTCCCGCGCCGCGGCCAGCTGCGTCCCTTCTCGAACGCGATCAGGGTGCCGGCGTTGATCACCTTGTCCCTGGCCAGGCTGCGCTGGGTGATATCGAGCTCGCGCCGACGGGCGGCGACCGCACGACCGGCGCGGGCCACGTCGGGATCCGTCTCGGCGAGTTCGTCCCATTGATCCTCGTCATCAGGGTCGTCCGGCTCGTTTTCGACCCCAGTTCGCACGGTCTCGCCCCGTGGTCCGGCGGGCATCAGCGTCACCGGAATGCCGTCCGCGTCACCGAAGTGGACCGTCATCGGGCCGGTGATCAGCGCGGAGTTGCGACGCACGCCGTCGACGAATATCCCGTTGGTGCTGGTGTCGATCAGCTGCCACCCGTCGTGGCGCGGCTCCAGCCGGACGTGCGACCGGGAGATCCGACCGTCGTTGAGGCGCACGGTCGCCGACGGATCCCGGCCGATGACGGCCACGCCGTCGTCAGCCTTCAACGGATGTGACTGAGATCCGATCCGGACCGTCAAATCGGGGATGGCTGCGGATGCGCGCTGCCCAGTTGTCATCGCAGACTCCATGAAGTCGAATCGGTGCTACGTCTCTGCTGCAATATGCCGAAGCGCATTGGTCACCACAGCGCTTCGTTTTTGATGCTAAACCACCGCGGTTTTCGGCACATAAAGAAGCCTTATCGGCTCCATAGCGTTTCACCATAGCACCCTTAGACCGTGTTTTAGCACGTCAGTGGGCCTCTTTGGCACTCCTGTCCGCGCATGCAGCGTTTCGCAGCATCGCTACGATTTAGTTGTTGCGCTGCTGCGACAGACGTCCTAAAGTCGTAGCAATAGCGATGCGAGTGCATCGCACCAGGAGAGGTACTTGCTATGACTGCCACGCTGTTGGCGCTGACCGCGCCGTCCGACGAGTTCGTCCCGATCTGCACGACTGATCCGGAGCGATGGACTACCCGCCCGGACGACGAGGCGAAAACTCTCTGCCGGGCCTGCCCGGCCCGCTGGCGTTGCGCCCGCGAAGCCTGGGAAACTCCCGGTTCCGAAGGCCTGTGGGCGGGCGTCGTGATTCCTGAGTCCGGCCGCGGGCGCGACTTCGCGCTACGCCAATTGCGATCTCTAGCCGCACACGGGGGCTACCCGGTGCGGCCGGGCTACCGCGCGCGGCGCCGCATCGCCCTGCCCGGCGCGTAGCGCGTCGCAGATCCGAAGCCTGTGGCCTGGCGGCGGTTACGATGCCGGGGTGCAACCTCCGCCGCCGGGTCCGCCGCCTCAATGGGGACCCCCACCGGGCGATAACTGGGAGCACATGGGGCCCGAGCACACGGCGCCGGGTTCCGGCGGGCAGCCGAGTCCGGAGAACTTTGGCCGGCAACCACCGCCCGGGTACGGTGCACAGCACTGGAGCGGTTACGGTCCCCCCACGCCGGCGCCGACGTCGCAGCCGACCATCGGCTGGATCAGCCTCGCCGCCACTGGATTGCTCGGTTTGCTCGGAGCGACCCTGACACTGACGCTGTGGATCAACCTGAAGAGTTCGGTGAGCCGCGCGACGGACGTGTGCAACCGGTTCGGCGGCGAGTACGCCAGCTTGTGCCGACACCAGATCGAAAAGATGGTCCCCACGGTGCCGGTGGCCTTGGTGGTTTGCCTCTTCCTGATCGTCGCGGCAAGCCTCGCGGCGACAGCGGGAGCGGTGATGCTAATTCTCAAACGGCAACTGGGGCAGTTCCTGCTCCTCGGTGGCGGCATCGTCATGCTCGTGCTGTCGATCGGTGTAGAGGCCCGGTACGGCGCCACGAGTCGAGTTACATACGACCTGATTGCAGGTCTGGTCATAGCGGTGATCGGCGGCGTGATGTTCGTTCCGGCCTTCCGGGTGATGTTGGGCTTGCCGCCGCACGTGCTGAGCAGTCCGAGGCCGGGGGGCTATCAGGGCGGTGGGCCCTGGCCTTCCGGACCTCCTCCGCCACCGCAATACGGACCTCCCGGCCCCCCGCAGCAGTGGTGAGCGGCTCCGTCGGACAGGCCCCACCGCACGCCGCGGATCGCCGTGGCCGATAACGTCGACGGGGCCCGGCAGGCAAGCCTGGAGGAGGTGGCGGCGATCGGCAGTACAGACCCGGACGCGCAGCGCGACAATGTGCTGCTCGTGCACTGGCACGACTTGGGCCGTTATCTGGGTGTCTACGGTCACCCCGACGTCTCGAGTCCGAGGCTCGACCGGTTGGCCGCCGAGGGCATCCTGTTCACCAGGGCGCACGCCACCGCGCCGTTGTGTTCCCCGTCGCGCGGTTCGCTGTTCACCGGGCGGTATCCGCAGAGCAACGGCCTGATGGGACTGGCTCACCACGGGTGGGAGTATCGCCCCGGCGTCCGCACCCTTCCCCAGATTCTTTCGGAAAGCGGTTGGTACTCAGTCTTATTCGGAATGCAGCATGAAACCTCCCATCCGGCGCGGCTGGGGTTTGACGAGTTCGACGTCTCGAACTCGTACTGCGAGTACGTTGTCGAGCAGACTCAGCGCTGGCTTCGGAACCACGATGACGATCAGCCGTTCCTGCTGACTGCGGGATTCTTCGAGACGCACCGCCCTTATCCGCGGGACCGCTACGAACCCGCCGACGTCGACACCGTCGACCCGCCGGAGTATCTGCCTGATGTCGTCGAGGTGCGCCAGGACCTCGCCGAGTTCTACGGGTCGATCACCACCGCCGACGCCGCCGTCGGGCAGCTACTCGACACGCTCGCGGACACCGGGTTGGACGCCACCACCTGGGTGGTGTTTCTCACCGACCACGGCGCGGCGTTCCCGCGAGCCAAGTCGACGCTATACGAGGCGGGCACCGGAATCGCGATGATCGCTCGACCGCCGACTCGAATGAATGTGCCGCACAAGGTTTATGACGACCTTTTCAGCGGGGTCGATCTGTTGCCGACGCTGCTCGACCTGCTTGGCATCGCCAAGCCGTCCGACCTCGAAGGCATTTCGCATGCACAGGCATTGGTGGGCGAGGAGCTCGGGGAGCCGGTGCGCGACCACGTCTACACCACCAAGACGTTTCACGACTCGTTCGATCCCATCCGTGCGATCCGGACGAAGGATTTCAGCTACATCGAGAACTACGCCCGTCGGCCGCTGTTGGACCTTCCGTGGGACATCGAAGAAAGTCCATCCGGACATGCGGTGGCACCGTTGATCACGGCTCCGCGCCCGGAACGTGAACTGTACGACCTGCGCGCGGACGCGGGCGAAACAAACAATTTGTTGGCCGGCGAGGTGACCGAGCATGCCGACCGGATTGCCACCGAACTTGCTGTGCGCCTGCATGACTGGCGCGAGCAGACCAACGATGTGATTCCATCCGATTTCGCCGGCACCCGGATCGCGGCCCGCTACACCGAGACATATTTGCAGATCTACGACAAGGCGCCGACGAGTCGCTCGGGTATCGCAGTCGACCGCGGAATCGACGTCGCGATCCGTCACACCGATCCGTAAACACGGCTCTGCGCCGTCCGGTTAGGCTCTCTCGGTGCCCGATCATCCCACGTCCTATCTCGTGCTCGCCTCGCAGCGCTGCGGCAGCACGTTGTTGGTCGAGTCGCTGCGGGCCACCGGCAGCGCGGGCGAGCCGCAGGAGTTCTTCCAGTACCTGCCGACCACCGGGATGGCGCCGCAACCGCGGCAATGGTTTGCCGACGCCGAAGACGAGACGATCCTGCATCTGCTCGACCCGCTGGACCCAGGCACACCGGACACCTCGTCGTCGGTCGCCTGGCGTGAGCACATCCGTAGCTCGGGCCGCACACCCAACGGTGTCTGGGGTGGCAAGCTGATGTGGAACCAGACTCCCCTACTGCAGCAACGGGCGTCGTCGCTGCCCGATCGCTCCGGCGACGGCCTGCGGGCGGCAATCAAGGACGTCATCGGTAACGAGCCGGTCTATGTGCATGTGCACCGGCCGGACGTGGTGTCGCAGGCGGTGTCGTTCTGGCGAGCGGTACAGACGCGGATGTGGCGTGGCCGCCCTCATCCCGAGCATGAGGCGAAGGCCACCTATCACGCCGGTGCGATCGCCCACGCCGTCGCGATGCTGCGCGAGCAAGACGAGTGCTGGCGCGCCTGGTTCGCCGAAGAGGGTATCGAGCCGATCGACGTCCCCTATCCGGCGCTGTGGCGCAATTTGTCGTCGATCGTCGCAACGGTGTTGAAAGCGATCGGTCAGGATCCCCGGCTGGCTCCGCAGTCAGCGCCGAAACCCCCGGACGAGGAGCACGCCGACGAATGGGTCGATCGCTACCGCGACGACGCCCGGCGGCTGGGCTTGCCGCAATAGGTCAGCCGCCGACCCGCGCGACGAAGAACACCCGCCGGAACGGGTAGAACGTGACGCCGTCTGGACGTGACGGATACGCCTCTGCCAGCAACGGGATGAGCTCTTCACAAAAGCGTTGGTATTCCGCCTCATTGAGCTGTTCCTTGACGGGCGTCAGCGCGGTGCCGCTGATCCAGTCCAATACCGGGTGCTCGCCGGTGAGTTCGTGAAGGTATGTGGTCTCCCAGGCGTCGACCGTGCACCCGGCATCGATCAGCAGATCGGCATACCGCGCCGGCTCGTCGACCACCCTTCCGCCCTGAAACGGAATGCCGCGCAACTTGTTTGCAAATGGCTCGCGGCCAGCGACAATGCGAGCCGCAGCGTGCGAAGGGGATTCGAAGTTCCCCGGCATCTGGATGGCGATCCACGCCCCGGCGGTCAATTGACCCGCCCACCGAACGAACAGCTCGCGGTGCTCGGGTACCCACTGCATCGCGGCGTTGCTGAGCACGACGTCGGTATCGGGCTGCGGCGTCCAGGATCTCAGGTCGGTGACCGACGCGTCCACCCCGCGTCCTTGAGCCGCCTCGACCATCTCCGGTGAGCTGTCGATGGCCTCGATGCGCGCGTTCGGCCAGCGGCGAGCCAGCTCACCGGTGAGAGTGCCCGGCCCGCAGCCGAGGTCGACGACCCGGCGAGGCTCGGCCGGCCCCACCCGGGCCAGCAGGTCGTAGAACGGGCGGGCCCGGTGATCGGCAAAGCCGAGATAGATGTCCGGATCCCACATGGTGGTCCTCCTGTTCAACCGCGCTGGAGCCGACTGATATAGACAACGTATTACCTGCCGGACGAGTCGAGGATGGACGATGACTGAAGACGACGAGATCGCCGAGGTTCGGCAGATCTGGTCGGAGCTGGGCTTGCCCGGCGTGATCGACGTCCACACCCACTTCATGCCGAAGTCGGTGATGGACAAGGTCTGGCGGTATTTCGACTCGGCCGGCCCGCTGGTCGGCCGGCAGTGGCCGATCAACTACCGGACGGCCGAGTCCGAGCGGGTCGAAATGCTGCGCCAGTTCGGGGTGCGCGCCTTCACCTCACTGGTCTACCCGCACAAGCCTCAGATGGCCGCGTGGCTCAACCAGTGGGCCGTGCAGTTCGCCCGCGAGACACCGGATTGCCTTGCTACCGCCACGTTTTACCCCGAGCCGGACGCTGGACACTACGTCGCGGCCGCGATCGACAGCGGAGCACGGATCTTCAAAGCGCACGTCCAGGTCGGCCGGTACGACCCCAACGATCCGTCGCTCGACCCGGTTTGGGGAGCCGTAGAGGACGCCCGGACACCGGTGGTCATTCACTGCGGGTCCGGCCCCACACCCGGCGAATACACCGGTCCTGGGCCGATACAGGCTCTGCTGCAACGCTTTCCGCGGCTGCGACTGATTGTCGCGCATCTGGGAATGCCGGAGTACACCGATTTCTTGGACATCTGCGAGCGGTCGGCCGAGGTGCGGCTCGACACCACGATGGCGTTCACGCCGTTCATCGACGAGCAGATGCCATTCCCGGCGTCGGAGCTCAATCGTCTGCGCGACTTGGGCGACCGCATCCTGTTCGGCAGCGACTTCCCTAACATCCCCTACAGCTACGCCGACGCCCTGCGCTCGCTGATCGAGCTACCCGGCGTCGATGACGCCTGGCTGCGCGGCGTTCTGCATGACAACGCCGCGCAGCTGTTCGGCTAGTCAGGCGATCGGCTGCGGCTGGGCGGTGCTGGTCCAGCGCAGTCGCTCCAAGAGCAGCGACTCGGGCAGCACCACGTGGCCGTCGAGGCGCCGATTCGACAGCGGATCCAATGCGGTCAACGCTTCACGCTGAATGCCGGACTTCGAAATCAGCCCAGGCAGTGGCCCATTCGCGGTCGGCTTAGCGTCGGTGCGGAAGGCGCAGGCGACCGCGAGGGTCTGATCGGCGCCGGAGCCGGACACCTCGGCGGCCGTCCAGACCTCGCGGACCGGGTACGACCAGATGGCGGCGAGCGTATTGGGCAACGCCGTGTCGACCTTGACGCCGTATGCGGCGACGTATGTCGAGCTGCCCTGGCTGACTCCGGCCCAGGTCTCCTTGGCCGGACGGATGAACGGCGAGGGGACGTCGTCGGGATTGACGAGGGCAGCGTTCCAGCCACTTTCGCGCAGATGATCCGCCAGCCGTCGTGCCGCCACCTCGGCGGTCTCATGCAGCGGAATCCGCGGTGAACGGGCCTGCAGCGCGGCGAGATTGTCGGCGGCGGAAAGCGTTACGCCGATCCACGTCTCGCGTTCCCGGGTGCCGACCTCCGAGGTGCTGTCACGGCTGGTGACACGAATGGCGTCGGCCCGTAGGCCGTAGCGGTCCGCATAACCGGCGATCAGTGCCAACGGCAGCGCGTCGGCCTCGCTCAACGGAGGCGTGACCCGGAGCAACGCAGTGGTCCGCACATCGGTCACCGACTCCTCGGCGCGCCGGGCGCCCCGGTTGGGCCGCAGGATGGCCAGTCGGCGGTACAGGATGGTGGTGAGGGGCAGTCCCCGCCAACGCGCCAGCAGCACGACCACCACGACGATCGCAACCCCGAGCACCCAGCGTTCGCGATCCGAGTGCCACGGGTAACCGACGGCGGCAAACGTGGCGGCCAACAGCACCAGCGAGATCCGTCCGGTGGGCGGGGAGATGGTGGGCTGCGCGCTCACAGTGAGGTTTCCTTTCGTCGGCGTGCGGCGATCGCGGCGGCAGCCACGACGGCCAGTGCGAGAGCGGCCGTTCCGCCGAATGCGACGATCCGTGGCCACGGGCTCTTCGGCGCGGGCTCAGGCGGCGCCGCAACGTGTTTCACGGGTGACGTATCGCTGTTCGGGGCGGCGGGAAGCTGCCAGGTCAGCGCGGCCACCGGATCCACGGCACCGGCTCCGACCACGTTCGACGGCGCTCGGGCGCCGTTGTGCGCGGACCCGGTGATCCGCTGGATCACCTGCGTGGAGTTCAACTCCGGGTACTTGCTGCGCACCAAGGCCGCGACACCGGCGACGTATCCGGCGGCGTAGCTGGTGCCCGACAGCGGGACCAGCTGCTGGTGTTCGTTCGGCAGGCCGTTGGCGAGTCCACCGTCGTCGCGATTACTCACCGAGACGATGCCCTCGCCCGGGGCGGCGACACCGACCCACGGACCGGCCATGGTGAACTTGGACGGCTGATCGCCGGGCGTGAGCGAGCCGACCGAGAGCACATAGGGCTGCCACCAGGACGGCACCGATACCGACGTGACGCCGTCCCAGTTGCGTGGATCGTCCGGGTGGCTCAAGTCGGTGAGCGGGTTCGAATCACACGCCGCTCCACTGGTGGCGCCGGCGGCGCCGATGTTGCCGGCCGCGGCCACGATCACCGCGTCTTTATCGACGGCGGCATAGCGAATGGCCGCTCCCAGCGCACCTTGGTCGACGTTGCGATCGGCTGCCACACAGGTGATTCCCGCGACGGTGATGACCCGTGCACCGAGGTCGGCCGCGTGCACGATCGCGCGACCGAGCGCGGTCACGTCCACGATCGCCCGAGACTGGCTCGGGTCGCCGCCCACACCGCGCGGCGCGAATTTCGACGACGTCACCCGCAACGAGACCAGCTTGGCGCCCGGGGCTATTCCGGCAAAGCCGTCGTCACCGGGCTGGCCGGCGATCAGGCCGGCCACCGCGGTACCGCGCCCGTCGCAGTCGGTGAGCCCGTCGGTCGACTCGATGTAGTCACCGCCCGGCTGTACACCGGGTAACCGCGGACCCGGCCGCACACCGGTGTCGAGGACGGCGACCAGTTGGCCGTCACCGCGGGAAAAGTGCCAGGCCGCAGGGGGATCCAGCGTCTGCTGACTCGGCGGCACCGCCTTGAGGTCTGAGCCCGAGATGAGCCCGGTAGCGCTGCACTCCCCGCTCTTCTCCATCGGCGCCACCGGACCGGGAGCGCCGGGAGGCGGCGGTGCACCGGGGTCGACCTGAGGCCGGTCGACCGCCAGCGCAGGCGGGCAGCCCCACAGCGTGGCAACCAAAGCCGCTGCGAGACAACCGATTCGCCGGGTGCGAGCAGAGCTCATCGATTGAGCACCCATTCGAACAACCCGACCAGGTAGGCGAGCACCGGGATCAGCGACGCGTCGATGCCCGACGCGACGAATCCCACCAGGCGGCGCAGCGGCAGCGAGTAGGTCTCCGGCGACCCGACCGCCGGGTTCAGCGCAACCACGACCCAGGTCAACGCCAGGACGGCGAGCACTGCCGCGACCACCAGCGCGGTCAGGTAGTGGGCCGTCGCGGTGTAGAGCACGACCAGTCCGACGGCTACCAGGAACGGCTGAGCCAGCAGCCATGCCTTGCAGGCGGCCGAATCCCACACGCGGGCCCGCAACGCGGCGGCGGCGGAGGCCGCGGCGACCACGTACCAACCCCAGAAGGACAACGTCTCGGGCCGCCATGCGATGGCGAGCGAACCGATCACGCTGAGCAGTACGGCGCCGGCGATGAACCCGTTCTGGTGCGCGTCGCTGATCCGCACCCGACGCGGCAGGTCGGCCAGTACTCGCGAGGAGGGAGCCGACGGCGTCGGGTCACCGGGCGCGGGGATGACGGGCAGCGGGAAGCGTGCCCACAGCGCGGACAGTTGCGGTGCCTCGACGGTCACCAGCAGGGCGACGACGAGAAGCCCGGCGCCCAGCGTCACCAGTGGCAGTTGCCAAAGCGAGCTGGCGCCGGCGGCCAGCAGCACACCCACGCCCAGCACCGTGGTCGCGGTGAAAAAGCCGATCAGACCGTGGTTTTCGCGCCCAGGAAGAATCAAGCTGACCAGTGACCATGCCGCGACACCGGCCGCCGCCAGGGTCACCTGCGGCGGGCCGAAATGACCGGGCACCGCAAGCGCCAACGCTGCGGCGATCGGCACCAGGGCCGCGGCGGACAGCGCCCCGCCGGCCCGCGGTGACCGCAAGAGCAGGCCGGCCACAACGGTGAGCAGCGCGATGGCACCGACGGCGAACACTCCGACCGGAGAGCCGGTCGCCACCCGATGCGCGACACCCAAACCGGTGGCCACCCAAATCAATCCGATCAAGACCGCGATCGCGCCACGCTGGATGTGCGCGGTGCCCCACGGCTTCAACCGGGACGTCGAGAAGATCACGGCAGCATCGGCGATATCCTCGACGATGCCCGGCGCCGCCGGTCCGGCCGGAATCGGCTGCAGCGCAAGCAGGTCGCCGTCGACAACGCCGACGGTTCCCAAGCTGGCGTCCAGGCTGAACGGCGCGCCGCCGATCGGAGCGAGGCTGAGCCGTGCGGGAATGGCCGGTTCGGCACCCCCGGTGGCGGCGTCGTCGGTGACGGCCGGAACGACCAGACGTTCGACCGCCGGCAGGATGTCGCGCAGCGGCAGATCCGCGGGCAGGGCGACCTCGGTCAGCCGGCTGTCGGCGAGGATGGCGACCCGCACGACGGGTATGACAGCGCTGGACATCACCGACTCCTCAGGATTCTGGGGAACATTGTTTCTCTTTCTCTGTGTGAACGACGACTGTTCGGGAAGGGTCAGACAGTTTGCGGGTTGGCGCTGGTGAAGTCTCGGAAGAGCCGGTTGCCCTCGAACCAGTGGCCGCCCGGCAGTTGCCCGGTCAATTGCTCGACGGCAACGGCGACGGCGAACGGCGTTCCGGGGCTGAAGGTGGAGATCCACTCACCGTCGAACGCGCGCGACGGGCTGACCAAGACCCGGCCTTCGGTCGTGTCGACGACGCTCATGCCCACCTCGGTGGTGGTGTGCCGGCCGTCGTAACGACAGCCCGCGACGATCTCGACGTAGCTGCGCGGTCCGGTGAACACCGACTCGACCACGGCGCGCGCCGACTGCGGAATGCCAAGGAAATCAAGGACTTCGACGAGTGGCGCGCCGTTGCGCAGCCGCTCGTCGGCCCGCGCGCCGGCCTGGGCGGGCAGGCTGAATTCGTCGAACCGGGCCGGCGGACGCTGCGCCAGGCCGACACCAAGGATCGGCACCAGCGCCCGTGAGTCGTGAATATCCATCGCGGTGAAGGTGACCAGCTGCGCATTACGCAGTGCCACAACCGTTTTCCCGCCGCGTTGGGCGACGATGCCGCGCAGCAGGTCGTCACTCCCGGACGCGGCGGCGGACCCGACATAGCGCAGGTCCAGCCACCGCTCCGGAAAACACACCACCCGAATCCAATCGGCGACCGCCCGATTGATGGCGCCATCGGCCGACGCCACGCCCATGCGGGCCAGTTCGTCGGTCTGGGTTGCGAGGAACGCACCCCGTTCAGCGGCATCGGTGTATGGCGTGGTGATCGCCAGCACCCAGGGAAACGTTCCCGCTCCCACGGTTTCAGCGATGCACCACGCCTGATCGACGGTCAGCTCGACGGCGTTGGGCTCGATGGTCATCGACGTTGCGGGCCTAGCCGCCCCACTTGGCGCCTTCGGCCGAGTCACGGGCCAGCATCGAGGTCGTGTTGCTCTCGTGCGTGCTGGCCATCGCCCGGTACGACAACACCAATTGCTCCAGCGCCTGATTCCACTGCGCCTGCCACGCCTGGTAGCTCAACCCGGTGTCACCCTGCCACGCCGACTGCAACGCAGCCTGCTCAGCAGAGATGTCGGCACCCAAGCTCTGGATAGTGCCCGCATAACCCGCCATATCCGCCGAATGCGCCAGCATCGCCGGGTAGTTGTACATGATCTGTGACATCACAAGTCCTTTCTAAAAACCCGGGTAGCTGCTCGCCGCAGCGCTGTCGGCGGCCACATACGTACCCGCAGCGTCACCCAGATTCGCCTGAGCGATGTCTAACAGCGAATTCACCTTCGCCGCCGCCGCCACGAACCGGGCATGCGCGGCCTGAAACGCCGCAGCACCGTCACCGGCATGAAACGCCTGCGCCGACAACGCTTCCTGCTCGGCCTGACCGATCGTCGAGCGCATCAAACCCGCCTTCGCACCGAACGCCGACTGCGACGCCACCAACTGCGGAATGTGAGCATCCAACAAACTCATTCGTCAAATCCTTTCGTTACTTGATTACCGTTGCCGTACCTGGACATTCAGCCGTGCTCCCCCTCCAATCCTTCCGATGCCGGCGGCTCCCACGTGCCCGGAACCATCGGCATGCGCGGGCCATCGCCAAAACCGTTACTGCTCAACGTCGCCAGGCCCGTGGCCTCAGCGGAGTTGTCCTTGCCCAGCGTTCCGGCGAACCCGAGAGCGCCCGAACCGTTGCCTGATGCCGCGGCCGTCCCGACGAGTTCCCGCTCGTCGCGCACCCCCCAGTCCGGATCGACGTCGACGTCCATGTCGGCGAACTCGTCGTAGTGGTCGCGTTGCATCGCCCGCCGGCGCCGCCGTGTCCGCGACGCGGCCGGGCTCGCCGCGCTCGCGGCGGCCGCAGCGGCAATCGAACCGGCCGGCGCCTTGGTCTCGTCGCGATCGATCAGCGTCGGCCCTGGACCGTCGTCGGGATCCATTCCGCCGACCATGTACGCAAAAGCGGGCGCGGGCGCCGCCGCGGTCGGGGCTCCGGCCGGCGTACCGACCGTCGAACTCGATCCGGCGGGCGCTGCCGCACCCGTCCCGATCGGCGTCAGCGCCGCGGCGGGCATTCTACTGGGCTGCCCGACCCGAAAACCGGGCCCCGCAACCACATCGGGGGCCGGCTCTGCCGCGGCGGGATTGTTCAGGGTGCTCAGCGCGAGCGCGAGAATGAGCGGAAGGAAGGCCGGCGAGCTGAGCAGCACCGACCAGAACGTGGTGCCGAACGGGATGAAGAATGCCTCGTAGGCGATGAAGAACAATAGCGGGAACCACTGACTGGGATTGGCCAGGATCGCGCTGAGCGTCCCGCTCGGGTCCTGAACCAGTTGCACCAGCTGATTGAAGATGTCGGTCAGGAAGTTGCCCGACGACGGCGGATTCACAGCCGCCGCAAGCGAATTGTTGCTCTTGAGCACCGGCGGCGCCGCAGCGGTGCGCGGAGCTGACGCCAGCGCCGTTCCGGCGATCCCCTGGTAAGTCGCCATCGTGGTGGCGGCCTGAATCCACATCCGGGCGTAGTCGGCCTCGTTGAGCGCGATCGGAATCGTGTTGATGCCGAAGAAGTTGGTGGCCATCAGCACGCCATGGATGACGTGGTTGGTCGCCAGCTCCGGCAGCGTCGGCATCGCGGCCAGCGCAGTCGTGTAAGCGGCCGCGGCCAGCTCATGTTCAGCCGCCGTGCCGGCGCTGTTCGCGCTGGCCTCGGTGAGCCATGCCAGGTAGGGCAAGTGCGCGCTGACGTACTCTTCGGCGCTCGGGCCTTCCCACGCGCCCGCTTGCACCTCGCCCAGCAGTGCGGTGAGATCACTTGCCGCCGAAGAATACTCAGTGCTCAGCGCGGACCAAGCCGCCGCGGCCGCCAGCAGCGACCCGGGGCCCGGACCGCTACTGAGGAGCACTGAGTGCACCTCAGGCGGCGAAGCCATCCACACCGGCGCGGTCATCGGCTACAGGCCGCCGCCGTAGGTCGCTGCCGCGGCGGCGTCACCTGCTGCGTAACTGACTCCGGAATCGGCCACGCCGACACCGGCACGGCCGAGTTCCTCGACGCCTTCGGCGACCACCGCCGCGTGCTCGGAGCCCTGCGCACTGAAGCCGGCCGCGGTTTGCAACGACACCGGATCGGCCGCGGACGGGACGACGGCGGTGATGGCGGGTGCGGCAGCCGCATGCGCGGCCGCCAACCGGGCCGTGATCGCCTCGACGGCGGCGCTGGCCGATGCCAGACCTTCTGGAACAACTCGCAGTGTCACGTCATTCTCCTTCGGTTTGAACTCACCGACCGCGCTCGGCGGCCACACTTTCGTCGACGAGTGGATTGACCAATTGCACGTAGGTCGGGGTGTCGCTGTCGGTCAGCAGAATCGCCCGACCGGCCGGCAGCCGGTCGAAGCGCTGGCCGCGAATCTTGCCGCCGTCCACCGGGTTACCCGACAGCATCAACGTGGTTGCTTGCAGGTCGTTGAAGCGACGCAACAGCGGGCTGGTCATCAGCGCGTGCGCGGCACCGCTGGCGCGCGCAGTGACGATGACGCGCAACCCCAGATCGCCGGCCTGCGCCAACAGCCCGATCAGCGGCGTCCAGGGACGCTGTCCCACATAGGGTCCCGTCATCGCCGGGGTGTCCGGGATCTGGTCGACGTCGTCCATGATCAGGTAGTGGGTGTGACCCTCGAAAGACCAGCCGGTCAGCTGCGACGCGTCCAGGCCGGCCGGCGGGCGCCGCTTCTCGATCAGGCCCGCCAGGCCCAGCATCGCCGGGGTGACCCGGTCGATGTTGGCGGTGTACTCGTTGTCTGGGAAGAGCGGCTCGTCCACGAGATGCAGCCGTCGGTCCAGCACGGTGAACGCGACCCGGTCCGGTGTCGAGTTATCGCGGATGGTGCGAATGATGTGACGCAACAACGTCGTCTTGCCGGTCCTGGTGTCGCCCAGCACCATCAGCAACGGGTTCTGCGCGAAGTCGAGTTGGACTGCGGCCAAGTCTTCTTCGCGTTGACCGATGACGATCCGATCCGAGCCGCCGTACACCGGTTCCAGCGCGGCGGGGTCGAGGTTGGTCGGCAGCAGCCGCACCGGAGGAGCGGTGATCCCCTCGTGCAGCGCGTTGATGGCCGGCACCTGCCGCAGGTCGGGGGCCGCGATCAGGAAGTGCTCGGCGGCCATGGTCAGACCGCGACCCGGCTGGTCGGCAGGCACCGCCTCGGCCGGGCGGTGCAGCGCCCCGACCACCCGGACGTTGCTGTCTCGCGCGTCGTGCAGCTTGAGCTCGAGTCGCATGCCGAGACCGTCACGCATGGCCAGCGGCACCTCGAGCCAGCTCGGCGTCGTGACAACCACGTGGATGCCGTAGGACAGACCGACGTTGACGAGCTCGGTCACCTTGCTCAACAACGGGTTTCGGGTGTTGAACTGATCGGTGTTGTCGCGACTGAACGCGTACAGGTTGTCGATGACCAGGAACACCTGACCCAACCCGTCGTCGGGGCCCTGCTTGTCGCGGAACACTTCCCGCTGCTGACGGGACCGCAGCAGCTGCTCGAGCTCGCCGAAGGTGCGCCGGATGCGTTCAGGTTCCAGCGACGACGCAACACTGCCGACGTGGGCCAGGTCTTCCAGCGCCCGCAGCTGGCCGCCGCCGTAATCCAGGCAAAAGAAACTCACTTCGCGCGGCGAGTGCAGACTGGCGGCCGACAGGATGAAGGTCTGCAGCGCAGTCGATTTACCCGACTTCGCCCCGCCGTGGATCAGCAGGTTGCCAGCCGAGGTCCGGGCGTCGAAGACCAGCGGGTCGCGGCGCATCTGGAACGGCCGGTCGATCTCGCCGAGTGGCCAACGAAGCTCGCCACGCGGCACCGACGCGCGGGCCAGGGCTGCGCTGAGCGGAATCACCTCGTCGAGCGGCGGCAGCCACAGCTCCGGCGCACGAGGACCGAAGCGTGCCAGCTGGTCGCCGATGGTAGCGATCAGCTTGCGCGACGGCGCGATCGGCTCGTCGTGCCCGTTCTTGGCGATGATCGTGGTCTGTTCGGGTTCCACCCGGCCCGCAGTGAACAACTTGGGTTCGGGAACGGAATGCACCACAAGCGTTTTCGGAGTCTGCGGCGGATCGTAGATGCCGTCGACATAGGTGCTGCGGAACTTGATCGGCGCGGCACCGGGCGCGGGAACCAGGAACCCAACACCCTTGTGCTCCTTGCCCGCCTCGATGTGGTAAGCGTCCTCCACACCGATGATCGACCGGGAGACCGCGGGGCTGGCCACTTTCAGACCGATCCGGTACGAGGTGTTCTTGTCGATGTCCTTGATCTTGCCGACGTCCAGCGTCTGCGACGCGAACAAGATGTGGATGCGGAACGAACGTCCCTTGCGCGCAACGTAATCGAACAACTCGGCATATTCGGGGTGGTCGGCCAGCATCAGCGTGAACTCGTCGGCGACCACGAACAACGTCGGGATCGGCACGAGGTCATGCCCGGCGGCGATGGCGTTCTCGTATTCGGTCACCGAGTTGAACGCGCTGCCTTGCACCTTGCGGCCGGCTTCGCGGAGCAACGTCTCCCGTCGCGATACTTCGCCGCGCAGTGTGTCGGCGAACCGGTCGGCCAGCGACTTCTTCTCCGCCATGTTCGAGATGACCGCGACCACCTGGGGGAAATTGCGGAAGATGTCCGCCCCGGCCTCACCCTTGAAGTCGGCGTAGATGACGATCAACCGATCGGCCGAATGAGTCGTCAACAGCGACAACAGGATCGACATCAGGGTCTGTGACTTGCCGGCGCCGGTCATACCGATCATCAAGCCGTGCGGTCCCATGCCACCTTCGGCCTCGTCCTTGAGGTCGAACATCAGCGGCTCGCCAGTCGCGGTCACGCCGATCGGCACCCGCAACTCCTCGTCGCGGGGTCGCGGCGCCCACAACGTCAGGACGTCCAGCTGTGATGCGTCCGGAATTCCCAGCAGCGTCGTGAACGTGGCGCCACGAGTCGCGGTCGACTGCAGGCCGCTGTGCGTCGGGTTGGAGTCCCAGCGGGACAGCCGGCGCGCGATGTGGACGGCGTCGTCGACGCCGAGTTCGTCGGCCTTGTCGATGTAGGCCTGCCAGCCACCGGTCTGCCAGCGCTCGATCGTGCCCTGGGCGATCCGCAGGATCGGCCGCTCGGGATCGGAATACTGCTCCCGGTGTGGCGCTTGGGTTGATCGGTACACCACGGTGACCCCGGCCCGGCCGGCCGCCAACGGCGAGGCAGCGAGGTCGAAATCCGGGTCGTCGACGATGATCAGCAAGTGCCGCAACGCATCTGCCGAACCATTGGCGAATGCCGGCCGATCGGTCAGCGTAGTTCCCAGCAGTGCGGTCAGCTCGTCGGCCTTGGTCGACAAGTAGCGGGCCGGACCCACACCGTCGGACTCGGCAGGGATGTCGACGTGTGGTAGCCACTTCACCCACGACCAGTCCGGCGACTCGATGTCGGGGGTTGCGACCGCGACGCCGAGCACTGTCGGGTCGTGCCACGTCACCGCCTGCGCGACCCAAGCGCGCAGCGCGCCGCGAACTTCGTCGGCGTCGCCGAGCACGGTGATGCGCGACAGTTTGGTCAGATCGATTCCGGTGGGAACGTCGTGGACGGTGCGCTGAGTGTCCAGCAGGCTGCGTAATGCGCTGTGCGACACCGGTTCCAGGTCGACTTCGTCGGCGGTGTCGTTGACTCGCAGCGCGGTGTCCAAGGCGGCCGAGTGCACGCCGGCCCGAACCACCAGGAAGTCGGCGTCCTGCGGGTCACGTTCCCATTGGCGTCGCGAGCCCGGAATGGCGGCGAGGTCGACGGGTTCAGGGTGCGACCATTCGGCAGCGGCGCGTTGCGCAGCCGCCTGCGCCCGGATGTTGTCCCGGACCACCGACAGGTAACGCAGATAATCGGCGCGCTCGGCGTCGACCTCCTCGGTGCGCGACTTGTTGTCACCACGAAAGAACGCGGTGGCGGCCAGCAACAGCACGAACGGGAAGAACAAGGTCTGGGGCGAGATGAGCCGCATCCCGGTGGCGACCATCGCGACGATCATCCCGACGATCAGCAGCACGATCACCACGGGCAACGCGCGGCGCAGCAACGACGGCGGGATCACCCGCGGCAGCTCCGGCGGCGCTTCGATGTTGATGCTGCCCTTGCGGGTCACCGGCGAGGGCAGCCGGCGGCGTGCCTCGAAGATCAAGCGGCTCATCGGTTTTGCCCTTCGGCAGAGGTACGGCCAGGTCGGGAGTCGGGAGCCAGACCGTCGTGCGCCAGCAGAGCGTCGGCGCGGGACAGCGTCGGGCCGGGCGCGTACAACGACAGCACCGACCACGGGATCGGCGTCGCCGGTTGGTTCAGCCCGAGCGCATCGGCGGTTTTCGCGTTCCCGGTCACCCCGGCCTCGTTGTCGATGCCGTAGCGCACACCGGTGTCGGAGATCCAGAACAGCGATCCGGCCGCGGGGGAGGCGGCGCTATGCCCGACGGTCTGGGCGAAATACCCGGTGCCAGGAGCCATTGCGACGCGATTGGCGGTTCCGCCCGCTCCGGCGCCGACCAGATCCTCGGTGTGCACCGAGTCAGGAATCGGCAGCGCCGAACCGGCAAGCAGCGTCAGCGAATTCGTGCTGGCACCTGAGGCCTTACTCCAGTGCGCACAGGTCACCGGGTCGTGGGCGGCGTCGAGCAAACTGACGCGGCGTTCGGGGTAGCGGCTGGTGTCCAGCTGTCGGGACACCGGGAGCTTGGCCACCTTGTCGGCTCCCAGACGCGGCGGCTGGTCCAGCCCGTAGGAGTTGGCATTGCGCAGAATCGCGGCCAGCACCGGCGAGACCTGCTGCAGGCCGTCCGGCAGCACCGCGTAATAGTTGGCCGAATCGCTTCCCAGCTCATGCGATTCGACGACGCCACCGATGGGCGCAGGCACCGGGAACTTGGCCGGGCTACCGGCGTCTGGGATGGCGGGAGCGGCCAGCGGCGGCGACTCCGGGATCGCGTTGAACAGGCCCGCTGCGATCGGGCGGGGCGTGTGTATGTCGGTGCCGAAACCCAACGCACTGGTTACGGCGTGATCGGCGAGGTCGATCCGGCTGCGCCGGCCGTCCCACAGCAGCCAGGCGCCGGACGGATTGCTCACCAACACAGCCTTGCCCGCGTCCACGGTCGCGGCTCGCGCACCGGAACTGTCCGGAACACCGGCAATTACGGTAACGCCGCGGACTTCCGCACCTCCGGTCGCGTCGCAGACCGTCCAGTCGGCGTCTTTTCGGGTGTTCTGCACCATCCGCTCGGGCGCGCCGGGGATGCCGATCAGGTTGCCGAGCGGAAACTTATCCAGCTCAGCGCTTTTCACCATGGTCGGGTTGGCCGGCTTGCCGGCGATCAGCCGGGCCGACGTCAGGTTGAGCACCGGATGCAGTTGGTCACCAACCCGCACGTAGAGCGCGGCGGTCGAACGGTCCGCCAGGATCGCATTGTTGGCCGCCGACCCGTTCGGCCGGATCAGCGAAAAGACGAAGCAGCCGACCAGCGCGGTGACCAGCACGACGACACCCATCAGCACCGCCCGCGTCTGGGTGCGCAGTGGGTCGACCAGCATCCGGGTGTCGTGCAGGGCTACGCCAGAAGCAATGCGGCGCATGACGAATCGCCAGCCGGTCACCTGATGGCGGGTGACGAATCCGCGTCGATAGGCAACTTTGTCCGGGTTGTCGTTCACCGGGGTGCGCGAAGCGAACGAGCGACGGTCGTCCGGGGAGGTCATGCCGGCATCTCCAGCCGGAGGCCCTCGAGCAACGGTGGCACGGTGTTGGCCACGTCGGCGGCGGTGATCGTCATGAGCTCCTCGTCGGTGAATTCACCGGTCTTGGCGTGTTCGGAGTGGTCCAACCTGAATTCCCGCTCCTCTTCCGACTTTTCGACGACGTTACGAACGAATCGACCGTTACCGGCGATGTCGAGCCCGCGACGTTCGACGCCCACCGAGTCGGCCTTCGTCGTGTTGGCCAGGTGCGCGAACAGCGCTTCCAGGTCGACGAGCGCCTGCTGCTCGAACGCGCTGTCGCGTCGGGTGGCCATGAAGTTGGCGATTTCGATCAGCTCGGAAGGCTGATATGACGGGAAGTCGATGGTCCGGGTGAACCGCGACCGCAGACCCTGGTTGGTGTCCAGGAACCGGTCGAGGTCGGCCCGGTAACCGGCGATGATGACGACGAGCCGGTCGCGGTCGTTTTCCATCCGGGCCAGCAGGGTGTCGATCGCCACCAGGCCGAAGTCGTTCTTGGCGCCGGTGGCAACCAGCGCGTAGGCCTCGTCCAGGAACAGCACCCCGTCCAGCGCGCTGTCGATGATCGCGTTGGTCTTGGCCTCGGTCTCACCGATGTGCTGACCGATCAGGTCGGCACGGTGCACCTCTTTGATGTTCTCTTTCTTCAAAAGGCCAAGGCCGCAATAGATTTTGGCGACCACGCGGGCGATCGTGGTCTTACCGGTCCCGGGCGGCCCGGTGAACACCAGGTGATGGGTACGCTGCGCGACTTCCAGGCCGCGCTCCTTGCGGACCAATTCCATCGCCACCGCACTCTTGAGCCGGGCGACCTGGTCCTTGACCTTCTCCAAGCCGATGAACTCGTCGAGCTCGCGTTCGGCCTCCGCCAGCAGAACCGCCTTGCGCTCCTGAGCGCCGGGGTCGACGAAATCGCCGGGCTTGGGTTCGGTGGTGACGTCCCACGGGTCGATGCGCGCGTCGATACGATCCGACGTCGTCGGCACGATCCCGAAGCTGGAGTCGGTCAGCGCCTCTTCGACCTGGGCATTTTCCGGGTTGGCGGCGTACAGGTCCTGCAACACCTCGCGCGCGGTGTCTTCGTCACCGTCGGCCCGCAGGGACAGTGCCCGAGCCAACGCCCCGTCAACCGCCGCAACGGCGATGGGACCCTCCGGCTCGTCGAGGTAGGACAGCGCGGCAGCAAACATACCGAGCCTGGCCAGCGAGATCCCGAGCGCGATCTTCACGGCATGCCCGAAGTGATCGTCGAGGGTGGCGTCATTGACGATCGGTGACAGCAGTTTGACCACGTCCGCCCACCGCTCCGCACGGTAGTGGATCGTCGACATCACCCAGCGCGCTTCGTGCGAGCTCGGCTTGCGCCGGCTGACGTCGGCGACCAACTGATGAGCGGCAGCAAATCGGCCGTCCGCGGCGAGCGCCGCGGCGTAGGCGAGATGGAAGTCGTCGGGCCCGGAGGCGCGGAATTTGAGATACAGCCCGGTGTCGTAGAGGAAACCGAGCGCACCCTCGGCCAGTTCGACCTGACGCTGCAGAACCCCCGCCGTGGAGGCGTTATGCGAAATCGCTTCCAGCACAGCCAAAGACGTATCGCCCGCCGCGGCCAACCCGACCCACGCATCGGCTTGGTCATGGGCGATCCGGACCAATCCGGTAAAGCCGGAGCGCGCCGCGGCAAGGTCGGCGGGACGCCTGCGGTCGTAGATCGTCAGCCCGAGCGCGCGGCAGCAGGTGGCGAACCGACTTACTACGTCGTCGTCCACCCGTGCGGTTACCGGCCGGGTGGCGACACTGCCGGTGTCAGCGATTTCCACGCCTCAGTCCCTTTCGAGGGTAGTGTTGCCTAAGCTAACTTTGGGCGAAGTTAGCATTGCATAAGCTGGGTGTCGAGACGCACCTGCCCACTGGGCGGGTGGCCTCGACGACCCGAACGTCAAAGCCCAAGCGCTGCACGTCAAACCGCATGCGGGCCGGTTTGCGAAGCATTTCGGGCACGCCGAGAGGAATGGCCGTCACCGCTCCCCCTCGACCGGCTTAATGAAAATGAATGTCATTAGCCGAGAACTGTACGCCATTACGGCCTCACCGCTTCACGGCCCTGACCAAGGTGTTGCGAGCGACCATGGGTCCGGCCTCGATGTCCGGGCCGGGCACCGGGCGGCCCACCTCGCGGAGGTAGTCGGCCAGCGGTGTCGCGACCGCAGTCCAGCCGTGCTCGCCGAGCCACTGCTGCGCGGGGGCGTGCTGCTCGTTGTAGACCAGTTGGAAGAACAACCGCTCGTCCCCCTCTGCCCGAGCCGCACGCTCCTCCTCGACCGCAGCCGCGAACGCCTCGGCCGGCATCGGCGCCGCGTCTTCCACGGCGACGTGGCTTCCAGAGCTGGCCAGTGCATCGATGCCGCTGAACAATTGCTCCTGGGCTGCAGCAGGTAGATAGACGAGTAGCCCCTCGGCGATCCAGGCCGAAGGTTGCGTCGGGTCGAAACCGCTGTCCCGCAATGCCTGCGGCCAATCCTCGCGGAGGTCGATCGCGACCTCACGACGATCGGCATTCGGCGTCGCACCCAGGTCGGTAAGTACCGTGCGCTTGAAGTCGAGCACCTGCGGCTGGTCCAATTCGAAGATCGTGGTGCCGTCCGGCCACGGCAGCCGGTAGGCCCGCGAGTCCAAACCTGCGGCCACGAGCACGATTTGGCGCACCCCGGCGTCGGCGGCCTGCCGGAAATAGTCGTCGAAGTAGCGGGTGCGAGCAGCCTGGTAATCGACGAAGTACGGACCGAAATCAGGCGTTTTCAGTTGATGGTCGGGCCTGCCGCCGTCCAGTACCTCGGCGGCCGACCCGCCGACCGCACGGCAGAACACCGCGGCAAACGGGTCGATGGCAAGCGGATCTGGCTTCTGCGCTTCCAATGCTCGAGCGGTCGCCACGAATAACGCGGTCGAACCGACGCTTGTTGTGATGTCCCAGTTGTCGTCGTCAGTACGCACGGCAACCGACCCTACGCTCGCGCAAGGGAACCCAGATATCGCCCGATCCAGCCACGACGGCATTCAATACGACGGTGCGTCGTAGATACAAGACCCCGATCGGGTAGGGGGTATTCGGTTCTCGAGTCAGACGCTGACCGCCGCGCTCAGCTCTTTTTGTGCGGAAGAAACTCCTGCGCCTTGGTCTTCAGCCCGGTTTTGACGAACCCGACCCGATCCTCGTCGCCGGCCAGCACGGCGGTGGTTGCCGCCTTGAATTGCTCCCAGGTGGCATGCGGCGGGATGGGCGGCATGTCGGGGTCGGTGTAGACATCCAGCACGGTGGGCCGGTCAGCCGACAACGCATCGCGCCATACGTCCGCGAGCTCCTCGGGATCCTTGACAGACCGGGCGTTGAGCCCGAGACCGGCCGCGAATGCCGCGTAGTCGACGTCGGGCAGGGTCTGCGACTCGGCGAACTTCGGCGATCCGGCCATCGCCCGCATCTCCCAGGTCACCTGGTTGAGGTCGTTGTTGTGCAGAATGGCCACGATCAGCCGAGGATCGGCCCATTCCTGCCAGTACCGTTTGATCGTGATCAATTCGGCCATGCCGTTCATCTGCATGGCCCCGTCCCCGCTGAACGCGATGACCGGGCGCTCAGGCACCGCGAACTTGGCTCCGATCCCGTAGGGGACCGCCGGTCCCATCGTGGCCAGGGTCCCGGACAGCGAACCGCTAATCCCATCCCGGAAGCGAAGATTACGCGCATACCAGTTCGCCGCCGAGCCGGAATCCGCTGTCACGATGGCGTTTTCGGGCAGTTGCGGCGACAACTCGGAAAACAGTCGCAACGGATTGATCTGCTCGGTGCCGACCATCGCCTCCTTGTCCATCGTTTCCCACCACCGCGCCACGTTTTTTTCGATGGCCTCACGCCACGACCTGTCTTCCTTGCGCCGAAGCAGCGGGATGAGAGCGCGCAACGCGGATTTCGCGTCGGCGACGAGGTTGATCTCGTAGGGATAGCGCATGCCGATGAAACGGCCGTCGACGTCGATCTGCACCGACCGGCACTGGCCGAAATCGGGCAGGAACTGGCTGTACGGGAAGCTGGATCCCACGGTCAGCAGCGTGTCGCAGTCGCGCATCATCTCGTAGCTGGGGCGAGTGCCGAGCAGGCCGATGGATCCGGTCACCCAGGGCAGCTCGTCGGACAACACGTCCTTGCCCAGCAGCGCCTTCGCCGCACCAGCGCCAAGCAGATCGGCGACGGTGGCCAGTTCCTCGCGTGCCGCGCGGGCCCCGGTGCCGACCAGCATGGCGACCTTCTTGCCATCGTTGAGTAGGGCGGCGGCGCGGGCGACGGCGTCGTCGTCGGGGGCGATCGCCGGCCATTCGATGCCGAGGCTGGACGGCACCATTTTGAAGGCGTGCGTGGGCGGCGAGTAGGGCAACTCCTGCACATCGGCCGGGATGATCAGCGCCGTCGGCACCCGTTGCGTCAGCGCCACCCGGATCGCGCGGTCGAGGACATTCGGCAACTGCTCCGGGACGGTGACCATCTGGACGTAGTCGCTGGCGACGTCCTTGAACAGGCTCAGCAAGTCGACCTCTTGCTGGTAGGACCCGCCCATCGCGCTGCGGTTGGTCTGCCCGACGATGGCCACCACCGGCACATGGTCAAGTTTGGCGTCGTAGAGACCGTTGAGCAGGTGGATCGCGCCAGGCCCCGACGTGGCCATACAGACCCCCACCCGGCCGGAGAATTTCGCGTAGCCCACCGCCTCGAAGGCGCTCATCTCCTCGTGCCGCGACTGAATGAACTTCGGCTGGTTGTCGGCCCGCCCGAAGGCTCCCAGAATGCCGTTGATGCCGTCACCGGGATAGCCGAAGACGTGCTCGACATCCCACGCTCGCAGCCGCTCGAGTAGGTAGTCGGCGACATCCTGCTTCGACATGAATTCCCTTTCTGCTCAGACCGGCCGCATTGCCGAAACAACTCCAAAGGTGTTGCCGAAGGGCAAGCGCTCTAAGTGGCTCGCTTCGCCCGCCGCTTCTTGGCGCGTGCGGCGGGTCTCCTACGCCGTGCAGCCACGCGGTCGCACGCAACACCCGCAGCGGCGGAGTTCGGAGACCGCTCGTTGGCGGTAAGTACCCGCTATCGCCCGCATTACTCCTCTGCGGGATATCGGCAGCCGCCGAGGAACTAGATCAAGGGACGGCCGGCTTTGATCCGGCGATCCAGATCCCACAGCAAGAGGTTGAAGGGAAAGCGCCGGACAGGTTGCGGCAGGGCATTGTTCAGTGTGCGCAGGGCGCCGATCACCCGGTCGAACCGGCGTTGCGTCCGGGCGTCCCAGGCGAACTGCATCTCGTCGCGGAAGCGCTGCGGCAAAAAGCCGGTGGTCAGCAGCAGACCGAGCTTCTCGGGCTGCCGGCGTATGACATCGGGTAGGCGCAGCTTCTGAATGCGGCCCACCGCAATCGGATACAGGTACTCACGGACGGCGTCATCGATGTGAACCTTGTCGAGCTGGTCGTTCCAGTAGCGGTCGAACGCGGCCCGGTCGGCCGGCCATCTCTCCGGCGGCACCTGCAGTGTCGAGCCGAGCACGACTGCCTCTTGGTAGTGGCGGTCGGCGTCGGCGTCGTCCATTTCACCGATGAACGTGCGGTAGAAGTCCACCCCGCCCTTGTAGAGGCAGGCCGCCACCCACAGCTGCAGATCGACGTCGAACGCGTTGTACTGGACCGGGCTGTCCGGAGTCGAATACACCTGGGCGTGAGCGCGATTGACCGCCCGCCGAAACGCCGCCCTCTGGGTGTCGCTGCCCGCCATCGCCACCGCCAGGTAGGTGAACGTGGTGCGCGCCCGCTTGATCGGGTGCAGATCGATGCGGCCGCTCTCCACTCGGCTCTCCATCACCCCATAGCCGACGCCTGGCCGGGCCAGCTGCATGATCACGTTTGCCGGACCCAGCAGCAACGCCATCCCCATCAAGGTGTCGTCGAGTCGAGGGGTGCGCCGGGGCCGACTGATGGGCGGCGCGCTGACCGGGCGCTCGACGTGCCGTATGGGTTCGCTGACCGTCATCGCCCACCTGTCCGCTAAATGTGGAAACGCGTGTTTCCTGATATTGCAGTGCCACGTGGACGGGTGTCAAGATGGCATTCGTGTCCACGGTCCCCCCGGCGCGCGCGCGACCCTATCGCGGCGTCGATGCCGCCGAGCGGTTGGCGGCCCGCCGCGCGAACCTGCTGGACGCGGGCCTGGACCTACTCGGTGCCGACGAACCGGCGGAGTTGACTGTGCGCGCCATCTGCCGGCGGGCCGGGGTGGCGGCCCGCTACTTCTACGAGAGCTTCGCCGATAAGGACGAACTGGTCGCGGCCGTGTTCGACTGGGTGATCGCCGACCTCGCCGCCACCACCGAGGCCGCGGTGGCGGCCGCGCCGCCAAGCGAACAAACCCGGGCCGGTATGGCCAACATCGTCCGGGCCATCAACGAGGACCCCAGAGTCGGCCGGCTGCTGTTCAGCGCGCAGCTGGCCAACGTCGTGCTAGTCCGCAAGCGGGTCGAGTCCAGCGCGCTGTTCGCCATGTTGTCCGGCCGCTACGTCGAGAATGCGCTTCGGGTACCCGAGAACGACCGGATCAAGGCCGCCGCCCATTTCGTAGTCGGCGGGGTGGGACAGACCATCAGCGCCTGGCTGGCCGGCGACGTGCGACTCGACCCGGAGCAACTGGTCGACCAGCTGGCGTCGTTGCTCGACGAGCTGGCCGACCCGCGCCTGTACCGCGACTGACGCTAACGGGTTGCTGGGATACGCCGATCAGCCGATGTCTTGGGCACGGCTCGGGCGTCGTTAGCGGTGAATGCCTTCACCCAGCGGGCGAACTCGAGTGTGATGCCATCGGGGTCCTGGAAGTAGAACGGACGCACATAAACGCCGGGATGCAACGTGGCCGCGACCTGTCGCTCGCTTTCGTCGTGGTTGAGGACCGGGGTTGCGGTTGTGCGATTTGATCATCCCCAGACTCCCATTTCGCGGCGGAGATCAGAATCTGAACCTAACATCAGATTCAGGTCTATTCCACAAAAGCGCCGTTCCCGGGTCGATGGCGTCCGCGGTCACGACGAAGGAGGCCAGTCGGTGTCTACCGTGTCCGATTCATCGACCCGTCGTGTGCCGCTTCCGACGAATCGTGGCCGACAGACCCGAGCCGCCATCGACGCGGCCGCCCGAACAGTGATCGCCCGCAAGGGCATTCTGGCCACCACCGTCGCCGACATCGCCGGCGAAGCCGGCCGGTCGACGGCGTCGTTCTACAACTACTACGACTCCAAAGAAGCCATGGTGCGCGAATGGGCACTGAGGTTCCGCGACGAGGTCGGCGAGCGGTCTAAACCGGTTACGCAGCATGGACTTTCGACGCGGCAACGGGCCTGCCAATTCGCGGCAGCGCACTGGCACACCTACAAGCACAGGCTGGCAGAGATGATCAGCGTCTCACAGCTGGCCATCGTCAACGAAGACTTCGCCCGGTACTGGGCCGAACTTTGCGCCATCCCAATCGATTTCATCACCGAGACGGTGCGGCGCGCACAAGCCGAAGGATACTGCGCCGGCGACGACCCGCAACTGGTCGCCGTCGCGATCGTCGCAATGCTGAACCAATTCTGCTATCTGCAGCTGACCGATTCGGGCTCCGGCGACCCGCCCGACGACGACGCGTGCATCGCCACCCTGGCCAACATCTTCTACCGCACCATCTACTACAAGGAGGACCGCTGAGGTGACTCGTTCCACCGGCACCCCCGGAGTCGTCCGCGAATTCATCGGCCTCCCCTCGCCGACCGGCAGGCGCGCCGGCGCCGGCGGCCATCCGTGCCAGGGGCTGTATTACCGCGGCGTCGGGCGCAAGCCGAAGGTCGCGGTGATCGCGACCCACTATCAGATCGACTTCTCCGAGCACTACCTCGCCGACTACCTCGCGACTCGCGGCATCGGATTCCTTGGGTGGAACACCCGGTTCCGCGGATTCGAGAGCAGCTTTCTGCTGGACCACGCCCTCGTCGACATCGGCGTCGGGGTGCGCTGGCTGCGTGACACCCAAGCAGTGGAAACCATCGTGCTGCTGGGTAATTCGGGCGGAGGATCGCTGATGGCCGCGTACCAGGCGCAGGCGACCGACCCGCACGTGACACCGGTGCCCGGCATGCGGCCCGCGGCCGGCCTGACCGATCTGCTGCCCGCTGACGGCTACGTCGCCAGCGCTGCGCACCCGGGCCGGCCCGACGTGCTGACGGCCTGGATGGATGCCTCGGTGACCGACGAGAGCGATCCGATCGCGACCGACCCCAAGCTCGATTTGTTCGACGAGCGCAACGGGCCGCCGTTTTCACCGGACTTCTTGAAGCGCTACCGATCCGCACAGATCGCGCGCAACCACGCGATCACCGACTGGGTCGAGACCGAGCTGAAGCGAGTCCGGGCCGCAGGGTTCTCCGACCGCCCGTTCACCGTGATGAGAACCTGGGCCGACCCTCGGATGGTCGATCCGACGATCGAGCCTACGCAGCGTCAGCCCAACATGTGCTACGCCGGATTGCCGGTCAACGCCAACCGATCGGCGCACGGCATCGCCGCGGCGTGCACGCTGCGCAGTTGGCTGGCGATGTGGAGTCTGCGTACCGCGCAGACCCGGGCCGAGCCACACCTGACACGGATCACCTGCCCCGCCCTGGTCATCAACGCCGAGGCCGATACCGGCGTCTTCCCCTCCGACGCCCAACGTATCCACGACGCGCTGGCCAGCACGGACAAGTCCCAATACTCGATCAACACCGACCACTACTTCACCACGCCCGGGGCGCGCAGCGAACAAGCTGACACCATTGCCAAATGGATTTCCAAAAGGTGGCGCTGACGGTTCTGGCGCACTTCACTCCGGGTCCGAAGGTGCTCGATTTCCCTGCGCCGGAAGTCGATTGGCTCGACGTTCGGTGTGCGAACAACGTCGCGCTCACGCCGCACGTCACCCGGTCCACCGTCGATACCATGCGGCGCTATTTGGTCGACGCCCTCGCCAATTGCCGCCGGTTGCCGAGACGGGTAACAGCTAGCCCATGTGGTGAACCAACCCACCGGTTGTTAGCTTGGGTTTCACCGGAACCCGGAATTCCAAGGAAGGCGACCAATGCCGATCGCAATCAATCCTGAGCATCAAGAGCTGGCCGATTCCGTGCGGTCGCTGGTGGCGCGGGTGGCGCCGTCGGAGGTTCTGCACGCCGCCCTCGAGACACCCGTCGAGAACCCGCCGCCGTTCTGGCAGGCCGCGGCCGACCAGGGGTTGCAGGGGCTACACCTGGCCGAATCCGTTGGCGGACAGGGGTTTGGCATTCTCGAACTGGCCGTCGTGCTCGCCGAGTTCGGCTACGGCGCCGTTCCCGGCCCGTTTGTCCCATCGGCCATCGCCAGCGCGCTGATCTCGGCTCACGACCCCGACGCGCCGGTGCTGGCGGAGCTGGCGTCCGGATCCGCGATTGCGGCGTACGCGCTGACTTCCGGACTGACCGCGACACGGCAGGGCAGTTCCTTGGTGATCCGCGGCGAGGTCCGCGCGGTACCGGCGGCCGCGCAGGCCTCGCTGCTCGTATTGCCGGTGGCCTTCGACGGCGGTGAAGGATGGGCAGTGCTGCCCGCCGACCAGCTTGAGATCGAGCCGGTCGCCGGCGTCGACCCGCTCCGACCCATTGCTCACGTGCGCGCCAACGCCGTCGAAGTTCGCGACGACGTCGCGTTGAAAAACCTGACCGGGGCGACCGCACACGCGCTGATCTCCACGCTGCTGTCGGCCGAGGCGGTGGGCGTGGCGCGCTGGGCGACCGATACCGCTTCGGACTACGCCAAGATTCGCGAGCAGTTCGGGCGGCCGATCGGCCAATTCCAGGCCGTCAAGCACAAGTGCGCCGAGATGATCGCCGACACCGAGCGCGCGACGGCCGCAGTGTGGGACGCGGCCCGCGCGGTCGACGAGGCTCGCGAAAGCGGTTGGGACATCGAAGTTTCCAATGCCGTGTTCGCCGCCGCGGTGGCCGCGACACTGGCGCCGGCCGCGGCTCAGCGGTGCACCCAGGACTGTATCCAGGTGCATGGTGGCATCGGGTTCACCTGGGAGCACGACACGAATGTCTACTACCGCCGGGCGCTCGTGATCGCCGCCGGCTTCGGACGCAGGGCCGCCTACCCGCAGCGGGTGGTCGACACCGCCACCAGCACCGGGATGCGCGCCCTGGACATCGACTTGGACCCCGACACCGCGAAGCTGCGCGACGAGATCCGCGCGGAAGTGGCCGGGCTGAAAGAAATTCCACGCGAAGAACGCAACACCGCGATCGCGGAAGGCGGGTGGGTGCTGCCGTACCTGCCGAAACCATGGGGACGCGATGCCAACCCCGTCGAGCAGATCATCATCGCCCAGGAGTTCAACAGCGGACGGGTCAGACGGCCACCGCTCGGGATCGCCGCCTGGATCGTGCCGTCAATCGTCGCGTTCGGCACCGAGGAGCAAAAGCAGCGTTTCCTGCCGCCGACATTCCGCGGCGAAATGATCTGGTGCCAGCTGTTTTCCGAGCCGGGCGCGGGATCCGACCTGGCCGGCTTGAGCACCAAGGCGACCAAGGTCGACGGCGGCTGGCGCATCACCGGGCAGAAGATCTGGACCACCGCGGCACAGTTCTCGAAGTGGGGCGCGCTGCTGGCCAGGACGAACCCGTCGGCACCCAAACACAACGGCATTACCTACTTCCTAATGGACATGAAAAGCGAAGGCGTGGAGGTCAAGCCGCTGCGTGAACTCACGGGCGGGGCGATGTTCAATACGGTGTTCATCGACGACGTGTTCGTCCCCGACGAATTGGTGCTCGGCGAGGTCGACCGCGGCTGGGAAGTCAGCCGCAACACGCTGACGGCGGAACGGGTGTCGATCGGCGGCAGCGAGGCGCCCTTTCTCGCCAGCCTCGATCAATTCGTCGAGTTCGTCCGCGACGGGCACTTCGATCAGGTCGCGCAGAATCGGGCCGGGCAGCTGATCGCCGAGGGGCACGCGGCCAAGGTGCTCAACCTGCGCTCGACGCTGCTGACGCTGGCCGGTGGCGACGCGATGCCGTCAGCCGCAATCTCCAAACTGCTGTCGATGCGCACCGGCCAGGGTTACGCCGAATTCGGGGTGTCCTCGTTCGGGGCCGACGGCGCGATCGGCGACCCGGAACAGCCGCCGGGTAGATGGGCCGAATACCTGTTGGCAAGCCGCGCGACGACTATCTACGGCGGCACATCGGAAGTGCAACTCAACATCATCGCGGAGCGGCTGCTCGGGCTGCCCCGCGACCCGTAGCCCACCACGCAAAAATCCACGCCGTCCGACGATGGTCAGAGCGGCGTGGATGGGCCGGGGGCGGCCGGCCTCGTTTGTCCAAGAACGAGGCCGGCCTTATTCCCCCCCGATCGCTGGGGCGTCACCACCAACCGTGGTGACCGCCCCAGAAGCCCGGATGCCCCCAGAAGCCGACCGGGCGGCCCCATCCGGGACGACCCCAGCCCCAGCCGTGGCCCCAGCCGCCGGGGTGGCCCCACCCGGGGCGACCCCAACCGCCGTGGCCCCAGCCTCCATGGCCCCAACCACCGTGACCGCCGCCCCAGCCGTGGCCGCCGCCCCAGCCGTGGCCACCGCCTGGCCGTAGGGGTAGCGGCGCATCGTGCATCGGGCCGACTACCGCGGGCATCGGTGCGGCCGGCGCGGCGTTGGCTGCGGGCGTGGCACCGAAAAGCATCGCGCCTGCCACCGCGCCTGCGCCGACTGCGCCGGCGGCGACACGGCGGGCTGAAGAGAGTGAAAACAACACTTGCTTGCTCCTTCACGATTCGGGTGACTGACACCACGAACGTTAAGTGTCATTCCTTAGCAAACGCTGAATAAGTTTGTTAATTAGTCTGAGAATGTAGATATGCGCTGTGACCAGCTAATGGCCCGTATAAGCTCTATGTCTACTGAATACGCCATTTCTCACTTTACTGGCCTCAGGACTTCAGGACCTCCGACGATACTGGTTTCAGTAGTCACTGATTGACTATTGTCGCAGGTCAAACGACAAGTCATCGTATACTGACGTCAGTACCTACGGGCATGCGCAATTCAGCAATTACAGGCCTATGAGTTTCCCCGTATCTCGCAGGGTACGGTTTATCAATTCAATATAGCGAACTTTGCACGCGACAAAATGGATTAGTGTTATCTAACTGCGCGTGATCGCTAGCAACGTGAGATCGCCGAGCCACCAGTGACGGCCCGATCGAGCGCACAGCGGCGGGAGACAGATCCAGGCGGCGTGCCGATGCTGCACGTCGGCACCATCACAGCCATACTTATCTCCTGATCTACTGAACGCTCGCGCCAATCGAGAAGGTCGTCAGTCGCATGGATTCCAGTTCACCGTCGTTCCGCGCCAAGCCGCCCTCGCGCGCCGACGGCTCGGCGCAGACCGAACGCTTCTCCAGCATCCGGAACAACGAGCGACAGAAACCCGAGCCGCCGTCTCGCGGCCAGCGCACCCGGCGCACCGTCGACCTATCGCCCGCCACTCATCGAGCCCTCGACATCTGGCAGCGCGATGCGGCCGACCGTCTCGGCTACGCCCGGGTCACCGGTCAGGAGGTGATCAGCGCGCTCATCGAGCTGCTGCTGCGCGATGCCAAGCTGTCCGCCGAGGTCACCCGATACATTCGCGAACACCGCTGATCTTTCCGTCGACGCGGCGATGCTAGCTTCGGGCTCATGGCCGAGATTCAACGTCCCGATCGTCGTGAGCACGCGCTCAGCGGCGAACGCCCGACCTTGGAAGCGTTCCTCGACGACTACCGAGACATCGTCGTATGCAAGGCATCCGGGCTATCGGACGTGGACGCCCGTCGCCATCTTGTTCCGTCGCCGACCACGGTCGGGGGCCTGGTCAAACACCTGCGGTGGGCGGAATACGGCTGGTTCGACCAATTCCTGCAGGGGCGTCTCGACGACAACCGGCGTACCCACGAGCGGTCCTGGGAGTTCGAGCTGCAGCCCGACGAGTCACTGCCGACCCTGATCTCCGAATATCAGGCGCAATGCGCGGAGTCCCGCCGCATCGCCGCAAATTATCCGCTGGACCACGAGCTGTGGCACGGCCGACTCGGGACGACGGTTTCGCTGCGGTGGATCTACGTGCACATGATCCAGGAGATCGCCCGCCACGCGGGACAGATCGACATCCTGCGCGAACAACTCGACGGCGAAACGGGTTTCGACTAGTCCGGTCCGCCGTTACTCCGCGTCGATCTCGCGCAACTCGCGCTTGAGGATCTTCCCGGTCGGGTTACGTGGGAGCTCGTCGAGGAAGATCACTTCCCGCGGCACCTTGTACTTGGCCAGCTGATCCTTGACGTGCTTCTTGACGGTGTCCTCGTCGAGGCTGGCGTTGTCCTTCTTCACCACGAAGGCGCGCAACCGGTGGCCCCACTCCTTGTCCTCGACGCCGATCGCGGTGGCCTCCACCACGTCGGGGTGTGCGCTGATGCAATCCTCGACTTCGGCCGGGAAGACGTTCTCGCCGCCGGAGACGATCATCTCGTCGTCACGTCCGCTGATGAACAGCAAGCCGTCCTCGTCGAAGTAGCCGACGTCACCGGAGGAAAGCAGCCCGTCGATGACCTGCTTGTTGCCACCACCGGTGTAACCCTCGAACGGAAAGCTGGTGCCGACGAAAATCCGGCCGACCTCACCCTGCGGCAACTCCTTGCCGTTGTCGTCGTAGATCTTGACCTTGACACCCTTGACCGGGGGTCCAGCGGTGCTGGAATTGCGCTTGAGGTGCTTGGGCTGAGCGATCGTGGCGAATGCGATCTCGGTGGAGCCGTACATGTTGTAGAGCACCGGGCCGATGTCCTTGAGCGCCCGCTCCGCGACGTCGGCGCCCAGGGCCGAACCCGAGGCGAAGATGATCCGCAGACTGGACAGGTCGGGCTTTTTGTCCATCTTCTCCAAGGCATCGAGCATGCGCGACAGCATGACCGGCACGACCACGACCGCCGACACCCTGTGCTTCTCGATGTCTTCGAACACCTGCTCCGGCTTGAATTTGCTGTGCAACACCAGGGTTGAGCCCAAGAACATGCCGATCGTGGCGTGCAGGAAACCCAGCGCGTGGAACATCGGCGCCGGCAGCGACGTCACCTCGTTGGCCTTGAACGGAACGTGCGACAGAATGCCGCCGATCGGCGCCAGCGTCGGCGGGGTGCTGCGGTTCGCGCCCTTCGGGGTCCCGGTGGTGCCACTGGTCAAGATGATGATCGACGAGTGCTTGCTCGCCTTCGGGGCCGGCGCCTTGCTGTGCGCGGCAACCAGGTCGGCCAGCGTCTCGTCGGTGCTGCCGGAGTCCTCGCCGTCGGGGTTGGTGTCCAACGCTCGCAGCTTGCCCAACGGCGGATTCGCCTTGCTGACGTCCTCGGTGTACTCGTCGTCGTAGATGATCAGCTTGGCGCCCTCGCGCTCGGACACCTCCTTGATCTGTGGACCCGAGAACGAGCTGTTGAGCAGGATGATGCGGGCTCCGACGCGGGCGCAGCCGAATTCGGCGATCGCGAACCAGCGGTGGTTGCGCGCCAGGATCGCGACGCCGTCACCACCCTTCACGCCCTTGGCGAGCAGCCCGTGGGCAACCGCGTTGGCCGCCTCGTCGAGTTCCTGGTACGTGAGCTCACCGGCGTCGTCGATGATCGCGGCACGGTTCGGTGTCCGCCGGGCGTTGAACGACGGCAGCATGCCGATCTCGCCCCACTTCGCGATCTCGGCAGCCATCGCGGCGTAGTTCAGCGGGTTCTCCAACCGAAACGTGCCGGATTCGACGATCTTGCGGAGGTAATGCAGTTCGGAGACACCGCGTTCTGCGTATTGGTGAACCTTGGCGAGCGCCTGCCCAGGAAGCTCGAAGAGATTAGCCATGTCGCCCACCCTATGTGACGTAGGTCGCACAACGGCCCGAACGCTGTGCCGAATTAGCATGTGCCCATGGCTCCGGTGTCGCTAAACGTCGGCGGGCGCGAAGTCGCGGTGACCCACCCGGACAAGGTGGTCTTTCCCGACAACGGCGGAGCAGGCCCCGTCACCAAGCTCGACCTCATTCGCTACTACCTGGCGGTCGCCGACGGTGCCCTGCGCGGGGTAGCCGGCCGCCCGATGATCCTCAAGCGGTTCGTCAAAGGCATCGACCAGGAGGCTGTCTTTCAGAAGCGCGCCCCGGAGAAGCGGCCCGACTGGGTCGACGTCGCCGAATTGCGTTACGCCCGCGGCACCTCGGCCAGAGAGGCCGTCATTCACGACGCGGCCGGCTTGGCCTGGGCGATCAACCTCGGCTGTGTCGACCTCAATCCTCACCCGGTGCGCGCCGACGACCTCGAACACCCCGACGAGCTCCGGGTCGACCTGGACCCGATGCCCGGGGTCACCTGGCGGCAGATCCTCGACGTGGCGCAGGTGGCGCGCGAGGTGCTCGAGGATTACGGGTTGACCGCCTGGCCCAAGACGTCCGGCTCGCGCGGCTTCCACATCTATGCCCGCATCGCACCGGACTGGTCGTTTCGCCAGGTAAGGCTGGCCGCGCAGACGGTGGCGCGGGAAGTCGAGCGGCGCGCTCCGGAACTGGCCACCAGCCGCTGGTGGAAGGAGGAACGCGAGGGCGTGTTCGTGGACTTCAACCAGAACGCCAAGGACCGCACGGTCGCATCGGCGTACTCGGTGCGCGCGACGCCGGACGCGCGGGTATCCGCCCCGCTGCGGTGGGAGGAGGTCGCCGGCTGCGACGCGGGCGACTTCACGGTCGCGACGATGCCGCTGCGCTACGCCGACATCGGTGACCCGTGGGCCGATATGGACAACGCCGCCGGCGGCCTCGACCGATTGCTCACCCTGGCAGAGGAACTCGGGCCCGCGGAGAGAGCACCGAAGGGCGCGCGGCGGGACGGCTCGGGGCGGCGCCAGTCCATGATGCCGCTCATCGAGGTGGCGCGGACTAAGACCAGGGACGAAGCGATGGCGGCGCTGGATACCTGGCGTGACCGTCACCGATCGGCCGCGGAACTCCTCGAGCCGGCCGACGTGCTGGTCGACGGCATGCGTGGCCCGAGCTCGATCTGGTACCGGATTCGGATCAACCTCCAGCACGTGCCCGAAGACCAGCGGCCGCCGCAGGAGGACTTGATCGCCGACTACAGCCCTTGGACGCGATTGCAGCGATTGCAGGGCTCGAAGGGCGAGCCGGCCCGCTGACCCGCGCTAGGCTCACGCCGTGGACCAGCTATGGGATCGCCGGGGGTTCCTGCGCGCCGGGGCGGCTGCCGGGCTGCTCGCACTCGCGGGATGCTCGTCGGACAAAGCGCCGTCCGCTGAAAGCAGTGGTAGCGGCAACGGACCGGTCACCATCACCCACGCCTTCGGTCAGACGACAATCCCCCAGCCACCCAGGCGCGTGGTCAGCGCCGGCTTCACCGGCCAGGACGACCTGCTCGCGCTCGGGATCGTTCCCGTCGCGGTGACGAACTGGTTCGGCGACCAGCCGTTCGGGATCTGGCCGTGGGCGCAACCCAAGCTCGGCGCGGCGAAACCCGTTGTGCTCAACCTGGACAACGGAATTCAAACCAACCAGATCTCGGCCCTCAAACCCGATCTGATCGTCGCCACCGACGCCGGCCTCGACCAGGACACCTATCAGAAACTCGCCGCGATCGCGCCGACGCTTGCGCAGTCCGGAGCCGACGCGTTCTTCGAGCCGTGGAAGGACCAGGCAAAAGCCATCGGCCAGGCGGTCTTTCAGGCGGCCCCGATGGCGGCCTTGATCAGCGCTGTCGACAAGGGCTTTACCGCGGTCGCCGACAAGTATCCGCAGTTCAAAAACAAGCGGGCAATGCTGCTGGAAGGCACTCTGCACGACGACAACGTCGTCGCGAACACCGGATGGCAGACCGACTTCTTGAAGCAGATGGGGTTGGGCATTCCCGAGAGCCTGGCCGCATTGGCCGTCGATCAGCAACGAGCGTTCATCTCCAAAGACAAGATCAGGTCGGCCCTCGACGATGCCGAGCTGTTGATCTGGACCACCGAGAGCGAGGCCGAGCAGGCTGCGTTGCTGGCCAATCCGGATGTGGCCGCGCACCGTTCGCGCAGCATCTTCACCACCAAGGACCAAGCGGGCGCCATCGCATATGCGTCGCCGCTGAGCTATCCGCTGGTGGCAGAGCAGTTGCCGCCGCTGATCGCCAACATCCTGCATTAGCGCCGAGCGCCTGGCAGCCGGGACCCGGCGGAGTTACCGTCGAGAAATGCAGGCGGGCCCAAGCAGAAGCGTTCTCGACTACGGAGATCAGGCGCTACTGCTCGAATTCGACAGCAGCGCCGAGGTTTTGGCGTGGACGATCGCGCTGCGCGACGCCGCCCTGCCCGGCGTTCTGGATATCGTCCCGGCCGCACGCACGGTCCTGCTCACACTCGACGGCCCCGACCGGCAAAGTGCCGTCCGCCGTCGCCTTCACACCCTCGGCCCACCCTCCGGTGCCGAGACAAGCACGCCAACCGAGTCTCTGCTGATCGACGTGGTCTACGACGGCGCCGATCTCGCCGAGGTCGCACAGCTCACCGGACTAACCACGGCGCAGGTCGTCCGCGCCCACACCGGCGCTCCCTGGACGGTCGGATTCTGTGGATTCGCGCCAGGTTTCGCGTACCTGGTCGGTGGCGACCCACGCCTGGCCGTGCCGCGGCGCTCCGACCCGCGCCCGGCGGTGCCAGCCGGTGCGGTCGGGTTGGCCGGCGAGTTCACCGGCATCTACCCTCGCCGGTCCCCCGGCGGGTGGCAATTGATCGGCCACACCGACGCGGTGCTTTGGGACATCGACCGACCCGAGCCCGCGCTGCTGACCCCGGGCACTCGCGTCCAATTCAGGGCGGCGTAGCGCATGCCAACCTTGGAGATCCAGCGCACCGGACCGTTGGCGGTCGTTCAGGACCTCGGCCGGGTCGGGCTGGCCCATCTAGGCGTCACCCGCTCCGGTGCGGCGGATCGTCGTTCACACACGCTGGCCAACCGGCTGGTCGCCAACCCCGACGACCGCGCCACCATCGAAGTGACGATGGGTGGATTCACGGCACTAGTCCGCGGCGGCGACATCGACATCGCGGTCACCGGCGCCGACACACACGCCGCGGTCGATTCAACCCCGTTCGGCGCCAACAGCATTCGGCATGTCCGCGAGGGACAGACGATCTCCTTCGGTGTCCCCGAGTCCGGGCTGCGCAGCTACCTGGCGGTACGTGGCGGCATTGACGTGGCGCCGGTGCTCGGCTCGCGAAGCTACGACGTGCTGTCAGGCATCGGTCCGCCGCCGCTGCGCGCCGGCGACGTGCTGCAGGTCGGGGAACACACCGAGGACTATCCCGAAGTCGACCAGGCCCCGGTAGAGCCGATCGCCCGTCAACTCGTCCACTTGTCGGTGATACCTGGTCCGCGCGACGACTGGCTCGCTGATGCCGACGCACTGGTACACACCGTCTGGACGGCGTCGGACCGCAGCGACCGGGTGGGTCTGCGACTCCAGGGACGCCCGATGGCGCACCGCGACCCGAGTCGACAACTGCCCAGTGAGGGCGCGGCCCGAGGCGCAATTCAGTTGCCGCCCAATGGCTTACCGGTCATTCTGGGCCCCGACCACCCGGTCACCGGGGGTTACCCTGTGGTAGGCGTGATCACCAACCGCGACATCGACCGAGTCGCCCAGCTGCGTCCCGGCCAGCCCGTACGCCTGCACTGGTCACGTCCGCGATCCGTACCGGCCTAGGTCTCGCCTTCTGCTAGCGGCAGACGGACCGACCTGGTAGACCAGCAGTGTGCCCACCCAGGTTCACACCGCTCGCCTGGTTCACACCGCAGATCTGGAAAGTGACGCGCGGCAGCGTGCCCACGCGATGGTCAGCGAAGCCTTCGGCGGCGACTTCACCGAGACCGACTGGGAGCACGCCCTGGGCGGTATGCACGCGCTGATCTGGCATCACGGCGCGATCATCGCGCACGGCGCCGTCATCCAGCGACGCATGCTTTACCGCGGCGCCGCGCTGCGCTGCGGCTACGTCGAAGCCGTTGCCGTGCGCGAGGATTGGCGCGGCCAGGGGCTGGCCATCGCCATCCTCGACGCGTGCGAGCAGGTGATCCGCGGCGGCTACCAACTGGGTGCGCTGAGCTCCTCGGATCGGGGTAGGCGGCTCTACACGTTGCGTGGCTGGCTGCCGTGGCGCGGGCCCACCTCGGTGCTGGCGCCCACGGGGACGACCAGGACTCCCAACGACGACGGCTCGGTGTTCGTCTTCCCGCTAGGAATCGACCTCGACCCCACCGCGGGCTTGGCTTGCGATTGGCGGGACGGCGACGTCTGGTAGCACCGGGGTCTGTTCGCTGACAGCGAAACGACAGCTGGAACTTAAGCGTGGTCGACTCAAGTTTGTATCTGTAGACGCCGGCAGAACGCCGGCCAGCACAGAACACGAGGAGACACAGATGAGCAACTTGACGTTGTGGTCACGCCCGGCGTGGGATGTCGACCGCTGGCGCCGCGAATTCTTCGGCCCGGCCGCGGCCACCGACTGGATCAAGCCATTGACCGCTTTCAACCCCGCCGCGGAAATCGTCAAGGACGGTGAGGACGCCGTTGTGCGGCTCGAACTCCCGGGCGTCGACGTCGACAAGGACGTCAACGTCGAGGTCGAGCACGGGCGCCTGGTCATTCACGGCGAGCGACGCGACGAGCATGCTGAGGAGAAGGACGGACGCACGCTGCGCGAGGTGCGTTACGGCTCCTTCCGCCGTTCGTTCCAGCTGCCCGCACACATCACCAGCGAGGCCGTATCGGCGTCGTACGACGCCGGTGTGCTGACGGTCCGGGTAGCCGGCGCCCACGCCGGAACCCAGGCGCAGCGCATCGCGATCACCAAGTAACGACACCGGGATCCGGTGGGGCCGACCGGCTCCACCGGATTCCTGGCGTTAGTCGAAGGCCTGCCCGACCTCGACGCCGATGACCTTGAGAAGATTCGCCACTTTGCGGTCAAGGTCGGCGCCGACACCGGCGATCTCGGCGACGCCGAGGCTGCCGAAGGCCGGCCCCGGCTGATCCATCGTGAAGACCGCGTTGCCGTCGGCGTCGCCGTACACCAGCATCCGCAGCGGTGCGTAGAGCAGCGCCTTGGGGTCGTGCCGGAACATGGTCTCGGCGATGACGTGATTGCCGATCAGATATTCGACGGCCGGCGTGTGGTGGCCGGCGAGGCCGAAGTACCCGCGCCCGTCGATCTTGGCGTAGACCATCAGATCGTTGGGCGCGTTTTCGGCGGCGGCGGCGCGCACGTCGTCCCAATTGCCACCAGCCGACCTGATCCGCTCAACGGCCGCCCGGTCGACGGGCGGGGCCGCCTTCTCCAGCGCCTCGACGAACTGGTCGAAGGGGATTCCGGTCTCGATATCAACCCGGGTCATGCCGTGTTGCTCCCGATGAAAGCTCATCGCCGCGCCTTCCGTGGTTCATTGAACGAACTTGCCGACCGCAGTCTATGGTTCGGTGAACGAACTCGCAAGGCGTAAGATCTTTCCATGGCCCTGCCCCGCGAATACACCGCCGAGGTGTGTCCCATCGCCCGATCACTCGAGATCATCGGCGAGCGTTGGACCCTGCTGTTGGTGCGCGACGCGTTCTACGGCGTGCGTCGATTCAGCGACTTCCACGCTCATCTCGGGATTCCGAAAGCCGTGTTGACTGAGCGCCTTTCGCTGCTGGTGCAAGAGGGGGTGCTGACAAAATCGGATGCCGGGGGCGAATACACGCTCACCCCGAAGGGCCGAGCATTGTGGCCGACCATCTGGTCGCTACTCAGCTGGGGCAACGACAACTACATCCAGCAGTCGAATCAGCGCACCTATCGCCATGCCGAATGCGGCGGCGCGATCGACGCGGACCGGACGTGTTCTGCGTGCGGCCGGGTTCCCGACGTCGCCGACCTGGTCCTGCACCCACCGCGGCGCCCCCGCGATCGTCGAGACGATCCGATCAGCATTGCGCTACGCACGCCGCACCGAATGCTCGAGCCGTTCGACCCTGGATGACCCGCGGGGACGTGATCTGCCTCACGCGCGGGCCGGTTGGCCGATAGTATGGGAGCCGTACTGTGATCCGTGACACTTCGCCGATTGGGAGATCCGTTGTCCACCACGACCGAACTGGCCGAACTGCACGACCTCATCGGCGGCGTGCGGCGGTGCGTGAGCACATTGAAGGCGCGCTATGGCGACAGCCCCGCGGTGCGCCGCATCGTCATCGACGCCGACCGCCTTCTCGGCGACGTCGAATTACTTGACGCCGATGTTTCCGAATTCGACTTAGCGCGCGTCACGCTGCCGCAATCCAGCGAAAAGATCGCCATTCCAGATACCGACTACGACCGCGACTTTTGGCGCGACGTCGACCAGGAGGGCGTCGGCGGCCACAACCGGTCCTGATTTCGCGCCCCGCCGAGAATCATCGGGGCGTCCCTGGGTACTCTTCGACGAACAGCTAAGTTCGAAGAGGAACATTTGATGAGCGCACCCACGGCGAACCGTCCTGCGTCCGGTGTCTTTTCACCCACGCGCGCACACATCGACCAGCGCACGCTGCGCACCGACAAGTGGTGGTTGTCGCCGCTGCGGATCGACCTGGGATTTGCCGCGTTCATTATCTACGCGACATTCCGTGCGTTCCAACAGGATTACTTCTTCGTGCCGAAGTACCACATGCTGACGCCGTTCTATTCACCGTGCCTCAGCACGGCGTGCACCGACGGAGCCAGCGACTTCTGGCCGCAGATCCTGCCGCACGTGTGGTGGCTGCCGTTCGCGGCGCTGACCCTGCCGTTCCTGCTGCTGTTTCGGCTGACCTGTTACTACTACCGCGGTGCCTACTACCGCACGGTCTGGCAGTCGCCGACCGCCTGCGGTGTGGCCGAGCCGCGCGTGCACTACAGCGGCGAGACGAAGTTCCCGCTGATCGTGCAGAACACCCACCGGTACTTCTTCTACATCGCCGGGATCATCTCGATCATCAATACCTACGACGCCATCGTCGCGTTTCACTCCGACAGCGGCCCCGGCGGATTCGGCTTCGGTCTGGGCAACGTGATCATGGTCGGCAACGTGATCATGCTGTGGGTCTACACCCTGTCCTGCCACTCGTGCCGGCACGTCACCGGCGGGCGGCTCAAGCATTTCTCCAAACACCCTGTGCGGTATTGGATCTGGACGCAGGTGAGCAAGCTCAACACGCGGCACAAGCTGTATGCCTGGATAACGCTGGGCACGCTGATGCTTACCGACTTCTACATCGCCCTGGTGGCCGGCGGCGCGATCCCCGACCTGAGATTTGTTGGCTGACAAGCCGATTCACGGACTGAGAAAGTTGAGCGAGGTTGGAATGACTGAGGTCGAACGGCACTCCTACGACGTCGTTGTCATCGGTGCCGGGGGCGCGGGTCTACGCGCGGTCATCGAGGCGCGCGAACGCGGCCTGAAGGTGGCCGTGGTCTCCAAGTCGCTGTTCGGCAAGGCCCACACGGTGATGGCCGAAGGCGGTTGCGCGGCGGCGATGGGCAACACCAATCCAAAGGACAACTGGAAGACCCACTTCGGCGACACCATGCGCGGCGGCAAGTTCCTCAACAACTGGCGGATGGCCGAGTTGCACGCCAAGGAAGCACCTGACCGGGTGTGGGAGCTGGAAACCTACGGCGCGCTGTTCGACCGCCTCAAGGACGGCAAGATCAGCCAGCGCAACTTCGGCGGGCACACCTACCCGCGGCTGGCACACGTCGGCGACCGCACCGGCCTGGAGCTGATCCGCACCATGCAGCAGAAGATCGTCTCGCTGCAGCAGGAAGACTTCGCCGAACTCGGCGACTATGAAGCCCGTATCCGGGTGTTCGCCGAGACCACCATCACCGAACTGATCAAGGACGGCGACGCTATCTCCGGCGCCTTCGGGTACGTGCGCGAGACCGGCACGTTCATCTTGTTCGAGGCACCCGCGGTGGTTCTGGCAACCGGTGGCATCGGCAAGTCCTTCAAGGTCACCTCGAACTCCTGGGAGTACACCGGCGACGGCCACGCACTGGCCCTGCGGGCCGGCGCGACGCTGATCAACATGGAGTTCGTCCAGTTTCACCCGACCGGGATGGTCTGGCCGCCCAGCGTCAAGGGCATCCTGGTCACCGAGGGTGTGCGCGGCGACGGCGGAGTGCTCAAGAACTCCGACAACAAGCGGTTCATGTTCGACTACATCCCCAGCGTGTTCAAGGGTCAGTACGCCGAGTCGGAGGGCGAAGCCGATCAGTGGCTGAAGGACAACGACTCGGCCCGTCGCACGCCAGACCTGCTGCCTCGCGACGAGGTTGCCCGCGCGATCAACTCCGAAGTCAAGGCCGGTCGGGGCACCCCGCACGGGGGTGTCTATCTCGACATCGCCTCACGGTTGACGCCCGAGCAGATCAAGAAGCGGCTGCCGTCGATGTACCACCAGTTCAAGGAACTGGCCGGGGTTGACATCACCAAGGAGCCGATGGAAGTCGGTCCGACCTGCCACTACGTGATGGGCGGCGTCGAGGTGGACGCCGACACCGGCGCGGCGGTCGTTCCCGGTCTGTTCGCGGCCGGTGAGTGCTCGGGCGGCATGCACGGCTCGAACCGCCTCGGCGGCAACTCGCTGTCAGACCTGCTGGTGTTCGGTCGACGCGCCGGCCTGGGCGCCGCCGACTACGTGCGGGCGCTGGCCAACCGCCCGAAGGTGTCCGAGAGCGACGTCGAAACCGCCGTGCAGCGCGCGCTGGCGCCGTTCGAGACACCGGCAGACGGCGCGACGGCGGAGAACCCGTACACCTTGCAGCTCGAGCTGCAGCAGTCGATGAACGACCTGGTGGGAATCATCCGCAAGCAAGACGAGATCACCGAGGCGCTCGGCCGGCTCGATCAGCTTCGGGCGCGGTTCAAGAACCTCCACGTCGACGGCGGGCGGGCATACAACCCTGGCTGGAACCTCGCCCTCGACCTGCGCAACCTGCTGCTGGTCAGCGAGTGCGTTGCGAAGGCGGCGCTCGAGCGGACCGAAAGTCGTGGCGGGCACACCCGCGACGACCATCCGGGAATGGATTCGTCGTGGCGCAAGGTGCTGCTGGTCTGCAGCGCCAGCGGCGACGACCCGATCGTTCCCGACGTCACCGTCGAGCGGAAGGACCAGATTCCGATGCGAGCGGACCTACTGGAGACCTTCGAGATCGCGGAGCTCGAGAAGTACTACACCGACGAAGAGCTGGCCGATCACCCAGGACGGAGAGGCTGATGAGCGGCGCGCTGACGACGATAAACAGTGGTGCGATCGGAATGGGTCGGGAGGAGCAGCGCTCATGACGTATAACGCAACGCTGCGGGTATGGCGTGGTGACGAGGCCGGTGGTGGCTTGCAGGACTTCACCGTCGAGGTCAACGAGGGCGAGGTGGTGCTCGACATCATCCACCGCCTGCAGCAGACCCAGACCCCGGACCTGGCGGTGCGGTGGAACTGCAAGGCCGGTAAGTGTGGCTCCTGTTCGGCCGAGGTCAACGGCAAGCCCCGGCTGATGTGCATGACGCGGATGTCGACCTTCGCCGAGGACGAGGTCGTCACCGTGACCCCGATTCGGACCTTCCCGGTGATCCGCGACCTGGTGACCGACGTCTCGTTCAACTACGAGAAGGCCCGGGAGATCCCGTCCTTCGCGCCGCCGAAAGACCTGCAGCCCGGTGAGTACCGGATGCAGCAAGAGGATGTCGAACGGTCTCAGGAATTCCGCAAATGCATCGAATGCTTCTTGTGCAACAACGTCTGCCACGTCATCCGTGACCACGAGGACAACAAAGAGAACTTCGCCGGCCCCCGCTATTTGATGCGGATCGCGGAGCTGGAGATGCACCCGCTCGACACCCGCGACCGGCGTGACGAGGCCCAGGAGGAGCACGGTCTCGGCTACTGCAACATCACCAAGTGCTGCACCGAGGTCTGCCCCGAGAGCATCCATATCACCGACAACGCGTTGATCCCGATGAAGGAACGCGTGGCCGATCGCAAGTACGACCCGGTCGTGTGGCTGGGCAACAAGCTGTTCCGTCGTTGAAACACCGGGTGCCGCGTCACCGTTGATCCGCGTACCGTCGGGTACGACAGGAAAGGCGGTGACCGATGGCAATCCGAAAGCCCACTAGCATCAACGACATTCGCCGGGCAATCGCGGAACTGACCGCGCGCGCCGAACTCGCACACCGAGAGGGACGCGACGAAGAAGGCGCTGAGATCGAGCGTCGAGTCCAGGCTTACCGCGAGGAACTCGGCCGGCGACCGTGACCAGCAGCTAGACGCCCAGGCGTCGAAACACGCTGCGGTGAAACACGATCGGCGGGACATCCGGGTCGACGCGGACGTCGCTGACTCGCAGCACCACGATCGTGTGGTCCCCGGCGGGAATGAGTTGCTCGATCGCGGTCTCCATCCAGAGACTGGTGCCGTGGATGAACACTGCGCCGCTGCTGAAAGACTCCGTTTCCAGGTCGGCAAAGCGATCACCGGTCTTGGCGGCCAGAGCACGTGCGGCGCGGTCATGTGACTCGCCCAGCACGCTGATCCCAAGGGCTTGGGCGTCCTTGAGTTTGGGCCACGTCGTCGAGGTGTTCTGTACACAGAACGACACCAGCGGCGGCTCCAGCGACACCGGGACGAATGTGCTGGCGGCCAAGCCTTCTCGGACCCCGTTGACTTCGGCGGCGATGGCGATGATGCCGGAAGGGAAATGACCAAAGGCCTCGCGCAGGGAGGTGGGCGTCAGCTTGTCAGGTGTATTCACCGGCTTCACTCGCGTCGACGGGATTTCGTAGTGCCGACCCTACCCGTCGGGCGTTACATGTTTCGCGCTGGCCGTCACACGTAGCCGTGGGCGGCCGCAACGTCTGGATGTGCCCGCAGCCTGCTCTTCCAGGCATTCCGGCCATACACCGAGTGAATGGGGTCGGACGGATCCGCGCGCCGCTGCGCCTGGCGGGCCAATTCGGCGGGCAGCGTCAGCGCGGGGATCTGGGCGTCCAGCCGCGGATTGAAAAAGTACGGCACCGAGATCCGGTCCGCCGACTGTTGCAGGTTAACCCGGTGCTCGGTGGCGCGCAGGTAGCCTCCGGTCGCAAACTCGAGCAGCTCCCCGATGTTGACGATGAACGCCCCGTCGAGCGCGGGCACGTCGACCCAGCTGCCGTCGCGCGCCCGCACCTGCAACCCTCGGCTGCCCGGTTCGGCGAGCAGCAGCGTCAGAACGCCCGAGTCGCGGTGTGCTCCTACGCCCTGCGAGCTGGCCGCGGTGGTGGGATAGTGCACGATCTTGATCAGCGTGGCCGGCGCCTTGTCGAACGCCGCGTCGAAGACGTCGTCCGGGCTGCCCAACGCCACCGCCCAGTGCCGCAGCAGGGTGCGCGACACCGCCGCCAGTGCGGTATCCCATTCCGCGATGAGGTCCGGTAACTCCGGGAGGCGCGCGGGCCACTGATTAGGCCCCTGCAGCCAGAGGTAGTCGGGCTTGCCCTCACCGCCGATCGGCTCGCGGTCGGGGCCGATGTCGATCTGCTCGCGCCAGTCCACTTCGCCGCGGGTCCGCTCACCGCCCAGCCGCGTGTAGCCACGGAAATGCGGACTGTGGACCATCGCGATGGCGTCTTTGTCCGACTGTGGCAGCGCGAACAGCCGCCGGGCCGCGGCCATGACTCGGTCGATGAGCGACTCTGACACCCCGTGACCGGTCAGATAGAAGAACCCGACCTCGTGGGCCACCTCGCGCAAGCGTGCCCTCAGACGCCAGGCGGGGTGGCGTAAGTCCACTTCCGGAAGCGTCATGACGCCCTGCACAGTAGGCATGCCCTTCATCATCACCGCAGCTAGACGGGCACGCCACCGTCTAATCCAGCCCGAGCCCAACTAGTTGGTTGATATTTAGCTCACAGTCGCTTGCAACTGGTTACTCGCCGGTATAGTTTAGCCGTGTTACTGGTGGGTAACTTATTCCGAGTACCCAACCTCATGTGGCGTTCTCATCGAGGAGGAACCTAGTGAGCCACTACAAGAGCAACGTCCGCGACCAGGTATTCAACCTGTTCGAGGTGCTGGGTGTCGACAAGTCTTTCGGCGAGGGGGACTACGCCGACCTTGATGCCGACACCGCCCGCGAGATGCTCGTCGAGATGAGCCGGCTGGCCGAGGGGCCTGTCGCCGACTCGTTCGTCGAGGGTGACCGCAATCCGCCCGTGTTCGATCCGGAGACCCACTCCGTGAAGCTGCCCGACTCGTTCAAGCAGTCGGTGCACGCAGTCATCGAGGCCGGCTGGGACAAAGTCGGCCTGGACGAAGAGCTGGGCGGCATGCCGATGCCCAAGGTCATGCTGTGGGCGCTGCACGAGCACCTGCTGGGTGCCAACCCGGCCGTCTGGATGTACGCCGGTGGCGCCGGTTTCGCGCAGATATTCTACAACCTGGCCACCGAAGAGCAGAAGAAGTGGGCCATCCTGGCCGCCGAGCGCGGTTGGGGCTCCACCATGGTGCTCACCGAGCCGGACGCCGGTTCGGACGTCGGCGCCGGTCGCACCAAGGCCATCCAGCAGGACGATGGCTCGTGGCACATCGACGGTGTGAAGCGCTTCATCACCTCGGGTGACTCCGACGACATGTTCGAGAACATCTTCCACCTCGTGCTGGCCCGCCCCGAGGGCGCCGGACCGGGCACCAAGGGTCTGTCGCTGTTCTTCGTGCCGAAGTTCCTGTTCGACTTCGAGACCGGCGAACCGGGCGAGCGCAACGGTGTCTTCGTCACCAACGTCGAGCACAAGATGGGCCTGAAGGTCTCCGCGACATGTGAGCTCACCTTTGGTCAGCACGGCGTACCGGCCAAGGGCTGGCTGGTCGGCGAGGTGCACAACGGCATCGCGCAGATGTTCGAGGTGATCGAGAATGCCCGCATGCTGGTCGGTACCAAGGCCATTGCGACGCTGTCCACCGGTTACCTCAACGCCCTGGCCTACGCCAAGGAGCGCGTGCAGGGCGCTGACCTGACCCAGATGACCGACAAGACCGCGCCGCGCGTGACGATCACGCATCACCCCGATGTGCGCCGCAGCCTGATGACCCAGAAGGCATACGCCGAAGGCCTGCGTGGTCTGTACCTCTACACCGCGACCTACCAGGACGCAGCGGTCGCCAAGGCACTGCACGGCGTGGACGCCGATCTGGCGGTGAAGGTCAACGACCTGATGCTGCCGATCGTCAAGGGCGTGGGCTCTGAGCAGGCATACGCCAAGCTCACCGAGAGCCTGCAGACCTTCGGTGGGTCCGGCTTCTTGCAGGACTACCCGATCGAGCAGTACATCCGTGACGCCAAGATCGACTCGCTCTACGAGGGCACCACAGCCATCCAGGCGCAGGACTTCTTCTTCCGCAAGATCGTCCGCGACAAGGGTGTGGCGCTGGCCCACGTGTCCGGTCAGATCGAGGAGTTCATCAAGAACGAGTCCGGTAACGGCCGCCTGAAGGCCGAGCGGGCGCTGCTGTCCACCGCCCTGGAGGACGTGCAGGCGATGGCCGCGACGCTGACCGGCTACCTGATGGCGGCACAAGAGGACATCTCCAGCATCTACAAGGTCGGCACCGGTTCGGTGCGCTTCCTGATGAGCGTCGGTGACCTGGTCATCGGCTGGCTGCTGCAGCGTCAGGCGGCGGTGGCCCTGGAAGCTCTCGACTCCGGCTGCAGCGACGCCGATCGCTCGTACTACGAGGGCAAGATCGCGGTGGCGTCGTTCTTCGCCAAGAACTTCCTGCCGCTGTTGACCAGCACCCGCCAGGTGTTGGAGCACATCGACAACGACCTCATGGAACTCGACGAAGCCGCGTTCTGACACAAGCAACACAGCAAAATCCCCCGCCTCTTCGGAGACGGGGGATTTTGCGTTTCGGTAGTTCTGGAGGGGCCGCCGCGAGATCCCCTCTTTCCGTGGCGGCCCCGGTCTTGGTCTGCTGCCCGCGACCGGGAGCATTCAAGGACGCCCCGCGCTGCCATCGGGTCGGGGGTCTGACGGCAACACGGAGCTATCCAACCCGCTGGCTACCCGAGGTGTCGGGTGACTAAACCGGACCTGCGGCGACGGGCTCAGGCCTCCAAGATGGCGGCGACACCCTGGCCACCGGCCGCGCAGATCGAAATCAGCCCGCGCACCGGTTTGCCGCCATTGGCGGCCTTGGCCTCGTGGAGCTGCTTGGCCAGCTGCGCCAGGATCCGTCCGCCGGTGGCGGCGAACGGGTGGCCGGCGGCCAGCGAAGACCCGTTGACGTTCAGCTTGGACCGGTCGATGGACCCCAGGGCTGCGTCCAGACCCAGCCGCTCCTTGCAGTATTCCTCGGACTCCCAAGCCTGCAAGTGCGCCAGCACCACGGATGCGAACGCCTCGTGGATCTCGTAGAAGTCGAAATCCTGCAGGGTGAGCCCATTGCGGGCCAGCAGGCGGGGCACCGCGTACGTCGGCGCCATCAGCAGCCCGTCGGCGCCGTTGACGTAGTCGACCGACGCTGTCTCGGCATCGACCCAGTAAGCCAGCGGGGTGATCGAGTGCTCCTTGGCCCAATCTTCGGTCGCCAGGAGGGCAACCGAGGCGCCGTCGGTCAACGGCGTCGAGTTGCCTGCGGTCATCGTTGCGTCGCCGGCTTTCACTCCGAACACCGGCTTGAGCTTGGCCAGCTTCTCCGCCGACGAGTCCGGTCGCAGGTTGTCGTCGCGGTAGAGGCCCAGAAACGGGGTGACCAGGTCGTCGAAGAAGCCGCGGTCGTATGCCGCCGCCATGTTGCGGTGGCTGGCCGCGGCCAGCTCGTCTTGGTCGACCCGCTTGATGCCCATCTGCTTGGCGGTGATCGCCTGGTGCTCGCCCATTGACAGCCCGGTGCGCGGCTCGCTGTTCACCGGGATCTCCACACCGAGGCTGGCCGGCAGCTTGCCGACCAGCTTGAGCCGGTCGACGTTGGACTTGGCGCGACGCAGCCCGAGCAGCGTGTGACGCAGGTTGTTACCCAGCGCGATCGGTGCATCCGAGGTGGTGTCCACACCGCCGGCGGCGGCGGCTTCATAACGCCCCGCGGCGATGCCGTCGGCAGCCGCGATCGCGGCCTGGAGGCCGGTGCCGCAGGCCTGCTGCAGGTCGAACGCCGGCGTGTAGGACGACAGGGCCGATCCGAGCACACATTCGCGCATCAGGTTGAAGTCGCGGCTGTGCTTGAGCACCGCGCCACCGATGACCGCGCCGAGACGCTCGCCGGACAGGTCGAACCGGTCGACCAGCCCGCCTAGGGCGGCCGTGAACATGTCCTGGTTCGATGCCTGGGCATAGGCCCGGTCCGAGCGCGCGAACGGGATCCGGTTGCCACCCAGCACTGCGACGCGTCGTTTGGCGGCGGTCGCCTGGGAACTTGCAGAGGTGCTTTCAGCTGAGGCGTCTTGTGTAGGCAACGCTTATCTCCGTCAATAGATGGTTATCCGGTGTTGGGAGCCATCCTACTCACTGTTCTTACTCTGGAGTAAGTTAGCTCTCGACTACCGTACAGATACCCGACAGCATGAGAGGCAACCCTGTGGCACCCGATCTATTTTCCCAAGTCGTCAACTCCGGGCCCGGTGCATTTCTCGCCAAGCAACTCGGCGTGCCGCAGCCCGAGAAGCTGCGGCGCTATCGGGCAGGCGAGCCGCCGCTGGCCGGGTCGTTGCTGATCGGGGGCGAGGGCCGAGTGGTCGAGCCGCTGCGTGCGGCACTGGACGCCGACTACGACGTCGTGGGTGCGAACCTCGGCGGCCGGTGGGCGGATTCGTTCGGCGGCCTGGTGTTCGACGCCACCGGCATCACCACGCCGGCCAAGCTGACGGCCCTGCACGAATTCTTCACCCCGCTGATGCGCAACATCGCGCACAACGGACGGCTGGTCGTCATCGGCACTACCCCTGCCGAAGCGGAAAGCAGCGACGAGCGGATCGCGCAGCGCGCGCTCGAGGGCTTTACCCGTTCGCTGGGTAAGGAACTGCAGCACGGGTCGACGATTTCGCTGGTGTATTTGTCCCCCGACGCCAAGCCCGCGGCGACCGGCATCGAGTCGACATTGCGGTTCCTGCTGTCCGGGAAGTCGGCCTATGTCGACGGCCAGGTGTTCTACGTCGGACCCGCTGACTCCACCCCGCCCCGGGATTGGGACCGGCCGCTCGACGGCAAGGTCGGCATCGTGACCGGTGCCGCCCGCGGCATCGGCGCGACGATCGCCGAGGTGTTCGCCCGGGACGGGGCCCGCGTGGTCGCTATCGACGTGGAGTCCGCCGCCGAGGCGTTGTCGGAGACGGCCACCCGCATCGGCGGCACGGCGCTGGCTCTCGACGTCACCGCTCCCGATGCCGTCGAGAAGATCACCGAGCACCTGCGCGACCACTACAACGGCCACGCCGACATTTTGGTGAACAACGCCGGGATCACCCGCGACAAGTTGCTCGCCAACATGGACGACGCGCGGTGGAATTCGGTGCTGGCAGTCAACTTGCTTGCGCCTCAACGTCTTACCGAAGGTTTGGTGGAGAATGGCAGCATCGGCGAGGGCGGCCGGGTGATCGGCCTGTCGTCGATGGCCGGCATCGCGGGCAACCGTGGGCAGACCAACTACGCCACCACCAAGGCCGGCATGATCGGGCTCACCGATGCACTTGCTCCCAAGCTGGCCGAAAAGGGCGTCACGATCAACGCGATCGCACCGGGCTTCATCGAAACCAAGATGACGGCGGCCATTCCGCTTGCCACCCGCGAGGTGGGGCGGCGGCTCAACTCGCTGTACCAGGGCGGCCAACCGGTCGACGTGGCCGAGGCGATCGCCTACTTCGCCAGCCCGGCCTCGAACGCGGTGACAGGCAACACGATTCGTGTCTGCGGCCAAGCCATGCTGGGAGCGTGACACCAAGTGACTGACCAACAGCCCAGCGGCTTGCAAAACATGCTGCGCGCGGCAGTCGGAGCGCTGCCGTTCGTGCCACGCGGCGGCCAGTTGCCCGATCGGACCGTGACGGTCGAGGAGTTACCGATCGACCGTGTCAACGTGGCCGAATACGCGGAGGTCACCGGCCTGCGCTACGGCGACACCGTGCCGCTGACATATCCCTTCGCGCTGACCTTCCCGACGGTGATGTCGCTAGTGACCGGCTTTGACTTTCCGTTCGCCGCAATGGGTTCGGTGCACCTGGAGAACGAGATCACCCAGTACCGCCCAATCAGGGTGACGGACACGGTCAACGTCGCGGTACATGCGGAGAATCTGCGCGAACACCGCAAGGGTCTGCTGGTCGACGTCGTCACCGACGTCAGCGTCGGCAACGAAGTGGCCTGGCATCAGGTCACGACGTTCCTCCACCAGCAACGCACCAGCCTGTCCGACCAGCCCAAGCCGCCGCCGCAGAAGCAACCGAAGTTGCCGGCGCCCAAGGCGATCCTGCGGATAAGCCCCGGTCAGATTCGCCGCTACGCCGGCGTCGGCGGCGACCACAACCCGATCCACACGAGTTCGGTCGGCGCCAAGCTGTTCGGATTCCCCACCGTGATTGCCCACGGGATGTTCAGTGCCGCAGCGGTTTTGGCGAATCTTGAGGCAAGCCTTCCCGACGCCGTGAAGTACACGGTTCGGTTCGGCAAGCCGGTGGTGCTGCCGGCCAGCGTCGGACTCTACGTCGACCAGGTCCAGGATGGCTGGGACATCAGCCTGCGCAACATCTCCAAGGGGTACCCGCACCTCACCGGGACGCTACGCGCGCTGTAGCGGGAGGCGCCGGACGACGAGGCGCAAGCCGTAGGTGCTCGCCGCCGCGGCGAGGAACACTAGCGACAGCCACAGCGGTGGTCTGGCCAGCTCCCACACGAAGATCGCCGCCCACAGCGGCGCGTTCTGGGTGATGGCCAGCACCCCCGCCGAGCCGGCCAAGGCGATTGCGGGCACGCCGTAGTGAGTGCCCGCCATCGCGTTGACCGTCAGTACGAACAATGTTCCGGCCGCCGCGCCGGTCGCCAGCGCGGGAGTGAACAGTCCGCCCCTCGCGCCCGCTCGCAGGAACGCCGCGGTGGCCACGAGTTTGAGTACCAAGATGATCGCCGCTGATTCGATTGTCATGCCGCCGGCAAGAATCAGGTTGAGGATTGAACGACCGTTGCCGGGCAATTCGGGCCACCAGTGTGAGCACACGCCCACGAACAACCCCGCGCCGGCGATGCCGGGGATCATCAGCCACGACTTCGGCAGTTCGCGTTGGCCGGCCCATCCCATCAGCCGGTTGAACACCAGCCCGACCATCAGCGTCAGTGGGGCCAGCGCCACCGCGTAGGCGAACAGCCGGTAGGACACATCCGGGTTGGGCCAGTGCAGGTTCGGCTGGTCATGGGTGATGAATGACGACACCGAGACGGCCAGGCTCGACGAGATCAAGGCGGCGCCCACCGCGCGGGGATGCCAGCTCTTCAACATGATGCGCAGGGTGAACAGGGCGCCACCGAGCGGCACCGAATACACCGCGCCCAACCCGGCGCCCGCCGCGCAGGCCAACAGGATCTGACGGTCTCGCTCCGTGAGCCGCGTTATCCAGCCGGTGGCGACATTTCCCAGCGCGACGGCCAACTGGCGCGGTGCGACCTCCCGGCCCAGCGATGCGCCGGAACCGACCACCAGGACTTGCAGAGCCGCGTCGAACGTGAACGGCCAGAAGCGAATTCGCTCTCGGTTCCGGACGGCCGCAGCCAGCGGCGCGACTTCGGTCCTGGGCCGGAGAATCCACCAGCCCAGGCCGGCCAGTGCACCCCCGATCACCGGTCCGACGGCCCGCCGAACAGGGCTGCTCGCGGTGACACCCTCGAGCAGGGAGCCGAACACATAGTGATACGTGAGGTGCTCGATCGAGCGCAAAAGGAAGGTCGTCGCCAAACCGGCGCAGCCGGCCAGCAGCCCAACGGCGACGACCGCACACGCGAAATCGACGGTGCGGCTGCGCATTCAACTAATCGGACTCGCCGGCAAGTTCCGCGGCATCCTTGTCGGACGGCTTGCCTTTCAGGCCGCGCCAGAACAAGTTGATCATCACTTCGGCGGCGCCGTCGACGTCGGTGTCGCCGGTGCTCAGCCGCGTCGCGATGGCCTCACCGGCGCCCACAAGTGCCGCGGCGATCATCTCGAAATCGGTGTCAGGCTCGGGGTTTCGTGTCCCCGCCTGCAGGACGCGTACGACCAGGGCGATGATTCGCTCCCGCCCCTCGCGGACAGTGTGGGCGAACGCCTGCGAGTTGGTCGCCTGGGCGTACATCACAATCCAGGACGCCCGGTTGGAGTCGATGTAGCGCATGAACGCCACGATTGTGTTGTGCAGCAGATCTCGTGGACTCTGGTTGAGGTCGATGTCCTCGCGGACGCCGTCGATGAATCGCTGCAGTTCACGGTCCAAGCAGGCGCCGAAGAGTTCCTCTTTGGAGCCGTAGTACAGGTACAGCATTGGCTTGGAGATCTCAGCTTTGGCCGCGATCGCATCCATCGAGGTGTCGTGATAGCCGTTGATGGAGAACATTTCGACCGCGGCGTCGAGCATCTGCTGTTCGCGGACGGCACGGGGCAACCGCTTGGTACCACCTGCCATGCGGCCCCCTCTCACCAACGCCGGAGTTCAGAGTAAGCAATCCGGACGTGCGTCGCCGAACTACCGTCCGCAGTCGGACTTGGTGCCTTTGAACTTCGCGATCCGCTGCACCGAGGCGTCCACGCTTGCAGACGTCAATTCCCCTGCGGTGACGGCCTTCTCCAGCCGGTCCAACACCGCGGGCACCTCGTCGGTAGTGACCCACAGCGCGACATCGGTGCCGGCTTGCAGCGTCTTGAGCACGGCATCGGGCACGCTGTAGCGGTCCTTGATGGCGAGCATGCTGGACAGGTCGTCGCTGAAGATCGGACCGTCGAACGCGGGTGCCTGGTAACCCGCGCCGGTCCGGAGTAACTGCACGGCCGCCCGATTGACACTGGCCGGCTCGTCGCCGGTGAGCCCGGGGACCTGCAGGTGTCCGACCATCACACCGATCGGCGCCGCCGTCACCAGATTCCGGTAGGGAATCAGGTCGTCGTTTTGCAGTTGCGACAGCGGCGGCGTCGTCACCCCGCCGGTGTGTGAGTCCCCGGAACCGTGGCCGTGACCGGGGAAATGCTTGATCACCGGAAGCAGGCCCGCGTCCTGCAGGCCGCGAACGTACTGGCGCGCGTATTCGGTGACTTTCGCCGGGTCCGAACCGAACGACCGGTCACCGATCACCGTGTCATCCGGCACGGCGGCGTCGACGACGTCGACATCCGGAGCGAAGTCGACTGTGATACCGAGCCCGCGCATCTTGTGGCCGCGGTCCAGCGCCAGGCCGTAGACCTGTTGCGGCGTCTGGGTCTGCGCCAGCTCGCGGGCGGATGGCGCCTTGCCGATCAGCTTGGACAGCCGAGCCACCCGGCCGCCCTCCTCGTCGACGCTGATCGCCAGCGGCAGCGCGGTGCTGGCGCTGAGGTCCTTGCCCAGGTTGGGCCCGAGCATCGACATATCGGTCCAGCTGCCGATGAAAATGCCACCGACGTGGTACGCCGACACGACGGTCTTGGCGTCGTCGCCGTTGCGAACGCCCACCATCAAGAGCTGGGCGAGCTTGTCGCGCAGTGGGATGGCAGTCGGATCCCCGCACGCCGGCTTGGCCGGCGGTTGCGCGTTGGCCGTCGACGACGACGGGCCCGCGGGTTTGGTGGAGGTATGGCTGCACCCGGTCATCAGCGCCGTGACGGCGGCAAGCACGGCCAGTGTGCGCGGCAAATTCATCACGCCATGCTGTCATGCGACGCGCTCGGCAATGCCGGTGACCTCGGCGGCCCCGACCGACTCTTCTGCGTCTTTCTGCTAATTTGGGCAGCGATGAATCGCTTTGTCGCCCCCGCCGCCGCGAGTGTCGTGGTTGGCCTGCTGCTCGGCGCAGCCGCGATCTTCGGGATCACGTTGATGGTGCAGCAGGACACCAAGCCGCCGCTCCCCGGAGGCGACCCGCAGTCGTCGGTGCTCAACCGGGTCGAGTACGGCAACCGCAGCTAGCAGCGCCCCCCGGTGACGATGCGGGCCGAGGAACGGCCCGAGGAGGAGCCGGTTCAGCAAGTCGGTGCAGCGCCTGTGCCCATGTCACGCCGCTGGCTGTGGCTGGTTGCCAGCGTCTCGCTAGCGCTGAGCTTCGCCTCGTCGCCTGGCCGGATCTCCCCCGACACCAAGCTCGACCTGACCGCCAACCCGCTGCGGTTCCTGGCCCGCGCCACCAACCTGTGGAACAGCGAGTTGCCCTTCGGGCAGGCGCAGAACCAGGCCTACGGCTACCTGTTCCCGCATGGCAGCTTCTTTCTGCTCGGCCATGTACTGGGTGTGCCGGGCTGGGTGACGCAACGGCTGTGGTGGGCGTTGCTGCTGACGGTCGGGTTCTGGGGACTGCTGCGGGTGGCCGAGGCCCTGGGCATCGGCACCCCGTCGTCGCGAGTGGTCGCCGCCGCGTCCTTCGCGTTGTCGCCCAGGGTGCTCACCACGCTGGGGTCGATCTCGTCGGAGACCTTGCCGATCATGCTGGCGCCGTGGGTGTTGCTGCCGACGATTCTCGCGCTGCGCTGCCACGACCGCTCGGTGCGACGGTTGGCCGGTCAAGCCGGGATCGCGGTGGCGCTGATGGGCGCTGTCAACGCGATCGCAACACTGGCCGGGTGCCTGCCCGCCGTGGTCTGGTGGGCCTGCCATCGGCCCAACCGGCGGTGGTGGCGCTACACCGGGTGGCTGCTGCTCGCGATGGCGCTGGCGACGACGTGGTGGCTGGTCGCGCTGGTTCTGATGGCGCGGATCAGCCCGCCTTTTCTGGACTTCATCGAATCGTCCGGGGTGACGACGCAGTGGTCGTCGGTGGTCGAGGTGCTGCGCGGCACCGACAGCTGGACACCGTTCGTGGCGCCCAACGCCACCGCGGGCGCGCCACTGGTGACCGGGTCGGTCGCCATCCTGGCTACCTGCATGGTGGCCGCAGCCGGGCTGGCAGGCCTGGCGATGCGAGACATGCCGGCACGCGGCCGATTGGTGACCATGCTGCTGCTGGGCATGGCGCTGCTGGGCATCGGATACAGCGGCGGGCTCGGTTCGCCGCTCGCGCAGCAGGTCCAGGCGTTCCTGGACGCCGACGGGGCGCCGCTGCGCAACGTGCACAAGCTCGAGTCGCTGATCCGCATCCCGCTGGTGCTGGGGCTGGCGCAGCTGCTGAGCCGGGTCCCATTGCCGGGCTCGGCGCCGAAGTCGACGTGGCTCAACGCATTCGCCCACCCTGAGCGCGACCGTCGGGTCGCGGTCGGGATCGTGGTGCTGACGGCGCTGACCGCCGCGACGTCGCTGGCGTGGACCGGGCGGATCACCCCGCCCGGCACGTTCGCCGCAATACCGCGGTACTGGCACGACACCGCCGACTGGCTGACGGCGCACAACACCGGGTCGCCCACGCCGGGGCGGGTGCTGGTGGTTCCCGGCGCGCCCTTCGCTACCCAGCTGTGGGGCAACACCCACGACGAACCCCTGCAGGTGCTGGGTGACAGCCCGTGGGGAGTACGCGACTCGATCCCGTTGACCCCGCCGCAGACCATTCGGGCGCTGGACTCCGTGCAACGGCTGTTCGCCGCCGGAACACCATCGGCCGGGCTCGCCGACACCCTTGCCCGTCAAGGCATCTCATACCTGGTGGTGCGCAACGATCTGGACCCGGACACATCCCGGTCGGCCCGTCCGATCCTCGTGCACCGCGCGATCGAGGGGTCGCCACGGCTGCCAAGGGTCGCGGTATTCGGCGACCCGGTGGGCCCCGGACCGGTGTCGGGATTCGTCACCGACAGCGGGCTGCGTCCGCGTTATCCGGCCGTCGAGGTCTACCGCGTCGCCGCCGACGCCGGGAATCCCGGCGCTCCGTACCTGACCGACGTCGACCAGTTGCCCCGCGTGGACGGCGGACCGGAGGCGCTGCTGCGACTCGACGAACGCCGTCGGCTGTCGAACCAGCCGCCGCTGGGACCGGCGCTGATGACCGCCGACGCGGTGGCAGCGGGCCAACCGGTGCCGCTCACCACCGTCACCGACACCCCATTGGCGCGCGAGACCGACTATGGCCGCGTCGACGACCACTCGTCGGCGATCCGCGCCGCGGGCGACGCCCGGCGCACGTTCAACCGGGTGCCCGACTACCCGAGTCCCGGCGCCGAAACCGTCTACGGCGCATGGACTGGCGGGCGCCTGACGGCGTCCAGCTCGTCATCGGACTCGACGGCGTTGCCCGACGTCGCCACCGCCGCCTCGCCCGCCGCGGCGGTCGACGCCGACCCGGCGACGGCCTGGGTGTCCAACGCACTCCAGTCGGCCGTCGGCCAATGGCTGCAGGTCGACTTCGACCACCCGGTGACCAACAGCGTCATCGCGATCACCCCCAGCGCGACCACAGTCGGGGCCCAGGTCCGTCGCATCGAGATCGAAACCGCTACCGGCACAACGACACTGCGATTCGACGAGCCGGGCAAGCCGGTGATCGGGGCGCTTCCGTACGGCGAAACCCCCTGGGTGCGGATCACCGCGATCGGCACCGATGACGGATCGCCCGGCGTCCAGTTCGCGATCACCGACATGTCGATCACCCAATACGACGCCAAGGGTTTCGCGCATCCGGTCAACATCCGCCACACCGCCCTGGTGCCCGCGCCACCGGCGAATAGCGCGGTCGCACAATGGGATCTGGGATCCGAGCCGCTGGGCCGACCGGGTTGTGCGCTGGGCCCGACCAATGTGCAGTGCGCGCCGTCGATGGCGCTTGCCGCCGAATCGCCGGCCGCCTTCAGCCGCACCCTGAGCGTCCCTGCGCCGATATCGGTGACGCCCAAGATCTGGGTCCGCGCCCGTCCCGGGCCCAAGCTGGCCGAGCTGGTCGCCGAGCCGAGCACCACCCAGGCTCACGGTGACGCCGATTCGGTCGACGTGCTGGGGGCCGCCTATGCCGCCACCGACGGCGATCCAGCCACGGCGTGGACCGCCCCGCAAAGAGTGGTGCAGCACAAGACCGCCCCGACGATCACCCTTACGCTGCCTCAGCCCACGGAGGTGGCCGGGCTGCGGGTGACGCCCAGTTCGTCTCCGGTGCCCGCACACCCGACGTTACTGGCCGTCGACCTGGGCGACGGCCCGCAGGTCCGCGACCTGAAATCCGCTGATCCCCAGATGCTTTCGTTGAACCCGCGAGTCACAGACACCGTCACGGTCAGCCTGCTGGACTGGAGCGACGTCATCGACCGGACCGCGGTCGGCTTCGACCAGCTCAAACCGCCGGGACTGGCCGAGATCGCGGCGCTGGGCACCGACGGCGCGCCGATCGCCGCCGCCGACGCCGGCCGCAATCGAACTCGTGAGATCACCATCGACTGCGAGCACGGTCCCGTCCTGGCGATCGCCGGCCGTTTCGTCCACACCGAAGTCCACACCGACGTCGGGTCACTGCTCGACGGATCTCCGGTGGCCGCCCAGCCGTGTGACACCCAACCGATCGAACTGCCCGCCGGCCAACAGGAGCTCGTGCTGAGTCCCGGACCGCAATTCGTCGTCGACGGTGCCGAGCTGCTCGGACCGCACGCCGCCGCACCGGCGAGCTCCACCCCGGTGGACGTGGCCGGGTGGGGTCCGGCACGGCGCGACGTGCGTGTCGACGCCGCGAAGACCATGCGGGTCCTCGTCGTGCCGGAAAGCATCAACCCTGGCTGGGTGGCACATACCGGCTCCGGAATGCGGTTGAAAGCGCTGGCGATCAACGGATGGCAGCAGGCCTGGCTGGTGCCGCCCGGAACGGCGGGCACCATCACGCTGACCTATGCGCCGAACTCGCTGTACCGGGTCGGCCTGGCCGGCGGCCTTGCGTTGCTGCCGCTGCTGGCGCTGCTGGCATGGTGGCCGTCGCGGCGCCGGTCCCGCGACGATCCCGCCGCACAGCCGTGGACGCCGGGTCGGTGGGCCGTCGTACCGGTGGTGGCCGCCTGTGCCGTCATCGCGGGGGCCGCGGGCGTCGCGGTGTTCGGTGTCGCCCTGACCGTGCGGTGGGTGCTCCGAAAGGATCCGCAGCGATGTGACACCGTCACGTTGTGGCTGTGCGCCGGTGGCCTGATCCTGGCCGGTGCCACCCTGTCCCGCCACCCGTGGCGCTCCGTCGACGGCTACGCCGGCCATTCAGCCTGGGTGCAGCTGCTGGCGCTGATTTCGCTTGCCGCCGTGGCCTCGACGGTGGCGCGCGCCCCTGAGCGCTAACCCACAGCTGTGCATGGGTGGCCCAATCGACGGGGTCGCCCGGCGACACCTGACTTGCAGCCCCGCTGCGCTGCTGTTAGTCGGATAGCAACGCATTTCCTGTGAGGTGGTGAGCTATGGCGATTCTTCGGGTCGACCTGGAAACGTTGGCGGGCTCGGCGGCACACGTCGCCGGGCAGGGTGAGGACTTGGCCAACGCGCACCTGGCGTCGGACAACCGGATAGCGGGCGCCGAGCCTGGCTGGGTGGGCGCCTCCGCCGCGGCGCTCAGCACGACGGCGGCGACGTGGTCACAGACTTCGCGTCGGCTGCTGGCCCGCGTCGGCGACCACGCGCTGGAACTGACCGGCGACGGAATCGCCTTTGCCGCAATGGGAGAAGCCCATGCCGTCGCATTGAGGATGGTCTGAGACGTGACGCTGACGGTGGCCGACATCGATCGGTGGAGTGCCGACGCGGTGCGTGAGGTGTTCCACGCCGCGGTCGCTCGCGGTGAGGCGACGTTGGAGGCCGCGCGCCAGCTCGATTCGCTGGCGGTGTTCGATACCTGGCAGGGCGAGACCGCGCGGGCCCGCGCGCATACCAACGCGTCGATCCGCCTGGACCTCGACGCGCACGGCAACGAGTCGCTGGCGGTGGCGCGCGCCGCCGGCAAGGCCGCCGACGACATCGCCCACGTCCAGTCGGCCCTGAGCACGTTGCGCCGCGACGCCGCCGAACTGCAGATGACCATCGACGCAGCCACCAATACGGTGGTGCCGAGCTGGCGGTTCAACGGACCGCCGGTGGCGGCCTTGATCGCCGAGATGCAGCTGCAGCCACGACTGAACGCTATTGTCGCGGAGGCCGATTCGACTGATCGAGAATTGGCCGGTGCCATCGATATGGCCGACGGCGATCGGCCGGTGCCGCCGAGTCCGCACGACAACCGGCCGGCTGTCCAGCGGGCGTTGCTGTCGCCGGTGCCGGCGGACCCGAAGCAGTTCAATGCGCTGTGGAATCAACTCACAGCGGAAGAAAAGGATTGGCTGTACCGCCAAGACCACGGGATCGGCAACCATCCCGGAATGCCCTGGGACGGTGCCGATCACCTGGGCAGGGATCATTACAACCGGCTACATCTGGACGAACTCGAACGCGACTCCGCATCTGACGTTGAACGGATACAACGCAGCATTGAGGAGTTGACCAGTGCGCCGCGGATCGACGACGGCGCGGTGTATGCGTTGCAGTCACAACTGAGCGCGGCCAGAAGCCGGCTGGCGGGATACGAGGCGGTGCACGCGACGCTGGACGGGGCGAGCGGGCCCAAACGGTACTTGGGCCTGCTCGACGAGTTCGGCCGCGGCGCGGTGTCGATCGGCAACCCGGACATCGCCCGGCGTAATGCGGTGTTCGTTCCGGGTACCGGCCAGGGACTGTCCCGGCTGCGATTCAGCGACGACAAGTCGCTGGCGATGTACGCCGCCGCGCTGCTCGCCGACCCCGACCTGCGGCCTGACGATGTGGCTGTGACGACATGGCTGGGCTACGACCGTCCAATGGACCTGAGCCACGCGGCTTTTCCGCAGCCGGCCACCGGGGGCGCTGACCGGTTGGACGCCTTCCAGAACGGCCAGCGGGCCTCCCACGTCGGCGCGCCATCGATTGACACCATCGTCGGTCACAGTTACGGCTCGACGGTGATCGGTGCGGCCGCCGCACCCGGACACCGCCTCGACGCCGACAACGTCATCGCCGTCGGCAGCCCCGGCATGCTGGTCGACCGGGCCGACCGGCTGAACCTGCACACCGGCGCCCACGTCTATGTGATGCGGGCGCAGAACGACGCGATCAGCATGGGCGGCGTTGTCACCGGATGGACGCTGGGGATCGATCCGATGGCGCCGGGCTTCAGGGCCGAGCACCTGACCGCCGACGCCGGTCCCGCCGGGCCGCTCGGGTTTCCCAGCGTCACCGCGCACAGCAGCTACTGGCGCGACGGCAACGTGGCGCTACGCAATTTCGGCGCTGTCATCGCCGGGGTGCCGCCGACCAGCCGGCGGTGACGTTTTCCCGCGGGTCAGACGGGTACGCGCGACACCATGGCCTGGGTGAACGCACCGGAGTACTGGCTGAGCAGGCTGGTGCTCGAGCGCGGAATCGCGATCATTTACGTGTTCGCATTCGTGGCCGCCGCCCGGCAGTTCCGCGCACTGATCGGCGAGCATGGGCTGCTGCCCGTGCCGCGATATGTGGCACGGCAGTCGTTCGTACGGTCACCGAGCATCTTTCACGTCCACTATTCCGACCGGTTCTTTGCAACGGTCGCCTGGTCGGGCGCGGCGCTGTCGGCGGCGATGGCGATGGGGCTGCCCGACGTGCTGCCGTTGTGGGCGGTGGTGCCGACCTGGCTACTGCTGTGGATCCTGTACCTGTCGATCGTCAACGTCGGGCAGACGTGGTACTCCTTCGGCTGGGAGTCGCTGATGCTCGAAACTGGTTTTCTGGCAGCATTTCTCGGCAACGACCGGATAGCGCCCCCGGTGCTGACGATGTGGCTGGCCCGGTTGCTGCTGTTCCGGGTCGAGTTCGGCGCCGGGCTGATCAAGCTTCGCGGCGACTCTTGCTGGCGGGATCTGACCTGCCTGGACTACCACCACGAGACGCAGCCCATGCCGGGCCCGCTGAGCTGGTTCTTCCATCACCTACCCAAGCCGCTGCACCGGGTGGAGGTGGCGGGCAACCACTTCGCGCAGTTGATCGTCCCGTTCGGACTCTTCGCCCCGCAGCCGGTGGCCAGCATCGCCGGGGCGATCGTCGTCGTCACCCAGCTGTGGCTGGTGGCGTCGGGCAATTTCGCGTGGCTCAACTGGTTGACGATTCTGCTCGCCTTCAGCGCGATCGACGTTCGGTCGATGGCGATGCTGCTGCCGATCCCCCACCCTGCACCGCTGCCCGACGCACCGCGATGGTTCACCGCGTTGGTGCTCGCCTTCACGATGCTCACGGTGGCGCTGAGCTATCTGCCGATACGCAACATGATCTCGCGCGGTCAGCGAATGAACATGTCTTTCAACCCTTTTCACCTGGTGAATACCTATGGCGCCTTCGGCAGCATCAGCCGCACACGTCACGAGGTGGTGATCGAGGGCACCGACGACTCCGCGATCACCGACCAGACCGTCTGGCGGGAATACCAATTCAAAGGCAAACCCGGCGGGCTGCGGCGACTGCCGCGGCAGTGGGCGCCGTATCACTTACGCTTGGACTGGCTGATGTGGTTCGCCGCGATCTCACCGCAGTACGCCTACTCCTGGTTTCGGCCATTCATCGTGCGGCTGCTGCAGAACGACCCGGCCACCCTGAAGCTGCTGCGTGGCAACCCGTTCCCGGATACACCGCCGTCCCACATCAGGGCTCAGTTGTACCGGTACCGGTTCACCACTGCGGCCGAACTGCGGCGCGATCACGCCTGGTGGCATCGAACGCTCGAGGGCACTTACCTGCCGCCGGTCGCTCTGGAGACGCTCACCGCGTGACCGCGAAACAGAACGTACGGTCGTGATTCGAGCAAGCACCACGACCCAGGCTTCTGTTTCGCGGATGCGCCTAGAGGGTCTCGTCGAGTTCGCCGAGGCGGTCGGTCAGGCGTAGGTTCTCGGAGTAATCCACCGGACAGCAGATCAGCGAGACCCCATCCTCAGCGAGGGCGGCGCGCAGAGTCGGCAACAATTCGTCGGCGCTGGTGATCTGATATCCCTTGGCGCCGAAACTCTCCGCGTACTTCACGATGTCGGGGTTGCCGAACTTCACGTAGTGGTGCTCGCCCAGTTCGAGATCCATCTTCCACTCGATCAGGCCGTAGCCGCCGTCTTCCCAAATCAGCACCACCAGCGGAATTTGCTCGCGGACAGCGGTTTCGATCTCCTGCGAGTTCATCAGGAAGGCGCCGTCGCCGACCACGGCCAGCACCTTCGACTCCGGCTGCGCCAGCTTGACCCCCATCGCTCCGGGCAACGCGAAGCTCATAGTGGACAGTCCGTTCGAGATCAGGCAGGTGTTGCGTTCGTAGGTCGGATACAACCGGGCCATCCACATCTTGGTGGCGCCGGTGTCGACCAGCACCACGTCGCTGCGGCCCAGCGCCGCGCGGGTGTCGGCGACCACTCGCGCGGGGGCCAACGGAAAACGCGAGTCTTGTTGTCCCCGAGCGAATTCTTCGCTCAGCAGCCCGGCACCCGGGATGTGCGGGTCGGCCTCGTAGGCGTGATTGTCGAGCCCTTCGCAGAGTGCGTCGAGCGAGGCGCTGATGTCACCGATGATCCCGACGTCGACCGAGTAATGCGCGTCGACCTCGGCCGGGAAGCGGTGAATGTGGATGATCTTCTTGTCGGCCTTCGGGTTGATGCGCACCGGGTCGAACTCCTGCAGCTCGTATCCCACCGCGATGACGACGTCGGCGTTGTCGAAGCCGAAGTTCACGTAGTCGTGCCGCATGAAGCCCAACGCCCCGAGGGCGTTCGGGTGGTCGTCGGGCATCACCCCTTTGCCGTGGAAGGTGTTCGCCACCGGGATGCCGAATTTCTCGGAGAATCGGACCAACGCTTGGGTGGCGTCGGCACGGGCGGCGCCGTGACCAGCCAGCACGACCGGACGCTGTGCCTGCCGCAGCACCTCGACGGCACGCTCGACCTGGCGAGACGCCGGAGCCTCGGCACGAACAACGTTGCGCGGCAACGGATGTAGATCCGGGTAGTCGGCAGTGTCGGCATCGATGTGCTCGGGCACCGCGAGGTAGACCGCGGCCGGGCGTTCGGTCTCGGCCAGCTTGAAGGCTTTGCGAACCATCTCCGGTATCGCGTGGGCGGTGGGGATGTCGGCGGCCCACCGGGTGATCGGCGCGAACATCGACACCAAGTCCACGTACTGGTGCGACTCCTTGTACTCGCGGTCCTGACCGACCTGGGCGGAGATCGCGATCAACGGCGTGCTGTTGGTGGTGGCGTCGGCGACGCCGAGTTGCATGTTGATCGCGCCCGGCCCCAGGGTGGCCGACACCACGGCAGCGCGGCCGGTGACCCGCCCGTACATCTCGGCCATGAAGGACGCCGCCTGCTCGTGCCGAGTCAGGACGTAGCGAATGTTGGACGCGGCCAGCGCGCGGACGAAACGGATGTTCTCTTCGCCCGGAAGCCCAAACACCACCTCGACGCCCTCGTTTTCCAGGCACTTGACTACCAACTCGGCAGCTTTGCTCATTGGCACCTCCCTTTGTGGGAACGATAGTGGCAGGCTAGGTGTTGCACCTTTTACCCAAAAAGCAACCGAAGGATGTCAGAGTGCCTATCGCCACCATCAACCCGGCCACCGGCGAGACAGTCAAGACCTTCACCCCGGCCACCGATAGCGACGTCGAAGCCGCTATCGCCAAGGCTCACGAGCGTTTCCTTGATTATCGCCACTCCACCACGTTCGCCCAGCGCGCCGAGTGGGCCAATGCCACCGCCGACCTGCTTGAGAAGGAAGCCGACGACGTCGCGGCGATGATGACCCTCGAGATGGGCAAGACGCTCAAATCCGCCAAGGCCGAAGCGCTGAAGTGCGCCAAAGGTTTCCGCTACTACGCCGAAAACGCCGAGAAACTGCTTGCCGACGAGCCGGCCGAGGCATCCAAGGTCGGAGCGAAGCGGGCTTACACGCGGTGGCAGCCGCTTGGCGTGGTGCTGGCGGTGATGCCGTGGAACTTCCCGCTCTGGCAGGCCGTGCGATTCGCCGCACCGGCGCTGATGGCGGGCAACGTCGGCCTGCTCAAGCACGCCTCGAACGTGCCGCAGTCGGCTTTGTACCTGTCCGACGTGATTGCCCGCGGCGGCTTCCCAGACGGCTGCTTCCAGACATTGCTGGTTTCGTCCAGCGCGGTGGAGGCAATCCTGCGTGATCCGCGGGTCGCCGCGGCGACGCTGACCGGCAGCGAGCCCGCAGGGCAGTCGGTCGCCGCTATCTGTGGTGACGAGATCAAGCCGACCGTGATGGAGCTGGGCGGCAGCGACCCGTTCATCGTGATGCCCTCAGCCAACCTTGAGGAGGCCGTGAAGACCGCAGTCACTGCCCGGACCCAGAACAACGGTCAATCCTGTATCGCGGCAAAGCGTTTCATCGTCCACACCGACATCTACGACGCCTTCGTCGACAAGTTCGTCGAGAAAATGGAGGCCCTCAAGGTCGGCGACCCGACCGATCCCGACACCGACGTGGGTCCGCTGGCCACCGAGTCGGGTCGCGACGAGATCGCCAAGCAGGTCGACGACGCCGCCTCGGCGGGCGCCAAGATCCGCCTCGGCGGCAAACCACTCGACCAGCCCGGCTGGTTCTACCCGCCGACCGTGATCACCGACATCACCAAGGACATGGCGCTGTACTCCGAAGAGGTGTTCGGCCCGGTCGCTTCGATGTACCGGGCGTCAGACATCGACGAGGCGATCGAGATTGCCAACGCCACCACGTTCGGGCTCGGGTCCAACGCCTGGACCAACGACGAGGCCGAGCAGGAGCGCTTCATCGACGACATCGAAGCCGGCCAGGTCTTCATCAACGGTATGACGGTGTCCTATCCCGAACTCGGATTCGGCGGCGTCAAGCGTTCCGGCTACGGTCGCGAGCTAGCGCACCTGGGCATCCGCGCGTTCTGCAACGCGAAGACGGTGTGGGTCGGCTAGTGGCGATCGCAAGCACGGCGTAGCCGGGCGCAGCGGGTCGCCGCCGTTGGGTCGGTCGAGTGGTTCGGCGTCCGGCGACTCGAAGGTCGAGTAACAGTTACACCGACGCGCCGGCGAGGGCCCTCGCGTCCTCGTCGGCGAAGGTGTCCTCCAGTTGCACCGGCGAGTAGTCGAGGTCGATCTCGGCGAGGGGGCGTCCCCGCGCACTGGAAATCGTGCCGAAGCGCCGCATTCCTTTGTCCGCGGCGTACTGCATGAACTCGTCCTGGACCAGATCGAACGGCATCACCTCGAACAGCTCGAAACCTTGCACGGTGGCATCGAGGGCGATCGGCATCAGCTCGTTCATTCGGTTTTCGAACACTGTCCAGTTGGTGTCGTCGGCGGCGACGTGACGACGGCAAGTGAAGGTGCCCCACGCCATGTGGCGGCGCTCGTCGTCGCCGATGCGGCGCACCAATTCCTGCATCCCGGGCAGGATTCCGCGCGCCACGCAGACTTTGTGCCAGGCGTAGTAGCCAGTCAGTGCGAGCATGCCCTCGACGACGTGGTTGTAGGTGACCGACGCCCGGATCTGCGCCGCGGGTGACGGATCCGACGACAGGGCGTTGAGGCAGTCAGGCAACTCGTCGTAGAAGATCGTCCGGTACGCCGGCAGCGGCTCCAGGTAGCTCTGCAGGTCCCCGGTCATGCCGACGGCGTCGAGCCAGAGCCGGAAGACCTGCGTGTGCTTGGCCTCTTCGAAAGCGAACTGGGTCAGATACATTTCGTCGCCGAGCCGGCCTTCTTCTCGCATTGCGGCCATGAACGGCTGGATGTCCTCGGTGACCGCTTCCTCGCCGGCAATGAACTGCGCGCACAACCGGGCGGCGAAATCACGTTCGTCCTCGTTCAGCTTTTCCCAGTCGGCCCGGTCGCGGGAGAAGTCGATGTCGGCGGGATTCCAGAATTTGGCGTTGCCACCGGCAAACAGCTTGAGCGGCAGGCTGTCCCAGTTGAGCCCGCCGGCGACGAGTGAATTCGAACCAGTGCGTGTCATCAGACCTCCTCAGATCTAAGCGGTGTGAACAATTGTGGTGTCGACGGACGCGAATGCCGCCGACAAGACGGCGACCAGTCGGCGTACCGCCAGCGCCGGTTGCTCGGGGCTGGGCTCGTCCAGGCCGAGGATCGGATCGAGTCCGCGCATGTACGGCGCCAATGCCAGGTGCGGGAAAATCAACAGCAGCAACGACATCAGCGCTTCGGTGTCGGCATCTTTGCGAAAGTCGCCTCGCAGCTGGGCTTCTCGCACTAGCGGCCGGAGCACTTCGAGGTAGTGACGGTGGATAACGCTGCGCACGCTGATCCGAGCGTCGGCGTCGACTTCCAGGCTTGCCGCCGCGTGCAACGAGCGCTCGTGGGGGTGGTCGGCAAAGTACGCGATCCACACATCGAGCCAGTCGGTGAGGAACTCGAAGAACGGTCGACCCGGATCGAGTTCACCGATCCGGGCCTCCATATACGACCGCACCCGCTGGCTGGCCACGTCGGCGATGAAGGCATACAGGTCACGCTTGTCCGCAAAGTATTGGAACAGGCTGCCTTTCGCCACGCCCGCCCGTCGCGCGATCACGTTCAGACTGCCGCCGGAGAAGCCGTGAGCCCCGAACTCCGCCTCGGCAGCCTCGATGACCGCGGCGCGGCGCGCCGGGTCGACGCGAGCCCAGGTGACCGTCGGCATTGCCCTCCTTCGTTGGATGACCACTGGTCACTGTACTGTGAGCCACGTCACTTCGCAAGGGGCAGGGGTTGAGCTGCCGAGGATTTCGCGCAACGCCCCGAACTCGCCACGGCCGCCGACGGGTCGTCCTAGAGTCGGCTACGTGTCGCACGTGAATACTGCTTCCGGACCTGTCAACACCGCCGATATCGGCGTCACGCTCATGCACGAGCACGTGTTCATCATGACCACCGAGATCGCGATGAATTACCCCGAAGCATGGGGCGACGAAGACAAGCGGGTGGCCGACGCCGTCGATCGACTCAACGAACTGAAGTCGCGCGGCGTCGACACGATCGTCGACCTCACCGTGATCGGGCTGGGCCGCTACATCCCGCGCATCGCGCGGGTCGCCGCGGCCACCGACCTCAACATCGTCGTGGCCACCGGCCTCTACACTTACAACGACGTCCCATTCCGCTTCCACTACATGGGACCCGGCGCCGAGCTCGGCGGGCCGGAGATCATGACCGACATGTTCGTCCGCGACATCGAGGAAGGCATCGCCGACACCGGCATCAAGGCCGGCATCCTCAAGTGCGCCACCGACAAGCCCGGCATCACTCCCGGTGTGGAGCGGGTGCTGCGGGCGGTGGCCCAGGCCCACAAGCGGACCGGGGTGCCGATCTCCACCCACACCCACGCAGGGCTGAAACGTGGCCTGGAGCAACAGAAGATCTTCGAAGAAGAAGGGGTGGACCTGAGCCGGGTGATCATCGGTCACTCCGGCGACAGCACCGACGTCGGTTACCTCGAAGAGCTCATCGCCGGCGGCTCCTACCTCGGCATGGACCGGTTCGGCATCGACACCATCCTGCCGTTCGAGGATCGAGTCAACATCGTCGCGACGATGTGCGAGCGCGGGCATGCCGACAAGATGGTGCTGTCGCACGACGCCAACTGCTACTTCGACGCGCTGCCCGAGGAGTTGCTGCCGATCGCCGCGCCCAATTGGCATTACCTGCACATCCACAACGACGTCATCCCGGCCCTGAAGGAGCGCGGCGTCACCGACGAGCAATTGCACACCATGCTTGTCGACAACCCGCGCCGGATCTTCGAGCGGCAGGGCGCGTACTCGTGACGGCGCCGGTCCCGCCGATCGGAGCCCAGATCTCCGCGCTGGCGGCACTGGCCCCCGACGAGCCCGCCGTCACCTGCGACGGTCGCACGCTGACCCGCCGCGAACTCGACCGCTCGACGAACCGGTTGGCCCGCGCGTATGCCGAGCGCGGTGTGGGCGTCGGCGACTACGTGACGATGGTGCTGCCCAACTCGATCGAGTGGATCCAGGCCGCGGTGGCGTGCTGGAAGTTGGGCGCGGTGCCGCAGCCGCTGTCCGCGCGGCTGCCCGATGCCGAGTTGGCCGGCCTATTGGAACTGCGACCGCCGACCCTCTTGGTAGGTCGGCTCCATGCCGAAATCAATAGTCTTCCAACTGAATTCGAGCCGGACTCGTCGTTGTCCGACGAGGTACTGCCCGAAGCGGTGTCGCCGGTGTGGAAGGCCATGGGATCGGGCGGGAGCACCGGCCGGCCGAAACTCATCGAATCCGGCGGCGACAGCAGGATTCCACCGGCAATCGGCTATCCGCTCGGCGCCCAAGAGGGCGACATCACCCTGGTCCCAGTTCCGTTGTCGCACAACACCGGTTTCACCACCGCGACGATCGCGCTGTTGATGCGCCACCACCTGGTCGTGATGAGTCGCTTCGAGCCGGAGCAATTCCTGAGGCTGATCAGCGACTTCCACGTGACGTTCCTGACGACGGTGCCGACCATCATGCAGCGGTCTCTGCCGGTGTACCACGAGAAACCCGACGCTTTCGATCTGTCGTCACTGCGCAGGTTCTGGCACCTGGGTGCGCCGTGCCCGCCCGCAATCAAGCAGGCGTGGATCGACCTACTGGGGCCGGAGAAGGTGTGGGAACTGTACGGCGGCACCGAATTACAGGCCCTCACGTTCATCTCCGGCGACCAGTGGCTGACGCACCGCGGCTCAGTCGGCGTTGTGGTGGCCGGCGAAATGAAGGTGCTCGACGACGAGGGCAACCCGTGCCCGCCCGGCGACGTGGGTGAAATCTACATGCGACCCAGCCCGGGCAGCGGACCCACATATCGGTATGTCGGCGCGACCGCGAAGTCACGCGACGGCTGGGATTCGCTGGGCGATCTGGGCTATTTCGACGCCGACGGGTTCCTCTACATCTCCGATCGCCGGGTCGACATGTTCACCGTCGGCGGCCGCAACGTCTATCCCGCCGAGATCGAGGCCGCGCTGTCCGAGCACCCAGATGTGCTGTCCTGCTTGGTCGTCGGCGTTCCCCACGACGACCTCGGGCAGGTGCCCTACGCCCTGGTGCAGGCCCGGGTCGCACTCGACGAGCCGGGCGTTCAGCAATTTCTGCGCGAGCGGATCGCCGGGTACAAGGTGCCGGCGACCGTCGAGTTCGTCGACACGCCGCTGCGCGACGACGCGGGCAAGGCCCGCCGCTCCGCCGTCCGCGCTCGAATTATTACGCAGCTCGCCCCCGCAAGCGGGGGGACCCCCACCTCATCGCGATAATTCACATCGTCGTCTGCGGACTCATGGGGCGACTGCGTCTTCTTGAGGCGGGCTGACCGCCGATTCGGCGCGCGATGCGCGGCGGGTTTCCCAGCGCCGCAAAGCCTCTCGGCACGGTGATTCGACGAGCGCGTAGCTCACCGCGGAAATCGCGATCGTGAAGCCCAGCGTCAAAGTGAGCACCTCGAGCAGGTGTCCGTGGAACGCGAACTGGCCGATCACCGGGAACACCATCGTCAGCGCCGCGAGATGCCAGACGAAGATCCCGTACGACCAGCGCCCCAGCGTCACCATCGGGGCGCTGCCCAAAATCCGGTGGCTGTCCTCGGGCCGGTCGAGCACCAGCGGTGCCACCAGACCCGCGGCCACCAGCGCACCCATCGCGGTCTTGACGGTGAACTGCGCGTTGCTGCTGGGCACCAGCCCGGCTGGACCGGCCAGGGGTGACGCCGCGACCAGATAGGCGATCACGACCAGGCCGGCCAGCGCCACCCGGCGCCGCGCCCATCGGTGCGGCCAGCCGATCGGGCAGTAGATCCACTCGGCGAGCAACATGCCTGCGGCAAACCAGGAGAAGAACGCCGGCGGCCACGTCAGCGGGTTGACGCCGGGCGGGGCGTGGAACGGGATCCAGCCCCAGAACAGACTCGCGACGGCCAGCGCCGCGATGGCAGGGATCCGGGCGCGCACCGGGAGGCGGGCGGCCAGCATCGCCAGAATCGGCAGGGCCAGGTAGAAACTCACCTCGACCGACAGGCTCCACATCTGAGTCAGTCCGGCGGTCAGCGTCAAGGGGACGTAGACCTGAGTGAGCGACAGGTTCGCCAACCACACCGTTAGGTTCGGATGGTTGCCGTCGGGCAGCAGAGTCAAAATGACCACGACGGCAACCACGTAGGCCGGCATGATGCGCACCACCCGTGATCGCAGGTAATGACCGGTCGCGGGTCGCGGCGCGAGGCCGCGGGCTGCTGCGGCGTGCCCCCGCCACAGCAGGAATCCGGACAACGCGAAGAACACCGCCACCGCAAGGTCGAAGCGGCCGAGCAGCCGCCCGTCCACTCCACTGGAGTGTCCGGTGTCGAACGCCACGTGGGTGACGACGACGCCGATGGCGGCGCAGGCCCGCATCCCTTCGACGGCCGGCAGGAACTTACGGGTGCCGCCCACCTGCGTGTCACGCATAGCGACAGTCTGCCCGGCGCGCGTTTTAGCTGCCTCCGAGACATAAACGGCCGCCTTAAACATTGCTGTTAGGGTCGAACGAGTTTTGCTTCGCCGCCGCGCGGTAGGCGGGTGTAACCCCAGGTAGCCCGGGGTACCAGCACCGGACGAGACCAGGAGGAGGTCACGGCAGCGTGAACCGAGCAGTCATGTTGCGGATGGCCGCGTGCGGGATCATGGGGCTCGGGGCAGCGTTGTTGATCGCCGCGTTGTTGCTGTGGACGTATACCGGTAGCCGGATTACGAAGATTCCGCTCGACGTCGACGCCACCTTGATCGGTGAGGGCAACGGCACGGTCGTCGACCCGGCTTCGTTGTACAGCCCCAAGCTCGTCGTCGACAAGAACGTACCGGTGGTGGCGCAGCAGCAGATCGACGTCGAATCCCCCGCCAACGCCGACGTCGTGACGTTCCAGGTGGGCAGCACGCTGCGGCGCAGCGACAAGCAGAAAGACTCCGGTCTGCTGCTCGCGCTGGTCGACACGGTCACCCTCAACCGGAAGACCGCCTCGGCGGTGTCCGACGACACTCATCCCGGCGGCGCGGTGCAGAAGCCACGCGGGTTCAAAGACGAAAGCCCGGCCACCAACATCGCGCTCCCCCACGAGGGACTGTCCTACCGGTTCCCGTTCCACACCGAGAAGCGGTCGTACCCCTACTTCGACCCGATCGCGCAGAAGGCTTTCGAGGCCAACTACAACGGTGAAGAAGACGTCAACGGTCTGACCGCCTACAAATTCACCCAAGACGTCGGCTACGACGCCGACGGCAAACTCGCCGAGCCGGTCAGGTACCCGTCGCTGTACGCCGACGATGCCGACAGCAAGGTCACCAACACCGCCGAGATGTGGGGTCTGCCTGGCGACCCAGAGGAAAAGATCACGTTGACGCGCTATTACGCCGCGCAACGGACGTTCTGGGTAGACCCCGAGTCGGGGACGATCGTCAAAAAGCAGGAGCGGGCCAACCACTACTACGCGCGTGATGCGTTGAAGCCCGAGGTGACACTGGCCGATTACAAGGTCACCTCGACCGAGGAGACAGTCGAGTCGCAGGTGAACTCCGCGCGCAACGAGCGTGACCGGTTGGCGCTGTGGTCGCGAGTGCTGCCCATCACGTTCACCGCCGCCGGGGTGATCGCGCTGATCGGTGGACTGCTGCTGGGGTCCTTCAGTCTGCGGACCGAAACCGCGCTGACGGAATCGGATTCGGACGACGACGAGCATGGCTTCTTCGGTCGCGGAGAGCCGCCGCCGGCGCGGGTACCCGGCGCCGAGGCGGAGACCGAGAAGATTCCCACGCCACCCAAGGACGTCAAGCGCGACGGCCCGTCGAGTACGGGAGGTCCGCCGACGTCTGGACCGCCCGATCTCGCTTAGCTAGCTCCCAGCGTGCGCTGGTTTCGGCCCGGGTACGCGCTCGCGTTGACGCTGCTGGTCGCGGCGCCGTTGCTGAGCCCCGGCTACCTGTTGCTGCGCGACGCAGCCTCCACGCCGACGTCATATCTGACCGATAGCGCACTGGGCCTGATGTCGGCCCCTCGGGCCACACCGCAAGACTTTGCGGTCGCGCTGGCTTCGCATTGCATAGACGGCGGCATCGTGGTGAAGGCCCTGCTCGTGCTGGGCCTGTTTCTGGCCGGGTGGGGCGCGGGTCGACTGGCCGCGGCGCTGGTGCCGAAATCCGGTGTGGGAGGCCAGTTCACCGCGACCACGGTAGCCATCTGGAACCCCTATGTCGGCGAGCGACTACTGCAGGGCCATTGGAGCCTGCTACTCGGGTATGGCTGTCTTCCCTGGGTGGCGACAACGGTCGCATCGCTGCGAGTGGCCGAAAAATCCTCGTGGCCAACGGTTCTCACGCTGGCGTTCTGGGTTGCGTTGGCTGGACTGACCCCCACCGGGCTGATTCTCGCCGCGATCGTCGGGCTGACCTGCGCCGCGATCCCCGGGAGCTTCCCACGCCGGCGTTGCGCCGCAATCACGGTGGGGGTGGCGGTGGTCGCGGCGCTGCCATGGTTGACGGCGTCCGCGCTCGGGTTGGCGTCGTCGGGCATGTGGGCGCACACCCCCGGTATCGCCGCTTTCGCAGCGCGCGCCGAGCCGGGGCTGGGCACTGTGGGAAGCCTGGCCAGCTTGGGCGGCATCTGGAACGGCGATGCGGTACCCGATTCGCGCGCAACATATTTCGCCGTGGTGTCCGCTGTCGCGCTCCTGGCGCTGGTGGTCGCCGGTTGCGTCGCATTGGCGCGGTGCCGTGCGGTGCGACCGCTGCTGGTGCTCGCGGCCGTTTCGGTGTTGATTCCCGCGGCATTGGCGACCGGCCCGGGCCTGGCCGTCCTACACGCCGTGGTCGAAGCCGTGCCCGCGCTGGGCGTTTTACGGGATACCCAGAAGTGGGTTGCATTGGCGATGCCCGGCTACGCGCTGGCGGCCGCGGCAGCGGTGCTCACATTGCGACGGTGGTTGAACCCGTTGCCGGCCGCGCTCCTGTGCTGTCTGGCGCTGGTGCTGTCGTTGCCCGATTTGGCCTGGGGAGTAGCCGGGAAGGTGACCTCGGTGCGCTACCCCGCCGATTGGACCACCGTCGCCGCGGCGATCAACCGCGCTCCCGCCGAGGTCGCGGTGTTGCCCGCCGACACCATGCGGCGATTCAGCTGGTCAGGACCGGCCCCGGTGCTCGATCCGTTGCCGCGTTGGCTGCGCGCCGACGTGCTGGCGACCGGCGACCTGACGATCTCTGGGACGACCGTCCTAGGCGAGGGCGATCGGGCACGTGCAGTGCAGGACCTACTACTGAACGGAGCCGACCCAGAAAGGATACGAGCGGCCGGCGTGGGGTGGCTGGTAGTCGAGCTGGGCACTCCCGGCGACATCGGCTTGGCCGCAGAGACTTTCGATCGACTGCCGGTTGCGTATCGCGGGTCCGACTTGATGCTCTACCGCGTCGAAGGAAACAGCACCGGCGCGTCAATGGGCAGGCGGATCGTGGTCATCGTCGCGCATCTGGCATGGCTGGCGATGCTGCTCGGCTCTGCGGTCGGACTGGCGGTGGGCAGGGTCAGGAGGAGGGGGATGTCACAGCACGCCGGTGACACGGCCTCCGGCGGCGACTGACTCCAGCACCGAGCGCATCGCGTCCGCGCTTGTCCGCCAGGAGAATTCGGCACTGCGCGCTTGCGCCTTCGCGCCGAGCTCGTCACGCAGCACCGAGTCGGCCAACAACTGCTCGAGCCGGTTCACCAGGCCGGCATGGTCGTCGACCAGCACCCCGGTGACCCCGTCGATGATCGAGTCGACAAGCCCCCCCGACGACCGATAGCCGACGGTGGGCACCCCATGCTGAGCCGCCTCGATCACCGCCAGCCCCCAGCCCTCTTTGCGGGAAGGCAGGACGTGCACCCATGCCTGTTGCAGCACAGCGTGTTTGGCTTCGTCGCCGACATGCCCGTGGAACGTCACCGCGTCGCCGATTCCCAGCTGCCGGGCGTGGTCGACCAATCGTCGGTCCCACCAACCACCGCCGACGACGTCGAGGTGCAGATCCGGTACCGAGGCCCGCAGCCGGGCCACCGCGTCCAGCGCATCCTCGATCTGCTTGTGCGGCACGAGTCGCGACAGCACGACCACACGCGGCGCCGGAGCGCGAGGGCCGGTCAACGTCGAAGCGGGAGCCCGGTCGAGTCCGTTGCGGACGACGGCGATTCGCTCGTTCTGGACGCCGAGGCCGACGAGGTCGCGAGCCGACGGGAGCGACACCGTCACGTACTGATTGCGGCGGTTCAGCCGCGGCGACAGCCACGATTCGACGAACCAGCCGACACGCCCGAGGAACCAGCCCGCCACCGGCCACTGTTCACGATGACAGTGGTGCACTAGCACCACCACCCGCGGGCCGTAGATCAGCCGGGCAAGAAAAGGCAGGCCGTTCTGGGTGTCGACAACGACGTCGGGCCGGACGCGTCGGAGCGGGCCGAGACCCAGCCTGGCCGCGGCCATCGCCAGCATCGCCCAGATGTAGACGGAGTAGCGCCCGCCGACGCGGTCGATGTGGACACCGTCGACGACTTCCCGTCGCGCCGCACCCGGGTATCGCGCGGTGCGCAGCGTGACGTCGACGCCGGAGCCGGCCAGCTGCGCGCCGATCCGCTGCAGATACGTCTCGCTGCCGCCGCCCTGCGGATGACCGGTATCGCGCCAGCACAGAAGCAGCACCGAGCGCACACCGGACATCTGGCCAGCCTATCCGGCGTCAAACGTAGGGTTGGCCGGTGGCCGTGACCGGAGTGTTCGCCCGGCGGGCGACCCTGCGCCGCTCGGTGCGGCTGTTGTCGAGCTTTCGCCGCGAACAGGGTGACCCGCCGCGGTTCTACGGCCCGCTGGCCGCCGACACCGTCGACCTGGTCAGCGATCTCTGGCGAGGCGCCCACGGTGAACCACCGGTTGGGCGCCGCGTGCTCGACGTCGGTGGCGGTCCGGGATATTTCGCCGCGGCATTCACCGAAGCAGGGTTGCACTACGTCGGCGTCGAGCCAGACGCGAATGAAATGCACGCCGCAGGCCCGGTGGTGGCGCGTGAGGCCGGAACGTTCGTCCGCGCGTCCGGCTTGGCGTTGCCGTTCGCCGACAACAGCGTCGACATCTGCCTCTCGTCGAACGTCGCCGAGCACGTGCCCAGACCGTGGGTGCTGGGCGGCGAGATGCTCCGGGTCACCAGGCCCGGCGGCCTGGCAGTGCTGTCCTACACCGTCTGGCTCGGACCGTTCGGCGGCCACGAAATGGGCGTGTCCCACTATCTCGGCGGCGAGCGGGCGGCAGCGCGTTACGCGCGCAAACACGGGCGTCCGGCCAAAAACAACTACGGGTCGTCGTTGTTCGCGGTCTCGGCGGCCGACGGCCTGGACTGGGCTGCCAGCACCGGCGCGCTGGTCGCCGCGTTCCCCCGCTACCACCCGAAATGGGCCTGGTGGTTGACCGGCGTCCCGATGCTGCGCGAGTTCCTGGTGAGCAATCTGGTGCTTGTCCTGCAACCGCGATAATGAAACGTGTTCTCGTTTCGGCTCGCCTTGGGTAGTGTGACGTGCATGACTGACGTCGCAACGAAGCAAGCTACAACGGAGTACGACAAGCTTTTCATCGGCGGCAAGTGGACTGAGCCGTCGACATCAGAGGTCATCGAGGTGCACTGCCCCGCCACCGGCGAATACGTCGGCAAGGTGCCGCTGGCGGCGGCGGCCGACGTCAACGCCGCGATTGCCGCGGCGCGGACCGCATTCGACGACGGCCCGTGGCCGTCCACCCCGCCGAAAGAACGCGCCGCCGTCATCGGCAACGCCCTCAAGCTGCTGGAGGAGCGCAAGGACAGCTTCGTCAAGCTGCTCGGCCTCGAGACCGGCCAGCCGCCGATGTCCGTCGAGACCATGCAGTGGATGAGCGGCATCGGGTGCCTCAACTTCTTCGCAGGCCCCGCCGTCGATCAGGTCAAATGGCAAGAGATTCGCAACGGTGGCTACGGGCAGACCATCGTCTACCGGGAACCGATCGGCGTCGTCGGCGCGATCGTGGCGTGGAACGTGCCGCTGTTCCTGGCGATCAACAAGCTGGGCCCGGCGTTGCTGGCGGGCTGCACGGTGGTGCTGAAGCCCGCTGCCGAAACACCGCTGAGCGCCAACGCTTTGGCGGAGGCTTTCGCCGAGGCCGGCCTGCCCGAGGGTGTGCTGTCGATTGTTCCCGGCGGCGCCGAGACCGGTCAGGCGCTGACGTCCAACCCGGACGTCGACATCTTCTCGTTCACCGGAAGCTCGGCGGTGGGCAAGGAGATCGGCAAGCGCGCTGCCGAGATGCTCAAGCCGTGCACGCTGGAGCTCGGTGGCAAGTCGGCCGCGATCCTGCTCGAGGACGTCGACCTGCCGTCCGCCGTGCCGATGCTGGTGTTCTCCGGACTCATGAACACCGGCCAGGCCTGCGTGGCCCAGACCCGCATTCTCGCGCCGCGCTCGCGCTACGACGAAATCGTCGAAGCGGTCGGCAATTTCGCGGCCTCGCTGCCCGTCGGGCCTCCGTCGGACGCGGGCGCGCAAATCGGTTCGCTGATCTCGGCGAAACAGCGCGACCGTGTCGAGGGATACATCGCCAAGGGCGTGGAAGAGGGCGCACGCCTGGTCACGGGGGGTAAGCGTCCCGAGGGCCTGGACGACGGTTTCTACATTCAGCCCACCGTGTTCGCCGACGTCGACAACAAGATGACGATCGCGCAGGAGGAGATCTTCGGACCGGTCCTGAGCATCATTGCCTACGACACCGAGGAAGACGCGATCAAGATCGCCAACGACTCCGCGTACGGGCTGGCCGGCAGCGTGTGGACCACCGATGTCCCGCGCGGCATCAAGGTCTCCGAACAGATCCGCACCGGTACCTACGCGATCAACTGGTACGCGTTCGACCCGTGCTGTCCGTTCGGCGGGTACAAGAACTCGGGCATCGGCCGCGAAAACGGGCCCGAAGGCGTCGAGCACTTCACCCAGCAGAAGAGCGTGCTGATGCCGATGGGTTACACCGCCGACTGATCGTTGCCGCCGCATGTGCGGCCAGCCTGACGTTCGAGCTCGTGTGCGCGGCTGGCCGCACGAACTCGATTTCAGAGGTCGAGCGCGGTGGAAAGTCCAGCCCGCGAACGGACGCCGAGCTTGCGATAAGCGGCGCTCAGATACATCTCGACGGTCTTTTCGGAAATGAACAGTTCGGCCGCGATCTGCTTGTTGGACCGGCCAGCCGCAGCCAGCTTCGCGGTGCGCAGCTCGGCGGCGCTGAGCCCCCGCCCGTCGCCGCGGGGGCTGTCCAGTCGGTCCAGGTCCGCTTGCGCGCGTGCCGCCCAGAGCGGTGTGCCGAGCCGCTCGAAGGTGCCCAGCGCTTCGCGAAGCGAAGCGGTGGCCTCCTGCCTGCGGCGGCGGCGCCGCTGAACCTGGCCCAAAAGCAGTTGCGTGCGCGCCTTTTCGAACGGCATGGGTAGCCGCTCGTGCTGGGCCATGGCCTGCTCGACCGCGCGTTGCGCCCCGCCGAGATCGCCACGTGCGGCAAACAGGTGACCACGCCCGCGTGCGCCCATCGCCAGCATCCATGGCCGGTCGTGGTGAATCCCGTTGCGCTCCAGCGCCTCGACTAGCGGCTCGGCTTCATCCGCTCTACCGACCGCGGTCAACGCTTCGATCGCGTCCGGCAGATGCCGGCCACCTTCGATCTCGGTTCCCCCCGTGCCGTCGAAGGCGTCGAGGTCGGGCTTGAGCACCACGAGCGCCGCCGGGTAGTTGCCCAGCGACACTTCCAGGAACGCCAGGCTGCTCCTCGGCTCTTTGGCCATCTGCGGCGCGCCGATCTCGTAGGAGGTGTCGATCGCGAGCTGACAAAGGCCGCGCGCTTCGGCCTCCCGCCCGGCATAGGCGGCGACGGCGCATCGCGGCGTCCACGCGGTGACGAGCGCAAATCTGCCGCCCATCTGCTCCGCGCGTTCCAACGCCTCCTCGGCTGCGTCGGCGGCGTCCTGGTAACGACCCGCCCAGATATCGATCGCGGCTAAATGCACTGCAGCCCAGATGATGTCGACCTCAGTGCCACCGTCGAGCATTTGCTTTTGCACTGCCTGCATCTGTGTGCGGGCACGGTCCAGAGCCCCGACGTATCCGGAGACCATCGCCTCCACCGCGCTGGCCCGAAAGAATGTGGTTGCCCCGCTGAGTGGATCTTCGAATTCGAGTGCAGTCTTGAGCTTTTCGTAATCGACGCCCCACCCGGCGACAAAGGTGCCAGCCACCCAAATCGATCGCGCCTGACTTTGCAGGCTCGGCACTCCGAGCTGGTCAGCGAGCTCGACGGCATCCTCGACCAGGCGGATCGCGTCGTTCAGGCGATCGGTCATCACGAGCGCCAGCGCCAGCCGCAGTCGACACAGCAGCCCCAGCACCGCGTTGTCGCCGACCTCCTTGATGGCCTGGGTCATGGTCTCGACCGCGCCAGCCATGTCGTCGTCGTAAGCCTGAACGCCGCCGAGCCACATCAGCGCCATGCACCGTAATGCCCCGGGTGGTGCATCGGCGAGCGCCGCCCGCAGAAGTGCGCGCGCCGCGGCGATGGAACCCGCGCGGAAATACAGCTCGCCGGCGCGGATCCGCCGCCACACGTCATCCCCGCCCAATTTCATTGCCAATTCCAGCAATTCGGCAGCGACCGCGGGGGCGCCCTGGGCAATCGTCGCGTCGGCGGCAGCGTCCAGCGCAGCGAGCACCGCCGCATCTCCGGTCGCGGCCGCAAGGGCGAGATGGCGAGCCCTGACCTCCGGCCGGTCGACCAGGGCGGCGAGCTTGCGATGCATGGCCCTTCGGGTCGACGGAGCGGCGTCGGTGTACACCCCGCTGGCGAACAGCGGATGCCTGAACCGCACGCGTTGTCCGTCGACGACGATGGTGCGTGAATGTTCCATCGCGTCGAGGATCTCGACGACGTCGTCAGTCGACTTGTCGGTGGCACGGGCGAGCGTCTCCACTGTCGGCGCTGCGCTGCACGCGGTGGCCAACAGCACCGCAGCGGCGTCGTCATCGGCGTGGCCGATACGGCGTCGGACCAGCGCGGCAAGACTGTCCGGCAGGTCGATCGCGGTGGCCGTGACATCGTCGGCCGCGCTGGCAGCGAGTTCGAGCGCGAAAAGCGGGTTACCTCCGGATACCTCGTAGATCCGCGTCATGATCGGACGTGGCAGCGCATGACCCAACCGATCGGTGACCAGCGCGTGCACGGCTCTGCGGCCCAGTGGACGGATGCGCGCCTGCGTCACGGTCTCGGGCCGGTGGAACCGCAACCACGATCGGTCGTCTGCCGATTCGGGGTCTCCGGTCCGAAAACTGAGGGCCATTCCCACCGGCCCGGCAAGCCGCCGCGCGACAAAGCTGATCGCCGCGCGACTGGAGGCGTCCAGCCATTGGGCATCGTCGATGGACACCAGAATCGGTGCATGCGTGCTGCAGCGCTGGATGACTGCCAGCACAGCGATAGCCACTGTGCGTTCGTCGGTGGCAGGGCCGCCGCCGTCGACCTCCCCGACGCGCGCTCGCTCTAACGCATATCGTTGCAGCGCCGGCAGTTCCGACCACATCCCGTCGTCGACATCTCGCAGGAGGTCCGCCACAGCGGCGTAGGCATAGGTCACCTCAGCGGGTGAACCTTGGGCCGACAGCACTCGGAAGCCCCGCGACTCCGCCTCGGCTGTCGCGCCGAGCATGAGCGTGGTCTTACCGATACCCGCTTCACCCTCGACCACCAAACCTGCTGCGCCCGCTTGCGCGCGCTCGAGGAATTCCGTGACCGCCCGAAAATCCCCGGCACGCTCGGGCGTCTCCCCTCCCACACTCAGCATTTTGCAGTCGGCAAACACGTCCGCACAGCATTACGCCGAAACTGCGAGTCGTGCCACGGAGTCGCCCCACCTGAGCCACACTGTGCCTCAATCCGACGGAGGGGCGTTGTCGTGGCCGGTTTTCGCGTGGGCGTGCAGGGTCCCGTTTTCGTTTCCCGGCCCCGAGCCGAGGCGTTCACAAGGACGACCTATCTGAGCGCAGCGGCGAACCGGGTCGACTCGTTTTGGGTTCCCGACCATCTCAATGGCCTGTTTCCCCGGTCGCTATGGCAGCAGAAGTATTGCGGCGCGGCCAGAATCGTGCCGTCCCTGGACGCATATATGGAGCCGTGGACGATGCTGGGGCACTTGGCGGCGCGCAACCGGATCGGGCGACTGCGACTGGGCGTCGCGGTCACCGACTCGGGTCGCCGCAATCCCGCCGTCACCGCGCAGGCCGCGGTGACGTTGCATCACTTGACGCGTGGCCGCGCGATTCTGGGCATCGGTCCCGGCGAACGAGAAGGCAACCAACCGTACGGCGTCGACTGGTCGCGACCGGTTTCTCGGTTCGAAGAGGCGGTCGCGACAATCAGAGCACTCTGGGATTCGAAAGGCGAACTGATCAATCGTGATTCGCCCTACTTCCCGCTCCACAACGCCCTGTTCGATCTGCCGCCGTATCGGGGCGAATGGCCGGAGATCTGGATTGCCGGTCATGGCCCTCGCATGCTCCGCACGGTAGGACGTTACGCCGACGGTTTTCTCCCCGCGTTTGCGCAGCGTCCTGAGGACTACGCGCAACGGTTAGAGGCGGTGCGCGGCGCTGCTTCTGACGCGGGGCGCGATCCGCTCAAGATCGTCCCCGCCCTGTGGATGCCGGTGATCACCGGCGGGAATCAGCAGGATGTAGACGACGCGCTCGATTCCGAGATGGTCAGAATCGGCGGTCTGAACTTTCCTGACGAGATGTACGCGCGCCACGGCGCTCAACATCCGTTGGGAAGGGGCTTCTCCGGAGGGCAGGACATCTTGCCGCACGACATCGACGAAGCGACGGCCTTGTCCTATGTCGAGCAGATTCCGCAAGCGCTTCTGCGTGACGCCGCCCTGACCGGGCGCCCGAAGGACATCCTCGAACAGGCCGCGGACTGGCGCGATCACGGTGTCCGCTACCTGGTGCTCTCGAACGTGAGCCCCTTGCAGCGCAGCCTGCGCAAAGGGCTGGCCTCCGCTCGCCACTTCACGACGGTCCTTCGGGGGCTGCGGCGCTTGTGACGCTCTGCCACGGCTTCACATCGCCATGAGTAAATATGCGATGACCCATAATCCGCCGGGATGCCGCCCGTCTGCCGTGTCTCCGAGATGGGAGTTTGCTGATCGTGGTTTAGGCCGTTGTCCAGGCGGGAACAGACAATTGCCTTGCTTGCTACACGCGGGTCTTATATGGTCTCTTACATAGTCCTCAGGAGGGACCATGGTGATCGTCGAACTGAACCTGGCCGGCTACCGCTTGAGCGGTGAATGGGTCGGCTTGCGCCGCGGCACGCTGCACCCGGCGCGGTTCAACCCGCGGACCATCCACTGGCGGATGCCACAGCTCCGCCAGACCCCCGCGGCCTGAGGTTCGTCAGATAGACGCCCCCATGTCGTTAGCGACTCACGCTCGCCGCAAGCGCGGTGACACCCGAACCAAAATGCTTATCAGCGCCGCCGAGGTGATGCGCGAACGCGGCGCCGCCGGCGTCACCATTGACGAAGTGCTGACTCGCAGTGGTGCCCCCCGCGGATCGGTGTACTACCACTTTCCCGAAGGTCGCAACCAGATTCTGGCCGAGGCGTTGCAGTACGCCGGCGACGCGATCACCGCTGATATCGATGACGCCGCAAGCCGCGGCGCGAAAGTGCTACTCAAACAGTTCGTAAGCTTTTGGGAACGCGTACTGGCCGACAGCGACTTCCACGCGGGCTGTCCGGTGGTTGCGGCGGCCATCGGTTCCGGCGACGACGAAGTTCGGCTGTCGACGGAGGCGGCGCGGATCTTCGCGCATTGGCGTACCGCGCTCACGTGGGCGTTCGTCGCCGACGGGTTTCAGGAGCCCGACGCCGATGCGCTGGCGGTGATGTCGATCGCGACGCTCGAAGGCGCCGTCGTACTCTGCCGATCGACCTGGAGCAGCGAACCGCTCCACACGGTCTACGAGCAGCTCGAATTCCTGGTCAAGGCAAAAGAATTCGTTCTCCGCAACGGAGTACCGACCGCCTGAGGCGCTAGTCGCTGGCCGGCAGCGGCTTGGCTTCCTTCAGGCTCAGCGGCGTCTCGCCCACCGCCAGTGTGCCGGCGCCGGCCTTGGTCACCAGCACCTCGGCGCCGGCGTCGTCGACGTATCGCTTGCCCATGATCGCGCCATCGGAGAAGGCCGGATCGAGTTCACCGGACCGCTCGGCGCCCAACTCCACCATCGGCGCCCCACCGCACCGCAGATCATCGAGGCTGTCGGCGCTGCGGACGACGATCACCTGGGTGTCGCAGACCTGGCTGGCCAGACGGGTTCCGTTCTTGATCATGATTTTCGATCCTTGCGTTCGATTACTGCTCGGCCGGAGCGGCGCGAAGCTCTTCGACGATGTCGCGGCGAAGCACTTTGCCTGTCGCGTTGGTGGGCAGCTCGTCGCGAAAGACTACCCGGTCAGGGGTCCGCGACCCCCGCAAACTCTTGCGGACATGCTCGCGCAGTTCCTCGGGGTCGGGGTCGGCGCCGGCGGCCGGGACCACCACCGCAACGATCGCCTGCCCCCACTGCGGATCCTCGACCCCGACGACCGCGACGTCGCGCACATCGGGATGCTCGACGAGCACGTCCTCCAGTTCAGCGGGCGCGATGTTCTCCCCGCCGCGGATGATCGTGTCGTCGCTGCGGCCACCGATGAACAAATAGCCGCCCTCGTCCAGCATGGCGATGTCCTTGGTCGGGAACCATCCGTCGGCGTCAAGCACCGAGCCGATCCCGGTGTAGCGGCCGGACACCTGCTCGCCCCGGACGAACAGTTCGCCGGTTTCGCCCGCCGGCAGCACGGTGCCGTCCTCGCCGCGGATCTGCACCTCGACGCTCGGCACGGGCTGGCCGACCGACCCCAACCGTCGCAGCACCGCCGGGTCGGCGGCGGCCTGCGCTTGGCGGTGGTCATCAGGCGTCAGCACCGCGATGGTCGAACTCGTCTCGGTCAAGCCGTAGGCGTTGACGAATCCGACGTGCGGCAGCAACTCGAGAGCCTTGCGCACCAGCGGTAACGGCACCTTCGAGCCGCCGTAGGCCAGGTTGCGCAGCGATGGCAGCCGGTGGCCGCCGCCCTCCAACACCGCGACGATCCGGTCCAGCATCGTCGGCACCACGGTGGCGCTGGTGACCTGCTCGGCGTCGACGAGTCGCAACCACTCCGTCGGGTCGAAGACCGGCAGATAGACCATCTTGCGTCCGGCATAGAGGTTCGACAGGGCCGCGCTGACCCCGGCAATGTGGTACGGCGGTACACAGATCAGCGCGGCATCGGTTTCCTCGGCCGAGCCGAATTCGACGGTTCCGGTGATGTAGCTGGTCAGGTTGTTGTGAGTCAGCTCGACGGCTTTGGGCTGCGACGTGGTGCCCGAGGTGAACAGCACGATCCCCACCGAGTCCGGGTCGGCGAACTCCACGACCGGCTCAGCGTCGCGTGCCCTGGCGAGGAACTCGTCGGACAACATCACCTGCTTGGCCACCCCGGTCAGGCCGTCGGGGCCGCCCAACTCGTCGAGATAGCGCTTGTCGATAACCACCAGCGGCTCGGGCAATCGCGCGATCAGCGCCTTGATGCCGTCAGCCGACAGCCGGTAGTTGATCGGCGTGAACGTCAGCCCGGCGCGTGCCGACGCGAAGATCAACAGCGGCAGCATCGCGCCGCCGACACCGACGTAGGCGACGTGCGATGCCTGTGAACCGGCAATGATCCCCGCGCCGCCGTCGGCGAGATCGCTGAGCTGCTGCGTCGTCAAACGGACATCACCTGAGACGACGGCCGTCCGCTCGGGATCGCTCGAGCTGGCCATCTCGAGAAGTAGCGAAATACTCACGCGCGCGCTTTCTGTGGTGTCTCAACGTTACAAAGCTCGTCGGAAATGTCATGCCAGTTTAGATCACGTCACATTCAGCCCCTGTCGTGGCCGACGTCACGGCTGACGCGTCGTTTATCCCCAAAGCGAAGGGTTATCCGGCCCCGAGGCCGCCAGTAGTTGACCAAGCAACCACGAGCGAGTTGGGAATCGCGTTGACGACCTCCACACCGGATCTTGCGCCCGAACACTCCACCTTGACGCGGCTACGTGCCGGGGTCGCGGGCGCCATGCTCGCCGAGTTCTTCGGGACGTTCGTGCTTCTGCTGCTCGGCCTGGGCACCTGCGCCGTCAACACCGTGGGCCTGCCCGGCTCCGGCCGGCAGACCATGCCGTTCGGACCGGACAATTGGTTGATCAACATTTTCGGCTGGGCATTCGCCGTGATGCTGGCCGCATACGTCTCCGGCGGTATCAGCGGTGCACACTTCAACCCGGCCGTGACGCTGGCCTTCGCGGTGGCTCGAAAGTTCGACTGGCGCAACGTCATTCCGTACTGGGCGGCGCAGATTGCCGGCGCCTTCTGCGGAGCCGCCGCGGTGTACGCCGTGTACCGGCCCGCGATCGAAGCCCACGACGCCGGGATCTCCCGGGCGAACGCGATGGATACCTACGGGATTTTCGCGACGTCACCGGCGCAGTACTTCCATGGTGGCTACCTCGGACCCGTTGTCGACCAGCTGGTCGGAACCGCGATCCTGGTCGTGCTGATCGCGGCGCTGATCGACAACCGCAATCAAGCGCCCGCCGGCAACATGGCGCCGCTGCTGATCGGCTTGATCATCGCGGTGATCGGCTGCTCCTACGGCACCAACGCGGGCTATGCGCTGAACCCCGCTCGTGAGATCGGCCCGCGGGTTTTCGCATGGCTCGAGGGCTGGGGGAAGCTCGCGCTGCCCGGCGATTACGGGCAGACGACCAACTACTGGTGGATACCGGTGTTCATGCCGCTGTTCGGTGCGGTCGCCGGGATCGTGTTGTACGACTTCTTCATCGGCCACGTGCTCGATGCGCGTGCGGCGATGATGCGCACCCCCGAGCCGGGTCTGGCGCCGGTGCCGACCACCGACGCCGCGGCGAGGGTGGCCGGTCCGGTGACCGCCGAAGACAGTTCCGATACCGAAGGCCTAGACGAGCACCGGGCGGCGTGAGCTCAGGTACCGGTCCAGTGGGCCGGCCGCTTTTCGGCGAACGCGATCGCGCCCTCCTTGGCGTCGTTCGAGCCGAAGACCGGCATCAGGATGCTGTTCTGCTTGCCGAATCGCTCGTCGGGGCTCCATCCGCGGGACTCGACGATGATCTGCTTGGTGGCGGCCACCGCGAGCGGGCCATTGACCGTGATCCGCTCCGCAAGATCGATCGCCGCGTCGAGTGCGCCACCCGGCTCGGCCAGCACATTGACCATCCCCAGCGCGTGCGCCCGCTCGGCGGTGAAGCTCTCGCCGGTCAGCGCCAGTTCCATCGCAATCGCGGGAGGGATGCGCTCGGGCAGCCGCAGCAGGCCGCCGCCGCCGGCGACCAGTCCGCGCTTGACCTCGGGGATGCCGAACGACGCGTCCTTCGACGCCACGATCAGGTCGGTGGCCAGCGCTAATTCGGTACCACCGGCCAACGCATAGCCTTCGACCGCCGCGATCAACGGCTTGACGGGCGGGCGCTCGGTGAAGCCCATGCCCCGGCCTTCGACGATCGGAACCTCGCCGCGGGCAAACGCCTTGAGGTCCATGCCCGCGCAGAACGAGCCGCCCGCCCCAGTCAGGATGCCCACCGACAGCCCCGGGTCGCCGTCGAGCTTGTCCATCGCGTCGGCCAGACCGTGGGCGACCGCGGAGTTGACCGCGTTCTTGGCTTTCGGCCGGTTGATGGTGATGATCAGGATCCGATCCCGCTGTTCGACGAGGACTTCGGGTTCGGTGGCTTCTTCGGTGCTCACGGCGGTGTGACACTCCTTGTCCTCGCTGTAACGGCTATTGCAGAGATGGTAGCGAGCCGTCCTTCAGCGGCTAGCATCACAGCCAAATGGCTGCCAATAACGACGAACCAACCGAGCTGTCCAAGTGGGATCCCGCACTCACCGAGCGGGTGATGGGCTGGCTTCGACCGCTGATCAAGGGCTACCACCGCGCAGAGGTTCGCGGCCTGGAGTCCTTCCCCGCGGGCGGTGCGCTGGTGGTGGCAAACCATTCCGGCGGGCTGTTCGCGATGGACGTGCCGGTGTTCGCCACGGGGTTCTACGAGCAGTTTGGCTATGACCGCCCCGTCTACACGCTGAGCCACGACGTCCTTTTCACCGGCCCCACCGGCGACTTCTTCCGTCGCACCGGCTTCATCCGGGCCAACCACGAAAACGCCGACGAGGCACTGCGTTCCGGCGGTGTGGTGGTGGTCTTCCCCGGCGGCGACTACGACGTGTATCGACCGACGTTGTCCGAGAACGTGATCGACTTCGACGGGCGCACCGGTTACGTGAAGGCGGCACTAAACGCCGGGGTGCCGATCGTGCCGGCGGTGGCCATCGGCGGCCAGGAGAGTCAGCTCTACCTGTCCCGCGGAACGGGACTGGCCAAGCTCCTGCGACTGGACAAGCTGCTGCGCTCGAAGATCCTGCCGATCTCGGTGGGCTTCCCGTTCGGGCTCTCCGCGGTACTGCCGATCAACGTGCCGCTGCCGACCAAGATCGTCATGCAGGTGCTCGATCCCATTGATATCACAGCCGAATTCGGTGAAGACCCGGACATAGCCACGGTCGATACGCACGTCCGGCGCGTCATGCAAGAGGCGCTTGACGGGCTGGCCAAAGAGCGTCGACTCCCGGTAATCGGGTAAGCAATGGCGCTCGGTCTGCTCGGCAGCATGGTCCGCGCGGGAATCATCGCCCCGATGCGACCCGACAAGTATCTGCGCATCGTCGGCGTCGTACGTCGCGAAGGGCTCACTGTCACAAGCGGATTCGGGATGTCGGCGCAGCGCTGCCCGAACCGCCCCGCGTTGGTCGACGAACTGGGCTCACTGACCTATCGCCAACTCGACCAGCGCGCGGACGCTCTGACCACCGCACTGCAGGGCCTGCCCGGCGGGACACCCGAAGTGGTGGCGATCATGGCCCGCAACCACCGGGGGTTCGTCGAGGCGCTGATCGCGGCCAACCGGATCGGCGCCGACGTGCTGCTGCTCAACACGTCGTTCGCGGGCCCGGCCCTGGCCGACGTGGTCAACCGCGAAGGCGCCGACGTGATCATCTACGACGAGGAGTTCACCGAGTCGGTAGACCGTGCGCTTTCCGACAAGACCGACACCGTTCGGATCGTCGCGTGGACCGATCATCCCGACAATCACGACGTCACCGTCGAAGAACTAATCAACTCCCACCTCGGTGAGCGCCCCGCCAAGACGGGGCGCACCGGCAAGATGATCATGCTGACCTCGGGCACCACCGGTAACCCGAAGGGCGCCAAGCATTCCGGTGGCGGGGCAACCGAATTGAAGGCGATTCTGGACCGGGTGCCATGGCACACCGAGGAGACGATCGTGGTCGTCGCACCGATGTTCCACGCCTGGGGGTTTTCCCAGCTGGTCTTCGCCGCATCGATGGCCTGCACGGTGGTGACACGGCGTAAGTTCGACCCGGAGGCCACCCTCGAGCTGATCGACCGTCACCAGGCCACCGGATTGTGCGTGGTGCCGGTGATGTTCGACCGGATCATGGATCTGCCCGACGAGGTGCGCCGGCGTTACAGCGGCCGGTCGTTGAAATTCGCGACCGCGTCCGGTTCACGAATGCGGCCCGACGTCGTCACGAAGTTCATGGACGAGTTCGGCGACATCCTCTACAACAACTACAACGCGACCGAAGCCGGCATGATCGCCTCCGCCACGCCCGCCGACCTGCGGGCCGCGCCCGACACTGCGGGAAAACCCATCCTGGGCACCGAGATTCGCATCCTTGACTCCGAGCACCGGCCGGTACCGGTCGGTGAGGTGGGCCAGATTTTTGTCCGCAACTCCAACCGCTTCGAGGGCTATACCTCCGGCGGCAACAAGGACTTCCACGACGGGTTCATGGCGTCCGGCGATGTCGGACGGCTCGACGAAGCCGGGCGACTCTACGTGGTGGGCCGTGACGACGAGATGATCGTGTCGGGCGGTGAGAACGTCTACCCGATCGAAGTCGAGAAGACGTTGGCGCTGCACCCGGATGTCCAGGACGCCACCGTGATCGGTGTCGACGACTCCGAGTACGGGCAGCGGCTCGCGGCATTCGTGGTGCTGACCCCGGACGCGTCGGCGAGCGTCGAGGATCTCAAGCAACACGTCCGCGCGAATCTGGCGAATTACAAAGTGCCGCGCGAGATCATCGTGCTCGACGAACTACCCCGCAGCAGCACCGGCAAGATCTCGCGACGCGACCTACACGGGCTACTCAGCTGAGCCTCTTCAGGCCTGAGCCAGCGCCGCCTCGATCACCGTCAGCTGTTCGGAAAGCCCGGCCGCAGTTCGCACTTCGACGAACTCCTCGATCATCGCGTCGGTGATCTCGTGTGGGTCGTCCATGGTGGCGCCGTCGCAGAGCACCGAGATGTTGAGCTGGTCGACATAGCTCCACACCGTGATGTTGACCGCGCAGCCGGCAGTCAGAGGTCCCACCGAGTAGATCTCGGTGACCAGGGCGCCGCCGACGCGCCCGTGTTCGCGAGGACCGGGCACGTTGGACACGTTGAGGTTCATCATCTTGTTGCGCTCTTTGCTGTCGGCCAGCCGGCGAAACAGCGCCTCCGTCTGCGCCGGCGGAAAGTACGCCGCCCACCGGGTGACGAACTCCGGACCGAGCAGGTTCTGGCTTTCCTTGGCATCGTTGGCGTAGTCGTGCGCGCGTTGCACCCGCTCGAGCGGATCGGGGGCATCGACGGGTAGTCCGACGAGCATCCCGGTGAAGTAGTTCCCCGAAATTCGGTCCGGTGAGCGGTCGTAGCTGACCGGGACCGAGGCCACCAGCGGATGATCTGCACTGCCGTCGTGGCGTAGCAGCAGCTTTCGCAGACCTCCCGCAGACAGCGCGAGAACCATGTCGTTGATCGTCACGCCGAGGTGCTTGCAGGTTTCTTTGATGTCGGCGAGCGCGAGCGTGGCGGTGGCGAATTTGCGCTGCGGAGTCAGATGGTGATTCATGAACGTCGGCGGCGCCTCAAAGGGTCTCGCCAAGTCCGGAGACAGTTTGCGGGAGCTGCGCCGCACCCGATTGAGGCCTCGCACCGTGTAGCCGACCGTGCGCGGGATCCGGCCCACATGACGAAGGTGGTCAGCGAAGGCCGACCGCAACAGGGCGGCTCTCGTCGGGGCGGGGTCAGGCGTATAGGAGTCGCGGTCGCGCTCGGGCCCTGACGCCAGATCCATGCCGCGCGCAAGCAGATTCGCCGCGGCGACCCCGTCGGCGAGGGCGTGGTGGATCTTGCCCACCACCGCGATCCGGCCGTCGGTCAAACCTTCGACGAAGTACATCTCCCATAGCGGACGGTCGCGCTTGAGCGGGGTGCTCGCGATCTCGCCGATCGCTTCATCCAGTTCCCGGCGTCCACCGGGGGCCGGCAACCGCCACGGGCGCACGTGGTAGTTCAGGTCGACGTCGCAATTCTCCCGCCACATCGGGTGGTGCAGCTTGAACGGAATGTCGACGAGCTGATAGCAGAACGGCTCCAGCAGATACAGCCTGCTGTGGATCACTCGACGGAATGCCTCGATGTCGAAACCACGACGGTCGGGATCCAACTCGATGACTGCGATCTTGAGCGTGTGCATATGCACGTTGGGCGCTTCGCTGTACAGCAGTACTGCATCCCAGCCGCTGAGCCGCTTCATGGCAGGACCCTAACAACGGCGCAGCTGTTAAATGACCTCTTTGGCTGCGATCGCCCGATTCCGATAGATCTGGTTGAGGAACAACCCGATTGCCATCGCCGTCGCACCTGTCCGCGCGCCGTCAGTGAGGTCGAATCCGTGTCCGGCGCCGGGTAATTCGACGTAACTGACCACCGACCGGGAGACCGAGCGCAGCCGTTCGACGAAGCTGCGAGCCTGGGCCACCGGGATGATGTTGTCGGTGCTGCCGTGGATGACCAAGAACGGCGGAGCGTCCTGATGCACCCGGGCGATTGGTGACGCGTCACGAAACACCTTGGGATGACGATCGATTCGTCGCTTTACGACGACGCGCTCAAGGAACTCGACGAAGCGGTCACGTTCCGGAGTGGACCGGTCTTCCCAGTCGTAGCGGCCGTAGATCCCGACGACGGCGTCCACCGAGGTGTCCGAGTCCGGCGGCAGCGTGCCCTCCAGATCGGGGTCGTTCGGGGTCAACCCGGCCAGCGCGGCCAGATGCCCGCCGGCCGAACATCCCGCCACCGCAATGAAATCGCGATCACCGCCGAACTTGTCGACGTTCGCTCGTGCCCACGCGATCGCGGTCTTGACGTCGATGATGTGCGCCGGCCACCGATTGTGCGGCGAGGCCCGGTATTCCACCGACAGACAAATCCAACCCATCTCGGCGAGTTGCGACATCAATGCGTAGCCCTGCAGTTGGCGCCCACCGTGCACCCAGGCCCCACCGGGGACGAAAAGCAACACCGGCGCCGGTCGCACCGGCAGATCCTTGCGCCGCCAGACGTCGAGCAACTGCGAGGGCAGCTTCCCGTAACGCACCGACGCACGATGCAGATGCCGACGGTGACGCAGCGCGCGCAAGACCGGAGCGACCGTGTCCGGCTGCGGCCACGGGCTCTCCAGGTCGCCGGCGGCGACAACGCCGCGCAGCGCGGCGTCGAGGATCGCGTTCGTTTGGTCGCGTTCAGCTTGACGATCGACGCCGACTCGAGACGGATCCTTCGAAGCGGCAATGAACTCCGGTGCGTACCGGTAGCCGCACACGCCCATTGCGGTGATGCCACCGAACGGTTCGAGGTGGCGCCCGACGACAGGCAGCGACGCCAGCAGATCGCTCCAGGCCAGGACGTAGTCACCTGGCTTCGCCCTCAGCAACCATCTCGCCTGCGACGCCAAGGAGGGTCGGCGTCGCGGGGGCGCCGTGGGTTCCGTCATCGGGCGAGCGTACCCCCGGGTATGGAACTGAAACGGTAAATGCGAATTGTTCATTTGACCGCGGTCGCCACAGCGTAAGCACTGGTCGGCATACTGGATCGATGCCGAGCACCGATTTCCACCCTGACCTCCGCAAAGTCGCCCGTTTAGCCCCGCGCGGACTGGTCGGACCACGCACGCTGAAGCTGATCCGCGCGATATCGCCCGGAGCCCCGCACGGGGGCACCAGCAAACGCGGCGTCGAAGCGCTGATTCTGAGCTCCGGTGTGGGGATCCGGTTGCACCGTCCCGAGGGTGCCACCCAGCCGGGTCCGGCGCTGCTGTGGATTCACGGCGGCGGCTACGTGATCGGCACCGCCCAACAGGACGACGCGCTGTGCCGTCGATTCGTGCGCGAGCTGGGGGTCACGGTGGCCGCGGTGGACTACCGGTTAGCGCCCGAGCATCCCTATCCGGCCCCGCTCGAGGACTGCTACACGGCGCTGCAGTGGCTGGCGGGATTACCGGCGGTCGACCCGGCGCGTGTCGCGATCGGCGGCGCCAGCGCGGGCGGCGGGCTGGCGGCCGCCCTGGCATTCCTGGCCCGCGACCGTGGCGAGGTCACACCGACCTTGCAGCTGCTGGCCTACCCGATGCTGGATGACCGAAGCGGATCGACGCCGGAGAACCCCAAATACCGGCTGTGGAGCCCGAAGAGCAACCGCTTCGGTTGGTCGGCTTACCTGGGCAATGCTGATCCGAAGGTTGCGGTGCCGGCCCGTCGCGAAGATCTCAGTGGATTGCCTCCGGCGTGGATCGGCGTCGGCACACACGACCTTTTCCACGACGAGGACCTCGCCTACGCGGCCCGGCTGACCGCAGCCGGCGTGCCGTGCCAGGTCGAGACGGTCGAGGGCGCCTTCCACGGCTTCGACCTCGTCGTGCCGAAAGCCTCGGTGTCCAAAGCATTTTTCGCCAGCCAGTGCGAAAGCCTCCGCTCGGCGCTCGGCGCCGCTGCCTGATGCCCTTCTCGGTGAGCGACGAACAGCGGGCGCTGCGCAGCGCGGTCGCCGACCTGATGGCCCGTCGTTCCGGCGAGGCGCAGGTGCGCACCCAAATGGCCACCGACGCCGGCCACGACCCGGTCCTCTGGCGTGAGCTGGCGGCGATGGGCCTGACCGGGCTGCTGATCGACGAAGAGCACGGCGGTGGCGGGGCGGGACCGGTCGAGATGGGGATCGCGATGGAGGAGATGGGCCGGGCGCTGTTGGTCAGCCCGTTCCTGTCCACCGCGGTGCTGGTCCCCAGCCTGCTGGCGGCGACCGGTGACGCCGAGGAGTGCGCGGCGGTGCTGCCGCGCATCGCGGCGGGCGAGTTGCTCGCGACCGCCGCCTTCGCCGAGGACGGCTCGGCCCGGTTGCCGGCGAGCATCGCGACGTCGGCGGGCCTCATCGGTGACCGCTGGCATGTCACCGGCTACAAGCATTTCGTGCTCGACGGCCTTTCGGCGCAACGGATTTACGTGCTGGCCGCCACCGACGCGGGCCCGGCGGTTTTCGCGGTCGACGCCGGTGCCGCGGGGCTGGCGGTGACGCCGCTGACCACGGTCGACCCCACCCGTAAGCAATGCCGACTGCAGTTCGTCGACACGCCGGCGCAGCTGATCGGCCAGCCGGGTGCGGGCGTCGAGGTGGTCAATGCGGCCCTGGATTGCGCGGCGTTGGCCTTGGTCAGCGAGCAGGCCGGCGGTGCTCGACGCGTGGTCGAGATGGCCACCGAGTACGCCAAGACCCGTTATCAGTTCGGCCGCGCGATCGGCAGCTTCCAGGCGGTCAAGCACATGTGCGCCGACATGCTGCTGGAGGCGGAGTCCGCGGTGTCGGCGGCGCGGTTCGCCGCGGAGGCCTTCGCGGCGCAGGCACCGTCGCGGATCGCGGATCTTGCCCTGGCGCAGGCATATTGCGCCGACGCGTTCGTGTTCGTCGCGGCGACCAACATCCAGGTGCACGGCGGCATCGGATTCACCTGGGAGCATCCGGCGCACCTCTATCTACGGCGAGCCCGTAGCGACGCGCAACTATTGGGCAGCGCGTCCTGGCACAGGGAACGCTACATGCAGCAGATCGGAGCATGAGCCGCAAATGAATGACGACGAGTTGCGCGCCGAGGTCCGAAAGTGGCTGGCCGACAACTGGAATCCGGGTATCGACCGGGGCACCTGGGCACACACCGTGGTCGACGCGGGATGGGCCACGCCCAGTTGGGAGCCGGGGTTCTATGGGCGCGGCCTGACAGATGCCCAATCACGTTTGGTGGCAGCGGAATTCGCGACGGTTGGCGCCTTCGGTTGCGGCCACGACCGCGGCAACCTGTTCGCCTGCACGCTGCACGAGTTGGGGACCGACGAGCAGAAGCGTCGGCTGATCCCACCGTCGATCCGCGGCGAAAGCAAGTGGTGCCTGCTCTACAGCGAGCCCGGCGCGGGTTCGGACCTCGCCGGCCTGCGGACGCGGGCCGAGCGTGACGGTGACGAGTGGGTGATCAACGGCCAGAAGGTGTGGACGTCGTTCGCCACGACGGCCGACTACGGCATGCTGGTGGCCAGGACCGACTGGGATGTGCCCAAGCACCAAGGCATCAGCTTCTTCATGCTGCCGATGAAGCAACCCGGTGTGGAAGTCCGGCCGATTCACCAGATCACCGGCGAGTCGGAATTCAACGAAGTCTTTATTCACGACGCGCGCGTGCCGGCCGGGAACCTGGTCGGCGAGTTGAACGGCGGCTGGTCGGTGCTGCAGACGGCGCTGGCCTATGAGCGACGGTTCATGGCCGACATCGCCCGCACCGCCAAGGACGCCAAACGGCCCCGCGACGAAAAAGGCCATCTCTTGGTGGAATTGGCGCGGGAGTCCGGGCGGCTGGATGATCCCTACATTCGCCAGCAGATCGCCCGCGTCGACGCGCTGACCACGGTCAATCGATGGAACACCCAGCGGTCCAAGGCCGCGACGGACCGCGTCGAGTCGGCCACGCTGATGGCGTTGGGCAAAATCGCGATGTCGCGGATCCTGCACGAGACCGCGCGCGTCGAAACCGAAATCGTTGGCGCCGAGGCGATGTTGACCGGCCCCGACAATCCCGTCGGCGACGCCGTGACCTTCCGGACCTTGAACGCCTACTTCACCTCGATCGGCGGCGGTACCGACCAGATCCAACGAAACATCGTCGGTGAACGGGTGCTCGGCCTGCCCAAAGAGCCTGAGCCGTACAAGAACACGCCGTTCCGCGAATTGCCCCACTGACCGGGTGCTTGAACTTTGCCGGCCGCACCGTCATCCTGAGAGTGTGGCCGCCAGCGACAAGCCGTCTCGCGGGATCCTCGACCCCGTCGCGCGCAAGCTTCGCCTGCCGTTCGGCACGCCCGAATTCATCGACCGCGCGATCCGCGGCAGCATCAACCAAGCCGGTCGACGAACCCTGCACATGTTGCTCACCACGTGGGACGTCACCGGCGGTGGGCCCTTCGCCGCCAGCGCGATCGCCACTGCGGGCCTGGCCAAGACCGTCGACATCGCCCAGGGGCTCTTCATCGGGCCGGTCTTCAACCCGCTGCTCAAGAAACTCGGGGCCGACCAGATCACGTTCCGCGCGTCTCTGTGCGCCTCGCAGGTGGTCGGGCTGGGGATCATGCGGTACGGAGTGTCCGTCGAGCCGATCCACTCCCTCGACGTCGACACGCTGGTCGACGCCGTCGCGCCGACCCTGCAGCGTTATCTGGTCGGAGAAATATCGTGAATCAGGCTGTCGAGTAGACGATTCCGCCGTCGATGACGGTCGCGGCGACCATCCCGGCGTCGAGGTCGGCCAGCGCGGTTTCGGGTGAGACGCTCAGCACGCACAGGTCGGCGGGCTCCCCGGGCGCGACGAGGCGGGGTCGGCCAGGTTGCTCGGCGCGACCGAGGAACATCGTCAATGCCGTTCGGGCGGAAATGCATTCGCGTCGATTCAGCACTGCCCCGCTGGGTGCGGCGCGGCGCACCGCGGCCCGCATCGCCGCCCACGGGTCGCCGTCCCCGAACGGCATGTCCGTCGACAGCGCCACCGAGACGCCGGCCTCGAGCAGCGACGCCACCCGCCAGAGTTCCTCGTGCTCACCGGCCGGCACCTCGGCGAGATACTGATCGCCCCGCTCGGCAACGAAATTGGGTTGGGTCACCACGGTCATCCCGAGCTCGCGCAGATCCGTCAGGCAGTCCACCGGGACGACCGCAGCGTGCTCGATGCGGTCGTTCGGCCGGCATCCGGACTCGCGGAACGCTGCGATCGTCACTAACAGCTGCGCCGCGGTCACGCAATGGATGGCCACCGGGTGGTTGTCGCGGTGCCGATCGGTGATCCAGGCCGCCAATTGCTCGAGGTCCAGATCGTCGTCGTGCAATATCCGCTTGCCCGGAGCCAGACAGTGCACGTGTTGGCGCAGCTCGCCGCGGCGATGCAGCTCGGACAGCCCAACGATGTCGGCGATCGCGAGATCCGGTGTGGCATCAGTGATCCCGGTGACACCGTAACGGCTGAGCCGCTCACTGAGTTCTGCCAAGCTGGTTTCGCTACGACCCAAGGCTTGCGCCCATGAGTCGCTGCTGCGCAACCGGCCGTCGGGATGATCGGCCAGACCCACGTGTTGCAGGCCCGCCGAGTTGAGCATCCACAGCACGCCGCTGCGGTGCTGGATCCGCAACGGCGCCGCCGGGGCGATCGCGTCGAGGGCGTCGCGGTCCAACGGCCCGGCAACGGAGTCGTGGTAGCCGACCGCGCGGACCCAGCCGTCGTCGCCGGGAACGGCGCGACTCAATACGGCGGCCAACTGGGTGCGGTCGTGGACCTGCGGCGGCCCGACGCGTAGCGACGTCGCGGCGGCCGCCGCTGAATACAGGTGCACGTGATGGTCGTGCAGGCCGGGCAACACGGCGCCGCCCCCGGCGTCCAGCACGTCTTCACCCTGCTGCGGCGTCAGGGTCGCGGCCACGTCATCGATGCGGCTGCTCACCCTGATGTCGACCGTCGTCCCGTCGAGCATGACGGCGCGTTGGATCAACATCTTTGGGCTACCAGACGGTCCACGGCGTCGTTGTCCGCGCCCAACGCCGGCGCCGGTGACGACACCGGGGGCGCCGCCGTGGTGGCCGGCTCTCGCGGGAAGGTGGCGTACCGGGCGGCGACCTGAGCCATCGCCACGTCGATCACCTCGCCGCCGCCCCGACGCAGCGACTCCGCTATCGCGCGTGCCGCTTCGAGTCCGGTGAGCGGATCGGCGATCGCGTCGCCGAAGAACACCGGCCCGTCGCCGACCAGTCCACCCGCGACCGCGGCGTCGTCACCGAACGCAGGCCGGTCCGGCTGACCGCGATAGCCGTTGATGCGCAGCCAGATTCGGCCCGGTCGGCCCGGCACGCTGTCGGCATCGAGGCGGCGGCGACGCAGCGCCGCGGGCCGGGAACCTTCGATGACGATGTCGGCGACGCCGAGCAGCGCGCGCACGGCATCGGTGTCGAAATCGACCGCGTAGGAAAGCTTTCCACCGTTGATCCAGTCGAAAAACGCCGGTTCGCCGCGGCGGGCGCCGTCGGGCCGGTTCAGGCTTTCCACCTTGACGACGACCGCACCCGCAAGAGCGAGCAGTTGACCACACAGTGGCCCCGCCCACAGTGACGACAAATCCGCGACCAGGAGCCCGCCGGCCGGTCGCGGCCCGACCGCGTCGCCGCCCCGGCGGACGATCGGCTCATCCGCGGCAGCCTCACCCAACGCCGCCGCCGCGATGTCGAGCAGTCGCGCACGCTCGACGACGACAGCGGTCGAACACCGCGCCGCCCAACGGGATAGCTCGCACCAATGATCGGCGACCACGTCGACTTCCAGCATGGCGGGTACGGCGGCGATGTCGTCGTCTCGCGGCAGGGCGATCGCGCACCACCCATCAGTGGTGGGCAGCAGCCGTGTTGCGCCGCCCGCCGAAATACGTTCCGGGAGAGGAAGTTCAAGCAGTGCCGCACGACCGGTGAGGATGGTTTCGGCGTCGACCGCCACCCCGAGAAGCTCGCCGATATCGGCGGCCACACGGCGGGCTTCGGACAGCATCAGAATTGCAGCGCGGTGAAACGCCAGTCGAGAACTTGTCGCGGCTCGTCGGGGTTGTCGGTGATCGCGTAGACCACCGATCGCAGTCCCAGCCTGCCGCCGTCGTCGGTCGGTTCGGCCGACTCGACATGCAGCTCGCTGTAGAGCGTGTCGCCCTCGTACACCGGCCCGGTGTGATCGCACGACGTCCAGCCCAGCACGGTCGCGAGGTTCGGCAGCAGCCTGCTTGCCTGGGCCAACGCCAGCCCGATGGTGTGGCCGCCGTACACCAGCCGCCGACCTCCGATGCGTGAGTCGTGATGCACGCCAGCAATATTCAGGGTGAGGCGGGCCAGTTCGGGTGCACTGGTCACCACGTCGGCGCTCCCCCGTAGTACGGCGCCGGCCAGGCTTGGGTCGAAGTGTGGGCCGGTGACCCGCTGCCGGAACGCATCACCGTCCCAGTCGGCAGCAGCCGACGACGGTCCGGCCAGGTCGGCGCCGACCGTCGACAAGTCGTCGGCATGATTGGAGCCCTCGGGGTCGCCGTCGGGACTCAGTGGCAGCATCGCGCAGCGGTAGAAGTCCAGGATCAGCCGGTCGGCCTGGTCGATGGTGGTGATCCGCAGAGCCATCAGCCCGGTAGGTGCGCGACCGGGTTTGGCGGCGTTCTTCTTGAGCCCGACGACCTCGGTACGGGTGAACAGCGTGTCACCGATGGCCGGAAAGCGGAAGAATTGCAGGCCGCGATAGAACAGGTTGGCCTTGACGTGCTGGGTGGCCAGCGTCGACTGGCCGATCGCGACGTCGCAGACCAGGCCCGGGTGTGCCAGCGTTGCCGGCAATCCGGTGACCGCGGCGGACAGCTCGGCGTCCAGCGGCAGGCGCAGCCGGTCGCCCAGGATGCTCTGATGCACCGCGGCCAGTCCCGGGGTGAGCGTCATCGACGGCGCAGCGGTGAACACCTGCCCGGTGTGCACCTGGTCGAAGTAGGGGCCGGAGGTCACCGTGCCACCATGGGGCAATGGGTCTCGATGGCGATGAGGCAATGTTGGTCGCGACGGTACGTGAATTCGTCGACAAACAAGTCAGGCCGACGGTGCGCGAAGTCGAGCATGCCAACGAGTATCCCGAAGCGTGGATCGAGCAGATGAAGCGCATCGGAATCTACGGCCTGGCGGTGCCCGAGGAATACGGCGGCACACCGGTGTCGATGTGGTGCTACGCGCTGGTGACACAGGAGCTGGCGCGCGGGTGGATGAGCCTGGCCGGGGCGATGGGCGGGCACACCGTGGTGGCCAAGTTGCTGGCGCTGTTCGGCACCGACGAGCAGAGACAGCGTTACCTCCCGCCGATGGCCAGCGGCGAGCTGCGCGCGACGATGGCGCTCACCGAGCCGGGCGGTGGCAGCGATCTGCAGAACATCTCGACCACTGCCCTGTCGGACGGGGACCAACTCGTCGTCAACGGATCCAAGACCTGGATCTCCAACGCGCGACGGTCCGGGTTGATCGCCTTGCTCTGCAAAACCGACCCGGAGGCCCGGCCCCGGCACACCGGGATTTCCGTGCTGCTCGTCGAGCACGGGCCGGGCCTCACAGTGTCACGGGACCTGCCGAAGCTGGGGTACAAGGGCGTCGAGAGCTGCGAGTTGTCCTTCGACGGCTACCGGGCGTCGCACTCGGCGATCCTCGGTGGCGATGCGGGCAAGGGTTTCGCACAGATGATGAAGGGCCTCGAGACGGGCCGGATTCAGGTCGCGTCGCGCGCCCTCGGCGTGGCGACCGCGGCGCTCGACGATGCACTGGCCTACGCGCAGCAGCGGGAGAGCTTCGGTCAGCCGATCTGGAAACACCAGTCGGTCGGAAACTATCTGGCCGACATGGCGACCAAGCTCACCGCCGCCCGGCAGCTCACCCGTTATGCCGCCGAGCGCTACGACAGCGGCGAGCGGTGTGACATGGAGGCCGGCATGGCCAAGCTGTTCGCCTCCGAGGTCGCGATGGAGATCGCGCTCGATGCCGTCCGAATCCACGGGGGCTACGGGTATTCCACCGAATACGACGTCGAACGGTACTTCCGCGACGCCCCGCTGATGATCGTCGGCGAGGGCACCAACGAGATCCAGCGCAATGTGATTGCGGCGCAACTGGTCTCCCGCGGCGGACTGTGAGCCCCGTGCGGGCTCTGAGCCCCGCGAGACAGAAGCCAGGTCGTGATTTCGGCTTAATCGCAGCCGTGGCTTCTGTCTGGCGCCCGTCAGCGCAGCGCGTCGATCAGGCCCCACGACAGCGCCGTCGCAGCGTCGAGCGTCGCGCCGCTGAGCACCAAATACGCTGTGCGCCAACGACCTATCCGACGGGTGACGCTGACGGTTCCGCCCGCGCCGGGGATCAGCCCCAGCCTCAGCTCCGGCAGGCCGAACACCGCGTCGGCAGTGGCGTCGACCCGACCGCAGAACGCGACCATCTCCAATCCGCTGCCCAGCACCCGACCGTGCACCTCGGCGCGGCATGCCGCACCGAGGCGTCTCGTCAACGCGTCCAGCACCAACGCCGGGCTGTGGCGGGTGCGGGCCAAGTGCGCGCTGGCCGGGTCGACGAACGTACCGAACTCGTCGAGGTCTCCCCCGCTGCAGAACGACGGTCCGTTGCCGGTCAGCACGACTTCGCTGATCGACGAATCCAGTTGCGCCACAGTCAAAGCCTCGAGCAGCGCGGCGCGGGCGTCGGTAGAAAACGCGTTGTGTCGTTGCGGACGGTCGAACGCGATCCGTAACGTGTCGCCGTCGCGGTGAGCCTGCACCGGATGTGGGATGTCGGGCATCGTGGCCGGGCCGCGGTCGGCCAGCCAGCGGGCGAACTCCGGACCCGACTGCAGCGTCGAGTAGGCCAGCGACTCTGTGATCACCCCGGCCAGCGCCGGGCCGGCCGGGGCGACCGATCGCAGGACGTCGTCACAGGTCGCCGCCGCGATCGGCCAGCGTTCGACGCGCCGGCACAGATCGGCAAGAGCGTCGTCGATCGACGGGACGGTGATCACCCGACGGTCACCGGATACGTCTTCGCTGAGGGTGAAAGTGGCTCGCTCGAGCCAGTATTCACAGGCGCCGGACAGCGGTCCGACCGCCACGATCGGCGCACTAAGCCGCGCAGAGTCGAGTTCGGAGTCGGGCTCCGACACGTCGACCACGCGCAACGTCACACCGAATACTTCTGGATCAACTCGTGCTTGAACATCTTCCCGGTGTCGGTGCGCGGCAGCTGCGCCTCGAACGAAATCGACTTGGGGCACTTGTAGTGTGCCAACCGCTCCCGCATCCAGCCTAGGAGTTCGGCGCCGAACTCGTCGGTCGCGTCCGCCGGGTCGACGGTCTGGACGGCAGCCTTGACGCTTTGGCCCATCTCCTCGTCCGGAATGCCAAAGACCGCGGCATCCAACACCTTTGGATGGGTGACCAGAAGGTTCTCGGCTTCCTGCGGGTAAATGTTCACTCCGCCGGAGATGATCATGTGGTGGCGGCGGTCGGTCAGGTATAGATAACCGTCCTCGTCGACGTAACCGACGTCGCCGACCGTGGTCCAGCCGTGCTTGTCGCGCGACGCGGCCGTCTTCTCCGAGTCGTTGAGATATTCGAAGGACATGCCGCCCTCGAAATAGATTTCACCGGCCTGCCCGGGCGGCAACTCGTCGCCATTCTCGTCGAGGATGTGCAGCTGACACATCATCGGCTTGCCGACCGAACCGGGATGGGCCAACCACTCTTCGGCGCTGATCAACGTCGATCCGATAGCCTCCGAGGACGCGTAATACTCGTCGACGATCGGCCCCCACCAGTCGATCATCTGCTTCTTGATCTCGACCGGACAGGGCGCGGCGGCGTGCATCACCCGTTGCAGGCTGGACAGATCGTACGAATTACGAATCGCCTCGGGTAGTTTCAGCATCCGGGTGAACATCACCGGCACGAACTGCCCGTGCGTGACTTTGTGCCGCGCAATGGCATCCAGGCAGCCTTCTGGGTCGAACTTCTCCAGCACCACCGTCGTGATGCCGCCGGCCTGCACCGTCATCGACCACACCGACGGCGCCGTGTGATAGAGCGGCGCGGGGCTGAGGTAGACCGCGTCCGGGTGCATCCAGAAGCCGACCAGCGCCGACATCATGCCCGGCGCGTCCGCGGGCGATACGTGCGGCAGCGGCCGCTTGATTCCCTTGGGACGGCCGGTGGTTCCAGAGGAGTACTGCAAAAGGTCGCCCTCGAGTTCGTCGTCGATCGGCGTATCCGGTTGATCGGCAACACATTCGGGGTAACGCGCCCAGCCATCGAGATCGGCGTCCCCTTCGCCGGAGGCGAGTATCAGCAGGCCAGGCAGACCTCGAGGTAGGTGTTCGGCGAGGTTCTCGCAGGTTTTGCGCAGCGCGCCCGACCCGATGATCGCTTTGGCGGCGCTGTTGTCGATGATGTACGCCGCTTCGGAGGCGGTCAGGTGCGTGTTGATCGGCACGTAGTACAGGCCGGCCCGCCGGGCGGCCCACATCACGGCGTGGATGTGTTCGTTGTTCTCCATCAGGATCGCGACGGCATCGCCTTCGACTAGGCCGGCCTGCCGGAAGTAGTGCGCCAACCGATTGGCCCGGGCTTCGAGTTCGTCGAACGTGATCACGGTGCCGGACGGGTGAAGGATGATGGCGGGCTTGTTGGCTCCGCCCTGACCGGAGGTGTGCTCGCGAATCTGCATGGGCAGACTGTACCGCCGGAGAACTTGACAGGTGTCAAGAGGGCTTTCGCAGCGCCGAAAGTGAAGCTAGCTTCACGTTGGACGCCGAGCGTGAAGGCAGTTTCACGTTCGTGCGGCGACGGCGACGGCAGCGGCGGCGACGGCGACGGCGACGGCGACGGCGGCGTGCTGCGGCGAGCGCGCCGACTACTGCGGATGCACCTCGAGGTGGGGGTGACCACCGTGGCGCTTGGCGCGACCGCCGAAGGGGGCGGACAAGATTGCCGGCAACTCTCGCCGGTAGCGCACCAGCGCCACCGCCGCGACGGCGGCGTACACCGCGCTGAGCACCAGGCGCCCAGGCGTGGAAGTCAGCGGGAACTGCACGAGGAACAAGACCAGCAACGCCCATGCGGCCCAGCGCTGAAATCGCAGACCCAGCAACAGCGTCACCCCCATTAGGGTCTGCGCCGCGGTCAGGACGATCTCCTCGACCTGGCGGCCGTCCAGATGCATGGCCGCACCGCCACCGCCAATCATGTACGCCACCGGCAGCGATCCGATCAGCAGCGTCCACTGGTTGACCTTCGCCGAGATCAGTGTGGCGATCGCGTCGTCGCCCTTGCCGCGGAACGCGAAGATGGTCGCGATGATGAACTCCGGCGCCTCCGACGCCAGCGGCGCCAGCCACTGGACCAGTAGGAAGCGGTCGATACCCAGCTGCGTTCCGGCGCCGATCAGGTTGTCGGCGAACGGCTTTGCGCATGTCACAATCACGCCCGCGGCGACGACGAACAGCGCGGACACCACGATACGTCGCGCCCGATCGGGTAGGGCCCCCAGCTCAGCCGCGGTGCCGATCAGCTCTGGCTCCTCGACGTCGCCGCGGCTGAGCTTGAACAGGTAGAAGCCAAACCAGCCCAGCAGGGCGAGCCCGAACGCGATGTGGATCTGCCCGCTCGCAGGTATGACCAAGGCGCCCACGCCGGCGAACATCAGGAAGCCGATCTCGACGCGATTGCTGGTGTCGAGTTCCAGAGCGTCGAGCTTACGTCCGGAACTCCGGCGAGCCACCAGCACGGTGACCAGGACGACGACCGGCCAGCCGAGCCCCATCAGCAATCGGTTCGAACCGGTCATGTTGGCCGCCGCGTATTGGGTGTAGGCGGGCAGGTGACCGGCGGTGTAGGCGTAGTAGAGGTCGACCGCGTACTCGGGGAGCACCGCAATCACGGCCAGCACGGCGACGGCGAGGCTGCCGGACACGTCGACCTGAGCCGCTTCGGCGGCCCAGGCGAGCACAAAGCTGGCGCCCACCACGGCCGCGCCGTACGCGATCAGCCCGACGACGGGATCGAGCTCGAGGCCGAGCACTCGGAGCACCAAGGCGGGGACGATGACGACGCTGACGATGCCCAGCGAGCGGACCAGCACCCCCGGCCGGACGTGTGACTCCGTTACATCCTGCGCGGCTGCTGTCACGTGGCCAACGTACCCGCCCGCCAACCACCCAGCAACATAGCGTGGCTAGCGAACGGCGTACTGCTACGACAGAAGTTAGCTGTTCAGGGCCTGCTTACTCACAAGTTCGGGTGACCGATCTTGCGGTTTCGGCAACCCTGCCGGGCGGGTGTTAGTTGGACTCGGCGAGGCGCTGCTTGAGTGCTTCGAACTCATCCCGGACGCCGGTCGGCAGCTTGTCGCCGACGAACTCGAACCACTCCTCGATAAGCGGCACTTCCTGGCGCCACTCGTCGACGTTGACCGCCAGCGCACGCTCGACATCGGCGGAGTCCACGTCCAAGTTGTCGAGGTCCAAGTCGCCCGCGGTGGGCACGACGCCGATCGGAGTTTCTTGGCCACCGGCCTGGTGCTCGATCCGGTCGACGATCCACTTCAGCACCCGGCTGTTCTCACCGAAGCCCGGCCACAGGAACTCGCCCTTGTCGCCGCGACGGAACCAGTTGACGAAGAACACCTTCGGCAGCTTCGACTCGTCGGAGTTCTTGCCGATGTCGATCCAGTGCTGGAAGTAGTCGCCGACGTTGTAGCCCAGGAACGGCAGCATGGCCATCGGGTCGCGACGCACGTCGCCGACCTTGCCCTCCGCCGCGGCGGTCTGCTCGCTGCCCATGGTGGCGCCCATGAAGACGCCGTGCTGCCAGTCGCGCGCCTCGGTAACCAGCGGGACCGTGGTCTTGCGGCGGGCGCCGAACAGGATGCCCGAGATCGGCACGCCCTGCGGGTCGTCCCACTCCGGGGCCAGGATCGGGCACTGCGACATCGGGGTGCAGTAGCGCGAGTTGGGGTGCGCGGCCTTCTCGCCGGATTCGGGCGTCCAGTCGCGGCCCTTCCAGTCGATCAGGTGCTGCGGGTCACCTTCCAGGCCCTCCCACCACACGTCGCCGTCGTCGGTCAGCGCGACGTTGGTGAAGACGGTGTTGCCGCCCTCGATGGTGCGCATCGCGTTCGGGTTGGACTTCCAGTTCGTGCCCGGCGCAACACCGAAGAAGCCGAATTCGGGGTTGACCGCGTACAGCCGACCATCTTTGCCGAAGCGCATCCAGGCGATGTCGTCACCGAGGGTCTGGGCGCGCCAGCCCGGGATGGTGGGCTGCAGCATCGCCAGGTTGGTCTTGCCGCAGGCCGACGGGAACGCGGCGGCGAAGTAGTACGCCTTGTTCTCCGGGGAGATCAGCTTGAGGATCAGCATGTGCTCGGCGAGCCAGCCCTCGTCGTGGGCCATCGCGGAGGCGATGCGCAGCGAATAGCATTTCTTGCCCAGCAACGCATTTCCGCCATAGCCGGAACCGAAGCTCCAGATTTCGCGGGTTTCGGGAAAGTGCGTGATGTATTTGGTGTCATTGCAGGGCCACGGCACGTCCTTTTGACCGGGCTCCAGCGGAGCGCCGATCGAGTGCAATGCCTTGACGAAAAAGCCGTCGTCGCCGAGCTTTTCCAGCGCGGCCTTGCCCATCCGGGTCATCACCTTCATCGACGCGACGACGTATTCGGAGTCGGTGATTTCCACGCCCAGCTTGGGGTCCTCGGCGCCGAGCGGACCCATGCAGAACGGGACGACCCACATCGTGCGTCCGCGCATGGAGCCGCGGTACAGCTCGGTCATCGTCTCGCGCATCTCGGCCGGCGGCTTCCAGTTGTTGGTCGGACCGGCGTCGACCTCGCGCTCCGAACAGATGAAGGTCCGCGACTCGACCCGCGCCACGTCGGACGGGTCCGACAGCGCCAGGTAGGAGTTCTTGTGCTTCTTGTCGTTGAGCTTGGTGAAGGTGCCCGCCTCGACCAGCTGGTCGGCCAGCCGCTGCCATTCTTCGTCGGAGCCGTCAGCGAAAACCACCCGGTCGGGCTGGGTCAGCTCGGCGACCTCCTCCACCCAGGACAACAAGCCCTGATGGTTCGTCGGGGCAGTATCCAGACCAGGAATGGTCGCTGAAGTCATCAAAATCTCCTGCAGTCGCGGTGTGCGTAGTGCGCGGCTAAATGGCGGCGGCCTCTACACAGGTTATCGCGAGCTGAATACCCAGAAAAAGCCGGGAGTGTATCGGCTGACTCACAAGAACGATTCAGAAGACGTTATCGGCCGATTTTGTCGCCGATTTGTCGTCGACGACCTCGTCATCGGCATCGATGGGAGCCGACGGCTCGGACTCTACGTTCGTATCGTCGGACGGCTCCGCAGCGGCTTCGTCCGTGTCGATCGGCGGGTCAGGCTCCCCGAGTTCGGTTCGTACCGCCTCCAGGGCGGCCTGCAATGTCGGCATCTCCTTGCCGCGCAGCGCCGCCGCCCGGGCCGCCACCACGGAGTGCTCACGCAGCTCGGTGTCGATCACGCTGACCTGCTCGGCCACCCGGGTGCTCTCGCCCTCGTCCTGCTCGCTCAATGCAGCCGTCAGCGCCGACTCGGCGGCAAGCACGCGGGTCGCTACCAGTTCCTCCGCCGACGACTGCACCAGCGCGGTGGCCTCGCCGGCCCACCGATCCAGCAGAGATCGGTCCCGGAGCAGGCCGCGCATTCCGACCACCCACACCGTCAGGGCAAGCCCGATCGCCGCGCACGCCACGGCGCCGGCGATGGTCAGGCTCGGAGTCAAATCGGCGAGCAGCCGGCTCAGCGTCAACGCCACCCCCAACCCGAAGCCGGCGCCGAGCAGCATCATCAGCCGGGTTTCCAGCTTGCGTGACTTGAGCGGAGGCGAGGGCAGGTCAACCGCCGGGAGCGGCGCAGGGGCCGGCGGGTCGACCGTCAGCCCGAGGGTCTGTGCCATCTCGGCCAGCTGGTCAGTGATGTTGTCGTCGACCTCGGTGACGACGTTCTCGAGCCGGGCCGTCGCCTCGCCCTCGAACTCGGCCAGCTTGCCCCGGCTGAGGCCCGCGGCATTCTCCTGTAATTCCGAGCGGACTGCGGCACAGCGATTGCGGGCGAAATAGGACAGCTGCGTGCGGGCCTGCTGGATCTGGCTCCGCAGCGCGATCGTTCGTTCGGACTTGGACAAGCGTCGCTGTCGAAGGATGTCGCTGCGCTGTTCTCGCAGCGCCTCGACCCGTGCGCGGCGGCCGGCTCCGTCGGCGTCGCGGTCGTAGCGGTCGGCGACGGTAAGCAGCCTCGATTGCCATGCCCGCAATCTGTTTCGGCGGGCTAGCTCGTCGTCGGCCAGGTGGTCGGACAACACCGCGACGAGCTCATCGACGCGCGGCTCACCTTCCTCGGGCGCGGCGGCCACCCCGACCCACCGCACGTCGGCGTAACGCGCCGCATGCGCGGCGAGCACCTCTCGGTTAGCGGCCAGCACCTCTTGCCAGTTGTGATGGACGTCGATCTTGGACACCACGCCGATCACCGCGTCGGTCTCGGCGGTGGCCGTGTCGAGCAGCGCACAGTCGGATTCGGTGAGCACCGCGGCCGCCGAAACCACGAAGATCACCGCCGTGGGCGCTCGGCCGGGGTCCAGGTCCGTCGGCTCGACGAAGGTCGTGTCCGGCATCTTCTCGCTGAGCGCGGCGACCACTCCGGTCACTCCGGCCAGCCAGGGACCGGTGACCAGCACGGCGTCCAGCCGCTCGGTGCCCGGTGCGCCGAGTTGCGGGCCGATCGCCGTCACCATCGCGTCGACGTCGGCGACTGCTGTGCTGTCGTCGTTACTGCTCATATCGAGCCCCCGGCCTTCGCCCACAGCCGCAGCGAGCCCCGGACGATGTCGGCGCCGCAGACACGCCGGACGCCCACTGCCGGCCCACGGCGGTGACGCTCCCAGCGCGCCGCGCGCCGTAGGTGGTCGTCGGCGGTGTCGCCGCGATCGACGGGCATGCCGACCGACTCGGCGGCGTCGACTGCGGCCATCATTTGGGCAATCACGGTGGCGTCACAACTCAGGAAGTCACCGATGCGCTGGTCGGTCACGGCCATCGCTTCCAACTCGGCGACCGCTTCCCGCACGCGCTGGTAGCGCAGTTGGGCTCCGAGCACGCCGAGCCGGGCGACGACGGCATCGATGTTGCTCAGGCCGCGCAGCAGGGTTTTGACGTCGTCGCGGGTTGCGCCGCGCCGGATCGCCGACCTGGCCTGCCGGGTGCCGAAGGTATCCAAAGCGGGCACCCGTGGACGCTGGTCGTGCAACGCCGTCCACGCGCCGTCGTCGAGCGGCGCGACCGCAAGGACGGCGACCAACGGTTCGACGGGCGTCCCGGCGCGGACCGACAGCGCGGCGCACCGGGCCCGGGCGGCCTCGGTCGGGCCGTTCGGGTGCCGGCCCGTTGCCGCGGTGGCGACCAGGTCGGCCTTGTTCAGCACGGCCAGCAGTGGCCTGGTGGCGCCGGCGAGGGCGGCCTGGTCCTCCGGTTTGACCGCATCGGCCAGCACGTAGACGTCCAGATCGGCATCGGCCGGAGTGGTGACGGTGATCCCCGCGCACCTCAGTGCCTGGGCAACGGTGCTGCTGCCGACGCCGCGGCGCCCGTAAACCGCCACCTGTAGCGGCGCGGCGAGTTGTGCGGCGATCGCCGCACAGCGCGGCTCGGATACCGCCGCCGCAAACCGCTCCAGCTCTTCGACGAAAATCGGTCGCCCCTATCCGCTCTTGCTGTGCAGGCGCTGTTAACCCCGCTAACCCGCCATTGTGGCTGAATACCTGCCGATTACCGCGCAGCACCACCGTTTTGTCAGTCGAATGGTGACATTTGCCCATGCCAGCCGCGAGTCACCAGCCCCCGGCCAAAGGCAACTGTTGGGTATCAATCTGCCCCGCGGGCGGCGACATGATGGGTTCATGGGTCACGATGAACGGATGCGCGCGCAGCCCTGGGTGGACGCGGCCACACCGCCGACGCCTTCTACTGCCCTGCCCGCTGAACGTGAGGTCGCCGGCTACCGGCGGACCACCAGCTTTCGCACGCGGCGCTCGCAGTTGTCGGCAGCACAGCAGCGGACCTGGGAGCGGCTCTGGCCGGAGTTGGGCCGCGTCGCCGTCTCCGACGGCACGCCCGAACCCCTGGACGCCGCGGCCTGGTTTGGCCGCGACGCTCCGCTCGTTCTCGAAATCGGTTGCGGGACAGGTACTTCCACACTGGCAATGGCACAAGCCGAACCGGACGTCGACGTGATCGCCGTCGAGGTCTACCGGCGGGGCTTGGCGCAGTTGCTGTCCGGCATCGACCGCGAGCACGTCACGAACATCCGGCTGATCCGCGGCGATGCCGTCGACGTGCTCGACCACCTGCTGACGCCCGCTTCGCTGAGCGGAGTGCGGGTGTTCTTCCCCGACCCGTGGCCCAAGGCTCGGCATCACAAGCGCCGGCTGCTGCAGCCTGCGGTGGTGGCGAGAATCGCCGACCGGCTGCGGCCAGGCGGCATATTGCACGTCGCGACCGACCACGCCGACTACGCCGAGCAGATTGCCGCGGTCGGCGACGGCGAGCCGCTGCTGAGCTGGGTGGACTTCGGTGCCGCGACACCCGTCTCAACCGTCCGCCCCACCACGAAGTACGAGGGAAAGGCCGAGGTCGCCGGCAGCGTCGTCAACGAATTCCTCTGGGAAAGAAAACGCCCATGAGTCTTATCGAAGCCATCGATCCCCCGGTCGATTCCGGACCCGCCCCGCGACGGGTATTGCTGGTCTGGGACGCGCCGAACCTCGACATGGGCCTGGGATCGATCCTGGGCCGACGGCCTACCGCGCTGGAGCGCCCGCGCTTCGACGCCCTCGGACGCTGGCTGCTGAGTCGCACGGCGGAAGTCGCGGCGCACCACGACGACGTCTCGAGCGAACCCGAGGCGACCGTGTTCACCAATATCGCCCCGGGCAGCGCAGACGTGGTGCGACCGTGGGTAGACGCATTGCGCAACGTCGGGTTCGCGGTATTCGCAAAGCCGAAGCTCGACGAGGACAGCGACGTCGACAGCGACATGCTCGCGCACATCGCGCAGCGCTATCAGGACGGTTTGGCGGCTCTGGTGGTGGCGTCGGCCGATGGGCAGGCGTTCCGAATACCCTTGGAGGAAATCGCGCGCAGCGGGGTACCCGTCCAGGTGCTTGGATTTCGCGAACATGCGAGTTGGGCGCTAGCGTCGGATACCTTGGACTTTGTCGACCTGGAGGACATCGCCGGTGTGTTCCGGGAGCCACTGCCGCGAATCGGCCTCGATTCGCTGCCTGACCAGGGGGCGTGGCTGCAACCGTTCCGGCCACTGTCCTCGTTGCTGACCTCGCGTGTCTGACAACTCAACATCAATGCGCGGGTCGTCGCAGATCCAGTAAGGAGCTTACGTGTTCGCCTGGTGGGGTCGAACTGTATATCGCTATCGGTTCATCGTGATCGGCGTGATGGTGGCGCTGAGCCTGCTCGGCGGCATCTTCGGGATCAGCCTGGGTAAGCACGTCACGCAGAGTGGTTTCTACGACGACGGCAGCCAGTCGGTCAAGGCATCGGTGCTCGGTGACAACACCTACGGCCGCGACCGGACCAGCCACATCGTGGCAACGTTCACCGCCCCCAAGTCGATCAACGACCCGGCCTGGCAGAAAAAAGTCGTCGACGAGCTCAACACCTTCAAGAAAGACCACCCCGACCAGGTCGTCGGCTGGGCCGGCTGGCTCGCGGCCCCGACCAGCACCGACTCCGTCATCAAGGGCATGGCCAGTGAGGACGGCAAGCACACCTTCGTCAGCATCCCGCTCAAGGGCGACGACGACGACACGATCCTGACCAATTACAAGGACATCGAGCCCGATCTCCAGAAGCTCAACGACGGCAAGATTCAGCTGGCGGGTCTGGAGCCGATCGCCAGCGCGTTGACCGGGACGATCGCCACCGACCAGAAGCGCATGGAGGTGCTGGCGCTGCCGCTGGTCGCGGTCGTGCTGTTCCTGGTCTTCGGTGGTGCGGTGGCGGCATCGCTGCCGGCCATCGTCGGCGGCCTGAGCATTGCCGGGTCGACGGGCATTTTGCGGCTGTTGGCCGAGTTCGGGCCCGTGCACTTCTTTGCCCAGCCCGTGGTGTCGATGATGGGCTTCGGTATCGCGATCGACTACGGGTTGTTCGTGGTGAGCCGGTTCCGTGAAGAGATCGCCGAGGGCTACGACACCGAGGCGGCAGTACGCCGCACGGTGATGACGGCCGGTCGCACGGTGGTGTTCTCCGCGACGTTGATCGCGGTGTCGGCGGCGAGCCTGTTCCTGTTGCCGCAGGGCTTCGTGAAGTCGCTGACGTACGCCGTGATCATCTCGGTGTCGCTGGCCGCGATCCTGTCGATCACGCTGCTGCCGGCGGCTCTGGCGATTCTGGGTAAGCACGTCGACGCGCTCGGGGTGCGCACGCTGTTCCGCATCCCGTTCCTGGCGAACTGGAAGCCGTCCCGGGCCTACCTGAACTGGCTGGCCGACCGGCTGCAGAAGACCAAAACCCGCGAAGAGGTCGAGGCCGGGTTCTGGGGCAAGCTGGTCAACGTCGTCATGCAGCGGCCGCTGGTGTTCGCCATCCCGATCATCGTCGGCATGATCGCGCTCGTCATCCCGTTGCACAACCTGGCCTTCGGCGGCATGAGCGAGAAGTATCTGCCGCCGGACAACTCGGTTCGGTTGGCGCAGGAGAACTTCGACAAACTGTTCCCGGGCTATCGCACCAACCAGCTGACGTTGGTGATCGAGAGCAACAACCACAGCAAGGTCACCGACCAGCAGGTCGCCGAGGTGCGCAATGACGCCGCGTCGATCAGCGGCTTCACCGACACCACCTGGCAGGAGCGGGCCTGCCCGACGATCGAGGGCAACCCCTGTGTCTCGGGCCCGAACGGCGCCCACCCGAAAGACGACTCGGTCCGGGTGATCCAGAACGGTCTGGTCAACGCCAACGACGCCGCCAAGAAGATCAACGAGCTGCGATCGATCACACCACCGCGCGGACTGACCCTGCTGGTCGGTGGCGTGCCGGCGCTCGAGCAGGACAGCATTCACAGCCTCTTCGATAAGGCCCCGTTGATGTTGGTCGTATTGCTGACCACCACCATGCTGCTGATGTTCCTGGCCTTCGGCTCGGTGGTGCTACCGATCAAGGCAGCAGTGATGAGCGCCCTGACGCTGGGGTCCACCCTGGGAATCCTCACCTGGATTTTCGTCGACGGACATTTGTCGAAGTGGCTGAACTTCACCGCGACGCCGCTGATGGTGGTGTTGATCGCCCTGGTCGTTGCGGTCGGGTTCGGCCTGGCCACCGACTACGAGGTCTTCCTGGTGTCCCGAATGGTGGAGGCCCGGGCGCGGGGCATGTCGACGGCCGAGGCCATCCGGATCGGTACGGCGACGACGGGCCGCCTGATCACCGCGGCCGCGTTGGTGCTCGCCGTGGTAGCCGGCTCGTTCATCTTCTCCGATCTGGTCATGATGAAATACCTGGCCTTCGGCTTGATGGCGGCGCTGTTGCTCGACGCCACCGTGGTCCGGATGTTCCTGGTGCCGTCGGTGATGAAGTTGCTCGGCGACGACTGCTGGTGGGCTCCGCATTGGATGAAGCGTCTGCAGAACCGCCTGGGGCTCGGCGAGATTCACCTGCCCGACGAGCGCAAGGTGCCGTCGGCGCGGGCCCGGACTGCGCGGCCCGCGACCACCCGTCCCCCGGTCACGCCGGCTCCCCGGCCGCCGCACGACCCCACGCACCCCACCGCCGAGGGCGCACAGCGGCCGGCCCGGCCCACGGCGCCGCCGCCGCCCGTGCAGCGGCCAGATGTACGGCCGCCGGTCAAAGACGCGCCGCCGTCGGCGGCGGGTACCACCCGGATGACCAATCCGGCGCAGCCGAAAGAGCCTGCGACTACCCGCTTTTCGGCACAGCCAAATCCGTCGGCGGCCCCTGCGCCGGGGCGGCCCCCCGCTCCCCCGCGCGGCGAGGACCGGGAGATCGAGTCCTGGCTGAGCGACCTGCGCGGCGGTAAACCCGGCCCGCAGCCGCCGCAGCCGTCCGCCGACGAGACCCGCGCCCTGCAGGTCCCGCCGCGGGACACGCCGTCGGGCCCGCCGGCCAACGAATCGCCGGAAGATGTCACCACCGCGATCCCGACCCCGCCGCGTGAGGAGAAGGACGCCGACGCCGCCACCGAGAAGATGAACGCCCGCGGCGACCAGCCGCGTCCGCGCCGCGGCGGCGGCCTCAGCGCCGCGGACCTGCTGCGCCGAGAGGGCCGCATGTAACTGGTGGCCTTACCGGGCCCGGGCGATGCCGCGGATAGCCGCCGACTGTGCGGCTAATGACCGTGAAACCACCCGAAGGCGCGTGGATAACCTGCACGCTCGGCGAGGGATCCGGTTCGCGTTACTCGCTTGTGACAGGTTCCGGGTCGTCGGCTTCGGCCTGGATCAGCGAATCGTCGCCGTCTTCCACCGCCGAGTCCGGATCGTTGGCCAGCAACACCTTGAACGCGTTGTTGAAGAACGCGACGGTCGGGACGGACAGCAGTGCGCCGACGACGCCGGCCAGCACGCCTCCTGTCGAAATCGCCACCACGACCGCCAGCGGATGGATCGAGACCGCTCGGCCCATCACCAGCGGCTGCAGGATGTGGGCTTCGAGTTGGTTGACCGCGACCAGCAGGCCCAGCGTGATCAGCGCGTAAACAAAGCCCTTCGCTAGCAAGGCCACGATTACCGCCAGGAAGCCGCTGAGCACGGCACCGACCAGTGGGATGAATGCCCCGAGGAACACCAGCGAGGCCAGGGGCAGGGCCAACGGCACCGACATGATCGCCAACCCGGTGCCGATGCCCACTGCGTCGACCAGGGCCACCAAGAAGGTGGCCCGCACGTACCCGGTCAGCGCGCGAAATCCCGCGCCACCCGCGACGCGCACCCGCTCACGGTGATCGCTCGGGAACAGCTTGGTGACGTAGTGCCAGATATTGCGTCCGCCGTAGAGGAAGAAGATGAGCGTGAACAGCACGAGCAGTGCGGCCGTGACGATTTCAGCGGTGGCGGTCGCGGTCGACAGTGCGCCGCTGGTCACTTTCTCCTGATTGTGTTGCAGCGCTTGGATCGCCGAGTTGCCGGCGTTGTCGATCTGCTGGCGGCTCAGATGCAGCGGCCCCTCGATCAGCCACCTCTTGGCGGAGTCGATGCTACGGGTGACCTGGTTGACCAGATCCGGCACACCGACGATGAACTGGCTGACGACAAAGGTCAAGATCCCGCCGAGGATCGCGAAGCCCCCCAGGATCACCAGCGCCACCGCCCCGCCGCGAGGCGCGCCGCGGCGATCCAGGAAGTCGACGATCGGGACCAGCAACGCGCTGAGCATCAGGGCCAGCAGCAGCGGGACGACGATGACTTCGAGCCGCTTGATCACCATCAGCAACGCCACGATGGCGGCCAGAATCACTAGGAGGCGCCAGGACCAGGCTGCGGTTTTGCGGACGATCGGTTCTACCGAGTCGGCGTAGTCGGCCGAGCCCTGTGATGCCATACCGGCCAGCCTAGACATCTCGGGGTCGTAAATTGTGGAGCTGCTTGGTCGACTCCATTGGGCACGCGCAAACACCGGCGTCGCGCAACCCTTCCAGCGCCACCTGCGGAGTTACGCTAATCGCGTGTCGCACGACGCGCCGGCCAGGAACGTCGACGGTCAGGTCCCCGAGCGTGCCCGCAGTCGGTATTGGTGGCTGCGGTGGGTGACGCTGGCGGTGGTGGCGACCGTGCTGACCGTCGAGGTGGCGCTGGCCTGGGACCAGCTGACCACTGCGACGCGAAGCCTGTACGCGGCCGACTGGTGGTGGCTGCTGGCGTGTGCGGTGGCCGCGATCGTGTTGATGCACAGTTTCGCCGAGGTGCAGCGGACCCTGCTGGCCTCGGCGGGGGTACGGGTGCACAAGTTTCGCTCCGAGGCCGCGTACTACGCGGCCAACTCTTTGAGTACGACGCTGCCCGGTGGCCCGGTGATCGCGGCGACGTTTCTGCTTCGGCAGCAACGGCTTTGGGGTGCCTCGACGTTGGTGGCGTCCTGGCAGCTGGTGATGTCGGGGGTGCTGCAGGCGGTGGGGTTGGCGCTGCTCGGGCTGGGCGGTGCATTCGTGCTCGGCGCGAAGAACAACCCGTTCTCGTTGCTGTTCACGCTGGGCGGCTTCGTCGCGCTGCTGCTGTTGGCTCAGGCCGTGGCGTCACGGCCCGAGTTGATCGAGGGCATCGGGTGCCGGGTGCTGGCGCGGTTCAATGCGCTACGCGGCAAGCCGTCCGACGCCGGGCTGGCCAAGTGGCGGCAGATGCTCTGCCAGCTCGAGTCGGTGAGCCTGACGCGCCGCGACGTGGCGGCCGCGTTCAGCTGGTCGGTGGTCAACCGGTTCGCCGACGTCGCGTGCCTGGCATGCGCGGCCTACGCGGCGGGCGCATCGCACGTCTCGCTCGGGGGGCTGACCGTAGCCTGCGCGGCAGCCCGCGCGGTCGGGACGATTCCGCTGATGCCCGGCGGGTTGCTGATGGTCGAGGCGGTACTGGTACCGAGCCTGGTGTCCAGCGGCATGTCGCTGTCGACTGCGGTCTCGACGATGCTGATCTACCGCCTGGTCAGCTGGCTGGTGTTGGCCGCAATCGGCTGGGTGGTGTTCTTCTTCATGTTCCGCAGCGACAACCACCTCGACCCGAATCGGGTCGAGGGACTCACTTGAAGGCGCTGAACGCGCCGGCGCCACTTGGCATTGCCGCTGCGGCACCCGGGACCGTCGCTGCGCCGCCCGGGATCGCGTTCTGAGCGCCGGAGATAGCCTGCGCCGCGCCCGGCAGGCCACCGGGAAGGGCACCCTGCGCCGACTGCATGAACCCGAGCACCTGGGGCAGGCTGATCGGCATCTTGCACCGGGTGGACAGTCCCGCTAGCGGCGACGCGATGGTCTGTAAATCGCTGGCCGCCTTGGGATTGGTGTCGAAGTAGCTCTTGAGCGAGGTGACCGAGCTCGGGCCGGCCGGCTGCTGCATCACCGATGTCATCGCCTGGTTGGTCTCGGGGTGGCCGTCGAGGTAGTCGCCCGCCGAGCGCGCCACGTTGCTGATCGTGCGGGCCATCTCGCTGGCCGCGCACGGGTCGGAGGCGCCGACCGCCGAGGGAGCGGAGAGCAGCACGACTGCGGCGGTGCCGCCCAGTCCGGTCGCGGTCAGGACGCCGATCAAGCGACGACGAAGCGTCGCGGTGCTCCCGGTCAGGGACTTCATTCGTGCTCCTTGTGGGCGTGCGGGGCGAAACTCGTTGTCCCCAGAAACCGCCGGCGCTGGGCCGGCACGTCGTCGTCATCCTGCCATCGAATCCGGCGGGGTCGCCACTTCGCGGAAAGGGATCTCATCACACCTGTGGAACAGCTATGTGGGAATTGCCGCCGTTACGGAGTCGTTGCAGCTCAGCGACCCGGAAGCCCGCTGCGTACACGGTTGCCTGCGGTAGGCTCGCGGACACGCACAAATTCGCGGCGATCGCAGGCGCGGCCGTGGCGAGCACCGGACGGCGTAGCCAGGCGCGGCGGGTCGGCGCAGGGCAACGGATGCGGGGAGAGAAGACATCCAGCACTTCATGATGCGCTTGAGCAGCAGCCTGCGCAGAGGTCGCTGGCTGGTCTTCAGCGGCTGGCTGCTGGCGCTGATCCCTGCCGTCTACCTGGTGCTGACCTCGTCGGGTCATCTCACCGGCGGTGGGTTCGAGGTACCGGGATCCCAGTCGCTGAAGGTGCACGACGCGCTGGAGGCGCACTACCCCGACCAGGGCACATCCCCGTTGGCGCTGGTCGCCGCCCCACGCGCGGATGCCAGCTACGAGGACATGACGGCGGCCGCCGCGTTCCTCCAGCAGGTCGCCAAGCAGCAGCCCGACGTCGTGGTGGTGCCCAACCCCGCGCAGCCGTCGCCGCAGCCGGACCGGCCGTATGTGGTCTCGCTGCGACTCGACAGCGCCGCCAACAACAGCGCCAGCGACGCCGCCAAAAAGCTGCGGGTCAAAGTCGGTGTCCAGGGCGAACGGCCGGGCCAGATGCGGGACGGCCGCGTGCGGCTCTATGTGATCGGGCAGGGGGCGTTGAGCACGGCCGCGGCGGCCAACACCAAACACGACATCGCCAAGGCCGAGCAGTGGAACCTTCCAATCATCCTGATCGTGTTGTTGGCGGTGTTCGGTTCACTGGCCGCCGCAGCGATCCCGCTCGCGCTCGGCATCGTCACCGTGATCATCACGATGGGCCTGGTCTATCTGTTGTCGGCCTACACCGTGATGTCGGTGTTCGTGACGTCGACGGTGTCGATGTTCGGCATCGCCCTGGCCGTCGATTATTCGCTGTTCATCCTGATGCGTTTCCGCGAGGAGCTGCGGGCCGGGCGTCAGCCGCAGGAGGCGATCGACGCGGCGATGGCCACGTCGGGGCTGGCCGTCGCGCTGTCGGGAATGACCGTCGTGGCGTCGTTGACCGGCATCTACCTGATCAACACTCCGGCCCTGACGTCGATGGCCACCGGCGCCATCCTCGCGGTGGCCGTCGCCATGCTGACGTCGACGACCATGACGCCGGCGGTGCTCGCCACGTTCGGCCGGTCGGCCGCCAAGCGTTCGTCGGTGCTGCACTGGTCGCGGCGCGCCGAGACCACGCAGTCGCGGTTCTGGACACACTGGATCGGCGGTGTCATGCACCGGCCGTGGGCGTCAGCCTCGGCGGCGGCGGCCGTGCTGCTGGCGATGGCGATACCGGCACTGTCGATGGTGTTGGGCAATAGCCTGCTTCGGCAGTTCAACTCGTCGCACGAAATCCGCGCCGGTGTGTCGGCCGCGTCCGAGGCGCTCGGGCCCGGTGCGCTCGGCCCGATACAGGTGTTGGTGAGCTTTCCCAACGGTGAGGCATCGTCGGCCACCCACGCCCAGACGTTGGCTGCGGTCCGCGACCAGATCGGCAAGTCGCCCAACATCGTCTCGGTGGCGCCGCCGGTGTTCGCCGACGACAACAGCAGCGCGATGCTGTCGGCGATGCTGTCGGTGGACCCCGAGGACCTCGGCGCCCGCAACACCATCTCCTGGATGCGCACCCACGTCCCCCAGGCCGCGACCGGCTCGGCGGAGATCAGTGTCGGTGGACCGACCGCGCTGATCAAGGACTTCGACGACGAAGTGTCCAAGACCCAGTGGCTGGTGCTGGTGTTCGTCGCTCTGATCGCGTTCGTGATGCTGCTGCTGTCGATCCAGTCGGTGTTTCTGGCCCTCAAGGGCGTGGTGATGACGATGCTGTCGGTGGCCGCGGCCTACGGCAGCCTGGTGATGGTGTTCCAATGGGGCTGGCTGGAGAAGTTGGGCTTTGCGCCGATCACCTCGATTGACAGCACGGTTCCGCCGTTGGTGCTGGCGATGACGTTCGGCCTGTCGATGGACTACGAGATCTTCCTGCTGACCCGGATCCGGGAACGGTTCCTGCAGACCGGCAACACCCGCGACGCGGTGGCCTACGGCGTGAGCACCAGCGCGCGGACGATCACCAGCGCGGCGCTGATCATGATTGCGGTGTTCATCGGGTTCGCGTTTGCCGGCATGCCTTTGGTAGCCGAGATCGGGGTGGCCTGCGCGGTGGCGATCGCCGTCGATGCCACCGTGGTGCGATTGGTGATGGTGCCGGCGCTGATGGCGGTATTCGCCGAGTGGAACTGGTGGCTGCCCGCCTGGCTGGAACGCATCCTGCCATCCGTCGACTTCGAAAAGCCTTTGCCTGCAGTCGATCTCGGCGATGTGCTAATGATTCCCGACAACATCTCGGCGCCCGCGGTGCCCAGTGCGGACCTGAAGATCGTGCTCAAGTCCGCGGCCCGATTGAAGAACATGGTGCCTGACGCGATCACCGTCGCCGACCCGCTGGCGTTCATCGGCTGCGGACGCAGCGGCGAACCGGTGAAAAAGGTCAAGGATAGCACCTACGTCGCCAGCGCGGCCACCCGTCAGCTGGCCGTGATCGGCACACCCAACGGCAACAACGGCACGCAGTCGGCGGCCCGCAAGTTCGTCGGCAGCCTGTCGCACCGCGGCAGCGCGGGCCGGGCGGCGCCCCGCGCGATCCGGCCCGTACACCCGGTCACGCTGTGGCGCGGCCGGCTCGCGGTGGCGCTGGACGCGCTGGCGGCCCAGGCCGCGGAGGCGGAAGCCGAGCAGCCACGCTTCGCACGCCGCAGCCCGGTGGAGACCACCCACGTGCAGCTGCCGACCGGCGACCGGCTGCAGATCCCGACCGGCGCCGAGACGCTGCGGCTCAAGGGCTACCTGATCATGAGCCGCAACAGCAGCCGCGACTATGCCGATTTCGCCGAACTGGTAGACACCATGGATGCCGAGAACGCCGCGGTCGTCCTGGCCGGTATGGACAGGTATTACTCTGGTCAATCACCCCGTCGGCAGTGGATCGCCAGCCAGTTGGTCCGTCGCCTCGCTGACCCGCATCCGTCGGATGTTGATAACGACGGTTGGCCCGAGTCCGATACCAAGGCAAACTGGGAGAGTGTCAGGCAGCGCTGCCTGGCGGTAGCGGTGGCGATGTTGGAGGAGGCTAGGTGACGTTGGCAGCGGACCGTCGCCATGGTCAGGCGCCGCACCGGCCTCCGGCCCGCCCCCGCGACGGCGACCGGCCCGTCGAATTCTGGCCGACCTCAGCCATCCGGCAGGCCCTGGAAGGTGGCGACATCGCCACCTGGAAGCAGATCGCGGTGGCGATCAAGCGTGACCCCTACGGCCGCACCGCCCGGCAGGTCGAGGAGGTGCTGGAGACCTCGCATCCCTACGGCATCTCCAAGGCCCTCGCCGAGGTCCTCGACCGGGCCCGCGACCACCTGGAAGCCAACGAGCGCAACGAGGTGTCCCGTCACGTCCGGGTACTGATCGAGCGGTCCGGCCTCAAGCTGCCGGAGTTCGCATCCCGAATCGGGGTGGACGTCGACGACCTGCGCTCCTATCTGGAGGCGACCGCCAGCCCGTCGGCGTCGCTGATGATCCGGATGCGCCGGCTCTCGGACCGTTTCGCCAAGGCCCGGTCGTCCGAGCCGCCCGAGCATCCGGTCCCACGCCCCGCACAGCGGCCGCCGCGCCGCCACTGATGGCCAACCCCGACGACCATGCGCTGCGGCAGATCTTCGCCGACACGCGAACCATCGCCGTCGTCGGGGCATCCGACAAACCCAGCCGGCCCAGCAACCAGATCTACAGCTATCTGCTCAGAAGTGGGCAGTACCAAGTCTTTCCGGTCAACCCGACGATCAGCGACATCGCCGGGGCGAAGGTGTATTCGCGCCTGGCCGACCTGCCCGTGGTGCCCGACATGGTCGACGTTTTCCGACGGTTCGACGATCTGCCCTCGGTGCTGGCAGACGTGCTCGCCCTCGACCCGCACCCGAAAACCCTGTGGCTGCAAGAGGGTTTGTGGCATGAGAAGGTCGGACGCGACGCGGAAGCCGCCGGCCTGCAGGTGGTCATGGACCGCTGCCTGATGGTCGAGCACGCCCGGCTGCGTTAGCGCGGGTTGAGCGGCGAGACACCGAGCACCAGCCAGTGGTCGCCCTGCTTGGTCAGCGTGACCCGCAGTGCCAACACCGCGTTGTCCGGCGGCTGGCCGGGTTCGTTCTGGGTGGCCCGCATCACGACGGCGACGGCGGCAGCGCTGGGTCCAATGGCCTCGACGCCGGCCTCCATGACCGCCGCGGTGGCGGTGACATTACGCTTCGCCAAATCCGTTGTCGCCTTGCCGAATTGCTCCTTGAACGTGTTGCCCTGTTCGGGCACCATCATGGCCGCGGCCTTGTCGATGGCGGCCATCGGCTCCGACGGTGAGAATGTCGCGGTCGCCTGGGCGACGTCGACGGCGACGCGAACGACCTCGGCCGAGTCGACTTTGAGGGCGTGGTCCGGCGTCGCCCAATGCCGGTAGCCGGTCAGCACGGCCGCGACGATCGCGGTGGTGGTCAGCGCGACGACGGCGAAGCGCAGAGCGGGGGCGTCGTCGTCGGTGCCGACGGTGACCGAATCTCGCCGAAGCAGATACACATTGACCGCCACACCTTCGACGATCAGCACGATCAGCACCGAGCACAGCGACACCCACCAGACCGGCCAAGCCAGTACGTAGCCGATGGCCAGCAGCGCGGCGATCGCGGCCAGCGGCGCGAGAACGTCGAAAGCCACCACCCGCCAGGCGTTTCTCATCGAATCGACTCCAGCCGCGAGATCATCAGCTTGCCGTCGACGTCGGAGACGACGAGCCGCAGATTCCAGTGCACGGTCGTGGGCTTGCCACCGGTGTTCTCGCTGACCGACGTGGCGACGACCATGACCGCGTCGCTGCGCCGGGCGATGGACGCCGGCAGCGGCTCGGGCGGCTTGGGCCCGCCCGGTTGAGCATCGAGGTCGTGGTGCACGGCTTCGACGGCGACGGCCTCGACCTCACCGCGGCTGCGCGACTGCAGCCGCTCGACGACCTGCTGGTACGGCTGGATCGAGGAGTCGAAGTCGGCGTTGAGTTCTCCGACCGTGCCGTCGTGCAGCTTCTGCAGGCTTTCCTTGATGTTGTCGGTGTTCATGTTGATCAACACGCCGGTCCAGTCGGCGGCGGTCTGCATGGCCCGGCTCTGGTAGGTGCGTTCCTCGACGTCGCTGCGGTGGTCGGTCCAGATCACCGCCCCCAGCGCGATCGCCGCGACGCACAACGCGCCCAGCACCGCGGAGGCCAGGCCGTAGGGCGAGAACATCCGGCCGCCGGCGGGTGTCGCCGTCGCGGCGGCGTCGTCGGGCTCGTCGGCCGCCGGTGGGGTTTGCTCGTCGTCGGGCATGGCCGTGAGGGTACTAGGGCCGACCGCCCGGCTGGGCGGGCGCTTGCTGGCGAATGCCCGGCTGGGCGGGCGCTCGGGCCGCCCGCAGTCTCGCCGAGCCTTTGGTAACAATGAAGGCGTGACGGTAGAAGCTATCCGCTCGGGCCTTGACCTGAGCTATGTCGACGACGCGGCCCGCCCCCAAGACGACCTGTTCGGTCACGTCAACGGCCGCTGGTTGGCGGATTACGCCATCCCGGCCGACCGGGCCACCGACGGCGCGTTCCGGCTGCTGGCCGACCGTGCCGAGGAGCAGGTGCGCGACCTCATCACCGAGGCCGCCGCGGCCAACGGCGGCGACGGCACCGACTCGCAGCGCATCGGCGACCTGTACGCCAGCTTCATGGACACCGACACGATCGCGGGACTGGGCGTGCGGCCGCTGCTCGACGAGCTGGCCGGCATCGACGCTGCGTTGACGCCCACCGAGCTGGCCGCCGAACTGGGCGAGCTGCAGCGCACCGGCATCGGCGGCGGCACCGGCCTCTACGTCGACACCGACTCCAAGAATTCCGCCCGTTACCTGCTGCACCTGACGCAGTCGGGGCTAGGGCTGCCCGACGAGTCGTATTACCGCGACCCGCAGCACGCGGCGATCCTCGCCGAGTATCCGAAGCACATCGCGCGGATGTTCGCGCTGGTCTACGGCGAACACGACGGCGATTGGCCGACGACCGCACAGCAGATCGTCGCGTTGGAGACCAAGATCGCGGCCGCGCACTGGGACGTGGTCAAACGCCGCGACGCCGAGCTGACGTACAACCTGTTCACCTTCGACGAACTCCGCTCCAAGGCAACCGGTTTCGACTGGGCGGTGTGGTTCCGCGCGTTGGGTGCGACGTCGGAGCAGGCGGCCGAAGTCGTCGTCCGCCAACCGGACGCCCTCATCGCTTTCGCATCGCTGTGGGAGAGCGAGGACATCGAGGACTGGCGGCGCTGGCTGCGCTGGCGGGTGATCAGCGGACGCGCATCGATCCTGAACGACGAGCTGGTCGACGAGAACTTCGCGTTCTACGGTCGCACGCTGTCGGGCACCGAGCAGCTGCGTGATCGCTGGAAGCGCGGGGTGTCGCTGGTCGAAAGCTTGATGGGCGACGCCGTCGGCCGGCTCTACGTGGAGCGCCACTTCCCGCCCGAGGCGAAGGCCCGGATGGACGAGCTGGTGGCCAACCTGCGCGAGGCCTACCGCGTCAGCATCACCGACCTGGAGTGGATGACGCCGGAGACCCGGCAGCGGGCGCTGGAGAAACTGGACAAGTTCACCCCGAAGATCGGTTACCCGGCGAAGTGGCGCGACTACTCCGGCTTGGTGATCGCCCGCGACGACCTGTACGGCAACTACCAGCGCGGCTACGCGCTGGAGTACGACCGCGATTTGGCCAAGCTCGGCGGCCCGGTGGACCGCGACGAGTGGTTCATGACGCCGCAGACCGTCAATGCCTACTACAACCCGGGGATGAACGAGATCGTCTTCCCGGCGGCGATTCTGCAGCCGCCGTTCTTCGATGCCGAGGCCGACGACGCGGCGAACTACGGCGGCATCGGCGCGGTGATCGGTCACGAGATCGGCCACGGCTTCGACGACCAGGGCGCCAAGTACGACGGCGACGGCAACCTGGTCGACTGGTGGACCGATGACGACCGTGCCGAATTCGGTGTGCGCACAAAGGCTTTGATCGACCAATACGACGGGTTCACCCCGCGCGGGCTGGACGCCACCCATCACGTCAACGGCGCGTTCACCGTCGGGGAGAACATCGGCGATCTCGGTGGGTTATCGATCGCGCTGCTCGCCTACCAGCTGTCACTCAACGGCGCGGAGGCGCCGGTCATCGACGGGCTGACCGGCGTGCAGCGGGTGTTCTACGGCTGGGCGCAGGTATGGCGGACCAAATCCCGTGAGGCCGAGGCGATTCGGCGGCTGGCCATCGACCCGCACTCGCCGCCGGAGTTCCGCTGCAACGGCGTGATCCGCAACCTCGACCTGTTCCACGAGGCGTTCGGAGTCACCAAGGACGACGAGCTATACCTCGAACCTGCTCGGCGAGTTCGCATCTGGAACTAGCCCAAGGGACCCGCGAGCTGCCAGTCGTTGGAACCGTCGTTTTTGCTGTAGTTGCCGACGGAGTTCTTGACGATGATCGGATCACCGGTGCCGAAGTTGGCGAAGAACCACTTGGCGTTGGTCGGGCTGATGTTGATGCAGCCGTGGCTGACGTCGCGCTTGCCTTGGTCGGCCACCGACCACGGCGCACTGTGCACGTAGTCGCCGCTGTTGTCGAACTGCACGGCGTCTTCGACATCGACCTTGTAGCCGTAGGTCGAGTTGACCGGCACGCCGTAGGTGGACGAATCCATCACGACCTTGGCTTTCTTGTCGAGCACGTAGTAGGTGCCGTTCGGCGTCTGGTGACCGCCCGCGGCCATGCCCATCGACATCGGGAAGGTCTGCTCGACGGTTCCGTTGCGGGTGATCACCAGCTGGTGCGTCGCGTCGTCGGCGGTGGCCTGCAGCGCGTCACCTACGACGAAGTTGCTCTGGGTCCCGGCCGCGTCGACGTGCACCGCGGTGTGAGCGGGCCAGAAGCTGTTGGGACGCCACCGCACCTGGCTGGGGGTCAGCCAATAGAACTTGCCGGGCACCGGCGGGGTGGACGACACGTGGATCGCCTGCTCGGCCATCGGCTTGTCGGCGATCGGACGGGCGAAGTTGATGATGATCGGCTCGGCCACCCCGACGGTTGCACCGTTGACCGGGTTGAAGGTGGGCGGGACGAAGGGCGGTTGGCCGGTAAAGGGCGCCGGGTTCTGGCCTGCGCACGTCGACGCGCACGTCGGTACGGCAACCGGAGTTGCCCCCGGCACGGTCGCCGACGGCGCCAGGGGATCACCCGGTGCGGTCACAGGCGCACCGGGGACCGGCGGCGCGGGCACGCCCGGAGGCGGGCCGGCCAGCGGGTCGGCGGGCGCGGGCGGCGGCGCCGGGTCGCCGGGCGGCGGCGGGGCCGGAGCGTCCACTCCGGGTGCGGGCGGCGGCGGTGGTTCCGGGTCTGCGAGTGCGACGCCGCTTCCCATCGCCAGCGCAGCGGCCACTCCCACTGCACTGAGCGCAGCAGTCAGTGAGCCCTTGAACAAGCGCGACATGTGATTCCCTCTCGAGTCACTCTTCTCGAGCCAGTATGCAGGAGCACGCGACCGAAATATCAATCCGGCAACCGCCAAATCGGCTGGAAACGGGCGTCAAAAAGCGCGTTGAACTGCAGTCTTAAGTGTCAGCTGTGGGACCGTCGAAGAGCTGCCTCTCGAACGTCATTCCGGCCGCTCCGATGCCGATCAACGCCGCCGACGCCGCGAACATCGCCAGCACGCCGTGCTCCAGGAACAGGCCGCCGACAAACGAGCCGGCCATGATCCCGCCCTGGAAAGCCGCCATGTACAACCCGGAGGCGCCGTCGGGGTCGTCGGCGCCGGCTTTCATCGCCGCCGATTGCAGCATCGGCGACACCGCGTTGGCGAAGGCGCCCCACAGCGCGATAGTGACGACGCCGACCAGGGCCGTCATCAACGAGGGGAATCGGTGGAAGGCCAGCACGGTCAGCACGAGCTGCGTCACATACAGACCGACCATGCAGCTGATCGCCGCGACCCGCGGGTGGTGATCCAGCGGCCGGGCCACTAAGGGCATCGCGACCAGGCCCGCGATCCCGTAGATCGAGAGCAACCAGGCGATGTCCGGCCCTCGGATGCCCACCACTTCGCGAATGATCACCGCCATGAACGTGAACGAGATGTAGTGGCCGGTCACCGCGATCATGGTGAGCAGGCTCACGATCACCAGACGTCGATTGCGGTGGTGCCGGGCGCCCCGGCCGACCGACTTCAACTGGTCGTCACGCAACGTCATCGGCGGCAACACCGCCCACGCGGCCACGGTCACCGCGGCGGCCACCGCCGTCACCGCCGCGACAGCCACCCGCCAGTTCCACGCCAGGCTCATCGCCGCGGTCGCTGGGCTACCGACCACCACGGCCAGGCTGATCCCGACATAGATGGAGGTGGTGGCGCGCCCCGAGTGGCTGGCCGGAACCAGTCGGGTGGCGATCGGCGCGATCACCGAGAGCATCAGGCCGTGGGTGACTGCCGACAGAGCGCGTCCGCACACCAGGACCACGAAGTTGGGTGCCAGCGCCGAGATCAGCTGCGACGCGGTCAGGCAGATCAGTGAGAGCAACAACGCCCGGCGGCGTGGCCACTGCGCGGTCCAGCGCACCAGGGGGATCGTCGTGACGGCGGCGACCAGCGCGTACCAGGCCAGTAGCGTGCCGACCATCGGAATGCTGACGTGCAGGTCACGCGCGATCGCGGGCAGTGCGCCGACCGGCAGCAGTTCGGCCGTGACGTAGGTGAACGCAGCAGCGGCCAGGACCGCCAGCTGGATGGCAATTCGGGGTGTCCAGGGTCCGCTGATTGCGGTTCGCCCTTCGGCGGCACGAGCTGGCACCACGGGCACTACTCAACCACGGGTGGCACCCAACCCGTGACAGATCAGGAGCGGACGAGTCGCGCAATCGCCGCCGACGCTTCGGCGAGCTTCTGGTCGGCCTCCGAGCCCCCCTGCGCGACGGCGTGGGTGAGGCAGTGGCCGAGGTGCTCGTCGAGCAGGTTCAGCGCCACCGACTGCAACGCGTTGTTGGCCGCGCTGATCTGGGTCAGGACGTCGATGCAGTACTTGTCGTCCTCGATCATCTTGGCGATGCCCCGCACCTGGCCCTCGATACGCCGTAACCGCTTGGCGTAGTTGTCTTTCTGCGACGAGTATCCGTGTGTGGGTGCCACTGCCCCTCCAACATCCTGGTCGTGAAGATCATGCTCGGGCCGTCAGCGCGGCACCGGTGTTGCCACCATTGTCAACGATCGGGCCGCCTGCGCGCCACGCCACCCTGGTGAACGGCCAGATCGCCGGCTTCGTTCGTATACCCCTTGGGGGTATTTTAATGATTTTGGCCGACCTGGCACGGCGCGCAATACTTACGCCATGGCGGACAACATCGACATCAAGCCCCGCAGCCGCGAGGTCACCGACGGCCTGGAAAAGGCCGCGTCGCGCGGGATGCTGCGGGCGGTCGGCATGGACGACGACGACTTCGCCAAGCCGCAGATCGGGGTGGCGTCGTCGTGGAACGAGATCACGCCGTGCAACCTGTCGCTGGACCGGCTGGCCAAGGCCGTCAAGGAAGGCGTGTTCGCCGCCGGCGGCTATCCGCTGGAATTCGGCACGATCTCGGTGTCCGACGGGATCTCGATGGGCCACGAAGGCATGCACTTCTCGCTGGTCTCGCGCGAGATCATCGCCGACAGCGTCGAGACCGTGATGATGGCCGAGCGCCTCGACGGGTCGGTGCTGCTGGCCGGGTGCGACAAGTCACTGCCCGGCATGCTGATGGCGGCCGCCCGGCTGGATCTGGCCGCGGTGTTCCTGTACGCCGGCTCGATCCTGCCCGGACGCGCCAAGCTGTCCGACGGCACCGAGCGCGACGTGACGATCATCGACGCCTTCGAGGCCGTCGGCGCCTGCGCTCGGGGGCTGATGTCGCGCGAGGACGTCGACGCGATCGAGCGGGCCATCTGTCCAGGCGAGGGCGCGTGCGGCGGCATGTTCACCGCGAACACCATGGCCAGCGCCGCCGAGGCACTCGGCATGTCGCTGCCGGGCAGCGCCGCTCCCCCGGCCACCGATCGCCGGCGCGACGGCTACGCCCGCCGTAGTGGTGAAGCGGTGATCAACCTGCTCCGCCGCGGGATCACCGCCCGCGACATCTTGACCAAAGAAGCCTTCGAAAACGCCATTTCGGTGGTGATGGCCTTCGGTGGATCGACCAACGCGGTGCTGCATCTGCTGGCGATCGCCCACGAGGCCGACGTGAAGCTGTCGCTCGCCGACTTCAGCCGCATCGGCGCCAAGGTGCCGCACCTGGCCGACGTCAAGCCGTTCGGCAAGCACGTGATGTTCGACGTCGACCACATCGGCGGCGTGCCCGTGGTCATGAAAGCGTTGCTGGACGCTGGCCTTCTACACGGCGACTGTCTGACGGTGACGGGTCAGACGATGGCCGCGAACCTCGCGCATATCGCACCGCCGGACCCGGACGGCAAGGTGCTGCGGGCGTTGGACAACCCGATTCACCCCACCGGCGGCATCACCATCCTGCACGGCTCGCTGGCGCCGGAAGGCGCTGTGGTCAAGTCGGCCGGCTTCGACTCCGACGTGTTCGAAGGCACCGCAAGGGTTTTCGAACGCGAGCGGGCGGCGTTGGACGCTTTGGAAGACGGGACGATCACCCACGGAGACGCGGTGGTAATCCGCTATGAGGGCCCCAAAGGTGGCCCCGGCATGCGGGAGATGCTGGCGATCACCGGCGCCATCAAGGGCGCCGGCCTGGGCAAGGACGTGCTGCTGTTGACCGACGGCCGGTTCTCCGGCGGGACCACCGGCTTGTGCGTCGGGCACATCGCGCCCGAGGCCGCCGACGGCGGACCGATCGCTTTCCTGCGTGACGGCGACAAGATTCGCCTCGACGTCGCCAAGGGCACCCTGGACGTTCTGGTCGACGCCGATGAATTCTCCTCTCGGCGCGAGGGTTTCAGTCCATTGCCGCCGCGCTACACCTCCGGCGTGCTGGCCAAGTACGTCAAACTGGTGGGCTCGGCAGCCGACGGCGCGATCTGCGGCTAACCACTACGTCACCGCGAGTGTGCGTGTTTGCACGCGCCACGCCGCGCAGCAATGGCATTCTGCGCACCTTCGCGGGCCGTGACCAAGCCTTGCTACTTCACCAGCGCAAACGCCAGGCCGTCCCAATGTTTGGCGCCCACCACCTGCAGCACCGCGGTGTCGAGTTGCGGGTGCTCGCCCATCAACTCGATGACCTTGCGGGAGCCTACGGCCACGGGGTTGTCACCGGGCGAAAGAATCGAACCCTCGCGAATCACGTTGTCCACCACGATCAATGAGCCAGATCGGGTGAGTTTGACGGCCCAGTCCAGGTAGCCGGGGTTGTTCTCCTTGTCAGCATCGATGAACACCAGGTCGAAAGGTCCGTTGACGCTCGGCAGGGTGTCCAGCGCCGCGCCGACCAGAATCTCGACCTGATCGCCCACCCCGGCGCGGTCAACGTTGGCGCGGGCCACCTCGGCGTGCTTGGGTTCGTACTCAAGGGTGGTGACGCGGCCCTCGGGTCCAGCGCCGCGGGCCAGCCAGATCGTGCTGTAACCACCCAGCGTTCCGATCTCCAGGATGCGACGAGACCTGGTCGCTGCGACCAGCAGGCTCAGGAACTTGCCCTGCTGAGGCGATACGGCGATCTGCGGCAGGCCGGCCGCGTCGCTGTCGGCGAGCGCCGCGCTCAGCACGGGATCGTCGACCAGCACGGTGGCGTCAAGGAATTCGTCAACTTCGGCGGGAGTCGGGTGGGGGCTCATGGGTCCAAGCTAGCTCGGTCTCGGCGACGGCCGCCACTGCTTTACCGTCCTTGCCCTATACCCCCCTGGGGTATAGATTGGCGGCTGTCCGGTTCCAATCCCGAGAGGTGGAGAGATGTCCAACGAAGCAGGAACCCTGTTGAGCTGTGGTCACGACGGCTGCGGTTGCCGGGTTCGTATCGAGGTGGCCTGTCACTGCGCCGGTGATCACGCATACATCTGCAAGTGCGGCGACGAGATGGTCGAGGTCGCCAGCTGATTCGGCTAGCGCACACCTTCTTTCGCGTAGACCACCCGTAGGACGTGTCCGACTTCGGGTCCCATCACCAGTTCGGCCAACCTGCACAGCGTCGTGACGTACTGCGAACCGTGCGCCGGTTGCTCGTCGCAGAGGTGATGCGCGATCTCGTGCAAGACGACGAGTTCGCGCATCGCCCAGTCGGCATCGCGGTCGTCGGGAACCGCGATAACGCCTGAGCCGTCATGGTTTTCGTAGTGCGCCGCGGTCGAGGCCCGGCGGGCCCGGACCCGCAGCGGCGCGACATCGGGCCATTGCCCCCGCACCGCCGGCAGCGCCAGCACGTCGTCGACGTAGCGTTGCACGCCGCTCAGCGTTCCGAACTTCGCCTCTGGCGGCAGCGTCAACTGCGCGCCGAAGAACTCCACGCTCGCGCCGTATTCGGCGGCCCGGTCGAACAGCGTCCGCACGAATTCCTCGGCGGCGTAAACCTTGGAGCGCTGCGCGTCACGCGGTGCGTTCACCGTTCCAGTGCGGTCCGGGCGCCGGAAAGCTCCGCGCCACTGCCGAGCCGCGCCCGTCTGCCGGCGCGGTCCCCCGCCCGTCGCGCCGCCGACGAATAGCCTGCGGTCGCCCGAGTGGCCTGCCAGGTGCCGCGCGCCCGCGACGCGGTCTTGTAGTAGTCGCGAAGCTCCAATTCTTTGTCCCGCAATGCGATTGCGGTGCCGGGCGGGCGGCGCTTGTCTTTCTTGGCCTCGCGTTGGGTCTGCTCGCGGGCCTCGGCTAAACGCTGACCAATGCGCGCGCCGAACGCCAGCTGGAAGTTGAGCCGGGCGGTGATCGTCGGGGTCGGCCTGTGCTCACCGGAGGAGATGTAGGCGTCCGAGGCGCGGACCATCTGCACGACCAGGCTGGCATACAGCGCATGGGTGGCGTCGATGTCCTCGGCGAAGCCGTAGGCGTAGACGAACGTCGAGTTCGATGCGATGTCGCAGCGCACGTCATTGGCCGCCGCGATCACCACGAACAGCTGGACGTAGGTCCGCAGGCCGCGAGTGCCGGCGTTGCCGATGGTGATCGTGCGCTGCACCGGTGTCTGCGCGGGCGAGCGCTTGTCGGCGTGCGATCGCGCGACGGCCAGGTCGATGGACGTCGCGGTGGCCAGCCGCTGGGCGGCCGACATGAACGCTTCGGCCTCGTGCGCATTGTCGGTGCCTTCGGCCTGACGCAGCAGCGCGGCGATGCGCGCGAGCATCTTGTCGTCACTCATATAACGCCGCTCCTCCTCACTCGCGCCGCTTCACGCGGCGCATGTCAGGCCGCCGGCGCGCACAGCACCAAACTAGAGGAACCGGGCGACGTTTCGCCGCCGCCATTCACAGTCGCGCGTTGATCCAGGCAACCACGTCGTCGAGCACCTGCTCTTGCTCAGGCTCGTTGAACACTTCGTGATACAGGCCCGGGTAGACCTTCAGCTCGACGTCTCCGCTGCCCACGGCCGCGACCAAGTGCCGGCTGCCCTCCACGGGGATCAGCCGATCGTCGGAGCCGTGCACCACCAGCAGCGGCGCGGTCAACGAGGGCGCGCGTTGCGGCATCGTCTCACCGACCAGCAGCAGTGCGCGGGCAACTCCGCCGGGGATTTTGCCGTGGTAGACCAGCGGGTCGGTGTCGTAGGCGTTCACCACGGCCGGGTCGCGGGACACCGCGCCGGAGTCGAGCGCCTGCAGCGGCAGTCCGGGCGCGATGGCACCCATCGTCTTGGCGACCCACCCCAGCAGCGGCGACACCGCCAGTTGCGCGGCGACCGCCGGCCCGGACAACACCATCAGGTGGTAGTCGTCGGGGTGTTCGACCCCGTAGGCGAACACGATGCCGCCGCCCATGCTGTGGCCGAGCACGATGCGGGGCAGCCCCGGGTGTTCTCTGGCGGCGATGCCGACCAGGGTGTCGAAGTCGCCGGTGTAGTCGGAGATGTCCCTGACCAGCACCCGCTTGCCGCCGGAGCGGCCGTGGCCGCGGTGGTCGAGCGCGTAGGTGATCAGTCCCTCGCGACCGAAGCGCGCCGCGACATGGTCGTAGCGGCGGGCGTGCTCACCCAATCCATGCGCGAGGACCACGACGCCGCGAGGGGTGACCGCGGGAGTCCAGACGTCATAGACGATGCGCACGTCGTCGACACCGTCGAAGGCATGTTCGGCACGCGAAATTGTCATCAGGGGAAGCGTAGACCGAACGTCGTACGCAGTCCGTAAGCTCGGTCGGGTGAGCGTGCTCGCCCGCGAGTTTGCCGATGACGGTCAGGCGGATTTTTCCGCCGCCGCCGAGCCCTACCGGCGTGAATTGCTGGCCCACTGCTATCGGATGACCGGCTCCCTGCATGACGCCGAGGATCTGGTACAGGAAACCCTGCTGCGAGCATGGAAGGCCTACGACCGCTTCGAGGGCAAGTCTTCGTTGCGGACCTGGCTGCACCGGATCGCCACCAACACCTGCCTGACGGCGCTGGAAGGTCGTCAGCGGCGGCCATTGCCGACGGGGTTGGGCGCGCCGAGCTCGGACCCGACCGCGGAGTTGGTCGACGGCGCCGAGGTGCCGTGGCTCGAACCGCTTCCGGACCCCGCCACCGTCGTGGGTACTCGTGAGTCGGTCCGGCTGGCATTCGTCGCCGCCCTGCAGCACCTGTCGGCCCGGCAGCGGGCCGTGCTGCTGCTGCGCGACGTGCTCCAATGGAAAGCCGCCGAGGTGGCCGACGCGATCGGCGCCAGCCCGGCCGCAGTCAACAGCCTGCTGCAACGCGCCCGCGCACAACTCGATGCCGTCGGACCCAGCGCCGACGCGCGGTTGTCCGCGCCCGATTCAGCGGAGGCCCAGGATCAGCTGCGGCGCTATATCGCCGCGTTCGAGGCATACGACATCGACCGCCTGGTCGACATCTTCACCAGCGAGGCGATCTGGGAGATGCCACCTTTCACCGGTTGGTATCAAGGGCCGCAGGCCATCATCACGCTGATCCATCAGCAGTGTCCCGCCGAGCTGCCCGGCGACATGCGAATGCTGCCGTTGACCGCCAACGGCCAGCCCGCCGCGGCGATGTACATGCGCAGCGGCGATCGCCACGTACCGTTCCAGCTTCACGTGCTGGACGTGACCGACCACGGCGTCACCCGAGTCGTGGCCTTCCTCGACACCGCACTGTTCGCGAAATTTGGCTTGCCTGAGCGTCTTTGACCCGTGCCGAGTGCCGAAGAACCTAGAACAGGCGGCTGTCCGGCGGCACGCCCGCGACGGCGCCGACCAGGCCGGCTCCGGTGATCAGCGGCAGATCCAGCGCCGACAGCAATCCGGGTCGCGCCTGGCAGACCGCGGGAATCGCGTTGACCATCCGCGACGCGCCGGCCATCCGCGCGCCGAGGTCGTGGTCGTGGTCGTCGGCCATCTCGAACTCACACCGCATGGTCGGTGAACCCTCGATCTCGACGCGGTACAGCCCACGACCCGATGCCGCCCCGTAACCCAGGTCGCGCGGCGGAATCGAGATGTGCGGCTGCGGCCAGTCCGGTGCCAGATCGTCGCGCATCCGAGTGACGTGGTCGACCACGAAAGTTGGCCTGCCATCCACATATCCGGTCAAGGTCGACCGCATGGCCCCGACGGTGCCCGCCTCGATGCGCCCGGTGGGCGTGTCGAACGATTCGTCGGCCACGACCCGCTCGACGTTCTCCTCGATATTGTCGACCTTGACGCCCAGCCCCGCGGCCAGTTGGTGCACCACCGGCCCCCATCCGAAGCTGAACATGCCCGGCGCCGCGGCGAATGCGACGAACTCCGGCGGCTTACCGAAGCCCAGGATCTCGTAGACGGCGTCTTTGTCGGGATAGGTGGCATAGTTGAACATTTCGGTGATCCGCACCGACTCGACTACCCGTGAGACACCCGTGAGTACCAGCGGCAGAACGTCATTGGCGAACCCGGAATCGATGCCGGTGGTAAAGAACGACGCGCTGCCGGCCGCCGCCGCCTCTCGCAGGGACGCCGTGAAACCCTGATCGACTCCGTCGGGGTAGACCAGCGGCACGACCGAACACGACACCACGTTCTTGCCGGACCGCAGGATCGACGCCATGTCGGCGATCGCCTCGGCCGGGCGGAGGTTGGCGGCCGCCGCGTAGATCACGGCGTCGGCGTCACCGGAGAGCAGTGCCGCGGGATCCTGCGTGGCGATTACACCGGTTTTCGCGGCGCCGCACAGATCCCCGGCGTCGCGGCCAGCCTTGGTGTCGCTGTGCACGACAAGGTCGACGAGCTCCAGCTCGGGGTGGTCGATCACCCCACGCAGGGCGATCAAACCCATCGACCCGGGGCCCCATAGGCCTACCTTGTACATTTGTTCTCCTAATATTAGGAAGCTATAAACCATATTTCGGACGGATGGTAGGAAGGTCGGGATGGATCCGTCAACCACGCCGGCACCGGCCAAATCGCCGCCCACCGCCCGCGTGATGGATGTGCTTGCGGCCCTGTCGGATTCATCGGCCGGTCGGACGTCGGCAGAGCTGGCCAAGGGCTGCGGGATCAGCACATCGACCTGCGCGCTGGTGCTGGCCGAGCTCGAAGACCGCAATTGGGTGACACGCCGCGACGACCGGCGTTACACGCTGGGCAGCGGGTTGTTCGGCCTGGTGCACGGGCTGCGCGCCCAGTTCCCGCTCCTGGATCGCGGCCGCGAGACGCTTGCCTTTCTCCACACCACCTTGGGCGCGGGCTGTTCGATGTCCAAGATCGGCCGGACGCACCTGACCACCGTCGACGCCGTGGGCCACGGCACCGATGGCGGGCACGCGGTCGGGCAACGCTTTCCGATCGGGCCGCCGTTCGGCCTGGTGGCGATGGCCTGGCGGGACGAAGACGCGATCGAGGGCTGGCTGCGCCGCGTGACACCGCGTCTCACCGATGCCGACATCGCCGGGCACCGCAGGGTGCTCGCCGAGATCCGCGACCGCGGCTACGGCGCCTGGAGATTCGATGCGGCCCACAACTCGCTGCACGACCGGCTGGCCGCGGTATTGGCGTCGCTGGAGCCGACCGCGCAGGTGACCCGCGAACTCAACACGCTGATGACCATCGTGACGCTGCAATCGGTGACGCGATCGCTGGAAACAGACCTGGCCACAACCGAATTCGTCGTGCTGCCGATCTTCGACCGAGACGGCCAGCCGGAATACCAGATCGAGATCCATTTGGGTGGCCGCAGCCAACTGGCGCTGCCCGACCTCGAGGCTGCGCTGCGGCATGCTCAGACTCTGCTGCGCAGCGGGGTAGCGTGACAGCGTGCCCGCCACCGTGGACATCCGACGCGCCGCCGACCGCGCGGTCAGCCGCACGCCGTGGCTGAACTCGCGGCACTCGTTCTCGTTCGGCGACCACTACGAACCGGGCAACACCCACCACGGTGTGCTGCTGGTCAGCAACGACGACATCGTCGCACCCGGCGGGGGCTTTGACACCCACCCGCATCGCGACATGGAGATCGTCACCTGGGTGCTGGAGGGGTCATTGGCGCACCGCGACTCCGCGGGTCATGCGGGAGTGATCTATCCCGGCCTGGCGCAACGGATGTCAGCCGGCTCGGGAATCACCCACTCGGAAAAGAACGCCTCGGCCACCGAGCCGGTCCGGTTCGTCCAGATGTGGGTGCAGCCCGACATGGCCGGTATCGAGCCGAGCTATCAACAGCAGGCCGTCGGCGACGACGAACTCGACGGGCGGCTGACGACCGTCGCCTCCGGAATACCGGGTCGCGACGCCGCGATCAGCATCCACAACGCGTCGGCGGCTCTGCACGTCGCGCGCCTGCAACCCGGCGATGCGGTGACGCTTCCGGCGGCCCGGTATCTGCACCTGTTCGTCGCGCGCGGCCGGGTGGGGTTCGACCAGGCCGAGCTGGGTGAGGGCGACGCGCTCCGCCTCACCGATGCAGACGGTGCGCACGTCACCGCCCGGGAGTCCACCGAATTGCTCGTCTGGGAGATGCACGCGGCACTCGGCGACTAGGGTGGGCGCGGATGAACAGGAGCCGATGTGTCTGAACCGCAAGCCCGTCACGCATCACCTGATGTCGCTTACGGCGGTGACGACCCCGCGTTCGACTATCCTCCCGCACCGAAATCGACTCGTACCGTCCGGTTTTGGGCTGCACCGATCCTTCTCACGCTGATTCTGCTGTCGACCCTGTCCGCCTTCTATCTCGGCGGAACCCTGCAGCCGATGACCAACCTGCGCCACTTCCCGGTCGCGATTACCAACGAAGACGCCGGGCCGACGGGTGCACAGGTGGTCAAGGGCATGCTCGCCGGCTTCGACCACGATGCCTACGACGTCCGCGTGCTCACCCCTGACGAAGCGAAGAAGCAGATGGATACCGCGCAGATCTACGGTATCGCGGTCATACCGCCGAACTTCTCGTCCAAGTTGCAGACCTATGCGAAGAGCGCACTGACCCCGGGCCGCGTCGAGCGCGCGGTCATCGTGGTGTCGACGAACCCGCGAGCCGGCACCCTGGGCGCCAGCATCGCCGGTCAGACGTTGCAGCGCGAGGTTGCGCTGATCGATCAGCGTGTTGGCCAACGGCTTTCGCAAGAGGTCGCGGCGCAGACCGGGAAAAAGCCCGAACCCGGCGCGGTGGCGCTGATGTTGGCCAACCCCGTCGAGGTCAAGTCGAGCGTGCACAATGCCCTACCCGACGGCACCGGAAATGGGTTGTCGGCCTTCTACTATGCGGTGCTGCTGCTGTTGGCCGGCTTTGTCGGGAGCGTCGTCGTCAGCATGCTGGTGAATTCGATGCTCGGTGTCGCACCCATTGAATTCCGAACGGTGTACGGCTCCGGCGAGAACGTGTCGCGGCTGCGCGCCCTCCTGATCAAGTGGGCGATGATCGTCGTGGTGGCGCTGCTGACGTCGGCCGCCTATCTGACGATCGGCGCCAACTTGGGTATGCCGGTGCAAAACGGAGTGGCGCTATGGCTATTCGGCGCATTCGCGATCCTCGCGGTCGGAATGGCGTCGGCATCACTGATCGCCGCGATGGGTGCGACCGGCGCCGTGGTCAGCCTGTTCGTGTTCGTCATCCTGGGCCTGCCTTCGGCGGGCGCGACGGTGCCGCTGGAGGCCACCCCGGCATGGTTCGAATGGCTCGCGAGATTCGAACCGCTACACCAAGTCTTCGTCGGCACAAGGGCTTTGCTCTATCTCGGTGGCCGCGCCGATGCGGGCCTGGCGCAATCGCTGGAATGGTCTGCCGTCGGGCTGGTGGCCGCCGTGCTGTTCGGCCTCGTCGTGACACGCCGCTACGACCGCCGGGGGCGCGCGGCAACCGTGCCGCCGGCTGATACGCCCGCCGAACCCGGCGCGGTCTCCCAGCCCGGCCAGTAAACAGCCAGCGGCCGAACGTCATTGGACTGCTGCCGATCCGTCACTCCGCTGTTACGCATCTTGCTGTGTAATACCTGAGTAATGATATTCGCGCCGAAGGGGCAACAGTGCCGAATCTCGTCGCCGCCTTCCGGCGTATCACAGCCTGCTGCGCCAGCGGCGCGCTGTGCTGGGCGCTAGCGACCGGCACCGGCCCGCCGATTGCCCGCGCCGAAGCCCGCGAACTGCTGGCCAGCGCCATCGCGAATACCCAAGGTTCCTATCTGGTCTACAACTTCGGCGGCGGTCACCCGGCGCCGATGCTCAACGCCGCCGGCAATTGGTACGACGGCAGCGGCGGAGGTCATCTGATGATCATCAAGGCCGCCTCGCAACGGCTGGAGCCGCATCTGCTGGTGGACAGCCACCAGGGCTATCAGTCGCGCTGCGAACGTAATCCGCATGCCCGCACCAGCGACGGGTTGATGCAGGCCTCGGAAACTTACGCCCCGGTGCAGGCGTGGCAGGCGCTGGGCAAGCCGACGATCGCCATCAACGCCAACTTCTTCGACATTCGCGGCCAGAAGGGCGGCTCGTGGCGCTCGACCGGATGCAGCTCGCCACTGGGCGCCTACGTCGACAACACCCGCGGGCAAGGCCGGGCCAATCAGGCTGTCACCGGCACCATCCCCTACGCCGGTAAGCAGGGATTGTCCGGTGGCAACGAGAACTGGAGTGCGCTGGCCACCATGGTGTTACCCAAACACGGTGCTCCGTCGGTGTTGTGGCCGCGTGGTGGTCGCGACGGACACGATTACGACGCCGCCACCGCGGCCGTCACCGGCCTGGTCGACCGGGGCGACCCCTTCGTCGCCGTGAGCGGGTTGGGATTGCTGTCGCCGGGAAACACCGGTCAGCTCAACGACGGCGGCCCCAGCGCGGCGCGCACCGCGCTGGCGTATTCCAAGCCGCGCGACGAGCTTTACGTGTTCCAGGGTGGTAGCTATACGCCAGACAACATCCAGGACCTGTTTCGCGGCCTCGGCAGCGACACCGCGGTGCTGCTTGACGGTGGCGGCTCGTCGGCCATCGTGCTGCGTCGCGACACCGGAGGGATGTGGGCCGGAGCCGGTGTGCCGAAAGGTAATTGCGACACGTACGAGGTGCTGTGCGACGCGCACGAGCGGGCACTGCCCGGCTGGCTGGCGTTCAACTAGAACTTGGGTGTGAGATCCAGTGAGGTGATCGTGGTCATCTTGGTGACCAACCAGCGCGCGTGATCCCGTTGCAGCACAAGCCGATACGACAGGTACTTCAGCGACGGCACGTCCTTGGTATTCGGACTTGTCGACGCGGTGTTGGTGTAGACGATGGCGGTCGCATCCGTTCCGCTGAGCGATTCGACGGCCGCCCCGACCACCTGGGTGGTGTTGGTGATCTTCGCCTGCTTGTTGGGAGCGATCAGCGCGTCGAGGTATTTGCGGTAGGCCGCTTGGAAGTCGCCGGTCAGGTATTGCGACGCGCGATCGGCCAGTTTGTCGATGTTATCCGGGGTGTAGGTCCACAACGTCGTGATGGCGTTGGCGGCGGTGCGGGCGACGTTCAGCTTGGTCGCCACGGCGGCGCGGTCGGCCAGGTAAGGCTGCATCATCGCGCCGGCGAATGCTCCGGCACCGACGAAGAGAACGGCCGCCACCGTGGCGGCGATCGTCGTCCACTTGGTGGCCGGCCGCCGCTGGCGAAAGCGAACGACACCGGCTTCGGCGTCGTCGGTGGCCTCGTCGTCGCTGTCGCTGTCCTCGGCCGTCTCGACATCCGACACATCGGCCGCGTCCGGTTCGATGGGCGCAGCTTCGGTGTCAGCGACGGCGGTGTCGGCGGCCGACGCTGACGTCAGATCACCTGTTGCAAGCTGCTGATCTTCCACTGCTTACCTTCCCGCTGGGCGACGACAACCCAACATAGCCCTCGTCGTCCATCCGCACCAGATCGCCGGAGTGGAACCAGCCACCGTGAAACGCCTCGGCAGTGGCTTCCGGGTTGTTCCAATAGCCGCTCATCAATGTGGGTGCCCGGTAAACGATTTCACCGACCTCACCGACCGGTACGTCGTTCATGTCTTCGTCGACCACGCGGGCGGCAACCGTCGGAATCACCTTGCCCACCGAGCCGAGCTTTCTGATCGCGTCCTCGCCGAGCAGCATGCACGTCACCGGCGACATCTCGGTTTGACCGAATGCCGCCAGGATCTGCGATCCCGGAAATGTTTCCGCCATCTGCCGCAGCAGGGTATCTGACGCCGGAGCTGCACCCCATGAGATGACCCGAAGCTTCAGATCCCGTGGATTCGCCTGCTGCGCACTACAAACCGCCTGCCACTGGGCCGGGACCAGAAAAATCCCGGTGACCTTTTCGGCGGCGAGGACGTCGAGCAGGTGCCCGGGGTCGAACGCGCCAAGCGGGTGGATCACGGTGGGTAGACCCATCAGCATCCCGGTCAGCAAGTTGCCGATGCCGGCGATGTGGAAGAAGGGAACGCCGATGAAGCCGATGTCGTCGGCCGCAAACCCGTGCGTATAGAGGTTGGCCGTGGTCTGACAGCTCAGGTTGGTGTGGGTCAGCACGGCGCCTTTCGGTCGTCCCGTCGTGCCGGAGGTGTACATGATCAGCGCCGGCGAGTCGTTCGGAATGTCGGCCAACCGGGCCGGATCCCCGGACTCGCCAATCAGATCCTCGTAGGCCAGTAGGCCCTCGTCGGCGGAGTCGCCCGCAACCGCAATGGTTTCCAGCACCGACGTGATGCCGCGCACCGCAATGGCAACCGGAGCAAGCACCGGCTCGGTGATCATCAGCCGGGCCTGGCAGTCGTCGACCAGGAAAGCGATCTCCGGCGGGGTGAGCCGGAAGTTGACCGGGACAGCGATGGCTCCGAGCATGTTGGCCGCCAGCACCGACTCGACGAACTCGGTGCGGTTCAGCATCAAGATCATCACCCGATCCCCCGCGGCGACCCCGCGGCGACTCAGCGCGCCGGCGAGCTTCGCGACGCGATCGCGGAGGCCGGCCCACGTGGTGGTGTGGCCGAGGAATCGCAGCGCCGGCGCACCCGGCTGCATGTAGGCGTGCCGCTCGAGCTGGTTGACCCAATTCTGTCGTCGCGCCAGGTAGGGCTGTTCGCTGGCGATGTCGCCGGTGCCATGGGCGCCGTGGGTGGTCAACTGCGCGGTCAACTGGTCGTACCCCTCTCGTAAGCAGGTCGCTTAAGTTGATATTTGATAAAACCTGGTGTTGTCTGGGTCACACTATGGTCTGCGCCTTACGAAGACAAGCCCGATGAGTTCGGCCAGTGCGCTCTCCGGCAAGCGGCTTCCGCTGCGGCGGGCGCAGTTGTCCGATGAGGTCGCCGGCCATCTTCGCGCGGCGATCATGTCGGGCGTACTCAAGCCGGGAACCTTCATCAGATTGGACGAGACCGCAGCCAAGCTGGGCGTGAGCGCCACCCCGGTGCGCGAGGCCCTGCTGAAGTTGCGCGGCGAGGGCATGGTGCAACTCGAGCCGCACCGCGGGCATGTGGTCTTGCCGATGAGTCGCCAGGACGTCGACGACATCTTTTGGGTGCAGGCGACCATCGCACGAGAGCTTGCCACGTCGGCCGCCGAGCGCATCACCGACGCCGAGATCGACGACCTCGAACACCTGACCGACGTGCTCGCCACAGTCGTCGCCGCCGGCGACGTCGAAGCAATCGCGACGACGGAGTTCGCCTTCCACCGCACGTTCAACCGCTCGACCGGGCGAATCAAGTTGGCCTGGTTTCTGCTTCACGTCGCTCGCTACATGCCGCTGATGGTCTACGCGACGGACCCGGAATGGGGCGCCGCCGCGGTGCGTAATCACCGCGAGGTGATCGCGGCGTTGCGACGGCGCGACACCGCGGCGGTCGTCGAGCACACCGCCTGGGGATTCAACGACGGGGCGCGGCGGCTCACCGAGCGATTGGCGAGCACCGGTATCTGGGATTAGACCACCGGCGACGATTCGGGCCGCTTCGGCCCGGGGAGGAGCCGGAAAATCATGAGGACGCGAGGTCCTCGGCGCGCTTCTTGAGGTTCTCGGCCAGGTAGTCGATGACGTTGCCGGCCAACTGCTTGACCATCGGCGCCGGGATCGGCATCGACGGCTCGACGTCCAGGTCGACGGTCAGCAGCGACGACGATCCAGTGTCGACCACACTGAACAACTGCTCCTGCTTCTTGAAGAGGTTGCCCTGCTGCAGCACGGTCTGGATTTGTGTCGGGCTCGGGTAGTAGACCGCCTGGATCAGACTGTCTTCGAGCGCTTCGTATTTCGCGTCGAGACGCAGCTGGCTGGGGCGCCCGTCGTCGTAGCGGGCCAGCACCCACAGCCCCTGGACTCCGTCGTTCCATTCCGGGTAGCGCTCGAAGTCGGCGACGATCGCCAGGATCGAGTCGGCGTTGGCGGCAACCTCAACGGTCTTGCTGACAAAAGGCATTCGCCGAGCTTACCGAGAACCGTGGCCGCTGAATTCCCCAGTTAGACGCACGCAGTGGACAACAACTCTCGGATCTCGTCGGGAATGGGCGTCGGCCGGCGGGTCGACTTGTCGACGTAGACATGCACCCAGTGCCCGACCGCTGCGACGGGCTGCGGCTCGGAGTCTTGTGCGGCACGAAAGACACCCAGCCGGTAGGTGACGCTGCTGTTGCCCAGCCGCGTGACGGCGACCCCGACCACGAGTCGCTCGGGGAAGTGCAATTCGGAGAAGTAGCGGCACCCCGATTCGGCGACGATCCCCTGCGCCGGCGTGGTCACCGGGTCGATCGTCACGCCCGCGGCGATCCAGCCGTTGATCGCGGTGTCGAAAAGTTGGTAGTACACAGCGTTGTTCAGGTGGCCGAACATGTCGTTGTCGGCCCACCGGGTCAATACCGGCCAGTGCACGGGAAAGTCGCGACTGGTGAGACCGTCGGGTGCAGGCGGTACCGAACTCATGGTTGTATTCGACCATGGTCGAGATCCGGGGTGCCGTGCTGGAGCGGATTGGATCGCCTCGGCCGTACGCCGATTCCCGGCCGCTGGCCATCGCCGACATCACTTTGGCTTCGCCCGGTGCCGACGAGTTGCTGGTGCGCATCGAGGCCGCGGGCGTCTGCCATTCCGATCTGTCGGTGGTGGACGGCAACCGGGTGCGGCCGACGCCGATGCTGCTGGGGCACGAGGCTGCCGGGATCATCGAGAAAGCGGGCGACGGCGTCAACGACGTGGCGGTCGGGCAGCGCGTGGTGATGACCTTCCTGCCGCGGTGCGGGCACTGCGCGGCGTGTGTGACCGACGGCCTGACGCCGTGCCAGCCGGGCAGCGCGGCCAACAATGCCGGCACCCTGCTCGGCGGCGGGATGCGGCTGACCCGCAATGGCGAGCACGTTTTTCACCACCTAGGGGTGTCCGGTTTCGCGACGCATGCCGTGGTCAACCGCGCGAGTGTCGTTCCGGTGCCCGACGACGTCCCTCCCCCGGTCGCCGCCCTGCTGGGTTGCGCGATGCTGACCGGCGGCGGCGCGGTGCTCAACGTCGGCAAGCCGCAACCGGGCCAGACCGTGGCAGTGGTCGGTCTCGGCGGAGTGGGGATGGCCGCGATGATGACCGCACTGTCGTACGCTGGCGTCGCGGTGATCGGTGTCGACCAGCTACCCGAAAAGCTCACCGGCGCCACCACTCTCGGAGCACACGCGGTGCACACGCCACAGCAGGCCATCGACGCCGGGCTGAAAGCAGACGTGGTTGTCGAGGCGGCCGGTCACCCGGCGGCGCTGGAGACGGCCATCGCGCTGACCGGCGCCGGCGGACGGACCATCACCGTCGGCCTGCCGCGGCCAGATGCGCGAATCAGTGTGTCGCCGTTGGGGTTCGTCGCCGAAGGACGGTCACTGATCGGCAGCTACCTCGGCTCGGCGGTGCCGGATCGCGACATTCCGCGGTTCGTCGAGCTGTGGAGGTCGGGGCGGTTACCGGTCGAGTCGCTGGTGTCGTCGCGCATCGGCCTCGACGACATCAATACCGCGATGGACAACCTGGCCGACGGGGTCGCCGTGCGGCAGTTGATCAGCTTGTGACCCGCCCAGTGTGGATCTGACGACGCCGTAACGGCCATGTCGCGACGCGCAGTTCACACTTGATGCCGAGGCCGATTGTTCGTCCGGCCTCGCGAGTGGTGTTAGCACCACCCGCAATTGGAATGTGAGCATCCTTTCACGCCTTATTGCAGCCGCTTAGCGTCGATCTCGGATTTTGCGCTGACAAGCCGCCGGCGCGCATATAGGGAAGGGATCTCGTCATGACCGTCACCGATACTCCAGCCGAGCAATTTGCCGCAACGGCTGACTCCTTGAATCACCAACTCAGACCGGCCACTGCGCACCGCGGCGCGCGAGCGTTGGCGCTTCGCACAGAGCTGGCCAACGCGGATTTTCTGGGCGGCAGCCCGCAACAGATAGACAACGGCGACGAGGCGCGATACGCCGACAAGTCCGGGACCTACACCAAAGGTGTACTGCAGCAAGGAATCGGCCTGGTCGACCTCGCCGCCTACGAGTCCTTCAAACACGCGTTGGCCAGCGGCGACCCGGCCGATTTCGCCAACATCGTGCTTGGTGGACCACGCACACTCAACGGCCCGCAGGGTGGGTTGGCGTTCTCCCTCGACTCGGCAGACTCCGGCCACTTCTCGGTGCCACCGGCACCGGCCCTGGCCAGCGAGGCCTACGCGACAGAACTCGTCGAGATGTACTGGGCGTCGTTGCTGCGCGACGTTGCCTTCACCGACTATCGGACAAACGCTACCGCGGTCAAGGCCGCGGCCGAGTTGACGACTCTGCCGAGCTATGCGGGGCCGCGTGACACCGGCGGCGCCGTCACACCCGAGCTTCTGTTTCGCGGCCGCTTCGCCGGCGACACCACCGGGCCGTACCTGTCGCAGTTCATGGTGCAACCCACCACGCTGGGCTCACTGCCGATCACGCAGCGCTACCACACCAACAAGGCCGGAGTCGACTTCATGCTCAACGACTCCGAGTATCTGAAGGTGCAAAACGGTCAGCCCACCGGCAAGAAGCTCAACCAGCTGGCTCCGCTGCGATATCTGCACGACGGGCGAGGGCTCGCCGCCTACACCCACGCCGACGTGCTCTATCAGGCATATTTCATCGCGTATCTGGTGCTCAACACCATCAACGCCGGCAATCCGGTACCGCTGAACCCCGGAAACCCTTACGCCACAGGACATCCCGCCGCCAAGACCCAGAATGGTTTTGCCAGCCTGGGCCAACCCGATATCGCGGCCACCCTGGCCGCCGTCGCAGACGAGGCGCTCAAGGCGGTGTGGTATCAGAAGTGGTGGGTCCACCTGCGGCACCGGCCGGAGTCCGGCGGGGCCATCGTGCACCTGCTCAAGACCGGGCAGGGCGGCTCGATCCAAGGCCACGTCAGTGATACCGCACTCAACTCGCAGGCGGTAGCCAGCAGCTTCGCGGCCAACAACAGCTACTTCCTCGCGCAGGCCTTCCCCGAAGGTTCACCGGCGCACCCGGCCTACCCGACCGGACACGGCACCGTCGCGGGTGCCTGCATCACCGTGCTGAAGTTTTTCTTCGACGGCAACTTCGTCATCACCAACCCGGTGGTCTCGTCGCCCGACGGCACGTCCACGACTCCATACATGGCACCTGCCGGTGAGGCGCCCCTGACGGTCAACGGCGAACTCAACAAGCTCGCCAACAACGTCAGTTTCGGTCACGGCGTACACGCCGGGATCCATTGGCGCAGCGACACCGAAACCTCGATCGAGCTCGGTGAAGCGGTCGCTCTGAGCTATCTGCGGGAGCGCGCGCGTACCTACAACGAGCAGTTCACTGTTTCCCTGACGAAGCTGGACGGCTCGATCGCGACGATTTCGAACCCGTGAACCGGTCGGCGGCGTCGCGGCACATCTGTTGGCCGCGGCGCCGCCGCCCGTTCGCAGTTGACTCCGCTATGCGCCGTGGAAAGCCCGCCGCAGCGCGCGCCCCTGCAATGCGAACAGGTGCTCGGACACCTCCCAGTCGGGCAGCACCGAGTCGAAGCCATGACAGGTGCCGGCGAACACGTGCAACTCGGTGGACACCCGGTCGTGCAGCAACCGCAACGCGTAGTCGAGCGCCTCGTCGCGCAGCGGATCGATGTCCGAGCAGGTGATGAATGCGCTTGGCAGGCCGCTCAATCGGTCACATCGAGCTGGCACCGAATCCGCCGACGCCGCAACGGACCCGAGATAGTACCGCCACATCTTCTCGGCTGCGGGCCCGTCGAACGCGGGCGTCTCGGTGAACTCGACCTTCGACCCGGTGTCCCGATCGTCGAGCACCGGTTGATGCAACATCTGAAACACCAACTTGTCGGCGAACCGCTGCGCCAGGCCCGCGGCCAGCGCGCCACCGGCGCTGCTGCCGGCCACCGCGACGCGCGACGTGTCGAGACCCAATTCGTCGGCGTTGGCGAACACCCAATCCAGCACCGTGATCGCATCGTCGAGGGCGGCGGGGTACGGATGCTCAGGTGCCAGCCGGTAATCCACCGAGACCACCGTGCAGTGTCCGCGCCGCGCCATCTCCACGCACTGCCGATGGTCGGTGTCGAGATTTCCGAGTACGAATGCGCCTGCATGGCAATAGATCACGGCTGGTGCGGGTGCCGGCGCACCGCGATAGATCCGCACGTCGACGCCGGATGCGGAGGCGTCGATGATCGATACGCCGATCGCGTCGACGGCATCGACCGCGGCGCGGCGGCGTTCGTCCAGCCCGGCACGGACCGGCCCGAGATTCGACAAGTCGGTGCGGGTGGTCGCCACCGCGCGAAGCGCCGGCTCGAGGCGCGGCTCCGTCACGCCGGCTCGAAGATGAAGTCGGCCTTCTTGAATCTCCGGGTCATTCCCCAGAATGTACGGGCGCTGCGCGGCCACTGCGTCACCACCCGGCCGTTGGCGGCGCGGAAGTAGTTGCTGCACTGGGTCGTCCACACGGTGCCCTGCATCCACTCGTCGATCTTGGCCACGAAGCGTTCCATTGCCTCGGGCCGCACCGCGACATAGCTTATGCGTTTGCGTCGCAGGTGACGCAGCGCGCGCACGATGTAGCGGGCCTGTGCCTCGAGTACGAAGATCACGCTGTTGGAACCGACATTGGTGTTGGGGCCGTACAGCATGAAGAAGTTTGGGAACCCGGGCACGGCCATCCCCAGATAGGCGTACGCGCCGTCACGCCACACGTCACGCAACGCGACCCCGTCCTCGCCGATGACGTCGATCTCGCCGAGGTAGTCGGCTGCCGCGTAGCCGGTAGCGCAGACCACCACGTCGACGTCACGCTCGGTACCGTCTTCAAGCACCAGTGATTGACGCCGCAGGAATTGCGCAGGGCTGCTCAGCACCTCGACGTTGGGCCGCGTCAGCGCGGCGAGGTAGTCCGACGAGAACACCAGCCGCTTGCAGCCCATCGGGTGAGTCGGCGTGAGCGCACGTCGTAACTCCTCATCGGATACCGAGGTCTCCAGTAGTCGATGGGCGATCGCGGTGAAGTCGTGGGTCTTCTCGCTCCCGTGTTCGATCACAGAGATGTTGGCCTCGCTGCGCAGCCACAACCGGGTGCGGTAGATCTTCTTCGCGAACGGCACATGCTCGAAAACCCAATGCTCCTTAGCGCTGTAGGGTCGGTCGGGCTTCGGCAGGATCCACGTGGGCGAGCGCTGCACCGAATAGACCCTCTCGGCGACCTTCACCAATTCGGGCACCACCTGTGCGGCCGTGGAGCCGGTGCCGAGAACGGCGACCCGCTTGCCGGCCAAGGAGACCGAGTGATCCCACCGCGACGAGTGCATCACCGTCCCGGTGAACGGCTCTTGCTCGACGAGGTTCGGCATCACCGGTTGAGTGAACAGCCCGACCGCGGAGACCACCACGTCGAACTCCTGCCGCTCCCCCGTCGCCGTGGTGAGCCGCCACTGGCGCGACTGCTGATCCCAATTCGCGGAACGGATTTCGGTGCCGAGCCGCAGATGCGGCTGGAGTCCCTGGTCGGCCACGCAACGTTCGAAGTAACGCAGGATCTCCTGTTGGCCCGACCACAGGCGCGACCAGTGCGGGTTCAGGTCGAAGGAGTATGAATACAGGTGTGACTTCACGTCGCACGCCAGGCCGGGGTAGGTGTTGATCCGCCAAGTTCCGCCGACCCCGTCTTCGCGGTCGAAGATAGTGAAGTCACGAAAACCAGCTCTGCGCAACAAGATTCCGAGCGCGATACCGCCGGGCCCGGCGCCGATGATACCGACCCTCATGAGATTTTGAGGCATTGGCCGCCGTCGATGACGAGCTCTGAACCGGTGATGAACGATGCCTGGTCCGATACCAGGAAGGCGACCGCATCTGCCACCTCGGACGGCTCACCGATCCGGCCGAAGGCCGCCGAGCTGGCTAGTCGCGCCTGGGTGTCGTCGTCGAGCATCGGCGTCGCGATGGGCCCGGGGAAGACGGCGTTGACGCGGATACCTGCGGTGGCGAGCTCACCCGCGGCGGCCTTGGTCAGGCCGCGCAACGCCCACTTCGCCGAGCCGTAGGCGATGTGGTTGGGAAAGGGTCGAATCGCCCCGGTGCTGCAGGTGTTGACGATCGCGGCGTGCTCGGCGGAACGCAGCTGCTCGAGCGCCGCCTGGATGCCCAGGAATGCGCCCAAACAGTTGACTCGCCAAGATTTTTCGAAGCCCTCGGCCGACTCTTCGGCGATCGAGGCCCGGTGCAGGATGCCGGCGTTGTTGATCAGGGTGGTCAGCGACCCGAAGCGGTCGACGGTCGCGGCGACGGCTTCCCGCCAGGCCGACTCCGAGGTGACGTCGAGCGGAATGCCGATCAGCCCGTCGTCACCCGATGTGTCGACGGGAGTGATGTCGCAAGCGGCCACCGAAACGCCGTCGGCGCGCAGCCGTTGGGCGATGGCCCAGCCCTGCCCGCGCGCGGCTCCGGTGACCAGCGCAACGCGTCCGGTCATTGCCCGCCCTTCGCTTCGTCGAGATCCGCGGCGGCACCGCGCCGCAGCGCCTGCGATTCCGCGGCCAGGGTGATCATCTGAAATCCCAATTGCGCCATGGCGTAGCCGACCTTCCCGTTGCCGGCGTGGACGGCGGGCACCAGACCGGCGGCGGAGGCCGCGTCGTGGATACGGCTGATCGCCGCGAGCACGTCCGGGTTAGCGGTGGCCTTGGCCACCTCGACACCCATCGAGATCGCGAGGTCCGCGGGTCCGACGTAGATGCCGGTCAGTCCCGGCACAGCGCAGATCGCCTCGACATCGGCCAGGGCTGCGGTGGTTTCGACCATCGCGAACACGCTGACCCGGGCTTCGAGCGCGGCGGTGTCGGTCCCGAGTGCGGCCCGTAGCGGACCGAAGCTGCGCGAGCCGGTGGGCGGATAGCGCGTGGCCGCTACCGCCGCGGCGGCCTGATCAGCCGACTCGATCATCGCGACGATGATGGCGTCGGCCCCGGCATCGAGCACCCGCCCGATAGGCGCCGCCTCGGCTTTGGGCAGTCGGACCGCGGTGGCGATCGGGATGTGCTCGAGGCGGCGCAGCATGGTCGCGATGTCGGCATCGTCGAGGTAGCCGTGCTGGGCGTCGAAGCCGACGTAGTCGTAACCGGAGCGGGCGAATTCCTCCGGCCCGATTGCGGTCGGCCCGGTGATCCAGCCGCCCCACACGGGACCGCCCGCCGCGAGTGCCTTGGCGAAGGCGTTCATGAGGCCACGATCGCGATCTTGCCGCGGTCGGATACGGGACGGCTCGCCAACTCGAAAGCACCTTGAACGTCGTCGACCCCGAAGGTGTGGGTGAGATATTTCGCCAGCAGGCCGGGATGCTCGGCGGCGAACTTGTTTGCCAGTTCCAGCATTCGCGGCCGGTCCAGCGCGACACCGGATTTCAGCGTCAGGTTGCGACGCAGCATGGTGCGCATGCTGATGGGGTAGCTGTCGTCGTCGGGGACCCCGAAGTAGAACACTGTGCCGCCGGGCGCAGTGGCCTCGATGGCATGGTTGAGGGTGGCCACCTGGTGACCGACAGTCTCGATCACGACATCCGGCCGGTCGGCGGGTTGGAGGTGGCTGACCCACCGGTCGCTGGTGGCCCGCACGTAGGTGTCGGTGCCGAACTGAGTGGCGATGGCGGCTCGGTCGACAGGGTCGACGCCCGTAACCCACTTTGCGCCAGCCGCTTTGGCCGCACACGAGAACAGCAACCCGATCGAGCCCTGCCCGATCACGCCGACGTGGCTCCCGGCGAGGTCGGGCAGTTGCTCGATGGCGTACAGCACGCAGGCCAGCGGTTGCAGCCCGATCGCCTGCCCGGGGCTCAGCGTCGGGTCGTAGGACACCACTTGGTCGCCGTCGGTGACGACGCGCTCCATCAGGCCGTCGAACCCGGATGCCCAACCCACGACCCGGTCGCCGGCCTGGTGCGAGCGGTGCCGGCTGGCGATCACTTCACCGGCGATCTCGTGGACGGGAAAGCCGTCTTTTTCGGCGCCGCTGCGGCCGTGGTCACCCGGCAGCAGGCCGCGGACACCGCGAAAGGCGGGCATGTCACTGCCGCAGACGCCGGCCGCCAGGAACTGCAGTAGCACTTGGCCGTCGGTGAGACAGTCGGCGGTCTTCTCGGGAATCGAGGTCCGCTCGAATTGATAGGGCGCGACGATCCGGTACGACCACATCTCACACCTCCACCGGCAGCCGGCTCCAACCCCATTGAAAGCTCGACGGTGGTCGGTGCGCCGACTCTTCGATGATGCGGAAGTCTGGCACCCGACGCAGCCATTCTTCGATCATCACCGCGATTTCCAGTCGGGCCACGTGGAAACCCAGACAGAAGTGCTGTCCGCGACCGAAGGCCAGCGCCCGCTTGATGCGGCGATTCCAGACGAACGAGTCGGGATCTTCGTATTCACGTTCGTCCCGGTTCGCCGAGGCGAGCAGCGTGATGATCCGCTGCCCCGGCTCGATGGTGGTGTCGCGTATCGCGAACGGCTTGCGGGCTGTTCGGGCGAACCACTGCGCGGGCGCGCAGTACCGGATCATCTCCTCTCTCGCGACGGGAACGTTGGCGTGCGGGTCGGCCTTGACCGCGGCGAGTTGGTCTGGGTGACGCAGTAATTCCCACAGCCCTTGGGCCACGATCTTCGGTACTGTCTCGGTGCCACCGATGAACACACAGAGCATCTGGGTGGCGACTTCGATGTCATCGAGCGCGCTGTCGTCAGGCAGGCGGTAGCCCAGCAACCCGTCCACCACCGGCAGCGCGCCATCATCGGGGTTCGCCCGACGGCGGCGCACCGACGGGAGCAGGTAGTCGAGGTAGCCGGGCCTCGCCTGCGCCGTATCAACACCTTTGCTCTCTTGCGGCAAGCTGCCCGCGTTGACGGTTTCGAGCACCTCGGTCGCCAATTCAACTGGTATACCGAGGAATTCGCACACCATTGCGGCCGCTACCACCCCACCGTAGTCCTGGGTGAGGTCGAAGGTGCCGCGCGGCAGCAGCTCGTCGAGCCGCTCGTTGGCCAATTCGCGGATCCTGGCTTCAAGTTGTGCGGCCGCCCGCGGACGGAAGGATCTGCTGTGCGACTGGCGCACACCGTCGTAAATCGGCGCGTCGAACACCGCGTGAAACGGCAAGGGGTGCAACGGCGGGTCGGCGACCGGTCCGTCGTTGTGGCGGGCGAGCACGGTGGCGGGCGGCAACGTTCCCTCTGACGCGACGAATGTTCCGTCGTTGAGTGCCAGCACATCCCAGATGTCGTCGAACCGTGACAATGCGAACGTGTCCCACTTCGGCAGGTAGTACACCGGGTGCTCGTCACGCAGAACCCGGTAGTACGGCAGCGGGTCGGCCATTACCGCCGGGTCGAACGGGTCATAGGAAAATTCGGTCATTGCAGCGGTGAAGGTGGCAGCGCCTGCAGGATCGAGTCTTCCCAGCCGTCGCGCAGCGCCGGAGCCACGCTCATCCAGGTGACGATCTCGGCCGGCGGGCTGTCCTTCCAGGACGGGTAGTGGTTGGCGAAGCATTCCCAGCCGCCTTCGAGCGCCCAGTAGTGGATCACCTCGTTGAAGCGGAAGGTGGTGGTAAACGATCCCAGCCAGTGCTTGCCGGTGCTCTCCGACCAGGGCACGTAGAGCCGCTCCAATTCTCGGATGTAGTCGTCCTGGCGGCCGGGCTTGGTCTGCATGATCTCCTGAATCACCAGTCCTGCATCGAAATTCGCGTCGTTGAGCTGGGCGAGCGTCTTGTTGCTCGGGCCTGGGTACATGATCCGACCCTCGCCCGATGCGCCGATGCTGGAGAGGAACGCCACCCACTCTTGCGCCGCGCCGTGGTGGCTACCGCCGGGTGCTTGGGCCGCGCCGATCCGCGCATAGTCGGCGAACGCATCGATCTCCCAGATGACCGTCACCTGCGGCCAGTGCCCGTTGTAGGGCGTGCACTCCCACAGCGCGAACAGTCGCGCGCCCAACTCCTGCATCATCGGCTGGTAGGTGTCGGTGAAGACCTGGGTGACCTGCTCGCTCGAACCCGATCCCAGCGCGATCGTCTCGTGCAGATACAGCAGGGTGTGGCTGTGGTATTTACGCATCAGCCAACCGGGATCAGTTCCGAATCGACTGGTAGAGAAGCTTTCATGTCGCTACGAAGCGTCTCGGTAGGGCCGACCACACCGGCGATGCCGGCCGCTTCCAGCGCATGACGCTTGAAGGCACGCGCCGCTCCGGTGAGCGTGTGCCGCACTGTGGTGGTCCGGTGCCCGACGTTGAGCGGCCAATCGTCTTGCCACAGCGTCACTTCGGTCATCCAGCGGTCGAGTGCGACGAACACTTCCCGTCGAATCGCCACGTTGCGGGCGAACATGTCGGCGCTGACCGCCAGGCCGCGCGCCGCGCAGTCGCTGCGGGCCGACAGCATGTGCGGCTCGAGTTCGACGGCCCGCATGCCGAGGATGTGCAGCGGCCGATGATCACATCGCTGCGCCAACAGCACCTGGACGTCCCAGCCGGCGCGCACGCGATCGTAGAGCCAGCCGCCGATCGAGGTGACCACGTCGGCGGCGCTGGAGCCGACGACGTCGAGCCGATACGCGACCTCTCCGTCGCGGCTGTGCGGATGCCGATTCTCCGAGGTGTTCATCGCATCCCTTCACGCGTCGTCGATGACCCGGCCGACCCAGCGTGACACTTTTAGGTGAATCTGTAAAGTCCGACTCGGTCAGTCTCCTCGTTGCGCCTCGAGTTCGGCCAGGACCTCGTCGGTGTGCTGACCGAGTTTCGGCGCGCAGGACCGCGGCGACCACGGCGTGCCGTGGAAGTCGGCCGGTGTCGCGACCATGGGTACGGCTGCTCGCCCATCGGGCACGTCGACCATGCCACCGGCGGCATGGAACTGCTCGTCGGCGATGACGTCCTCGATGGTGTTGACGGGCGACCAGAAGAAGTCCGGTTCACCGGCGAAGATCTGTGCCCACTCGTCGAGCGTCTTGGTGGCGAATATCTGGTCCAACTCGGCGATCAGCTCGACGGCGTTGACGGCACGGGATCGCGCATCGGTGAACCGCGGGTCGTCCAGCCAGTCGGTTCTGTCGACGGCACGGCACAGCGGCGGCCAGTGCCGGTCGACCTCGAGCCCGACGATCCAGAACCGCCGCCGGTCCGCGGTGGCGTAGTTGTTCATGCACGGGTTGAACATCGTCTCGCGTTGACCGATCGCGATCGGCTGGCCCGACATCAGATACGTGTTCAGGTCGAAGCTGACGGTGTAGGCGCCCTGGCGGTAGAGCGACGTGCTGACCAGCTGACCGTTTCCGGTTCGGCCCCGCGACACCAGCGCCGCGCAGACCGCGGCGGCCAGCGTCATACCGGCGGAGTGATCGCCCATCCCGCCGCGCTGGAACGGCGGCGTCTGCCCGGGCCGGGTGAGCAGGTGCGCCAACCCTCCGCGCGCCCAGAACGCGGCGACGTCGTAGGCGGCCCGGTCGGCGTCCGGGCCGGATTCGCCGTAGCCGGTGATCAGCCCGTACACCAGCCGTGGATGGTCGGCGGCCAGCGACTCGTAGTCCAGGCCCAGGCGCCGCAACGCGCCGGGCCGCACATTGGTGACGAAAACGTCTGCGCGGGAGGTCAATTCGAGCGCGGTGCGGCGTCCGTCGTCGGTCGTGAGATCGACGACCACGCTGCGCTTGGACCGGTTGTCCATCTCGAACGGCGGGCTGACGTCGACGTCGAGGCCGAGCATCCGGCCGAACATCCGGGCCGGGTCGCCGGTGGGCGGTTCGATCTTGACGACGTCGGCGCCCCAGTCGGCGAGGATGCCGCCGGTCGCGGGCCCGGCCACCCAGACGCCGAGTTCCACGACAGTGATGCCTTCCATCGGTCCGGCCATCGATGCCCGTCCTCTCGTCGACTCCGCTACAGCACGATAGGCACCCCGGCGATTCACGTCAGCCGAGTACCGTCGAATATCGAATCGACATGAGGAGGGCCGTGTGAGCCTGGTAGCCGGACGCGGTCCGCTCGGGGCCGATCCCAGCGGCTGGTTTTTTCCGACACTGCCCGACGACCTGGTGTTCGTCGAGCCTCACCCTCGTCGCGTCCAGGCGGTCCGCGACGGCGACACGGTGATCGACACCGAGCGGGCGTTGTTGGTGCATCGACGAAATCACCCGCTTCGCTACGCGTTTCCGGCCGACGAGGTGACCGGCCTGCCCAGCGAGCCGGTCGCGGAGGCTCCCGGATTCGTGCACGTGCCATGGGACGCCGTCGACTCCTGGACCGAGGAGGGACGCACGCTGGTGCACTACCCACCCAATCCCTACCACCGCGTCGACTGCCGGCCCACCACCCGTCGGCTGCGCGTCGAGGTGGACGGCAAGACGCTGGTGGACACCGACGCCACGACGATCCTGTTCGAGACCTCCGTCGAGCCGCGGCTCTACGTCGACCCCGCGCTTGTGCGCACCGAGCTTCTGCTGCAATCGAATACGTCGACGTACTGCAACTACAAAGGGTGGGCCACCTACTGGTCCGTCGCCGATGTCGAAGACGTCGGGTGGAGTTATCTCGATCCGCCGGCGGAGAGCCAGCCGATCAAGGGATTCATCAGCTTCGACGCGAGCCGGGTGACCGTTTTCGCCGAGTTGCCGGGTCACGCCCTCGGCGGCGAATAGTTCGGTCGTCCGAGTCCCAGCGCATGCTGGGCGATCATGTTGCGGAACACCTCGAGGGTGCCACCGTAGATACCGACGGGCGAGGCCAGCCGGAAGATGTATTCGGCACCGCCGTTGTCGGCTCTGTCTGCGGCCCCCTCGGTCTCGACGGGCAGCGCTGACGCCGTGCCGAGGATGTCCATCAGGTCCGGTGCGACGTCGCGCATCGTCTGGGCGTTGGCCACCCGGCCGAACATTCCCGGCGTACCCAGCGCCGCCTCGGTGCGAGCGACGCTGCGGCCCAACCGATATGCCACCGACGCGTCGTCGATCAGTCGGCGCCCGTCGGGCCGCTCCCGCGAAACCAGCGCCGCGATCTCGTCGATCGCCTCGGCCATCAGCGTCAGATGCTCGCTCATCACCGCCATGCGCTGCAGGCCGTCGTCGTCTTTTTCGGCGGTGCCGTGCTCCTCGTCGAGCGCACCCCGCAGCACGCCCCAGCCGCCGTTGACCGGACCGATTCGGTAGCGGTCGTCGACCCGCACGTCGCTGTAGAACACGATGTTGGTGCGGTCGCCGTCGACGGTCCGGATCGGTTGGATGTCGACGCCGGCGGTGTCCAGCGGAACCAGAAACATGGTCAGGTTCTTGTGTTTTGGGCCGTCCGGGTCGGTGTTGGTCAGCAAAAACACGTATTTCGCGTTGTGCGCGTTGGACGTGAACATCTTGGAGCCGTTTATCACCCAGCCGTCGCCGTCGCGGATCGCCCGGGTCTTACAGGTCGCCACGTCCGAACCACCCTCGGGTTCGGTGTAGCCCAGGCACAACCGGGTCTCGCCGGACAGCACGCCGGGCAGCACCTCCTCGGTGAGCTCCGGCGGCCCGAAGTCGCGCATCATCCTGGCCACCACGGCCGTCGTGCCCCAGTGGAACCAGGGCGTGTGGGCCCGCCCGATCTCCAGATCCCAGATGCGTCGCCGCAGCGCACCGAAGCCGCCGTCGGCTTCGTCGTGGAAGTCGGCGGCCAGATAACCCTCGGCGCCCAACGCGAGATGGACGCCCTCGTCGAAGTTTTCCCCGGTCTCACGATCGCGGCGGATCACCTCGTCGGTGACGATCTCAGCCAAGAACTTCCGCAGCCGATTCCGGAACTCCTCGTCTTCGGCCGACAGCTCGACGCGCGAGAAATCCATGAACGTTACAGGCGCGCTTCGGTTTTGATCGCGGCGTCGGCTGCTCGCAGCGGGCGGATCAACGCATCCTGGGTGAACGAGGCGATCAACTCCCCCTCCTCGGTGTGCACCGTGCCGCGGACGTAGGACATGCCGGCACCGACTTGGGTGCTCTCGTGGCTGTAAAGCAGCCAACCGGTCCACGTCACCGGCTCGTGGAAGCTGACCGACACCGTCATCGGCGCGGTCGACACGGTCAGGTGTGACTGGGCGGTGCCGATGCCCTCGTGTGCTCGCATCGTCGTCGAAATGCCAAGGTGGCCAGTGAAATACGCGACCAGCGCTTTGGCCAGGTCGTCGCGGTTGGGGATTGGATCGTAATGCAGCCAGGCGTACAGCTCTGGCGGCCCGACCTCGTCGGGGTTGTTCACGTCGACCACGTCGACCAGCCGAACCTCTCGGCCGGCCATCGGCATCCCGCCGTCGTTGGCGTCGCGCGGAGCGGTTACCCCGGGCTTGGGCAGGTGGTGGCGGATGACGTCGCCGGACGGCACGTCGAGCAGCGCGGTCACCGTGATCGCCCGGCGGTCGTTCTGGGAGACTGCGACCACCGCGGTCGCCGTCGAGCGGCCCTCCGCGACGACGTCGATGTCGATGTCGATTGGCGGCCCGACCAGCACGGCACGGGCGAACACCGCATGCACCGAGCGCACCGACTTCTCCGGGAACCGCTTGGCGACAGCGACGATCACCTGCGCAAGCACTTGGGTGCCCTCCACTACCTGGCGTTCGTCCGCTGCCGCGATGCCGGTGTCGGCGGTGAACCGGCCATCGTCCAGCGGCCGTGCGTCGAACAAGTCGAGGAGGCCGGCGACCGACCAGTGCGTCTGCTCAGAGTCTGTTGTCACTCTGCGAGAATGACATTCTCGTCAAAACTTGTAAAGCCTGCGCGGCATCATGCAGCCTCGATGACCTGGGTCTTGAACCGGTCGATCACCTCGAGGGCGTGGGGCAGGCTGTCGCCGGGAAGGCCGACCTGCGTCCACGTGACCCCGAGTTTGGCCAGGCGGTCGAGCGCGGTCAAGTAGGCGTCGGCGTTGAAATCGTCGTCGGACGGACTGCCACCCTCGAAGTTGCCGAACACGATGTCGACTCCCTCGGGGTCGCGCCCGGCCTCGTCGAGTCGACGGCGCAGATCGTCGATGCCGTCGGCCAGCGCCTTCACGGAGTCCAGCGCCGCGGTCCGCGCAGTCTGCGCCAACGCCGGTGGCGCGGCGAACGGGCACCAGCCGTCGCCCTTGCCCGCGACCCGCCGCCGCGCGGCCCCGGTGTTGCCCCCGATCCAGATCGGTGGATGCGGGTCGCTCACCGGTCGCGGGTGCGCGGTGATGCCCTTGGCGCTGAAGTGCCTGCCCTCGAAGCTGACGTCGTCACCGGTCCAGATCGCCTTGATCACGTCGAGTGATTCGTCGAACAACGCCGCCCGTTCCTCGAAATCGACTCCGAGAGCCGCGAATTCGCGCTTGAGATAGCCGACCCCGACGGCCAGGGTGAACCTGCCGTCGGAAAGCAGATCCAGCGTGGCCCCAGACTTGGCCACTACGAAGGGGTTTCGGTACGGCAGCACGACGATGTTGGGGATCAGCCGCAGGGTGGTGGTGCGCGCGGCGGCGAAGCCCATCGCCACGAACGGGTCCAGGGCGTCGTGGCCGCCGGCCTCGAGCCAGCGTTGCGTCGGAGCGGGATGGTCGGTGAACCCGAAGCCGTGAATGCCGGCGGCTTCGGCGGCCGCGGCCACCGTGGCGATGCCCTCTCCTCTGACCAACTCGGGGTTGTAGGGATGGCTGTGCATCGGGTGGGTGATGGTGAACTTCATCTGCCGCCTTCCTTTGCTGGCCGCCCGGAAAGTTACCGCGTGACATTCGTACGATAATCTGTAAAGCCACTCGAGCAAGGCGCCGGTCGAATTCGCCGGTGCGAAGGAGCGACGACCTTGGGCACGACAGCGACCGCCGGGGAGCTGACACCGCTGGCTCCGCTGGCCGCGGGGTTTTGCTTCGGCGAAGGCCCGCGCTGGTTCGAGGGGCTGCTGTGGTTCTCCGACATGCTGGGCGAGGCGGTGCACACCGTCACCGTGGGCGGGGCGACGACCACGCTGCCACTGCCCGGGCATGCCCCCTCGGGCCTGGGGTTCCGGCCGGACGGCACGCTGCTGATCGTGTCGACCAGACGCCGCACGCTGCTGGCCTACGACGGCGAAACAGTGGCCACGGTAGCCGATTTGAGCGCGCTGGCCCCAGCCGACCTCGGCGACATGGTCGTCGACAGCCAAGGCCGGGCCTACATCGGATCACAGGCCCGCGAGGGCGGGGTCATCCTGCGCGTCGACCCCGACGACACCGCCCACGTCGTCGCGACCGACCTGGAGTTTCCCAACGGCATGGCCATCACTCCCGACGGGACGCTGATCGTCGCCGAGTCGATCGGTCGACGGTTGACCGCCTACCGCATCGACGCCGACGGCGGTCTGTCCGACCGACGCGTCTTCGCCGACGGTCTCGACGGGCCACCGGACGGCATCTGCCTCGACGCCGAGGGCGGCGTGTGGACGGCGATGACGCTGGCGCACCAGTTCGAGCGCATCGAAGGCCAGCGCGGTGTAGGGCGCGTGACGCACCGCGTCGACATCGGCGACCGCGCGGCCATCGCGTGCATGCTCGGCGGTGCGGCAGGCCGGACCCTGTTCATGCTGTCGAGCAGCGACGCCTACCCGGAGCGGTTGGTGGGCACGCAGCTGTCCCGAGTCGACACGGTGATCGTCGACACTCCCGGCGTCGGTGGGCGATGACCGACTGCTACTACCAGCTGGTCGACGCTGCCGACCCGATCGGCGAAAAGTTTTCCGCCACCGACTTGGTCCGCAGCACATGGACCGCGCAGATCCAGCACGCGGCGCCGGTGTCGGCGCTGCTGGTTCGCGCGCTGCAGCGCTGCGCTGCCCGCGACGACTCTCGGCTCAGCCGGGTCGCCGTCGACCTGCTCGGTCCGGTACCCGCCGACGGCGATATGTGGGTCCGCTCGAAAATCCAACGCCCGGGCAAGCAGATCGAGTTGCTCAGCGCCGAGATGTTGGCGATGGGCCCGGACGGCCAGCCACGACCAACCGCCCGGGCCACCGGTTGGCGGCTGCAGCAACTCGACACCACTGACGTCGTGCACGCGGCCGCGCCGCTGCCCGCCCCGCTGTCCACTGCGCGCAGCCGCGACCTGGCCAAGAATTTCGACCGCAACTACGTGCACAGCCTGGACTGGCGCTGGCTGACCACGCCGCTCAGCGACGGGCCGGGCGAGTCGTGGATCAAGCCGACGGTCAACCTGGTCGACGGCGAGACGATGACGCCGTTGGAGCGATTGTTCGCGGTCGCCGACTGCGCCAATGGGATTGGCTCGAAGATCGACATCACTCAGTGGACCTTCCTGAACAACGACCTCGTCGTGCATGTGCACCGGATTCCCGACGGCGAATGGGTCGGCATCCGAGCCGAGACCAGTTACGGCCCGGACGGAATCGGGACCACGGTCGGCGCCCTGTTCGACGAGACCGGGGCGGTGGGCAGCATTCAGCAGTCGGTGTTGGTGCGACGGCGGCCGCGCGCTTAGCGCGAAAGTGCTACTAGCGACGCATCTCTCGAGAGACCTCGTCGGTGACGGCACTCTCGCGGCGCGACGGGATGACGTCGACGACGCTCAGATGCATGCCCGACGAGACGATGGTCGAGGCGATCAAACGGCCGGCGTCGTCGGCCGGCACCGCGCCGGTCGAGCGGACAATCGACGCCCGCACGCCGGTGCCGACGAACTCGGCATCCAGTCCACGGATCCAGGCGTCGAGCATCCGGTCCGCCCCGGCCGGCGACGCCCCGCTCAATTCCGGGCTAAGCAGCACCACGTCACCACGCCCGTTGTCGATCATCGGCGAAACCAGTTGTGTCACAAGGTGTTGCGCGCCAACCCAGGACCGCTCGGCGACTCCGGCGCTGCTGATCAGCGCGTCCACGTCGCCGATCAGGTAATCGACGGATTCCAAAAAGTCGTCGATGGATAGCGGATCGGCCAGGTCCAGGTGAGCGGCGAACACCGACGCGCCGGCCGAGCGCAGCCGAGCGGCCAGGTCCTCGCCGGCCTCCGGTCGCGGGCTGCCCATCAGCACGGAGTGGCCGCCGGCCGCCAGCCGCGATGCGGTGGCGTAAGCGACCGGCGACGAGGCTTCGGTGATCACCACCGCTCTGGCGCGGCTCACCGCGGCGACCCGTTTTGGGGGGTTTGCCCGGTTAAGCTGGCCAGGGAACATGGCAGTGGCACGAAAACAGCGTGACACTCACGGCTTATTTTGTAAAGTTACGGGTATGGAGCAGACGTCGACCATCGAGGGTGACACCTCGACGCAGCAGCGGATCCTCGCGGCGACCGCTGAGGTCCTCAGTCGCAACGGCAAACGCAAGCTCAGCCTGTCCGACGTCGCGGTCCAGGCCGGGGTGTCACGCCCGACGCTCTACCGCTGGTTCGCCTCCAAAGAAGAGTTGCTTTTGGCGTTCTCCAAGTACGAGCGGGTGACGTTCGAAACCGGCTTGAGCCAGGCGACGGCCGGGCTCAGGGGTGCCGAGAAACTCGATGCGGCGTTGCGCTTCATCGTCGACTACCAGCACTCCTACACCGGGGTGCGGATGGTCGACATCGAACCCGAGCACGTCATCGGGCAATTCGCCGGCGTCATCCCGCAGATGCGCGAGGGCCTGCAACGGCTGATCCCGGGCCCCAACGCCGCGGTAAAGGCGGCCACCGCGATCCGAGTAGCGTTCTCGCATTACATGATTCGTAGTGACGATACCGACGATTTTCTGGCCCAGCTGCGGCACGCCGTCGGCATCAAGGCTTCCGCTGACTAGTCCTGACTAGTCGAACAGCACCGCCGCGTTGAGGTAGCCGGTCGGATCGAACGCGGCCTTCACCGTGCGCATCGCCGCGACGTCTGCCTCGCCGCGAGACATGCCGAGGTATCGCCGTTTCCGGCTGCCCACCCCGTGCTCGGAACTCACGTTGCCGCCGCAGTCGGCGATCAAGTCCATCATCGCGGCGTAGAGGTCCTGCTCCTGAGCGGCGCTGCAGCGCAGCACGTTCAGATGCAGGTTGCCCTCGCCGATATGCCCGAACAACACCTCGACGGCGTCAGGCGCATACCGCTGCACCAATTTCGCCGCTTCGTCGGCGAATCGGGCGATCGCGGGCAGCGGCAGCGACACGTCGAACTTCAGCGGCGGCCCGAATACGCCGACGACTTCGGCCAGCGATTCGCGGACTCGCCAAAGGCGTTGTTGCGCAGCATTATCGATGCCCACTGCGGGCTCGGTCGAGGCAGGCACGCGGTCCAGTGCGTCGGCTAAACGCTCGGTCTGGTCGAAATCGGATGCCAGCTCGACCAGCAACAGCCAGCGACCGTCGACCGGCGGCGGCGCACCAAGATGCTCGTCGGCCAGCGCGGCGGCCCGCCCGTCGACCAACTCCAGCGCCGCGATTCCGTCCAGGTCGCGGAACAACCGACCGGCGTCGACCAACGGGCCGAGCTCGTCGAAACCGCAGACCGCCGTCACGCGATGCGTCGGCGCGGAATGCAGGCGAAGGTCGAGCGCGGTGATCACGCCGAGTGTTCCTTCGGCGCCGACGAACAGCGACGGCAGGTCGTAGCCGGTGTTGTCGGCCCGCACCCGCGAATGCCGTCGCAGCACCGATCCGTCGGGCAGCGCGACGTCCATGCCGATGACCTGGCTGCCCATGTTGCCGTAGCGCACCGTGCGCAGGCCGCCGGCGTTGGTCGACGCCATTCCGCCCACGGTCGCCGTGTCGCGGGCGGCGAGGTCGACGCCGAACACGAGGCCGGCCGCGGCGGCGGCGCTCTGTACCGCGCTCAGCACGGCGCCGGCTCCGGCCTCGACGCGGCGCTCGACCTTGTCGACTTCGCCTACCTGGCAAAGCCTTTCGGTGGACAGCAAGACATCGTCATGCTCGGGCACGGTTCCAGCGACCAAGGACGTCCGGCCGCCCTGGATCGTCACGTGGGTTGCGGTGTCGCGGCACAGGCGCAGCACCGCGGCGACTTCCTCGGACGATCCCGGCCGCACCAGCACGGTGGCGCGGCCGCGGTATCGGCCCGTCCAGTCCGCGCTGCGCCCGGCGAGCACGTCGGGATCGGTGCTGACGTATTTCGGCCCCACCAGCGACGCCAGTTGCTGCAGCACGTCTAGGGTCATGGCGCCGGTTTACCACACTGATGCAGGATGACTGTCATGCAACGTGAGGATGTGCGGTTCAACTCGGGCGGCGACCGGATCAGCGCATGGCTGTACCGGCCGGACGGTACCGGTGACACACCGCTCCTGGTGATGGCGCACGGGCTCGGCGGGGTGCGCAGCATGCGCTTGGACGCCTACGCCGAGCGCTTCGCCGCGGCCGGCTACGCCTGCCTGGTATTCGATTACCGCAACTTCGGCGACAGCGAGGGCGCGCCTCGTCAAGTGCTCGACATCCGTATGCAGCTGCAGGATTGGACGGTTGCCACCGCATTCGCCCGTACCCTGCCGGGTATCGATCCGAGCCGAATCGGTTTGTGGGGAACGTCGTTCAGCGGCGGTCACGTGATCGCCACGGCGGCCCGGATTCCGGGAATCGCGGCGGTGGTGTCGCAGTGCCCGTTCACCGACAGCGTGGCGTCGCTGGCGGCAGTGAATCCGTTGGTGAGCGCCCGTCTTACCGCGTTGGCCGTCCGTGACATCGTCGCTTCCCGGTTCGGCGGCAACCCGGTGATGGTCAAGACGGCCGGGCATCCCGGCGAAATCGCGCTGATGACAGCCCCGGACGCCTACCCCGGCTTCTTGAAGCTGGTGCCCGAGGGCGTCGAGCTGCGCAACGAGGTTGCCGCGCGCATCGGCGTGAAGCTGCTGCCCTACCGGCCGGGTCGGCTCGCAGCCAAGGTGCCCTGCCCCATCCTGTTCTGTATCTGTGAGAACGACACTGTCGCCCCGTCCGGACCGACCCGCCGCTACGCCGCCACCGCGCCGAAGGGCGAGATAAGGCTCTACCCGGAGGGGCACTTCGACATTTACGTCGGCGACGCGTTCGAGCGCGTAGTCGCCGACCAACTCGAATTCCTCAGCAGGGTGTTGCCTGCCACCGTCAGCGGATGACGGTCACCCCGCCGTCGACGGGAATCACCGCGCCGGTGATATAGCTGCTGGCCCGGCTGGCGAGGAACACCGCGATGCCGGCCATGTCGTCGGGCTGGCCGATCCGACCGAGCGGGAGGAACGAGCCGACCGCGTCCGAGCCGGCCCGCAGCAGTTCCTTGGTCATCCGGGATTCGAACAACCCGGGCGCGATCGCGTTCACCAAAATCTGCGGCGCCAACTCCCCGGCGAGGTGTTGGGTCAGCATGTGCACGGCGGCCTTGCTGGCGCTGTAGGAGAAGTTGTCCCGGCCCTTCCCGGGCGGCACGATCCCGTCGATGCTGCCGGTGTTGACGACGCGGGCCGGGTCGCCCTCGCTCGCGCCCGCGGTCAACAGCGGCACCAGCGCTCGGGTCAGCAGGAAGACGCCCTTGACGTTCACGTTCATCACCTTGTCGAACCCGGACTCGGGGAACTCGCCGAGCGGCGCTCCCCAGGCCGCGCCGGCGTTGTTGAACAGCGCGTGGATCTTGTCTTCCCGCCCGGCGAGGTCGGCGGCCAACGCGTCGACGCCGTCGGCCGTTCCGAGATCGGCGGGAATCGCGTGCACGGAACCAAGTGGCGACAGCTCCGCGACGGCGGCGTCCAGCTCGGCCTTCTTGCGGCTGGACAGATACACGCTCGCGCCGGCCTGCAGCAGACCGCGCGCGATCATCACCCCGATGCCGCGGCCACCGCCGGTGACGACGGCGACCTTGCCGTCGAGGCGAAACAGGTCGGTCACGGCGCGACGGCCTCCGAGCGTGGCGCGCCCAGCGGCTCCTGCACCCGGACCGCTTCGTCGCGAATCAACCCCCGCAGCAGCGCGGTGCTGAACTCGGCCGCGATCTCTTTGGCGCTACGCCGCCCGCTCGGCCGCAGCCACCGGTAGGCGCCCAGCGTCATCCCGATGTAGCCGAGCGCCACGACGTGGGAGTCGCACTCGAAGAACTCGCCGTCGGCGATGCCCCGGTCGATCAGGCCGTGCACGTGCTCGTAGACCTGGGTTTCTTTCTCGCGGACCGCCTCGACCTGCTCCTCGGTGAACCACTCGGTGATGTAGGGCTGCTCCTGGAAGTAGACGGCGGCGCCCTCGGGGTTGACGGCGATGTTGTCGAGCAGCCGCACGGTGTACTGGTAGAGCGCCTCGCGGGCGGACATCGTCGGGTCGTCGTGTACCGCGTCCAGGGTGCGTTCGGCGGCCTGTTGGTAGATGTCGTAAAGGATCAGCGACTTGCTCGCGTAGTAGTGGTAGACGGTGGCTTTGTTGAGGCCTACCACGTCGGCGACATCGTCCATCCGGGTGCCGTGATAGCCGCGGGCGGCGAACAGTTTGGTGGCAACGGTCAGGAGCTCCTCGCGGCGGGTGAGCCCGTTCTCGGATGGCATGATGTTCTCGCTTCAGCAGTCCGGGACAATCCCGGAGTCAATCAACTGGTGGGTAGTCTAGGCAACCCGTCGGTTCACTGTTGCGCGTTGTCCCGTAGGACTAGACTTTCAACGAACCGCTTATCGACTCGAGAGGTAGTCAGATGCAACCGGATCCCGATCCCAGCTACGACTTTTCCGACGAACTCGAGTTCTACTTCAAGTACCTGCCGTGGGGCTTGCGTGGTGTCACCGACGGCCAGGGCTACCCGCCGCCGGCGTACCCGCCGGTCTAAAGCGTCAGGCGCCGGTTACAGCGCCTTGAGTTCCTCGGCCACTTCGGTCACCGACTTCTTCGCATCCCCGAATAGCATCGACGTGTTGTCGCCGAAGAACAGCGGATTCTCGATACCGGCGTAGCCCGACGACATCGATCGCTTGAGCACGATCACCGAACGGGCCTCGTCGACATTGAGGATCGGCATGCCGTAGATCGGGCTGGACGAATCGTTGCGGGCCGCGGGGTTGGTGACGTCGTTGGCGCCGATGACGATCGCGACGTCGGTGCGGTTGAACTCACCGTTGATGTCGTCCATCTCTTTCATCGCGTCGTATTCGACGTCGGCCTCGGCCAGCAGCACGTTCATGTGACCGGGCATCCGGCCAGCCACCGGGTGGATGGCGTATTTGACTTCGACGCCCTTCTCCTCCAGCAGGGTGGCCATCTCCTTGACCGCGTGCTGGGCTTGGGCGACCGCCAACCCGTAGCCGGGCACCACGATCACCAGGTTGGCGTACGCCATTTGGATTGCCGCGTCCGCGGCCGAGGTGGCCTTGACCGTGCCCTGCTCGCCGGTCGCGCCACCGCCGGCGCCGCCGTCGCCGCCGAACGAGCCGAAAACGATCGCCGGGATCGAGCGGTTCATCGCGACCGCCATCAGGTTGGTCAGGATCGAACCCGATGCGCCGACGATCATGCCGGCGACGATCATCGCGGTGTTGTTCAGCGCCAAACCCGCTGCGGCAGCCGACAATCCGGTCATCGCGTTCAGCAGCGAGATCACCACCGGCATGTCGGCGCCACCGATCGGGAACACCACGAACAACCCCATCACGCCCGCAAACGCCAGCACCAGCAGGATCCACCAGACCGGCTGGCCCGGGTTCAGCCCGAGGTAGACCGCGACGCCGACCGCGCCGATCAGCAACAGGATGTTGGAGAGCTGGAACAGCTTGGCCGACGAAACCAGCCGCTTTTCAACGTTTTTCGGAATCGATTCCTGCAGCTTGAGGAACGCGACCAGCGAGCCCCAGAACGACACCGAGCCGATGATCGCCGCGAACAGCGAGCCGACCACCAGCGCGACGGTCGGCGTCTGGTCCGGCCGGAACACCGAGAAGCCCTTGGTAGAAATGAATTCCGACCACGCGATCAGGGCAACCGTGCCACCGCCGACGCCGTTGAACAGCGCTACCAGCTGCGGCATCGCCGTCATCTTGGTCTTCTTGGCCGGTGGCACACCCAGCACGACACCGATCGCCAAGCCGGCCGCGATCAGGATCCAGTTGATCGACGCGGTGTCGCGCACCTTGATCAGCGTCGCGATCACTGCGACGCCCATGCCGACGGCGGCGATCCAGTTGCCGCGCACCGCGGTCTTCGGCCCGGTCAGGCCGGACAGACCGTAGATGAACAGCGCGAACGCCGCGATATAGAGCACATCGACGGCGTAGTCGACGTTCTGAGCGCTCACTTCGCGGCCTCCCTATCCGCTGCGGGTTTGCGCGACTTGAACATGCCCAGCATCCGGTCGGTCACCAGGAACCCACCGATGACGTTCAGCGTGCCGAAGACCAAGGCGACGAACGCGATGGCACGCACGCCCCAGCTGGCGTCGGCCGGCAACTCACCGAGAACCAGCAGCGCACCCAGCACCACGATGCCGTGGATGGCGTTGGTGCCCGACATCAGCGGCGTGTGCAAGGTGTTGGGCACCTTGGAGATCACCGCAAACCCGACGAACCCGGCGAGCACCAGGATCGCCAGGTTGGCCAACAGTTGGTCGTACATCTAGGAGTCCTCTCCGGGCTGATCACGCGTCACGCAGGACCCCGCAACGACCTCGTCGGAGAAGTCCGGTGCCAGCTTGCCGTCGGTGAGTAACAGGTCGAGCAGCGCGGTGATGTTCTTGCTGTACAGCTCGCTGGCGTGCTCGGGCATGGTGGCCGGCAGGTTCAGTGGCGAGGCGATCGTGACGTCATAGCGGACGACCGTCTGTCCCGGCTCGGTCAGCTCGCAGTTACCGCCGGTCTCGCCGGCCAGGTCGACGACCACGCTGCCGGGCTTCATGGCCTCGACCGCGGCGGCGGTCACCAGCTTGGGGGCCGGGCGGCCCGGGACCAGCGCGGTGGTGATGACGACATCGAAACCGCTGATCGCTTTCTCGAGCGCCTTCTGCTGCTGGGCGCGCTCTTCTTCGGTGAGCTCGCGCGCGTAACCACCCTCACCTGCGGCGTCGATACCCACGTCGAGCCACTGAGCGCCCACCGAGCGGACCTGGTCAGCCACCTCGGGGCGCACGTCGTAGCCGGTGGTCTTGCCGCCAAGGCGCTTGGCCGTCGCCAACGCCTGCAGACCCGCCACACCGACACCGAGCACCAGCACCGTCGCGGGCTTCACGGTGCCCGCCGCGGTGGTCAGCATCGGGAAAAACCGGGTCGACTCCGAAGCGGCCAACAACACCGCCTTGTAGCCCGCAACGTTGCCCTGCGACGACAACGCGTCCATGGCCTGCGCCCGGGAGATGCGTGGGATCGCTTCCAGCGCGAACGCCTGCACACCGGCGGCCTTGAGCGCGCCGATGGAGTTCTCGGCGTTTCGGGGCGCCAGGAAACCGATCAGCGTCTGCCCGCTTTTGAGTTTGCTCACCTCGTCGGCGGTGGGCGGCGCGACCTTGACGACGATGTCGGCCGACCAGGCATCTCCGATGGTCGCTCCGGCGTCGGTGTAGAGCGCGTCGGGAAGCAGCGCCCGCTCACCGGCGCCGGCTTCCACGACCACCGACACACCACTCTTGACCAGCGGCGCAATAGCCTTCGGAACCAAGGCAACCCGTCGTTCGTCGACGCCCGACTCGGCCACCACGCCGACCGTCGTCTGCGTATCTGTCATTTCCTACTCTCCGTAAGTCGGCAACAACCCTAGCCTGAGGCTGCGTGCCCGCTACCGCCGCTCCGCGCGGGCACGGGCTGCCGGTTACCAGAGCGGGAAGTCCTGCCCGTGCTCCTCGGCTGGTCTCGGGCCGAAGTAGCGGCGGTCGGACTCCTCGATCGCGACGTCGTTGATGCTTGCCTCGCGACGGGCCATCAAGCCATGCGCGTCGAATTCCCACAACTCGTTGCCGTAGCTGCGCCACCACTGGCCGTCGGCGTCGCGGCTTTCGTATTGGAATCGGACGGCAATGCGGTTGCCGTCGAAACTCCACAGGCCCTTGCGCAAGGAGTAGTCGAGTTCGCGTTCCCACTTGCGCGTCAGGAACGCCACGATCGCCTCGCGGCCGACGATGTGCTCGCCGCGGTTACGCCATTGCGAGTCAACGGTGTACGCCCGGCTCACCTTCTCGGGATCGCGAGTGTTCCAGGCGTCTTCGGCGGCCTGGACCTTCGTTAGAGCGGTCTCGAGCGTGAAGGGCGGCAAAGGCGGACGGGTCTCAGTCATGGCGTTCATCCTGCGCGCCACGACGGCCGGCGGCCACATCGCCCACACGTAAACTACGCACACTCACCTCGGCGAGTCGTGTGCGTGTTTCAAGTGTCGCAAGCGGGGTCGGATGGCGGTGGCCTAACGCCCTGCACGCGGGTGGCTTATCGTGACGGTCATGGACTTCGCAATGTCAGCCAAAGCCAGTGACTACCACAAGCGGCTGAGCGAGTTCATCACCGATTACGTCTTCCCCGCCGAAGCCGAGTACGACAAGTACCGCGAGGAGGCCGGGCCAAACGATCACACCGTTCCGCCGGTGATCGAGGAGTTGAAGACCAAGGCCAAGGCGGCCGGCCTGTGGAACCTGTTCCTGCCGTCGGAGTCCGGACTTAGCAACTTGGACTACGCGTCGCTCGCCGAGCTGACCGGCTGGAGCCTGGAGATCGCACCCGAGGCCACCAACTGCGCCGCGCCGGACACCGGGAACATGGAGACGCTGCACCTCTTCGCTACCGACGAGCAGCGCGAGAAGTGGCTCAAGCCGCTCCTCAACGGCGAGATCCGCAGCGGTTTCTCGATGACCGAGCCCGCCGTCGCCAGCAGCGACGCGCGCAACATCGAGACGTCGATCGTGCGGGACGGCAGCGACTACGTCATCAATGGCCGTAAGTGGTGGACGTCCGGCGCGGCCGACCCGCGCTGCAAGATCCTGATCGTCATGGGCCGCACCAACCCCGAGGCGGCCAGCCACCAGCAGCAGTCGATGGTGCTGGTCCCGATCGACACACCCGGTGTCACCGTCGTCCGCTCCACCACCGTGTTCGGCTACCAGGACCAGCCCGGGCACTGCGAGATCATCTACGACAACGTCCGCGTACCGGTGACCAACCTGCTCGGCGAAGAAGGTGGCGGCTTCGCGATCGCGCAGGCGCGACTCGGCCCGGGCCGTATCCACCACTGCATGCGTGCCCTCGGCGGCGCCGAGCGCGCGCTGGCGCTGATGGTGGACCGGGCCAACACCCGCATCGCATTCGGCAAGCCGCTCGCCGAGCAGGGGATGGTTCAGAACGCAATTGCGTTGTCGCGCAACGAGCTCGACCAGGCCCGGTTACTCTGCGAGAAGGCGGCGTGGACCATCGACCAGCACGGGAACCGGGCCGCCCATCTGCTGGTCTCCCAGATCAAGGCCGTGGCCCCGCAGATGGCATGCAACGTCATCGACCGTGCCATCCAGGTGCACGGTGCCGCCGGCGTCAGCGAGGACACGGTGCTGGCCCGGATGTACGCCTGGCAACGCGCGATGCGCATCTTCGACGGACCCGACGAGGTCCACTTGCGGACCGTCGCCCGGTACGAACTCGGCCGGGAGAAGAGCGCCTTCGCGGCGGCGGTCACTTAGCGTGGCGACCGGCGTACGGAATCTACAGGGCGCCTGGAATTTTCGCGACGTCGCCGACACCACTGGCGTGCTGCGGCCGGGTCGGCTGTTTCGGTCGGGTGAACTCAGTGGGCTTGCCGACGAAGGCCGAGACGAGTTGCGCCGGTTGGGTATCACCGATGTCGCCGATCTGCGTTCCCGCAGCGAAGTTCAGCGCCACGGGCCCGGGCTGGTTCCCGACGGCGTCGACATCCACCTGCTGCCGATCCCCGATCTGCCGCCCAGCGACGTCAACCCGGACGACGTGGCCCCGCACGAGCACGCGTTCAAGCGGCTGTTCGAGGAGAAGCCGGACGGTGAGTCGATCAGCGACGCCGCCAGTCGCTACATGGTTGAGGAATACAGCCGCTTCCCCACCTATCCCGGAGCCCGCGAGGCGCTGCACCGCATGGTGACCCTGCTTGGCGACGGGCGCACGATGCTGGCGCATTGTTTCGCCGGCAAGGACCGCACCGGCTTCACTGTCGCACTGGTGCTGGAGGCTGCGGGCGTCGACCGCGACGCGATCGTGGCGGACTTCCTGACCAGCAATCAAGCGGTGCCGTTGTTGCGCGAGCGCATCCTCGACGCACTTCGAGAGCGGGCCGACGTCGAGGTCACGCCGGAGTTGATCTCGACCACCGAGGCGAGACTCTCCGAAGAGGTGCTCGGCGTCCGCGCCGAATACCTCGACGCCGCGAGGCGGACGATCGACGAGAGCTTCGGCTCCCTCGACGACTACTTCCGCAGCGCCGGAATCACAGCCACCGACGTCCACCGGCTCCGCGACTCATTGATCGCCTGATTCGCGTCGTCTCCTAGACCGGACGTGCCGCGCCGGTGACACCTGAGATTCATGAGGTATCTGGGGCGACTCCGGAATCTTGGATGTGAAACTGAATTTTCACCTACGAAAACCTATGGATTTCTCAGACAAGCGCGCGGAAGAGGAGTAGAACATACGTCGAATACCTCCGCCGTCGCTGTCGTGAAAGGTCGCATAATGTCTGGTCGCAAGCTTCGTTTCACGGGTCTGGGAATGGTCGCGACGGCCGGCGCGGGGTTTCTCAGCTTGGCGGCGATGTTTAACCCCACTTCTGCGCATGCGGACGATATCGGCTTGGTGGTCGGCGGCAGCGGCACACCGATTCCCGGCTCGGACTACGTGGAGTCCGCAGCGCTGCACTACCTCTTCCCGACCTACGGCCCAGGCATCACGTTCTACCAAGCAACCCCGGAGAACCCTTTCGGCGAGGGCGTGTACACCCCGGAGGGTCTGTACCCGCTGACCGGCGTGCACACCCTGCCGTTCAACTACCCGTCCGGCGCCGACGGTTTCCCCGACCAAAGCACCTCGGTGGGCCAGGGCGACACCATTCTGCTCAACACCATCGAGTCCGAGATCCACAACGGCAACACCGCGACGGTGTTCGGCTACTCGCAGAGTTCCGTGATCGCCGGCAATGTCATGGAGCTGCTGAAGGCTGACGGCGTCCCCAACAACGAGGTGAACTTCCTCCTCGTCGCCGACGAGACCGCGCCGAACGGTGGATTGCTCTCCCGCTTCGACGGTTTCACCGATGTCGCGGGCAATACCCATTCGTTGCCGTTGAACCTGCCTAGCCTCGGCGTGGCCTTCGACGGCGCGACCCCAGCCAGCGACTACCCCACCCAGATCTACACGATCGAGTACGACGGGTTCGCCGACTTCCCGAAATACCCGATCAACCTGCTGTCCGACCTGAACGCGTTCCTGGGCATCGAGACGCTGCACGGCACATACCTGAATGGCGGCAACGGAACCGGTGGGCTCGGCGACGGCCCGTCGCTCGGTGACATCCAGAACGCGACGCCACTGCCCGTCTCCGACGCGGACACGATGACCAACTACTACATGATCACCACGCTCGGCGGCACCGACAGCGCGGCGGGAGAGCAGATCACCGCTCCGCTGGTGGCGATCCTGCCCAAGCCGCTGCAGGAATTGCTGGGCCCGGATCTGACCTACCTGATCAACCTGGGCTACGGCGACGGATCACAGGGTTGGGCGGACGGTCCCGCCGACGTGAACACCCCATTCGGCCTGTTCCCCGACGTCAGCATGTCCGATGTCTTCAGCCAGCTCTCCACCCTGACTCAGCAAGGCATCCAAAACCTGGCGACCGACACCGATCCCTACACGTCGGCGACGGCTTCTTCGGGGCAGAGCCTCGCCGAACTCGCGGCGGCGCTCCAGGCGGACCTCGCCAACCCGGCGGCGTCGTTCACCGATTTCGTCAACGCGATCACGACGGCTTCCTCGGCGGCATACTCCGCGCTTCTGCCAACGGCCGACATCATCAACGCGTTGGTGACCAGCATGCCGGCCTACGACCTGTCGCTGTTCTCGGCGAACATCGCGACGGGCGACTTGTCCGACGCGTTCGGCTTGCCGATCGCCGCCGACACGGCGCTGCTCACGCTGGCCGGCGGTTTCGAACTCGAGGTCGTCACCCAAGCGGTGTCGCAGATTCAGGACGCGTTCTCGGGTCTCTTCTAACGGGTTGGACAGGAAAGGCGCCGTCACCGCTAGCGCGGTACGGCGCCTTTCCTGTTGGTTAGGGCTCTAGTACGACTTTGCCGAACACTGCGCCGTCGGCCAGCGACTGCAACGCGTCACGGCCCTGCGACAGCGAATACCGTTGCGGTGGAGGCGGCTTCAATCCGGCTGCGACCAACTGGTTGAGGCCGAAGGAGAACAGCGACGCCGAACCGGGCACCTGGCGCAGATACTCGCCCCAGGCGACACCGAGCACGCCGGCATTGCGCAGCAGCAACCGGTTGACCTTCACGGTGGGAATCGAGCCGGCCGCGAAGCCGATCACCAGGAGTCTCCCGTCGACGGCCAACACTCGCACCGCATCGTCGAAAGCCTGTCCGCCGATCGGGTCGACAACGATGTCGACCCCGCGCCCACCCGTGTGCGCACGTACTTCCTGAGCCCAGCCGTCGGTCAACGGCAGCACTACGTCGGCACCCAGTGACTCGACGAAATCCATTGCGCCGGTGCGGTGCACGACCGCGATCACCGTGCCGGCCCCCGTCGCCCGCGCCACCTGGATGGCCGCGGTGCCCACGCCGCCTGCCGAGCCCAACACCAGCACGCTCTCACCTGGGCGCATTGCCGCCCGGCGGGTCAGCGCGAAATACATGGTGTTGTAGTTCACTAGCAGTGAGACCGCTTCTGCGTCGTCCAGTTCGGCGGGACTACGGGTCACATTGGCCGGCGGAGCCACCACCTGCTCTGCCCATCCACCGAGAATCCCGAATGCCGAAACCCGTTCGCCGACCCTGAATTCGGAGTCCTCCGGCGCCCACTCGACCATGCCGGAGGCCTCCATACCGGGGATGAACGGCGGTGGCAGCTTGAGCTGGTATTCGCCCCGGCTCATCAGCAGGTCGGGAAAGCAGACCCCGGCGGCGCGCACGTTGATGACCAGGACGTGCTCGTTGCCGGTAACGTCCTGGACATCGGTGTACTCGAGACCGTCTGGGCCTGAAAGCTCCTGTACTACACAGGCTTTCATGCGGCCGCGATCAGCGGATCGAGAAGTTCGCCGCCTTGGCGCCGGACAGGTCGTCGATTTCGCCCCAATGCGAGGCGATGTCGTCGACCGACGGTGGCTCTTTGAATGTGACGCCCTCATTCTGGAACAGCGCGGTGCGTTGCACCTTGCCGCCGCCGACGATGAAGATCGAGCCGCTGTCCGGCACCTCTTCGGTGACCAGGTAAGCCACCACCGGCGCCACGTACTCCGGCGTCAGGTTCTTCAGCACCTCGGGCGGCAGGATGTCCTCGGTCATCCGGGTGGCGGCGATCGGTGCCAGCGCGTTGGCCTTGATGTTGTACTTGGCGCCTTCCTGGGCCAGCGTGTTGATCAACCCGACCAGGCCGAGCTTCGCGGCGCCGTAGTTGGCTTGACCAAAGTTGCCGAATAGTCCGCTCGTCGAGGTAGCGACCAGAACACGGCCGAAGCTCTGCTCGCGGAAGTGCGGCCAGGCGGCGCGGATGACGTTGTACCCGCCGTAGAGGTGCACCTTGAGCACGGAATCCCAGTTCTCGAACGACATTTTGTGGAAGGTGCCGTCGCGCAGGATGCCGGCGTTGCTCACCACGCCGTCGATTTTCCCGAACTCGTCGAGCGCGGTCTTGACGATGTTCTCGGCGCCTTCGGGCTCGGCCACGCTGTCGTAGTTGGCGACCGCGCGTCCGCCGGCGTCCTTGATCTCTTTGACGACCTCGTCGGCCATGTTGTGTCCGGCGCCGGTCCCGTCGCGCGCACCACCGAGGTCGTTGACGACGACGCTGGCGCCTTCCTTGGCAAGGGTCAGCGCGTACTCGCGCCCCAACCCACCACCGGCTCCGGTGACGACGACAACGCGATCCTGCACTCCGGGCATGAACTTCCTATCTCTCGATCTTCGTTGACCTGCAAGGGAATTAGGCGAAGCTAGAATAGCCGCCGGGCCAGCTTCCACGCCTTCTCGGTGTACGGCGGGTAGATGAAGCTGGCGATGTCCGGGCGGGTCGGTTTGGTCAGCACCGACTTGCGGTGACTGAACTCTTCGAATCCGAACTTGCCATGGTAGGCACCCAGACCCGACGGCCCAACGCCACCGAACGGCAGCTTGTGGGTGGCGAAGTGGAACAGCAGGTGGTTGATCACCATGCCGCCGGCCGGTACTTCTTTGATCACCCGTTCGCGAACGGCTTTGGCCTTGGTGAACAGGTAGGCGGCCAGTGGCTTGGGCCGCGAGTTCACGAAGGTGATTGCCTCGTCGAGGTTTTGGACGGTCAGCACCGGCAGGATCGGACCGAAGATCTCGTCGGTCATCAGCGGCTCGTCGGTCGCGGGATCCACGACGACGGTCGGCTGGATGTTCAGCTTCGACGGATCCGAACCACCACCGATCGCGACCTTGCCCTGCGTCGCGGCGAGCGCGGTGGTGAGCCGGTTGAAGTGCCGCTCGTTGACGATTCGCTTTCCGCCACTTGCGTTTTGGGATTCGAAGGTAGTGACCGCCTTGCGGATCTCGTCGACCAACTGGTCGCGGATCGGCGCCTCGGCCAGCACGTAGTCCGGGGCGATGCAGATCTGGCCGGAGTTGATCAGCTTGGTCCAGGCGATCCGCTTCGCTGCGACCTTGATGTCGGCGTCCTTCGACACGATCACCGGGCTCTTGCCGCCCAATTCGAGGGTCACCGGCGTCAGATGCTTGGCAGCGCCCTCGTAGACCTTGCGGCCGATCTCGGTGCCGCCGGTGAAGATCAAGTGATCGAAGCCCTGCGCGATCAATTCCTGACTGACCGGACCGTCACCCTCAATGACCGCGATCGCGTCGTTGTCCAGGTAGCGCGGCACCAGCTCGGCCATCAACGCCGACGACGCCGGGGCCACTTCAGAAGGCTTGAGCACCACTGTGTTTCCGGCGGCGATCGCACCGGCGGCCGGGCCAAGGGTCAACGCGAACGGGAAGTTCCAGGCGCCGATGATCAGCACCGTGCCGTACGGCTCGTACTCGACGAAGCCGCGACCGGGCAGCTGCGACATCTCCAACAGCCGGTGCTTGCGCTTGGCCCACTTGCCGACGTTCTTCGCGGCGTAGGCGGCCTCACCGGCGGTGCTGGCGACGTCGGCCAGCCACGCCTCGAACGGTGAACGGCCCAGGTCTTTTTCCAGCGCCGCGGCGACCTTGTCCTCGTTTTCCGTCATCAGTCGCTCGAGCGCGCGCAATTGAAGTTTGCGCCACTCCACACTTCGCGTGCGCCCGGTTGCGAACGTCTGACGCAACCGCGCGACGGTCTGGGCAATGTCCGGACCGGATGATGGCGTCGTAGGCGCAACTGGAGCAGTGATCTCGGTGGTCATCGGGATTCCCTTCCTCGACCGGCAGGATCACAATCCTAATCAACCGCTGGGTTGGGCAACAGGGTCCCCTGACTGGGCCCGATTGCTGCGCTCGCCCCTCGCCGTTACGCGGCGGCGAGGTACCCCTACCTCATCGCCCTACGGGCTCTGCATCGTCGTCCGGGCGGGCCCGACTGCCCGGCTCCTCCTCATCGCCCTGCGGGCTCTGCATCGTCGCCCGGGCGGCCCCTAGACGCGTTCGGCGGTCACGAACTGCGAGAACGCTTGCTTGTCGTCTGCCAACGGCACGCCTTCGACCCAGCGGTTCAGCCGCCGCATCTCGTCGTCGCAGCTTTGCGCGGTCGCCCGCCAGCCGTGCTCGTTGAGCCAGGTGGCCACGTCCGCGCGCGCGTCGTCGCGATACATCAGGTCCTGAATGTCGACGTTCCGCTCGATGCCGAGCTGCTCCGCCACCCGGTCAAGGCGCTCTCGCATTTCCTGACGGCGCTCGTCGGCGTGGTTAGCCGCGGTCTCGGCGGCGACTCGGCTGCCGGTGGCGCTCAGCTCGGTGATCTGAGTGAACAGCCGGTCCTGGGCATCGGCGGGCAGGTACATCAGCAGCCCCTCGGCCAGCCACGCGGTGGGCGCCTTCGGGTCGAAGCCTTCGGCGATCAAGGCCGCCGGCCAGTCCTGACGAAGGTCGACGGCCACCTCGTGGCGGTCGGCCGACGGCGTGGCGTCGTGCGCAGCCAACGTCGCCGACTTGTATTCCAGCACCTTGGGCTGATCAATCTCGTAGACCGTGGTGCCGGTCGGCCAATTCAGACGGTACGCCCGCGAGTCGAGACCGGAGGCCAGGATCACCACCTGCCGGATGCCCGCGGCTGCGGCCGCGGTGAAGTAGGCGTCGAAGAAGTGGGTGCGCACCGCCTGGTAACCGCGCATGTGCTCGAAGATCGCCGCGGCCTCGGCGTCGATCTCGGCCACCTTGTCCACCAGCGAGCTGTCCAGCATCTTTTCCCAGACGCCGGTGCCCGCCTCGCTGACCAGGATCCTCGCGAACGGATCGCGGATCAGCGGGTCCGGCTTGTCGGTTTCAGCGGCCCGGGCGGCGGCGACCATCACCGCGGTGCTTCCGACGCTTTCGGTGATGTCCCAGGTGTCGTCTTGAGTACGCAGGGCGCTCATCGCAGCTCCTCATCGTTGTCGTTGTGCTCGCCACCGAGTTCGGCGCGAAGCAGGGTGGTGGTTAAGGCCTCGTGGGTCAGGTCGGCCGGGATTTCGCGGCCCAGCCGCGCCATCTCATCGGCGTTGCTAATGGCCTCGACGTGCCAGCCGTGCTCGGTCAGCCAGTCCGCGGCGTCGGCGCGGCCGCCTTCCTGGTAAGTCAAGGTTTCGACGTTGATGTCCAGGCCGAGCCGCTGACGCATCCGGTCGAACCGGGCCCGGCGCGCGACGCGACGGGCTTCGGCGTCGGCCGCGCCGAGGCTGAACGCCTCGACCGCGACGCGGCTGCCCGGGGCGCTCAATCCAGTCAGGATCTCGAACAGCCGGTCCTGGGCTTCGGCCGGCAGGTAGGGCAGCAGCCCCTCCGCCAGCCAGGCAGTCGGCTGGCCGGCGTCGAAGCCGGCCGCGGTCAGGGCCGCCGCCCAGTCGTCACGCAGGTCGACCTGAACGGTCCGCCGCTGTGCGGTGGGCGCCGCGCCAGCCGCCTCCAACGTCTTGGTTTTGTACGCGACCACTTGCGGCTGGTCGATCTCGTAGACCGTGGTACCGGCCGGCCAGTCCAGCCGGAACGCCCGGGAATCGAGCCCGGCGGCGAGAATGACCGCCTGCCGGATACCGCCGGCGACGGCGTCGGCGAAGTACGAGTCGAAGAAGTGCGTGCGCACGGCCTGATAGTCGACGGCCAGACGGTGGGCCCGTCGCCCGTGCTCGTCGTCGCCGATCCAGTCCAACGAACTGGCCAAACGCTCCCACGGTTGCCCCGCCGTGGACACCAACAGGTAGGCGAACTGGTCGCGAATCAGCGGGCTTTCGGAAGCGGTTTCGACGGCGCGGGCTGCGGCCACGCTCAGGGCGGTGGCACCAACGCTTTCGGTGATGTCCCAGCTATCGCCTTCGGAACGAACGGAAGTCACGTCGGATACATCAGACATAGCAGAGTCATATTACCCAATAACTTAGGCAATCTATGTGCTCGTGTGCGCTACATCACTCCATCGAGGGCTGGGCCAAGCTGCGGGCCAGCAACACGTGCAACTGGTCGGTGATGACGTCGAATTCGTCGCGGCTACCGACAAATCCGGCGTAGAAGCCCACTCCCAAGAGCACGGCGAGCAACATTTCGGTGAGCGCCGAGGCATTGGTGTCGGGGGAGAGCTCGCCGCTGTGGATGCCGTCGTTGATCGCCCACAGCAGAAATGCCCGAGTGGTGTTCACCGAGTCGCTACCCGGCCGGCCCAGTTCAGGGTGGCGCTGCGACTCCAGCGTCGCCGCGATCAAGAACGCCGACGCGGCATGGTTTTCGAGTTCTGCCTCGGCGGCACCCTGGATGAAGGCCGATACCCGGGCGGTCAGCGTGGTCTCGTTCCGCGCCCGCTGAGCGCTGGCGACGACCATGGCGTTGTTGGTCTCCTCCAGCACCTGCCAGTACAGCACCCGTTTATTTGCGAAGTAGTGGTTGATAGCGGGGCGGGTCAGGTCGGCGCGTATTGCGATCGCCTGGAAGGTAGCGGCGTCGTATCCGCGTTCGCTGAAGACTTCTCGAGCAGCACGCAAGATGCGTTTACGTGTTTCGGCCGCCTTTGCCGCGGGTGGGCGACCCGGTCCGCGACTCGCTGGCTGAACCACTCCGTAATTGTGCCATAGATCACACCTAACGCCGCTATAAAATTGACCGAAGTGTTAGCTGGCGGGTCGGTGCGGCATCAAGCCGTCGGGCGGGACGCTGCCGAATTTGCCGGCCTGGAAGTCCTCCAGCGCCTGGACCACTTCGGCCTTCGTGTTCATTACGAACGGGCCGTAGTGGAACACCGGCTCGCGGATCGGCTGCCCACCCAGGATCAAGACCTCCATCGCCGGGATCCGTGAATCCTGCGACGGTGCGGCATCGACGGTGATCCGGTCACCGGGGCCCAGGACCACCAGCTGACCCTGTTGGATCGGATGGGATACCGGCCCGACCGAGCCGCGACCGGCCAACACGTACACCAACGCGTTGTAGTCACGGTTCCATGGCATGTTCAGCCGAGCACCCGGTTGAATCGTCGCATGCGCCATGGTGATTGGCGTATGCGTGACGCCGGGACCGCGGTGGCCGTCGAGTTCGCCGGCGATGATGCGGATCAATGCGCCGCCGTCGTCGGACGACAGCAGCGCGACGTCGTTGCCCTCGATGGCCTGGTAGCGGGGAGTAGCGAATTTGTCTGCCTTCGGCAGGTTGACCCACAGCTGAATGCCGTGGAACAGCCCGCCGCTCTCGACCAGTTCCGCCGGTGGGGTCTCGATGTGCAGGATGCCCGCGCCGGCGGTCATCCATTGCGTGGCGCCGTCGGCGATCAAACCTCCGCCGCCGTGCGAGTCCTGGTGGGCAAAGCGGCCGTCGATAATGTAGGTGACCGTCTCGAATCCGCGATGGGGATGCCAGTCGGTGCCTCGTGGCTCGCCGGGTTGGTACTCAACTTCGCCCATCTGGTCCATATGGATGAACGGGTCGAGTGCGGCGCTGCTCACCCCGGCGAACGCGCGGACCACGGGGAAGCCTTCTCCCTCGAAGCCGCGCGGGCCGGTGGTGATCGAACGGACTGGCCGTTCGGTGTCGGTCGGCCCTGCCGCGGCTACCCGCGGCAAGGTCAGGGTGTCTGCGGTGATCGCGGGCATCTCGGGCCTCCTTGAATCGGATACCCGCTATAACCGGACCGCGGTCCGATTATTCCTGCCCGCGATCACCCCCGACTCAGCGTGCGGTGTCGGCCGCACCCTTCTCGGTCGAGTTGCCCTCGTGAGCCAAGCTGCCGCCGGCGTTCTCGAGATGCGCTCGCACGAACCACTGGAACTTCTCCAACTCGGCGGCGTGCGCAATGAGGATGTCCTGGGTGACCGGGTCGAGTTCTTCGGTTTCGCGGATGCCCTTGCGGGTGTCCTCGATGACGCCGTTGTAGACCAGGTCGAGAGCTGCGAGGTGTGCCTGCACCGTGTCCCGGCCGAGCGAATAGTCGTCCCAGGTGCGGTCTTTCAGAATGGCGCCGGGTGTGCCCTGCGGCGATCCGCCGAGGGTGGCGATTCGCTCGGCCACTTCGTCGGCGTAGCCACGGACCAGTTCGACTTGCGGGTCGATCATCTCGTGCACCCCAATGAAGTTGGGGCCGACGACATTCCAGTGGACGTGCTTGAGTGTCAGGTGGACGTCGTTGTATGTGCTCAGTTGCTTTTGCAGCAGGTCAGCTAGCTTGGCGCCTTGCTGGTCAGTCAGTCCGGGAACAGTGAATTGAGTCATGGGCGGCGCATACCCGATGGCTGCGGGCCGTAACCCAGGGTTGCGTCACAGCCCCCGGATGTCCTGTAACGGCAGCCGTGCGCCTCGCCGCGGCTCGTACGCCAGTCCGCTGGCTTCCAGCAGACGCACCACCCGGTGGCGGTGCGGTCGCATGGGCTCGAGGAGTTCGACCATCTCCTCATCGTTGCCCGGGCGCCCCAAGAAGGTCCAGCCAATCATCTTGGGGACGTGGTAATCGCCCACCGACAGCGCGTCGGGATCACCGAACGCTCGCTGCGCCGTCTCGGCCGCTGTCCAGATCCCCACTCCCGGCAGCGACATCAGCGCCTCCCGGGCCTTCTCGGTCGGCCAGGACGTCAACCGCTCCAGCGACGAAGCCCGCTGGGCGCACCCGACGATGGTGCGTGCCCGACCCGGATCGACGTTGGCGCGATGGAACTCCCACGACGGGATACGCCGCCAGACCTCGGCCGGCGGCGGGACCCGCATCCGCGCCGGGGCTGGTCCCGGGGCCGGGGTTCCGTATTTGGTCACCAGCAGGCGCCAAGCCCGGAACGCATCTTTACCTGGCACGCGCTGCTCGAGCACGGCGGGAATCAACGCCTCCAGCACCCGACCGGTGCGGCCCAGCCGCAAATGGGGCACGCGCCGATGCGCCTCGACGACGATCGGGTCGATCGGCTCGAACCCAGACAGGTCGTCATGGGCACCGAGGAGGGCTGGGAGCCCGTCGAGAAACTCGTCGGCGCCGGGTCCCCACGCCGTGGCGTCGACCGCGTCGACGGCGGCGCGGCTGATCCGCGCGGTGACGGATCCGCTAGGTAACAAGCTGGTTCGCCAGATGGCGCCGTCGACGTCGACGCGGAAGCACGGGTCTCCGGGCCCGCGTCGAAGCGGAAACAAGGTGCTTCGAGGGCTGACCGCACCGGGGAATGTCACCGTGCGAGCGCTACCGTCCATGTGCTCCCACCGCTGCTCGACCGAATCGATCATAGGGCCGGCCCGCGACGGGCGTGGGGATCGGCGACGTCATTGACCGCCGACTGGCTCTCGCGTCAGGATGGCGGGATGACTACGCCGTTCGACGATCCGTCTGCGGAATTGGCGTGGATGTTCCTTCAGTGCCTGTCGGAGGACGCCGATGTCGACGAATGCTTCGACCTGCTCAGCGACGACTTCACCTACTGGAACATCGCGACCCGCCACTCGGTCGACAAGGCGCAGTTTCGTACCGAGGTCGAACGACGTAAGCAGCACCTCGAATTGAACTTGGACTTTCTGCAGTGCTTCAACGACGGCGAAAGCGTGGTCATCGAGGCCGAAGCCGACGGCGAGACACGTGACGGCGTCCACTACAACAGCCCGGCCGTCTTCATCGTCGAAACGCGCGATGGCCTGATCACCTCGCTACGCGAATACAGCGACACCCGGCTCACCGCGCACGTCTTCGGACTTGCTACCGCCTAGCCGACCGCTATCGCCGCCTTGTCGGGGTAGAACGCCACGTGCCCGGCGATGGCAGCCACGGCCGGATAAGGCTTTTCGTAGAACCAGATCGCGTCGTCGACGGTCCGGCCGCCGGTCGTCACGCTGTAATATCCGGCCTCGCCCTTGAACGGGCAATAGGTGCTCGTGTCGGTCCGCGTAAGCGTCTCCTGCTTGACATCCGCAATCGGAATGTATTGCACGGCAGGATAAGCCGCTTCCTGGAGTTGCAGAGCGTCGTTGGTGTCGGCGACGATCTCGCCGTTGACGCGGACGACGACCCGTTTACCGGTCGGGCCGATGGTGATCGGATGCTCGGCGGTGGGCTCCAAAACGGGACGATTGGTCATGACGAGGTCTCCTCACGTACGAATAGCTTTTTCAACACTGCCGGTCGCACAAGATTCCCGAGCCGCTTCAGCCCGCCGGGGCGAGCATGTCCTTCCAGCCGTTGTCACCGGTGTGGCGGGAGTCCTCCAGTAGGTACTTGGCGCCGTCCGGACCCACCACTTCGCCGCTCGACGGCAAGTAGATCGCGCTGGGACCGGCCGGTGTGTAGGTGCACGGATTGGGTTGCTGCCCGTTACAGCGGACCGAGCCCGAGCCCGGCCGCTGCAGCGGATCGGTCACCGGAGGCGCGGGCGGCGGCAGCCGGTCGGCCGGCACCGGGTTCATGCCATTGTTCACCGACGGCGCCGGTATCACCCTGCCGGGGTCGACCGGCTGATCGCAGCGCGCGCCCGGCGCCGGGCAATTCCGGATCTGGTTCGGGTCGCCGTACCAAGGGTTGGTGCCCAGTGGAACGTACGGCTTGTCGTCCCGACATTCCCGCGGCGTCGCCCTGCGCTTGCCCGGCACGTCGACGCAGGGATAGTTGCGTGCGCCACGCACGTCGTTGGCCTGAGTGTCTTGCGGGATCTTGCAATAGGTGCCGGTCGGCAGCGGCGCGACGCTGGTGTCCGCGGGTGAGCGCCATTCGGAGGCGGGCAGGAAACCGGTCAGACACGGTGGAGGATTGTTCAGCGAGAGATTCAGGGTCAACAGCACCGCGCCCGGTGCCGACGCGATCAACGTCTGTGCGACCGAGCCGATCTCGGGCAAAAACACCAGTAACTGCTCGAGTCCGGCGTTGTATCGCTTCAGCATGTCCGCGACGACTTCGAGATTGGCGACGGTCTGCGGCAGGGATTCGCGGACATCGCCGAACACCCTGTCGACTTGCTCGGCGGTCGGGCCTCCGTTGGTCAGGAGGTTCTGTAGGTGCGGATCGTTTTTCGCGATCTGCGCGGTGAGGTCTTTGAGGTTCCGCGACCACTGCGCGATGGAGTCACCCGAATCCACCTGGCTGTCCAAGATCGATGCCGCGTTGTCGATGATGTCGTCGACATCGGACAGGTTGGCTTCGAAGTCGCCGACGATGGACTGGGTCGAGTCGACGAGCCGTTGCAGCGCGGGACCCAATCCGCCGACGGCGAGCGACGTTTCGTCGAGCAGCGATGCGATCTTGTGTTTGGGCAGCACTGACAGCGCCCGGTTGGCGGCGTCGAGCGCGGGACCTATCTCGCTGGGCACAGTGCCTTTGGTGATCGTCTGGCCGGGCGAGAAGAATTGGCCGGGGTCGCCGGTGGAGACCAGGTCGACGTATTGCTCACCGATCGCCGACACCGAGTGCACGTTTGCCGATGCGTCGATAGGAATCTTGTAGCGGTCGTCGATGCTGAGGGTCGCCCGGACACCGTGTTTCGTCGGCTCTACCTTGGTGACCTTGCCGATCTGGATACCCCGGTAGGTGACGTTCGACGTGCGGTAAAGGCCGCCCGACGCCGGCAACTCGGCGATCAAACGATATTGGCCGACCCCGAGTTGGCTCGGGATGCGCAAGTAGAACCAGCCGAGCGCGACGAGCGCGGTCAGGGTCAACGCGGCGAACACGATCAGCTGAGTGCGGATGAAGCGGGTCAGCATCACTCGCCCCGCTCCACCGGCGCGTCGGCCGGGTTGGGTGTGAATCGAATATCGGGAACCATCGTCGAGAGATCGCGACCCCAGGATTGTTCGAGGGCGCGCAGCGCTCCGGAGAATCCGGTCCCGGTGAAGATCGCGTTGTCGACGGTGCTCAGCGTGAGGTCCAGTGCACCCGAGACGTTGATGTAGTCGCCGCGAACGATTTTCGGCACGCTGTCGATGGAGAATGGCGGTGACAGCAGGAGTGTCAGGGCATCGACCAGATACGGTGCGGCGCGTCCGAGCTGTTTGAGCGGACGCTGCAGGTCTTGCAGATCTTGGTGCAGGTCGCCCCGCGAGGTGGTGAACGTCTGGTCGGTGACGTTGCTGATCCGGCCCACCGCTTCGACGGTGTCCGCGAATAGATTGCGTTGCCTGTCGAAATGCTCGACCAGTGGCGGAAATTCAGTCAGCGCGCGGTCGAGCGTGCCTGCCCGTCTCGCCGCGTGGCCCAGCAAGCGACCGGTGGACTCGATCGCCTGGTGGATGTCTTCGCGCTGGCTATTCACCTCGCGGGCGAAGGTGTCGAGCTTGCCCAAGAAGTCGCGGATCTGTTGAGCCCGACCGGCGAGGATGTTGTACACCTCGTTCTGGATAACCTCGAGGTTGGGCACTCCTCCGCCGCGCAGCACCATGGCCAAACTGGCCAGGGTCTGCTCGGTCGACGGATAGGTCGAGGCGCTGTTGAGCCCAATGGTGTCGCCGGCGTTGAGTAGTTGCGGGGACGGGTTGGGTGGCGCGGCCAACTCCACGTGCTGTGAACCGAGCAGGCTGGTCTGGCCGATCTTCGCGGTCGCGTTCTTCGGGAGGCGGACACCCTTGTCCAGGTCGACGGTCAGCGTGGCGATCCAGTTCTTCAGGTCGATGGATCGCACCGTGCCGACGAAGACGTCGGCCACCAGGACTCGGCTGTTTCCGTTGAGCGCCATGGTGTTCGGCATCTGGACGAAGATCTGGTACGAGCCTTGCCCGCTGCCGGGACCACCGGGCAACGGCACATTGGCGATGCCCCGCCAGCTTGCGCACGAGCTCAACACCACGACGGCGGTCACGGTGGCCAGTACCTGCGATAGCCTTCGGCCGATCGGCCGCGCCGCCCTCATCGGTGCGGCTCCGGCGCACCGAATTCCGCGGCGCCGAGCGGCGGACCGGATGTCGGTGGGGGCGGCCCCGGTGATGGCAGCGGTTGCGGATACCACGGCGGTGGCAGCGGATTGTTCTCGTCGTAGGCATTGGGCGGACCGGTCATGGTGTGTCCGGCAGGCGGTGGCGCAACGTCGGGTCCGCCCATCAATTCCGCGAGCGATGCCGCGGTCAGCAGGTTCCGGGTGGCCGGCTGGACCTGAATCCCCTGCATGCCGGGCGCGACGACCCAGCCAGGCTCCGAATTACGATGTGACCATTGGGTATCCGGCGAGAAGATGCCCGGGACGGTGGTGTCTTTATAGCCGGGTGGTGGCTGCAGTCGCGGCTCGGAGTAGGCGACGTTCTTGGGTAGCGTGTCGGCGGTACTGAACAAGTTGATGCCGTACGGGAAATAGTTGAACTTGATCGCATCCAAGATCGGCGCCAGGTACTGCGCGCAGAGTTCCGCCGAGTCTTGATACCCGAGTCGACTGCCGGCCTGAATTACGCTGCAAATGAACTCCATTGGGTTCGCGAAGTTGGTGAACGCCGCGACGCCGCTGAGACTGCCATGCGCGGGTTCGTAGATGCCCAGCACGTTTGCCGCCATGTTGGGCAGGATGTGCAGCGCGGTCTCCAAGCCGTCGCGCGGCTCCGGTTGCATGATCGTCGTGGTCAGCTCGCCCAGGTTGTTCACATCGTGAGTCAGGGCGTCGCGGTTCTCGGCGAGGAATTTCTGGGCGGTGGACAGCAGGCTGTCGGTGTCGCGAATGGCGTTGGCCGCGGACTGATCCGAGCTGACGAGGCTGTCGGAAAGTTGTTCGAGGTCCTTGTTTAGCGCGACGAACTGTTGATCGTCTTGGTGCAGGGCATTGACGAACATCGCCAGGCTCTTCAATACCGCGAAGAAATCGCCGCGACCGTCGTCGAGGGTGCTCAGCGCATTGGACAGGCTGTTGAGCGTGGTGTTGATCTGTTGACCCTTGCCTTCGAGCCCGTTGGCGAACGCTTCGATGACCTCTCCGAAAGGTCCCGCGGGTTGGTCTTTGCTCGGCCCGAATTTGTCGATGATGTGAGTCACGCTGTTGCGCAGCTCATCCCACTCGACCGGCACCTGGGTGCGCTCGATGGGGATCACCGCGCCGTCAGCTAACACCGGCCCGCCTTTGTAGGGTGGCTCCAGCTGAATGCTGCGCGACGCCACCAGTGTCGGGTTGAGTACTACCGCCGACGCGTTGGCGGGAACCTTGTAGGTGTTGCGGTAGTGGAATGTCACCTTCATCCGGTCGCCGGTGGGCTCGATCTTGTCGATCGCTCCGACTTGGATTCCCATGATCTGAACCTTGTCCCCGGTGTAGAGGGCGTTGACGGCAGGGAAGTACGCCACGACCGTGTTGTTGGTCAGTTTCTGATAGAGCTGCCAACCCGCCAGTCCCGCAACGATACTCAACGCCAAGCCAAGTGAGCCGAGAATCACCGCGGCCTTCGACAGGTACGGCAACCGCGGCTTGCGGATATCGAAGATGGTGCTCATCTACCCGCTATCCCCCGTCCCCGCCAGGTGTGAGGAACGGAGCCGGCAATTGCGGCCCTGGCCCCGGTGGTGGCGGTGGTGCGGGCGGGACCGGCGGCGGGAGCGCTGGCGCCCCAGGGGCAATCAGGCTCTCTCGTCGCGCGCCGGGCGGAGGGTTCGCCGGCAATGGCACCGGTGTTCCGGGCGCGTTGGGTGCCGGCTGACCAGGGACGCCGGCGTCGGGCACGCCGGGTGACGGTGGCGGTCCGTGCGGATTGGGCGGTGACGAAAGCACATCGGGCAGGGCCGGATACGGCCCGTTCGGACCGAATGGGCCCTGAGTCTGGTCGACACCGGCGCAGGGCATCGGGTTGCCGGGGCGCGGTGACATCTCGGGCGGCGGCGCGTAGGAGCATGGCGAGCCGGGCGCGACGGCCGGACCGGGATGATCCGGAGTTCCTTCGAGCACTCGTGGCGCCGGGGGCGGCGCACCGTTGGCGAATCGGGTGCCATTGGGATCGGGATATCGGAAAGCCGGTAATCCCGCGCTGCGCCAGAAGCTTTCGGGATCGATGCCGCGCTTCTTGAACGCCGCATCGACCCAGGGCTGCAGGATCTGGTACGGCAGCAGGTTCCCGATCATCACTTTGAAGTAGGGCCCGGAACCCACCGCTTCGCTGAGCGCCGCGGTGTAGCTGCGCAGCGTATTCAGAACGGAGGCAAGGTCGTTCTTGTGCTGGGTCAGAACGTCGGTGACCCCGCGCAGCTGCTCGAGCAGATGATGCAGGTTCGGGTTGTCGTTGATGAGGCCCGTCACCTGGTTGGAGAATGCGGACACGTTCCTCAGTAGCGCCGCGATTGCCCGGCCGCGTTCGTTGAACGCCGCGAGCAGGGTCTGGGTATTGCGGAGCAGCGCGTTGATCTGCTTGCTGCGGTCACCGAGAACACCGGCCACCTTGCGCGCCTCGGCCAGCAGGTGTTTGAGATCGTCGTCGCGTTTGCCGATGATGTCGGAGAACTTGGCCACCCCGTCGAGCGCGGCGCTCAGGTGTGGATAGGTCTGGTTGATGGTGCGCGACAACACCGTCAGCGATTCCTTGACGGTGTCGATGTTCCACCCGGCGGCGGCCTTGGTGACGTCGAAGAAGGCGTCGTACACCTGATACGGGGTGGTGCTTTGCCCGAGCGGCAGCACGCCGTTGGGACGCAGTATTTTTGTCCCCCGCGGTTCGACCTCGAGTACCTTTTTCCCGAGCAGCGTGTCGGTGCGGATGGACACCCGGCTCTCCGTGCCGATGGTGTGAGTGCCGGTGGTGAACTTCACCAGGATGTGGTCGCCGTCGATCGACATGTCCTGCACGGTGCCGACATCGAGGCCGACGATGCGCACCTTGTCGCCCTTGCTCATGCCGGCGGAGTCGGTGAACTGCGCGTAGTAGCTTGCGGTCGCGAAGAGCACGGGTAGGCTGCTGAAACTCTGTCCCACACCGACGACGAGCGCCACGACGGCGATAGCCAGGGCTCCGACTCGTACCCGGTTGGGCGGTTGCAACGTTCTCATTGCAGGGTGCACCTACCCGATGGCTGGGTGAGGAGTTTGACCGACCGAACCGGCCCGCCCGGCTGAAGGCCGTTGACTTTCAGCGAGAGGTCGCACAGGTAGAAGTTGAAGAAGTCGCCGTAGATACCACTCGCGCGGCCGATGATGTTGAACGCGGCGGGCACCTTGCCGACCAGATCGCCGACCCGGTCGCCTTGATCGTTGAGCGGACCGGCCAGGGTCTCCAGGTGGGTGACCGCGTTACGCACCAGGGCCCGGTTGTCGGCCAGTAGGTCTGCGATCGTCCCGGCCGCGTTGCTGATGTGTGCGGATCCGTCGGCAAGGGGGCCGGCTCGGTCCTTCAGCCCGGTGATCAGCCCTTCGAATTTATCGATGGTGGAGTCGAGTTGGTCGTGATGACGTTCGGTGGTGTCCAGCACGACATTCAGGTTGTGGACGACCTCGCCGATGGTCTGGTCACTCTCGGCCAGCCGGTCGGTGAGCTGCGCGGTTTGGTCGAGGATGTCGCTGATGGTCCCGCCTTCGCCCTGGAAGACGGTGATGATCGAGGAGGCAATCGAGTTCACCTTCTGGGGGTCCAGCGCGCGGAACAGCGGCTTGAAGCCACCGATGAGCGCGTCCAGGTCCAGGGCCGGCCGGGTGCGTGACAAGGGAATGAATCCACCTGGCGGCAAGGTGGTTTCGGCGTTCTGGCCATTGCCTCGGCTGATCTCGAGGTAGCGGTTGCCGATCAGATCCTGGTAGCGGATCTGTGCGGTCGTCGATTGGTACAACCGCACCGAGCGGTCGACCGCGAACTGCACCTGGATCCGCTTGTCTCCGTCGACGAGGTCCACTTTCTTGACCTTGCCGACTTCCACGCCCGATGCGCGGACGAACTGTCCCGCCCGCAATCCGCTGGCGTTGCTGAATTCCGCGAAATACGTGTTGGTGCGGTCGAATCTGATCTGGCCGAAAACGATGACAATCACTGCGGTGAAGAACAATTGGACAGACACGACGGCGGCAAGCCGGGTCACGGTTCCGGTGATTCTCATGGATTGATCGTGTACTCCCCGTACTGGCGGCCCCACACGTATTCGTTGGCCAGCGGCTGCCCCAACTCGAAGTGGTTGTACGGGGCGATGCTGTTACCGGAGTCCATCACCAGATACGGCGCCGGCCACAGCTCGCGCGTAATCGGCTGCCAGCAGCCCGGTTTGCCGTATGGTCCGCCCCGGCCGTTGATCCTCGGCAAGTTGTCCGGGTAGACGTACGGGTTTTCCGCGCCGGTGATCGCGACACCGAGTTGGGCCGCGTAGTGGTTGCCGCTCTCCAGCTGGGCAACTTTGGGGGCGACATCGGCGAAGTTACGGATGGTGCAGAAGGCTTGCGGGCTGTACGTGTCGAGCAGGTGTGCCGTCGGCTTCAGGTCGGCGAGCAGGCGCTGCAGAAACGGCTTCGCACGGGTGAAGATGTCGTTGCCGGTGTTGGCGAACCCGAGCGCGGCCAGTAGGGCCGCGTCCAGTTGGGCCTGGTGGCGGTTGAGGGTGTGCGCGATGGTGACGGCGTTGTCGATCGCATCGAACAGATCGGGGGCCGCGTTGGCGTAGACCTCGCTGAGCGCCGCGAGTTGGTGAATGTCGTGGCGGATCGTCGGCATTCGCGGGTTGACGCGGTCCAGGATCCGGTTGCCGTTGAGAATCGACTGGCCGAACTTGTCGCCCAACCCGGTCAGCGCCTGCGCGGCCGCACTGAGGGTGAGGTTCACCTTGACCGGGTCGACGTTGTCGGCCAGTTCCACCAGCGTTTGGAATACAGTGTTGAATTCGGTCGTGACCGACGTGGCGTCGATCACGGCTGCCGGTGTAATCGACTGTGGCGAAGCATTTTTCGGCGACGTCAGCGACACGTATTTGTTGCCGAATACCGTGGTCGCCTGGATTTTGGCGATCACGTTGCTGGGAATCAAGTCGACATACCGCGGGTCGACGTCGAGGGTGAAACGCGCCGCCGGTGTGCCGTGATGGTCGACCTCGGTGATCCCGGCGACTCGGCCGATGCTGACCCCGTTGTAGGTGACTTTCGAACCGCGATCCATCACCAGGCCTGCCCGAGCGGCCAGCATCGTCAGCGTGGTCTTGGGGGTGAAGGCACCGCGAAACTGGCCGTATATCAACGCAAGAACCACCGCGCAGGCGAGAATCAGGCCAAGGCCCGCGGCGGTGTCCGGCCACGTCCGGGTCGTGCGTTCCTTCGGCGTCGTCACCGGCTAGACCGTCAGGTTGAAGTTCGGGTCGACACCGTAGAGCGCCAGCGACGTCAACAGGACGACGATCACCGTGGACACCAGGGAGAAGCGCATCGACCGGCCGACCGCTTCGCCGACTCCGACCGGTCCGCCGCTGGCGGTGTAGCCGTAGTAGCAGTGGGTGATCATCACGATCACCGCCATCACGATGACCTCGCCGCCGGACCAGAACACGTCCTCGGTGCGCAGGAACGTCCGAAAGTAGTGCTCGTAGGTGCCCGCCGACTGTCCGTAGAACAGCGTGGTGACGACCTGCCCGGACAGGAACGACATCACCAGCGCCATGGCGTAGAGCGGGACGACCACCACCAGACCGGCCATCAAGCGCGTCGACACCAGGAAAGCCACCGATTTGATGCCCATCACCTCGAGTGCGTCGATCTCCTCGCTGATCCGCATCGCCCCGAGTTCGGCTGTCGCACCGGCGCCGACCGTCGCTGCCAGCGCAACGCCCGTCACCACCGCGGTGACTACCCGGACGTTGGCCAACGCGGCGAAGAAGCCGGTGAACGCCTCAACCCCGATGTTGCCTAACGAGGCGAATCCCTGGATGGCGATCAGGGAGCCGCCGGACAGCGTCACGAAACCGACAATCGCGGCGGTTCCACCGACTACGGCCATCGCGCCGGTGCCCATGCCGATCTGGGCGATCAGTCGCAGTGTCTCCCTGCGGTATCGGCGGATCGCCCAGCCGGTCGACCACGCGCTGCTGAGCGAGAATCTGGTGAGTTGCCCCGCCCGGTTGATGCTCCGGACAGCGCTGCCGCCATAGTGATTGACGCCGGCAACCGCTCGCGGAAAGCGCGCTCGAACGACGGCGGCGGTCGACATCTCAACGACCCGTTCCGAACCGGACGCCGATCGTCGTCAGCACCACGTTGACCGCGAACAGCGACAGCACACAGAGCACCAGCGTCTCGTTGACAGCCACCCCGACTCCCTTCGGGCCACCCTTGGTGGTCAGACCCCGGTAGCACCCCACCAGGCCCGCGATGGTTCCGAAGATGGCCGCCTTGACCGTCGCGATGACCACCTCGGGCAGGCCGGTGACCAACGTCAGCGTCGCCAGATATGCCCCGCCCGAGACGTTTTGCAGCTTGACGCCGAACAGGAAGCCGCCCACCAGCCCGATCGTGATCACCGTCCCGTTGAGCAGGGTGGCCACCACCGTCGCTGCAGCCACCCGCGGTACCACCAATCGATGGACGGGGTCGATGCCGAGCACCTCGAGGGCGTCGATCTCTTCACGGATCGTACGGGCGCCCAGATCGGCGCAGATTGCGGTCGATCCAGCACCGGCCACCACCAGCACGGTGGTCAACGGTCCGAGTTGGGTGACAGCCCCCAGTGCCGCCCCCGCACCCGAAATGTCCGCCGCACCAAAGGCGGCCAGCAGAGTGTTGAGGGTGAACACGATCAGCACGGTCAGCGGGATCGACACCGCGATCGTCGGCAGCAGGGCCACCCTGGTGATGAACCACGTTTGGACGATGAACTCGGTCCAATGAAAAGGCCTTCGGAACAACGCTTTTCCGGCCAGTACACACATCTGGGCGAAACCGCCGACCGTCGCCAACGGCGGCCCGATCTGGTCACGCAGATAGCCGAGGAGTCCGACCGGCGTTGTCGTCGTCATCGCGGTCTCGTCCGCTCACGCAGCACGGGCGCGCGCCGGACACGGTGACAAGCGTCAGCGCAATGGCACCACGACTTCACCATGGGTCACACTATGTAACAAAAGTTACTTCAGTTACATGAGACACGCGGATAACCGGTACCGGAAGTTACGGGCGATTCTGGGTCATTCCGACGACGCGGTCTTGCTGTTTCGCTTGGCATTCTTGATGTCGGCCCAGAAACGCGCGGCCTCTCGGATCGATTCTTCGACCGGCCTTGGCTCCCAGCCTAATTCGCGAGTTGCTTTGCTGTGGTCGACCGGAGCTTCGGCGCGCATCATTCGCACCGACTGCATGCTGAGCTCGGCATCCTTGCCGGTCAACCGTGCTCGGAGGCTGCCCAGCGCGCCCATCGCGTACAGCACGGGCACCGAGATGGCCCGCCGCGGCGCCGGCACACCGGCCTCGTCGGCGGCGATCTTGACCACGTCTTTGAGCGAGATCATCCGCTCGGAAACGATGTATCGCTCGCCGTTGCGGCCCCGCTCGGCGGCTAACAACATCGCCTTCGCCGCGTCGTCGACACCGACGACCTCGAGCTCGATGCCGTTCATCAGGAACGGCAATTTCCCGAAAACGGCGCCCGCGATGAATGCGCCGTGCGGGGTGCGGCCCCAGTCGCCGTCGCCGTAAGTGGTCGACACGCACATGGCGACGGCAGGCAGGCCCTTGTCCGCCGCGTACTTCAACACCAAATCCTCTGCCTGCACCCGTGATTCGACGTAGGGCGTTAGGTTACGGCGATCGATCTGCTCGTCCTCGGTCGCGACGTGTCCGTGCCGGCGAGCCATGGTCGCGTAGGTGCTGGTGAACACGAACCGCTGCAGCGTCGACGAAATCGGTTCGCTGACAGCAACATCAAGTACGCTGCGCAGCCCTTCGACGTTGGTGCGAAACAGCGGAGACGGATCCTGCAGCCAGGCTCGGGTGTCGACCACACAGTAGTACACCTGGTCGCAACCCTGCATTGCGTCGCGGACGGTCGCGGTGTCGAAGACGTCGCCACGAAAGCGGGTGACGTCGAGATCGTCGATGCTGCGGGTGTTCGCATTCGGCCGAACCATGACGCGGACGTCGGCGCCCGTCGCGACGAGTTGCTTGGTGACGTGCGAACCGAGAAATCCGTTGCCGCCGATGACCAGTTTCGGAACGCTCATTGCCTGCCCCCGTAGGTCTGCAGCCAGCGAGCCGCGTCATCATCAATGGTGCCAAGCTCTTTCGCCTTCTTGCACCACTTGACACCGGCCTGCAGGAAGCGCAGCGGATTGTAGATGTCCTCTTGGCGCGACCACGTGCCGTCCCCAGCGTAAGTGACGATCGAGATGTTGGTCGCGCTGATGATGGTGCCGTCACCTGGATCGCGCATCGGGTTGTCGAGCTCGCAGATGACCCGACCGGTCGACTCGTCGATCACCGACCACAGCGACGAAAACGCCGTCATGTGACTGCCCGGAAAGGTGGACATCGTCTCGCGGATCCAGGTGCGTACCTCGTCACGGCCCTTCATGGTGCCGGCGGCGTGCTCGATGTAGTCGACGTCGGGGGTGTAGTGCTCCACCCATTCGTCCCAGTTCTTGGTCTCGGCGGCATGCGCGACGGTCCGCTCGAACGTGGCGAATGCAGCCGCCAGTTCGTCACGGGTAAAAAGCTGCTTCACGCAAGAAACTAGAACACGTTCTACTGCGATTTGTCGAGCATATGGATAATCGAAGAGATGACGGACTACAGCAAGGCAATCCTGGCCGGCGGCTGCTTCTGGGGCATGCAGGACCTGATCCGCAAGCAGCCCGGCGTGGTATCGACCCGGGTCGGCTATACCGGCGATCCAAGCGTCCCCAACGCCACCTACCGTAATCACGGCAACCACGCCGAGGCCATCGAGATCATCTACGACCCAGCGAAGACGGACTTCCGCAACATCCTGGAGTTCTTCTTCCAGATCCACGACCCCACCACCAAGAACCGCCAGGGCAACGACATCGGGCCCAGCTACCGGTCAGCGATCTTCTACACCGACGAAGAGCAGCGTCGCGTCGCGCTGGACACCATCGCCGACGTCGAGGCGTCCGGTTTGTGGCCCGGCAAGGTCGTCACCGAGGTGAGCCCGGCGGGCGATTTCTGGCAGGCCGAACCCGAGCACCAGGACTACCTGCAGCGCTATCCGAACGGCTACACCTGCCACTTCATTCGGCCCGGCTGGAAGTTGCCGCGCCGGGCCGCCGTCGAGAGTTAGGCGCTCGAGCAGCAACGCGGTCGGCTATTTTCCGATGGCGCGTAGCTGATAGAGGCCGCGGGTGGTCGCAACGGTCTTGCCGTCGGCGTCGACGACCGTCGCCTCGAGCTCGAAGTCGACCTTGCCGCGATCGGCGGCCTCGGCATCGATCCGGGCGATCGTCTCGTCGTCCAGACTGGCCTCGGCCCGCAACTCGGACTTGGCCATCGCGACGAATGAGATGTCGATGTTTTTGACCAAGGGGAAGTATTTGGAACTGTCGAATGTGGTCAAACTGATGATGCCGCCGAGAATTTCCGCCACGGTGAACTGCACACCGGCGTAGATGACGCCGAAGTGGTTGCCGTTGCCCTCGACCGGGACGGTGGCCGCGGCGTAACCGCGCCGGGCCTCCACGACTTGCACGCCCATGTTCTTCGCGGTCGGGATCGTCGATCCCAGCGTCGCGTTCATCATCTCGACCAGCTCGTCAGCCACGATCGCAGATCTTAGCGCCGGCGGACCACGATCTTGCCGCCGTCCTTCGGGGTGTAGGCCACACCGCGGGCATGGATCTTCTCCCCTGGCGCGTCCGTGGCTTCGATCGTGAAGTGGCGCAATACCGTTCGCAACACGATATCCATCTCGACATTGGCGAAGACCGCCCCCACACAGCGCCGGGTGCCGCCACCGTAGGGGATCCACGCGAAGCTGGGCGGCTTGGTCCCGACAAAGCGCTGGGGGTCGAAGCGGTCCGGCTCGGGGAACAGCTCCGGGTCGTTGTGCAGCCGCGAAATGCTGACGATGATGGTGTGCCCGGTCGGGACCGACCAGGCGCCGAGGGCATATGCCGGCGCGTAGACGTGCCGACCGACGGCGTCGATAACCGTTCTGCTGCGCTGACTCTCGAGGATCGTGGCCTGGCGCAGCTCGTTGTCGTCGGTGTCCGCCTCGGCAGCCAGCCCAGTCAGAACCTCTGGATGCCGGCTGACCCGTTCGAAAGTCCACGCCAGCGTGGAGGCGGTGGTCTCGTGACCGGCCGCCAGTAGGGTGAGCAACTCGTCGCCGATGTCTTCGCGCGACATGACAGACCCGTCTTCATAGGTGCTGCGGAGCATCAGCGCCAGCACGTCGGTGCGGTCGTCGAAGCCCGGGTCGCGGCGCTCGTCGTCGATGAGCTTGTCGACGATCGCGTCATAGCGGGCTCGCCACTCGATCAGCCGTCCCCACGGCGTGTAACGGCCATACGTGCGAGGCGGTTTGGGCAGGGTGGCCAGCCGCGATCCCAACGTGACCCACGGCGGGATAATCCTGCGGAGCTCGTCGAGTTCGGCTCCCTCGGCACCGAATACGGCACGCAGAATCGCGTTGAGCGTGATGCGCATGGTCGACGGAAGCGTGGCCATCGGAGTTCCCTGCGGCCAGTTGGCAATCTCGCGCAGCGTCTCCTCTTCGATGATCGTCTCGTAGTTCTTGACGCTCTTGCCGTGGAAAGGCGGCGCCAGAAGGCGGCGACGCTGACGGTGGTCCTCACGGTCCAGCGCGAACACCGATCCCGCACCGAGCAGCCGGCTCAGGTTGGGCTGGATGTTGCCGAGCACGTCCGGACTGGTGGTGAACACCTGTTTCGCCAGCTGCGAGTTGGCCACCACCACCATCGGACCGTAGATCGGCACGTGACAGGAGAAGACGTCACCGTAGCGGTGCGCCATCTGGTCCACGAACTGGCGCCGAAATAGCGCAAAAGTCAAGCCCTGCAACGCTTTCGGCATCCGCGGACCCGGCGGCAGCCTGACGACGGATGCGGGCGAGGCCAGCCCCGATTCGACGGTGCTCATAGGCGTTGCACTCCCAACGTCGCTGCGGTACTGCTACGTACCACGGTTCTGTCCGGTACGGTACCTTCCGGTACCAAAGGCTGGCAAGGGTGAAGTCGAAGGAGGCGCGGTGGCGGCGACCGTCGTTGGGGAGCCCGCGTCCGCCGCCGTCGATCCGTATCGGCAGCGACTGCTCGACGGTCTGGCTGCCGCAATCGACGAACGCGGTTACCGCGCAAGCACCGTCGCCGACATCGTCCGGCATGCCCGCACCTCGAAACGCACGTTCTACGACCAGTTCTCTAGCAAGGAACAGTGTTTTCACGAGCTCCTACACGCCAGCACTGAGCTGCTCGGCGAGCGCATCACCGCCGCAGTCGACCCGAAGGCGAACTGGCAGAACCAGATTCGGCAGGCCGTCGAGGCCTACGTGAAGCACATCGAGTCGACGCCAGGCCTCACGCTGGCATGGATCCGAGAACTGCCGGCGCTCGACGCGGCAGCACGGCCGTCGCAGCGGCGAAACACCCAGCTGCTGACCAACCTGCTGGTGAGCCTCAGCGACACTCCCGCGATGCGAGACGCCGACCTGCCGCCGCTGACCCCGGCGAAGGCCGTGATCCTGGTCGGCGGCCTACGTGAGCTGACGGCTCAAGTGGTCGAAGACGGGCACAGCCCACGCGAGATCATCGAGCCCGCGGTGCAGGCCTCGATCGCGATGCTCGGCTACCGCCACTGAGCTAGGCAGCCAGTAACGTCTCCGATAACGAACGACTCGAGAGTGCAACTAGCGACGCATTTCTCGAGTGGACCTGTCGTTAGTTGCACTCTCGCGGCGTGGCGCGGTGATGCAGCAGATCAGGCTGCGACGAGGTCACGTTCCTTCTGCTTGACGTTGCCGCGGTCCTTGGGCGGCATGGCCAGCTTGACGATCTTGCGCACGACGGTGCCGAACTGCTTGGGCAGTGATCCGGCGTTGTACGGGATGCCGTAGCGCTTGCACACCTCCTGCACCTCGCCGGCGATCTCGGCGTAGCGATGCGCCGGCATGTCCGGGAACAGGTGGTGTTCGATCTGGTGGGACAGGTGCCCGGACAGGATGTGGAACAGCTTGCCGCCGGTCAGGTTCGCCGAACCCAGGATCTGGCGGAAGTACCACATGCCGCGCGATTCCCCTTGGGTTTCCTCGACCGTGAATTCCTGCGTGCCGTCCGGGAAGTGGCCGCAGAAGATGATCATGTACGACCACACGTTGCGCATCAGATTAGCGGTCAGGTTGCCGGTGAACACAAACGGCGCAAAAGGCCCCGCCAGGAGTGGGAAGGCGACGTAGTCCTTGAGCACCTGCTTGCGGGTCTTGCGCCAGATCTCCTGCAGGATCTTCTTTTTGTCCGCGAGCCGGATCTCCCCGGAGCGGATGCGTTCGGTTTCCAGTTCGTGCAGTGCCACCCCGTATTGGAACAGCACCATCAACAGGAACGCATAGACCGGGTTGCCGTAGAAGTAGGGGCTCCATTTTTGGTCCTCGCTCATCCGCAGCACGCCGTAGCCGATGTCGCGGTCCATCCCCACGATGTTGGTGTGGGTGTGGTGCATGTAGTTGTGCGAGTGCCGCCACTGGTCGGCCGGGCATGCGGTGTCCCACTCGAACTCCTGGCCCCGGATCGACGGGTCACGCATCCAGTCGTACTGGCCGTGCATGATGTTGTGGCCGATCTCCATGTTGTCCAAGATCTTCGAGATCCCCAGCATGGCGGTGCCGGCCAGCCAGGCGGGCGGGAGAATGCCGGCCATCAGCAGTGCGCGGCCACCGACTTCAAGGCCGCGCTGGGCCTTGATGACCTTGCGGATGTAGTCGGCGTCGCGCTGACCGAGGTCGGCCATCACGCGTTCCTTGATCGCGTCGAGTTCGGCGCCGAATGCGTCGGCCTGCTCGGGGGTCAGGGTGATTTTGGACTGGGCTGTCTGCGTCATGTCAAGCCTCTCATCTGTTTAGAGCGCGATGTCGACGTCGCCGACGGGAACGGACACACAGATCTGCACGTCCTCGTCCGGGGCGGTCGACACCGCGCCGCTGGTCAGGTTGCGCACGACGCCGCTGGTCTTACGGCGAGTGCAGGTGTGACAGATGCCTATCCGGCATCCGTTGGCGGGGCTCAGTCCGGCCGACTCGGCCTGCTCGAGCAACGAGCGACCGTCGTCGGTGACTTCAATAGCGCTGTCGGCGAATGTGACTCGCCCTCCGGACGGCTTGGCGGGCAGGTCGAGGGTGGGTGGTACGAAGCTTTCCGATTGCGCAGTCGGGCAGTGCTCACGCACTGCATCAACCAAAGCCGCCGGGCCGCAGACGAACACGGCATCGGGCTGGGGCATGGCAGCCGCGAGGTGCTCGGCGCCGAACCGGCCGTCGAGGTCGCCGTCGTTGGAACGGGTGTACCCGTGCAGCACCCGCACATTCGGCAGCTTGGACAGCTCGTCGTGGTAGCACGCCTCGGCCCGCGTGCGGGCGTAGTGCACAAACGCGACCTCGCCAGCGTGACCTTCGTCGACCAGCGTGCGCACCATCGCCATCACGGGGGTGATGCCGCTACCGCCCGAGACGAACAGGATGCAGCGGGGCCGCTGCGCCGGCAGGACGAAGTCGCCGCCCACACCGGTGAGCCCGACGACCATGCCGCGTCGCGCATGGTCACGCAGGAAGGTCGAGACAAGGCCTCCGTCATGCTGGCCGATGGTCAACTCGAGGTGCTCGGCACCCTCCGCGTTGGCCGGGGAGTAGCACCGGGTGTGCCGGCGGCCGTCGATCTCGACGGCGACATTGACGTACTGCCCGGCCCGGAAAGCGCGGGCGGTGTCGGTGAACGCTTGATTCGGTGCGAGCAGCAGAGTGACGCTACGAGGCGTGGTGCGACGGACGTCGACGACCTTGGCGCGACCCTCGGCGCGTGTCCACGCGGGGTCCACCACCTCGGTGTACCGGTCGACGCCATGCGGACCGGTGAGCAGGTTGACCAGGTCGGAACCTAGCACCCGCTGCTTCAAAGTTTGAGTGAACATATGTACACGGTGCGCGACGATGCTGCAGTTCGTCAAGGGTTTCCGCAGGTCTGTGTTACGGTTCACACGGTGAACAGTCGTGCGCCTAGCTCACGGCCGAGCCGGTCAAGCCGGTCACGTAGCCGTGAAGGACAGTCCCGCGAAGAGCGCAAGGAAGCTACTCGGCGGGCGATCGTCGCCGCCGCGCTCAAGCTTCTCGACGAGCGCAGTTTCAGCGGCCTGAGCCTGCGCGAAGTCACCCGCGAGGCAGGCATCGTGCCCGGGGCGTTCTATCGCCACTTCGAGTCGATGGAAGCACTGGGGCTGGTTCTGATCGACGAGTCGTTCCGGACGCTACGCGACATGCTCCGTGGCGCCCGGGCCGGCAAGCTCGACCCCAACCGGGTCATCGAGTCGTCGGTCGAGATCGTCGTCGCCAGCGTCACCGAGCGCCGCGAGCACTGGCGCTTCATCGGCCGCGAACGCTCCAGCGGCGTCACCGTGCTGCGGTACGCCATCCGGACGGAGTTCCGGCTCGTCACCTCCGAGTTGGCCACCGACCTCGCGCGCTTCCCAGGATTGAACACGTGGAGCACCGACGACCTCAACGTGCTGGCACAGCTGTTCGTGAACTCCATGATCGTGATCGCCGAGGCGCTCGAAGACGCGCAGAGCCCGGAAGCGATCGACGAGATCCGCCAGACGGCGGTCAAACAGCTACGAATGATCGTGATCGGCATCAACGGCTGGCGCAGCAAACCGTAAACACCGGCAGCGCCGGGGTGATGCTCTCGACACTAAGCGAGAAGGGGTAGGCCCCCGCGCAGTTGAACTGCGCCGGACAGGTCGAAGTCGCGGTGCCCCTTGCGAATCTCATGGTCATTGATTGCGATGGCGCCGTTAACGGTGCAGGTGCCGGTTTCGATCGTGGTCAGCCGACCATGACTGACCACAGCGCGCAGCGTGGCGATCGTGAAGGCGAGACTGACCTTAACTTCGAGCGTGCCGGCCGATCTGCCATCGACAAACACCTCAACCTGACACGGTTCGCTCAACGCAATCCGGTGTGTGGCGAGTGTGACCTTTTCCTCGGTTCCTGGCTTGCCGCGGGTGCGGCGAGCCGCGTCGACTAGCGCGTCGTATTTTTTCCATCCCGCGACGAGAGCATCGGTCAGGTCCAGGGAGAGAAGCTTGTCCATTTCCCCGGCAACTTCGCGTTCGGCGAGAGACAGAACGCCGGGGCAGCGCACCGCGAGGGTGTTCGCGGCGTGCTGCTGGTGCAGCGCTTCCGCGAGCGTATTGGCAGCTTCCTCGGGATTCTCACCGAACAGCACTTCGCGTGCTGTCGCGGTCTCATTCAGTGAAGCTGCGGTCATGATGCACCTCGTCGACGGTCAGGATCTGCTGTTGCGGACGGGTTTCTAGCCGTAGGGCGAAAGTCGACTCGCCGGCACGCGCCATCTCCTGCGCAGTGACGCGGGGTGGGCCGCGAAGACGCGAGACGGCGTGGACGGCTGGGGGTGCGCGTCGCCGATCGTGGATGTGGGAGGCAGCCCCGATCAGCACCACGGCGGCGGCGACCAAGACCAGCACCCACCAATAGGACGCCAGGTCGACGGTTTTCACTGCAGTGGTCACCGAGGGGTTCTGCGTCGAGACGATCACCGGGGCGGTTTTCGTGCTAGGGGTCTGCGGAGTATTGGTGCCCGCCGGGGCGGTGGTCTGCGTGGTTTGCACGACGGGGGTGCTGTCTGTCGTGACCGTTACCGGTGTGGTCACGGTAAACGTTTTCTCGTCGGTCACGCCGGGATGCGCATGGCATGCGGCGACGATGGTGTGGGCGCCGACCGGGACGGTCGCGGGGATGGTGACCTGCTGGATGAATCTGCCGGATGAACCGCGGCCCAGCACTTCGCCGGAATCCAGCTTCAGGTCGACTATGTCACTGCCGTCGCTGCATACGAATCCGGTGCCGGTGAGCTCGACGTTCGAGCCGGGGGGCCCGCTGTCGGGATCGATTGCGAGCGAGGGTTTTTCGACGACGGTGTACCGAGCTGACGCATAGACGTCTCCGTTGCATGTCGCGCTGACTCTGTGGGGGCCGGCGCTGGCGGTCGGGGGTACGGTCATATTCGCTGTCGCTGAGTGGGATTCGTGGTTTGTAACGGCGGGCACCGGTGAATCACCGTCCCATTGAACGGCGATCACCACTGATCGGCACGGCACTGTTCCTGTTGCGGTGGCTGTGAACGTGGTGCCGGGGGCGCCGTGATCGATCGACAATGCGAGCGCGGGCGGTTCGATCGACGGCGCTTCCGGGGGTTCGCTGGTCGTCGTCGCCCCTACCGAGCCGGTGACCAGCGGGGGTGGCAGAGGAAGCGCCGACCCCCCCTTCTCGGTGGCGGCGAGGAGGTGGCTACCGATGGCGCGGGTGTAGCGGAGGGATCGGCCTGGGCTGGACAAGTGCCGAAGCCCAGTGATGGGAACACGATTGCACCAACCACCGTCAGCACGATGATTCCGCTCGATCGACGCTGGACGCGCTGAGACACAGGTTTTTTCGTAACGCCCGCGGCAAGAGCCGAGTAGGCCACACGTAGAAAAGAGCGCCCGGTCTGCGGGCGCCACAATGTGTGAGGTGCGTTCACGGGCGGATCGCCTTTCACCAACGATGCGTGAAGGCGACGCTAGGGTCTTCAACATCTGAACGCGCGAGTAGTCCGTTACTCGAATTTTGAGTAGTCGTGGCAGGATTGCGAACAGCTAGCGCGGGCCCATGATGGCTATTGCCTCTATTTCCACCAGCTGATCCGGGTAGCCGAGTGCCGTAACGCCGACCAAAGTGCTTGGCGGGCCCTCGTTGCCGAATATGGCGGCGACTTCAGTCCACGCCGCAGCCAGATCGTCGCGGCTGCTGGTCGCCACGAAGATGGTCGTCTTGAGCACGTCGGACATTGCGGCGCCGGCGTCTTCCAACGCAATCAGTAGGTTGTCGAGCGCCTTTCGCGTCTGGACGGCGATATCGTCCGAAGGAATTACCCGACCCTGGTCGTCGATCGGGCAGGCACCCGCCGTCACGATGAGTCCCGTGTCAAGGTCTCTGGCGGCGTGTGCATAAGGCAATCCCTCGAATAGACGCGTACTGCGGACTAGGTGCGGTGGCATGCAACGAGTGTGACAACGATGCACCGGGTCGCTCATTCGAAGCGACGGAAGCTGATGCCGTGATCTTGCGCGACGATCCCGAAATCGATTCAGCGATTCCTCAAATCAGGTAGTTCGGTACTCACGCTCCTCGTGTGTCGCCGCCTGACACTGGTCAACGCGATTGATCGGCGAGCCCGCCGATGCCACATCGTGTCCATCACGAGAACAGGAGTGACTTTCATGCCGAACGAACCTGCCATCCCCGATCTTGACTTTGCCCTGCTCGATAGCGAGTCGGTCACCCGTACCTCAACAGATCACTCCGCGGAGAAGTCGTTGAAGCCTCTGCAGTTCGCTGCCGACTCCCGGAGTCACAGCGCGACGGAAGACACCGTCGACATCGAGCGAAAGAAGTAGCGCCATGCCATGGTTCGAGTTCAAGAACAACTACAGCAAGCTGGTGGCGGTCGCCGTCATGAAGCGCGATCAGGACGCGTGCGGGCAGGACGGCGGTTGGGCGACACACGGATGGTGGAATCTCAACCCCGGTGAAACCAAGACCGTGATTTACAGCTCGAATCGCTACCTCTACTTCTATGCCCATGCCGGCGACGGCAGGTGGTGGGGCGACAGCAATGGACCTCGGGTCTATGTGAAACCGATCGAAAAGTTTGACGGCTGTTTGTTGATCGGGACTTCGACATGGGATGTCGTCAACATGGCCCGGGCGGATGGCGGCTCGTTCTTGGGCAACCATCACACCACGAACCTGAACGCGTGACTGGAGCCAGCCCGGGCCATGCGCGCGTTTTCGCCGCTGATTCGTCGACGGCGTGGGTAGGGCTCGGCGCGCGAGCAGACAAGTGCCGCCGCCGGGTCCTACCGAAACACGACGCGCCGATCCGACGTCGAGCCCTGTGTTTGACGTGTGTGATGTACATCGAGAATCAGTCGAAACCTGTTGTCGGGCAGGAAGCTCCCACTGCGATTCGACGAACCAAGCCGGTCACAGTGACTCTCGCACCGGCGCTCAACCAGGAGGCCGCCAAAGTCGAGTAATGCGCTACTCACGTAGTCCTGAACGGGCGAGCGCAGGATGTCGGGGAGTAGCTCACCACGTGTCGGCGGCCCGGATCGCGGGCGCACCGCGTTATGGAAGGGGTCAAGCTCATGTCGGTTGTGCGGGCGAACAACAACGTGATCGTGGTCAGCGCCTACGGCGGTGACGCCAAGACGCTGCTGGCATTCGACCTTGTTGCCGAGTCGGCGCGAACCGGGCTGGCGGGCTTCACGATTGAGGTGCACCCGCCGGGCGGCCCGTCGTACTTTGTCGAGAATAACCTGCGGCTGGCGGACCCGTCCAAGCACGTCCAGGTCGCCGGCGAGTCCGCCTTTTCGAGCGTGAACGCGCCGATCCACAAGTTCCGCTGGGTGCATGTGCCCGGTCTGGTGCACCAAGGCGGGACCCCGGTGTTCGGCGCCTACACCTATGTGGTGACACCGCGGTATTTCTCTGCCGCCGGGGTGTTGCAGGCTTTGGACAGCTCGACCAGCGTGTCGGTGAACGTCGACGTCGGACCGTTCATCAAAGGGGCGCTACGCGTTGCCTTCACCCGCGGCTACGTTCAATCGCAGGCTTTCGTCCGGCATTTCGGCCCGTCAGCGCACATCCGTCCGGCCGGTGACGATTTGATCTTCGATACATCAGCCCCCGCCGGGACTAACACCGCCGGGCACAGTTTCACCTACGCCCAGGAGTACGACTGGATGGGATTCACCGCGCGTGAGCAGGTGTTCGACATTCTGCGCGAGGTGGACGCCGACCCGTCGTTGCGCCTCGACGTATTCGCCTACGACCTCAACGAGCCCGACGTGTGCGCCCTGCTGCTCAAGCTGGGGAAGACCCACCCGGTGCGAATCATCCTCGATGATGCCAAGCTGCACCACACCACCGACAATCCCACCCCTGAGGACCATTTCGAGCAGAAATTCAACGCAGAGGCCGGTCGGGACGCGGCGATCAAGCGCGGTCACTTCGGCCGCTACGCCCACGACAAGGTTTTCATCGTCACCGATCAGCAGGGGCCGCGCTCGGTGCTGACCGGCTCCACGAACTTCTCGGTGACCGGACTGTACGTCAACGCCAACCATGTCTTGGTGTTTGACGACCGCCAGGTCGCCAACACCTACGCCGATGTCTTCGCCGAGGCTTGGAAGACTGATGTCAAGACCGCGCCGTTCGCCGCGTCGAAGTGGGCGGCGGGACCGATCACTTTCGGCGGGAACGGTCAGGCCCTGCCGAGCACCTCGATTACCTTCTCGCCGCATTCTGCGCAGGTCGCACAGACGATCCTGACCGGTCTGGTCGATCGCATCAACAGTGAAGGAGCGGTTACCGGCACCCCCGTCGGGACGGTGTTCTTCGCGGTCATGGAGCTCAACGGTGCGAGCGCCAATCCGGTCTACACCGCCCTGAACGCGGTGCACAGCGACCCAAATACGTTCAGCTTCGGCATATCTGACGCGCCCGGGGGCGTGTCGTTGTATCCGGTCGGCGCGAAAACCGGTGTGCTGGTGACTGGTAAACCCGGGACGACGACGCTTCCGCCGCCGTTCAACCAGGTACCCGGCATCGCCGGCCACGAGATCCACCACAAATTCGTGGTGTGCGGCTTTAATGGGGTAGACCCGGTGGTGTACTGCGGATCGTCAAACCTGGCGCTGGGCGGCGAACAAGCCAACGGTGACAACCTGTTGGCGATCCATGACGCCGACGTCGCCACCGCGTTCACCATCGAGGCGCTGCTGCTGGTCGATCACTACAACTTCTTGGACAGCGTCGGCAAGAAGGCGACGTCCACTGGGGCGCCGGCGGGACCTCCCCAAGCTGACCGTCAGGCGGCTGCGGTAGCCGCCGGCTGGTTCCTGGGCACCACCGATCAGTGGGCTGAGAAGTACTTCGATCCCAACGATCTGCATTCCGTGGATCGGCGGCTCTTCGGCGACGGCCCGGCCGTCCCAGCGACCGCCACAGCTTCGAGCGTCAGCCGATCCGGCCCCGCTTAAGCGATCCACCTGTACCACCCAACCGGCAAACAGAGGACGAAAACACATGCATCCGGTGACCTGGCTCGACAAGCCCGAAGACCACGACTTTCCCGCCGCCGCTGACTATCTGGACCTGCTAGCCGACGCGCAGACCGTCGCGAACCTGACGGACCGACTGCGCGGCGGTACTGTCGTGCACAAGAAAGCGAAAGACCTGCTGCGGGCGGCGCAGCTTCCGCTGCTGCCTGAGGACAACCCGCACGTCGCGGCAGATCTAGCCAAAGTCAAGAAACGCAAGGCGCTTTCGCCGATCTTGGGGGTGCGCGGCGACCTGCACAGCGGGTGCGCGTTGCAAATCGCCGACGGCTACCACCGCGTCTGCGCCAGCTATCACATCGACGAAAACACCGATATCCCGGTCATTCTCGCCGCCCGCAGTTGACCACTATCGCAGCTATACAAATTGCCGGCGCGAGCTGCGCCGCGAACAATTACCACCACGATGAAAGGCGGTAAAGATGGCTGGGCTTGACTCCATTGACCACGTAATCGTGCTAATGCTGGAGAACCGTTCGTTCGACCACATGCTGGGCTACCTCTACCCCAAACGCGCCGACTTCGATGGACTCGACGGCACGGAGTCCAACCGCGACGCCGCCGGTCACTCGGTGTCCGTCTTTCCGGTCACGCCAGACAAGGAGAATGCCTACTACTACCCGTTGGCCAACCCTGCCGAGGGGTTCACCGCGACCAACGAGCAACTGTTCAACTCCCCCGTTTCCCCCGCAGATGGGAAAGCGACCAACGGCGGCTTCGTGACCAGCTTCGCCGCCGAGCTCGCCCATCCCGCCCATCCGCTCGACCCCAAACTTGTTGGGGCCGAATCATCCTCGATCATGGGCATGTATTCGCCGGAAACGCTGCCTGTGCTGTCCGGGCTGGCCAAAGGCTTCGCCGTCTGTGACCGCTGGTTCGCGTCGGTGCCGACGCAGACTTTTCCCAACCGGGCCTTCGCGGTTGCCGGTACGTCGCTGGGCTACGTCGACAACTCCGCGCGCGGCGTACCGGCGTTCGATACACCGTCGGTGTTCGGCCGGCTCTCCGACGCCGGCCAGACCTGGAAGATCTACGGCTACTCCGGCCGTCCCCTGACCGCCAACGACTATCCCGACACCGTGAAGCCCGGCCCGGGATGCACGGTGGAAGCGGGGTTTGAGAAGTTCCAAAACGACGCGGCCAGTGGGCAGTTGGCGGCGCTGAGCTACCTCGAACCCGAATGGGCGAAGTATTCCCGCCGCAAGGGCGCGCACAGCAACGACCACAATTTTCAGGTGCAGAACGATCAGCATCCCGTGTCGAACCTAGCGGTGGGCGAAAAGTTCATCTACGACGTCTACACGGCGCTGCGCGGCAACCGGGCAATCTGGGAGAAGAGCTTGCTGATCATCACGTACGACGAGCACGGCGGCAACTATGACCATGTGGCCCCCGAGACCGGCGCCACCCCGCCTGACGACATCGTCGGCGCGTCAGGCTTCGACTTCACCCGCTTCGGAGTCCGCGTCCCGGCGGTCATCGTCTCCCCGCTGATTCCCCCTGGAACCATCCTGCGCGCCCCGGCCGGCGGCCCACCGTACGACCACACGTCGATCATCGCGACCCTGCGAGCCCGCTTCCATCTGGGCGCGCTCGGCAAGCGGGACGCTGTCGCGCCGCATCTGGGCCCCATCCTCACCCTGCCCCAGCCGCGCACCGACGACCCTCTATCCGGCGTCACGGTGCCTACAGCCGCCAATCCCGTTCTGCAGCCGGGATCCCCGTCGATCGGGGAGGCCCCTAGCTCGTTCCTCGAGGCGAAGGCGATCGCCGCAGCCCAGCTGCCCGTGGCCGCCGAGCCGATCGAGAACCCGGAGCAGACCGTCGCCGCACTCTCCACCGCCGCAGAGCAATATGCCTTCATCCAAAATCGGCTCCACGCTTGGGAAGCGGCCGGCAAACCGCTGAACAACGTATCTAGCTGAGGTCGCGGACCCCGTTGCTTCAGCGGGGCGGGGCTGGAAAGGCTCGCTCGGTTAACGCGGCGAGTAGTGGCCTGACCGTGCTGGGAACCTGAGACTCATGCCACCGGCAGGTTCGGGTACGGGCGCCGTCGCTGAGGGTCAACTCGTAGCTGAACCCGTCCGGTGCCGCGACTGATGAGTCCTCGACGGCGGGGCCGTTAGCGAGGAGATCGGCGATGAGTGCGCTGTCTCCGGGAGCCAGCTCTTGACTGTCGACGCTCGCCGCCATGTCGATGCCCGCCAGTCCGCCCGACCTGCGGTAGTCGATCCGGACTGGAGCGGACATGTTGGCAGTTTAGATGGCTTCCAGGGTCAGCGGACTGGGACTTTGACGTCGTCCCAGCCGGCGCTGACAGCGTCGGCTTCGGCGCTGGTCGCGCCGTAGCGGATGCGCGCCTGATTGAGGGTCACGGCGGCGAACGCGGCGAAGGTCGCGTTGGGTTGCAAGCGAGGGTTGGTCAACGCGTCGTACCAGATGGTGCCCGCCGTCTTCCACGCTGGGCCTCCGAGTTTGCTCGCCACGACGTAGAACGCGCGGTTAGGGATTCCCGAGTTGATGTGAACACCGCCGTTATCAGAGGTGGTCTGCACGTAGTGGTCCATATCCGCGGGCTGGTTGTCATGCGGGTTAGCGGTACCGGGAGCCTTCATCGATCGCAACGACGGCTTCAGCAATGACCCGACAATGTCGGCGCCGATCAGCCAATCAGCCTGCGCAGCAGTCTGATTGAGGTGATATTGCTTGATCAGCGAACCGAACACATCCGAGATTGATTCGTTGAGAGCACCGGATTGCCCGGAATACACGAGGTTGGCGGTGTGCTGCGTGACGCCGTGGGTGAGCTCGTGTCCGATGACGTCGAGGCCCTTGGTCGTGTCGGTAAGCAGCCGACCATCACCGTCGCCGAAAAACATCTGGCTCTGGCCATCCCAGAACGCGTTGTCGTACTTACTTCCGAAGTGGACCAGACCGGAAATCGTCATGCCCTGCCCGTCAATAGAGTCGCGCGCGAACACATCCCAATAGAATTGATAGGTAGAACCGAAGTTGTCGTATGCGGCGTTCACTGAAGCATCGGCGACTGGAGGGTCGCCTTCAGAGCGAGCCAGCGTCCCCGCAACCCTGTCTGACGAGTTGTTCTGGTCGTAAATCATCCGATGCGGTGCGCCGCCGGCCGGAACGGCCGCCAGCGCGGCCTGAGAAACGCCCGTCTGCCGTGCGGCGACCTCCGCGCGAGATTGGCGGAAACTATGGTCGTACTCGATCGTTGATAAGATCGCCTGGAGATCCTCCGGCGCCGCATCTCGCGCCACCGACACCAGCAGGTCGGGAGAAAGAATGCAGTTCAACGGCTTTCGCATGGCACCTTCTCGATTCTTCATCACTGAAAACTCAGTTGGTATTGACAAGGGATTGCCGGTCGGCCATCAGTTGACCGAGACGATGGATACGCGCGGACGGGTGGCCCGCTCGATATTGAAGGCCTGGCACAACTCAAATCTCTGACTATTACGGCATTTCCACGTGTGAACGCTATCGGGCTGCGGCGAATTCGGCATGAGTAGTTCACTACTCGATTCAGAATGACCACCCGCAATGTGTTGAGTTAGGGTCGAGGGCAAGGTGTTTCGGGCATACTTGCGATATGGCGACGACAGCGGCAGTGCTTCCCCCGATCCCGACGGTCACGACGATCGACGAGGTCGTCGACGCGATCGAGTCGATCATTGATTGGTCCATCTCGCAATCGAGCCGGCTGGGGTATTTCGCCGCGATGTACAAGCGGATCACGATCGCGATTGGCGCCGCAGTGTCGCAAGGCATGTTCGAGGACGGGCCGCGGTTGCAGCGCTTCGACGCCATCTTCGCGACGCGCTACTTCGACGCACTCAATGGGCTTTTCCATCCCGCCAAATTCCCAGCGCCGACGCGTTCCTGGCACGCCACGTTCGACGCGGCAATTCGGCCGGAACCAATCATCGCTCAGCACTTGTTGGCGGGCGTGAATGCACATATCGACCTCGACCTCGGCATCGCCGCTCGGTCGACGGCACCCGGAGCCGATCTGCCGGCATTGCACAACGACTTCAACACCGTCAACGCCGTCTTAGCCAGCCAGGTCCGCGGGGTGGTCACCCAACTCGATGAGGTGTCACCGGTGCTGGCCGACATCTACCATGTCCTGAGCGACAACGAGATATTCGTCATCAACGAGGTCGTCAAGAATTTGCGCGACAGCGCATGGACATTCGCCGAAGTCCTCAACCTCGAACCGAAAATCGCGCGGCCGATCACGATTTCGGCTCGCGATCTCCAAGTGTCTGCGCAAGGGGATCTGATCTACGATCCGCCCGGATTGATCGGTCTGCTCAGGCAGGCAGTCGCCGCCATTGCGGCGCGCGAGAGCCGAGATGTGGTCGCCAACATCCGAGCGCTCGATGAGATCGCGGCGACTCCCGCGCCGATCACGTCAGAGTTGTGAGGGCCACGGTAATCGACATGAGCGCGCTGCAGCCAGCAGCGTAGGGCTGTTTCCTCGGCGCGGCGCTCAGTCCCGAAAGAGCTATCAGCAGGGCGGCCTAGCTAGGCGTTCTCGTGATCGCCACGGCCATCTTCTGCGCAAACCCACTCTAGGACTGATGATCACGGGTCCCGTTCGTCGGTTACGTCGCAGTGGAGCGGATGATACGCAGCAGCGAATCGGGCAACGATGCCTCAGCTATACGGTTGGTCCCACCGACCTTCGTGGCCTTCAGCTCAGGCTGCTCGTGCAACTCCAGCGCTCCTAGCTGGTTCGGGTGCGGAGCGACTAGCGGGACAGGGCTGTCCAACTTGACGACGTTCAGGCTCAAACTCGACGGGTCGATGCCCCGAATTTCGCGAGTCGGAACCCGCACCACCAGATCGTATGCCTCCGGGAGATAGACGTGATGCTCGCTCGGGCCGCCTGGCCCCGGCTCGCTGAACGATCGACTGATCCCAGCGTCTGGGTGCGACGCCACCGAAACACGGCGGTCACCCACCCACAACTCGGTAACCAGACCAGCAGTCAGGGTGTCTGGCTCGACCAGAGCCCCCGGCACTTCGCGGGCGTCGGTGATCTGCGGCTCCCCGCGATCCATCCGGACCAACATCCGGACATAGGTTTCGCCTGCGGCCACGTCGGCTACCTCCTGACCGGTGAGACCGCGAGGAGCGATCTGACTAGACATCGTTGAAGCACAGACCGGGCAGAAGGCTGGGTCATTACTGCGCATCCGACAGTCCACTACGGGTCGGTAGATACCCGTAGTGAACGATCCGCCGCCACCCTCGAATAGTCCGACGTCTTGATTGTCATCCCAGCCTGCGGGTTTGGGTGCGGTGTAGTCATCGCCGCCAGTGGGGATCGGGACACCAGCGTGCAGGAACGGCGCCCATTTCAAAGTTTGCCGGTTCGTGTTTTTGGTGAGGTTGGGCGCCGTAGGTTCACCGTCGGTGTAGGTCTTCGAGTCCTGGTGGTACTCGTCCCCAAGGCCGCCCAGCGCGTGCCCCAACTCATGGGCGAATGTGGACCAGGTCACTCCCAGCGGCAAGGTCGCCACACCGCCTCCCCCGCAACCACCGAACCCGGGGTTGTTGAGCAAAACGATGACCTCACGGTGATCAGGAGCCCAGATCGACAGGACCTTATTCAACCGCTCTTGGGTTTGCGGGCCGAATTCCACCCAGCAGTGCGCCCAGTCGCCGTTGTAATAAGCACCCAATGCCGTGTTTCGATCGACTTGACTGGTGACTTTTCCCGCGGCGTTATAGGTCTTGGTGCCGACACCCGAATCGATCGACACCAGGTTTATCCGCAACAGGTTGAACGCCGATTTGTGCGTGGCGTAGAAGTCGTGGGTAAACATCCCGCTGGTCAGCAGATTGTCCACCGCCGTATTGAAGGCAGCCTGATCATTGGCCGCGAACCCGTCGCCGACCACCACGACGGTAACCTTCGCGCCTAGGCCGCCGTTCTTGAACAGAATCTGCAACGAGTCGCCCATCCACGGCACCGTTGCCTCCCCCGCGGCCGACCGCATCCATCGCCGCATGCTTGCCGTATGCGCCGCGTGCATTGGCCCGCGGACCCCGCCGACAAGGTGCTTACTAGTGGTAAAAGCTCTGGCACTGAGCATTTCGGTTTCCTTCGCGCTCGTCACCGTGGACTAACGAAGACGCGAACCATGCCGCGACCCGATTCCAGCGACGTCAGCGCCTTACCGATCACTGCGCCGAATGCCCGGGTGTTCTCGGTGGCCCGCTGACAATGCCCGGGGGTAATCGAGGTCGTCAGTAGATCTCCCGGTCGGATCGATGCCCTTGCTGCCTCGGCGTAGCACCACACGGTCCCCATCAGTGCCACCGGCGCGCTGTTGGCATGACGGTCCAGGACGATTGCCGGCTTGACGCCACGGGCCCCGGAGACGATCCCGGCTACCGCCGTGTCGTATTCCTTTCTGCACGGACGTAATTCGCCGTTGGTGTCGAACACCACCACCACACCAGGCGCCACTTCGTCGTCGGTAGTGGTCAGGGCCTCGGCGTAGTCCGCGCCCTGCAGGATGACGTCTCCGGTGACCACTACGTTGCCGTCGAACCATCCGGCTGGTCCACCTCCCTTGCTGTACCCGGCGACCGCCGCGGAACCAGAATGGCTTTCACCGTGCACACCTTCGCCGCCGTGTGGACCGCCGATACCCCACAGACCCGGCCCGTTATTGGTGTTGTAGCCGGCCACGGCGGCATAACCAGAATGGCTTTCGCCGTGCACACCTTCACCTGCGGTCGCGCCACCAATACCCCAGACGCCAGGACCAGTGCTCTTGTTGTAACCGGCCACCGCGGCGTAACCGGAATTGCTCTCGCCGTGCACACCTTCACCTGCGGTCGCGCCACCAATACCCCAGACGCCAGGACCAGTGCTCTTGTTGTAGCCACCGACCCCTGCCCACCCGGAGTGGCTGACTCCGTTGACACCTTCCCCGCCCTTGGGCCCGCCGATGCCCGCCACTCCATGCCAGCTGGCCGTGTTCTCGCCAAGGACACCGGCCGCTGCGCTTTTCCCGTATACACCAACACCAGCCTGCGGAGTGGTGTTGGTGTTGGTCCCAGTGACGCCCGCTTGGAAAGCTGCGTCGGACGTTCCCGTCAGTGGATTGCTCATCGCGATTTGCCCTTTCCCATGTCGAGTTTGTGGAGCGCGATAACCGTTTCCTCGAAACACTCGCGCATTCGAATTCTCGAATGAACGACTGGGAAGTGCGTAGGTAGACGACTACCCAATTTGTCGGCTCCGGTCGAAGATGCCATTGAACTCACCCGTCGACACGGGGTCAGTTTTCAGGCGACGCCGACATCCCGCCCACCGCGTCTGCCGGTGCTGAATCGTCAGTCAATGAGCTGCGTCCGCACGATGTCTTCGCGTACCGTGTTGCGGGCTTGTTCTGCTGCACCCGCATCGGGAGAAAAGGCGCTGACCGAGACCCAGGTGTTGCCCTGTTGCGGGACGGCCGTCACCTGGACGATGACTTCGCCTTTACGGCCGACAATCATGTAGTCACCGTCGCCTTGGCCAAAAATCTCATATCCGCGCCGGCGGAACGAGTCTTGTCCGAACGACAAGCATGTGCCCCAGTTGTTCGGTTTGGTGAAAGATCCCCATTGAGCGTTCATTTCGTCGTCCTGTTCTGTCTTCGGTGTAAGCGTCGAGCCCAAATGAACTGCGCTACCAATGCACGCTAAATATCATTGCCGCCGGCAGCGCGAGTAGCCCACTACCCGATTTCCGCAGGGGTAGCCCCAGCTTTGGGTGGCCGCGCAGTGAGGGGCGGACTATCGGGCAGACCAGCTGTCGAGATTTCTGGCGGATATGCCTGCGCCTCAACGGATTTTCAGCCAACTGCTGCGAAACGGAAGAGACCGGCTAATCGCCCGGCCGACCCCGGCACTTACCCTTCCCGATCAAGGCGGGTAACCGACTACTCGACTCCGAACGCCGTGGCGGGTCGACAATAAGTCCATGGTCGGTGATGTCATCGATGCGTACGAGGCGGCACTGCGCAGACTGCCCGAGGCTCATTCGCTGGCGCTGCGATTGACCGCTGCCGGGGTCGCTCCCGAGGTGGTGTGCGGGTACCTTCGCGTCGAGCCTGAGGGTCTGGACACGTTACTGCGGATCGCGGCGGAGAAGCTGTACGCGGAGCTACGCAAGGATTGATGTCCGGTTTGTCAGCCGAACGATCTACGCAAGCGGAAATTTCCTTCCCTCGCATAGCGATCTTGATCTACCATGTCCGCCATGTTGGCCTGGCCGCTGACGGGCCGCTCCGAGGAACTCGCCGTCATCGATGACGTGTTCCGCGCCGACGGATCCGACGCGGGTGTGGTAATCGCTGGCGCCGCGGGTGTAGGGAAGACGCGCCTGGCTCGCGAGGCGATGATGGCTGCCCGCGACCGCGGCTGGACGACCCGTTGGGCATCGGGAACGGCTGCCGCACAGTCGATCCCGCTCGGTGCATTTGCTCAATGGACCGATCGACTCGAGGGTGACCCTCTGCAGCTTGTCGCGGGTGCGATCACCGCAATCACCAGCTCGCCCGAGGATGCGCCAGTACTGGTAGTAGTCGACGACGCCCGTCTGCTCGACAACTTGTCCGCTTTCGTGCTGCTTCAACTCGTCCAGCGGCGCGCGGCCACGGTGATCGCCACCATCCGCAGCGGCGCGCCGGCACCTAGCGAAGTGACCGCATTGTGGAAAGACGCGCATCTGCGGCGCCTCGATTTACAACCGCTGTCGCACAACTAATCTGATGAATTGCTCGAAAAGGTTCTGGGCGGCCCGGTGTGCGGGACGTGCAGTGAACGGATGTGGGATCTGACGCGCGGCAACGTATTATTTCTGCGTCACCTGGTCACCCAGGAAAGCCACGCCGGACGTCTGGTCAGCCGCAATGGCCGCTGGCGGTGGGAAGGCACCATGCAGGTGTCCCCGTCGCTGGCCGATTTGGTGGATTCCCGCATTGGTGAGGCACCTGAGCCGGTGTTGCAGGTGCTCGACCTGGTCGCGGTGTCTGAGCCGCTAGAGCTGCCGTTGCTGACGTCGCTGGCCGATCCCTCTGCTATCGAGGACGCCGAGCGGCGCGGCCTCATCGCGGTGTCTCATGGCCCACCCAGTAGTGTTGCGCGCCTGGGACATCCGCTCTACGGCGAGGTTCGGCAGACGCACGCCGGCCGGGCGCGGCTAGAACGGCTGCGCGGCCGGGTAGCTCGCGCGATGTCCGCGGCCGCCGGCAGTCCCGGTGCGCCTGACCCGGTGCGGCTGGCGTTGTTGTGGCTGCAGTCGGATCTGGCGCCTGATCGCGAGTTGTTCGCGCAGGCCGCCCAGACGGCGTTCAACGGTTTGGATATGGCGCTCGCCGAGCGATTCGCCGCCGCCGCCGCGGCGGCCGGCGCCGGGGTGGACAGCGAGCTGTTGCGCGCTAATACGTTGACGTTGTTGAGCCGGGGCCGCGAGGCCGAAGAACTCCTTCGATCGATGTCCGAACGCGCACTGCCCGAGCCGACCTGGTCGACGGTGGTGACTCTTCGTAGCGTCAACCTGCTCTGGCAGCTCGGTCAATTGGAGAAATCCCGCACCGTCATCGACGACGCCATCGCCGGTGCGACGGAACTAGCTGCTCAGCGCCTGCTGGCGTTTCGGGCGGTGCAGCTCGCGGTCGAGGCACGTCCGGACGACGCGCTGCGAGTCTGCGAATCCGTCGAACGCGCCAATCTCGGGGCGTTGCCGACGTTGGTGATGACCTGGGCCTACATCATCACCCTCGGTGATCTCGGACGCCCTAGATCCGCCGCGGCCGTTGCCGCAGAGACGACTCCGCTCGCGGCGTCCTCACCAGGCACGGCCTATTACCAAGCAGTCATCCTGGTCTCCTACCTCACTGAGGCGTTTGTGCTCGGGGGATGCCTTGCCGATGCGCTCGACTTGTCGAACCGTACCTTTCGGCATTGCGTCGATGCGGCAGGCCGGACGCAGTCGTTCGCGGTCGCCGTCCGCGGCCGTACCGCGCTGGCTTACGGGGATCTGCGCACCGCAGTCGACTGTCTTCGGTCTGCGGTCGCCGATTTCGCGGACGACGATGACGGGGCCGCTTACACCTTCGGAATCGACTACGCCGAAGCGCTGGCGCGCGCAGGTGATGTCGAGGCCGGCAGCGAAGCGCTGGCCGAAATGCGCCGACGGCATCATCCCGCACACACTTACCGCGAGGCCGACAGCCTGGTGGCCAGCGCGTGGCTGCTGTCTGCACGGGGGTATACCTCGCAGGCCCGTGACCTGGCACTCCAGGCAGCAGACCTCGCCCAGGCACGCGGTCAGCATGCTCGCGAGGTGCTAAGTCTGCAAGCCGCTATCCAATTCGGTGAACAACGCGTTGCCGCGCGGTTGGCGCGCCTCGCCGAGGTGATGGACGCTCCTCGAGCGGCGGTAGTGGCTCGGTGGGCCGCCGCGGTGGGCGATCACTGTGGTGACGTGCTGCTGACGGTCTCACGCGATCTCGAGGCGATGGGTGACCGTATTGCCGCGGCCGACGCCGCCGCGCACGCCGCGCTGGCCTACCGCCGGGAGCAGCGGATCGGCCCGGGCCTGACCGCAAGCGGCCGCGCCGAGCGATTGATCAGCGAGTGTGGGGCCACCACCCCGGCGACTCGATCGGCTCGCATCTCCCTGCCGCTCACCGAACGCGAGCGAGAGATCGCTGTGCTGATTTCACAGGGTCTGTCCAACAACGAGATCGCCGAGGCCCTCACGCTGTCGGTGCGCACCATTGAGGGGCACATCTACCGGGCCTGCACCCGGGTGGAGGCAGCGGGCAGAACCCAATTGGCGGAGATGCTCGCGGAATTCACGCCGGGCCGCCAGCCGATACCGGCTCGGAACCTCCAGCAACACTGAGGTGAACACGGATCACGCCTCGCCGCTATCGGCGAAGTAGCGCTTAGGTAATGGCCGCGTCGACCTGTGCCTGAAGCTGTTCGACGGGGGAACCCTTCTTTCCGTTCGGGAGCGTCACCGGGTTGGTGCCTGGCCGCCAGGCGCGGGTGTTGATCGTCAGCGCGATGTCGAAGTCGCCGCGCGTCCACACGAACGTCGAAGCACCCGGGGTCGAGCCTTCCCGTGCGCTGTTCGCGCGCGGACCGTTGCCCCACGCGGCGTGCAGGTGCGCGAACTGCGCCAGCGCGTGCGCCGAGGCGCCCAATCCGTCGTTGCCCACACCCACTTCGTTGATCTCGCCGTCACCGCCGTACACCGCCGGCACAAGGTCCGAGACGGCTGGGTTGAGGACGTTCTGACCGATACCGGGGTCCTCGGCGATCGCCTCTCCGCTGTTGCGACCCGCAGCGGCAGTGGAGATGACTTCGACTTCGGTGATCCCGGCCGGGTCGAGCAGGGTTTTCTTCAGATACGTCCAGTAGTCGCCAGTACCGCCGTGCTTGTCGACCAGCGCAGCAAGCATCAGGTAGCCGAAGTTGGAGTAGGCGTTGGTGGTGCCGGGGGCATGCTGCAGCGGTTGGCCGTACATGTATTTGCAGATGTCCAGCCTCGTCGGGTGCGTGATTCCAAGGCTGTTGGCGATCTGCCCCATCGAGTAGGTGGGGTCGAAGAAAGGCGAAATGCTGTCGTCGTAGCCCGATGTGTGATCGAGCAGCTCCTGCACCGTGATCTTGTCGTGGTCGGTGACGTGTCCGGGATTCGAGATGCCGAGCTTGGCGAACGCCGCGTCACCCGGGTGCAGGATGTTGGCGTCGTAGAGCGACTGAATTGCCGCTTCGCAGAACATCTTGCTGCAGCTGGCAAGCAGGAACCGGTCACTGGGCTGAGTGATCTTGTATCCCGGTTCGGCCCAGGTGTAGCCGCGGTTGAACACCGTGGTGCCGTTCTTGACGACGGCCACTTGGGCCGCCCGGACCGCCTGCTTCTGCATGAACGTCTGGAAGAGGTGATCGACTTGTTGATACGCCGCGACCGGCTGCCCGGTAGCCGTCCATTGACGGGCTTGCGGCACATCGTTTTTGGCGAACACCGCCGCGTACCGCGTGTTGGCGCCGCTGCCGCCACCCTGCACGCAGATCGGGTACCGGCCCGCCTTCTTCTGACTGTCGAACTCGGTCTGATACTGGGCTGCGGGGAGGCCATGCCGGGCATACCAGCTGTCGACGACGTCGTCGCTGTACACCGAGCAGTAGGTCTGATCCTCGGACACCGCGACGTAGGCCGGCCGCCACGCGTTGAGCGTGTACCCCGGCAGCTGGGTGCACAGATCGAAGGTGTGTTGGTATGAGCCGACCGGATCACCCTGGTTCACCATCCATTTGACCCAGTCGGTGTTCGGCCACCACACGCCTGCGTAGAGCCGCGATCCGGCGTCACCGTAGATGGTCACCGAGTGCGGGCGCAGACCGCTGTTCATGGCCGAGTCGTTGACGGCTTGGAACTGGGTGGCGTTAAGGCCGTGGTGTGCTGACCATCCGGCGGCCACGCCTTTGGTCATCACTGCGGCGAAAATCGCGGACCCGCCTGAGCCGGTCGCGGACACCAGCGATGCGCCGAACCCGTTCTTGACGTTGGTGTTGAACCATGTTTGGTAGTCATTGCCGTTGACTCCGTGAATAGCCGACCACTGCGGCATCGGGCGGTTGACCCATACCGCCGCGTACTGCGCGTTGCCGGGATCGCCGTAGACGCTGAGCGAGATCATGCTGTAGCCGGCCTTGGACAGGTCGGTCACGTGCTGCTGGTGTGTCGCCGCGTTCACGCCGTGATACGCCTGAAACTCCATCTCCTTTGGCCCCTCTTCCGTTGCACGTCCGGTGCAGAGAATGTCCAGCCGGTCGACTGGGCGCACCTCGGTGGTGCGACGCCAGCTTCACCCCGGCGGGTCACGAAGTCGCGAGTAGCCGACTACTCGAAAAAACCCGGCGGGGAGAGTCCGCGCGTCTTGTGTCCGGCGTTCGCTTAAATGTCGGCCCGACAGAACGGCGCCACCCGCGATATCGCCAGCCCTCTGCTGCTACCAGGCCAGCACAGGGCAAACCGGAGAGTCGGGCTCGTCAGGCGAGTCGCTGCTCGGATCATCGGCGGCCGCGCGGATTGGCCGCTCCGCGCAATCAGGCGCAACGCCGTCGATGATCCAGAGCCGTCGCCGCCCGTTGCCTGATGTCGGCCGCCCGCGGGCCGGCATCAAACACTCGGGATGATGAGGACCTGGCCCACGCCGATCGCGTTGGCGTCGCTGATGCCATTCACCTTGGCGATGAACCGGAATAGCGAGCCATTCCCGTAGAACTGCTGCGCGATGTTGAACAACGTCTCGCCCGCGGACACAGTGTGGGTGTGCGACACGTCCGGGACAATCAGCAGCTGTCCGACGTGGATCAGGTTGGGGTTGGCAATAGCGTTGACCGCCGCGAGCATCGCCACCCGGCCGGCGTTTCCGTAGAAGTGCGTGGAGATGCTCGAGAGTGTGTCCCCGGCGGCAACGGTATAGGCGCGCGACAGATCGGGGATGATCAGCACCTGCCCGACATTGATCAGGTTGGGGTTGGCAATGTCGTTTACCGCCGCCAGGGTCGCTACGTGCGTTGCGTCGCCGTAGAACTGCGAAGAGATGCCGGACAACGTATCCCCGGCGACCACTGTGTACGTCGTCAGAAGGTCAGGGTTGCCCACAACGACCGGAATGGCGTCATTGGGAATCAGGGTTGCCACCGACACGTGCGGCCACGACAACCCGTTGAAGTTGAGCAGCACGGTCTGGCTGTACTGGATCTGCGTATACGTAACACTGACTTCGGTGGGCTCGTTGACCGCGGTTGTCGAGCGGACGCTGAAGGTGGCGACGGGCTGACCAGCCGCCGCGCTGCCCTGGACGGTGGTGGGCGTATTTGCAGCCAGGGGCGGCACGGAGATTTTTTCGACCACTGTCTCGATGCAGAACGTGGCCGTCATCTCGACGGCATTAGCGTTCGGTTTGGCCGCTTGGGGGTCGCCCTGAAGAAAGGCGATGTTGGCGGTTCCGCCGCCGAAGAGCGGATCCGAGGGGTTGTCTGGCGCCGGCCGCGTCGTGTCGACGGTAATGATGGTCGTGGATGTGATGTTTTGGCTGTTTACCCGGTTCTGCAGGATCGAGTTCGGGTTGTCCAGCATGGCCTGGGTGATGGTGCCAGCCGCGATGAACGGCGAAAGATCCTGTGGCAAGCGGAAAGTCGCGTTGTCGTTTGCCTGCTGGCTGGGGAACGTGTTGGTGAGTCTGTTTTGTGGAGAACCGATAGGGAACGGTGTGATGTCGACCGGTTGAAACGTGGGACGACCGTTCACCTGCGTTGCGGTGCCTTCAGCGTCGATGGTCGTGCCGTGCGGGATGGAAGCCATCCGAACAACGGTCGCTGCCTCGGCCGGGTTCGTTGTGGCCGGCACGCTCAACCAGACGCCCGGCTCGAAGTGGATGCCCACCGGGTTGTCGGGGTCGTTGACATCGTTGATTTTCTGCACGTATGGGATGCCGTTGAGAGAGATGTCGCCCTGTACAAAACCCCGGTTGGGGATGTCTCCCAGGGGAGTTGAGAAGTCCAACGTCTCTTCGGTCAGGTTCAACTCGAGGACGTTGTCGTTGGGACCGTGCGCCGGCTTGTCCAACGGAGTCGGTGACAGCGCAAAGTTCTGCGGCCTGAAAATGGTGTTGAAGCCGGCCCCCCTGAACTTGCCAGTAAAGCCAGCGAGAGGGCCCAGACTCGCAGGAACGGTGTCCGGGATGATCGTCGGATGCTGGCGTTCCGAGGGCACCTGACCCCACCGGAATCCCTGAGTCATGTCGATGGTGGGCTCGGTCTCGAGAGCTTTTGTCATGGTTGCCTTCTCGGGTCGCTGGTGAGCAAGCGTCGGTGTGGGTTGCTTGCACTGCTAGAACCTAGGTCCGCATCCAGCGGTTGGCTTGAGTAGTCGACTACCTGACATCCGGAATGGGACGCCACTCCTTGTTTCGGGACGACTCATCCGCGGTTGCGCCTGTACACCGTCTCGTCGGTCCATTCCGCGCCATAGTGGACGGATGGGCATCAGGATGCGAGATCTGCTCGACGACGCCGTGAGTTCGTTGCGCTACGAACCCACCGCCAAACGGCTCCGGCTGTACGTGGATGGTGAGCTGGTCGGCGACACCGTCGACGGGTTGCTGGTGTGGGAGCCGCGGCGACTGGTCCCGACCTACGCGATCCCCGTCGCCGACTTCGTGGCCACCCTGACATCGGCTGGCCGGGTCAGGGAGATCGCTGATCTGCCCGTGCTGGTCCCGACGAATCCCTTTGCCGCCCATAGCACTACCGGCGAGATGTTCGACGTGACGGTCGGCGGGCGGCGACGCGAACTGGCGGCATTCAAGCCCGACGATCCCGATCTGACCGGCTATGTCACCGTCGACTTCAGCGCCTTCGAATGGCGCGAAGAAGACGAGCCGATCGTCTCGCATCCGCATGACCCGTTCAAGCGCATCGACATCCTTGCCAGCAAGCGTCACGTCCGGATCGAATCCGACGGGCGGCTGTTGGCCGAGTCGTCACGGCCGCTACTTCTGTTCGAAACGGGCCTACCGACCCGGTTCTACCTACGGCCCACCGACGTCGTCGTCGACCTCGAACGAACCGACACCGTCAGCGACTGTGCCTACAAGGGCCGCGCGTCGTATTTCGCTGTGCCGGATGGACCAAGCGACATCGCCTGGACGTATCGCCACCCACTCCGCGAGGCGGAGCCGGTCCGGGACCACATCGCGTTCTTCAACGAACGCGTCGACATCACCGTCGACGGCCAGCGACTCGAGCGGCCCATCACACCGTTCTCGTAGCTGCGGCACAACGCTATTCGTCAACCACCTCATACAGCGAGTCACCGTCTTCGGGCGTTCCGTCGACCTGACCGCGATGTGCACGGGTCGGTCGAGGGTCGCCGGCATCCAGGTCGTCTACATCATCGACGTCGTTTAGCACGTCAGGCTCTTCCTCGGCGAGCCGCTGGTCCAGGGACTCGCCTTCCCTTTCCTCACGCGGCGTGACCCCGAATTTGTTCGCCTCACTCCAACCTTCGGGCGGGTCCACGACGATGTCGCCGTCGTCGTTGCGAAGTTCGTCGGAGTCGGTCGACTCGCTGGGATTCAACGTGTCCTCGGGTCCGCCCTCTTCGGGGAAGTCGGGATTGTCGGTAGCCATAGGCCTTCGATTGCCCTGGGGCTTCGACGGCTAAACGCACCCGTGGCCGGGTTCACCATTAGCCCGGCGACCGGCTCCGCGAGAACAAAAATGCGTGATTCAGCAAAATGCGTGTGCTTGCCTGTTCAAAATAAGCGGCGGGGGCGACGAGAGGAAACGAGCATGAAAAGAGCGTTCGCCGCCATCATGGGTGCGGCTGCGATGGCGTCGGCGGGCCTGGGGCTGGCAACGGCTCACGCCGACACGATGGAGCCCCACCGCTGGTGTCCGGGCAACCCCAAGAACATGCCCTACGTCGTGAACGATCAGATCGACTGGGATTGGAACGTCTGCCACACCTGGTATCCCACCAACTACGGCATGGGCAACGTGACCATGCAGGGCCGCCCGACGTCGATTTGGGACGGTGACAACCCGCCCATCGAGGCGATTACGCGCCGACAGTGCCCGCCGATCGCGTTCATGTGCCCCTGAACGCTTAGGTCTCGGTCCTGCTCACCGCGGGGCCCGCCACATCGGCCACAGCGTCGGGCCGCCGGGGATGACGAGTTCGCCCGTCACCTCGAACCCGAATCGCTGATAGTAGGGGACGTTTTCGGCCTTGCTGGATTCCAGGTAAGCGGGCGCGTGCTCGGCGTCCACCCGGTCGAGACGCGATTGCATGAGCGCCTGCCCGTATCCCTTGCCGCGCACCGACGGGTCGCTGCCGATCACCGCGAGGTACCAATGCGGCTCCTCGGGATGGTGCGCCTTCATCTGCGCCATCAGTTCACCGAGCCGACGGCCCATGGACAATCGCGGGCCGAAGCCGAACGCGAACGCCGGCAACATCATCAGCTGTTCACGGCCAGACTGCTTCCATCGGCCCGGCGGATCCCACAGGGCGGCCGCGCCGATCGTCGACCCGTCGGTGGCCACCTCCACGCCTCCCCCGGCCAGATGGTGGTACCGGGCAACGGTGCCGAAGAATCTGGCCAGGTGTCGCGTCCGGCTCTTCTCCTCGGGCATAATCCAGAGCGACACCGGGTCGTCGAAAAAGGCGCGGCCGAGCGTGTACGAGAGCTCGGAGACGTCGGCTTTGCGCCCCGGGCGCGTGTGGATTGTCATCGGCAGCCAGAGTAGTGGCGTACAAGTGGTGGCGGTCCCGCAGCCAGGCGCCCCAGCCACTACCCCTTGTCAAAACTTCGGCAGTAGTGAATCGACAAAGCCAAGAATGATCTCGTTGGTCGCGTTGATTGACGTGGCTTCGATGCCATACACGGCATTTTCCAAGCCAGCGGGCACGTTGCCGGCAACGAAATCGCTGAGTGCCAACGCGAGAGCCGCCTGGCCGTCGCTGGTGAGCATTTGCGCGCCTTCGATAGCCGCCTCAATGCCCTGGGGAAGCTCAGAAAAGGGCGAGATCTCGAATGCGCCTAATGCGTAGCCGCCCGTCAGCGCCTCAATCCAGCCCACCGTCACGTCGAAATTCGTTCCATAAAGCCAGTTGTCAGCAGCGGCAAGGTCGAGGTTGAGTCCGTCGAGTATGTCACCGTTACTGAAGTCAGTTGCCCCAGCACTGAAGTCGGCCTGGGCGACCCCGATCGTGGTCTGAATGTCGGCGGCGATGTCTGCGAAAGGATCATCGGGCTGCGCCTGCGCGGACGGGCCTTGAGCGAGCTGACCGATGAAGGCCATTAGGGTGCCGGCTGCGGCAGCAACAACGCCGGCGATGCCGTCAAACCGACGTTGGCGGCCGGGACGGCTGCGGTTCATCATGTCCTCCGGGGTCTAAGCGTCTCGTAAACGGATCCTTAAGGCAGCCTGTGTGACCGGTGACGCTCATTCAATAGGGGTTTTCCCTATATTTCTGACCCCTTCGGCGACCGTCGCCGAGTTCTAGGACGTGACCCGATCGACGTGGGCGAGGAAATGCTCGAGCACCGCAGCGGGTGCCTCGAGTTGCGGCCAGTGCCCGATGTCGTCGGCAAGCATCACCACGTCGGCGTCGGGAATCACCTCGGCGTAACGCCGCGCCATGTGCGCACCGGAGTTGGGGTCGACGGGTCCGTCGATCAGCCGCATCGGCACATCGGTCTCCCGCATCGCCCGCACCCACCGATTCCGGTGCGTGTGGCGGTCTTTGATGAACCGGCCGACTTTGTGCAGCACCCGTCGGCCGTCGTTGTAGTCGAGGATCTGACCGAAGACGTCCATCATGTGCCGGGTCGGTTTCGTGTTCGGGCCGAACATCTCCCGCAACGTCGGCTCGAGCAGTCGACGTGACAGGGGGCTGTTTTGTACCGGGCTCAGGATGTCGCCCAGCGGGGTACCCGACATCAGCTTCTGCGCGGCGCGCGGCGTGTAGGTCTCGACAAACATGCCGCCGTTGAGCCAGGTGATCGAGTCGACACGCAGCTTTCCGTAGGCGTGATCACCAAACTCGTGTCGAGACAACAATTCCTGGCCCACCGAGTCACCCAAATCGTGGGCCAAAATGTGCGCGTTGCGGATGCCCAGGTGGGCCAGCAGCGCCTCGTGCATGTCCGCGTGGTCGTGCACCGAGTATTCGTAGTGGACCGGCTTCGCCGAAAAGCCCAGCCCGATCATATCCGGTGCGATGACCGTGAATCGGCGCGTCAGCGTCGACCAGATCGGTTGCCAGTCAAAGGTATTGAATGGATACCCGTGAATCAGCAGCAGTGGCGGGCCGCTGCCCTCGAATCGGTAGAAGATGTCGAAGCCGAGGTAATCGAAGTACAGTCCGGCGTCCAGCCAGGAGGCCAGCGATGAATCCATGACGCGGGCGACCTAGGAGATGTAGCGGACGACGCTCTCGGCGACACACGCCGGCTTGTCGCTGCCTTCGACCTCCACGGTGGTCGATACGGTCGCCTGAGTGGCACCGTTGCCCAGGTCTTCGATGTCGACCAGCGAACTCTTCGCGCGAACCCGCGACCCGACAGGCACTGGCGCCGGAAAGCGAACTTTGTTCAGTCCGTAGTTGATTGCAAGCTTGATGCCGTTGACGGTGTACATCTGGTGTTGCAGTCGCGGCAGCAGCGCCAGCGTCATGAAGCCGTGCGCGATGGTCTTGCCGAACGGGCCGTTGGCCGCGCGCTCCGGATCGACATGGATCCACTGGTGGTCACCGGTGGCATCGGCGAACAGGTTGACGTCGTCCTGACTGATCGTCACCCAATCACTCTCGCCGATACTTTCACCCTTGATCGAGGCAAGGTCGGCAACTGAATCGAAGGTGCGCATGGCGTTTCTCTCCTTTGAGTGGACTGGTTAGCATCGTGCCACTACCTGCGGTGACGTTCACCACCGGGAGGTTTTGGCCGGAATCTCGTCTGGGTATGCAGCCCGAATGCGAATTTGGCGCCAAATCGGCCAGTGGCTCACCGGCCGCAGAGGCAACCAAGCAGAAGAGGACACCCGCCCGGAGCGCCATGAAGCGCGCTCCCGCCAGGGCGTCGACGGCGACGGCAGCTACGTCGGCCGGACGATCGGGCGCGATGACGCACTGGATGTCGGTGAAACCGGCGCCGAGGCCCGCAGTAAAGACGCCTGACAACTCGCCAGGTGCAGGATTGCGGGTGTGAGGCTGCTTCTCATCGCCGATACGCACGTGCCGCGACGAGCGCGCGACCTGCCGCCGCAGGTGTGGGACGCGGTGGCTCGGGCCGACGTCGTGGTGCACGCCGGTGACTGGGTGGTCCCCGAGTTGCTCGACGAGTTGTCCCAGAAATCCGCGAAGCTGGTGGCCTGCTGGGGCAACAACGACGGGCCGCAGTTGCGGGCAAGGCTGCCCGAGCGTGCCGACGTGGTGCTCGAGGGGCTTCGCCTCACGGTGACCCACGAGGCTGGGCCGAGCGCCGGCCGCGACGCACGGATGTCTCGCCTATACCCCGACACCGATGTACTGGTGTTCGGCCACAGCCACATCCCCTGGGACACCACAACGGCCACCGGCTTGCGACTGCTGAACCCGGGCTCTCCGACCGATCGACGGCGGCAACCGTTCTGCACCTTCATGACCGCGCGCATCGACGCCGGCAATCTGATGGCCGTTGACCTGCATCGCGTGCAGAAGTAGCTCGCTGCTAGCTGAGACATAGCCTGCGCACATACTTAGCTCCTAGACAGAGACATATGAGCACTGTGATTGATCCGGTCAACGAATTGTCAGGTGTGGTGGGCAGATTCCGCAGGCAACTGCGCCGCTCGGTCGAGCCGGGTTTCGACTCCGCACAGCTGACCGAGTCGCAGTCGGAGTTGCTGTGGCTGGTCGGCCGGCAGCCCGGCATCTCGATCAGCGCGGCTGCAGCGGAGCTGGGGTTGGTCGCCAACACCGCCTCGACCCTGGTGTCGAAGTTGGTGGCGAAGGGCTTCCTGGCCCGGACCGCCGATGAATCCGATCGTCGGGTGGGCCAGCTGTGGCTGGCCGGACCGGCCCAGCAGCTCGTCGACACTTCGCGCGCGGCGCGGCGCGAATTGCTGGCCGAGGTACTCAGGGATTTGACCGAAGACGAGATCGAGTCGCTGACAAAAGGTTTGGCGGTTCTCGAAACGATGACCCGACGACTTCAGGAGCGATGATCATGACCAGAGCACTGCCGATGGCGGTCGACGCGCGGAATTTGACCCACCGCTACGGCCAGTTCACCGCGGTCGACGACGTGACATTGCAGGTCCGGCCCGGCGAAACGCTGGGCTTGCTCGGACCCAACGGCGCCGGCAAGACCACCGTGGTACGGATGCTCACCACGCTGACCCCGGTACAGCGGGGCGAGCTGCGCATCTTCGGCCTCGACGCCCGCACCAAGACCACTGACATTCGCAGCAACATCGGGTATGTGCCGCAACAACTCTCGATCGAGCCTGCGCTCACGGGCCGCCAGAACGTGGCCTGGTTCGCGCGACTGTACGGCGTGCCCCGCGCGCAACGGGCGGAGCGGGTCGAGGAGTCGCTGAGCGCGATGGAGCTATTGGACGTCGCCGACCGGACGGCCGGGACGTACTCCGGTGGAATGGTGCGCCGCCTCGAAGTGGCCCAGGCTCTGGTCAACCGCCCGTCGCTGCTGGTGCTCGACGAGCCGACGGTCGGGCTGGACCCGATCGCGCGCGACCGGGTGTGGAACCAGGTGCTGACCATGCAGAGCCAATTCGGCATGACCGTGCTGTTGACCACTCACTACATGGAAGAGGCCGACGCGCTCTGTGATCGGGTGGCGCTGATGCACCGCGGCACCTTGCGCGCCGTCGGCACCCCGACGAAGTTGAAGGCGACCGTGTCGGCCGGCGCGACGCTGGAGGACGTGTTCCGCCACTACACCGCTTCCGATCTCTCGGAGCAAGGCGAGACGACCAGCTCGCTTCGCGAAATCCGTTCCAGCAGAAAGGTTGCCAGCCGTGCCGGTTGATACCGCAGTCACTCCCACACCCGCCGCCCTGACTCGCGCGGCGCACGGATGGCAGCGGCTGCCCGCGACGTTCGGCCGGGTGTGCGCATTCGCGATCGTCGAGATGCAGAAGCTGCAGCATGATCGCACCGAGTTGATCACGCGCATGGTGCAGCCGGCGTTGTGGCTGTTGATCTTTGGCACCACGTTCAGCAAGTTGCACGTGATCAACACCGGTTCAGTGTCCTACCTGGCTTTCCTGGCACCGGGGATCATCGCTCAGTCGGCGTTGTTCATTTCGATCTTCTACGGCATCCAGATCATCTGGGATCGCGACGCCGGCATCCTGTCCAAGCTCATGGTGACGCCGGCTCCGGCGTCGGCTCTGATATCTGGCAAGGCATTCGCGGCGGGCGTCCGTTCGGTCGCGCAAGTGGTGGGTGTGCTGGCGCTCGCGTACGTGATGGGCATCGGCATGACCATCAACCCGCTGCGCATTCTGGCCGCGATGGCCGTCGTCATGCTCGGTTCGGCGTTTTTCGCCTGCCTGTCCATGACGCTCGCCGGACTGGTGCGCAACCGTGACCGGCTGATGGGCATCGGGCAGGCCATCACCATGCCGCTGTTCTTCGCATCGAACGCGTTGTACCCGGTCGACGTCATGCCGCGATGGCTGCATGCGCTCAGCACGGTCAACCCGCTCAGCTACGAAGTCCATGCGCTGCGTGCGCTACTGATCGGGACCGCGTTCAGTCCGCTGGACATCGTGGTGCTGGTGGTGGCGGCCGCGCTCGGGATCACCGCTGCCTCAGCGCTTCTGCGACGACTGGTCAGCTGAGTCGGCGCGAATACTTGCACCTGACGTTACGTCAGGTCTTAGGTTCGCAGCGTGACCGAAATCAGGAGCTGGAGCGTCGGTGAACTCGCCGACGCCGCCGGCGTCACCGTGCGGGCCCTGCACCACTACGAACAGGTCGGCCTACTCGCGCCGGCCTCACGCACCGGCGCCGGTCATCGCCGATACGGGAGTGAACAGGCGGAAACGCTCTACCGGATCACCGCGATGCGCAGCCTCGGCTTCCGGCTGGACGAGATCCGAAGCGCGCTGGAGGGCGAGGATCTGACCGCGGTGGTCCGTCTGCACCTCGGGCAGGTGCGGGATCGTCTGCGACACACCTCCGAGCTGAATCAACGGCTCGAGCGCCTGCTGTCGGCTCTAGATGCTTCCGACCATCCGACCGAAGAGATCATCCGAGCAACGGAGGCCACCATGCACGTGAACCTGTCGACGATCTACACCCGAGTTGGCGACGGCGGCGAGACCTCGACCGGCGCCGGTGCCCTGGTCTCGAAGGACGATCCGAGGATCGAGGCCGGTGGTGACGTCGACGAACTCAACGCGCAGCTCGGTGTCGTCCTGACCCACCTGAGCGAGCAGCCGTTCGCCAGATGGATCGCCGAGATCCAGAACGAGCTCTTCGACCTCGGCGCCGACCTGACATGCCCGGCGGACCACGAAGCGTCGCGGATCCACGACGGGAACGTCGACCGGTTGGAGCGACGCTGCGACCAGGCCAACGCGCAACTCACCCCGCCGGCGTCCTTCGTACTGCCCGGCGGCGGCTCGGCGGCGGCCGGGCTCCACGTGGCCCGCACCGTCTGCCGTCGGGCGGAGCGGAGAGCGGTATCCGTCGATGACCTGAACCCGCAGGTCGTCCGCTACCTCAACCGCCTATCCGATCTGCTATTCATCATGGCCCGAGCCGTCGCCACCGACGAGCGAACCTGGATCCCCGGCGCTTCCGCTGATTGATCTGCATCCGTTGTGGTGCACCAACTTTCGTTGACATTGACCCACCGCTGCCCGGTTCTGGTCGAATATCCCTCGGCCATCTGCATTTTCGGCGCCGACTCCTAATCGTTATCAGCGAGTGACACTGGCGTCTCAATCGTTAGCGAACCGCGATCCCACACCCCGAGGCAACTGACAGGCCTGTAGTTACTCGCGTGTTTGACTGCCACAGACAGCTATTCGACCGCTTATGCGGCAAATGAAAGTTGGGACAGGAGCTATGAAGTTCGCAGAGAAAATCCGCGGCGCGGCAGAACATCTGCCGCGCAGATTGGCAATCGCGGCCCTCGGCGCAGCCCTGCTCGCCGGTCTGGTCGGTGCTATCGGCGGCTCGGCGACCGTGGGGGCATTCTCCAAAAAGGGTCTGCCGGTCGAATACTTGAGCGTCCCGTCGCCGTCTATGGGCCACGACATCAGGGTGGAGTTCCAGGGCGGCGGACCGCACGCGGTCTACCTGCTCGACGGCTTGCGCGCCCAGGACGACTACAACGGCTGGGACATCAACACTCCGGCGTTCGAGGAGTACTACCAGTCGGGCCTGTCGGTGATCATGCCGATCGGTGGACAGTCCAGCTTCTACAGCGACTGGTACCAGCCGGCGTGCGGCAAGAGCGGTTGCCAGACCTACAAAATGGAAACCTTCCTCACCAGGGAGCTCCCCGCATATCTGCAGGCCAACCGAGGCATCTCCCCGAACGGCAATGCCGCGGTGGGTCTTTCGATGTCGGGCGGGTCAGCGATGATCCTGGCGGCGTACTACCCGCAGCAGTTCTCCTACGCGGCGTCGCTGTCCGGCTTCCTCAACCCCTCCGAGGGCTGGTGGCCCACCCTGATCGGCCTGGCGATGGGCGACGCGGGCGGCTACAACGCCACCAACATGTGGGGCCCGACCAGCGACCCGGCCTGGAAGCGCAATGACGCGATGGTCCAGATTCCGCGACTGGTGCAGAACAACACTCGCGTGTGGGTGTACTGCGGCAACGGCACTCCCAACGAACTGGGCGGCGAGAGCATGCCCGCCAAGTTCCTCGAGCAGTTCACGTTGCGCACCAACGAGCAGTGGCGGGACAACTATGTCGCCGCCGGTGGCCGCAACGGCACGTTCAACTTCCCGCCCAACGGGACGCACGACTGGGGTTACTGGAACCAGCAACTGGTCGCCATGAAGCCTGACATTCAGCGCACCCTCGGCGGCGGTCCGAACGCCACCTGATAGACCCACCCCCCACATCGGCCGCAGCGCTCCCCCCGCGCTGCGGCCGATGTTCTTTCTTGGACGGCATCGTCGGACCCCGAGATATAAACCACTGCGACTCGTCACGGCGTGTCGTCGCAACCGTTTACGTGTCGGCGCCCGGTAGGGCTAGCCCAGCAGGGCGCGCCGATCCTGATGGAAGTAGGTGTAGGCCGTGGCCAGGGTGCACATCAGCGTCGCGAACACCAGCATGCCGGTCCCGTTGACGAACAGGCTGATCACACCGCCGCAGGTGGCGCCCACCAGAAATCCCGCGAATAGCAGGAAGTAACCGAGCCAATCCGCGAGGGTGCCGCCCGCGATATGCCGTTCGATGCCCTGACCCATCTTGACCAGAGTGCCGGTCACGTAGCTCAGCGGCACCGACACCTCGCCGTCTTTGACGAACGACGTGTTGAGTGCGCCGATGCCGAATGCCACCAACATGATCGGCGGGAAGTCAAGCTGGTTTTCCTCCCACCCCTCGTCCAGCACGTCGACGATGGTGGCCGCCAGCAGGCTGAAGGTGGTCAGCATGGTCGGGCCGTGTGGATGAGCCACCCAGAAGTGCCGCCGGCACACCGACGCGACCACCACGCCGGCCACGAAGCTCAGCAACAGCAGACCGGCCGTCACCGACAACAGCACGTCGTCGCGGAAGTAGCCCAGCACAGCGCGTTGCGCGTTGCCGGTCATGAACGTGACGAAATATCCGGCCGAATGGGTGAAAGCCGTGGCACCGAGCACACCGGCCAGCACCGCCAGCAAATACGCGAGGCGAGCCTCGCTATCAAACGTCTCACGGAGGTCGAGCGTCGCGCGGGGCATGCACCTCATGGTTGCATCGCTTCTTGGCGAAGGCAGAGCGGGGACGCCCATTCTGGCGAGACTCAGATCAATTTGCTACGAACCTGGCGATCGATCGCAGCGGGATCGGCAGCCAGGTCGGGCGGTGCCGGGACTCGTAGCCGGCTTCGTACACCGCCTTGTCCAGCTCGTAGGCCGCCAAGACCAGCTCCGAGTCGCGCGGATCCACACCGGAGGTGGCCGCATAGCCGTCACAGAACGCAGTCCGGTTGCGCTGCACCCACTCTCGGGCGCGTGCGGCGAGTTGCTTGTCGTCGCCCTGGTCGACCAGCGGACCGTATGCCGCGTACTCGTACGAGCGCAGCACACCCGCCACATCGCGCAGGGGCGAATCCGGCGCGCGTCGCTCCTCCAACGGCTGACCCGGCTCACCTTCGAAGTCGATCAGCAGCCAGGACTCCGGTGTGCGCAGCACCTGACCCAGGTGCAGGTCGCCGTGCACCCGTTGGACGGTGATGGTCTGCTCGGCCAGCTTGTGAATGCGCTGCTCGATGGACGGCACGTACTGCTCTAGTTCGGGCACCGCCGCGGCGGCCGACGACAGCCGCGACAGCATGGTGTCGACCGGGAACGGCGCCTGCGAGGTACCCAGGGCCTCGGCCAACCCGGAATGCACCGAGGCGACGGCCTCGCCGAGTCGATACGACTCGCCGGCGAAGTCACCACCGACCTCGTACGCGTAGAGATCGCCTTCGGCGAACAGGTCGCGGACGCTGGCCGTCGCCATCGCCCAACCTTCGGCCGCGTTGCCGGCGAATTCGGTCGCCATGCCCAGTGGGCTGGCAGCGTCGCCATCTGATGCACTCAGCTCGTAGGTACCCAAAAGCTTTGCCACGTGCGGATTCCCGGCCCGGCCGAGGACACGGTTGAGCTCGATGTCGGGGTTGATGCCTGGGCTGACGCGGCGGAACACCTTCAGGATCGCGTCGCGATCGAAGATGACGCTGGTGTTGCTCTGCTCGGCGTCCGACACCCGCGGGTAGGCGTTCAGCGGCAGCGTCACGTCGGGTTCTTTGCCGAACGAGACGCCGTCCTTGGTCGCCGACGAGTCCAGCAGCGACAGCAGGAACGCGGCCGCGGCAGGGTCGTAGAGCGCGTCGAAGCCGACCCGTTCCCCGTCCGCGCCAATGGTGGCGACGTCGCTGTATTCGTTGGGCGGCTCGGAATCCCAGCCGACGATCACCTGATAGCGCTCGGCGGAGCCGTCGGTGTAGGTGACGTCCACCAGGACGAGGTCCAATCCGTCACGCAGTGCTACCACCAGGCCCGGTTCGGCGGTTGCCAGTTCGCGGCTGCGGCCGGCATACCAGCGCTGCTTCGGCAGCCATTCTGACCACGGGAGGTTCATTGCGACTCCTCAGACCCACACAGCTGGAACCAGTAGAAACCGTGGCCCGGCAGCGTGAGCAGATAGGGCAAGTGTCCGATACGCGGAAACTCGACGTGCCCGGTGAGCTCGATCGGGGTATTGCCGCTCCAATGTTGCAGGTTCAATTCGATGGGCTGAGGAAAACGCGACAGGTTGTTGACACACAGCACGGTATCGCCGTCATTCGGCTCCTGACGCAGGAATGCCAGCACCGAGGGGTTGGAGCCGCCGAGTTCTTCGAAGCTCCCAGTAGCGAAGGCCTCGTGGCGGCGGCGCACGGCGAGCATCATCCGGGTGAAGTTGAGCAGCGAGGTCGAGGTGTCGCGCTGGGCTTCGACGTTCACGGCTTGATAGCCGTAGACCGAGTCCTGGCTTGGCGGCAGATACAGCCGACCGGGATTGGCCTTGGAGAAACCGGCGTTGCGGTCCGGCGTCCACTGCATCGGCGTGCGCACCCCGTCGCGGTCACCGAGCCAGATCACGTCGCCCATGCCGATCTCGTCGCCGTAGTACAGCACCGGCGACCCGGGCAGCGACAGCAGCAGCGCGGTGAACAGTTCGATCTGATTGCGGTCGTTCTCCAGCAGCGGAGCCAGCCGTCGACGGATGCCGACGTTGGCCTTCATCCGAGGGTCTTTGGCGTACTCGGCGTACATGTAGTCACGCTCTTCGTCCGAGACCATCTCCAGCGTCAGCTCGTCGTGGTTGCGCAGGAAGATCCCCCACTGCGCCATATCTGGAATTTCGGGTGTCTGCGCGAGGATCTCCGAGATCGGAAACCGCGACTCACGCCGCACGGCCATGAAGATGCGGGGCATCAGCGGGAAGTGAAACGCCATATGGCATTCGTCGCCGCCGGTGCTGTGCTCCCCGAAATACTCGACGACGTCGGCCGGCCACTGGTTGGCCTCGGCCAGCAGCACCCGGCCCGGGAACTCGTCGTCGACGACCTTGCGGACCCGCTTGAGGAAAGCGTGCGTCTCGGGCAGGTTCTCGCAGTTGGTGCCTTCACGCTCGAACAGATAGGGCACCGCGTCCAGCCGGAACCCGTCGATCCCGAGGTCGAGCCAGAAGCGGAGGACGTCGATCATCGCTTCCTGGACCGCGGGGTTGTCGTAGTTCAGGTCCGGCTGATGCGAGAAGAACCGGTGCCAGTAGAACTGCTTGCGCACCGGGTCGAAGGTCCAGTTCGACTCTTCGGTGTCGATGAAGATGATCCGGGCATCGGTGTATTTCTCGCTGGTGTCGCTCCACACGTAGAAGTCGCCGTACGGCCCGTCTGGGTCCTGGCGGGACTCCTGGAACCACGGATGCGAGTCCGAGGTGTGGTTCATCACCAGGTCGGTGATGACGCGGATGCCTCGCTCGTGGGCCGCATCGAGCAGTGCGACGAAATCCTCGACGGTGCCGAACTCCGGCAGAACCTTGTAGAAGTCGCGGATGTCGTAGCCGCCGTCACGCAGCGGTGAGTCGTAGAACGGCGGCAACCAGATGCAGTCGATGCCGAGCCACTGCAGATAATCCAGCCGCTGCAGCAGCCCACGCAGATCGCCGGAGCCGTCCGCGTCGGCATCCAGAAAGGCCCGAACCAATACTTCGTAGAAGACGGCGTGCTTGAACCACGTCGGGTCGGCAGGCAACGACTTGGCCTCGTTGAAGTCGTCGGCGTTGGGGTGTTCCACCACGCCGCCTTCGACGCGGCTTCCCTCCGCGGGGTCGTGCTCGGACGCGAGTTCTCTGTCCCTGGTCAAGTCCACGACCTTACACGTACCCGGGCACCGTCATCGAAAACCTTATGCGCCAAACGAATTCGCGCACCGGCTGAGCTGCGGTCTTCGATCAGCCGGGCGGGCCGTCACCCAGTTGCACATCGACGGACCGGCCCTGCAGGCCCACGGTGACATGATCGCCCGGGTGGTGCTGATCAAGGATGTTCGTCAGCGCGGTGGCCGAGTTGACCGGCTGGCCGTTGATCGAGTTGATCACGTCGCCGGGGTTGAGCCCGGCGCCTGCGGCCGGTCCGGTCGGGATGACCTGACGGATGATCGCGCCCGCTCCGCCGCCGGCATCGTTGACTCCCACGCCGAGGAACGCGGTGGGTCCGATGTGCACGGTCGCCGACGAGGCGCCGCCGCGGATCTGACCGGCAATGGCCATCGCTTCGTTGATCGGGATCGCGAAGCCCTGGCCGCGCCCGAGGTGGTAGTTCGAGGTTGCGGCGGTGTTCATGCCGATGACCTGGTTGGCGGCGTTGACCGTCGGACCACCCGAGTCACCGGGGCGGATGTTCGCGTCGACCTGGATCAGACCGGTGAGTGTCTCGGTGCTGCCGGTCAACGCGTCGTTCGCCGACACGGTCTGGTTCAAGGCGCCGACCCGGCCGTCTTCGACACTGGGGGCCCCGCCGGCGCCGCCGGCATTACCGAGCGACACCACCGGGTCGCCGACGTGCACCGTGTCGGAGTTGCCGATGTTGGCCACCGGCAGGCCGCCACCGGCGAGTTGGAGGACCGCGATGTCGTGCTGGCGGTCGTATCCGATCACGGTGGCTGGAAAGACCTGACCATTCGCGATCGACCGGGCGGTCAGGTCGGTTGCGCCGGCCACCACATGGTTGTTGGTCAGGATGACGCTGGGGTCGATCACGATGCCGGTGCCGGCGCCGATTGCGCTCTGGAACCCGAGCTTGGCGTCGATGTCGACGATCTGCGGACCCACGATGGCGCTGGCCGACGCCGCATCGCGCGGCAGCGGCGAGGTCACTGGCGACGCGTGGGCAGGCACGGTCGCCAACCCAAGTCCCGTCGCGGCCAACAGGCTGAGCAAGCTCAGCGACCTCCGCGGTTTGCGGCGGTGCGATCCGCTCATCCCGTCACCTCCTGATTGATTGTGTTGCCGAGCGACAGCATCGTATTCACCCAAACCTAGCCTGCGTCGCGGATGCGGGCATATCGACCTCGGGTTTCCCCGTTCGGATGAGCGCTAATCCGCGCGCCGTTCGGCAGGCGGTAGCTTCAAGGCCCTGGACTTGCACCGCAACCGATGAGCATGAGGTGACTGGCACATGAGCGTTCTCGATTCGTTCCGGCTCGACGACAAAGTGGTGATCGTGACCGGTGCCTCGTCGGGTCTCGGTGTGTCGTTCGCCCGAGCGTTCGCCGAGGCCGGCGCCGACGTCGTGCTGGGCGCGCGTCGTGTCGAGCGCCTGGCCGACACGGCGGCACTGGTCGAGGCGACCGGACGCAAGGCGCTGACGCTGGCCACCGACGTGAGCGTGCCCGAGCAAGGGCAGACCTTGGTCGACGCCGCAATGGAGACGTTCGGTCGGGTGGACGTGCTGATCAACAACGCCGGTGTCGGCACCGCCGTCCCGGCCACCCGGGAGACGCCCGAGCAGTTCCGCTCGGTGATCGACATCAACCTCAACGGCTCGTACTGGTTGGCGCAGGCCTGCGGCCGCGTCATGCGGCCCGGCAGCTCGATCGTCAACATCGCCAGCATTCTGGGCATCACCACCGCCGGTCTGCCGCAGGCCGCCTACAGCGCGAGCAAGGCCGCGGTCATCGGGCTGACCCGTGACCTGGCTCAACAATGGGGCTCCCGCAAGGGGATTCGCGTCAACGCGCTGGCTCCCGGCTTCTTCAAGACCGAGATGACCGACGAGTACCCGCCCGAATACCTGGACAGCCAGGCCCACCGTCTGGTCCTGGGCCGCCTCGGCGACGACCGTGAACTCGCGGCCACCGCGGTGTGGCTGGCGTCGGCGGCCGGCGGTTACGTCACCGGGCAGACGATCGTCGTCGACGGCGGACTCACCATCAACTGATTTGTCGCGAGCCCTTGCGTCAGATCTACCTTTCGCAGAAGAAACCCGAGTGCAGGCCTGCGAAACGTCGATCTCACGTCAGCGGGTTCCCCCTAGGCTCGACCCTGTGTCCGACTTCGAGCCCCAGGCGCGATTCGCTCGATCCCCGGTCGCCCGCCTAGCCACGGCCGGCCCCGACGGTCGCCCGCACCTGGTGCCGGTTGTGTTCGCCGTGCACGCGCAGGTCGTCTATACCGCGGTGGACGCCAAACCCAAGACCACGCAGCGATTGCGGCGGCTGACCAACATCGAGCGCAACCCTCGGGTGAGCCTCCTCGTCGACCACTACGACGAGGACTGGACGCAGTTGTGGTGGGTCCGGGTCGACGGGCACGCCACCATCCATCACGACGACGAGACATCCCACCTCGCCCGGGACCTGCTCCGCGCGAAATATGCCCAATATCAGTCGGTTTCGCTATCCGGCACGGTGATCGCGATCGTGATCGACCGGTGGAGCAGCTGGCACGGCTGAACCACGGCTGACCATCCGCGCGCACGCTTGCCAAGGCGTGCTCAGCTCACCGATCCGGGGGCTGTCTTTCAGATGCCAATAACCCGCTCAGCTGGGGATATGTCCGGTAGAGTGGCATCTCAAGTGCGAAGTGCGCAACATGCATCCGATTTGCTGAGCGGGATGTAAGGCATATTGGAGATACGGAATGCAAGCGGGGGTCTTGCATCGTCTCGGAGGGTGAACACCGTGGGTAGAGCGATTCGAACGGGTTGGCTCGCTGCATCGGTCGCGGCGCTGACCATGGCGGCGTCGGCCGCCCCGGCGGTGGCGGCGATCGCACCCCCGACCCCGATCCCCGCAATCGCGTCGATCCAGCCGGCCAGCGGCGCCGTCGTCGGAGTGGCCCACCCGGTGATCGTCACCTTCACCAGCCCGGTGACCAACCGGACGACGATCGAGAAGGCCATCGAGGTCACCGCGCCGAACCGGATGACGGGTCACTTCGACTGGCCCGAGCCCAACGTCGTCGAGTGGAAGCCCGACGGGTACTGGCCGGCGCACAGTCACGTCGGCGTCGAGATACACGCGCTGTCCACCGGCTTCGAGACCGGCGAGGCGGTGGTTGGCACCGCCAGCATTTCCGCGCACACCTTCACGGTCACCCAGAACGGTGAGGTCTTGCGCACAATGCCGGCGTCGATGGGCAAGCCCAGTCGGCCGACACCGATCGGAAATTTCTCGGCGCTGTCGAAAGAGCGCACGGTCGTGATGGATTCACGCACAATCGGCATCCCCCTTGATTCGTCCGACGGATACAAAATCACCGCGAGTTACGCCGTCCGCGTCACCTGGGGCGGCGTGTACGTGCACTCGGCCCCGTGGTCGGTCGACTCGCAGGGTTATTCGAACGTCAGCCACGGCTGCATCAACCTCAGCCCGGACAACGCCGCGTGGTACTTCGACACCGTTCACATCGGTGACCCGATCAACGTGGTGGCGTAGCCCCTTTCGGACACCGGAATACATCGGCGCCGCGCCGAGTTGGCGCGTGAATGGCTACGACACCAACACGCGCGGTCCGATTCGACAGCTACGGCGGGCCGGAGGTTCTCTACGTCACCGACGTCGAAAGACCGGTGCCGTCCGCAGGTGAAGTGCTCGTCGAGGTGCGGGCCGCCGGCATCAATCCCGGGGAGGCCGGAATACGCACCGGGGCCCTGCATGATCGATTCCCCGCGACGTTCCCGTCTGGCGAAGGCAGCGACCTGGCCGGCGTCGTCGTCGAAGTTGGCGACGGGGTCAGTGAATTCGCCGTCGGCGACGAAGTACTCGGCTTCAGCTTCCAGCGCTCCAGCCATGCCACGCACACGACCGTTCCCGTCGACCAGCTGATTCACAAGCCGGCCCAATTGCCTTGGGAGGTAGCCGGTTCGCTGTACGTCGTCGGCGCTACGGCCTACGCCGCCGTGAACGCCGTCGCGCCGCAGCGAGGCGAGACGGTGGCGGTTTCCGCGGCGGCCGGCGGAGTCGGCAGCCTGGTGGTGCAGTTGCTCGCGCAGCGCGGTGTGCGCGTACTCGGTATCGCCTCGTCGAATAATGCTGACTGGTTGGGCGCGCACGGCGTCGAATTGGTCGAGTACGGCGACGGTTTGGCCGAGCGCTTACGGCACGCGGCGCCCGACGGTGTCGACGCATTCATCGATCTGTTCGGCCCGGAGTATGTCGAGTTGGCGGTCGACCTCGGCGTGCCGACCGAGCGAATCAACACCATCATTTCGTTTGACAAGGCCGCCGAGGTCGGGGCGAAGACCGAAGGCAGTGCCGAGGCGTCGACCCCTGCGGTGCTGCAGGAGATTGCCGACCTGATCGCATCGGGTGCCGTCGAGTTCGACGTGGCCAAGACCTACCCGTTGGACCGGGTCGTCGATGCCTTCGTCGAACTCGAGCGGCGCCACACCCACGGCAAGATCGTGTTGCTCCCACAGCAGACCGACTAGGGGAAGTGCCCGTTGACGTTCATTAACGCCTACGCTGTGGGAATGGCAAACACACTCCACGAACCCCGCGTCGCCGACACTCTGCGCCGGATGTACGCCGAGGCGCAGGAGCAGATGGCGACGTTGCGCGAGCGACCGCCGAACATGTCCGGCGCCCGAAGCGTGCAGGAACGAGCCGACGCAATGAGCGAGTTCTACATTCCGGTCACCCCGGAGTCCGGTCGGCTGCTGTACTCGTTGGTCCGCGCGACCAAACCCGCCACCATCGTGGAATTCGGTATGTCTTTTGGCATTTCGGCGCTGCACCTGGCGTCCGCGGTTCGCGACAACGGCACCGGCCAGGTGATCACTACCGAGATCAGCCAACCCAAGATCGCGGCCGCGAAACAAACGTTCGCCGACACCGGCCTCGACGACCTGATCACCGTGCTCGAGGGTGACGCGCTGTCCACCCTGGCCGAACTGGACGGCCCGGTCGACTTCGTGCTGCTCGACGGTTGGAAAGAGCTGTACCTGCCGGTGATCGAGTTGCTGGAGCCCAAACTCTCCCCCGGCACGCTCGTGGTCGCCGACAACACCGAAAGCCCCGACACGCGGCCCTACCTCGACTACGTCCACGGCGCCGAAAGCGGTTATGTGAGCTTCAATTTCGCGGTCCGCGACAGCGACAGCATGGAGCTCAGCTGCTACGCCGGCACCTGAGCCCTCACCGCGGCTTGAGCGCTTGCTCGAGCCAGGGTGTCAGCCACTGCACGCCCTCTTCGGTCAGGTGCACGCCGTCGCTGCGGACGTGGATGCCGTCGACGTCGGCGGTATAGGTGCCGCCGGGGCAGAGCTTCTTCTTCAGGTCCAGGATGCGCACGTCCGGCCGGTCACCAATGGTCTTGGCCAGCATGGTGTTCCACTCGTCGACCCGCTGAGGCTGGTCCTCGGGATAGAGGCTTCCGTCGGGCCGCTCGCCTCGCCTGCTGTAGGGCAGGTTCGCGACGGTCAGCGGCGCACCGCTGAAGCTGAGAATGTTGATCGCGCGCGACAGCTCGGCGCTGATGTAAGAGTCGAAGGCCGGATCACCGATGTGGGTCCACCGGCCCTCGTTGACCCGGTCGACCGTTTCCCAACGACCGATGACGAGCAGGACGGCATCGGGCTGGTCGGCGGCGATCTGCGAGGTCCACCGCCCCGGCCACGATTCGCATTCGCTCTTCTGGTCCAGCGTCTGGCCGAGGTAGCTGTACGGGCCGCCGCGCACCAGGCTGCAGCCGATGACCGTGTGGTCGACGAACTGGAATCCAGGGGTGGGCGGCAGGAAGTGCATCATCGTCCAGCCGATCGAGTCGCCGAATACCGACACGGTGAACGGCCGATGCGGGTCGCGTCGGGTGAGCGCGCGCGCGGGCTTGACTCCGTCGGGGGTCGACGGCGATACCACGGCGACCGGCGATACCCCCGGCGGGAGGCTGGCGTCGAGCGCGCTGACGCCGTGCTTCGGGACGACGGGCACCACCAGCAGTGTCACGGCCGCGGCGGTCGCGGCGGTGGCGCCGGCCAGCGGCAGCAGCGGCACGCGGACCGGGCGCCACTTGCGGATCGGCTGCTCGATCGCCCACCAGCACACCACCGAAATCGCCAAGGTCACCGCGACCCTGACGGCGAACAGCGACAACCCGTGCCAGCCGGTCCGCTGACCGTTGAGCACCAAGAACACCGGCCAGTGCCACAGGTAGATGCCGTAAGAGATGCCGCCGAGCCAGGCCAGCGGTCGCCAGGCCAGCGCAATAGCAACCGGTCCGCGCTGGTCCACGGCCACCGGGGCGATCACCAGGACCGCCGCGACGGCGACCGCGATCAGCAGCCCGCTGCGGAACTCACGGGCATTTCCGGTCGCGAGATGCACGGCCGCTGCCAGCAGTGCCAAGCCGAGCACCGGGAGCAGCCAGGCAATCCACTTGCCCGTCCGGGACTTGATCAACGACCACCCCTTGTTGAGCGCCGGCCAGTCGCCGACCAGCAGCGCTGACGCAGCGGCACCCACCAGCAGCGCCTGCGCGCGGGTATCGGTCCCGAAGTAGACCCGGTCGCGGGTGGCATTGGACGCCATCAGCATGGCCGTCGCGGCCGAGCCGATCGCACCGACGGTGGCCAGCAGAAACACCGTCAGCCGGACTGCACCCACGGTGGCCTTGGTGCCGCGACGCCGCGCGTGGACGGCGAAACTCACCGCCACCGCGACCAGCACCACCGGCCAGACGATGTAGTACTGCTCCTCCACGCCAAGCGACCAGGCGTGCTGCAGCGGCGACGGCGGAGTTCCCTGCGCGAAATAGCCGGTCTTGTCGGCGACGAACATCCAGTTCGCCACCCAGAAGAATGCGGCGACGGCGTCGTCGCGCAAGCTCGCGATCGCCTCGGGGGCGAAGAACTGGCGTCCGATTGCGACGGCCAGCACCATCAGGACCAGCGCCGGCAGCAGGCGGCGGGCGCGGCGGACCCAGAAGTTGGCCAGGTCGATACGGCCGGTTCGGCCTAGTTCGTCGAGCAGCAGTGAGGTGATCAGGAAGCCGCTGAGCACGAAGAACACGTCGACGCCGAGGAATCCGCCGGACATGCCGGGAATGCCGCCGTGGTCGGCGAGCACCAACCCCACCGCCACGGCACGCAGGCCGTCCAGCGCAGGGATGCCCGGGCGGCGCTCGGTCCCGTCGTCGGCCCTTCGCGTGAGCCGACGGGTCGGTGAGGCCGCGACCCATCGAGGCTTACGAGCAGAAGGAACCGGCGCGGGCTGCGCCCCGGCCGGTTCCATGTTCACCTCTCCAGCGCGCCGACCGGTTGCCTGGTCGGTGGCCTTGTTGCCGCCGATACTCGGGTGCCCCTCCCTGCAGATGCAGGCGTCATTTTAGGGGCGGGCACGCCGCATCAGCGGCAGACACGACGCGGCGAGGATCCGAAATATGCTGCCGCGGGCCAACTCCGCGCTAGGCCGAGGGCGGTTTACCGTCGAGGTGCGGCGGCCGCGCGGGGTCGAACATGGCAACGTTGGCATGCTCGACCAAGAAGAACCATGCCATGCTTTCGCCGATGACGACGCTTCTAGGCGTTCGTGAAGTCGATGATTCCGCGAATGTTGCGGCCGTCCCGCAAGTCGGCGAATGCGTCGTTGATCTGGTCGAGCTGATAGTGCTTGGTGACGAGTTCATCGAGCTTCAACGCGCCGGCTTGGTACAACGACAGCAGCGTCGGCACACTCGTGCGCGGATTCATTCCACCGTAGAGCGCGCCTCGGAGTTGCTTGGCCGACAGCGTCATCTCCTGCAGGACGACCGGTACGGGCGGCTCGGTGAACGGGGTGATCCCGGTGAGCACGCAGATGCCACCTTTGCGGAGCAACGCCATCGCCGACGCGATCATGTCGACGTGGACGACGCCGGGGCAGATGACTACTCGGTCGGCCATCAGGCCGGCGGTGATCTCCCGCACCAGCGGAATCGCCTCGTCTGCGGCGCCTGCCGTGTGCGTCGCGCCGAAGATCTTCGCGGAATCTCTCTTCGATTCGACCGGGTCGACTGCGACCACGTACTTGGCGCCGACAGCGCGTGCGCCCTGCAGAGCGTTCATCCCCACACCACCGGCGCCGATCACGACGACGGTGTCGCCGGGCTCGGTTTCCGCCGACACCGTTGCCGACCCCCAGCCGGTACTGACACCGCATGACACCAGCGAGGCGGCGTGAAAGGGGATCGCGTCGTCGATCTTGATGACGGATCGCTCCGACAGCACCGCGTACTCGCTGAAGGTACCAAGTTGTCCATAGGCCAGCAGATTCTCGTCGCCGAGGTGCCGTCGGCAGGTGCCGTCGGTCGGCATCTCGCGGACGAACAGGCTGGCGCCGATGTCGCAGATGTAGCTCTGTCCGTTGACGCAGAACCGACAGCTGCCGCACGCAGGGATGAACGACAGCGCCACGTGGTCACCCGGTTGCACCGACGTCACTCCGGGCCCGACCTCGGTGACAACGCCGGCGCCCTCGTGTCCGCCGAGCAGCGGAAACCAGTCGGGCGCGGGCTGACCGCTGGCGGCCAGCGCCTCGGGGGTCGGCACGACATCGCCGGTGTACAGATGGTCGTCGGAGTGGCAGACCCCCGCGACAGCCATCCGGACCAGCACCTCACCGGCGCGGGGCGGGTCGAGGTCGATCTCGTGGATTTCCCAGTCCATACCGACACCGCGAATCACCGCGGCGCGACTTTTCACTGCGCCGAGCCCGCCGGCGCGTAGCCCAGCATGCTCTTGACTTCCAGGTACTCGTGGAATCCGAACTCGCTCCACTCGCGACCGTTTCCGCTCCGCTTGTAGCCGCCGAACGGCGCATTCATGTCAAATGCATGGTTGATCGTCACCCAGCCCGCGCGGATCCTGCGGGCGACCTGACGCGCCAGGTCGAGGTCGGCCCCCGAGACAAAGCCGGCGAGGCCGTACTCGGTGTCGTTGGCGATCTTGATGGCGTCGTCGATGTCGTCGTAGCCGAGGATGCACAACACCGGACCGAAGATCTCTTCGCGCGCGATGGTCATGTCGTTGGTGACGTGCGCGAAGACGGTCGGTTTGACGTAATAACCCTTGTCGAGATCCGCCGGCCGCCCAGGCCCTCCCGCCACCACGGTCGCGCCCTCGTCGACGCCCTTCTGGATCAAGCGCTGAACCTTCTCGAACTGGGCCCTCGATGCCACCGGCCCAATCGTCGTTCCGGCGTCGGGGCGCCCCACCGTGATCCGCTCGACCGCGTCGCGGGCGAGGGAAATCGCTTCGTCCATCCGGGATTTCGGGACCAGCATGCGCGTCGGCGCGTTACAGCTCTGCCCCGAGTTCGGCATCATCATGGTCACCCCGGCGGTGACCGCCTCGGCGAACCCGCTGTCGTCCAGGACGATGTTGGGGCTTTTGCCGCCGAGTTCCTGGGTCACTCGCTTCACGGTCGGCGCGGCCAGCTTGGCCACCTCGACACCCGCGCGGGTAGATCCGGTGAACGACACCATGTCGACTCCTGCGTGACTTGCCAGGGCCGCGCCCACCCCGGGGCCGTCCCCGTTGATCAAGTTGAACACCCCGGCAGGCACACCTGCGGCGTCAAGAATCTCGGCGAAGATGTAGGGCGAGAACGGAGCCACCTCGGACGGCTTGAGCACGACGGTGCAGCCGGTCGCCAACGCCGGGTAGACCTTGACCGCGACCTGGTTGATCGGCCAATTCCAGGGTGTGATCAGTCCGCAGACTCCGATGGGTTCCTTGGCAATCAGGCTGTCGCCGCGCTGTTCCTCGAACGCGAAGTTCTTCAACGCATCGATGGCCGTGTGCAGGTGCCCGATCCCGAGGAAGACCTGGGGTCCCGCGGCCAGAGCCGCAGGCGCACCGATTTCATCGGTGACCGCCTCTGCCAGATCGTTGGAGCGCTTTTCGTACTCGGCGAGCACTGCCTGTAGCAGGTCGAGGCGCTGTTCGCGCGTTGTCTGCGACCAGTCGGCGAATGCTCGGCGGGCCGCGACGACCGCAACGTCGACATCAGTCGCCGACCCGAGCGAAATCTTGCCGGCCACCTGTTCTGTCGCGGGATTTTCGACGTCGAAAGTGTTGGGCCGCAACGGGTCGACCCATTGACCGTCGATGTAGAACTTCAGGTATTCGCGCATGGCTTGCACTCTTCCTTACTCACAGCGCTTACTGGGTGCCTTCCGCATACCACGTGCGGAATCGGTCGTATTTGGGCATCTCCTCGGAATTGGCCTTCGGGTCGATGCAGACGTGCACCACCCCGACTTTGCCGCTGGCATAAGCGCGAGCGATCGCCGGCCCGATCTCCTCTTCCTTCTCGACGTACTCGCCGTGGCATCCGAAGCCTTCGGCGATCTTGTCCATCCGGACGTCCTTGCTCCAGTGCACACCGGGCTGCGGTGAAGGCTGCTCGAACGTGCGCTTGTACACGCCCACTTCCAGACCCCACTGGTGATCGACACCCACCACGCACACCAGCGGAAGGTTCTGCCGGGCAGCGGTTTCCAACTCGGCAATGTGGAACAGGAAGGCCGAGTCACTGGTCAACAGCATCACCGGGCGCTTACCGCCCTCGGCGACCGACGCGCCGACCGCATAGGGCAGGCCGGTGCCGAGGTGGCCAAAGTTCTGGTTCCACATCACGTCACGCGGCTTGCACTGCGAGTAGGTCCACTGGAAGATCACCGTCGCGCCGCCGTCGCGCACCAGGATGCCGTCGTCGAGCTCGTTGAATGCCTTCGTGGCCTCCACGACGTAGCGTGCCGGGTGAATGGGCGAACGACCGGACGGCGCCGACTCGGCAACGTCCGCAAGCTCTTTCGCGTCCTTCTCGATCAGGGACTCGAGCGCGGACCCGGGCTCGCGCGGCGAGCCCCTCAGCGCGGCGACCAACTGCGGCACGACACCACGCAGATCGCCAACCAAAGCTACGTCGAATCGACGGTTGACTCCGATGGCGGCTGGATCCTGCTCGACATAGACCCATTTGCGGTTTGCGTCGTTGTCGGCCCAGTGCTGCGTTCGTCCGTAATGCATGGGCTCTCCGAGTTCGGTTCCCAGCGCGACGCACAGGTCCGATTGTTCGACGGCTTCGTTGGCCGCCGGGGAGAACAGATACGGAAACGTGCGATCCTGCAATCCGGGAATGAACGAGGTGCCGCCGGAAGTCTGGATCACAGGGCAGGCCATGAGCTCGGCCAGTTCTTTGACCTGTTGCTGAGTCCGCGAGGTATGCACGCCGTGTCCGACAAGCAGAATCGGATTCTTGGCGTTGCGAATCAGTGCGACGGCCTCGGCCACCTCGCGGCTACCGGCGCCCTGATTGACCAACCGATAGCTCGAGGGTGGGGGCGCGTCGGCGACATCGAGTTCCTCGAGGATCACGTGCGACGGGAACTCGACATAGGACGGTCCGGGCGTTCCTGACATCGCGCGGCGGATCGCCTCGTGGATGATCTCGTCGGTTTGGTCGGCGTACTCTATCGAGCTGCTGTATTTCACCGAGGCAGCGAAAAGGGGTTCCTGCTGGACGAATTGGATGCGGCCGCGTCGCACCCGGCGTTCGGTGACACGGGCCCGCTGCCCGCCGAGGAAGATGACCGGCGAGTTCTCGACGAGCGCGCACTGAATCGCGCCGGCGATGTTGGCCATACCCGGCCCAAGTGTGCCGATGCACAGACCGGGGTTACCCGTCATCCGCGACGCCGCCTCCGCCATGAAGCCTGCGCTCAGTTCGTGATGCGGTGCGACCACCGACCACCCGCGCGCATCGGCCTCGGCGAACATGTGCACGAAGTTCGGGTCTGGAATGCCGAATAACGTGTTGACGCCCTCGGCCTCGAACAGGTCGAGAATGCGCTTGTATACCGGCACGGCCATCGTTGAACTCCTCTTCTAGCAATACATTTCGTCGGGCAAGCGTCATCCGGGGTTCGCCTCGACGGCGCGGCCGAGTTCGTTGAGGACAGAGTCGGTGTCGGCGCCGAGTTCTGGCGCCGGCCCTGCGACGCGACCGGGCGTCCGCGAGAACCAGGTGGGCACGCCGGGGAACCGCATCGGTCCGTGCGGGGTCTCGACCGTCTCGAACATGCCGACCGCGTTCAGATGCGGATCGTCGAACAGCGCGCCGGGGGTATTCAGCGGCGCCGCCGGTATCTCGAGTTCACCGAGCAGGGTCAGCCACTCGCCGGTGGACCGCTCCTTCATCGTCTCGGCCAGCAACCCGTAGACCGTGTCGATTTCGCGGGCGCGCTGCTCCAGCGTCGAATATTGTTCGCTGGCCCACGGAGGCTGGACCGCTTTCATGAACGCGTTCCAGTGCTTGTCGTTGTAAATCAGAGCTGCGATGTAGCCGTCGCTGGTGCGATAGGGGCGGCGGTTGCGTGCCACGGTGCGCGGGTAGACGGCGGGGCCGAGCGCCGGACTGAACAGGGCACCATTGGCGTGTTCGACGAGGACGAACGAGGCCATGGTCTCGAACATCGCGACCTCGACCTCTTGCCCCTCACCGGTCCGCTCACGATGAAACAGCGCCATCATTGTGGCGTAGAGTGCCGTCAGCCCGGCGACCTTGTCCGCCATGATGGTGCCGACGAAATCGGCCTGACCGGTCAATTGTTCCTGCACCGCGGGCAGGCCGCACTCGGCCTGGATCGTGTCGTCGTAGGCGGGGCGGTCGCGGTCCGGTCCCCGCCTACCGTACCCATAACAGTTGGTGTAGACGATGGCAGGATTGATCGCCGCGACGTCGTCGTAACCGAAGCCGAGCTTGGCGATCGCCTTGGCGCGCATCGAATGTATGAACACGTCCGCGGTTTCCACCAGGGCCCGCAAGGCGGCCGCGCCGTCCTCGGTTCGCAGATCGAGCACCACACTGCGCTTGCCCCGATTGACGTTGACGAAGACGCCGCTCATTCCCGGGGCTGGGCCCACCGAGATATAGCGGGTGTTATCTCCCTGCGGCGGTTCGACTTTGATGATGTCCGCACCCATGTCGGCCATGATCTGCGTGCAATAAGGCCCCATCACCATCGCGGTCAGATCGACTACTCGCACTCCGGCCATCGGACCCGCCGGGTTAGCCATGGCGGGCCAGCCCGAAGCTGTAGCGGATGTGCTCGTTGTGGCCGTCGGGCACGACAGGAAAGACCAAGGGCCGGTCCATCTCTCGGATTTCGGCGAGGTGCTCAGCGACATCCTCGATGGTCCATGACGGTCGGTACACGCCGCGGCTTTCCGCGATGACCGCCCGGGCCACCCGACCCGCCAACGCGATGTACAGCTCGCCGGTAACCGAGCAGGATTCGTGCGCCAGCAAGCCCACCACGGGCGCAACCAGTCCCGGCTCCATCGGGGGGTAGTCCGAGGTGTCGATGCCGGTGGCCATCCTGGTGACTGCGGCGGGGATGATCACGTTGCACATGACGCCGTGCGGAGCGCCCTCCAGCGCGGCAACGTTGGCCAGGCCGATTACGCCGGTCTTGGCCGCGGCATAGTTGGCGACGTTGTGGTTGCCGTACAGCCCGCCGATCGACGACGTGAGCACGATCCGCCCGTACCCGGCTCCGGTCATGACTGGAAATGCCTGCCGCACAACGTTGAACGCGCCGCGTAGGTGTACGTCGAGTACCGCGTCGAAGTCCTCGTACGTCATCTCTTCGAGCGAGCCACGCCGCACGTTGCCCGCATTGTGGACCAAGACGTCGATGCGGCCGTAGTGGTCCAGTGCCGTCCCGATGATCGCGGCGGCGCCGTCGACGGTGGCCACTGACTCGGTGCAGGCAACGGCGTCGCCACCGGCCGCCCGGATGGCCTCGGCCACCTGCTGGGCGGGCGCGGCGTCTACCCCGTCGCCGGCCAGGCTGCCGCCACGGTCGTTGACGACGACCTTCGCTCCGCGCTCGGCGAGCAGGCGGGCATAGGCACACCCCAATCCGCGTCCGGCACCGGTGATTACGGCTACGCGGTCGTCGAAGCGCAACTCGCTCACGAAAGCTCGAGACCTTCCAGGTCGCCTCTGGCCCGCCAGTCGGCGATCAGGTCGCCGAAGGCGTAGAAACCCGGTGAGTAGAAGTCGCCCAGGAACGCGCCATTGTCCTTGGCGCCACCTGCACCTTCGTTGTTGTAATAGCCGGGAGTGCAGGACCACTCAAAGGCCGAATTGTCAATCGCGAGTTCCGCGACGGTCCGGACCCAGCCATCCTGGCCCTCTTGACTGGGTTCGACAGTGGTCGCACCGCGCTTCCGCGCCTCGGAGATGATGTAGGCGATGTGTTCGGCTTGTTGCTCGAACATGGCGGTGGTGTTGGCCGATACACCGCCTTGGATGAAGCCGGTAAAGAATTGGTTGGGGAATCCGCGGGCGGTCATCCCGTGCAAGGTCTGGTACCGGTCGTGCCAATAGTCGAAGAGCGAAAGCCCGTCGCGGCCCTCGATGACGTCGACCGCGAAGCGCCGGCTGATCTCGGTGGAGATCTCGAACCCGCTCGCGAAGACGACGCAATCCACCTCGTACTCAATGCCGTTGGCGACGACGCCCTTATCCGTCAGCCGTTCCACGCCCTTGGATTCCGACACGTCCACCAACGTCACGTTGGGCAGGTTGAATGCCGGCAAGTATGTCTCGCTCGAGCACGGCCGCTTGCACATGAAACGGTAGTACGGCTTGAGCGCCTCCGCGGTGTCGGGATCGTCGACCAGGTCGGCCACCCGGTGGCGCAGCCGCTCCATGATCTTGTAGTCCTCTTCCTCCCTGATCGCCATGATCTCCTCGATCCCCAGCGAGGCGGGATCCGGGCTCGCGGCGATCCGAGCGGTCATGTTGCGGCCCAATTCGGTCCAGAAATCGCACACCAGATCCGGCTCGCCGAAGACCACCCCTACAAACGGTGACCAGTTGTGGAAGTTGCGCTTGCGCTCTTCCTGCCAACCGGGCTGAAGGGTCGCCGCCCAAGCCGGATCGGTGGGCGTATTGACGCGCATGTCCACCGATGACGGTGTGCGCTGGAATACAAACAGCTGCTGGGCATCCCGCCCCAGATGCGGCACGAGCTGAACGCCGGTAGCCCCCGTGCCGACGAGCGCGACCCGCTTGTCGGCCAGTTTGTGCAAACCACCGGTGGCATCCCCGCCGGTGTAGTCGTAGTCCCAGCGGGCGGAATGGAACGCGTGACCTCCGCTGTCCAGGTACTCCTTGATGCCGGGGATCCCGGGCAACTTCGGCTTGTTGTACGAGCCCTGCGCCATCACCACGAACCGCGCCCGGATGTTGTCACCGCGGTTGGTGATCAGCCGCCAGCGGTTGCTGCCCGCGTCCCAGCGCATGGTCTCGACCTGAGTCGAGAAGATTGCGCCGTCGTAAAGGTCGAAGTGCTTCCCCATGGCCTGGCAGTGCCCGAAGATCTCCGCGCCGTCGGCGAACTTCTTGCTCGGCAAAAAGTCGAGTTCCTCGAGCATCGGAATGTAGCAGTAGGCGTCGTTGTCGCACTGGATGCCAGGGAAGCGATTCCAGTACCACACGCCCCCGAAGTCACCGGCCATGTCGATGATCCGAACATCCTGCACGCCAGCCTTTTTCAAGTAGGCGCCGGATAGCAATCCCGCGAATCCGCCACCGAGGACCGCCACCTCGATGTCTTCGTCGATCGGGGCGCGGTCGGCCACCGGGGTGTATGGGTCCACCTCGTACAGATCGGCCAGGTCGCCGTCGAGTTCGAGGTACTGCGCACCAGCATCTTTGCGCAGGCGCTTATCGCGCTCCTGGGCATACTTGGCCCGCATCGCGTCTATGTCGACGAATTGCGGTACATCAGTGGGCCCACAAGTGTCAGGCCGCCCATCAAACGGGGTCATCTCTGCCTCAAAGCTCCTGCGGTTCGCCGATACCCATGTATTTGGACAGTTGATAGTGCAGGTTCACAGTGCTTCGTTCGCGGTACGGGTTCGGCTTGGTGCCCGGGAACCCGAGCGATTTCATGCCCTGCTGCACCGCGGCCATGTTGGAGAAATCCTGCGGCAGCACCGAAAGCCATCGAGGGTCGCCGACCGGCGTGTACTCCCATTGGGTCTGAGGCTCTTCACCTTTCGGATACAACTCGAAAACCGACACCTCGAAGAGGCACTTGTCCGGGTTGTAACTCGGATGCGGCCGTGCCCCGTAGCACAAGGCACTGGTCAGGCCCTGCCCGATCTGGAAGTTCGGGAAGATCTGCCACGCTGTGCCGGCCTGACCGAGAACGTCGGCCGGGATCGTCGGCCAGATCACCCCGCGAGCCTCGTCGTCACGACGCGCCGAGGCGAGCCAGTGCTCGAGGACCTTGTCGGCCGGTGTTCCTTCGGGCAACTCGGCGACCAGTCTCTTGGCCGCGTTCACCAACGTCTCGGTGGTGGTGGCGTTGGTCTCCTCCATGGTGTAAACCTGCATCTCGGCCGTCGAGATGCGCGGGTCGGCACCGATACCCAGCCGGATCTTGGACTTCGTCGCCTCCAAGTCCTGGGGTGCGTCGTACCCGATATGACTATGCCGGCCTTGCGTTTTCGCCCACCCCTTGAATTCACCGAATTTGTTGAACTCCGGGTGCGTGGTGAAGACGTGATAGGTCTCGTTGAAGGCCTCGAGAGCAACTTTCCAGTTGCAGTCGAACTCCAGCCATTTTCGCCATTTGTAGCGCATGTTCTGTAGGCCGAATGGATCGAGGATTTTCGCCGCGGGAAACAAGTAGTCGGCGAGCGGCTCGCATTCGGGGTCCATGTTGATCCACAACCAACCGCCCCAGGTGTCCACTCTGACCGGTTGCAGCCGAATGCTGTCCGGGGTGAGCGCGTCTTGCCAGTCTTGTCTCTCCCGAACGTGCGTGCACGTGCCGTCCAAACCGTACGTCCAGCCGTGGAATCCGCAGACGAAAGACTTTCGGGTGCGTGCGCAGGCGTTCTTGTCGCCCGCGGGTGTGTCGATCAGCCGCCGTCCACGGTGCATACAGACGTTGTGATGGGCATGAAACTCGTCCGGCCCGGTGCGCACCACGATGATCGAATCATCAAGGATGTCGTAGGTCAGGTAACTGCCTGTCTCAGGTAGTTCCTCGACGCGGCCGACCTGCTGCCAGACCTTGCGCCACAGCTTGTCTCGCTCGGCGCGGGCATAGCTCTCGGATATATACGCCTCGACCCCGATCGTCATCGGCCGCGACAGTTCCTCTGCCACTTCGGTGTTCACGCCTTTGGCGGGCTCGGTCATCACGGTCTCCTTATCGCATCTCGGAAGGAGTCGTCCTTGAGGAAGAGCGAGGTGTTGTCGCCGTCCAGGTGGGTCCACTTGAGATCCAGACCACCGTCGACCAGCAGGGTCTGTCCGGTGATGTAGCTGGACAAATCGGACAGCAGGAACAAGATGGCGCCGGCGATCTCCTCGGGGCGGCCGCGGCGGCCCATCGCGATGGCCCGCCGGTCACGCTCGGCGTCGTCGTCGACGTAGGCGAGCGACGCCGGGGTGGCGGTGACACCGGGAGCGACCGCGTTCACCCGGATCTCGTCGACGGCGAGCTCGACGGCCATGGTGCGGGTCATCGCCACGATCGCCGCCTTGGCCGTGCCGTAGGCGATGTGGAACGGCGCGGTGTTCATTCCGCTGATCGAGGAGATGGACACGATCGACCCGCGCCGGTTGCCGGATTTCAGCTCCGCGGCCACCGCCTGGCTCAGGAAGAACGCGGTCTCCAGGTTCTGGGTGAACAGGTCGCGCCAGTCGGTGCGGCTCACCCGCGTCGCCGGCATCCAGGTCTGCGGTGCCGCGCCGCCCGCGACGTTGACCAAGCCGTACAGGTCACCTTCGGCCTGCAGTGCCGCCTCGATGGTGGCGGCCACGCCGTCCTCGGTGGACACGTCCGCGGCGACGGGCACAACGGGCAGCCCCTGGTCGGTCAGCGGGGCGACGTGGTTGTCGAGATTGTCCTTGCCCCGGCTGACCGCGATGACGGTTGCGCCCGCCTCGGCGACCATCCGTGCCACGGTGGTGCCGATGCCGCCACCGGCCGCGCCGGCCACCACGACCACGCGACCCTCCAGTCCGAGGGGGTTACCGGGCACTACGCGAATTCACCTTTTGGTCCGGACAAGATATCTCAATACGCATAATTGAGAATATGATTCTCTGGGATGAGCCCAGCGTCAAGTGGCCTGCTCCGTAGTTGTGCTGCCTGTTGTCTGGACCACGCGTGGTTGCTAACGTCACCGGCCGGAGGTCATCACCGATGTTGCTGCACGAAGGTCGCTCCCGCGCAGGAGCATCACCTGCCGTGGCTGCGGGCTGGCGGCTGGCGCGGGTGACGCCGCCCAGCAGGCTGTTCGGCGCCAACGGGTTACGCACCGGCCCGGACGGTCGGATCTACATCGCCCAGGTCACCGGCAGCCAGATCAGTGCATTCGACATCGGCACCGGTCAACTGGAAACGATCAGCGCCAAGGGCGGCGACATCGTCGCGCCCGACGACGTGGCGTTCGGCCCCCGCGGGGACCTCTTCGCCACCGAGGTGATGGACGGCAGAGTCAGCGTGCGCGGTACCGACGGCCGCACGCGGGTGCTGCGCGGCGACGTCCCGTCGGCTAACGGCATCACCGTGCACGAGGGGCGACTGTTCATCGGTGAATGTCGCGAGGGTGGCCGGCTTCTCGAGTTCGACCTCGACGGCGGGGAGCCGAGGGTGCTACTGGACAACGTGCCGTCGCCGAACGCGATGGAGGTCGGGCCGGACGGTCTGCTGTATTTCCCAGTGATGGGCGCCAACGAAATATGGCGCATCAGCCTCGACGGCGGCGAACCCGAGACCGTCGCGACCGGTCTGGGTGTGCCGGACTCGGTGAAATTCGACCCGGCCGGACAGATCGTCTCGACGCAGGTGCACAGCGGTCAGGTGTTACGGATCGATCCGCGCACCGGCAGCCAAAGCGTGTTGGCGAATCTCAGTCCGGGACTGGACAATTGCACATTCGTCGACGGGCGACTGTTCATCTCCAACTTCACCGGCGAGATCACCGAGATCCTTGCCGACGGTACGACGAATGCCGTGCTGCCCGGCGGCCTGAACTGGCCGCTGGATCTGGCCGTCGACGCCGACGGCCAGCTGTACATTGCCGACGGAACCTACTTCTACCGGCTTGGCGCCGACAACAACCTGCAGACCGCTGGGATGCTGTTCACTCCGGGGTATCCGGGCTTTCTGCGCGGACTGGTCGCGGCCGGACCGGGCGAGTTCATCGTCACCACGTCCGGCGGTCAGGTCGCACGCTACCGGCCGTCGGACAGCGAAAATGAGGTGCTCGCCGACGGTTTCGACCAGCTCTACGGTGTTGCAGTCGGTGCCGACGGGACGGTGGCCGCCGCGGAGTTCGGCACGGGACGGGTTGTCGCGATCCGTGCCGGGCAGGTCGAAGTGATCGCGTCCGGGTTGGCCGAACCCATCGGAATGGCCGTCGCTCCCGACGGGAGTTGGCTGGTGTCCGAGGCGGGGGCCGGCCGCATCGTCCAACTCGACGGCTCCGGCGTTCGGACCGTGGTCGCCGAATTCGACTGTCCACACGGCATTTTGGTCGACGGCCGACGACTCTATGTGGTCGACGCCGGCGCCAAGGCGTTGTTTGCCATCGATGAGGACGGCACGCGGCACACGATCGCCTCGGACCTGCCGCTCGGCGCCGAGCCGGGCGTCATACCGAAGCCACTCAAGGGAATGCCCCCGTTCTCCGGGCCACAGGGGCCGTTCGCCGGCATCGCCCTGGGACACGACGGCACCATCTATGTCTCCGCGGACGCGGAGGGCAGCGTACTGGCATTGCACCCGGAGGGCGGCGATGACTGACACCGCCGACCATCGCTACCTGCAGGTCGCCCGCGCACTCCGCAAGGAGATCGTCGACGGCGTCTACCCGGTGGGCTCCCAACTGCCCACCGAACATCAACTTTGCGAACGCTTTTCGGTCAGCCGGTACACCGTGCGAGAGGCACTGCGCCGGTTGCGGGACGACAACCTGGTCACGTCGCGACCCCGGTCGGGCACGCTCGTGGTGCCGCGGCCGTCCTCGGACTCCTACGTTCAGGACGTCGTCTCGATCAACGACCTGCTCGCCTTCGCCACCGGCGCGCAGTTCGCCATCGAATCCACCGGTATGACCGTCGTCGACGAGGAGCTGGCGTCCCGAACCGGGCTCACCGTGGGTGAAGAATGGCTGTGCGTCACAGGCTTTCGGCGCGTCGATGGCGCGGAGCGTCCCGTCTGCCGAACGGAGTACTACATCAACCGGACCTTCGCCGGGGTGGGCCGGCTGCTACCCCGGCACACCGGTCCGATATTCCCACTGGTCGAAGACATCTTCGGGGTGAGCATCGTCGAGGTGCGTCAGGAGATCGCCGCCGTACTGCTCTCGCCGACGCTGGCCGAACAGCTCAGCGTCGAGGCCGGCGGCCCGGCGCTCGAGGTGCACCGCACGTACGCGACCTCCGACGGCGAGGTGGCCCAAGTGACGATCAATACCCATCCGGCGTCGCGTTTCCGTCACTCGATGACGATGCGACGGGTCCGCGGCTAACCTCAGACGCGGTGATGTCGAGCACCAAGCTGATCGGTGGGCGGACGGTCCGCTGGGATGACGCGCGGGCCGCCGAAGCCTACGAGCGTGGCTGGTGGGTGCGCCACACCCTGGCCGATTCGCTGGCCGCGGCCGTGCGGCAAACACCCAGGCGTGACGTGCTCGTCGACGGCGAGCACCGAGTGGACTGCGCAACGCTCAACGAGCGGGTCACAGCGCTTGCCGGGGCGATGCAGGACCGAATGCCGTTGGGCAGCGTGGTGTCGTTCATGCTTCCCAACTGGCACGAGGCCGCGGTCGTGTACCTGGCGGCAACCATCGCCGGCATGGTGGTCAACCCGATCCTGCCGTCGCTGCGAGATCGTGAGCTGTCGTTCATCCTCAACGATGCGAACACCCGAATGGTCTTCGTGCCGTCGGTTTTCGGAAAGCACGACTACGCGGCGATGCTCAGCCGGGTCAGCGCCGACATGGCTGATCCACCCGAGGTGGTCGAGCTTCGCAGTGATGCGGCGTTACCCGCAGCAAGTCAGCATGCTGAGCTGCCAACGCTCGACCCCGACGCGGTGCGGATGATCCTCTACACGTCGGGCACGACGGGTAGACCCAAAGGGGTTCTGCACAGCCATAACTCGATGCACGCGTTGATCACCCAGCTGCGCGATCACTGGGGGGTTGCGCCGGGTGACCGATTCCTGGTTCCGTCGCCGATCGCCCATATCGGTGGATCCATCTATGCTTTCGAATGCCCTCTGCTGCTCGGCACTTCGGCGGTCTTGATGGATCGGTGGGACGCCGATAGGGCGGTCGATCTGATCACCCGGGAACATTGCACCCATATCGCCGGAGCAACGCCATTTCTCGAGGGATTGCTGGCCGCAGCCGAGCGAGCCGGGACACGGTTGCCGGAGCTGAAGTTGTTCGTCTGCGGCGGCGCATCGGTGCCTCCCGCGTTGATCCGCAGGGCCGCAGCGTATTTCGAGCGTGCATCCGTTACGCGGGTATACGGCTCGACCGAAGTCCCAGTCACCACCGTCGGAGCGCCGGACGATCCCGACCACGCCGCAGATACCGACGGACGACCTGGCTTCGCAAGGATCGTCCTCGGCGAAAACGGTGAGATCCACGCCCGCGGCCCGCAAATGCTGGTCGGCTATCTGCACGCCACCGACGAACCCGAATCGTTCGACGACAGTGGCTATTTCCGAACCGGGGATCTGGGCCGCTGGTCCGACGACGACTATTTGGTCGTCACCGGGCGCGCCAAGGACCTGATCATCCGCAACGGCGAGAACATCGCGCCCAGAGAGATCGAAGACATCCTGGCCAACCATCCGGCTATCGCCGAGGTCGCCATCGTCGGGGTGCCCGACCAACGCACCGGCGAACGGGCTTGTGCCGTCGTCGTTCCCGCCAACCAGGCCCGGCCCGACGTGGACAGCCTTCGCGTCTTTCTCCAGTCGCAGGGAGTCGCCGTCTTCAAAGCACCCGAAGAGGTGGTCATCTGGGATGCGCTGCCGCGAAACGACGCCGGCAAGGTGCTCAAACATCAGATTCAAGCGGCCCTGACAACCACGGATGGATGACATGCAGGTAGCAATCGTGACCGGCGCGACCGGCGGAATCGGATTCGGCTGCGCGACCAAACTGGCCGAAGCGGGAATGGCGGTACTGGCCACCGGACGCAATCAGGCACGCCTCGACGAAGTGGCGGACGCCATAGGCGATCCCGACCGGGTCGCGACCGTGGCCGTCGATCTGACCGACGACGACGGGCCGGCGCGCGTCGTACACGCAGCCGTCGAGCGGTGGAACCGAATCGACTTCTTGATCAACAACGCCGGGGTCGGAAACCCCACACCGTTGCACGCCACCGACGACGACACCCTGGACTACTTCCTCGACGTGATGTTGCGCGCGCCCTTCCGCCTTGCCCGAGATGTGCTGCCGCACATGAAGTCCGGATCGGCGATCATCAACATCACCTCCACCTTCGCAGTAGTCGGCGGGTTGCGCGGCGGACCGTACTCCGCGGCCAAGGGCGGGCTGACTGCGCTGACCACCCACATCGCCGCGCAGTACGGCGCCCACGGCATCCGCTGCAACGCCGTCGCTCCCGGAGTGATCCAGACGGCGATGACCGCGGACCGGCTGAAAGATCCGAGGTTTCGGCGGATGCAGATCGAGATGACCCCGCACGAGCGGCTGGGCACCGTCGACGATGTGGCCAGCACGGTCGCGTTCCTGTGCTCGCCGGGCGGCAGCTTCATCAACGGCCAGACCATCGTCGTCGACGGTGGGTGGAGCTCGACGAAGTACCTGTCGAATTTCGCGTTGAACTCGGAGTGGACGGCCCAGTGAACCTGTTCGCGCTGCTCGACCAAGTGGCGCAACGCTTTCCCGATCACGGCGCGGTGTACCACGGCCAGCGGTGTTGCTGCACCTGGAAAGAACTGCGTGACCGCGCGCTGCGACTGGCCGGCTCGTTGCGGCCCGAGCATCCACCGGGCGCCCGAATCGCCATCGCCAGCGAGAACCGCCCCGAGATCGTCGAGCTGCTGTTCGGTATCTGGGCCGCCGAATGCGTGGCGGTGCCGATCAACTACAAGCTGCACCCCCGCGAAATGGTTCAGATCCTCGACGACGCCGGCGCCTCGCTAGTGTTCGCATCACCGACTATCGCCGCCCAGCTGGAATCCGCATTCACGGCGGAAGCCGTTGCCTCCCCTTCTTATTCACGCCGCTTCGATGCGCTGGCCGCGGCCGTGCCACACACGGACCCCACGGCGTTGGCGTGGCTGTTTTACACCAGCGGTACCACCGGTAAGTCGAAGGGCGCGATGCTCAGTCATCGCAACCTGATAGCGATGACGATCGCCCATCTCGCCGACATGGACGCCCCCGACCAGAACTGCAGCCTGGTGCACGCCGCACCGATGTCACACGGGTCGGGCCTCTACATCCCCGCCTACGTCTCGCGCGGCGCACGGCAAGTGGTTCCGGAACGCGGCGGATTCGATCCCGACGAGTTCCTCGATCTCTGCGAGCAACACCCCGGCTCCAGCGCCTTCCTGGCGCCGACCATGGTGCAGCGTGTGATCGAAACCGGCCGCAACCGGCCGGCACACCTGCGAACGGTCATCTACGGCGGCGGACCAATGTACGTGGACAGCATGAAAAAGGCGCTGGCGGCTTTCGGTCCCGTGTTCGCTCAGATCTATGGGCAAGGCGAATCGCCCATGACGATCACCGGCTTGCGCCGCGTCGACCATGAGGACGCCGGCGACGCTATTCTCGGATCGGTCGGGTATGCGCGGTCCGGCGTCGATGTCGCGGTGCTGCGAGACGACGGCAGCAGGGCGACGGTCGGCGAAATTGGTGAAATCGTCTGTCGCGGAGACGTCGTGATGGACGGCTACTGGGGCAATCCCGCGGCCACCACGGAGACACTGCGCGACGGCTGGTTGCGAACCGGTGACATGGGGTCCTTGGACGCACGCGGCTACCTGACGTTGCACGACCGGTCGAAAGACGTGGTGATCAGCGGCGGCTCGAACGTCTATCCCCGAGAGGTGGAAGAGGCTCTGCTCGAGCATCGCGGGGTGTCGGAAGCGTGCGTGGTGGGGGCGCCCGATGCGGAATGGGGCGAGATCGTGGTCGCCTTCATCGTCGGGACAGCCGATCCGGAAGATCTCGACGCGCATTTACTGAACCGCATTGCTCGCTTCAAGCGACCGAAGCGATACCTATTCGTCGACGAACTGCCGAAGAACAGCTACGGCAAAGTTCTGAAGAAGGACCTGCGGCAGCAACTCGTCTGAGCGCTAATGGTTTTCGAAATGTCCACGGATACCCGCCAGCATGGCGACGTGGGCATCAACGGCCTGGCGTTGGGTCAGCGCCGCGAGCGGACGTGGGGCCGCGATGTGTAGCCGTTCGGTGAGCAGGGTGCCGGTCTCGATCCGCTCGAAGCTGACCGTGCCGTTCAGACAGACCGCGGGAAATTGCCGCGCCTCGGTGATCACGTCACCCTCGGCTGGCACCTGGACCCGGGCCCAGTACGTGATGCCCAGCCAAACGGGCCCCAGCGGAATTCGGTCGCGCACCCGATAGGTCTTGTGATAGCCGTCAGATGTCTGGTCGTGAGACAGCACATCAATCGAAACCACGAGCGGATGAAGGTCTTTTGTGTTGTCGAGGTCGACGTAAAAGTCGCGGACCGCGTCCGGTGCCGCCGGAATCTCCTCGCTGATTGTCCGCTCGGCGTGCGCGATCCAGAAGCTCACGTCAACGGCCGCGGGCCAGCGATTCGAGGAACGCGTTGATTCGACCGCGGGTCTCCTCGGAGATCCAGCTGGCGCGCACGACGGCGTCCGCGGCGGCGCCGGCGTCGATCGCGGCGCGGACTGGTTTGTGCAGTTCGGACTTGGTGGCCGCGTATGCGGCCGGCGAGTAGGCGCCGAGCTCACGCGCGGTGGCCAGCGCTTTGTCGAGCAACTCGTCCTTACCGACCAGCTCGTCGACCCAGCCGCGGGCCAGCGCCGTCTCGGCGTCGATCGTCTTGGCGCCCAACGCTGCCCGGGTCGCCGAAGTCCCCATCGCGGCGCGACAGATCTCCAGCGCGGCCACCGGGAACGGGACGCCAACCGACAACTCGGTCAGACCGATCGTCCCGCCGGACATCAGCCGCACGTCCGCGCACATGGCCAGCACGCAGCCACCCGCGATCGCATGCCCGTTGACGGCGGCGATCACCGGCGCGGGGTGGTCGTAGATCGCCAGGAAGGCCTCGGAGAGTGCGGCGACGAACTGCGCGGCGTAGTCGGTGCCGCCGTCGGCCAGTGCCCGCAAGTCGACTCCGGCCGAGAAGGCCCGCCCCGCGCCGGTGAGGACGACCGCGCCCTCGACGCCTCGCATCGAGTCGATGATGACGTTCAGCAGGTCCAAGTCGAGGGCGTTCACCGGAGCGTTGTCGAACCGAAGGATCGTCGCGCCGTCAGCCTTGTCAAGTGCGGTCATGCGTCTCCCTCGTCGCCAACCAGAAGCCATCGTCGTGAACGTGCGATTCTTACAGCCCAGGCTTCTGGTTCACGGCAGAAGGGCGCAGGTCCGTTGCGCTCGCGCGCCCGCGAAGAATAGCATTCTCATAAACCGCGAATCAGTATCTCAGGGCTCGCGACGAAGGGAGCTCGGTTGACGGCGACCGCCACGGTGAGCGCGCAGCGGCCACACGACGGCGTGGTCGTGCTGCACCTGCACCGCCCCGAGCGACTCAATGCGATCAACGAAGTCATGCTCGATGAGCTGACCGACACCCTGGCGGATCTGACGTTCGACACCTCGGTCCGTGCCATCGTCCTCACTGGTGCGGGCCGCGGCTTTTGTTCCGGCATCGACGTTCGCAACTTCGGGACCGGGATACCCGAAGCAACCGCGCCCGCGATCGACCGTTTGCGATTCCAGGAGGCGATGGCAGCCTTGCCGCAAGCCATCCGCGACGCCCCGCAACCGGTGATTGCCGCGGTCAACGGGCCATGCGTCGGCGCCGGATTGGCGCTGTGCCTTGCCGCGGACATCAGAATCTGTTCGACCGCGGCAAGTTTCGGCAACGCCGCGATCCTGCTCGGCCTGTCCGGCGCCGAAATGGGCATGAGCTATTTTTTGCCGCGCATCGTCGGCACCAGCGTGGCCGCCGACTGGATGCTCACCGGCCGCACCGTCTCCCCCGAGGAAGCCGACCGCCGCGGTCTGGTCAGCGAGGTCACCGCACCGGAGGAACTGACCGACCGCGCCATCGAAATCGCTTCTGCGATAGCTGAACTCACGCCGCTCGGAGTACAGATGACGAAACGTGCACTTCAGGTCAACACTGACGCCGCCGGTCTCGGTCCCGCTCTCGAGCTCGAGAACCGCAACCAGGTTCTCAGCCACGCCACCGAAGAGGCGGCCGCGCGCCGGCGGACATGGTCGTCATGACGGGCCCGCTACACGGGGTGCGGATCGTCATGATGGGCGGCCTCGGTCCCGGCCCGTTCTGCGGCATGCTGCTCGCCGACCTCGGCGCCGACGTCGTGCGGGTCGACCAGGTACGCGACGTCGACACCGAATTGCCCATCGACTACACCGTCCGTCGCAGCCAGCGTTCGATCGCCGTCAACCTGAAAGACGCCCGCGGAACGGAGTTGGTCGGCCGGCTCGTCGCGGATGCCGACGCGTTCGTCGACGTGTTCCGACCAGGGGTTGCCGAACGCCTCGGCATCGGGCCCGACGACCTCCGCCCCGCGAACCCGCGGCTGGTGTACGCCCGAATGACCGGTTACGGCCAGGATGGCCCGTACGCCGATCGCGCCGGTCACGACATCAACTACATCGCGTTGACCGGCGCGCTGCATAGCATTGGCACTCGTGAAACACCCCTTCCGCCTTTGAATCTCATCGGTGACTACGGCGGCGGCGGGATGCTGCTGGCTGTCGGGCTGCTCAGCGGCATCCTGGAGGCGCGCGAATCCGGTCAGGGACAGGTGCTCGACGTCGCGATGGTGGACGGCGCGGCGACCATGATGGCTCCGTACTACGGGATGGTGCACGCCGGGATGTGGCGTGATCGTCGGGGTGACAACGTTCTGGACGGCGCCGCACACTTCTACGGCGTCTACCGAACCGCCGACGACAAGCACATTGCTCTCGGCGCGATCGAACCACAGTTTTACGCCGAATTGTGCTCCCGTCTGGAGGTCGACGTGCCGCACGACGCGGACGCACCGGAGGCGTGGGAAAGGCATCGCGAGGTGTTGTCCGCGCGGATCCGACAAAAGACCCGCGCGGAGTGGGACGAGCGACTGGGCACACCAGGAGCATGCGCGGCGCCGGTATTGACCATCGCCGAAGCACCCCAGCACCCGCACAACGTCGCACGACAGACCTTCGTCGAGATAGACGGTGTGCCGCAGCCGGCCCCGTCACCTCGATTCTCCCGAACCGTTCCCGCACAACCGAAGTCATCCGCACTGCCCGGCGATCACACCCGCACGCTGTTGACGGGACTCGGGCTCGGCGAAAAGGCGGTCGACGAACTCGTTGAAGCAGGCGTGGTTCGACAGAGCACAACCGTGACAACGCAGTAGCGAAAGGACGATCGGTGGCGTGGGATTTCTCGACCGACCCGGAATGGGCCGCACAACTGAAGTGGGTCGACGAGTTCGTGCGGGCCGAATGTGAGCCAATCGATCTGATCGTCAAGGAGTCCCACGACCTCAACGACCCGGTTCGCCAAGCGCTGATACCGCCCCTGCAGGCGATCGTCAAAGAGCGCGGATTGTGGGCCACTCATCTGGGACCACATCTCGGTGGGCCCGGTTACGGTCAAGTGAAACTCGCCCTGCTCAACGAGATCCTGGGCCGGTCCGAGTGTGCCCCGATCGTATTCGGTTCACAGGCGCCGGATTCCGGCAACAGCGAGATACTGGCCCATTACGGAAGCCCGGAACTCAAGCGGCGCTACCTCGAGCCGCTGCTGGATAATCGGATCGTTTCTTGCTTCTCGATGACCGAGCCGCAAGGCGGCGCGGACCCGAAGGTCTTCACCACCACCGCTACCCAGGACGGCGACCACTGGGTCATCAACGGAGAGAAGTGGTATTCGTCATTCGCATCGATGGCTTCGTTCATCATCGTGATGGCGATGACGGATCCGGATGCTTCGCCCTACCAACGGTATTCGATGTTCGTGCTCCCCGGTGACACTCCGGGCATCAACGTCCTACGCGACGTCGGACTCGGTTACCAACCGCTCGGCGGTGGTGGCCGGGAGGGATACGTCCGCTACGAGAACGTGCGGGTACCCCATGATCACATGCTCGGTCCGAGAGGTGGCGCGTTCGCGGTGGCGCAAACCAGGCTGGGAGGCGGCCGCATCCATCATGCTATGCGCACGGTCGGGCTGGTACGCCGCATCTTCGACATGATCTGCGAACGCGCTGTATCTCGATACACCCAGGGCACCGTTCTTGCGGACAAACAGATGGTGCAGGAGATGGTCGCGGACTCGTGGATGGAGATCGAGGCATTTCGGCTGTTGACCCTGCAAACCGCCTGGAAGATCGATCAATTCAACGACTACCAGGCGGTGCGAGGCGATATCTCAGCGGTGAAGGCGATGATGCAGAAAGTGCTTCACGACGTGTCGGCGCGGGCGTTGCAGATTCACGGGTCACTAGGGACGTCGCATGAAATGCCCTTCGTGCAATACCTCACCGAATCCTTCGTGTTGGGCCTCGCCGACGGGCCCACTGAGGTGCACAAGGTGACACTGGCCCGGTTGCTGCTCAAAGATTATGAGCCCTCCCCTGACCTCTTCCCCTCCGAGCACATCCTGCGGTTGCGCGACGCGGCGGAGAAGAAGTTCGCCGATGTGCTCGCCGGCATACCACGCAATTAACTGCCCACTCGGACAACTGTTTTCGTGCGGTACAACTGGCGGTTGCCCATCCGTGCCGCTCGACACCGTATGCGCGCCGATCCGGGTCAGCGGGCGCTCATACTAGACGCCGCAGAAGTGCTGCGGCCACTGCAAGAGGTGATGGATCCCAGTGGCCTCGACCTCATTACGCGGGTTACTTCGTCGGCGCGTACTGCCCGCAGTTCGCTAGCTGACGGCGGCCGCCAGATCCGCGGTGCACCGACATCCTCAGCCGGTAATATTGAGGCAGCCTTATTCGGGAGAGCCGCAATGATCACAAAAGTCCTCGTCGCAACTGCTATCGCCGTGTCCGCAGGGTTGATCGCCGCGACTCCTTCGATCGCCGACCCGGCATCGTTCGGCGACCTCTCCTGCACGTGCCAAGACCCGGCGCCGCTGGGGGCGTTCCCATTCGGCCCGCCCGCCGGAGACCCGGTCGATCAGGGAATCCGACAAGGCTTCGCCGACACCAGTCCTGGTACGTTGCCGGACGGCGTCCCACACAGTTAGTCAAGCAGGTCGCGCGCTGAACCAATTGGGTTTCGGCACTTCGGTTCTCATCGCCTCCCAGCCGATGGTCGCGAGTTCGTCCTTTTAGTGCAACCACCCGATTTCACGCAGGAACGGCTGCGTGTGGGCGATCCTGCCGGTCATCGCCTTGGGGTCCGCGGTGACGAGTGTCAGCGCGGTTTGAGTGATGAGTTCGATGCCCTCGGTGTCAGCCTTGGCCAGATCGAGCGCGCCGGCACCTTCGGTCGCGACGGGCTTGGACGGCGCAGCGGCGTTGACGGCGATCCCGTCGTTAAAGAGCTCTGCCGCAAAGCTTTTGGTGAGTCTGTTCAGTGCCGCCTTTACCGTGCCATAGACCCCAAAGCCGGCCGCCCGATCGAACTCGTCGAACGGCGGGCCGTCCGGCAGGTCGCCGCCGACCGAGGTGATGTTCAGCACCCAGCCGCAGCCCCGTTCCCGCATTGCCGGAATCGCCAGTTGAGTGAGATGCATCGGCGCCAGGAGGTGCATTTCGATCATCAACCGAGCGCGGCGATCCGGAAACTCGTCGAGCGGCCGCAGAAAGGTGACCGCCGCGTTGTTCACCAGAATGTCGGGCGCGCCGGCCTTTTCGACGAGTTCGCTGAACAACCGTTCGCGGTCTTCGGGTTTCGACAGATCAGCCTGAATGGCGACCGCGGATCCGCCTGCGGCAGTGATCTCTTCGCGAGTTTGTTGTAGCGACCCGTGATACTTCGGATCGGGGTCCATCGTGCGGGCAGTGATCCCGACCGTGGCGCCTTCGGCGGCCAACCGCTGCGCGATCGCCTTGCCCAGACCGCGGCTGGCACCCGTCACCAGAGCCACCTTCGCGTCGCACAATCCTGCCATCGCTCCACCCACTCTCATAACGGGCGATAACGGCTTCTCGTTTAGAGAGAATGCTATTCCGCCGAGAATCGAAGTATAGAGATCGCCGACGGCGATCTGTCGTCGGTCACATTTACTGAGCGGGCGCTGAGTGGGGCTGGAAGTCGACCAGTCGTCGGGACACACCGTCCCGCGCGTCAACGTCAACGCTCTGAACTGGTCATTTAGGCAACGACCTGCGTGATTTCGCCTGCTGACAAGGTGTCAATAAGCTGGGAACTCCCTGTCAACCTGAGATTTACCCAAGATTTTGTATTGACTGCCTATATTACCCCTGAGTAAAGTCCGGTGACGTTACTCACAAGTAACACCACGCCCACTCTGCATCACACGAACGAACACGTAGGAGTGAGATCTGTGCAAAAACGCTTGATATTGGCTGGCATGGCGGCCACGGGCGGGTTGATTACCACGGCATTTCTGCAGGCGGCCGTCGCGGCCGCGGACGCCGGCGCCGATGCCTTCACGATCGGCGGCTTCACTTTCGACCCGCAGTTAGCGGCCGGTGGCGAGGGCTTCGACCCCGTCTTCCAGCTAACCACGACGCCGCCCCTGTTGGAACTTGGCGGCGGCACGGCACTCGGGCTTCCACTCGCGACTCAGGCCTTCAACGTCTACGACCCCACCAACGGCACCGAGTTGGGCAGCATTCAGGGCAACGAGACGGTGACCGAGCTTTTCGGGCTGACCAATGCGGAATTCACGGTTGGCAGCGTCGACCCGACCGGCAGTGCCACCGACGCAAACCTGCCGACAGTGGGATCGGTCTACGACGTCTTCAACCTCGGCAACGGGTACGAAAACGTCTACGTCGCCACCCCGGGTGCTGACGGCACCGTTACCGACACCCTCATCACCCCTTTCGGTAACGAAGACCTCAACTCTCTGTTCACATTCAACGCGGCGGACCCGCTCAACCCTGGCGACGCCTTCACCGGCCTCGAGGTGGGCAACATCAGCGGCGCTGCGGATGCCTTCAGCATCGCCGGATACACGCTGGACCCCCAGTTGGCAGCCGGCGGTGAGGGTTTCGACACGATCGCACCGCTGGCGACCGCTGCGCCGTTCTTGGAAATCGGAGGCTCGTCGCTGGGGGACCCCGTTAATTCCAGCCTGTCCAGCCAGGCGTTTGAGGTTCTCAACAGCAGCGGGACCGAGATCGGCACGATCAACACCGGTGTCGACGTAACGAACCTGTTCGGGTTGACCAATACGCAGCTTGTGGTGGAGCAAGGCAGCGAGGTGGGGCAGGGCCTCCCGACTCAGGGCACCGTGCTCGACGCGATGAACTTCGGTCACGGCTACGAGAATGTTTACACCGCGACTCCGGACGTCACGACCGACGGTGTGACCACCCCGGGCACGGTGACCGACACTCTGGTGACGCCGTACGGCAACATCAACCTCGACTCGCTGTTCGGCACTGTTAACTACGCCAATCCGCTGGATCCGGGTGACGCGGTTACCGGTCTGCAGGCTGGGGACGGTGCAATCGGCGCCGACGCGTTCACCATCGGCGGTGTGACTTTCGACCCGACTTTGGCGAGTGGCGGCGAAGGCTTCACCCCGGTCGAGCAGCTTGTCGGTGCCCCACCGTTCCTGGACCTGGGTGGCGGTACGCCGACCATCATATTGGGCGGAACGCCGATTCCGCTGTCGCTGGCGACGCAGGACTTCAACATCTACGACGGCAGCGCGTCGACCGATCAGATCGGCTGCATCGAAACCACGGAAAACGTGACCAACCTGCTCGGTCTCACCAACACCGAGTTCACCGTCACCGGTGGCACGTTGGCGGCGGATGCTCCTGCCGGCGCGGCGATTCCGACCGACGGATCGGTCTACGACGTCCTCAACTTCGGTGGTGGCTTCGAGAACATCTACACCGCGATTCCGGGTGTGGACGGCGCGGCCGCGCAGATCAGCGACGTCCTGGCGACACCGTTCGGGAACGTCGACCTGAGCGACCTGTTCGGCGGTATCGACGCCACGGCGTTGCTCAACCCGGGCGATGCCTTCACCGCGGGCCTCGAAGCGCTGACTTCGGCAGCCACCGATGCAGGTGCCGGCGCAGCCACCGCAATCGACCCGCTGTCCTTCCTCGGGCTGTAGGTCGACCAGCACTACCCAGACATCCCGGGACCCGAAAGGGCCCGGGATGTCTGGCGTTGGCCCTCGGCCGAGTGGCCAGTTATGTACGGATTTGGGCGTTTGCCGTGCGAAAACTGGCCACTCGAGCTGCTCAAACCGCGCGAAGTTGATAGATCGACTAAATACTTGCTAGGCTAACTAAGTACGTCCCGACTATCTGAAGGAGCAGGCAATGCCCCGCACCGATAACGACTCCTGGGACCTCGCAACCAGCGTTGGAGCAACAGCCACGATGGTTGCCGCGGCCCGTGCCGTCGCCACCAAAGCCGACAACCCCCTCATCAACGACCAGTATGCCGAGCCACTCGTCCGAGCCGTCGGGGTCGATTTCCTGACCCGGTGGGCCGCCGGTGACCTCGACATCGCCGAGGTCGACAGCGAGGATTCGACCTGGAAACTGCAGCAGATGCCCGACGCGATGGCCGTCCGGACCCGCTTTTTCGACGCGTTCTTCGCTGACGCGACGCAGGCCGGCATCCGCCAGGCGGTGATCCTGGCCTCAGGTCTCGACGCCCGCGCCTACCGGCTGGACTGGCCGGCCGGTATGACCGTCTTCGAGGTCGACCAGCCAGAGGTGATCGCGTTCAAGACCCAAACGCTGTCCGAGCTCGGCGCGAACCCGACCACCGACCGTCGCGCAGTGGCGATCGACCTGCGCAACGACTGGCCGACCGCGCTTGCCGAGGCCGGTTTCGACAAGAGCCAGCCGACCGCGTGGATCGCCGAGGGACTGCTGGGCTACCTGCCGCCAGAGGCGCAAGACCGGTTGCTGGACAACATTTCTGAGCTCAGCGCCGACGGCAGCCGGCTGGCCACCGAGGCCATCCCGGACGCCAGCGGTGTCGACGAGGAGAAGGTCCGCGAGACGATGCGCAAAGCCACCGACAAGTGGCGCGCGCACGGATTCGACCTCGACTTCGACGAGCTCGGCTACCAGGGCGAGCGCAACGACGTCGCCGCGTACATGGACGGGCTGGGCTGGCGATCGGTCGGCCGACCGATGAGCCAGCTGTTGGTCGAGAACGGGCTGCCGCCGGTTCCGGAGTCCAGCGACTCGGTATCGCTCGGCGACACCATCTACTACACCTCGATCAAGTGACGCTGACACCGCCGCGTCGCGGTTTCAACGACATCGTCACCCGGTTCTGGGGGGTGGCCGCCCCGGCCTACAACCTGCCCTTCCTGCAGCAGTGGGTCTACCGCCCGGCGCACGACGAGGTGGTCGCGCAACTGCGCGACCACCTGTCGGCGCGCGTAGCCGATATCGCCTGCGGCACAGGCATTCTGGCCGACCGCATCCAGCGGGATCTGCATCCGGCCGAGGTGTACGGCGTCGACATGTCCGAAGGCATGCTCAAGCAGGCTCAGTCGCGATCCAGTGAAGTCGACTGGCGGCGCGGCCCGGCTGAGCAACTGCCCTTCGACGACCAAACGCTGGACGCGGTCGTGACGACGTCGGCCTTCCACTTCTTCGACCAACCGGCGGCACTGCGCGAATTTCACCGCGTGCTCTCCCCCGGTGGGCTGGTAGCCGTGTCGACGATGAGCGCGCGGCGGCGGATCGTGCCGGGCAGCACCTGGGCGCCCCAGCACAATCCGACACCGGCCGAGATGCGCCGGCTGTTCGAGGATGCCGGTTTCACCGTCGTCGAGCAGCGTCGGGTGCGCCGTCCGCTATGGACGCAACCGATCGGCGACCTGTTCACGGCGGGCGTGAAGAGCCAATAAGCGTCGAGCGGATTCAGCCACCGGGCGCCAACATCTGCTTCCACCCGTCATCGCCTGTGTTAGTTGAGTTTTCGAGGGAGTACTTGACTCCGTCCGGCCCAACCACACGGCCGTTCTGCGGGTTGTAGAGCGCCGGGGGGCCGGGGGCCGGCGTGAAAATGCACGGGTTGGGCTGTTGCCCGTTGCACTGCACGGACCCCGAGCCCGGCCGCTGCAACGGATCGCTGACCGGAGGCGGTGTCCCCGCCACCCGGTCGGCCGGCGCGGGGTTGAGGCCGTTGTCGACCGTGGGCGCGGGAATCACTCTGCCTGGATCCACCGGCTGATCGCATCGCGCGGCGGGCGCGGGACAGTTGCGGATCTGGTTCGGGTCGCCGTACCACGGGTTGGTGCCCAATGGAACGTATGGGTCCTTACTGCGGCACTCCCGAGGCGTCGCCGCCCGCTTCCCGGGGACATCGGCGCAGGGAAGGTTGCGCGAACCGCGCACGCTGTTGGACGGAGTGTCCTGCGGGATCTTGCAGTACAGACCGGCCGGTACCGGCTGGGAACTGACGTCGGCCGGCGACCGCCACTCCGAAGCTGGAAGGAAGCCGGTCAGGCACGGTGGCGGCTGATTGATCGCCAGGGTGAGGTCCTGCAAAGCCTCGCCTGGGAACGTCCCCACGACGGTCTGCGCGGACGAGGCACCCGACGGCAAGTACACCAGCATTTGCTCGACGCCTTTGTTGTAGCGCTTGAGCATTTCCGCCACGACCTCGACGTTTGCCAGCGTCTGCGGCAGCGACTCACGTACGTCACTGAATAGCGCGTCGACCTGATCGCCGGTGGGCGCGGCTTGAGCCAGGATGCTCTGCACGTGCTGGTCGTTCCTCGCGGCCTGGGCGGCCAGGGTATTCAGGTTGCGCGTCCATTGCCTGATCGCCCCACCTGTTTCCACCTGACTGTCCAGGATCGGCCCGGAGTGCTTGATGATGTCGTTGACGTCGGCGATGTTGGTCTTGAAATCACCGGTGATGGCCTGGGTCGCATCGACCATCCGTTCCAGTGCAGGCCCGAGGCCGCCCACCGCTTGAGACGTCTCATCGAGCAGTGACGCAATCTTGTCCTTCGGCAGCGCCGCCAGGCCACGGTTGGCGGCGTCCAGCGTTGCACCGATGTCCGTGGGCACTGTGCCCTTGGTGATGGTCTGGCCGGCCGAAAGGTACTTGTCGGGATTGTGCGCTGAGACGAGGTCCAGATACTGCTCACCGACCGCCGACACAGAATGTACGTTCGCCGTCACGTCGACCGGGATCTTGTGCTTGCTGCCGATGCTCATCGTGGCCCGGACCCCGTCCTCGGTGGGCTGGACATCGGTCACCTTGCCGACGTTGATGCCGCGGTAGGTCACGTTCGCCGTGGGATACAGGCCGCCGGACTCGGGCAATTCCGCTTGCAGGGTGTATTGGCCGATGCCCGCCAGGCTGGGAAGCCGCAGGTAGTACCAGCCCAGCACGACGATCGCGACCACCGTCAAGACCGCAAACACCCTGAGTTGGCGGCGAATGAACCGAGTCAGCACTGTTTGTCCCCCCTCTCGACCAGTGGCCCGCCGGGCGCATCGTTGGGGTTCGACGTGTAGCGGACATCCGGGATCATCGTCTCGGGGTCACGGCCATACGACTGCTCGACTGCGCGGAGCGCTCCCGAGAACCCGGTGCCGGTGAGGAAGGCGTTGTCGATGGAGCTGAGCGTCAGGTCGAGCTTCAGCGAGAGGTTGAAGTAGTCGCCTCGGAACGCTTTCGGCACCGAGTCAACGTCGAAGGGCTGGGTGAACAGATACTTCAGTGCGCCTTGCAGATCCGGCGCGCCGCGGCCGAGCTCCTTCAACGGGCATTGAAGCGACTGCAAGTCGGTGTGCAGGTTGGCACGCGACGGCCCCAGATACTGGTCGACGGCCTCACTCAGCCCGCCTACCGCGTCGACCGCGTTGATCAGGAGCTGTTTCTTGTCCGCGAAATGCTGGACCAGTGGCGGGAATTCGGTCAGAACCCGGTCAAGAACATCCGCGCGGGGAGCAACGCGAGCCAGCAGCCGGTTGGTGGAATCGATGGCGTGGATGGTGTCACCGCGTTGCTGGTTGAGCTGGTCGGTGAAGGTGTCCAGCTTCCCCAGCAACGCACGGATCTGCTCGGCACGCCCGCTGACGATGTTGTAGATCTCATTCTGGACCGCCTCGAGGTTGGGGATGCCGCCACCGCGAAGCACCAGGGCGAGGCTGGCCAGCGTTTGCTCGACGGTTGGGTAGGACGACGAGTTCGCCAGCCGGATCGTGTCGCCATTCTTCAGCGGCTGCGGCGACGGGTCAGGGGGCGAGGCAAGCTCCACGTGCTGAGAACCCAGCAAGGTCGTCTGCCCAATCTTGGCGGTCGCGTTCCTGGGCAGACTGACGTCCTTGTTCAACCCGAGGGTCAGCGTGGCCTTCCAGTTGTCGATCTTGATCGCGCGGACCGAACCGACGAAGACGTCGGCGACCATCACCTTGCTGTTGCCGTTGATCGCCAGCGTGTCCGGCACCTGCACGTACACCGTGTACGAGTTCGACCCGGTGCCCGGACCCCCGGGAATCGACACATTCGAGATACCACGCCAGCTCGCACACGATGTCAGCACGACGGCCGCCGTCAGCAACACCAGCGCCTGCCAGATCCGGCGCCGGGCAACGCGTCCGACCGCGCCTATCGCGCTCGTCGTGCGCCTCGTCCGTCGTTGGTTCGGCTTACTCCTCGCGCGTACCGCGCTCGTCGTGCACCTCACGAGCCTGCTCCCGTCGGTGCCTCAGCGGGCAGCGGTGCGCCGACCGGCGCGGGTGTCGGCGCTACCGGGCCGACGACTACACCTGGGCCAGGTGGCGGCGGCGGGACCGGCACCTGCGGGGCGTTCAACCCGATGGGCGGCAAGATCGGGTTCTCGTCGTACGCGTTCGGTGGTCCAGGCGGGGTTTGCAGATTGGATCGCGGGGGCACGATGTCCGGGCCACCCATCAATTCGGCCAGCGATTCCGGTGTCAATAAACCGGCCGTGATCGGCCCAACCCGCGTTCCCTGCATTCCCGGTGCGACCACCCAACCCGGTTGAGTGTTGCGGTGTGCCAACGGTGTATCCGGCACCCAAATCCCGGGGACGGTGGTGTCCTTGTAACCATTTGGCGGATGTAGGCGCGGCTCGGAATAGGCGACCTCCTTGGGAAGGATCGCCGCGGTGCTCGCCAGATTCAGCCCGAACGGCAAGTAGTTGAACTTCATCGCGTCCAATACCGGACCCAGATACTGCGCGCACAGTTCGGCAGATTCCTGATTCCCTAGCCGACTACCGGCCTGGATCGCACTGCAGATGAACTGCATCGGGTTGGCGAAGTTCGTGATCGCCGGGTTGCCGACGACAGCGCCGTGCGCCGGGTAGTAAATCTGGCCGAGGTTTCCCCACAGATTAGGCAGGACGTGCAGCACGCTTTCCAATCCGTTGCGCGGATCCGGCTGGAGCACCGTATTGGTCGCGGTCGCGAGATTGTTGACGTCGTGGGTCAACACCTCGTGGTTCTTGGCCAAGAATGGACGCAGCGTCGAGAGTAAGCCGTCGAACTGCTGTAGGGCGTTGGCCAGATCATGATCGGACCCGGTCAAGCTGGTGGTGAACTGCGAAAGGTTCTTGTTCAGCGCCACGAACTTCTGGTCGTCTTGGTGTAGGTCGTTGACGAACATCGCCAGGCTGCGCACGACCGCGAACAAGTCGCCGCGGCCCTCGTTGAGGGCGGTCAACGTGCGCGACAGGCTGTCGAACGTGGTGTTGATCTGCTTGCCTTTGCCGGCCAGCCCAGTGGCGAACGAGTCGATTGCCTCGCCGAACGGGCCCTCGGGCTGTTCTTTCGTCGGGCCGAGCTCCGACACGATGTTGGTGACCGAATTGCGCAGTTCATCCCATTCGGTGGGCACCTGGGTGCGTTCGACCGGAATCACCGCGTGATCGCCCATCACCGGCCCACCGTTGTAGGGCGGCTCCAACTGAATGTTGCGTGAGGCGACCAAGGTTGGGTTGAGGATGACCGCGGAGGCGTTGGCGGGCACCTTGTACTTGTTGCTGTAGTGAAAGGTCACCTTCATCTTGTCGCCGACAGGCTCGATTTTGTCGATCGAGCCCACTCCCGCACCCATGATCTGGACTTCGTCGCCCGGATAGATCGCGTCGGCCCGCGGGAAATAGGCGTCCACCGTGTTGGTGGTCAGCTCGCGGTAGATCCGTCCGCCGATGAACACGACGAGCACGGCAACCGCCACCACCAATGACGCGACGATCAGCGACGCCCGGGACCTTCTCGGGAGCCTAAGGTTGCGAATATCCAAGCGGGTACTCAATTCTGACTACCTCCCTGCGCGCCGCTGCCTCCCGTTCCGCCGGGATTGATGAAGGGCGCCGGAAGGTTGGCGCCGGGTCCCGCAGGTGCCGCGGGCACGACCAACGGCGGCGGGGGTGGTGCCGCCGCCGGATTGGCGGGTGCGGGTCCCGGCAGCGGTCCCAGCGGCTCCGTGCGGGCACCCGGGGCCGCGTTCGGCGGCAGCGGCACCGGCGTGCCGGGGACGTCGGGTTGCACCTCGCCCGGCCGCCCGGCGATCGGGATCCCCGGTGTCGGCGGGAGACCGTTCGGGTTGGGTGGCGACGTCGCGACGTCGATCGGCGCGGGGAAGCTGCCGCCGAACGGCGCCAGATCCAATCCCGCACAGGGCAGTGGGTTTCCTGGCCTTGGCAACGAGTCCGGCGACGGCGTATACGAGCACGGTGTGCCGGGCGGCACAGCCGGTCCCGGGTGATCCGGGGTTCCTTCCCGCACCGGTGGCGCCGGCGGCGGTGCGCCGTTGGGAAACCGCGTGCCGTTCGGGTCGGGGAACCGGAAGGCCGGCAAACCGGCATTGCGCCAGAATTCCTCCGGGTCGATACCGCGCTTCTTGAAGGCGGCGTCCACCCACGGCTGCAAAATCCAATAAGGCAGCAGGTTGGCCAGCGACACCTTGAAATACGGCCCCGAGGCAATGGCCTCGTTGAGCCCGGCCGTGAATTTGGCTGCGATCGAGAGTGATTGGGCCAAATCGTCCTTGCGCGCCACCAGCAAGTCGCTGACGACCCGTAATTGCTCGAGCACGTGATTAAGGTTCGGGTTGTCGTTCACGAGGTTCCGCACCTGGGCTGAGAACGCGGACACGTTGTCCAGAAGTGTGCTGATCGCCCGGCTGCGCTCGTTGAACGCGGCCAGCAGGTCGTTCGAGTTCACCAGGAGACGGTCGACCTGTGGGCCGCGATCACTCAACACCCGGGCCACTTTGTTCGCCTGCGTCAGCAGGTGCTTGACGTCGTCGTCGCGCTTGCCGATGGTGTCGGAGAACTTGGCCACCCCGTCGAGTGCGGCGCTCAAATGCGGGTAGGTCTGATTAATGGTCTGCGACAACACATTCAGCGACTGTTTGACGGTGTCGATGTTCCAGCCGGCGGCGGCCTTGGTGGCATCGGAGAAGGCGTCGTAGATCTGGTACGGCGTGGTGCTCTGGGCCAGTGGCAGCACACCGCCCGGCCGTAGCGTCTGGTTGCCCCGCGGTTCGATTTGGAGCACCTTCTTGCCCAAGATGGTGTCCGTGCGGACAGCCAGCCGGCTTTCGGTGCCAATCGTGTTGGCACCGATCGAAAACTTCATCGTGATGTGGTTGCCGTCGATCTTGACGTCCTCCACGCTGCCGACGTTCATGCCGGTGATGCGCACCTTGTCACCCTTTTTGAGGCCACCGGTGTTGCCGAATTGCCCGTAGTAGCTGGGGCTGGCGAACAACATCGGGACACTGGTGAACGTCTGGCCCACGGCGACGCCCAGCACCACCACCACGAGACCCATGACTCCGAGCCGGGACCGGTTGGGAGGGTCGAGCAGCTGATTTTTGAGGGCACCCCAGGTTGTCATTGCGGCGTGCACCTTCCCGTGGGCTGCCCCCAGATTTTGACCGTGCGGACGGGACCGCCGGGCTGCAGCCCGTTTTCCATCAGCGTGATGTCGCAGACGTAGAAGTTCACCCAGTCGCCGTACACCCCGATGGAGCGGCCGATCTGGTTCAACGCGTTGGGGAACCGCTGGATCAGGTCGTTGTACTGGTCGCGCTGGTCGACGATCGGCTGCTGCACAGTCTCGAGGTAGTCCAGCGATTTGTGCAGCAGAGTGCGGTTGTCAGACAACAGATCGGCTACCACTCCCGCGCCCTCGCTGATGTGGGCGGTGTTGGCAGCCAACGAGTCACCGTGGTCCGCGAGCCCCGTGATGAGCTTCTCAAAATTGTCGATGGTCTGGTCGAACTCGATGCGATGGCGGACCGTGGTGTCCAAGACAACGTTGAGATTTTTGATCACCTCGCCGATGGCCTCATCGCGCTCGGCGAGGTGTGACGTGAGCTGTGCAGTCTGATCGAGGATGTCGCTGATGGTGCCGCCCTGACCCTGGAAAACGGTGACGATAGCCGAGGCGATGGTGTTGATCTTCTGCGGATCGAGCGCCTTGAACAGAGGTTTGAAGCCGCCGATCAGCGCGTCGAGATCCAGGGCCGGCTGGGTGTGCGACACCGGGATGAACCCGCCCGGCGGCAGTACCCGGTCGGCGCCTTCGCCTTCACCACGCTTGAGTTCGAGGTAGCGGTCGCCCACCAGGTTGAGGTAGCGGATCTGCGCGGTCGTCGACTGGTACAGCGGAAGCGCTCGGTCGACGGTGAAGTCCACCCGTATCCGCTTACCGCCGTCGACAAGCTTCATGCTCTTGACTTTGCCGACCTCCACCCCGGAGGCGCGGACGAACTGACCGTCCTGCAACCCACTGGCATCGCTGAAATCAGCGGAGTAGGTGTTGGTCCGGTCGAAGCGGATCTGACCGAATACCACCACGATCAACGCAGTGAAGAACACCAGCACCGCGCTGACGGAGCCGAGCCGGACGAGGGTTCCAGTGATTTTCATGGGTTGATCGTGTTGTCCCCTACTTGACGGCCCCAGACGTACTCGGTTGCGTAAGGCGACCCAGTCTCGATGTGGTTGTACGGTGCGATCTCGGCGCCGATGTCCATCACCGTCGAAGGGGCCGGCCAGAGCTGCCTCGTAATCGGCTGCCAACAGCCCGGTGCACCGCCCGGGCCGCCGTGGGCATTCACCCGCGGCAGATTGTCCGGGTACACATAGGGATTCGGCGCCCCGGCGACCAAACCGGCCAGACCCAACTGGCCGAGGGATAGCGCTGTGCCGGCCAGCCCCGCCGGACTGAGCAAAAGGCCTGCACCAGAGAGAACTTCGGAGCGGGCCCGTAGCGCATAGCCGTTTCCGCCACCCACTGCGGCGTAGACCTGTGGTTCGACGTCGTGGTAATTGCGTATCGTGCAAAAGATTTCGGGACTGTAGGTGTCCAGGAGCTTGAGGGTGGGCGTCAGGTCGGCGAGTTGCCGCTGTAGATAAGGTCCACCGCGACGAACAATATCTGCGCCACTATTACCGAACCCGGCCGCGGCCAACAATGCCTGATCCAGGTCGTTCTGCTGACGGCGCAGTGTGCGCGACGTGGTTACCGCACTGTCGAGAAAGTCCAACAGGTCTGGCGCAGCATCGGCATAAATGTCGCCAAGGGCCGCCAACTGCTGGATATCGTGACGGATCTGGGGCATCTGCGGGTTCACGTCATCGAGGACGGAGTTCGCATTGACCAACGCCTGCCCGAACTTGTCGCCGAGCCCATTCAACGCCTGGGCGGCCGCGCTCAGCGTCAGGTTCACCTTGACCGGGTCCACTTTCTCGGCGATCGACGTGATCGTCTGGAACAGCGTATTGACTTCCGTCGTCACCGACCTGGCATCAATTACATCGTGCGAGGTGATCCGTTGCGGCGTCGGCTTTTTTGGTGATTTCAGCGAGACGTACTTTTGACCGAAAACCGTGGTCGCCCTGATATTGGCGAGCACGTTGACCGGAATCAGCGTGATGTACCGCGGATACACGTCGAGGATGAGCTTGGCCGCCGGTTTGTTGTCGCGTCGGACCTCGGAAACACTTGCCACGCGGCCGATCTCGACCCCGTTGTAGGTGACCTTCGAGCCGGGTTCCATCACCAAGCCAGCGCGCGCAGACAACATGGTCAAGTGGATCTTCGGGGTGAAATAGCCTCGGAACTGTCCATACACCAGCGCGGTGATCACCACCGCGAGGACGAACATCACGAGAGCAACCCGTTTGAACGGCGGTGTGCGTGGGTCGATCGCCTTCGCTGGCGTAGTCATGACGGCTAACCCGCGACCGCGAGGTCTGGGTCGAGACCATCGAGTACAACGTCGGACAACGCGCAAGCCGCCAACACGATCAGCGAGAAGCGATCTGCAGGCGGACAGTCCCGCACGTTTCCTCCTCAACGAGACCACTGTGTACGTGGGTAGAGGCTAAACTAAACTGGCGCTAGCATATTATGACTGCGATCTCCGACGCAATGGCCGGTCGACAGGCCCAGGGGAGGATGTGATGCCGATGCGCGGTTTGACGCCGCGGCGGCGTGGAGCTGCCGCCCGAAGTCCCGGTCGGCCGCGCGCGGGCGAGCGTGTAGACACCCGGGCGGCGTTGCTCCACAGCGCCCTTGCCCTATTCGCCAGCCGAGGTTTTGCAGGCGTGACAGTCGGTGAGATCGCCACTGCGGCGGAGGTGACAGTACCGGTCATCTACCAGCGTTTTGGCAGTAAGGCCGAGCTCTTCATCGCTGTCGCCGAGGATGCCTACGACCGTGGCCTTCGCCATCTCAAGTCGGCGATTTCCGGTGTTTCGTCGTTCGATGCCGCGATCGACACCGTCCTCGACGCGGTCGCCAGCCTGAACAAACTCGATCGCCACACGACCGCGATGGTGCTGATCGCTCCGGCCGAAGCGCGGCGCTACGAGGAACTCTCCGCGGAGTTGCAGCCGACTTTGCGCCGGCTCGGCGCCTTCTTCGATGACATCGCCAAGCTTGCTCCGCCCGACCTTGCGCCGGATTCCCGCGCGCGACGCGATCTCTCCCGCGCCCTGCTCAGCGTGTGCAATGGACTCGCCAGCGCGGCAATGATGATCGACGACACCGCCGACTACGAGCGGGTAGTCGACGCGATGCGATCCCTGTTCGGCGCACGCGGTCGAACTTTGATGTCAACGCCGTGAACGGACCCGACCACCGGCGTGAAGAGTTGACGCCTGCAGGGCCTCGCCGTAACTCCACATCGCAACGCCTAGCAGCACAACGTCTTTCAGCAAAAACTGACCGGGCAACGCCGACAAGACCGGGATCGGCCCGGCGAACCGGCTGACTACCCCGGGAGTCGTGAACAGAAAGCTCAGCGTGCCGCAGAACAGCACGATCGCCAGCGCACTCCCCGCCGCGGACAACCCGGCCGAAAACGGCCGCGCGACAATGAGAATCGCGGCGACGATCTCGATCGTGCCGAGTCCGCGTGCCACGGTGCTGGCGCTAAACAGGTCGTAGACCCAATTCATCAGCGGACTGTGCTCGATCAGCACCCGGCTCTCCATTTTGACGTACTTGCCGAATCCGATCCAGGCCAGAACCAAGGCCAACCCGTACCTGCTGATCGCCTGTCCCAACATCAACGCTCCGTCCGAATCGCGCGCTACATCGTCCGTGTAGCTCACGCATCACAGGGCCGTTCGGTTCACCGTCCGCTCAGAGGCGAGGCGGGCGCAGATCGTCGGGATCGTTCGGGTCGGGTTCGCCGAACCACCTCGATGGCGCGTGCTGCCCATAGGTGTCGTGCCAGTCCCACCATTCGTAGGGCGCGCTCTGCGGGTAACCCTCAGGTGAGTCTTCCCAGGTCTCCTGACGTCCGAGCGCCGTCAGGTCCAACAAGCTCCAGGTGTTGCCCAGGACCTCGTCGCCGCGGCCGTTGATGAAGTAGGTGCGGTACACCCGGTCGCGGTCATGAATGAACACGTTGGTGCCGTGCCAGTCGCGTACGCCGAAGTCCTCGTCGAAACTGTCGCTAATCGAGTACCACGGCATCCGCCAGCCCATCCGATCCTTCAATCGCTCGATGCCGGCCTGCGGGGCCCGCGAGACGAATACCAGCGTGGTGTCACGCGCGTTGAGATGAGCCAGGTTTCCGATGTGGTCGGCGATCATCGAGCAACCCCGACAGCCGTGATCGGGCCATCCGTCGACGTCGGGCCCGACGAATGCGCGGTAAACAAGTAGTTGCCGTCGACCCTGGAACAGACCCAGCAAGTCGACTTTGCCCTCTGGACCGTCGAACTCGTAGTCCTTCTCGACCAGCAGCCACGGCATTCGTCGCCGCTGCGCGGCGAGCGCGTCGTGCGCGCGCATCAGTTGCTTTTCCTGCTCGTGCAGTCGCTGATGCGCGGCGTCCCACTCCCGGACCGACACCACCGGTGGTGTGTTCATCTGTGCGCCTTCCGCTTTCAGTTAGTTGTCGCCAGGCCGGCGGCGGTGAGGAGAAATGAGCCGTGCTGGTAGCCGATTGCGAGGTCGAGAACCCAGCGGCCGACCTGTTCTGCCGTGAGCGTCGGCCCGCCGGCGTCGACGAACGTCGCGACGTCGACACCCTGCCGATCGGCATACGCTGCAACCGCTTTGGCGCCCAAGTCGGTCGCGGGAGTCAGCCGCGGCAGCACCGACACGAATCGAATGCCCAGCCCGGCCCGCTGGGATTCGATCGCGGCGTAGTCGGCGATGAACTTGACCGCGGCCTTGGCGCCCGCGTAGCCGCCGCTGAGAGGTGAGCCGTTGATCGCGGCGCCGCTCGACATCGCGATCACCGAGCTGCCAGGCGCCAGCGGACGCCGCAACGCCACCCGGCTCCAGTGGAATGCCTGTGCGACATCGACGTTCCAGTTCTGGCTGAAGCTCTCCCACGTCTGGTCCTGCAACGGACGCATGGCCGGACTCGCTCCAGCGCACAGCACCAGAGTGCGCGGCCGGTGCTCGTCGATCAGCCGTTGGGCGACTTCGGGGTCGGCCGCGTCGGCGACGACCGCGGTGAAGCGCTCACCGAGTTCGCCGATGGGTGTCCGCCCGCGAGCGACGCCGACGACGTTCGCCCCGGCGCCGGTCAACGCGGTAGCGATCGCACGTCCGAATCCGCGGCTCACGCCCGTCACGACCGCCGTCGTCCCGGCTAGTGAATCGATCTGATTTCCAATGTGATTTGCCATAGTGCTTCGATACGGCGCGCGTCCGGAATTCATCGCTTCGTTACTGCTTCGCGTTCGCGAGCAGCGCCGCGTACAGGCGCTCGAGTGTTCTCGCTGGTCCGTCGTTCCAGCTTTCAGCCAACGGCGCAGTAAACGGATCGGGAAATATGTCCTCGTCGCCTTGTTCCAGTCCGTCAAAGATGGCTCGCGCCACAGCTTCCGGGGAGCTTTTCGCTATGTCGAGGCCCCGAGTCATGTCGGTGTCGACGGGCCCGGTCAGGACGGCGTGCACGCTGACGCCCCGTCCGGCGAGAAGAGCACGCAGCGACTGCGTCAGGTTGAACGCGGCTGCTTTCGAGAGCGAGTAGGCGGGAATGAGCGGCAAGGGAGCAAGCGCGTTCACCGACAGGTTGTTGACGACGGCTCCACCGGAACGAGTCAGCAGGGGCAGGAAGGCCTCGATCATCCGGTAGGGGCCATAGAGATTGACGGCAAGATGGCGTTCGAGGACGGAAAAATCAGTGAGGTCGTCATACAGCGCCAGTCCGGCGTTGTTGATCAGCACGTCGAGCGATTCGACTTCGTCGGCTGCGCTCTGAATCTGCGTCGCGCTGGTCACATCCAAGGCCAGCGGTTCGACCCGTTCATCTGGGTGGCTCAGGGGCGCGCGGGTGCCGACGTACACGCGCGTCGCGCCTCTTCTCAAGGCTTCCTCGACCAGCGCCCGCCCAATGCCGCGATTACCACCGGTGACCAAGACCGATTTGTCGGCGACTCTCACCATGCTGACGACCTCCTTCGATTGCATGCTCGAAGATGCCGGTGCACCACGAGCGCGGCACCACGTCCGCACCGATTGAGATACGTCGCACCGGCGCGATTCATCGCTGCGCGGCCGATGAATTCCCCTGGCGCGGTGTATCTGTACTGAAGTAGGTGTTCCACAGCGACAAGAAAGAAGCGATCGTGCCCGTCCAGGAGGACTTCATCGAACAGGCGGCGCCGTTTCGCGGCGAGCTGATCGCGCACTGCTATCGCATGCTCGGTTCGGCGCACGACGCCGAGGACCTCGTCCAAGAGACCTACCTGCGCGGGTGGCGTGGCTATTCCGAATTCGAGGGGCGGGCAGCGCTACGGACGTGGCTGTACCGAATCGCCACGACCGCCTGCCTGCGCGCACTCGAGAATCGCGCCCGCCGCGTGCTACCCGCCGGGCTGGGTGCCGGCTCGGAAGATCCGGATGTCGAACTCGACGGCCCGGGCGGCCACTACCAGTGGCTGGAGCCGCTGCCGGACCTGAAGACGCCGGAGAACACGGTGGGCGTGCGTCAGAGCGTGCGGCTGGCGATCGCCACGGCGCTGCAGGAGCTGCCCGCACGCCAGCGCGCGGTCCTGATTTTGCGCGACGTCGTCCAGTTCAGTGCCGCCGAGGTCGCGGAGCTTCTGGACACCACCCCGGCGTCGGTCAACAGCGCGCTGCAACGGGCGCGCGCCCGCCTCGCCGAGGTGGCGCCGAGCGAAGACGACGCGGGCGAGCCGGACGACGCCGAGCGTCGCCAGCTCCTCGACCGCTACTGCGCGGCCTTCGAAAACGCCGACCTCGCGGCTCTCACCGAACTGCTGCAGACCGACATCCGGCTCGAAATGCCGCCGCTATCAACCTGGTTCACCGGCCGTGACGCCGTCACCCGATTCCTGGCCCGGCGCGCCTTCGCCGAAGCCGGTGACGTGGTGCTCGTTCACACCTCCGCCAACGGGCAGCCCGCCGTCGCCGAATACCGCCGCGCCGCAGACGGTGTGCTGCGGGCGCACTCCATCCACGTCCTCACTCCGGGCGCTACGGGCATCGCGCGCATGGTGGTCTTTCTCGACCCGGCGCTGTTTGCAGTGTTCGATCTGCCGCCGACACGTTGACTGGCGTTTCGACGACGGGCGGCGAGTTATCTGCTTAGCTGAAGTGCCGGGGGCCGAGCGCGCATGAAGGAGTCAGTGTGTCTCTCGCAGAATTCCTTTCGCGGCGGGCGGTGGTGAGTACCGTCGCGGTCGCGGCGCTGCTCTCCTCCGCCGGGCAAGCGGCAGCCGACCCGTCGCCCCGACCACCCAACTGCTCGGCGGCCGACGTCGCCGGGGTCGCGGCGGGAGTCGCCTCGGCGTTGACGACCTACCTCTACACACACCCCGACGTGAATGGGTTCTACACCGGGCTCCAGGACCAGCCGAAGGACCAGATCGGCGGCCAAGTGCAGGACTATTTCAGCGCCAACCCGCAAGAAGAGGCGGACCTCGAAGCGATTCGGCAGCCGATGAAAGACATCCGCGAGCGCTGCCACTGGACACCGTTGCTCGGGCAGGGCGCCGCATGAAAATCTGGATCGCCGCGGCGGTGGCGCTGACAGCCGTCGCTTCCAGCTGCGTCGTTCCGGTGACCGGTGTGGCGAACGCCGATGTGTGCGCCAGCGTCGGCAGGCGCGTCTCGGTGAGCGGATGCACGAACCTCGCCGAGCCCCCGCCGCCGGGCGACTATGCGCCGCTGCCGGGGGATTTCCCGCCTCCTCCGCCGCCGCCGAACGTGAATGTCTGCGTCGGCGTCGGCCGTCGCATCCACGTCAGCGGCTGTACCTGACGAGTTTCGTCGCTCGGCTCGACTGTGGCCTAACACGTACGCTCGTCTACTAACGGGGGATGTCAGCGTTTATCCCCATTTCGTCGTATCGCCGCTTCAGCTCAGGCGGCATCGATCGACAACGTAGACGTTGCGAAGGGTGAGTCATGAGGGTGCCAGGTGTAACCGCCTTGGTCGGCGGTGTCGCCGGTGGAGCAGTACACGCGCTCCAAGCCGGGGTGCAGGGCGTAGCCACGACTACCAATGCAGTGCAGACGCTGACCGCTCCCGTGTTCGACACGGTGACCCACTCGACCGCACGCGTGCTGGGCTCCGGCCGGCCGAACGGCAAGGAGCGCGCTTCGGCGACCGTGCGCTGGCAGAGCGGACGACGAGTGCACCTCGACCTCGACCCGTTGCTCCCGTTCCCTCGCTGGCACGAGCACGCCGCGGTCGTCGAGAGCCCGGTGCGGGCCCTGCCTGGTGTCGCGGCTGCCCACGTCGAGGGTGCACTGGGCCGCCTGGTGGTGGAATTCGCGGAAGACGCCGACACCGACGTCGTGCTGGAAACCGTCCGTGACGTGGTGAACTCCGCGGCCTCCGAGCTCTCCGCGGCCGGGCGCGAGCCGCAGACTCGCGTCGCGCCGTTCGCCGACCCCGGCAACCCGCTGGCGGTTCTGGTGCCACTGGCCGCGCTGGCCTTCGACGCGCTGGCGGTCGGTGCCGCGGTCACCGGCTGGGTCGTCAAACTGCCCGCCGCGCCGAAGACGACCAGGGCCGCGGCGGCGCTCTTGAAGGACCAGCCGCGCGTTGTCGCGGTGCTCGAGTCGCGGCTCGGGCGAGTCGGCACCGACCTGACGCTCGCGGCGGCCAGCGCGGCGGCCAACGGCATGACCCAGGCGGTCGGCACACCACTGCTGAACGTGGTGGAACGCGTTCTGCAGATCTCCGAAGCGGAGGCGCACCGGCGACGCTGGCGCGACCGGGAACCACAGCTGGCCTCCCCCAACCGTCCACAGGCACCGGTCGTCCCCGTCATCTCCTCCGCTGGCGTAGCCAAAGCTCAGTCGCCACAACATAATTGGGCGGCAGCGGCCGCCGGTGAAGCATCGCACGTCGTCGTCGACGGATCGATCGACGCGGCCATCGACACCGCGAAAGGATCAATGGCCGGGCCGGTCGAGGAATACGTCGACTCGGCAGCCAACGGTTCGCTGATCGCGGCTGCCAGCGCGCTGGTCGCCGGCGGTGGTCCCGAGGATGCCGCGGGAGCGGTGCTGGCCGGGATTCCGAAGGCCGCGCACATGGGCCGACAGTCGTTCGCCGCGGTGCTGGGTCGCGGGCTTGCCGACGACGGGCAGATGATCCTCGACCCCGGCGCCCTGCGCCGCCTCGACCGCGTGAAGGTCGTCGTCATCGACGGCGCCGCACTGCGCGGTGACCACCGGGCGGTGCTGCATGCCCGCGGCGACGTCACCGGCTGGGACGACGACCGGGTTTACGAGGTCGCCGACGCGCTGCTGCACTCGGAGCAGCCGCCGGAACCCGACCCAGACGAACTGCCGGCCAACACCGCGCGGCTGCGCTGGCTGCGCGCCGAGGGTCCGTCGGCCGCCCCCGCTCAGGGGCTCGAGCACGCCGACCTGGTCGTCGACGGCGAGACGGTCGGTCATGTGCAGGTCGGGTGGGAGGTCGACCCGTTCGCAGTGCCGCTGCTGCAGATCGCCAACCGCACCGGCGCCCGTGTCGTGCTACGTCACGTGGCCGGCACCCAGGACTTGGCCGCAAGCGTCGCCGCCAGTCACCCCAGCGGCACGCCGCTGCTGAAACTGGTCCGCGACCTGCGGGCCGACCGCGGTCCGGTGCTGCTGATCACCGCGCTGCACCGCGACTTCGCCTCCACCGACACGCTGGCCGCGCTGGCCATCGCCGATGTCGGTGTCGCGCTCGACGACCCGAAGGCCGCCACGCCGTGGAGCGCCGACATCATCACCGGTACCGACCTGGCGGCCGCCGTGCGCATCCTGTCGGCGCTGCCGGCCGCACGGCAGGCCAGCGAGTCGTCGGTGAACCTCGCCAAAGGTGGTACGACGCTGGCCGGCCTGCTGCTGGTAACCGGCAACCCGCAGGGGCCCACCAATCCGGTGGCGATCCGCCGCTGGCTCAACCCGGTCAACGCCGCCGCAGCCAGCGCATTGGTGTCGGGGGCGTTCGCGGCGACCAGGGTGCTGCGCCAGCCTGACCCCACCCCGCAACCGCTGACCGCCTGGCACGCCCTGGACCCGGAGATCGTCTACGCCCGACTGGCCGGGCGGACCCGCCCGCTGGCCATCGAGCCGGGAATGGCCGGTTGGCGACGCGTGCTGTCCGATCTCTCCGACAGCCCGATGGTCTCGCCGTTGCGCGGCCCGGCTCGCGAGGCGGGCCGGCTGCTGGCCGCGACCCGGGCCGAGCTGTCGGATCCGCTGACCCCGATCCTGGCCGTGGGCGCCGCCGCCTCGGCGATCTTGGGCAGTAACGTCGACGCGCTGTTGGTCGGCGGCGTCATGGCGGTGAACGCGCTGATCGGCGGATCGCAGCGGCTACGCGCCGAGGCGGCCGCCGCCGAGTTGTTCGCCGAGCAGGAACAGTTCGCCCGCCGCGTCGTCATCCCGACCGTGGCGACGGCGCGACGCCGACTGGAGGCAGCCCGCAGCGCTGAACGCCTGGTCACCGTCAACGCCTCGGCGCTGCGACCCGGCGACGTCATCGACTTGGCCGCGCCCGACGTGGTGCCCGCCGACGCCCGCTTGCTGGTGGCCGAGGACCTCGAGGTCGACGAGTCACTGCTGACCGGTGAATCGGTGCCGGTCGACAAGCAGGTCGATCCGGTCGCGGCTGCCGACACCGAGCGGGCCAGCATGCTGTTCGAGGGCAGCACGATCGTGGCGGGGCATGCCCGGGCGATCGTGGTGGCCACCGGTGTGGGCACCGCCGCGCACCGGGCGATCTCCGCGGTCATCGACGTCGAGTCCTCGGCCGGCGTGCAGGCCCGGCTGCGGGAGTTGACCGCCAAGGTGTTGCCGCTGACCCTGGCCGGCGGCGCCGCGGTGTCGGGTTTGGCGCTGCTGCGACGGGCCACGCTGCGGCAGGCGGTGGCCGACGGGGTCGCGATCGCGGTGGCCGCCGTGCCGGAGGGTCTGCCGTTGGTGGCGACGCTGTCGCAGCTGGCCGCCGCGCAGCGGCTGTCGACGCGCGGCGTGCTGGTCCGCGCCCCCCGGACCATCGAGGCGCTGGGCCGCGTCGACACCGTCTGCTTCGACAAGACCGGCACGCTCACTGAGAACCGCCTGCGCCTGGTGCTGTCGGTGCCGGCCGCGACCAGCCCGCAGGGGCCGTTCCCCGGGGTGGCCGACCCGGAGGCCACCCGGGTGCTGCGGGCGGCCGCGCGTGCATCCTCGCAGCCGCATGAGGCGCAGGGCCATGCGCACGCGACCGACGAGGCGATCCTCAAGGCCGCCGAATCGTATGCCGGTAGCACCGATCCCGAATGGGATCTGCTCGCCGAGGTCCCGTTCGAGTCGAGCCGCGGCTTCGCGGCCTCGATCGGCACAGTGGATGGCGACCCGAAGCAGCCCGTGCTGATGCTGAAGGGAGCCCCGGAAGTCGTCTTGCCGCGCTGCACGTTCGCCGATCCGCAGTCCGACCTCGACCATGCGGAAGCGCTGGTGCACACCCTCGCCGAGCAGGGCTTGCGGGTGCTCGCAGTGGCGAAGCGCAGCTGGGACCGCGCAACCGACGACGACGCTACCGATGCCGACACGGTCGACGTGGCGGCCCAGGGCCTCGAATTGATCGGCTACGTCGGTCTGGCGGACACCGCGCGCCCGTCCGCGCGGCCCCTGATCGAGGCCCTGGTCGACGCGGACCGCGACGTGGTGCTGATCACCGGCGACCACCCGGTGACGGCCCGCGCTATCGCCCGTCAGCTCGGTTTGCCGGCCGACGCCCGGGTGATCACCGGCGCCGAACTCAACGGCCTCGACGAGGATGCCGCCGCGAAACTCGTCGCCGACGTGCAGGTGTTCGCCCGAGTCAGCCCGGAGCAAAAGGTACAGATTGTCGCGGCGTTGCAACGCAGTGGACGGGTGACCGCGATGGTCGGTGACGGGGCCAACGATGCCGCCGCGATCCGGATGGCCGATGTGGGTATCGGGGTCAGCGGCCGCGGTTCGTCGGCCGCCCGCGGCGCCGCCGACATCGTGCTGACCGACGACGATCTGACCGTCCTGCTGGACACCCTGGTCGAGGGCCGCGGCATGTGGGCCGGCGTGCGGGACGCGGTGACGATTTTGGTCGGCGGCAACGTCGGCGAGGTGCTGTTCACCATCATCGGGACCGCTCTCGGTAACGGCCGGGCCCCGGTCGGCACCCGGCAGCTGCTGCTGGTGAACTTGCTGACCGACATGTTCCCGGCGCTGGCCGTGGCCGTCACTCCGCAATTCGAAGAGCCCGACGCCGACGAGTACGAGACCGAAGAAGAGGCCGTCGAAGCCCGGCGCGCCTATCAGCGGTCGGTGCTGACCGGACCGACGCCGTCGCTGGACGTTCCGCTGATGCGCCAGATCATCACCCGCGGTGCCGTTACCGCCGTCGGCGCCACCTCGGCCTGGGCCATCGGACGCTGGACGCCGGGCACCCAAAGGCGAACCTCGACAATGGGATTGACCGCGCTGGTCACCACTCAACTGGCCCAGACGCTGCTCACCCGCCGCCACAGCCCGCTGGTGGTGGCGACGGCGCTGGGCAGTTCGGCGGTGCTGGTCGCCATCGTGCAGACACCGGTCGTGAGCCACTTCTTCGGTTGCACCCCGCTGGGGCCGGTTGCCTGGACAGGCGTCGCCGGAGCAACCGCGGGCGCCACGGCGCTGTCGGTGCTGGCGCCCAACTTCCTGGCGAAAACCGCTGGAATGGTCCAGCCTGAACTGGCGGAGGCCACCGCCGACGCCTAGACAGGTAGCGAATTCGCGTTTTGTCCAGACAACGGTGGGCACTCCCAGCAAGATCAACACGCAGAAGTGTTGGCGACAGGTAAAGGGAAGTCCGATGGCCGAGAAAAGTGCTAACCAGGCGAACAACCTCGCGCAGCTGTTTTGGCAGCGCGTCGACAAGTCGCGAGACCGCGAGGCGTTTCGCTTCCCCGAGAACGGCGACTGGACGTCGGTCACCTGGCAGCAGGCCGCCGAGCGAGTCGAAGCGCTGGCCGCGGGCCTGCTCTCGCTCGGCATCGAGCCCGAGGACCGGGTCGGCATCGCCTCGGCCACCCGGCTGGAGTGGATCCTCGCCGACCTGGCGATCCTGTGCGCCGGCGCCGCCACGACCACGGTCTACCCGAGCACCAACGCCGAGGACACCGGGTACATCTTGGCCGACTCCGGATCCAAGGTCGTGTTCGCCGAAGACGACACCCAGCTCGACAAGCTGACCGAGCGGCGAAGCGAACTGTCCAACCTGACCAAGGTCGTCCTGATCGACGGGACCTCCGACGACGACTGGGTGATCACCCTCGACGATCTGGCCGACCAGGGCGCGAAATACCTTGCCGAGCATGCTGACTGCCTGCAGAAGGTCGCCGACGAGATCAAGCCCGAGCAGCTTGCGACGTTGATCTACACGTCGGGGACCACCGGCAAGCCGAAAGGTGTTCGGCTACCGCACAAGTCGTGGGTTTACACCGGCGACGTGATCTCCGGTATGGGCCTGCTGGACGAGAACGATCTTCAGCTGCTGTGGCTGCCGCTGGCGCACGCCTTCGGCAAGGTGCTGATCGCCACCCAGGTGGCGTGTGGTTTCGCCACCGCGATCGACGGTCGCGTCGACAAGATCGTGGAGAACTGCGGGGTCGTCAAGCCGACCTTCATGGGCGCCGCGCCGCGCATCTTCGAGAAGGCCTACAACAAGATCATCACCCAGCAAAAGGGCGCCAAGGCCGTGCTGTTCGGGTGGGCGTTCGCGGTGGGCAAAGAGGTGGCCCGCCGGCGCCGCGAAGGCAAGTTCGTCTGGCCTCATCTGGTGTTGCAGCAGAAGCTGTTCGACGGCCTGGTGTTCGCCAAGATCCGCGACGTGTTCGGCGGTCGTATCCGGTTCTTCATCTCCGGCTCCGCGCCGCTGAACCGCGACGTGGCCGAATGGTTCGAGGCAGCCGGCGTGCTGGTGCTCGAGGGTTACGGGCTCACCGAGTCGTCCGGCGCGGGCTTTATCAACCGGCCCGACAACTACAAGCTCGGCACCGTGGGCTTGCCCTTCGAGGGCACCGAAGTTCGCATCAGCGACGCCGGCGAGGTGCAGTTCCGCAGCGACTGCGTGATGGCCGGCTATCACCACCTCGACGAGGCCACCGCCGACACACTGAAGGACGGCTGGCTGTCCACCGGCGACCAAGGCAAGCTGGACGACGACGGCTTCCTGTCAATCACCGGGCGGATCAAGGAGCTGTTCAAGCTGTCCAACGGCAAATACGTCGCACCGCCGGCAATCGAGGCGAAATTCGCGACGCTGTGCCCGTATGCCAGCCAGTTCATGGTGTTCGGTGAGGGCAAGAACTTCGCCGCCGCGCTGGTCACCCTTGACGAGGACTCCATCAGCGGCTGGGCGAAAGACCATGGGCTGGAAGACAAGTCGTACGAAGAGCTCACCAAGTCCGACGCAGTGCACGACATGATCGAAGAACACGTCAAGAAGCTCAACGCGAGCCTCAACCGGTGGGAGACGATCAAGAAGTGGGCGGTGCTCGACCACGACCTCTCCGTCGACGGAGGCCAGCTGACGCCGTCACTCAAGGTGAAACGCGGTGTGGTGGCGGAGCAGAACAAGGAAACCCTGGATGGCTTCTACTCCTGAGTCGGTCGCCTCGCAGTCGACGCAGGTGCCCGACGCCGCCAACGCGGCGCCGCCGGGACACCTGCTCCGGACCCTCGAGTGGCGCACCGGTCTGGAGTACGCGTCGGCGCGCCTGGCCATGCGGCGCATTGCGAGCTGGCAGCACGGAGACGGGCACCCGGTGCTGGTGCTGCCCGGATTCCTGGCAGGCCCGCTGTCGACCGATTTTCTGCGTAATGTGTTGCGCCGCTGGGATTATCGGGTCTACGACTGGGGCCTGGGCACCAACCTGGGTTACCGCGCCAGCATGAAGGAGTCACTGCCCGCGCGCCTGCATCACATTCGGGAGCGCAACGACGGGCGTCGGGTCAGCCTTGTCGGCTGGAGCGCCGGCGGGATCTACGCCCGAGAACTGGCCCGTGGGCTTCCCGACGACGTCCGGTCGGTGATCACGCTGGGCTCACCGTTTCGCGGCAACCACGAAGCCAGCACGGCCTGGCGGGTATGGCGGTTGCTCAACCGCGGGTCCGGGGCCACCGAATCGGTCTCCCAGCGGGCTCTCGACCGGCGCGCGCGACCGCTGTCGGTACCGACGACCTGTATCTACAGCAAGTCCGACGGAATCGTGGCGTGGCAGTGCTGCACGAGTGTGCCGGCTCCGCAGACCGAAAACATCGAGGTGCGCAGCAGCCACCTGGGCTACGGACACAACGTGCAGACTTTGTCGGTGATCGCCGACCGGCTCGCCCAACCGGAAGATGGCTGGCAGCCGTACCGGCACTGACCTACCGGTTAATTGCACGCTAAAACCGTTCGCAGCGAGGCGGATTGACGGGATGGCGATTGCCCGGTCGAGCGAGACTGCGCCATGATCGACGGCATGGCCGACACCGACTTCTCGCTGCTCGACGTGCCGCGACCGCACCCGGTTGACGAGCCGGAGGCCTACCTGCGCGCCGCCGTAGCCTGGCATTTCGGCGAGCAGACCGGGAGTGTTTTCTGGCTGCGCGCGGCCCGCAGCTTCGATTTCGACCCGCTCACCGACGTCAACACCTTCGCCGATCTGCGGCTGTTCCCGAATCTGTTGAGCGAGTTGCGCACCGAGCCGGTGGCGGACCTCATTCCCCGCGGGTATGGGTCGCCCCCTCCTGTGCCGCAGATTTTCGAGTCCGGTGGAACTACCGGTGCGCCCAAACGGACTGTCCAACTGCCGGATTGGTGCGCACAGGTAGTCCAGTGGCAGACCGAGGACTTCGCCGACGGCGGATTCCTGCGCGGTCAGGACTTCCTGTGCATGATGCCGAGCGGCCCCCACGGCGTCGGCTTTTTCTCCCGGCTGGTCTCCGAACGACTCGGGTCGGTATTCCATGGGATCGACTTGGATCCGCGCTGGGTCAAGAAGCTGGTGGCCCGCAACGCCGGCAGCGAGATGGACGGTTACGTCGACCATCTCGTCGAACAGGCCGTGCACGTGCTGACCACCCAGCGGGTCGGCAACCTGCACACCACCCCGCCGCTGCTCGAGGCGATGGCCCGCAACGACGACGTCGTCAACCTGCTGAACGAGAAGATCGGTTTCATCCTGCTCAGCGGTGCGCACGTCGACGTCGACACGCTCGACTTGCTCGCCAGCATCTTCCCTGACACCACGATCACGATGGCGTTCGGCAGCACGATGATCCTGTCGCAGGCCATCACCCGTCGCGTCGACGGCAACGGGCCGTTCGTGTTCCATCCGCGCAGCCCCTACGCGACGTTCTCGGTTGTCGACCCGGATACCGGTGAGCAGGTGCCCTACGGCCAACGCGGGCAGGTGATCATGAACCATGTCAGCAAGGGCATGTTCTTGCCGAACAATCTGGAACGCGACAGCGCCATCCGGCTGCCTGGACTCGACGGGCAGATCGGCGATTCGCTCAGCGAGGTCCGCCCCGTCGCCGCCTTCGAAGGTGAGCCCGTGATCGAAGGCGTTTACTGACATGGCGGGTGATACCGGCGATCTGATTGCGATCGACGCGCTCGGGCCGGACGGCGAATACCGCACCCGCGGCCGCGAGTCAGTCATCACCACCGACGGAGTCACGATCGCGGAGCTCGCTCTCGCGCCGCCGCTGTATGTGGCGCGCGCGATCACGGCTCAGCGCAAAGCCCGCCCTCTGCCGGCCCATGAGCGCCAGGCCGCGCTGGTCAAGGCCGCCGACGTGTTCACCAACGGCGTGATCGCCGGACTCGACTTCGACGCTTATACCGTTGCGGCCAGCCGCATTTCGGGCGTGCCGATATCAGTCACCGCTGCCGCCGCGCGAAGCGTCGCCGAGGGCGTGGCGTCCGCGTTCGCGGCGCTGGAACCGGCCCGGCCGTCGGGTGCCACGCTGGAATGGCGGGACGTCCGCTCAGGTGGCGCGGTCTGGGCCCGACGGGGAAACGTTTTCGCCGTACTCGCCTCCGGTAACGGCCCGGGCGTGCACGGGCTCTGGCCGCAGGCGCTGGCGCTGGGCTACCGGGTCGCGGTGCGCCCGTCGCGGCGTGAACCGCTCACCGCGCACCGCCTCGTCCATGCGTTGCGGCACAGCGGATTTCGGGCGCACGATGCTGTCTATTTGCCCACCGACCATCGCGGCGCCGACGAAATCATCAGGTCGGCCGACCTCGCAATGGTCTACGGCGGACAGGACGTGGTTGACAAGTACGCCGGCGACGCGACGGTGTTCGTCAACGGGCCGGGTCGGGCGAAGATCCTGATCACCGCCGACCAGGATTGGCACGATTACCTCGACGTGATCGTCGATTCGATCGCCGACCTAGGCGGGTTGGCCTGCGTCAACGCCACCGCGGTGCTCTACGAAGGCGATCCTGCCCCGCTGGCCGAGGCGATCGCCGAACGCTTGTCGACGATCGATCGCGACCTCTTACCGGTCCAGACCGTCGACGCCGCAACGGGTTTGGCGAGCGGCCTCACCGCGGTGGCCGCGGGCACCAAAGCATTGCTGGGCGCCGATCAGGTCGTCGACCCGCTCGGTGACGGCTACGCGGCGCTGCGTCCCGCGGTGCATCTGCTGGGGCAGCCGGACGTCTCCAGACTGAACGTCGAGTTGCCGTTTCCATGCGTGTGGGTAGCGCCGTGGTCGCGCGCCGACGGGATTGTGCCACTGCGACATTCGCTGGTGGTCAGTGCGATCACCGGTGACGACGACCTGGTCGAGGATCTGCTGACCGAGCCGACGATCGCCAACGTCTACGGCGGGCGGCATCCGACGCATTACACCGCACCGGAAATCCCGCACGACGGTTTCCTGGCGGATTTCGTGATGCGCACCAAGGGCATGATTCGCGACTAGCGGCGGCCGTAACGCTGGTAGAACTTCTCGACCCGGCCCTCGGTGTCGAGGGTCCGCTTGGCGCCCGTCCAGAACGGGTGCGAGTCGCTGGAGACCTCGACCACCACCAGCGGGTAAGTCTGCACACCGGTCGGGGTATCCCACTCGATCGTGCGTGAGCTGGTGATCGTCGAACGGGTGAGGAACCGCGCGCCGGTGTTGGCGTCCTGGAACACCACCGGCCGATAGTCGGGATGAATGCCGGGCTTCATTCAGGTTCTCCTTTGCCTTGACGGTGAGCCGAGAATTCGCCTGCCAAATCGGGCATTTCGTAACAAGGGTCCTGATGCCAGTCACCGAACGGATCGTCGTAGCCGCTCCACGAGTCCGGTTGTGCCAGTTCGTCGTCGGTGAGTAGCGCACCCTTCAGCGCCTCGGCGATCACGGACGGGTCGGCACCGCAGGCCAGGATCGTCATCGACGTGTGCCGGTCGCCGAATCGGTGCTCCCACATCAGATCCGCGAAGGCGCGCCGGTCCGGGTCGACGTACGCGACCTCCGACGAGGTCATGGCCGCCAACCACTTTCCCGCCGACGCGACCCGCAGCCCACCGCCGGCCGACTCCAGCCACATCACCTGATCGCCGCGGTTGGCCAGCCAGAGGCGTCCGCGGGCGCGGATCACACCGTCAAGCAGTGTGTCCACCGCGGCGTGCAAACGCTCCGGATGAAACGGGCGGCGGGCGCTGAACTCGAGGATCCTGATCGCGCCCTCCGCGGCCAGCGGGGGCAAGCCGGCCAACAGCGGCGCATGCGGCTGATCGCTGCGGCCGCGGCGCGAGTCGCCCTCGAGATGCGCGAGCGCCATCTCGACGCGTTCCACGCCGACGGTGATCCTTGCGCGGGGAGCCAGTCGTCGCAGGACCGCGAGGGTGGACGGGTCCGGGTGGTTCACCACCAGCAGGTCGGCAAACTCAGCCTGACCGACCACTACCTGCGCCACCGTGCGCCCGTCCGACAGTCCATCGTCGCCCAGCGCCTGCCCCAGCCAGTCAACGGCGTCGACACAGGTCACCACCCCGGCTATGACCACGTCGCGGGCGGCCGGGCCGTCGAAGAACCCGGGCCCCACCCGGACCCGGGTGTGGTTGATCGCCCAGCAGATCGGCTCGGGCTCCAGCCACGGCGCCAGCTGCACGACGATCCGCTCGACGTCGTCGCGACGGTGCATCTTTCGCAGCAGCACCAACAGGTCGTTGCGGATCGTGCAGGCCACGCAGCCGTGCGCCAACTCCAGCGGCTCCTCGGTGATCACCAGATCGCCGTCGCGCAACCTGGCGATCGTGCGGCGCACCACCTGGCCGTCGAATCGGTGCTCGACGACGACCGTTCCCGGTCGACGCAGCAGCGCGCCCGCCGCCGCGTCGGTTCCGTCCTGACCGACGACGAGAACCACCGGTGTCCGCATGACACTCCTTCTTGAAAACGATTTTCAATAATGTGGTTCACACGCTACAGTCCCACGCAGATCTTGTCGAAAATCATTTTCATTAAGGGAGGCTCGCATGTCCGCACGCTGCCAAGTCACCGGTCGGTCGGTGGGTTTTGGCAACGCGGTGTCACATTCACATCGGCGCACCCGACGCCGCTGGACGCCGAACATCCAAACCAAGACCTACTACCTGGCTTCGGAACGCCGACGAGTCACCTTGCGGGTCAGCGCCAAAGGCATCAAGGTGATCGACCGCGACGGCATCGACGCCGTTGTCGCGCGCCTGCGTCAGGCGGGTGAGCGGATCTGATGGCGCGCAACGAGATTCGCCCGGTCGTCAAACTGCGATCCTCCGCCGGTACCGGCTACACCTACGTCACCCGCAAAAACCGGCGCAACGACCCCGACCGGCTCGTGCTCAGAAAGTACGACCCGGAGATCCGCCGCCACGTCGATTTTCGCGAGGAACGCTGAATGGCAAAGAAATCCAAGATCGTCAAGGATGAGCAGCGGCGCGAGATCGTCGCGCGCTACGCCGAGCGACGAGCCGAGCTCAAGAAAATCATTCGTTCGACACACAGCACCTTCGAGCAACGCCTGGAGGCTCAGCGTGCGCTGGCCCGCCAGCCCCGCGACGCCAGCCCGGTACGGTTGCGAAACCGCGATGCGGTGGATGGACGTCCCCGAGGACACTTGCGCAAGTTCGGACTGTCGCGGGTCCGGGTGCGCGAAATGGCCCATGGGGGCCAACTTCCGGGTATCCGTAAAGCGAGCTGGTGATGGCCGGGAAGTCGAAGCGTAATCGTCGCACCACGCTGGCCGAGGCCAAGCCGGCGAAGAAGAACGTGTTGAAAGCACTGGGCGTGGAACGGGTGGACTATAAGGACACCGCACGGTTGCGGCTGTTCATCTCCGACCGTGGCAAGATCCGGTCCCGCCGCGTCACTGGTTTGACGGTGCAAGAGCAGCGGCAGATCGCGACGGCGATCAAGAACGCTCGTGAGATGGCGCTACTGCCGCCGAAATCGACCTGAGCGCGCTAATCACTCGAACTTTCGCGCGCTGCCGTCGATCGCGGCGCAATCTAGCAACGCTGCGCCTAGTCGACGTCGCCGATCATCTTCTCGTTGAAGGCGGGGTAGAGCTCGTCGTAGGCCCCGTCTCGCTCGGCGTACCGAAAACCCTTGGCGCGCTCCACGACAATCTCGTCGGCGTCGGGTTTGGTTTGCAACAGCATCATCGTTTCGGAGATGAAGTCGTCGAGCGGCATCCCGCGCGGGTCGAATCCGCGCGCGCCTTGCAGCGCGGTCTGCACCCGCGGCGGAATGATCTCGATGACCTGAACATCGCTGTCGCGCAGCTGAAAACGAAGCGACTGGGTATAGGAGTGCAACGCCGCCTTGCTGGCGCAGTAGGTCGGTGTCAAAGCGCTCGGCATGAACGCCAACCCCGATGTCACATTGAGGATGGCCGCGCGCGGTTTGCCGAGCAACGCATGCAGCAGTGCTGCGGTGAGCCGGATCGGACCGAGCAGGTTGACGTTGATCGTCTGCTCGGCCCGGCCGGGCCCACCGGTGACCAGATTCTCGACCCACTGGATGCCGGCGTTGTTGATCAGGACGTTGACGTCCGGATGGTGGTCCTTCAACTTGATGGCGAATTGCCTGATGTTGGCGGCGTCGCCCTGGTCCAGCGGCAGGTATTGGATGCCCGGGTTGGCCCGCGCAACCTCTTCGAGCGGTCCCGTACGGCGACCGGCGATCACGACCTCGTTGCCCAGCCGATGAAACGCCTCGGCCAGGCCGCGGCCGATGCCGGTACCCCCTCCGGTGACCAGAACGGTGTTACCCGTCAACTGCATGCTGTGAGTTCCTCTCGTCGTGTCCGATTACCTGCATCTTCGCGGTAGCGCAGCCGGGAGGCGACCACTGAAGCCAAGACGGCCGAAACGTGTCGGTTTCCTGATCTAGCCTGTAGCGGTGGCGCAGTTTCCGCGGACTCGCTACGCCAGCTGCAGCGAGGTCGACATCGCCTATCAGACACTGGGCGATGGGCCGACCGACGTGCTGGTACTGCCGGGCCCGTCTATCCCGATCGACACTATCGACGCCGAGCCGTCGATGTACCGCTTTCATCGGAGGCTGGCCTCCTTCAGCCGAGTCATTCGCCTCGATCAGCGCGGGGTCGGCATGTCGTCGCGCGTATCACAGGACGTCATCGGTCCCGAATTCTGGGCCAAGGACGCCATCGCGGTGATGGATGCGATCGGGTGCGAGCGTGCAACGGTGTTTGCTCCCGGGTTCGCCTCGATGACCGGGCTGATCCTGGCCGCCGACTATCCAGAACGGGTGAGCAACCTGGTGATCGTCAACGGCGCCGCCCGGACGCTGCGCGCCGACGACTACCCGATGGGATTCGAGATCGTCGAGGATCTGTACACGACAGTGGCAATGGAACCGGACGCTGTCGACCAGGGCTTCGACATGCTCGGCTTCATTGCGCCCAGCATGGTCGACAACCACGCATTCCGGTCCTGGTGGGACATGGCTGGCAACCGCGCGGCGCCACCAAGCATGGCCCGCGCCATCATCCTGACCGTCCGGCGGTCCGACGTCCGCGACACGCTGCCCCGCATCACCGCACCGACGCTGGTCGTGCACCGGACGGATTGCGACTTCTGCCCGGTCGACAACGGCCGGTACATCGCCGAACGCATCGCCGGGGCGCAGTTCGTCGAGCTGCCGGGAGCCGACGCGCTGTACTGGGTCGGCGACACCGCGCCGATGCTCGACGAGATCGAGGAGTTCGTCACCGGCGTGCGGGGCACCTACAGCGCCGAGCGGGTGCTGACCACGATCATGTTCACCGACATCGTCGGCTCGACTCAGCGGGCCGCGCAGCTCGGCGATGCCCGGTGGCGAGACCTGCTGGACAACCACGACACGATGGTGCGCCACGAGCTGGAAAGATTCGGCGGCTTCGAAGTGAACACCGCCGGCGACGGATTCGTCGCGTCCTTCCCCAGCCCGAGTGCCGCCATCGCCTGCGCCGACTCCTTGATCGAGGCGATTCGGGTGCTCGGCATCGAGATTCGGGTGGGCATCCACGCCGGCGAGGTCGAAGTGCGCGGCGACGACGTGGCCGGCATGGCGGTGCACATCGGCGCACGGGTCGCGGCGCTGGCCGGGCCCAGCGAGGTGCTGGTGTCGTCGACGGTTCGCGACATCGTCACCGGTTCGCGCTACCGATTCGCCGACCGCGGCGACCACGACCTCAAAGGTGTGCCCGGCCAGTGGCGGCTGTGCGCGCTCGAGCGTACGCGCGCGACCGTCACCCGCTAGTTCACAGCGAGTTCCCACCTGGCGTGGCTACGCTGGTCAGCATGCCGCCGCGACTGAATTTGTTCACTAATCGCCAGCGCGCCAACTCTTTTGGCGGAGCCGCAGAAAACTATGACGCCTACCGGCCCCGCTACCCGGATCAGTTGATCGAGGACGTGCTCGCACCCCGCGCGCACCGGGTTCTCGAGGCCGGTGCCGGAACCGGAATCGCCTCCATGCAGATGATCGAGCGGGGCGCCGACCTGCTGGCCGTCGAGCCCGACGCCCGAATGGCTGACGTCGCGAAGGCCAAGGGGATTCCCGTCGAACTTGCGTCGTTCGAAGAGTGGGACCCGGCTGGCCGCACCTTCGACCTGGTGGTGTTCGCGGCGTCGTTCCACTGGGTGGACCCGGCGCTGGCCTTGCCGAAGATCCGCACCATACTCAACGACGGCGGCAAGCTGGCGCTGATCTGGAACCGGCTGCGCCCCACACATCCCAGCCGCGCCGAATTCGAGGAGATCTACCGCGACTACATGGACCTCGAAACCCGCAGCGGCGACGGGAGTCCCGGCGAGGTCGTCGACTTGATCGCCGCACACGGTTTCACGGTGACCAAGCGGGAATACCCGCACGACCTGCACTACTCCGCTCAGCATTGGGTGGACATCGCCTTCACCTTCTCCAACCAGCTGCTGGTCCCCGAGGACAAGGCGGCCGAGCTACGGGCGCGGCTGATCGAAAGGATCGGCCCCGCAGGGGTATCGGTGGGCGGCGACGCCGTGGCTATTTTTGCGACACCGATCTGACTACACCGGGAGCGTTGTCCCGGTTTCCTTTTCACCGAACTCGAACACTTTGGCCGCCGTCTCGTAGTCGGCCGCCAGCGCCGATCGGCCGACCAGCACCGGGCCGCCCTTCAGCCCGAGCCGGCCGTCGACGCCCACATAGCTGCCTGGCGGAATCGGCTCACTGATGCAGTACAGCGTCGGCGCGGCGCCTTGCTCGATGTCGTTGCCGAACCGATGTGCCAACGCCGTGACCACGCGATGGAACCCCGCCATCATCGGTTTGTCCGAAACCTGCGACAAGTTCGACGACACCCAGCCCGGGTGGGTGAGTTGGGTGCTCACCGGCGAATGCGCCTCCCGCAGCCGATGATCGAGTTCGAGCCCCCACAGCATCACCGCGAGCTTCGAGCGCGCGTAAGCCGGATACGCGGCCCACTTGTGCGAGCGCAGGTGCATGTCGTCCAGGTGCAGCGTCGCCGACCGGTGTGCATCGGACCCGACGTTGATGATCTGCGAGCGCACTCGGGGCAGCAGCAGGTTGGTCAGCGCGAATGGACCCAAAAAGTTTGTGCCGAGCGTCATTTCGAAGCCGTCGACGGTATCGGTGCGATGCTGAACGACCGCTCCGGCATTGTTGATCAAGATGTCGACGTCGCCGTCGAATTGGTCGGGAAACGCCCGTACCGATGCGAGGTCGGCAAGATCGAGCTTGGCAATGGAGGTCGTGCCACCGATCTCGGCGGCCCGCTGTGCGCCCAACTGCGGGTTGCGAACGGCTAGGATCACGTGCGCACCCGCGCGGGCCAGCAGACGGGCGGTGCCGAGTCCGACGCCGTTGGTTGCCCCGGTCACGATGATGCGTTTGCCGGCCAGGTTGCCGAGACGGCTCGGCGACCACGATGTAGTCACCCGCTGACCCTAGCGTCTGCGACCTCGTGAGGTGGTGGCGATCGACAGCTCGGCGTGGGCTGCGCACGAACGCAGGACCCCTGCAGATTGCGGTAATCAATGCGTAAACCATTGCCTTACTCAATATTTCGTCAAGACGACCCTCCCGCCAGCATTGAGCAGGGCACTCGAACAGCTCGTCGACCCACCGGCCGAGTCCGACGTCAGACCGGCGGAGCGCCTTCGCGTACGCCGCCGTACATGCCCCGGCGCACGATCAGCGGCATGACCACGCGCTCGACGGGCCAGGACGGTATGCGGAACGCCTGACCGGTGGGCAGGAAGACTTCCAATCCGTCGGGCTGAATGCCGAGGACTGAGCCCCACCGTCGGCCGGGCGCCCGGTAGCTATGCAGCCGCCTCCCGGTCAGCGCGGCGTGGACGTTGCGCGCAACGAGGGCGTCGCCGCGGTTGCGGGCCGAGCTGCGCAGCGGGTCGGTAGCCGCGACATCTCCGGCGGCGAATACCGCCGGATGCCCCGGTGCCCGTAATTCGGGGGTGACGCGGACGAATCCGCCGTCGTCGAGCAATTCGCGTGGCAGCCATTCGGTGTTCGGTCGCACCCGCCCGATGGCCCAGAGCACCGCGTCCGCCGACGAGGCCGGCTGCCCGCTGCTCCAGTCGACGCCGCCGCTGGTGATTTCGTCGCCGGAGAACCCGTCGACCAGTGCGGCGCGGTGGCCAGGGTGCAGCCCCACCCCGAGCTCGGCCAACCGGCGGCTGATTCGCTGCCAGATCCGCGGGTGGTAGTCAGCCAGCGCCCGGTCGCCGGGAAAGTAGAGGTCGACTCGCTTGTCCGCCCAGGTGGTCGCGAGGTTGACCGCGCTGGTGACGGCTGCGGCGCCGCCACCGACGACAATCACCGACGCGGCGCTGGCGAGCCGCTCGTGGTCGGCGCGCAGACTGGCCGCTACTTCGGCGGCCGACTGCAGGGTCGGGCGGCGCCAAAAACCGTTGGTGACGCCGGTTGAAATGACCAGTGCGTCGTATCCCTCCACGAACGGGTTGCCGTCGCCGCCCTGTCCTGCCACGGTCTGCTCGGCCAGGTCCATACCGGTGAGTGCGCCTTGGATGATTCGGACCCGGTCGAGCCGCCGGAACCGGTCGAAGGAAATCCAATAGTCGCGGGCCCAGTCACGCGGTCGCGCCAGCCGGACGCCTACCTCCTGGCCGCTGACCAGGCCGGGCTTGACCGAGATGCCGACGACGTCGAAGTGCTTGGCGAGCCGCATCGCAGCCAGGATGCCCACATCGCCCAGTCCCGCGACGACGACCCGCTTGCGGCCCATAGCCGCGAACTGTAACAGGTTCTAGTTCAGGGCACTCAGCACTCGGGCCGGGCCCAAGGGGTGCTGTAGAAAGTTTCCGCCGACGTAATGGCCGTGAAGTCGCCGATATCGGAGACGTGCTGGCTACACTTCGGCGTGTGATGCCGCCCACCACGCCTTGGGGAAACGAATACGGGCAACTGCCGCAACGGCTCCGGATGGCCAGCCGTCTCGCCGGGCGTCGGCAAGCGCGACGACTCAGTCGTCGTTTCGCGCGCGTGGGTGTGAGCACATCGCCGGACCGCCTACGGCAAATGCTGGCCGGCTCCCCGGTCGCCCGTGCCGAGGTCACCGATTTCACGTTCGCGATGATCGCGACACAGTATCGGCGGGACCAGTTTCGGGCGCGGGTGCGGCGGATGAAGCGCCGCGGAACTCGCTCGCTGCTGTTCGTGGGCATGGTTCTGGTGACGCTCAATTTTTTGTTCTGCATGGCGTGGGCGCTATTCACTCTGACGCTCGAAACGTCGCCGCTCTGACGTGCGTGCCGCTTAGCTGAACTCCGCATTAATTGCGTTGCGATCGCAACCAGACCGGGAATAACTTCCCAGGCGTCGTGGTCGTGTCTGATCGCGACCACGGGAGGACTGGAGTTCATGAACGCGCCACACGGATCATCAGCCTTGCTGTCGAGGCCATCAGCTAGGCCGGCTGGCGTGGACTTCCAATTCGGCGCGGTGCTGGCGGTGCTGCTGGTGACCGGCTGGGTCGCCAATCATTTCGTCGCACTGATGCCGACGATCAGTGACCGCCAGCACCTGAGCATGGCGACGCTAGACGCGATCTTTGGCATCTACGCGGTGGGATTGCTGCCCGGGCTGCTGATCGGAGGCAAGGCATCGGATGTGTTCGGACGGCAGGCGGTGGCGCTGACGGGTTCGACGACCGCGGTGATCGGCACCGTAGCGATGCTGCTGTCCCAGCAGCCGGATGTGCTGTTGATCGGGCGCCTGGTCGTCGGGGCCGGTGTGGGTCTGGCGATGACGTCAGGCACCGCGTGGGCGTCAGACCTCCGCGGTACCGCGGGCGCGGCGACGGCCGGAGCTGTGCTCATCTCAGGCTTCGCGATCGGACCACTGGTTGGTGGCTTGATCGCGGGGGCCGCGCGACCCGGGGTCGAGCTGTCGTTCGCGTTAGCGGCGATTCTCGTTGTGATGGCGATGGCGATCACGATCGTGGCGACCAGACGGACAGCCGCGGTGCCGGCCACCACGTCGGGAGCGAAAGGCAATGTCGCACAAAGCCTCTCCGTTAGAAGAGCTCTGAGTTGGGCGATGCCGCTGGCACCGTGGGTGTTCGCGTCGGCCACCCTGGGATTCATCACGATCCCGTCGCGGGTTCACACCGAGCTCGCCGCACCCGTCGCCGCTGGGCTCGCCGCCCTCATCGTCAATGGAGCGAGCGGCATCATCCAGATCATCGCTCGGGCCGGCTCGTGGGGTCCGTGGGCAGGGACCGTAGGTGCGGGGCTGGCAGCGCTGGCGTATGCGCTGATCGCAGTAGCTCCGACCGCTATGACGCTGCCGCTGGCGCTGCCGCTGTTACTGATCTTGGGCTGCGCGTCCGGGCTTTCACTGCGTGAAGGCCTGATCGACTTGGAAGCCGCTGCACCGCAACATGTTCGAGGTGCGTTGACCGGTGTCTTCTACTCGACGACGTATATCGGCTTCGGCCTGCCGCTGCTGCTGACCACCGTCGGAATCGACGGATCGCACCTCATCCTCGCCGCGATGGCGGTGCTCGCGGCAAGCGTGGCCACCCTGCGGACGATGCGACTACGCCGAGACAGCCACCGGAAGCGCTGATTCCGGCCTCAGCGACCGGACGCCGGCGACCGGAGTGGGCCCATTGCCCATCACGCTCAGCCCGGCGAGTCGACGCCAGGAGCGGATCGCGTGGCGGGTGACATCGACCACCCGTGCGACGCCCGTATCAATGTTGGCCAGCCGGTGCGCGCGCAACGCGTTGCCGGTGACGGCATCCAAGGTGTTCCAATCGTCGGTCTCGACGAGCGACGTGGACTGGCAGGCGGCTCGCACCGCATACAATTCCGCGCCCTCGGCGGCCTCGCAGGCGGCACGCCCCGCCTTCGCCGCGCCGTCCCAGCTGACAATCGACGGCACGTCACCGGGCACGAAATTGCGGTGCAGCTCGGCGATCTCGGCGATGGCATCGGCGGCCGCGCCACGGGCGTAGCCGAGCACACCCCATGGCGGGCTGGTCAGCAGCTTCGTCACCCAAAGGTGCGTGATGGCGTCGGCGACCTCGGCGGTCCCGACGGTCAGCCAGCCGAGGTCGAGCACCAGCAGGCTGTTCTCCGGCGACAGATAACCGTCGGGTTCGGCAAGCATGTCGTTGCACAACTGCACGAACGACGCCAACGGCCGCGCCGATGTCGCCGGGAAGTCGGTGAGCTGCTCGTCGCCATTGATGTACGAAATCACGTTCATCGCACACCCTTTGCCCGATCCGGGCTGGTGCGATCCCCGCGCGAGTCGCATCGGGCTGGTAATGCGGTCGAGGTCCATCTGGGGTACTTCCTTCAGGGTTCTCGAGCGTAACGACCTAGGTCCTTGAGACCGCCAGCTTAAGCCAGGTCAGTCCGTCAGCGGCCCCGACACACGACGGACACGCTAGGGCTACAACTCGTCGGAGAAGTCGGCGGTGATCCAGCGGTCCGGCCGAATGGTGAACAGGATGCCTGGCTGATCCGCCATGCTTTGGACAAACGCTCGACCGCCTTCTTCGCCGAGGTAACGGATCGCGATGGCCTCGCGCACGTCCAGCGGGGCCGGCGTGACGGTGTCGACCACAGTGCCCTCGACGACCACGTACTGATACGGCGGCTCTTCGCGCTGCACCGCCAGGGTCACCGCGCCGGCCTGCTGGATAAGCCTGGTCTTGCGGGCGTTCACCCCGGTGTTGACCAAGATGTTTCCGCCGGGCGTGTAGCCGTACCACATCGGCACGCTGGCGGGCGGTCGCCCGTCGGCGGCGGCGACCGACAAGATCGCGACGTGCTTGTCGGCGAGAAATTGTTGACGCTGGGTTTCGCTAAAGGCAGCCATGGCCCAGTCCAACCAGTCCGTGCGCGGTACCTATTCCCCCAGCGCCAGGATCAGCTTGCCGGTGTTCTCGCCGCGGAACAGCTTGAGCAGCGTCTCGGGAAAGTCGGCTACATCGCCGTATTCGATCTGCTCGTGGGAACGCAGTTCGCCCCTCTTGAGCCATTTGGCTAGTTGCGCAACCCCTTCCGGGTACCGATGCGCGTAGTCGAAGATGACGAACCCGGTCATCGATGCGCGCGCGACCAACAGTTGCATGTAGTTCGCGGGTCCGCGCGGCGTGTCGTTGTACTGCGACACCGCCCCGCACAGCACGATCCGCGCCCCGCGAGCGAGCCGGTTCAGGGCGGCCTCGAGGGTGGCTCCGCCGACGTTGTCGAAGTAGACGTCCACTCCGTCGGGGGCGTGGACCTTGAGTTCTTTCCGTAGGTCGGCGGACTTGTAGTCGATCGCGGCGTCGAATCCGGCTTCTTCGACGAGCCATCGACGCTTCTCCTCGCCGCCGGCGATGCCGATCGCGCGACATCCTTTGATCCGGGCGATCTGCCCGACGATACTGCCGACCGATCCGGCCGCCCCCGACACCAATACGGTCTGCCCCGGCTCGGGCCTGCCGACGTCGAGCAGGCCGAAATAGGCGGTCAGCCCGCTGATGCCAAGGGCGCTGAGGTAAACCGGCGCCGGCGCCAGTGTGGTGTCGACCAGGTTGACATCGGTACCGTCGGACACGGCGTAGCGCTGGACTCCGAAAATGCCGGACACGTGCGCGCCGACCGGGAAGGCGGGGTGTCGGGATTCGACGACTCGGCCGACACCCAAAGCCCGCATCACCTCGCCGATTTCCACCGGCGGCACGTAACTTCGCCCCGCATTCATCCACGTGCGCATGGCGGGGTCGATTGAGAGGTAGCTGACCTGGACCACGAATTGTCCATCGTTCGCAACACGTTTGGGCTCTTCGACGATATCGAAGTCCGTTGCCTTCAGCGTCTCCTGGGGGCGCGCGGCAAGTCGGCATTGCACGTTGACGGTGGTCATAGGGCGGTCTCCTGAGGGGTTGGGATGGTACGAGCGATGTCCGCGGCGCAGGCCAGGGCGATGCGGCCGGCAGGGTCCTCGGCAGTCACAGGAATCACCGCAACGGTGTCGGCTCCGGCATCCAAGTAGGCCCGTATCCGATCGCCGACCTGTTCCGGCGTGCCCAAAGCGGCTAATTCACTGGCCAATTCGAGCGGGATCGTGCCCGCCAGCTCCGCCCGCCGGGCGCCCGCCCGGGCGCGCTCGACCAGCTCGGTGAATCCGAGGTCGCAGAACATCTCGCCATAACCTGGCGGGGCGAGGTAGACCGCGAGCTGACTCGCGAGTTGATGCAGTGCCGCCGCACCGGGCCGCACGGCGACCGGCACCCACGCCGTCACGTGCGGCGGCACCCGACCCGTCGCGGTGGCCCGCCGGTCCATCTGCTCTCGAATCCGTGCCACGCGTTGCGGTGATGCGAGATTCAGTACCAGCTCGTCGGCGCACTCGGCAGCGAGCCGCAGCATCGACGGACCGAATGCTCCGACGCCAATCGTGCAGTGCCGCAGGGGATTCCGTAGTCGGAAACCATGACTGCGGACATAGCGACCGTCGTAGTCGCCACGCTCGCCGCGCAGGATGGGGCGCAGGCACTCGATCGTCTCCCGCATCCTTCCGACACTGTGCGACCAGTCCCGGTCATGCCAGCCAGAAACGATAAAGGGACTTGAGGCGCCCAAGGCGATGTCAACCGGCACGCCGGTGACGCCGGCAACTGTGCTGGCGCCCAAAGCGATCGAGGCGGGCGTTCGCACGCTGATCGGCAGCGGTCCGATCCGCAGTCTCAGACCGGGGGCACGGGCGCCAATGGCGGTGGCCAGCGCGAAAGCGTCGAACGTCGCCATCTCGCCGATCCAGAGCCCGTCGAGTCCGGCCGCATGGACTGCTTCGGCGATCTCGAGTGCCTCCAGGTCGGGCCGGTCGAGCCAGAACGGCAGGACTGCCTCGATCGGAGATCTCACAGCATCGCCGCCTCGCTGGCCTGACCCAGTAGTATGCGGCCCGGCAGTTCCCGCGACGCCTCGTTCACCTGGAAGTGCGCGGTGGCGGTGAATGCGTCGCGCAGCCGTCGTTGCAGCGGTGCGCCGTCGTAGATGGCGCTGCCGCCCGCCAGGTCGTACATCGATCGCACGATGTCGGCCGAGACACGCGCCCCGTGCGTTGCGGCGAGTCGCAGGCGAGTGCGTACCGTCAACGGTATATGCGGCCCGGCTTCAGCTGCCGCCCAAGCGCTTTCGATGGCTTGGTAGTAGCCAGCCCGGGCGGCTTCGAGTGCCGAGTCGGCCGTGGCGACCGCCGATTGAATGGTGGATCGCTCGGCCAGTGTGCGGCTGGCGGCCACACCCTTCTTGGTCATGGCCAGCTCGACGAAGTCGTCGATCGCGGCCCGCGCGTTTCCCATCGCCGCCGCGGTGATGCATGCCGCGAAGAATCCGAACGGCGGGAATCGGTACAGCGGTCGGTCGATCACCGGGCCGTCGAAGATCGACAGCACGCGCTCGTCGGGGACGAACACGTCGTCGGCGACGGTGTCATGGCTGCCGGTACCGCGCAATCCGAGTGTGTGCCAGGTGTCGAGGATGTGCAGTTGCCCGGTCGGCAACGCGACCACAGCGGGCTTGTCGTCCAGGATGCAACCGGCGAACAACACGTCGGCGTGGGTGATCCCGCTGCAAAACGCCCACCGCCCCGAGACCACCACCCCGCCGGCCACGCGGTGCGCCCTACCCTGGGGCGCCCACACCCCGGCTGCCAGTCCGCGGCCGCCGCCGAACAACTCGGTACGGCTCGCGGGCGGCAGATAAGCGACGAGCAGGGTGCTGGTGATGCCGATCGACACGCACCATCCAGCCGACGCGTCGCCGCGCGCCACCTCCTCCGCACAGCGCAGCGCTGTTCCCGCCGGCAACTCCAGCGCATCGACCTCCTGCGGCGCCCCGGCCCGCAGCAGCCCCGAATCACGCAGCGCCTCAACCAATTCGGTCGGCAGCCGGCGCTCAGCGTCGATGCGTTCGGCCATCCCGCGGGCCAGGTCGGCGAGCTGGCGGGCGCGGGAAAGTACGGGCGCGGTCATGACGTCGGTGTCCATACGTCCTCGCTTTGCACAGGCGTCGTGGTGGTCCGGTCACGTTACCACTACCGGTTTATTTTTTGAACCGGTACATTGGGTGAACCATGGACTACCCGGATCTGTCCCATCGCTTCGAGGGGGAGTCCGTCGCGCGCACGCTCGAGATCGTCGGGGAACGCTGGACGCTGCTGATCCTGCGTGAAGCGTTCTTCGGCGTACGTCGGTTCGGCCAGTTGGCGCGCAACCTGCAGATTCCTCGCCCCACCTTGTCGGCCCGCCTGCGAACCCTTGTCGACAAGGGCCTGCTGGAAAAGGTCCGTTACGCAAGCGATCCCGACCGCCACGAATATCGGCTGACAGACCCTGGCCGCGACCTGTTCGCCGCGATCGTCGTGCTGATGCAGTGGGGCGATCAGCACTTGCCAGTCCCCCAGGGGCCGCCGATCGTGCTACACCACCAACCGTGCGACCAGACCGCCGTCCCGGTACTGGTCTGCGCGCACTGCCAACAAGAGATCACCGCGCATAACGTCACGCCTGAGCCGGGTCCCGGCTTCCGAACGCGCGAGTCGGCGGCTCGAAAGTAATCGTTGATCCATCGGGGAATTGAGCCGTCTCGCGACCCGTTGCTCCAGCAATGGTCGTGAACACAAGCCGGCACCATCGTGAGAAGACACTGCTCGGCGCATGAAATTCCTGCTGATCACGCTGATCACCCACGTCCCCGATCCGGTGTCGGGTGAGAAGAAGAGCCCGGCCGAGCGGTTTCGTGACGTCGTCGACAAAGCCGTCCTGGCCGAGAAGTTGGGCTTCGACGGCTTTGCGGTCGGCGAACGGCACGAGGATCCGTTCATCTCGTCCTCGCCGCCGGTTGTGCTCAGTCACATTGCCGCCCGTACCACGACTATCAGTTTGTTCACCGGTGTGACGACGCTGAGCCTGCTCGACCCGGTGCGCGCATTCGAGGACTACTCGACGCTCGACAACCTATCCGGCGGCCGTCTCGAGCTGATTATCGGCAAGGGCAACGGCGCCGCGCAGGCCGAGCTCTTCCACGTCACGACGAGCGACCAGTGGGAGCGCAATCGGGAAGGGTACGAGTTGTTCCGGTTGCTGTGGCACAGCGACGATGTGACGTGGGCGGGGAAGTTCCGACCGAACTTGGTGCACGCGAGGGCGCTTCCCCGTCCGCTGCAACCAGGCATCCGGATCTGGCACGGCAGCGCGACCAGTACCGACTCTGTCGACTTGGCAGCCCGCCATGGTGACCCGATCTTCTCGGCCAACGTGAGCAACCCGGTCGAACCGTATGCCGCTCTGGTGCGCCACTACCGGGAGCGGTGGGAGTTCTACGGTCACCGGCCGGAGGATGCACTGGTCGGCGCGGGAACGGCCGGCTTCTACGTCACCCGGACGTCGCAGGAGGCGGTGGCCGCCTACCGTCCGACGTTCGAGGCGCGACTGGCCTTAGCGCGCCGCGCCGGGATTCCGGTGGTGTTCGACTCCCTCGACGATTTCATTCAGCGGAGCTCCGCGCTGGTCGGTAGTCCCGAACAGGTCGTCGACAAGGTCGGCCGGTACCACGAGCACCTCGGTCACGAGGTGATGCACTTGAGCGCGGATGCGGACGGGTTCACAGCCGCTCAGCAACGTGAAAGCTTCGAGCTCTTCCAGTCGGACGTCGCACCCGTTCTGCGGCAACGCATTCCGAGCCGCCCACTCGTCGCGCAGCGAAATCGCGCGACCACCAGGCGAGACCAAGCGGCAAGCTAGAACCGAAATACGTTCACTTCCAGGCGAACACCGGCTGCTCGAACTCGTCGACCGGATCGTCGCGGCCATCAAGGCACAGCCAGCGAAGCTGCAGCAACACCGCACCTGTCGGCGCATGAATGAGGTCGTTGCCCAGCGGTATCTGGACGACGGGCCGCGAGCTCTCCGGAATCGATATGAATCGCGGTGAGTCTGAACGCCGCAACTGGTGGAGGCCTACCCGATAGACCGCCACCACTTCGTCGGGTGCCGGTTGCGGATTCAGTCGACCTCCACCCCAGATGACGACCGGGGTAATCACATATCCAGATCTGGTCGGATAATCGTCGAGCAATCCCAACACGTTGGCCTCGGCGAGCTTGATCCCGACCTCCTCGTCGAGTTCACGCAGTGCCGCCTCAACAACCGTCTCCCCCGGATCCAGACGCCCTCCCGGAAGCGCCCATTGCGCGGGGTGCGAGCTGAGTCGAGATGTCCTGCGGCACAGCAGGAATGCGGCGCCGCCCGACACGTCGACCATCCGGCCGTCGAGCGATTCCGGCATCGGGCGTCCCGCGATCCAGTCTTCGACGGGCGCAGGATCGATCCGGTCCTCCCCGACCTCCGAGTCCACCAACAGCACCGCGACGGCCGCGTGACGCTTCACCGGATCGTCCACGACGCGACGGTCGTGCCCGGCGAGCCGATCACGGATCTGCTCACGCAGCGCCTCGTCGTACGGGACCGTCATCGCTCGAGCCTAGGTCTTATTCGACTCGTGCGTAGTGACTTAACTAACTCCTTCCGCGATGTCCCCGCCACCCCCTGGCTAGGTATTGTTAGCTATATCTAGCGACCGGGTGGGTGCTTGTCCTGTCGGTCGAATGCAACGCGAGGCGGGCGTGACGACAACAACGCAGGTACCGACGACGCGTTCAACGGCGACCGTTCTGGTGGTGTCGACCGCCGCCTTCCTGGCAAGCCTTGACCTGTTCATCGTGAACATCGCTTTTCCCGACATCCGACAGGCCTTCGGCACCGCCGATCTCGGAGCGATGTCATGGGTGCTGAACGCCTACACCCTCGTCTTTGCCGCATTCATGAATCCGGCGGGCCGGCTGGGCGATCGGTACGGCCATCGCAGGATTTTCCTGGCTGGACTGGTGGTCTTCACGTCGGGCTCGGCCACTTGTGGCCTGGCGGGTTCGTTTCCCATGCTGGTCGCATCCCGCGCCGTGCAGGCCCTCGGTGCGGCGATGCTGATGCCGAGTTCGCCGCGCTTTTGTTGGCCGCGGTCCCCGCGTCCCGGCGGGCAGTCGCCGTCAGCACCTGGTCGGCCGTGGGTGCGACGGCTGCGGCGCTCGGACCGCCAGTTGGGGGGGCGCTGGTCCAGTTGTCCTGGCGCTGGATCTTTTTCGTCAACATCCCGGTGGGGCTGCTGGCCGTGGTGGCCGGGACCGTCGTGCTGTCCAGGGCCGCCGGAACCGGTACCGGTGTTCCAGACCTATTCGGCGCACTCAGTTTGGTGGTCGGTGTCGGGGCGCTGGTGTGGGCACTGATCGAGCTGCCGGTGGTCGGTCGCAGCACCAGCGCTATCACCGCGGCGGTAGTCGGCGCTGTCGGAGCAATGGCGCTGGCTGTGTGGCGTTCACTGCGCCATCCATCGCCGGCCGTCGACCTCGCCGCCGTGCGGGTGCTGCCGATGTGGTCGAGTTGCCTTGCGCTGCTGGTGTTTTCGGCAGCGCACGGGGCGATGTTGCTGAGCGGGGTCATGCTGCTCACCACCGTGTGGGGTATGCCGCCGGCGGCTGCCGGACTGTGCCTGGCGCCGGGTCCCGTCATGGTGGTCGTCGTCTCGCCGCTGGCCGGGCGACTAGTCGGCAAGATAGGTATCGGTTGGGTCGCCGCGGCGGGAGCAGGGCTTTACGCCACCGGGATCGGAATTTGGTTGTCCACCATCGGGACGACACCGCACTATCTGGCCGACTACTTTCCCGCTCAGTTATTCACCGGCGCCGGAGTGGGGTTGGTGTTGCCGAGCCTGTCGGCTGTCACCGGACTCGCCCTACCGGCCGACCGGTGGGGGGCCGGGTCGGCGGTCACGAATACCGCCAGACAGCTGGGCATGGTGTTGGGCACCACCGCGTTGACGATGCTTTACCAGCCCGGCGTCGACCTTGCCGCCGTCCGTCGCGGGTGGGTGTTCGTCGCCGCGGCGGCCGGCACCGCCGCGCTCATCGCCGCCGGATTGGCCGTCCGCTGGAAACCCGCAAGCGGCGAGTCACGACCGGCGCCCAGCTGATTTACTGGTGGGGATGGCCGATATCACCATGCTCATCCTCGACGACCACGACTGGTTTCGCGAACAGTTCGCCAAGCTCGACGAGCTGCAGGCGCAGACACCGGTCAATCGGCACGCGCTGATAAGGGTCTGGCGCCCGCTAGCGGACAAGCTCGACGTGCATGCCCTGATCGAGGAGAAAATCTTCTACCCGCAGCTGCTCAAACGCGGCGGTGACGACGCCGAGGGCGAGACGCTCGACGCGATCGGTGACCACAACGACATCCGCGACGGCGTGCGTGATGCGAACGCCGCAGAACTTGCGACCGATGAGTGGTGGGCGGCGGTCGGACGGACCAGGGTCGCCAACGACGATCACATGGCCGAAGAGGAGCGCGAAGGCCTGGCCGACTTCCGGCGTCACGCACCGATCGGGCTACGCGAGTCGCTCGGGGCTCAGTACCGGGAGTTCATGGCCGAGCATCCCACGACGCGAGGACTGCCGATCGTCGACCGCGATCCGCAGGGCTACGTGCAGGAGCATCAGGCGGACTCGCGAGCGGCGCGCACCGACTTCTCGCTCGGCATCGGCAGCCTCAAGGGGGAATAGCCTATCGAGCGACACCGAACTCGCCTGTGCCGCCGACTGTTTCGTGGCGCACCTTCAGTTGTTTGAGGGTGGCGCCTGTGGTTGGTAGGGGGTGTACCACCACCATTGGGCGCGTTCGCCCAGTGGTCCGGGGTAGGCCGGGACGTCGGGTGGGGGTTGTGTGGGTGTGTGGGCTAGTGCGGCTCCGCTGAGCGGGTGGCCGTCTTCGTCGGTGACGGTGAGGTTGGTGGCGGGTCCGGTCAGGGTGATGCCGCCCTGGTGGTGTAGGCGGTGGTGATAGGGGCAGACCAGGACCAGGTTGTCCAACTCGGTGGGGCCGCCGTCTTCCCAGTGCTGAAGGTGGTGGGCGTGCAGGCCGCGGGTGGCCCCGCAGCCGGGAACCACGCAGGCCCGGTCGCGGCGCTCCAGCGCGCGGCGCAGCCGCCGGTTGATCACCCGGGTCGACCGCCCGGCGCCGATGGGTTGGCCGGCGCGTTCGAACCACACCTCACACGTGGGCGTGTCATTCCATCTGTGTAAGTCCGGGGTGGTCCAAGATCGGACCGCCGTTGGGGCGGACAGAAGGAGTGTTTTGTGACGAAGACCACGCAGTCGTCGGCTGAGGAGAAGTCGGCGGCGCGGCGGCTGGCCGAGACGTTTTCGGCGGAGACGCTGGATTCGCTGATCAAGGATGCGGTGAAGTCGGGCACTCCGATCGACGGCGCGGACGGTTTGCTCAATGAGTTGACTAAGGCGGTGCTGGAGCGCTCGCTGCAGACCGAGATGACTCATCATCTGGGCTATGAGTCCGGGGATCTGGCCGGGCGCGGGTCGGGCAATTCGCGCAACGGGTTCAGCTCGAAGACGGTGTCCACGGTCAACGGTCCAGTGGATATCTCCGTGCCGCGCGACCGCAACGGATCGTTCGAGCCGGCGATCGTGCCCAAGAAGACCCGCCGACTCAATAACATCAATTCCGTTGTGTTGTCGCTGTATTCGCGCGGGATGACCACCCGCGACATTGAAGCCCATCTGCAGGAGGTGTACGGGGCTGCCGTGTCGCGCGAGCTGATCTCTAATGTCACCGACGTCGTGGTCGATGAGATCAAGGCCTGGCAGTCCCGCCCGCTCGATGAGGTCTATCCCATCCTCTACATCGACGGGCTGCGGTTGCGCATCAAGGACAACGGGGTGGTCACGACCAAGGTGGCCTATCTGGCCATCGGGGTGGATCTGGAGGGCCGCAAACACGCCCTGGGGGTCTGGATCCAAGACTCCGAGGGCGCCAAATTCTGGCAGAAAGTCGTCATCGACCTGCGCAACCGCGGGGTGCGCGACATCCTGATCGCCTGCTGCGACGGGCTGACCGGGCTGCCTGATGCGATCCGCTCGACCTTTCCCGACACCGTGGTGCAGACCTGCGTGGTGCACGTCATCCGCAACGCCATGCGCTTCGTGTCCTACAAGGACCGCAAGAAGGTCGCGACCTCGATGCGCGCGATCTATGGCGCGTCGACCACCGAGGCCGCCGAGCTCGCGCTCAAAGAGTTCGACACCGCCTACGGGGCCCAATATCCTGGGGCAATCGACGTTTGGCGCAACGCCTGGCCAGAGTTCGTGCCGTTCCTGGATTATCCGGTGGAGCTGCGCAAGATCGTTTACACCACCAACGCCATCGAGTCGATCAACTTCCAGCTGCGCAAGATCACCAAAAACCGCGGCCATTTCCCCGACAAGGACGCCGCGATGAAGTTGCTGTATCTCGGATTGCGCAACATCTCCAGCGACAGAGGAGGATTCTCGGGCACCGGAACGTACAACTGGACTGTGGCATTGAACACACTCGCCAGACTGTTCCCGGGACGAATTCCGTTGTGTTAGACTACAATTCGTAGTCAAATCACCTCTGACTTACACAAAATTCGTGACAGGCTCTCACACGTCGCATCACAGCTCAGATACTGGCGTTCGGCGTCGGTCAGCAGCGGACCCAGATGCAGGCCGCCAACCTGCTGGTCGACATCGACGTGCACCACCACCGTGGTGTGCGCGCCATGCGGGCGACGCGCAGCCTCAACGTCCCAGCCGGATTCGACCAGCGCCATGAACGCCTCCAGGGTGCCCGGCAGCGGCGGGCGGTCCCCGACCCCACCCGCACCGCCGCCGTGGTCTTGCTTCCACTGCGCGACCAGCGCATCGCGATGCGAAGCCAAAGCCGCATCGAATTTCGCGGCGTCGTCGTGCGGGAGTTTGATCCGCCACCAGCTGAACCGTTCATCACCGCCGCGGCTGATCGAGGGCTGCGGCGGCGGCCCGGGCTCGGGTTCGGGGCGCGGCTCCAAACTCACCGCGGTCCGCAACTGGCTGACCGTCGCCACCGCCGCCAACTGCGCATAGTGCGCATCCGAACCCGCACCGGCGCGGCCAGCGATCACCCCGACCTGATCCAACGACAACCGGCCCTCCCGCAAACCCGCAACACAGCCGGGAAACTCCTCCAGTCGCCCCGCCACCGCAGCAATCGTGTGCGCATTAGCTGATGACGAGCCCAGCTTCCAGGCCAGCAACGCCGCCACCGACCGCGCACCCGTGGCCCCCCACAACTGATCGCCGTCGATCTCCGCGGCGATCTGCACAATCCGCCCATCGATCGCATTGCGCTGACCGGCGAGCTCCGACAACTCCGCAAACAACACCTCGAGGCGCTCGCCACGGCTCACCTCAGGTGACGGCGCGACCACAGACATGACGCCATCATCACACCGAGCACCGACAAATTCCGGCCGCACAAAACGAATCGTGCGGCCCGGGTTACCCCGGACCGCACGATGGTGAGTAGTAGTTACCTAGCCGGATCAGGCGTGGCCGCAGCCGACGCCAAACAGGCAACCGCCGGGCTGACCATTCGGACCGGCGTTCTGGCCGCCGAATCCACAACCGACGCCAGCCACACAGCCTTGGCCGCCGGGTCCGCCGCCTGGACCACTGTCCTGACCTCCGGATCCGCAGGGTCCTCCGTTGGGGGCACATCCGCTGCCGCCCGGGTCCAGCTTGTAAATGACGTGGGCAGGAGCGGCGCCGGCCCCACCCACACTCGCATCGGCCGCAGCGAGAGGCATGACTGCCATCGCCGCGGCGACTGCTCCACCGACAACGACCGATTTCATAACACTGAATTTGGACATGTTAGGCGGCCTACCCTTTGCACAGATGTACAAAACATCGAGTTTCAGTCGTGGTGATTCACGATGTTGACGACGTTGCCGTCGGGTGCCCGGACGAAGAAGCGACGAGGTCCCCATGGCTCGTCCGTCAGCGGATGAACGATTTCGTAGCCGCGCGCCCGCGCCTCGGCGAACGCGGCGTCGATGTCGTCGGTACAGACCGAGATGACCGAGTCCTCCGCAGCGGTGAGGTCTGTCGTGACCAGCTGCAGCCTCGCCTCGGCGTCCGGCGACGAGTACCGGGCTACCCAGCCCAGGTTGAACTCTTCTGTCGGCAGCCCGAGGAAATCGGTGTAGAAGCTCTTCGCGGAGGCGATGTCCGCGACGCGCAAATTCGCGAAGATCTTTGTCGCGCGCATGGTCAACTCGGCAGCGAAGCGCCACGATAGTCACCGAAGGACCACAGGTTGCCCTCGGGATCGCGCACCACGAATTCAGTTGCGCCGTAATCTGTTTCGGATAACGTACGGACAACGTCAGCTCGATGCGCGCGAACGCGCTCGAACAGCGCCGCCGGGTCGCCCGTCACGATGTATGCGCCGGCCGTGCCGGGCTCGCGACACCATATGGCCCCCGGCTTGTAACTGCCGAGCATGATGCCGCCGCTTCCTTCGGGCCAGAGCAGTTGGGCGTGGTCGACCGAGTCACCCTCTCCGTAACGGGCGGCAAGGATCATGCCGAAGGTGTCAACGTAGTAGTCGATGAGTCTGGGCGCGTCGTGCGCCTGCAACGTCGGCCACACGGTCGGGTTATTAGAGGTCATGCTCACAGTCTGTGCGGGGTCGGTGCCCGCCGTCTTGAATGTTTCGGAACTCTTCGGCGATCCACCGACCGGGCGACGCTCCGGCGAACCGGGCGAACTCACGCGTCAGGTGGGCTTGGTCGCTGTAGCCCGTGCTCGCGGCGACTGCGGCGAGATCGACCGTCGCATGGCGCCGCCGCACCGAATCGGCGATCCGCGCCGTCGCCCGCTCGAATCGCATCAGCATCGCGACCGTCTTAGGCGAACGGCCGACCTCCCGGTGAAACAACGTGGTCAGGTGCCTGGCAGAGACACCGACCCGGTCAGCCAACGTCCCCACCGCTACACGTCCGCCACTGAGCTGCAACAGGTGCCACGCCTGCGCCACCTCAGGACGCACTGCGGGGTCGTCCCGCCACCCGGTCGCGAGATACTCGGCGATCCCGCCGAATGCCTCGTCCCAACTCCTCGCCTCGCTGATCCGCTGTTGTAGTCGAGTGCCGTCGCGCCCCAATATCGCCGTTGCGTCCCATGCGCCGGCGCTCAATTCCGCGCTGGGCGCTCCGAACAGTGAGCGAGCCGCGAGCGGATGCACCGCAATCTGCACGCCGGTCTGGCCCCGCCGTTGCCGCACATACGCCGGCTTGACGTGCAAACCACTCAGCAACAGCGGATTCGGCCGCGCGGTCGAAAGGGCCTCGGCCGTTTCGGCCGCCTCCACTCCGTCGTCGAGGCTGACGATGAACGTGAGCGTCGACGACGGCATGCCGCGGTGCAGTGCGCCGGGGTTCTGCATGGAGCGGTAGCCGACCATCGACGTCACGCCAGGCGCGATGCGGGGCGGCGCGGTAGCGAAGTCCCAGACCCGTTCGGACACGGCCTCCACGCTAGCCGCGCTGCCGACGATTAACGTGGCGATATGACTCGCAGCCCGGTGCCCTGTCAATGGACAGCTGAAACTGCCCGTGGGCGGACATGAGAACTGCCCGTAGGTGGCCAATAAGAACTGCCCAGTGGCGGACACGAATCTGCCCATTAGGGTGTGTCCGCCACCGGTGGTTGAGGCCGTTGTCAGCTCAAGGGTTTGACTCCCTTCCCGTGCAGGGCTTGGGCCAGCCGCACGGAGTCTCCGCTGGTCTGGCACAGGTGCGCGTGATGCAGCAGCCGGTCCACGGTGGCAGTCGCCAACGTCTTGGGCATCAGCTCATCGAAACCACTGGGGTGCAGGTTCGATGAGATCGCCACCGAGCGCCGTTCATAGGCGGCCTCGACGATGCGGTAGAGCCCTTCAGCGGCATCGGCACCGACGGGCAACAGTCCAACGTCGTCAATCACCACGAGCTCGGCACGCACGATCTTGGCCACGGCCTTGCCCAACGAATCGTCAGCGCGGTGCGCCCGAACCAGGACCCCGATCTGCTCGAGGGTGAACCACGCCACCGGCATCCCGGCTTCGATGACCTTCTGCCCCAACGCTTCGAGGAAGAACGTCTTGCCGGTGCCAGCGGGCCCGCAGACCACCAGGTTCTCCCGACGACCCACCCACTCCAGGGTCTGTAGCGCCTGCTGGGTCGGTAACGGGATCGACGACGCATTGGGGTCCCACACGTCGAATGTCTTCCCGGTCGGGAAGCCGGCGGCTTTGCGGCGGGCGGCCAGCATGGACCGGGCCCGGCCGGCGGACTCCTCGGTCAGCAGCGCTTTGATCACCTCGGTGGGGTCCCAGCGTTGAGCTCGGGCAGTGGCCAGCACGTCGGCGGCGATCGCGCGGGCGTGCGGCAACCGCAGCCCACGCATCAGCGCTTCGACGTCGGCGGGTAGCGACGCGGTGGTCGTGGTGGTAGTCACGCGATGCCTGCCTCGTCAGCGTCGATAACGTTGCGGCCGAATAAGTTCCACCCACTGGTTCCTTGCGCCAGGGAGGTGTCTTCGTCGGCGCCGCGGCGAGTGGTGTCCATGCCCTTGCTGGCGAGGATGGAATCAAGGTCACCGGTGGCGAAGCGACCGTGCACGCCAGCATGCCCGAGCGCCCAGTCGACATCGGCGCGGCCGGTTAACGCCGACAGTTCCACCGCGTGGGCCATCTTCTGCAGGATCCGTTCGGTGCCGACGGCGGCGGCTTCTTTGAGCCACACCGCCGCACCCGGCCCCAGCGCCAGGAAGGTCTGCTCACTGACAGTGCGGGCCCGCACCCGGTAATCACCGGGCACCTTGTCCCGATGCTCAGGGAAGTGGTCATCGTTGATGGCGGGACTACCGGGGGCGGCGCGGCGATGCCGCGCCACCTCCACCGGGCCGCCGCCATCAAGAGCGCAGATCACCACCTCATCGGTGCCGTCGTGGTCACGGATCCACACTGTCTGGCCCAGAAGAGTTGCGGGCAGCGAGTATTGGCAGTGGTCGAAGGTGACCATCGGGGTGTTGTCGGGAACCCGGCGGGTCACCCCCAACGCGGCGGTGTGGGGCAGGTCAGGAACCGCGTGCAGGGCCGGGCGTTCCTGAATGAGCATCTCGGCCGGCCGGCGTCCCGTGATCCGGTGCACGCGGGCGTTGATCTCGGTGGTGAAACCGGCGCATGCGGCTTCGACGTCGGCGAACGAGTCGTACTGCGGCAGGAGGTTGGTCTCAGTAGGCACGATGTCGGCTTTGGCGAGCTTCACCGCGTTCTCCACCCCACCCTTGGTGGCTGGGTCGGCGGGTTCACACGTCAGCACCGAAAGGCCGTAGTAGCGGCCGAAGGTGACCGCGGCCCGGTTGCGGACCGGAACTCCGGCGATGTGTCCAGTGGTGACGGTCTTCTCGTTGTCGGTGAGCAGGTAGGTCGGAGCACCACCGACGATGCGAAAGATGCGGTCCAGGCCGGCGAAGACACTGGGTGCGGTGCGGTCCCGCAAAGCCACCACGACGCGGTAGCGGCTCCACGCCAGCCACGCCACGAGCAGCACGATCTTGCGGCCGGCGACAAGGGGGCCGTCGGCGAAGTCGTACTGTAGCCACAGTCCTGGCTCGGTGATCCAGGGCCGGTGCACGCGTGTATTGCCAAGGCGCCATTGCGCTTTGATCTCCGCCAACGAACGGCGGGTGGTGCGGTCGGTGCCGGTGTAGCCCAACGCCACCAGCTTGTCGTGGGCTTTGTCGCCGCGGATCTTGCCCTTCGAATCAGCGACCCAGGTTTCCAGCAGGTCGCGCCAATCATCGATCATCCGGGCCCGCCGCGTGGCCGGGGGCAGCCCAGCGTTGCGATCCTCGACCGCTTTCTTCACGGTGTGGTGCGAGCACCCACACAGCTCGGCCGCGGCGCGGTAGGACCCGGTCAGGTCGTAGGCATTGAGTATTTCCATGAGTTCTCCGTCAGACTTCAAGTAGGTCTCTCCTGGGGTTGTCGGGTCGACTAGGCATCGACATCGAAACCGCAGGAGAGGCCGCCCCAGCGCAGACGCGCCGAACGACATCAAGTAGGTCTGGGCAGATTCATGGCCGCCTGCGGGCACTTTCGTATCCGCCGGTGGGCAGTTCTTATTGGCCGCGAACGGGCACTTTCATGTCCGCCAGTGGGCAGTTTTTCATGTCCGCCGACAGTGCCCGGCGGAGTGGTGCACAAGCTTCCGGACGACCTGCGTACAGCGCTTCTGACCAATCCGACGGCACTGGCCGCATGGAAAGACATCACGCCGTTGGCGCGCAACGAGTTCATCTGCTGGGTGGACGACGCCAAGCAGGAAAAGACCCGGGAGCGTCGGATCCACCGAACCCAGGAAGAACTCGAAGAGGGCATGCGCCGGCCGTGTTGCTGGCCGGGCTGCAAGCACCGCGAGCGCAACGGCAAGGCCTGACTCAAGTCCTTTACGACCATCCGAATTAGTACTACGCTGCGTGGTACTACACACGATAGTAGATGCTCGGCTGATCGCAGAGCTGCGGCTTCAGCCGTGAGGGGATGGTTGCCATGGACCTCCGACCGGCAGACACCGTATTGCGCGCGGGCCATGAAATCGACGCGAGATACCACCCCTCCGCGAGCGTGCGACGCGCCCTCAACAAGGTCTTCCCCACGCACTGGTCGTTCCTGCTCGGTGAAATCGCCCTGTACAGCTTCGTTGTCTTGCTGATCACCGGCGTCTACCTGACGCTGTTCTTCGATCCGTCGATGACAGACGTCACCTACCACGGGGTGTATCAGCCGTTGCGCGGCGTCCCGATGTCACGCGCTTACGAGTCGGCGCTCAACATCTCCTTCGAGGTGCGCGGCGGCTTGTTCGTCCGCCAGGTTCATCATTGGGCCGCGCTGCTGTTCGCCGCCTCGATCATGGTCCACCTGGCGCGGGTCTTCTTCACCGGCGCCTTCCGCCGCCCGCGCGAAGCCAATTGGGTGATCGGCTCGCTGCTGCTGATCCTGGCCATGTTCGAGGGTTACTTCGGCTACTCGTTGCCCGACGACCTGCTGTCCGGAATCGGTCTGCGCTGCGCTCTGTCGTCGATCATGCTGGGATTCCCCGTGATTGGCACTTGGCTTCATTGGGCCTTTTTCGGCGGCGACTTTCCCGGCACCACGCTGATTCCGCGGCTGTACGCGCTCCACGTATTGGTTCTACCGGCGATCATCCTCGCGCTGATCGGAGCGCACCTGCTGATGGTGTGGTTCCAGAAGCACACTCAGTTTGCCGGTCCGAGACGCACAGAACACAACGTCGTCGGCGTGCGCGTCATGCCGGTCTTCGCGGTGAAATCCGGGGCCTTCTTTGCGCTGACCACCGCCGTACTCGGCTTGACGGGCGGGGTGTTGCAGATCAATCCGATCTGGAACCTGGGGCCTTACAAGCCCTCTCAGGTGTCAGCGGGCTCTCAGCCCGACTTCTACATGATGTGGACCGAAGGCCTGCAGCGATTGTGGCCGGCGTGGGAGATCTACCTCGGTCATCACACGGTGCCCGCCGCCGTCGGGGCTGCGATGATCATGGGCATCGTGTTCGTGCTGTTGATCTTCTATCCGTTCCTGGAGAGACGTTTTAGCGGCGACCACGCTCATCACAACCTGCTTCAACGTCCGCGCGACGTGCCGGTGCGCACCGCCATCGGTGCGATGGCTATTGCGTTCTACTCGATCCTGACCCTCGGAGCGATGAACGACGTCATTGCGCTGAAGTTCCACATCTCGCTCAACGCGACGACCTGGATCGGACGGATCGGGATGGTCGTGTTGCCGGTGACCGTCTACTTCGTCACCTACCGGTGGTGCATCGGCCTACAGCGCAGCGACCGAGCAATCCTTCGGCACGGCATCGAGACCGGCATCATCACACGCCTGCCGCACGGCGCCTACATCGAGATACACCAGCCACTGGGCCCACTTCCACTGGAATATCGAGGCGCGCCGGTGCCGACCACGATGAACAAGCTCGGCTCCGGCGGCTCACCCGGGTCCGGCAGCTTCCTACACGCGGATCCCGCCGACCAGGACGCCGCGCTCACCGAGGCCCGTCACGCCCAGGAGCGCAGAGTGCTCAGCGCATTGCGAAGTAGCTAGCGGCGTGCCCACTCGTCGGCGAGCAGGCGGTAGGAATGCACCCGATCGCGGTGATCGTGGGTAATCGTGGTGATGATGAGCTCGTCTGCCTCCGTCGCGTCGCGTAAACGCTCGAGCTGATCGGCCACTTTGCTTGCGGTTCCGACGAATTGAGTATCCACGCGATCAGCCACCAGCTGCCGATCCGATTCGCTCCAGGGGTGCCGCCGCGTTTCAGCCGGCGTCGGGAACGGGATGGCGCCTTCACCGGTCCGGATGCTGCGTACCCATAACCCATAGCCGGTCGCCAGTTCACGGGCAGTAGCCTCGTCATCCGCCACCACGACGTCGGCCGAGACCGCGACGTAGGGCCGGTCGAGTTCGGCCGACGGTCTGAACGCGGCCCGGTAGCCGTCAGCGGCCTCGAGAACGGTCGCGGGAGCGACGTGGTAATTGGCGGCGAATCGTAATCCCCTGTGGCCGGCCACGATCGCGCTCTCGCCGCCGCTGCTGCCCAGAATCCAGACCTGAAGGTCGGCGCCCGCTCCAGGCACGACGTGGGCCTCGAGACCGTCCGCCGACTGATACTTGTCGGCGATCAGCGCCAGCACGTCGTCGACTTGTTCGGTGTAGTCCTGCGATTCGGCACCGGGTAACTGCAGCAGCGCCTTGTGTAAGCCGAAACGCGGGGAGCTCAGCAACGGTCGGATGTCGAACCGCGGCGGTATCCGCAATCCATTTGCGGTGTGGCCGTTGGTCACCGGCCGAGGCGACGTCGGTGCGGTCGTCGCCGGTTCACGCGGCTTGCCTCCCGAGCGTCCCAAGCCGAGGTCGAACCGTCCCGGATACAGCGCGTCGAGCAGCCCGAATTCCTCCACGGTCGACAGCGCGGTGCGGTGGCCCATCTGCACGGCTCCCGAGCCGAGCCGGATGGTCGAGGTGTGGCTCGCGGTCAAAGCGAGCACGACGGCGGGCGACGTGCCGGCGACACCCGGATTGAGATGATGCTCGGCGAACCAATAGCGGCTGTACCCAAGGCTTTCGGCGTGCTGAGCCAGGTCGATGCTGTTGTGCAGCGCTGCAGTGGCATTGGATCCCGAGGAGATCGGAACGAGGTCCAAAACCCCTAAGTGTGTCGTCGCCACGGCTACGACGCCACCTCGGTCGCGGTGTCCGAGCCGCGATGCGCGCCCGGTGTCGGCACCGGAGCAAGGCCGAGGTGGTCGCGCAAGGTGGTGCCCGCGTAGTCCGCCCGGAAGACGCCGCGCTCTTGTAGCAACGGCACGACCTGGTCGACGAACGGGTCAAGCCCGCCCGGGGTGATGTGTGGGACGAGGATGAAGCCGTCGCTGGCGTCGGCCTGTACGAAATCGTTGATAGTCGTCGCGATGGTCTGCGCTGACCCAATGAAAGATTGGCGCCCGAGGACTTCGATGATCAGCTCGCGGGTGGTCAGGTTTTCAGCTTCCGCCTTGGCTCGCCATTCGTTGGCGATCGCGAGCGAATCCTTGAACATGCGCACGCTGGCCCGCCCCCGAGAAATGGTGTTCTCGCCTTCCAGAGGGTCGATGCTGGGCAGTGGGCCATCGGGATCGTGATCGGAGAGGTCGCGATTCCACAGCTGTTCCAGGAATTTGATCGCCGTCTGCGGCGACACCTGCGCCAGGCGTACTTCGTGAGCCAAGTCCTCGGCTTCGGCATCGGTGTCACCGATGACGAACGATGCTGCGGGCAAGATGAGCAGCTCGTCGCGGCGGCGGCCGTAGCGCACCAGACGGCCTTTGACGTCTTGGTAGAAGGCTTGTCCGGCTTGCAAGGTGCTGTGCCGGGAGAAGATGGCATCGGCCGAGGACGCCGCGAAGTCTCTGCCCTGGTCGGAGTCGCCCGCCTGGAAGATCACGGGCCGCCCCTGCGGACTCCTGGGCACGTTGAACCGGCCGTGGATGTCGAAGTGATCGTCGTGGTGCTCGAATTCGCCGGCGTGGGGGGTGCTCAGAAAGGTGCCGGAGTCTTTGTCGGCCACAATCTCGTCACCGCGCCACGAGTCGAACAGCTCCTGCGCGGTCCGCAAGAACGTCCGGGCCCGCTCGTAGCGCTGGTCTTCGGCCAAGAATCCACCGCGGCGAAAGTTCTCGCCGGTGAATGCATCCCACGACGTCACGACGTTCCACGCCGCACGGCCGCCCGAAAGATGGTCCAGCGAGGCGAATTGGCGTGCGACTTCGTACGGCTCGTTGAAGGTTGAGTTGATCGTGCCGGTCAGGCCGAGACGGTCAGTCACCGCTGCCAGTGCGGCCAGCACGGTGAAAGTGTCGGGTCGCCCGACCACGTCGAGGTCGTAGATACGGCCGTTCTGTTCGCGCAGCCGCAACCCTTCGGCGAGAAACAGGAAGTCGAATTTGCCGCGTTCGGCGGTCTGCGCGAACCGGGAAAAAGAACTGAAGTCGATGTGGCTGCCGGCGGCGGGATCGCTCCATACGGTCGTGTTGTTCACACCGGGGAAGTGCGCCGCGAGATGAATTTGCTTGACGGGCTTGCTCATTGGAGTAGATCTTTCATCGACGGGTCACGTGAGTGCGTAACGATTGACGGGCCGGGGCAGGCCCAGCAGTCCACGCAATGTGTCGGCCTGGTACCCCGCGCGGAACAGGCCGCGCCGTTGCAGTTCCGGCACCAACCCGTCGGTGATCTGGAGCAGGTCATGCGGAAGCGAGGCCGGTCGCAGCCGGAATCCGGTCAGGCCCGCCTCCTGCCATTGCTGCAGCAGATCGGCCAACTCAGCCGGTGTGCCGACGAAAATGTGTGCATCACTGCGGTATTCAGCGCCAGCCAGTTCGTCGAGCCGGCGCTGTCGCGATCGGGCAGACGCGGCATCCGCGTCCAAGAACACCACCACGTCGCCGAAGAGGTGGACGGTATCGCCTTCTCGTCCGGCGGCACGCCTTAGCCCCTCGACTTCGACAGCAATGTCCGCGGCCTGGGCGGCGTCGTGCGGCGTCACGTATCCGACGTCGGCCTTCGACGCGATGAGCCGATAACCGTTGGTGTCGTGACCGAGCGACGCCACGATCGGCTGGCCCTGCGGCGGACGCGGGGTGATCGACGGTCCCTTGACCGAAAACCACCGGCCTTCGAAATCGATGTAGTGCAGCTTGTCGCGGTCGATGAAACGTCCGGTGGCGACGTCACGAATCTCGGCGTCGTCTTCCCAGCTGTCCCACAGCCGGCGCAGCACCTCGACGAAATCTGCCGTCTCCGCGAAGTATTCGTCAATCTGTCGCTGCAGTTCCGGGTTCGCGCTGACGTCGCCCGACAGTCGTGGCAACCGGCGCCGCCCGAAGTGGTCGGCCACGTCGGGACGTGCCGATATCTGCACACGCACACCGGCACGCCCACTGCTGACGTAGTCGAGCGTCGCGATCGACTTGGACACATGAAAGGGTTCGGTATGGGTCACCGTCGCAGTGGGAATGACCCCGATTCCGTTGGTCCGCGGCGCGATTCGCGCTGCGATGAGCACGGCATCCAATCGTCCGCGCACGCGATCTGTCCGATCGTCGGGAGCGTGTGGGTCATCCGACTGCATTCCGAGCGAATCCTCGAAGGTGACGAAGTCGAGCAGCCCGCGCTCGGCCTGCGCGACGAGGTCTGCCCAGTAGCCCGCGTCGAACAACGCGCGCGGCCGAGCATCGATTTCGCGCCAGGCCGCCGGATGCCAACCGGCACCATCCAGCGCCACGGCCAGGTGGATGGGTGTCGACGAATCTGCCATCCGCGTCCGCCTTTCTTACGGATCGAATTCCTCAATCAGCAACACGGGCGGTGCGCTCATTCCGGCGCGAGCCCGCACGCGCGTGGGCAACTCTCCTGATCAAAACTCTCATGACGCGACTCGGCCCGGGTTGACGTGCGCATTCACCTCGCGGGATATCAGCAGTCGGAGCCCAGATGAGTCTTGAAATCACCGGGATTGGAAGCGGGGCCCGACGACAATTGATCCACTCCGGCACGACATGATGACGGAGTGACCACCGAAATCCGCGTGCTCGTCAGCGACGACGACCTCGTGGCCGCGGCGAACGTGTTCCGCACCGCCATGATCGGGTTCCCCCGTCTGGCCGACCTTGCCGCGGGCCAGATCGCTCAACTCCTCGAACCCGGACGCACCATCGGCGCATTCGTCGACGGGCAACTGGTCGGCACCGCCGATGCCGTAACCAGCCACCTCACCCTGCCGGGCGGCAACATCGTCAGCCACGCCGCCGTAACGCACGTCGGAGTGTTGCCGTCGTTCACCCGTCGAGGCGTCGCCACCGATCTCATGCGTCACCAATTGCATGACTTCGCGGCGCGCGGCGAGGCGGTCGCGACGCTGAGGGCGTCCGAAGCGACCATCTACGAGCGGTACGGCTACGGAGTGGCGAGCATGTCGCGGACCGTCGAGGTACACACGGCCCGCGCCGCGCTACGTCCCAACATCCCGGCGGGCGAGCAGGTCCGACTTCTGGAACCCGGCGACGTCTGGGATACGCTGCCGCGGATCTACACCGACAACCGGCCGGCACGGCCGGGAACCATCGACCGGCCCGACGTGTGGTGGAAGAGCGCCCGGCTGCGCACCGAATCTGGTTCCGGCCCTTGGTACGTCGCGGTGCACGGCACGCCGGGATCAGAGACCGGATTCGTCCGCTATCGCCCGACCGACATCGACACGTGGTTCGTCAGCGACCAGCGGACCATCGTAGTGGAAGACTTCTTCGCACCCGACCGGGATTCCTACCTCGGTCTGCTGCGCTTTCTTCTCGGGCTCGACTTGATCGACCGCGTGGTGTTCTGGATGCTTCCGGTCGACGACCCGCTGCCGTGGCTGCTGGTCGATCGGCGGGCAGCGAAGGTGACCGCCACCAATGACGAAACGTGGCTACGCATCGTCGACGTTCAAAAGACGTTGGCTGCAAGGCGATACGTGGATGCCGATGCGGTCACCATCGCCGTCGACGACCCACTGTTGCCGGTCAATTCGCTCACCGTGACGGTGAGCGGCGATGGTGCCGAACCTACCGACCGGCCTCCGCAATTGCATGTCGGGGTGGCGGGACTCGCCGCGGTCTTGCTCGGCGGCGCGACATGGCACAGCCTGGCGATCGCCGGCTTGGTCCGCGCCGAGGGCCCGGCCCAACTGGCGGCCGCCGATCGACTGTTCGCGGCGCACCCGGCCCCGCACGCCGGCTTCTTCTTCTAGCGGTTGTCGGTCACTTCAACCCGAGCAGATCGGCAAGCTGGGCCGCCGAATACTGGCCTGGCCCAGCGTGAGTGCGGACCGTTTCGCGTGCCAGACGCGCCACGGTGCTGTTCAGCGGGGCGGCGATCCCGTGTTGATGCGCGATCCGGACGATTTCACCGTTGAAGTAGTCGGTCTCGACGTCGCCGGTGTTGCGACTCAGCGATTGCCACGTGGAGTTGCCGGCCCCGGTGTCCACACCGGGCACCGGCCGTGGCGTCGGCCCGTCGACCCGCGCCGCGGTGGAAACCTCGAAAGAGACGAAATCGATTCCCGCGTCACGCAATACCGCTTCCGCTTCGGCCTGCAGCGCAGCTACGATCCGGCCGAGGTCACCGTCTTGCGAAGCCAGCGCCCCCACCGCGTTACCCAGATTGCTGATCAGTTTGTTGTACTTCCAGGGAGCGATGTCGTCGACGACGTTGATCCGGACTCCTGCTGACGTCCATGCCGCGTTCACGTCCTGCAGGACGTCGTCATCGGAGTCGGAACTGAGGCCGACTGGCCAGCGCCCCACGTGAAACTGGCCGACGACCGGCCACGACCGGACAATGACCTCACCCGCGGTCAAATGCACGGCGGGCAGCCAGACACAGACACCGTACACCCGCCGGAAATAACGCAGCGATTTGTCCTCGGCCACAACGCCGTTCAGTGCGGTCAGCGCCGGCAGCAGCTCGCCGGCGGTGCCCAGGACTCCCTCCGGGCCGTGGACCGGTTGGTCGACCCACTGTTGCAGCGCCACGTCCAGTTGCTGGGTCTTGGTGGTGAACACGAGCACGTCGTCAGGAGTCAGCCGCACCTCGGCGGCGTCGGACACCGCAGCAACCGGGGTCTGGAACGTACCGTCGGGTGTGCGAAGGGTCAGGCCGTTGGCCGCCAGCGTCTCGGCGTGCGGCCCACGGGCGACCAGCACAGTCGCTACGCCGGCCCGCGTCAACACTCCGCCGACAGTGCCGCCGATTGCACCCGCCCCGACGATCACATAGCGTCGGCCGGAACTCATTGGGCGAGTTTACTTATGCGGACCGCCGGGCCGGTCTCAGACCAAGTAGTAGTAATGCTTGCGGTCTCCGTTGGTGGCGATCGCCTCCGTCGGCACCTTGTCGCCGGATTCGTCGAACCCCCGCAGGGCGTGCGCGTAGCGGACGGCCTTCAGCGTCGCCGAGAACTCCTCCTCCTCCTCGGGGAACACGCGGTCAGACGGGAACCACTTGTCGAAGCCGACGTTGGTAAGCAGCGTCCACAGGTCGTCTTGCACGCCGGCCAGCAACACCACGACGCCGCGGTCGGTCTCGTCGCGCACGAACTTGTCGATCCGCTGGATCACGACCGCGTCCGGGTGGCGGACCCGCTTGACGCGCAGCACAAGGTATTTGATGTCGTCGTTTTTGATCCGCGCCGCGAGGTCGTCGAGGTAGCGCTCGAGTTCGGGTGCGGCACCGAAGAACAGCTCGCCCTCGAAGTCGTAGATCAGCGTCGACGGATCGGCGGGATCTCCCGGCACTCGCTCGCGGACGACCCGCTCGGGCGCTACCACGAGTTCCCTGGCCTTCAGCTTGGCCGCCCGCGGCACGAACAACAGGATCGACAGCGCGACGCCGAGCAGCACTGCCGTGTCCAGGTCGACGAATATTCCGGTGAGCGCCGTGATCAACACCAGACCGGCGTCGTAACGGGATGCCTTGATGGCGTAGCTGAGCCGCTTGATGTCGATCAGGCGGGCGGCGGTGATCAGCAGCAGGCCGGCCAGCGCGGCCCGGGGCATGTAGTGCAGCAGCGGCGCGAACAGCAGCACGATGACCGCCACACCGATGGATGCGATCACCCCGGAAAATCGCGTCACCGCGCCGGCCTGGTAGTTGATCGGCGAACGGGTCACCGAGCCCGAGCCGGGCACAGCCTGGAAGAAGCCGCCGGTCAGGTTGCCGAGACCCTCGGCGAGGATCTGTCGGTTGTAGTCGATCTTCTGTCCACTCTCGTAGGCGATCGCTTTGGCGATCGAGAGCGCTTCGAGCAGACCGATGAACGCGATAGCCAAGGCGCCCGGGGCCAGTTGACCGACCTCGCCGAGTTGCACCGAGGGGATATGCGCGTGCGGCAGGCTCTGCGGAATCTTCGCCGTCAGCGTGATCGCGGTTTTGCCAGTGTGGTCTTCGGTCGCCCAGCCGGCCGCATAGGCAATAAGCGCAGCGAAGATCAACGTTGCCAGAAGGTCGATTTGGGGCAGGCCAAAGCGTTTCACCAACCGCCGCAATACAACCGCAAGCACGATGGTTGCCACGGCGACGATCAGCGCGCGGTAGTTGTACGCCTCACCATGGAACAGCGTGAGGTAGGTCCGTTTCAGCACTGACTGCCGGCCGTTGCCCTGGTCCTTGACGCCCAGCGCATTGCCCAACTGGCCCAAAGCGATCAGGACGGCGGCGGACAAGATGAAGCCGAGGATCACCGATTCGGAGATGTAGCGGGTCAGATCACCGAGTTTGAACACCGCGATCAGGATCTGGAAGGTGCCGACCAGAACGCCCAGCAAGAACAACGCCTCGAACAACCTCGTCCGGTTCTCCGGGTCGATGAACGCCAGCGTGCTGAACACCAGCAGCGAAATCGCGCTTGTCGGGCCGTTCACCAGGTGCGCCGACGACTGGAAAACCGAGGCGACAAAGGTCACCACGATTGCCGAGTACACACCGAATTTCGGGTCGACGCCGGCCACCAATGCGTACGTGATGCCCTGGGGCAGCGAGACGGCCGCGACGGTCAACCCGGCGATCAGGTCTCTGCGCGCCTTGGTTCCGTCGTAATTCAGGTTTTTCAGATTGTCGATCAGGCTCAGGCTCATGGAGTCGTCTTTCGGGTGTGTGCCGACGCGACCCGGGCCGGAGCCGAAGAGACCACGTCGTAGATGCCGTTACTGCCGAAGAATTTCTCCTGCGCGTCGTACCAGCTCTTGGCCACCGCGGTGATCGGAAAGAGGTTGATCGCGGGCAGCCGGTCCTTGTGCTTGGCCAAGATCTCCGGCTTGAGCGGGCGGTAGCCGTATTTCGCGACGGTCTCCTGCGCGGCATCGGTGTACAGATACTCCAGATACGCCTTGGCGTAGGACGCCATCTTCTTGTCCTTGAGGTTTGCATCGACCCACGCGACCGCGGGTTCGGCGAGGATGCTGGTTGGCGGGTAGACGATCTCGAACTCGTCTTTGTTCTCCGCCACCTCTCGCAGCGCCTCGTTCTCCCATGTCAGATGGACGTCACCAATCTTTTCCACCGAGTAGGAGATCGCGGCGCTGCGGGCGCCCGGGTCGGCGACCTTGACGTGGCTCAGTAGCGCTCTCAAGTAATCGGAGGCCTCTTGTTCACTGCCGCCGCGCGTCGTGACCGACCCCCAGGCGGCCAGAACGCTCAGCTTCCCGTTGCCGGACGTCCGCGGATCAGGGTTGACGATCTCGACGTCATCCTTGATCAAGTCCGGCCAGTCGTGGATACCGAGCGGGTTGTCCTTGTGGACGACGAACACGATCGTCGACGTGTAGGGGACCGAGTGATTCGGCAGTCGCTTCTGCCAGTCGGGGGCTATCAGTCCGCGTTTGCGAAGGGCGTCGACATCACTCGGCAACGCGAGCGAGACCACATCGGCTTTCTCGTGACCCTTGATGACTTCCGATGCCTGCCGACCCGAACCGCCATGGGACTGCTTGACTTCCACCGTCACCCCGGTCCGCCGCCTGAAATCGTCGACGAATGTCTTGTCGAGCGCCGCGTAGAGCTCACGGGTGGGGTCGTAGGAGACGTTGAGGATCTGGTTCGGGAAGGTGTCGTGACGCGCGTTGTGAAACCAGATCAGGCCGGCGGCCACGACGATGGCGCTCAGGCCGAGGACGTTCAGCGGCGCCACCGAGGAGAGCGCCCTGCGCCACCGCGGAGGTTGATGGATGGGTTCTGTCATTGCCGTTTCCCTTACCGGTAACCGGAAGTCGTCAAAAGTTGCCGGCCGTCGGCGACTGGATTGGGCGAGCGTAGCCATTACGCCCGGTCACCACAGCCGTGTAAATCAGCCTGATTGCAACGGAATGCGGGACAAAACGTTTGCCATCGCGGTCCGGGCTCTGCCCGAAAGCACCGCCTAGTGAGACCGCCGCCGAGCCAACAGGTGGCGGACCGGTCGCAACTGCTGGTCGTCGCGACCGGGCGCCCACAACCCGATCAGCACAGCGCTGACCGCAACGAGGATGGCGAGGACCAGCAGCGACGAATGCATGGCGTCGATGAAGGCCGTCTTGCTGGCTGCCGCCAGTCGAGCCCCGACGGGACCGAGTCGCCGCGACACTTCCAGCGCTTGCTCGAGTGACGTCGATGCGGCGTCGCCCACCGGTTTCGGAAAGCCAGTCAGGTTGGGTGCCAGCGCTTTCGAGTAATGGCCGGCCAACATCGACCCGGCCAGCGCGATGCCGAGCGCGGCACCGATCTCGCGGCTGGCGTCGTTGACCGCCGATGCCACACCCTGCTTGTCGTCAGGGGCGGTGGTCATGATGACCGATGTCGTCGGCGCTGTGCACAGCCCAATGCCGATACTCATCACCAACATCGGCCACGCCGCGCGCCAGTAGGGCGACCCCACCTTGATGCCGAGCATGCACAAACAACCGGTTGCGATCAGCAGGAGCCCACTGACGACAACAGCGCGCAGGCCGAGTCGGGGCAGATACCAGAAGGACAGCACCGAAAGCACCAGCATCGGGCCGATGACCGGGCTGAGCGCCAGTGCGGTCTTATTGGGGCTGTAACCCAGGATCATCTGCATGTACTGCATGAGCAGGAACAAGAACCCGAACATCGACAAGAAGAACACAGTGATGGTGGCGGCGCCGGTGGCGAATGCGGGTACCGCGAACAGGCGCACATCCAACAGGGGAAAGCGTTGGCGCACTTCGACGAAGCCGAATGCCACGCTCAATAACAAGCCGACGGTGATGCTGACGACTACCAACGGATGGGTCCACCCGTGCGCAGGTGCCTCGAGGATGCCGAACACGAGTGTCGCCACCGCTCCCCCGATGACCGCCGCGCCGCGCCAGTCGAGCGGATGGGTGTCCGTCTCGCGTGAGCTTGCGATGGTCAGGGCCAACAGGAAGATCGCCGCCGCCGCACCGGCAAACGCCCAGAAGATCGAGTGCCAAGACCAAAAGTTCAGCAGGGCACCGGATCCGAGCATCCCGATGACGGCTCCCGACCCGGCGACACCGGCCCAGATGCCTACCGCCTTATTGCGCTGGTCCTTGGGGTGCGCTGCGGTGATCAACGACAACGTCGCGGGCATGATCAGCGCCGCGCCTCCGCCGGCGACGCCACGGGAGACGATGACGACCAGAGGATCGGACGTCACCGCGGCGACCAATGACGCGGCGCCGAAGACGGCCAGGCCGACCAGCATCGCGCCGCGCCGGCCGAACCGGTCTCCGATTGCACCGGCCGGCAACAGCAGGCAGGCCAACACCAGGGTGTAGCAGTCCACGATCCAGGTGAGTTGGGTTTGACTCGCCCCAGTGGCGATCGCAATGTCGGGCAGCGCGGTATTCAGGGCCACCATCGAGGCGATCACCAGCAGCACACCGAAGCACGCCACGGTCAGCAGCCAGAGTCGGGCCCGCGGTGTCAGGCCGGCGAGTGCGAAGTCACTGCCGGGATGCGGGTCGACCAACGCCTCGACCAAACGAACGCCCTCCGCCCATTGCGTTGCGAGATTGACAGCCCCCTGGGAAACGAGACTATCAGTCTCGTTTGACACCGGCCAGCCGCTCAGGCCGGGGCCGGCCCGACCAAGCCGACAGCGTCTTCGCCGGTATCGTCAATCTGCTCGCGCAGTGAGGTCAGACCTGGTTGAAGCCGCCGTCGGCATCGACCGTCGACCCGGTGATGAAGCTGGATAGCTCGCTCGCCAGAAACACTGCGGCGTTGGCGATTTCGATGGGCTCGGCGAATCGACCGAGTGGAATCGTCGAGATGCGACCGGCCCGAAACTCGTCGATGCTCACGTTGGGGTTGGTCTGGGCGGCCAGGTTATCGCTACCCGGGGTCGCGGTCGAACCCGGGACGAGCACGTTCACCCGGATGCCCCGATCGGCAAGTTCGTTGGCCCAGGCGCGGGCGAGCGATCGCACGGCCGCCTTCGACGCGGCGTAGACACTCAGTCCCGGCCGCCCGCGGTCGGCGGTGGTGGAGCCGATCAGGATCACCGAGGCACCATCGTTCAACAGCGGCAGCGCCTTCTGCACGGTGTACACCACGCCCTTGACGTTGGTGGTCAGCACCGTGTCGAGGTCGTCGTCGCTGATGTCGCCCAGCCGGGCGACCCTCGTCAACCCGGCATTCGCCACCACGACATCGAGGCGGTTTCCGGCAGCGGCGACCTGCGCATAGAGCCGGTCAAGGTCGCCGGGTACGCCTACGTCTGCGGGTATCGCAACCGCGCGCGGCCCCAATCGCTCTGCCGCAGACTGCAGTTCGGGCTGTCTACGCGCGGTGATGAAGACCCGCTCGGCGCCCTCGGCGATGAATCGCTCGGCGGCGGCCAGGCCGATGCCGGAGTTGGCACCGGTGACGACGGCAGTCTTGTGGTCGAGCAGTCCCATCGGGTAATAGCCTTCAGTTTTGCCCGTGAGAGTGCAAGTAGCGACATCCGTTCTCGCGAAACGGCTAGCCAGCCGCACTCTCGCTGTCGAGAAGTGCCGATCAGGCGACAAGCCGTTTGGGCGTGTCCACGATCGAGTAGTCACTGGCATCGCCAGCGACCGCCCGGCTGCGCTCGCCGCTGACGCTCACCGGAATGTCACCCGCGAGAGTGATGCGGCGCATTGCGCGGTGCTGTGTGCCGTAATCGGAGACTGCGTAGTGCTGTGTCGCGCGGTTGTCCCACATCGCGACGTCGCCGGGCTCCCAGCTCCACCGAATCGTGTTCTCCAACCAAGTGATCCGGTCTTGGAAGATGCGGAAGAGCGCTTGGGACTCCGAGCCGTTGACCCCCAGAATCGCTTTGACGAAATTGCCGAGCAGCAGAGAACGTTCGCCCGTCTCCGGGTGCACCCTTACCACCGGATGATGGGTCTCGTAGTGAGTCGAGTGAAACTCGTTCGCGTATTTCAGGATGGCCTCGGGGTCGGCTTCCAGCGCCGCCAGCTTCGCGGGATCGACTTGTGCGTAGTCGAAAGCGTTGTTGTGCATCGCCCACAGGTTGTCTGCCAGCTGTTGCAGTGGCGGCGGCAACTGCTGATATGCGGACACAGTGGACGCCCACGTCGTGGTGCCGCCATATGCCGGCAATTCGACGGCTCGCAGGATCGACGCTTTCGGCGGCCGATCGACGAACGTGACATCGGTGTGCCATTGGTTGGCGCCACCGCCGCCGATGGAGTCCAGTCGCATCACGCGGCTGCCGTCGAATTTCAACGTCGGATGCGGGGTCGTGGGGACGCCCAGGCTCTCGGCGAAGGCGTACTGCGAGTCATCGTCGAGGTGCGTCTGGCCGCGGAAGAACACCACCTTGTGGGTGAGCAGCGCCGCGTTGACGGCGTCCGCGGTCTCGGCGTCGAGTTCGCCAAGGCGTATCCCGTCGATGCGGGCCCCGATGTTCTCGCCCAGTTTCACCACACGAAGCTCACTGCTCACGACTGCTCCCTTTCGACATTTCCGGTGTAGGCGGCTGTCTACATCGATCGTTGTCCGTTAACGTACACAGATGGCTACAGCGCATGCAACGGTTTCACCCACGACGAAGCCAATGGGTAAGGACGAGGTAAGCGCCGCGGTTCTGCAGGCAGCGGCCGAGCTGTTCGCGGAGAAAGGGCCGGCGGCCACGTCTATTCGCGAAGTCGCGACCCGCGCCGGGGTCAACCACGGCCTTCTGCACCGGCACTTCGGCAGTAAGCGCCAACTCCTTGCCGCGACGCTGCAAAACCTCGCCGACTCCGCCGCAAGCCTGCGTGAGTCCGGTGCCCCGGAGGCGGAGATCGAGGCCGCCTATGAAACTCAGGCGCGCGTGATGGTGCGCTCGATGCTCGACGGCTTTCCCGTCGAGGAGTTGCAGCAGCGCTTTCCCGGCATGCAAGCCTTCCTCGAGCAAGTGCAGGCCCATCACGACGACGACCGGACGGCGCGGTTGCTGGCCGCGCACGGGATGGCCCTGCAGGTCGGCTGGGGCCTGATGGGGCCGACCCTGCGGGTCGCCTTCGGATTGCAGGATCTCAACGACACCCAGATCCGGGCCGCCATCACCGACCAGATCGCGAAAATCGTTGCAGCGGAGTAATACCTGCCAACGAACAGACCCCTCTGTCTAGTCGTGCTAATTTGATGGTCATGCGGACCCCTCATGCCACGGCCGCTTCGGGTGCGGTTGACATGCCGAGGACGGCGCGCCCGGCCGACCGTCTGCTCGCGGCGGCGACGGACCTGTTTGGCAAGTACGGAATCAGGGCGGTCGGCATCGACCGCATCCTCCGCGAGGCGGACTGCGCGAAAGCGAGCCTCTACAGCACGTTTGGTTCCAAGGACGCCCTGGTCATCGCGTACCTGAGAGAACTAGATCTCGCCGACCGGAACCGGTTCGCTCAGGCAATCGAAAGTGTCGATGATCCCGTCGCGAAGGTGCTGACGTTCTTCGATCTCGCGCACGCCAAGGGTTTACGGCACAACTTTCCCGGTTGCCTTTACACCAGCGCGGCGTCCGAATTCCCCGGTGTGCGTTTCCAACCCATCGACGAGCACCGCCAGTGGGTCCGGTCCACCTTGAGCGGTCTGCTCAGGGCCGCCGGCACCCCGCGGCCCGCGTCCTTGGCCCGTGAGATCCAGCTGCTGTACGACGGCGCCTTGGTCGCTTCCAAAGTGGAGCAGTCGCCTGCGCCAATTCGATTCGGGCGAGGCCTCGCCGAGAACGCCATCGCTCGCGCACTCGACGCCCAGTCCTGAGCCGCGTTCGGATCACCGCGATTCGAACGCGGGCGATCTCGCCGGCGCGGTGCACGTCGACCGCCCCTCCGCAACGAGCGGTCTCCGGCCGACGGGAAAGGCGCTGCTCACGCTCATGCGTAGCCACATGCCCCCCTTTTTTTGCCTAGTCGTTAGGCCGGTTCGCGTCCAAGCAGGTCGCGCCTCACGGTATAGACAGAGTGGTCTGTCTATGTCAACGTGTGGGCATCATCGTCGTACATCAAGGAGTCAGCATTCATGACCACCTTCTCTGGCCAAGCCCTCACGATCGACGCCGCGGGGCTGGACCGGCTCTCCTGTAACGCCAAGGCCGACCCAGCGACCGGGAAAAAGACACTTCGGGCAAAGACAGTGTGCGGGTCCAACTTTCGTAACCTGACCTATGTCCGTGACTTGGCGCCGATGCTCGTCGGTGAGCCACCTGCGCTACTGGGTGACGACGCGGCACCAAACCCGTCGGAAACCGTTCTCGCGGCGCTGGGTTCGTGCATCGCGGTCGGATTGCTGGCCAATGCCACGCATCGGGGTGTCGCGCTGACCAAGATCGAAGTGAGCATGGAGGGTGACATCGACATCTCGGCCGTCTGGGGAGTCGGCGACACCCCCGACGACAAGGTTCCGGGGTTCACCGCGGTACGCAGCCAGGTGGTGCTGGCCGGAGATGCCGATCCCGCCGTGCTACAGGAAATTCACGACAACGCGATCCACTGGTCGCCCGTGGTCAACACGTTGCGTCGGCCGGCATCGGTCGACAGCACGCTCACCGTCGAATAGCCAGGGTGCAGATGACCACCGAACTCGACCGCGCATTCAGCGAGACGGCTGCCGCCGTCCCGGCCGATGTCGCAGACCACATTGCCCGCCGCGCAACGGTGTTAGACGAAGGTGCCGACAACACCCGCGAGAACCTCGGGCTGCTCGCCCAGCACGGGCTACTCGGATTGGGTGCTCCCGCCAACCGCGGCGGCGCACTGCCGGCGATGGCGGCGGTGATCGCCGAGATCGCGGGCCACTGCCTGTCGACCGCGTTTTCGGCCTGGGCGCATCGCATGACGCTCGAGTACCTGACCGCGGCGGCAACGCCGTGGTCGATCGATGCTGCCGCCGGCCTGACCGGTAGCGCCGCGTTGGGCGTCACCGGCATGGCGTCGGCCTTCAAGGACGCCGCAGGGTGCGGGTCCATCGAACTGGTAGCGACACCGACCGACGGCGGTTACCGGCTCACCGGTGCTCTGCGCTGGGCCAGCAACCTCTACCCCGATTCGGTGATGGTCACGGCCGCGCGCACCGAAGGCGACGAAAAACTGGTCGTCGCACTGCCACTCGCCGCCGACGGCGTGACTGTCGGCAATCACTTCGAACTGCTGGCATTGGGTAGTACCGCGTCGTCGTCGGTCAAGCTCGACGACGTCTATGTCGGAGAAGCGCAGATCCTCACCCGCGATATCGGACCTTTCCTGGACCGCGTTCGGCCGACATTTCTGGTGCTGCAGTCGGCGATGTGCGTCGGGTTGGCGCGCCGGTGCCTCGACGAGGTTGCACCCAGTCTCACCGGTGTGAACGCAGCCTTCAGGTCTGAGTTCGACTCGTTGACAACACAACTCGCCTCCGCACAAGCCCAGACAGAAGCTCTGGCAGACGCTGTCGGCAGCGCGACGCCGACCAAGCGCGAACTGTTGACGCTGCGGCTGGCCGCGGCGGATACCGTCAGCGCTGCGGCCGCTTTGGAGATCCGGACTGCCGGCGGGAAGGGCTACGCGCGGCGTACCGACGCGAGCCGCCGATTCCGGGAAGCCGCGTTCATCCCCGTCCAATCACCGTCAGAGGCCCAGCTTCGCTGGGAACTGCACACCGGCAGCTGACCTACCGCATCAGGAGAATCGCTGTGTCCGTCCCAACCCTCGCCGTCGATGGTGCCCAGAATCATCCCGCAACGATCGACTCGCCAGCGGTCCGCGATCCGCTAGAGCTGTTCAGCGTCGGCGAGATGACCGCTCGGGTAGCCGAGATCGCCGTCGAAAAGGCAGCTCATCCAGTGAGTTTCCTCGTCCGCTCGCTGGTCGGCGGCGCGATGGTGTCGTTTGGCGTGCTGCTGTCCTTGGTGGTCAGCACCGGTGTCTCGGCGTCGGGTATCGCGAGCTTGCTGATGGGTTTGGCATTTGGCATGTCGTTTGCCTTGATCCTGGTGTCTGGTATGTCGCTGATCACCGCCGATATGGCCGCCGGCGCCATCGCGCTTCTCCAACGGCGGATGAACCCGCTCGGCTATCTTCGCCTACTGCTGATCGGATTGATCGGAAACTGCGCAGGCGCATTGACTTTCGTCGCTGTCTGCGCGGCAGCCGGTGGCCCCTACCTCGGCTCGTTCGCGCAGCGCGCGGCCGTCGTGGCGACTGCGAAGACCTCGCAGCCAACCTTGACCGCGATTCTGCTCGCGGTGGTCTGCACCTGGTTTTTGCAGACATCGATGTGCCTGTTCTTCAAAGCCCGAACCGATGTCGCGCGAATGGGATTCGCGTTTTACGGACCGTTCGCCTTCGTCATCGGCGCCACCCAACACGTCATCGCCAATGTCGGCTTCCTGGGACTACCCTTGCTGCTGTCGGTGTTTCACCCTGACGCACCACACACGTCGCTGACATGGGGATTCGGTCCGCATGGACTGCTGGCCAATCTCGCGATCACCACCGTGGGAAATCTGATCGGCGGCACGCTGTTCGTCGCGGTCCCCTTCCAGCTTGTCGCCAGGCTCCAGGAGAACGGGCGCTGAGTCACCCGACGTTGCGCACCGCCGCCGCGACCGCCCGCGGGCCCCGGACCGCGCCTTCCCCGGGTTCCGATGTAGGTCTGTGACCTGACTGTGGCCGGCACGTGCCCGTTACTGGGTTAGGTTTACCACTCGGTTGATCGACAGCCATCCTGACGGCACAGGGCTGAGAACCGATGACGGGCAAGGAGTTTTATGGACTTCGAGGGTGACCACACCCGTAACCTCATGTCGCTCGCTCACCAAGCGTTGCGGTGCGACGACGCCGACAAGGGAACACTCTGCGCCGCCGCGATCAGGGTGATCGACAACCCGCCTCGCGACGGCATTCTGCGCAGTCTGGCCGATCATGTCTGCCAGGCCGTCTTCGACTGGGCCTGCTTCGATGGCTCTACGGCGCGCCTGGAGGGTGTCGTGAAGGGCTATGAGACCGCGGCTCGCGCGCTTGAGGCTCTTCAAGTGGAAGAGCGTCTCAACACGTACTGAGCGAAAGGCTCCGCGGCTGAGTTGCCTAGCCGAACATCGAATACCGGGCGAGCTCGGCGGCGAGGCTCGGTTCCCCGAGCATCCGACGCAGAAAAACGTCGATGTGCGCGACCACCGCGGCCGCATAGCTGGGCGCAGCGTCGAATTCATGGTTGCATTCGGCGAATGTCACGAGCTCGCAGATCACGCCCAGCCGACTGAGCTCGTCCGCCAAACGCCTGGAGTTGATCGGCGTGATCAAGATGTCTGCGGTTCCGTGAACCAGCATGGTCGGCGGGAAATCCACGTCGACGAGGGCCAGCGGGCTGATGGCGGCAGCCTCCGCCGCGCTGCACGGAGCCCCTAATAGATCGGCGGCTGGGATCGCCCCGTCGCTGCGCTGTCTGGGGACGATGGCGGCGAGATCCATTCCGGCGGGACCGATTCGGAGTATCGGTGGATCCTCGGCCTGAAAGCTCACCGGCGCGTAGCAGTCGATCACTGCCGCGACCGAGAGCGGCATAGTCGCATCATCCCCAGCGTGGTCAAGCCTCCGGTCCGCGCGAGTCGCCGCCGCCATCAACGCGATGTGTCCACCGGCGCTGTGTCCCCACAGCACGATCGAGTCGGGGTGGATGTCCAACTGGTCGGCATGACCGACAACCCACCGCAGGGCCGACCGGACATCGGTGACGGGGGCCGGCCATGCCGCCTGGCCGAGCAAGCGGTACTGCACCTGCACCACGGTGTATCCGTGCGCAGCGAGGGCGGCCGAGCGGAAATCCAACATGGCCGGCGCCCCGACGCGCCACGCCCCGCCGTGCAGATGCAGCACCGCCGTCTGCCGGTTCGACCCGGTCGGCCGGAATACCCGCACACTAAGCGGGCCGGTGGGCCGATCGGCGTAGACGAACTCCTCGACGGTCACCTGAGCACGGTAACCGTTAGCCCAAAACGGCTGTCAGGTAACCGGAGCCGGCGCCGAAGGACGCCAACTCGTCGTTCGGCACCTCGAAACCATTGATGGCATAGGCCTGCTCGGTGGTACGCACATCGGTGTGCCACCCGCGCGCGCCGAGGTAGTCGGCGGCAGGGTTGCGGTCGCCGGTGTAGAAGAGCTCGGCCAGGTTGATGTCGGAGCCGAGGCGCTGTGACCTCTCGGTGAGTCGCTCGGCCCAGTCTGCCGGCACGTGTCGCATGTCCATGTGCTCGGTGGCGATCCGGCTACCCGGCGCCGAGAGCGCTGCGATGTTGTCGAACAGCCGGTCCTGCGCCTCCGGCGGCAGGTAGACCAGCAATCCCTCCGCACTCCAGGCCGTCGGCTGTGTCGGATCGAACCCGGCCGCGACCAGTGCCGCTGGCCAGTCCTCGCGCAAATCTATTGCGACAGCGATCCGTTGGGCGGTTGGCTCGGCTCCGAGGCCAGCCAGTGTCCGCGTCTTGAATGCGATGACCTGTGGCTGGTCGATCTCGAAGACCTGGGTGCCGGCCGGCCACGGTAGCCGGTAAGCGCGGGTGTCCAGGCCCGAGGCCAGGATCACGGCCTGTCGGATACCGGATTCACTTGCCCGCAGGAAGAATTCGTCGAAGTAGCGGGTCCGCACGGCAATCTGCTCGTTCATGGCGCGGCGGTTGAGTAAGGGATCGTCGCCATGGTCGATCTCGCCGTCGATGAGCTTGACGAACGTGTCGATGCCGACCGCACGCACCAGCGGGTCGGCAAAAGGGTCGTTCAACAACGCGTCAGGGTTCTGCGACGCCATCGCGCGCGACGCAGCAACGGCGGTTGCGGTGGCGCCGACGCTGGACGCCAGGTCCCAGGTGTCTTTGTCGCTACGAGCCATATCGCTAAGCCTTTCTGCGCAGTGCTAATTAGTTAGTTGATTTAACTATAGCACGCAGGATGAGGCCGCAAGCAAAAGTTAGTCTAGCTCGGCATATGCCGCATGCAGGGTGTCGAGGCGCCGCAGAGTCTCCTCGCGAGGCTGGGTCGGCAGCTCGACCGTGACGTGCTTGATGCCCAGATCGCGGTACCCGGCCAGGAGTTCCGCGGTTACCTTCCCGACGTGGGAGGCGATCACTGGCACGTCGGGGCCGGCGAGATCGCGAAGCTTCCCGAGGTCGCCGGCCAGCGCGTCGGCGGACGGGCTCAGCGAGAGCCAGCCGGCGCCGAATTCCGCGATGCGGGGAAAGTTTGCCTCTCCCCCACCGAAGTAGAGCGGGGTGTATGGCTTTGTCAGCGGCTTCGGCCAGCTGTAGATGGGATCGAAATCGACGTATTTGCCGTGGAATTCGGCCTCGTCCTTGGTCCAGATGTCGATCATCGCCCGGATCCGCTCATCCATCACGCGACCGCGCACCTTCGGGTCGACGCCGTGATGGGCGATCTCTTCACGCAGCCAACCCACGCCGACACCGAATAGGAACCGGCCCTGCGACACCAGGTCGAGCGAGGCCACCTCTTTGGCCGTCAGGATGGGGTCGCGCTGCGTGACCAGTGATATCCCGGTGCCCAATAGCAGCGACTCGGTAGCGACCGCAGCCGCCGTCAGCGAGACGAACGGATCGAGTGTGCGGTAATACTGCGGCGGGATCGGGCCGCCCATCGGGTACGGGGTCTGGGTGTTGACCGGAATGTGCGTGTGCTCGGTGACGAACAGCGACCCGAAGCCGCGCGCCTCCAAGGCCACCGCGAGGTCGACCGGCCCGATGCCGGTGTCGTTGAGAAATGTGAACACGCCAAACCGCATCTGCGTTTCCTTCCGATCCCGACCGAAATGACCGGAGCAGTCCAACCGTCGGCACGGTCGGGGTTATTCCGGTGCCCGGCCGCCACGCAGTAGCCTCAGCCGTGTGGTGAACCGCGACCATGGCGATGTCGGTGACGCTCCCTCGGTGCCGCCGCCGCTGCAGCCGGTGAGCATCCCCGCTCAGCCGTCCGCCGCCGAACAGGCCCGCACCATCGCGGCAGCCGCCAACGCGGCGACGCTGGCTACCTTGACCGTCGACGGTGATCCGTGGGCGTCGCTGGTGGCGTACGGGCTGCTGGGCGGAGCCCCCGTGCTGTGCGTGTCGAACCTCGCCGAGCACGGCCGCAACCTGGCCCACGACCCGCGGGCCAGCGTGTCGATCGTGACGGCGAGCAACGACGCCGACCCGCTGGCCACGGGCCGAATCACCCTGGCCGGCGCCGTCACGGCTCCGCTGGACGGCGACCGCGCGGCTGCCCGCACGGCCTACATGGATGCGGTGCCTTCGGCGCGGTTCTACATTGACTACAGCGACTTCACGCTCTGGGTGCTGCGAGTCGAGCGGGTCCGCTGGGTTGGCGGATACGGCCGAATGGACTCGGCCACCGGCGCGGATTACCTCGCCGCGGAGCCGGATCCGGTGACGCCGGCAGCGGCACGCGCCATCGCCCATCTCAACGCCGACCACGCCGATGCCCTGGTGGCGATGGCCCGGGCGTTCGGTGGCTATCCCGACACCGAGGAGTCGGTGTGTACGGGTATCGACCGCTACGGCCTCGACTTGCGGGTGCATACCCGCCGCGGCATCGCCTACACTCGGGTCGGCTTTCCCGAACGGTTGACGTCGGCTGACCAATTGCGTTCGGTCACAGCTGAGTTGGCACACGCAGCCAACGGCTCGGCCTGACTATTTTGCTGCGACAACCGCAAAACGAACGCCCAGTCCGTGGCCGGCGGCATCGAGATCCAACGGGTAGGCTTGCAGGTGCTCGAGCTTCTCCGACACGTCGTCGGCGTCGATGTCGACCAATACCGACCATGACACCCCGCGGGCGTGTTCGCCGATGACAGACACCCGCCAACCGGTCGGCCCGTCGTTGTAGGCGCGCGCCTTGACGGGTACGACACCGCGTGGACCCAGGGCTGGGCGAACGTCTGCCGGGTTCATTGCGGGAACGAAGACACTGCCATCCCCGGCCGCTGGCTCGACAATCACTGCATAGCAACGTGATTCGTGGCGGATATACGTGGCGAAGTCCAACACCGTCTTGGTGCCGTCGAGGAGTTCGGCCACCTCGCCGGCGGCGAGGTCAGCGTAGACGGCGCGGCCCGGACGCGACTGCGCGTCGAGGACCACAGTGAAGGCGGCGCCGGCACCGTCGGGGTCGGCGTCAACGGTGATTGACGCAGCCCGCTCCCCCTGCGCCGCCGCCGTCGCCGCATCGACATCGATCAGCCAGGTATGTGCCGGCGCCAGGGTTCCGTCGTCGTCGTGATATAGCGCAGCGAACCGGCGGACGGCGTCGCGACCGCGCCGATAGTTGATCAGCCTCAGCAGTCGCATGCCTGGCATATCCAGTCCCGCAACCTGATCGGGCTGGATGTCGTGCGACCAGAACCAGAAGCGTGGGGCGCTACGCACGCAGGTAGTCCAGCTCCGCGCTGCGGCAGCGATAGGCGCGAAATGATCCGATCACGCCGCGCGCTGACGAAGCGTGGGTCAACGCGAAGCTTGAGCGGCGCCGCGCCGAGCCTTATCTTTGGCATGCGCCGAGCAGCAATGGCTGATGTCTCGGTGATATTGGTCGCAGCATTGATGCGAACAGTAATTCGACGCGACGGAGTCCCAATCCGGATGGGACAGGTCACGCCACCGGTCGTTCGGATCGAAGGTGTGGCCGCAATGCACGCACGTTTTGACCTTGGCCATGCAGGTCAGAGTACCCGCGGCGGCCCTGAATCGCTTCGGTTTCAGACAAATCGGCATCGCACGAAAACGCTTGAGAATTCGATACTTTGCACAACTAACTTGTCGGCCACGCTCCGTGGTGCCGCCGGCGAATCATCGAAAAGGGACGCACACTAAATCGGTTGTCGCACAGAATTTTTGCGTGCCGGCTACCGTGCGACGCCGACAGCCGGTGCGACGCCGTCGAACTGGCGCGCCCAGCGACGTGACATCAAGACGACATGCTCCGCCGGAATGAACTCGGCCGCTACGGCGTTCGGCTAGCGGTGGCGAGCACGGCGATTTGTCTTAATATCAGCCCATCGAGCATTCCTGAGCGGGGGACACGGCGTTGACGATTCTCAAGCGGGCATGGGTTCCGCTGGTGGTGGTCGTAGCTTTGATCATCGGCGGCGTGGCGGTCATGCGACTCAACGGCGTCTTCCCGGGACCCGGCCTACCCAAGCCCGACCCGCGGGATGCGACGCCGCCCTACGCCACGAAGACCGCCATCTACGAAATCCTGGGACCGCCAGGGACTACCGGCGTCGTCAACTGGATGGATGCGGAGTCGCTACCGCAGAAAGCCAATTTCACCACGCTGCCGTGGTCGAAGACGATCACCGCCGCGATGCCGGGTATTTTCGCCTACGTCATCGCCCAGGGTGACGGCCCTTCCATCGGGTGCCGGATCACCGTCGACGGCAAGTTGGTCGACCAACAGCACGTCGACACCCGTGACGCTCAGGTTTCCTGCTTGGACAAGTCCGCGTGACCAACGGCCCCAGCGACAGCAGCAACAGCAGCGACACCAGCGACACCGACCGAATCCCCGTCGCCGAACGCGGTGCAGCCGAGCGCAAACCACGCATAGCCCGTACCATCCGCGTCCTGGCACTGCCGATCCTCGTGGTCTGGGTGCTGCTTGCGGTCGGTCTCAATGTCTTCGTGCCGCAGTTGGAGAAAGTGGCCGAGGAGATCTCGGTGCCACTGTCGCCGACCGATGCGCCGTCGGTGACCGGCATGAAGCACATCGGCGAGAAGTTCAAGGAGTACGACTCCGACAACCTCGTCCTGGTGACCCTGGTCGGTGACAAACCGCTCGGCCCCGACGCGCACCGGTTCTACGACGACTTGGTCAAAAAGATCCAGGCTGACCACGAACACGTCGAGCATGCGCTGAACTTCTGGGGACAGCGATTCACGTCCTCGGGTGTCGAGAGCTACGACCACAAGGCCGCCTACGTTCAGGTCAACCTCAAAGGCGATCAGGGTGGGGCGGTCGGCGACGAATCCGTTGCCGCGGTGCGCAAGATCGTCGCGGACGCGAAGCCGCCGGCGGGCGTTAAGGCCTTCGTCGCCGGTCAGGGAGCACTGACTGCCGACGTCATCGTTGTCGGTGACAAGAGCCTGGCCAAGATCACGCTGATCACGGTCGTGATCATCGCGCTCATGCTGATGTTCGTGTACCGGTCCATCAGCACCGTTTTGCTGACGATGTTCGTCCTCTTCATTGGGCTGCTGTCAGGCCGCGGCGTGGTGTCGCTGCTGGGCGAAACCGGCATCATGGGGTTGTCGACATTCGCGGTGAACCTGCTGACCTCACTAGCAATCGCGGCGGGTACCGATTACGCGATTTTCATGGTCGGCCGCTATCAGGAGGCCCGCGAACGCGGCTTTGACCGCGAAGCCGCCTACTACGACACCTTCGCCGGTGTCAGCAAGGTGGTCCTGGGCTCCGGTCTGACTATCGTCGGGGCGCTGGCCTGCCTGAAGTTCACCCGGCTGCCCTACTTCAGTTCGCTGGCGTTCCCGTGTGCGATAGGACTGCTGGTGGTGGTGGCGGCCGGCGTCACGCTGACGCCCGCGCTCATCGTAGTCGCCAGTGGCTTCGGTCTTCTGGACCCCAAGCGCAAGTTCAACTACACCCGCTGGCGCCGCCTGGCGACGGCCATCGTGCGGTGGCCCGCGCCCATCCTTGCCATCTCCGTCATTCTGGCGATCGTCGGCGCCCTGGGTTTGGCGGGCTTCACCCCGCGCTACAACGACCTTTACTACCTGCCGCACAGCGCCGCCTCGGTGCAGGCCTACGACGCGGCCGATCGACACTTCACCCAGGCCCGCCTGAACCCGGACCTGCTGATGATCGAATCAGACCACGACCTGCGTAATCCCCGAGACATGCTGGTGCTCGACAAGGTCGCCGGCGCGATCTTCCGAGTGCCGGGCATCGAACGGGTACAGAGCATCACCAGGCCACTCGGCCCGCCGATCGAAGACGGATCCATACCGTTCCAGCTCAGCGTGCAGAGCGCGCCGATTCGCGACAACCTCAGTTATCTGAAGGCCCGCGTCGGCGACATCAAAAAGATCACCGGTTTCCTCGACACTCAGATCTCCCTGCTGGAGCGCCAGTACGCGATTACCCAGAAGCTCGCGAACGCGACGGACGACAGCGCGAAGACCACGGCGGAGACCGCCGCCATCACCGACGAAATCCGGGACCACATCGCCGATTTCGACGACTTCTGGCGGCCGATCCGCAGCTACTTCTACTGGGAGAAGCACTGCTACGACATCCCGATCTGCTTGTCGCTGCGCAGCCTGTTCGATGCCCTGGACGGGTTTGACCAACTCGCCGAGAAGTTTCACGCCCTCACCGGCGACCTCAACCACACGGCTGCTGCCACCCGCGAACTGCTGGCGATCATTCCCGAGAACATCGCCGTCTCCAAGGCGATCCGGGATACCACGCTGACCATCTATAGCTCGTTCGACAGCCTGATCGACCAGTTCGACCGGCTCACCGACACCAATGCCGTGATGGGTAAGTCGTTCAACGACGCTCGGGTGGAAAGCCTGTTTTACCTGCCGCCCGAGATCTTCTCGAACTCCGATTTCCAGTTCGGGTTGAGCCTGATGGTGTCGCCCGACGGAAAGGCCGCGCGCTTCATCATCACTCACGCCGTGGATCCGGCGACCGCGGAAGGCATCAAGTCCGTCGAGCAAGAGCGCAACGCGGCCAAGGAGGCGCTGAAGCTCACCTCGCTCGAGAACGCCGACATCTACCTCGGCGGCACCGCCGCAACATTCCACGACATCGCTACTGGCGCCTGGTACGACCTGCTGATCGCCGCGGTGGCGTCGATCGTGCTGATCTTCATCATCATGGTGATCGTCACCCGCGCTCTTGTCGCCGCGGGAGTCATCGTCGGCACGATCGTGCTGTCGCTGGGCGCGGCGTTCGGATTCTCGACGCTGATCTGGCAACACTTGGGACACTTCCAGTTACACTGGGTGGCAACGGAATTCGCATTGATCGTGCTCCTAGCGGTGGGTTCCGACTACAACCTGATGCTGGTATCCCGAATCGAGGAAGAGATCGGTGCCGGCCTGAACACCGGGCTCATCCGCGGCGTGGGTGTGACGGGCCCCGTGGTGTCCGCGGCCGGTGTGGTGTTCGCCGTCACGATGGCCGCGATGCTCTCCAGCGATCTGCGGGCGATCGGTCAGTTCGGGTCCACGATCGGTATCGGTCTGATGTTCGACACGTTCGTCGTTCGTACGCTGATCACGCCGTCGATCATGACCTTGATGGGGCGCTGGTTCTGGTGGCCCAAGCGCGTCCGGGTCCGCCCGGCTAGCCAGATGCTGAGGTCAGTCGGGCCGCGCCCGCTGGTCCGCGCCCTGCTGTACCAGCCACGGCAGACCGATTCAACGGCCTAGCAACAGGTTTGGCGGCGCATAACGAGTTGCAAGGCGGCATCGATGGCAAAACCTCGATACGACCATCTGTGGCCGCTGGTGCATGCGGAGCGTGCGGCGCTGGCAGACGATCTTGCCGACCTCACCGAGGAACAATGGGAACAGCGCAGCCTCTGCGAGGACTGGACGGTCGAGGAGGTCGTCGCGCACCTCACCGCCACGGCGAGCCTGAACCAGTGGAAGTGGTTGCGCAGCATGCTTGCTGCCCGCTTTCGTCCCGCCGTACACAATCGACGACGGTTGGCCGAACACCTGGGCACCGACCCCGCCGAAACCCTCGACCGTTTTCGCGCCATCGTCGACAGCACCACGTCGCCGTCCGGCCACATCCCGGCCTACCTGGGTGAAGTGGTGGTGCACGCCCAAGACATTCGCCAACCGCTGGGACTGACACGCACCCCCAGCGTGGACGCATTGACACCGGTCGCCGAATTCTTCGCTCGTCGCAACTTCACGGTTCCCAGCAGCAGTCGGGTCGCGGACCTCCAGTTGCGGGCCGATGACGGGCCGTTCGTCGGCGGCCGGGGCGCACTGGTGACGGGATCGACCCTGGCGCTGGTGATGAGCATGGCCGGTCGGCCACAGTACGTCGACGAGTTGGACGGCCCCGGCGTGCAACTTCTCCGCACCCGGCTTCGCCCGGTAACGCGACCGGCTCGACGGCGAAAGCGGAGTTGAACGCCAAGCCGTGAACCCGATGGGACATGCTTGACCGATGGACCAGTACACCCACAATGGTTTGACCTTCGACGTGCGCGATGCCGGGCCCGCTGACGGCCCGGTCGTTGTACTGCTGCACGGCTTCCCCCAGCACAACGACAGCTGGGACGCCGTCATCGACCGGCTCACCGGGCAGGGCTATCGCTGTCTGGCGCCCAATCAGCGCGGTTACTCGCCGGGGGCCCGCCCGCTGCGCCGCCGGGATTACCGCATCCCCGAACTTGTCGGCGACCTCGGCGCGCTGATCGACGCCAGCGGCGCCTCGCAGGTGCACCTGGTCGGACACGACTGGGGAGCCGCGGTGGCGTGGGCGGCCGCCGCGGAGATGCCGGGACGGCTGAAGACCGTCGCGCCGATCTCCGTTCCGCACCCGGCCGCGTTCCTCAAATCGTTCCTCAACAGTCGACAGGGTCTCGCGTCGTACTACATGTACCTGTTCCAGTTGCCGCGGCTACCGGAGTGGACACTGTTGCAAGGCAACGGCAGCTTCATGGCAAAAGCGCTGCGGCAGGGCGGGCAGACGCGCGAGGTGGCCGAGCGCGATGTACGGGCCATGCTCGAACCTGGAGCCCTCACCGCGGCGCTCAACTGGTATCGCGCCATGCCGCTGTCGAGTCCACGATCAATCAACCAAAAGGTCTCTGTGCCAACGCTTTACGTCTGGAGCGACCAGGACATCGCCCTGATGCCCAAGGCGGCCCACAACACCGGACGTTACGTGACCGGCGAATATCGCTTCGAGATCATGCCCGGTGTCTCACACTGGATCCCCGATGAGGAGCCCGACAAGCTGGCCGACCTCCTACTCGAATGGTTCGCCGCTCACTGACCTATCCGAGATCGACCGTCGCTGAGCACTTTCTCGATCTCCGTCCAGGTCTGCTCGACGATCTTCGACGCCGGCTGCAACTCGGTGATCCGAGCGGACACCTGGCCGGTGTTCGCGACGCTTGCCTCCATGTCGCCGTCGAAATAGAGATCGGTGATTCGCCCGAGCAGTTGTATCCCCGGCTCGGCCGCGGCGACCCGCGAGGCGAGGCCGGTTCGCAGCACCCGCATCGTCGGGTTGCCCGGCAGATCCAGCATCACGGTGCCGTCATCGCCGGCCGCGACGATCTCGTTCTTGAAGTTGGCGTGTACGCGGGCCTCGTGGCTGGCGAGCATCCGAGTGCCCATCTGCACCCCCTCCGCTCCGAGGACGACGGCGGCCGCCGCGGACCGGGCGTCGCAGATCCCGCCGGCCGCAATAATCGGAAGGTCCACCCGATCCGCGACGAGCGGCAGCAACACCATCGTCGACGCGCCCAGCGCCGACTTGAACCCGCCGCCCTCCACACCCTCGACCACCAGCGCGTCGACGCCCGCGTCCCTGGCCTTCAAGGCGCCCTTCAGCGATCCGATGACGTGGATGACCGTCATCCCGGCGTCGTGGAGCCGCGCGGTGAACAGCGCGGGATCACCGGCAGAGGTGAAGACGTGGCGGACCTCAGCGGCGACGAGCTCGTCGACGATCGACGGGTCGCGCTTCCAACCCTGAATCATCAAGTTCGCCCCGACGGGCCGGTACGTCAACCCGCGCACCCTGCGCAGATCGGCGCGGCCCTCGGGGGTCAGGGTCTCGATCACACCCAGGCCACCGCCGTCGGACACGGCGGCTGCCAATTCCGCCCGCGCGATGTAGGTCATCGGCGCCTGGACGACGGGGTATTGCACGCCCAGCAATGATTGGATGCGATTGGTCACGCCTTGGATCATGCCTGGATTCGATCGCGGGGCGTACCCCTGGCCGCCGACGCAAATCCGCACGTTAGTGTCGTTTGGTCGGCTTCCGCGAACAGGCCGGCAGAAAAGTTGGACACTTCATGACCGCACCACCCGAAACGTCGGCGCTCGAGGAGCGAATCGGCCATCACTACACGATGGACGGCACCTACCTGGTCGGCCGCGAGAAGCTACGCGAGTACGCCCGGGCGGTGCAGGACTATCACCCCGCCCACTGGGACGTCGACGCCGCGACGAAACTGGGCTACCCCGACCTGATCGCGCCGCTGACCTTCACCTCCACGCCCGGCATGACCTGCAACCGACGCATGTTCGAGCAGATTGTGGTCGGCTACGACACCTACATGCAGACCGAGGAACTCTTCGAGCAGCACCGGCCGATCGTGGCCGGTGACGAACTGACGGTGGACGTCGAGCTGACATCCGTGCGCCGGATGGCCGGCCGCGACTTGATCACCGTGACCAACACCTTCACCGACGCGGCCGGGGAGCGGGTCCACACCCTGCACACCACTGTCGTCGGCGTCACGGCCGCGGACGTCGATCCGGCGATCAAGACGGCCGTGCAGAACGCAATGATGCACGACGTCGACATCTTCGGAATCGGTGACGACCACTACCACAAGACCGTCCGCCCCGCGGGCGAGGTTCGCATCGCCGACGGCGGTCTGACCCGGACGCCGGGCACGGCAGCGTTCGAGGACGTCAACGTCGGCGACGAACTGCCCGTCCACCACGCCCGCCTGACCCGCGGCGACTTGGTCAACTACGCCGGCGTGGCCGGTGACGCCAACCCCATTCACTGGGACGAAGACATCGCCAAGCTGGCCAACCTGCCCGACGTGATCGCCCACGGAATGCTCACCATGGGCTTGGGTGCTGCGTACGCGTCGTCCTGGACCGGTGATCCCGGGGCGGTCACGCGCTACGCAGTGCGGCTCTCGGCACCCGCGATCGTGTCGGCGCGCGAAGGCTGCGACATCGAATTCGGCGGCAAGATCAAGTCTTTGGACCCCGAAACCCGTTCCGGTGTCGTGATCGTCACCGCCAAGTCCGGCGGGAAGAAGATCTTCGGTATGGCGACGATCGGCGTCCGCTTCAGCTGATCGGTTCGCGATGACTCGACGCAAGCTGCTACTCGTCGCGGCGTGCGCGCTCGTCGTCGTCATCGGCGGATGGGAACTGACGCACGTCCGTCCGTCCGGGCCGGCTCAGCCGACAGCACGCGGAGTCGACGCGTCGGCATGCCCGATCGCCACCCTGCCTCCTGAGGTGACCGACACCGTCAGACGCATCCACGCGGGTGGCCCATTCCCCTTCCCGCGCAGCGACGGCGAGGTGTTCGCCAACCACGAAGGGCATCTGCCGACGCAGCGGCGCGGGTACTACCACGAGTACACCGTCATCACTCCCCGCGCCCGAGACCGGTCGATGCGTCGCATCGTCACGGGCGGAACGCCGCTGGCACATCCTGCCCAGTACTTCTACACCGGCGACCATTACGAGTCCTTCTGTCTGATCACCGACGCGGGAGGCGCGCCGTGACGCGCGGATCCGCCGACGGCGACCCGGTGGTCTATCGGATCGACGGACGAAAAATCAAGTCGCTCAACGACTTCTATCGCGAGATCGGCGCAGCGGTCAACGGACGTGGCGGATACTTCGGGCGTAACCTCGACGCGCTGGCTGATTGCTTGCGGGGCGGATTCGGCACCCCCGAGCACCGACCGTACGAATTCGAATGGCAGCACAGTGCGCTGTCGCGGCGCTACCTGGACGAGGTCACGCGCGACGGGCGGCCCCTGCTCGATGTGATCAGGCGCGTGTTCGACGAAGCCGGTGTGCGGCTGCGCCTGACGTGAATCCGTTTACGTGCACAGCGTGGGGGCGTCGCACACATTCCCGGGGCAGTAGGTCTTGTGGGCGGCGTCGACCATCGTTCCGACGTCGAGCAATGTGACACCTCGTTTGTTGAGGTGGTCGTGGATGTCGTCCGCGATCGTCTGCGGCTGCCAGCCCCAGGTGAGGTCGTAGCAGATCAGGTGAGCTTCACCGATGAGCGCCTCTTCCGTGCTGGGCGGCCACGTCAGGCCGACGGCGCGCAGCTGCGCGAGATACGCGTCGTCTTGGGGAGTGTTGGCGCCCGCTATTCCGGCGCTACCGACCAAGGCAGCCCCGGCGAGTACGGAGATGGAGAGTTTGGTGAGCCAGCGACGTGAGGTCATTTGTTCGCTTTCTTGGAGAAATGACGCGGATCTATGGCGGGCGTTGATGTGCAGACTATGTGTGGATTATGGACGGCGGCGCCTCAACTCGCGCGCGGTTCACCGCCTATTCACCTTCGAGTGCGGCCCGCAAAACCGTTCCGACTGCGTTCATTCCGGACAAGACTGTGTCGCGGATATCGTCGCGTCCGGCATCCCAATTCGCGATCACCGCGTAGGAGAAGCACGCCGCACCCCGCGCGACGAACCCCACGTCTGCCCTGACCCCCGGATCTGACCCAGTTTTGTTGCTGAGAAAGGTATTTCGATCGGGGGATGTATGCGCCAACGGATCCAGGCCCCATGCCGACGCAACCATCGACAGGTCGACTCCCGTTGCCAGCCAGGCATTTACCTGTTCGGAAACCGCAGTGGAGATCAATGCACCGCGCGACAGCCTGCTCATCACACCGGACAACTCCGATGCTGACCCGGTCGACAAGGTGGCCGGGTGGTTCGGGCCTCGGTCGTCTCGCACGAAGTCCAGCAACGCGGTATGAGTCAGGCCGAGGGATCGGGCAAGCTCGACCACTCTGTGCAGACCCACGCGTTCGAGCAGGACATTGGTGGCAGTATTGTCGCTGACGCTGGCGATCAGCACGCAGAGGTCGTCGATGGCCAACTCGTCAACGTGCAGGTGTTGCCAGATGCCCGAATCGGCGACCGTCAGCTCCGGCTTTCTCGTCAGAACGCCGGTACCGTCGAGTTCGCCGGTCACGCGTTGCCGCGCAACTTCGACGAGCAGCAGGAGCTTACCGACGCTTGCCGTCTTCAGCGCATGATCGCCGCTCCAGCAGGCTATTTCGTGACCTGCGGCGTCTCGGATGGACACCGCCCAGTCGATGCCGGCACGGGTACTCAGCGCTTCGTCAATCGATGACTGGAGCACGCACAGCCCCTGGACGGTGAGGAGAAAGTCGGTCGTCGTCGAGGGTAACCCGTGGCGCGGCGTTCCGTGGCTAGGTGTCGCGCAGGAACAGGGCTGCGAGAAGTGCGGCGATTCCGGCACAGGCGAGGATCGTCGCAGCGACCGCCGGCCATCCCCGCGTGTCGAAGGCGACGCCACCCAACCACCCGACGGCGCTGGACCCGCCGTAGTAGAAGAGGTTGTACAGAGACGACGCCTGCGCCTTACCGACCGGCGCGGCCTGGCCCGTCCACCCCGCCGCGGTCGAATGCGCCCCGAAGAAACCGGCGGTCGCGACCACCAGGCCAGCTAGGACCGCGATCACGTTGTCACTCAGGGTCATTCCAATGCCCAGCATCATGATCGACACCGACACCAGAAGCACCCGTCTGCGGCCGTACCGAGTCGCCTCCGCGCCCGCCCGTGACGATGCCCAGGTGCCGGCCAGATAGGCCAGGAACATCAGGCTCACCACTGACGGCGCCAGATGAAACGGCGCGCGTGTCAAGTAGAACCCGAGAAAGTTGTAGAGCGCAACGAATCCACCCATCAGCAGAAAGCCTTCGGCGAACAGCACCAGCTGGCGTGGTGTGCGCAGGTTTTCGGCAAGCCGATGACCAAGACCCCCTTCGGGATTCGCGTCATCACGCAACACCGGCGTGAACCCGCGCGGCTCGGGCGCAAGCCGGACGAAACCCATCGCCGCCACCCCGCAGATCACCGCGACGGTGAATACTCCGACACGCCAGCCGGCCACCTCGGCGATCGGGCTGGACACGATGCGTCCCAGTAAGCCGCCGATCGTGGTGCCGCCGACGAACGTGCCGGCCGCCCGCGCAGCGTGCACCGGATCGACTTCCTCGGTCAGATAAGCCACTGCGATCGCGGGCACGCCGCCAACCATCAGCCCCTCTACGAAGCGTCCCGCGAGGAGCAACGAAAACGTCGGGGCGAACGGCACCATCATTCCCACCAGGGTGGCCACCGTCACCGAAATCGAGATCGCCTTCACCCGGCCGATTCGATCGGCCAGCGCCGACCATGGGATGACCCCGATCGCCAGGCCCACGGTCGACGCCGAGACCACCAGAGCGGCATTGGCGGCGCCCACACCCAAGTCGGCCGAGATCAGCGGCAATACGGCTTGCGGTGAGTACAGCTGTGCGAAGGTGGCCACTCCCGCGCAGGCCAGCGCGGCGAGCAGCCGACCGTAGGCAGCCGAGCCACGGGTGTGCCCCACCCAGTCGTCATCGAGGGGTTGCTCGGCGGCCACACCCTGACCGTAGGAACGTTTCGCGCGGTATGTCCACCGGGTGCGCTATGGCATCGCTCACCCAGCGGTGAACAGCGTTGAGGAACAACGCGATTGAACGTGACGGCTCAGCCGGTCGGCGCCGGGCTGGGCGGCGTACCGCCGAGCGCGGTGGCCACCGAGGGATAAATGTCCAGAAGGTCATGGATTCCCAGCAGCTGCATGGGCTTGGCCGTCACCGGGCCATGAGCCACAACTCGGAACGAGATCGCCAGTTCTTCGCTTTTGCGGCCGGCTTCCATCAGGACACTCATCCCGGCTGTGGCCAGAAAGGTGACGCCGCTTAGATCCACAATCAACGCCTCTGGTCGTCGACGAAGGACCGTCCGAATCCGCTCGGTCAGAATCGGGGCGGCGGACATATCCATGATCCCCTCGGCGGCCAACACCACCGTGTGGCCGTCATCATGCTCTGACAGTCGCAGCGCCGATGCCGTGTTCATCGGCAATCCCCGGCGGCGGCTAAACGCCCCGTCGCGCGTGCTCGTGGTTGCGTCGTTGCAACGGTCCACCTGCGCTCCTACTGCCTCAGTGGGATGGCCGATCTAGGACATCCGACTCAAGTTCCCGCTGCGAGCGCGGTTCAATCCGAAAGCACCTGGGGTGACGGTGCCACCGTGGCTTCGCTCGCCTCGGCGACCACCGGGCGATGACGCCGAACGCGACGGACGACGACCACCACGACGGCAATCCCGCACAATGCAACTACGGGCCAGAACAACGTCTGCAGCAACCAGATGCGGCGTTGCGCTCTCGCGACTTGACGTGATGCGTGGCGCACCCGAGCCAGGTTTTCCATGGCCGCCTCCCGGTTCGTGGTTTCAGTGCCGCTGTCGCACGTCCGGACAGGATGTACCCATGCCAGCCGCCCGGGAACCAACGAATCAGCCCTGAGGCGCCCGTCGGAGGATGCCGACCACGTCGATGTGCCGGGATGATGGGGACGTGAGTCTGCACATGGGTCTGGTGTTACTGCTGGCAGCCGTCGGCGTGATCGTGGCGGTCGATCGCATCGCGGCTCGCACCGGACTGCCCAGCGCGGCGCTGCTGGCTATGGGCGGCATCGCTTACGCCTTCCTGCCGGGACCCAACATTGCGCTGAAGCCCGAGCCCGCGCTGTACTGCATATTGCCGCCGCTGCTCTACTACGCCGCCCTGGAAGCCTCGCTCGTCGAAATCCGGCGCAACCTGCGCACCGTGATCAGCCTGTCGGTCGTTTTGGTATTGCTGACCGCGTGTTCGGTCGGTGTCGTGTTCTCCCTACTTGTCGGGGGCGCCACGTTTGCGGTGGGCACGGCCCTCGGTGCGGCGGTGGCGCCACCCGATCCGGTCGCGGCACTCGCCGTCGCCCGCAAGGTCGGCCTGCCGTCGAACATCATCACGCTCATCGAGGGCGAGGGTCTGCTCAACGACGCGACGGCGCTGACCACGCTGTCGGTGGCCATCGCCGCGGCCAGCGGCGGCGGGTTCTCGGCGCCATCGGCCGTGGGAAAGTTTCTGCTCGCCGCGGTAGGCGGCCTCGCGGTCGGGGTAACGATCGCGGCGGCCCGGCGCCTGATCAGCCGGTGGACGCCTGACATTTTGACTGCCAACGCGGTCTCGCTTGCCACACCGTTCGTGGCCTACCTCGCTGCCGAGCAGATCTCAGCGTCCGGTGTGCTCGCGGTGGTGGTGTGCGGGTTGATTGTCGGACACGATCTGCCCCGATCGGAGTCCGGTGCGAGTCGGTTACAGACACGGGCGGTCTGGCGTCTGACCAACTTCCTGCTCGAGGGGTTCGTGTTTTTGCTCATCGGCCAGCAACTGCCGCGGATCCTGCAGGGACTGAGCAGGTATCCGACCACCACCGTTGTCTCGGCGGTCGGCGGCACTCTCGCCGTGGTGCTGCTGCTGCGACCGATCTGGCTGCTGGTCACGCAGCTGCTGCCGCAGCCGTTGCACTCCCGGCTCGGGGAAGTCTCGGGCGCTGAGCCCGACGAGATGACGGCCTCCGTCCCGAGCCGGCTGGCCCGCGACCGCGGCTCCCAACGACTCAGCGTGCGTGAGGTGTTCGTGCTGAGCTGGGCCGGCACCCGCGGTGTGGTGAGCCTGGCCGCGATCTTCACGGTGCCGCTGGTGACAGAGGGCGGTGCGCCGTTCCCGGCGCGGGACCTCCTGCTGTTCTGCACGTTGGTGGTGGTGTTGGTGACGTTGATCGGGCAGGGTCTCACCTTTGCGCCCTTGGCGCAGGCCTTGGGTATTCGCGTCAAACCCGCCGACGAGTCACGGCTTCGCAAGCTGGCTGGCATTGCCGCAATCCGTGCCGCGATCGAACGGCTGGACGCGCTCACCCAGCAGAGCGACGACGAGATCGATCGGCAGGCCGCCGACAGCGTGCGCAAGCAATTGTCGACGCGACTCAAAACGCGCCAACAACAGCTCGACGTGCTCGACGTCACCGACACCGACGACGTCCCCGCGTTCCCCAACGACGACGCGCTTCTCGAGATGCGCCGCGCGGCGATCGACGCCCAGCGCGAGGAGTTGGTGCGTTGGCGCGATGCGGGCATGCTGCCCGACACCGGACTGCGCGCTTTGCAGCGTGCGCTGGATCATGAAGAGGGCATGCTGGCGTTCAGCCGGCCATGATCGGTCAATCCCTGGCGCGGAGTGAGCATCAAGGCAATCCTGGAGGGATGCCCACGCGAATACTGAACGTCGTCAGCAACGTCTCTCACTACGAAGACCCCTCCGAGCCGACCGGGTTGTGGCTCTCGGAGTTGACCCATGCGTATCACGTCTTCGCCGAAGCCGGTTATCAGCAGACGATCATCAGCCCGAAAGGCGGCGCGTCCCCGCTAGAGCCGCGCTCGTTGAAGTTCCCGAATTACAACCGAAGCGCGAAGGCCTGGCGGAAAAACGACCAGAAAATGATGCTGCTGCACCGCACCACGCCGGCGGATCAGGTCGACGCGGCGGATTTCGACGCGATCTACTTCACCGGCGGTCACGCCGTGATGTTCGACTTCCCCGATAGCCCTGCGCTACAAGCTCTTACCCGAGAGATCTTCGAGCGCGGCGGAGTCGTGTCTTCCGTGTGCCACGGCTACTGCGGCCTGCTCAACACGACGCTGTCCAACGGCGAGCTTCTGGTCGCCGGCCGCAAGCTCACCGGGTTCGCCTGGTCGGAAGAGGTCTTGGCGCGGGTGAACAAGCTAGTGCCCTACAACGCCGAGGCGGAGGTCAAGAAGCGTGGCGCCCGATATGGAAAGGGCTTGGTCCCCTTTGCGCCACACGTCGTCGTCGACGGACGGCTGGTGACCGGACAGAATCCCGCGTCGGCCAAAGCGACGGCCAAGAAGGTCGTCGCGGTACTGGAAGGCTGACCTGTCAGGAGCTCCCGCTAAATACCGATGTATACCGCCTTGGTATTGAAGTAGGCCTCGATGCCTTTGCGGCCGCGCTCGCCGCCCCACCCCGACTGCTTGTGCCCGCTGATCGGCATCGAGGGATCGGCCGCAAGGGCGGAGTTCACCCAAATCTGGCCTGCGCGAAGCTCGTTCACCACGCGATGTGCACGGGCCAGGTTCTCGGTCCAGATGGAGCCGGCGAGGCCGTAGTGCGTGTCGTTGGCAGCCGCGATCACCTCGTCCTCCTCGTCGAACGGGATCACACAGCCGACGGGTCCGAAGATCTCCTCCTTGATCAGTCGCATGTCGGGCGTGGTGTTGGTGACGATGGTCGCCTCGTAGAAATAGCCCTTGCGGTCCATCGGCTTGCCGCCGGTGATCACCTTCGCGCCACCGGCCACGCCGTCGTCGACGATGCCGGCGACTCGGGTGCGCTGCTTGTCACTGATGAGGGGGCCCAACACGGAGTTGGGGTCTTCACTGCCACCCATCGGGAGCATCTGGGCGAAGGCGGCGAGGCCCTCGACGACCTGGTCGTAAATGGCGCGCTGAACGTAGATGCGAGACGTACACGAGCAGTTCTGTCCCGAGCCGGCAAGCAATCCCATGCCGGCGCCCATGATCGCTTTGTCGAGGTTGGCGTCGTCGAACATGATCAGCGGCGACTTGCCGCCGAGTTCGAGTGTCAGTCGCTTCAGGTTTCCCGCGGCGGCCTGGACGATCAGGCGGCCGACCTCCGTCGATCCGGTGAACGAGATCTTGTCGACGTCAGGATGCGCGGTCAGCGCCGCGCCGGTGGTCTCGCCGTAGCCGGTGATGACGTTGAGCACCCCGTCGGGCAGGCCTGCCTCGCGGAAGATTTCTTCCAGCTTCAGGGCGGTCAGAGGAGTTTCCTCGGCGGGTTTGAGCACGGCGCTGCAGCCCGCGGCGAGGGCGGGCGCAACCTTGAGCATCGCCACGAAGAAGGGGCCGTTCCACGGGATGATCAGGCCGACGACGCCGACAGGCTCGAGCTGAGTGAAGGTGTGGTAGGTCTCCCAGGTTCCGAGCAGTCCGTCGGACACCAGGTTCGCCGACTCACCGTGGATCTTGCCGACCCAGCCGGCGTAGTACTTCAGCATGTCGACCGACACCGGGATGATGTGCTTCGCCGCTTGGGAGTTCATGCCGTTGTCTTGCGCTTCGAGAGCGGCAAGTTCCTCGGCGCGCTCCTCGATGATGCGCGCGGCGCGAAACAACACGTTCGCGCGGTGGGTGGCCGGCGCCTTCCGCCACACGCCGGACTCGAAGGTCTCACGAGCGCGGGCGACGGCCGCGTCGACAGCCGCTTGGTCGGAGTCGGGCACCTCCGCGATCTGCTCTTCCGTGGACGGGTTGAAGACCGCAATGGTGTTGGTCAATGTCGTGCATCCTCTCGCGGAGACCGTGATCCGGCAAAACTACTCTATTAATTTAGAGTAGTTTTGCTTGGGCCAAAAGAGTGGTGCAATTAATGGCACCACCGTCTCATTCAGCGGAGGTCGACAGGGCTCGGCGGCAGTGTGTTCGTGCGCGAGATCGAATACTTACGACGCCAGTGACGTTCGACAGTCGGCCCGTTCGCGATCACTGACCGGTGCGAACGAGTCCGGGTCGGCATGCTCCCAATCCACCCGCCACGATGCCGGAACGTGGTGCAGGAGTGACCCGGGCTCGAGCCACTCGTAAAGCTCCGCATACGAACGCTGGTCGTTGGGTGTCACGCGTTTGCGCAGCAGGTGCGGATTGAGCTGCGAGGGATGCGCGACTCCCATCGACGCCATCAACCGCATCGCTTGATCGACCGTCGCCCGCTGATACCGATAGACCCGCTCGCTCTTGTCGGGAACATCGAGCGCACGCGCCCGGCGCGGATCCTGAGTCGCGACGCCGACCGGACAGTGATTGGTATGGCACCTCTGGGACTGGATACACCCGGTGGCCATCATCATCGCGCGAGCCGAATTGGTGTAATCCGCACCCTGGATCAGGCGTTTGACGATGTCGTTTCCGGTGGCGACCTTTCCGCTCGCACCGATCCGTATCTGATTCCGCAAGCCCGTCCCCACCAAGGCGTTGTGCACCACCATCAACCCGTCGGTCAACGGAAGTCCAACGTGGTCTTCGTATTCCAGTGGTGCCGCGGCGGTGCCGCCTTCGGCGCCGTCGACCGTGATGAAGTCGGGAACCGTTCCCTCGTCGAGCATGGCCTTGCACAGCGCCAAGACGTCGGCCCGCGAACCGACACACAACTTGATACCGATCGGTTTGCCGTCGGTCAGCTCACGCAACCGCACCACGAACCTCATCAATTCGCGAGGTGTGCCGAATGCCGAATGCGAGGACGGGCTCACGCACTTTTCGCCGGCCGGGACGCCGCGATAAGCCGCAATCTCCTTGCTCACCTTCGCGGCTGGGAGCACACCGCCGAAGCCGGGTTTGGCGCCCTGGCTGAGTTTGATCGAGATGGCCTTGACGGCTTCGTGTGCCGCCTTCTCCGCGAATTGGTCCGGGTCGAACGTGCCGTCGCTCTTGCGCGCGCCGAAGTAGCCCGATCCCAGTTCCCAGATCACGTCGGCGCCGCCGAGATGGTACGGAGTCAGGCCGCCTTCCCCGGTGTCGTGGGCGAAATGACCTTTGCGCGCGCCGTTGTTCAGTGCGCGCAGGGCATTACCGGACAGCGAGCCGAAACTCATCGAGGAGATGTTCATCAGCGCGATGTAGTACGGCCGTTTACAGTCCGGGCCGCCAATACGCACGCGGAACGGCTCCGGGTGCGGCTCGACGGGCGCTATCGAGTGGACCAGGTATTCATAGCCTGGGTAACCGATGTCGCGCTCGGTGCCGTAGGACTGTTCGGCGGCGGTGCCCTTCGCGCGCTGATAGATCAGCGACCGGACGTCGCGATCGAATGGCCGACCGTCGACGTTGCGTTCGATGAAATATTGCTCCAATTCGGGGCGAATGGCCTCCAGCAGGTAACGCATGTGGCCGAGCACTGGATAGTTGCGCAACACCGAGTGCTTTCGCTGCGCGAGGTCGTAGACCCCGATCACAGCGAGCAGAGTGATCAACGCGGCGGGAGCGGCGAAGCCGAGCGAGTGCGCGACCGCGAGGTAGTCCAAGGCGGCCGCCAGCAGCAGTGCACATCCAATGGCGGCAAAGCGAATCATGGGGTGTAGGTCTCCGCACAACAGAATCGGGGTCGTCGGGGCAGGCGGCGCCGTGCCGTGGGCCAGGCGAGGCCCGCGGCGGCAGATTCAGTCCGCGATCAGTGGTTGCGCAGCGTCGTGACGAGTTGCTGCTTGTTGAGGCGGGAATATCCGCTGATGCCTAGCTCTTTGGCGCGATGCTTCAAATCGCTCACCTTCCAGTCCTCGTAGGAACCGGACTTTCCGCCCTTGCGGCCCACCGACGACTTGCCGCGGGCAGCCGCCGCATTGGAAATCCGCGCGGCCTTCTCCTGCGAATTTCCTTGTTTGCGCAGATCCCGGTACATCTTCTCGTCTTTGATCGATGAATTGGGCATATCGCAACCTCCTGCTTTGGGTACCAGGCAGGATGCCCCGGTTGCCGGTGGCTAAACCGCGCCGGCCGGTGCCGACGATCGAAGTTCAGGCGAAGCGGTTGCCGTTCAACGGTTCTCGTCGGGCCGAGGAAAGCTGTCGGTGACCGCGCAACCCGCGGCGGCTATCCGCTTGTTGACGCGTTCGGCATCTTCGAGGGACGGCAGGTCGTCAACGAGTTTGGTGATCGCCACCTGCACGTCTGCTCTATCGATGGGCGAGGCTCCCGTGACCATCAACGTGCCGGCCACCAGCGACACTTCGTCGTCGGACAGCCGGCGCCGACATAGGGCGAGCAGGGGCACATAGCCCCTTTCGACGCCCCTTTCGACAATGCCGATGGGATAGCCGGCCCGGAGAAAACCCACGATCGGTGCCAGCAGTCTGGTCATCAACATGATTCACCGCCTTGCCGGGAAGTCGTCCCGGGTTGTGCTTGCTGCCCTGGTCGCTGAAGGCAATTGAGGTCAGGGTTGACGCTCTGTGTCCGTGAACTCGAGGCGCTCGGCCTCGACCAGCTCGGCGGCGACCGTGAATAGCGGAGTGTTCGAAGATTGCGAGAGGCGCTTCAACAGTTCGAACGCCTGCGCGGCATCGATTCTGAACCGCTCCATGATCATGCCCTTGGCCTGCCCGATGATGTCGCGCGATTGCAAGGCTTGGTGGAATTGGTGGTCTCTTCGGACCGGCGTCCACGCCATCGCGGTGTAGGCGGCGTAGCTCAGCGCTACTTCGGTAATGCCGACGTCGAACGCGCTCGGCTTCTCGGCGTAGATGTTCAGAGCGCTGACGCCCGGCGAGTCGGACACCAGTGCCATGCTGAGGACAGATCGGATAGGTGTGCGTTCCACTACCGCGCGACTGTATGTCGGCCAGCGCGGATCATTCGCGATGTCGTCGACCCGGACCACGTCGTCGTTTTTCGCCGCCGACAAGCAAGGCCCCGCTCCGCATTCCGCCTGGATCTCGTCCAGCACGGCGGGGAACGGACCAGTGCATGTTTCGGTCGAGATCCTTCCGCGTACCGCAAGGGTGATGCCGGCGTGTTGCGCTGACGGGAGGAAGCGGACAGCTCCGGCGGCCAGGTCGTCGAGAACCTCCTTGACAACGAGTTTCTGACGCTGCTGCAGACCGCGGACGAACTCGGACATCTCGAGATCGAGCCGCGGCGCAAAATCGCTGTTCATTTGGGTTCCTTCCCGCGCAGCGCTGTGCTGAGCCGCATAAAACCGCGGGTGTTGGCTACCCGGCCTGTCGCCCACTACGCGCCGAAGCGAACGCTCTTCGTTTTACGGACATCCGGCGGCGACGCCGATACGTCGCTCGTCCGTACGACCGCTCTAGGTGAACCGCTGGAGCAACCCACCGACCTTGGCGGCCAGGGAGGCTGCGCCGCGCGCCGGTGTCAGGAGTAGACGGATGCTGCTCGGCATGGCCTCGCTCAACATCTTCACCGCGACCGCGACGGCACGGAGGACGGTCCGGCGAAACAGCCACGTGTGGTATTCAGCGCTGAACTCTTCAGCTGGTATCTGACAGGCGTTCAGGACCTGGGCGGCTTGCGCTACGGGCACGACCGGGCACGACGTGTCCCCCATCGCAGCGGTGTACGCGTCGCGGAATCCTTTGGTGTCCTTCTCATTCGCCTGGTTGTGTTCGTCGACTGCGACCTGTTCCGCCACGTGTACGAGCTCTTCTCCGGCGATGAGTCGTTGCAGACCGCCGGCGACCCACGTGGCGGTCGTCGGAAGACTCGGCGGCAACTCGACGGTCCCGTCCAGGAACGCCATCTCCTCACGGGTCGGTCGAGATTCGCTGGGCAGCAACGGTTCCCAGACACCCAGCGGTGCGGGGCACCCGGCAATCTGCTCTAGTTGCTGACGCAGCTTTCGTGTGAACGACGCGGGGTCGCCGGATTCGGTGGCAAGCTGATGGAGCCGCTGCGGGTCGAGCAGCACATGCACCAGCCATCCCGCACCGTCCAGCCGTCCCCACATCCAGTCGTTCGCCCGCCACGAGGCTTTATAGAACGCGCCAAAGTGGTGCATCTTGAGGCCGGTGAGTTTCTTGGCGGCGGCATCCCGCGGGTCCAGAGCGGTACCTGTGTCGGAGCTCATCTGGATCAGTTCGAGCGCCTGATCCGCCAACACGCCGTCGGGCTGTATCGCGTATCGCGCGACCTGCAGGTCGAAGAGTCGGGCAGCCACTAGGTCCACCGAATTCTTCCCGTCGGGGCCAGTGAGGTAACCGAGTAGATCCTCAACAAACCCGTCAGTCCCCGGGGACGCACCGTCACCTGATGGCGCCACGAGCCGGCTCATGGCGATCACCACTTCGGCGAGCTGAGCCCAGGGCTCCCGCTCCGGTTGGATCTTCATGCTGGCTTTTGCCAGCGCCTGGGCAACTGAACTCGAACGGGCCTTCAGCGTGGTGAGTTCGGGCGCGACAGGGACCTGCGGGCCGACCCCGAATCCTCGAATCAACGTGTCGTCCGCGGTATCGCGCTGCGGCATCGCTTCGGCCACCCGTTCGCGGAGTCTGCCGAGTTCTTCCTTCTGTTGCGCGGACAATGTCAGACGGTAGGTTCGGCGGAGGATGGCAAGGACGGTCGCACGTCCTTCGTCGAGCGTTTCTCGGCCGGCGGCATTCATTCCGCGATAGTCACCAATCGCGGGCAGGTCGGGCTGCACGGCGTCTTCGGCGGCAGCCTTGGCTGTTTTACAGGCCTCGCGCGCAGCCGAGCCGAAGCCGAGCGGGCTTCCGTCGGAAGCCAATCGGCCGGCGGGCACCCGTTCCATCACCTCGTCGGAAGCGACGCGGGCGATATCGTCGGTGCGTCGATCCCGATAGCGCGAGTAGAACGGCAAACCAAGCCGCTCCATCGACATGCCCATCACGGCCAGCTGTCGCCTGACGTCGTTTCGGGCTCGCACCTGCTGGTTGTGCGCCGAGATGGCGGCCAGATCGGCCGAGATGCTCTGCGCCATAACGGCTCCCACGTCGGCGCCCAATGTCGCGAACAGGCCCGGCGGATCTGTCAGCGGCGGCTTCTCGGCTTCAGTCACGGTCGGCACCACAAACGCCAGCACACGCCGCACCTCGCGATCGGCGGGACGGTCGAATACCGCCTGCAGCGCTTGCCCGAGCGGCCGGTTGGCCAGCAGACCGCCGTCCGCCACGAATTGCGACGTGACGTTTCCCGTCATGAAGGGGCGCATGTCGGGGTGAGCCGAATCGGGTGTGGTGCCGATGGGGACGAAGCCGGCTTCGAACGCCAGCGGAAATGAGGCGCTGCAGCGCGCCGCGAGCGCAAGCGCGGGAACGTTGGCGGGGGTCAATTGCTCGTCGGTGAAGCTGAACAGCCCGTGGTGGTCGACATCGTTGACGGCCACGCCGTACTCGTCGCGAAAGACGCTGGGCTTGCCTTCGAGCAAGGTCGTGGTGATGAACACGCGTGTCGGATCGTGAGCGCTCGCAATGTTGTTGGGCGCCGAAGCGGCGAGCTTTTCCAGCCCGGCGCGAAGGCCGTCCAGTAAGGCCTTATCGCCGTAGAGGAGCGATGTCATCGGCGGCCCATCCGCGGGGTTCCGCAGTAGGCCGCCGAGCGATCCCTCCTCGAACCACAGTTGGCGCAAGCCATCAAGGTCGAGGCGTTGGACGTTGGCGAGGCCGAGAATGACAGCGTTGATACCGCCGGCGCTCGTCCCCGAGATGACGTCAAGGCTGCAGTCGATGTTGAGCAACTCCAATAGCTTTGCGTACAGATCACGCACCCGGCGACCTTGTTCGGTGGTGTCTGCGACGACTTCACCGCGTCGCAGACGGCTCGCGGCGAGCAGCAGATTCATCTCCCGCGCCATCCCACCCATCCAGACCGCCAAGCTGACGCCGCCGGTGAACGTCGCCGCCAGCCGTAGCTCTGCCTGGGGTTGCGCCGTGGGGGAACCGCCGGATTGGGGAGCACTCATGCCGGCGCTCCTACGCACTCGCCTTGGCGAACATGGCTTCGCTCTGCACGAGCCGGCGCCGGGTGCGGGCGAGCTTGCCGGACTTCATCTTTTTGCGCCAATCCGGAAAGTCGTCACCGAACTGCTGATGCTCGGCGCCAGCCGACTCATAGATGACGTAACCGCCCTTGAGGATGCTGAACGGGGCATGGAGTTTTCCGAGCTTGTCGTATTGCGCGGTGGTGCGATCCGACAGCGGGTCGAACCAGGCTGGTGTCACGAAGTTGGCAACCGACACGCCGTTGACTGCGTAGGTCGGTGCCTCGACCGGGTCGCACACCTCGAAGCTGTATGCCTTGCCGCGTCCGTCGTTGGCCCACAGATTGCAGTTGGGGTCGATGTACATTTCGAGCACTTCGTGCGACAGCACGCTAGAGACACTCCAGTCCCCCGTCGTCGCTTTTCCGCCGTTCTCGAGTTCCGGCTGAGCGGCGACGACACCCCAAAGTTTGCCGCCCTGATCTTCGGTGTGAAAACCGAGCACACCCTTGGGTTGGTCTTTGATGGTGTCGACCAAGGCGATGCCATGGGCGGCCACCGGCACGTCTTTGGGGTCGGTGTAGAAGATGACCGCCGCGGGCGCCCGATCCCACAGCGGGGCAACGTCTAACCGGACCTGGGCGGCAATCGCCTGGGTCATGATGGCGGCGTCTTGGTCCGACACCATCGTCGACTGGTTGAGAATCGCGATCAACATAATCCGCTCCCGTTATTGAGGGCCCGACTCGTCGACGGGCTGTCAACATCGTCGGCCGCGGCTCCAGAAAATGCGTGAGTAGTGCGCTACTCAATTTCAGTCCGGGACCGCACGCCCCCGCGTTTCGGACGGTGGAAAAGCGGGTACCAGGGCTGTTCCTCCACGGGCGCTCAGTCGCAGCCGTCCGTCGTCGCGGACATCGAAGGAAAGAGAGAGAGCGCCATGGGCCACTACGACCCCGCACTGTCATACGACGAAATGCTGCAGGTCTTCAAGTCTTCGCTGGGGCAAGCGCTGTCAGGCAATCTGCTGCCGCACGATTCATCGATCTTCAATGTGACGGTGATTCTCGCCTTGCTCGATGTCGCCAACGCTGCGCGCTTGGGCCGGCCCACCGAGAGCCTCGTCACTCGCGCCACTGAGGCGTTCGCGGTGTTCGCCGCGGACTTCGCGGTGGACGACGAAACGACTCAAACGTGGAACGGGGCGGCACGGTCGCGCGCGGTGCCGTCGCTGAAGATCGCCAACTGACTGCAGAGCTCATGCCACGGCGGGGAATCGTGAATCCCGCCGACGCCCCATGTTCACGCAGACCGACTCCAGCGCGGCAACATCGTCAACAGTAGTCACATTGTTAACATCGCGCGATGCAGGATTCGTCGGTGATATCCCGGCGGGAGGCGCTGCGCTACGCCGCCACCCTGTCGGCGTTGGCCGGACTGGGTGTGGCATCGATGAGTTCCGGCACCCCCACCGCCGCGGCGGCCGCTCCCACGCTGATCGACTTCGCCATGCGCCAAATCCCGGCTCAGGACATCCGGGCCGCCGGGCACTCCGGTGTGGTCAACTACGTCTCGCTCTCGCGCCCCGGCTCGTCCTTCGGCGCCAAGCCCATCACCCGTCCCTACGCCCAATCGCTCACCGCCGCTGGGTTGGTGATCGTCAGCAACTACCAGTACGGCAAGCCGGGCGGGTCGGCGCCGTCTGACTTCCTGCGCGGTTTCAGCGGCGGTGTGTCCGACGCCCACACCGCGTGGCAACTACATTCGGCGGCCGGTGGTGGACAGAGCGCACCCATCTTCTTCACCGTCGACGACGACATCAACCGGGACACGTGGAACAACGTTGCGCTGCAATGGTTTCGCGGAATCAACTCAGTGCTCGGGGTTCAACGCACCGGTGTCTACGGGGGCATCAACGTGTGCCAATGGGCAGCCGCCGACGGGGTGATCGGGAATTCGCGCACGCCCGGCAAGCGGTGGGCGTGGCAGACCCGGTCCTGGTCTCATGGTCAAGTCGATCCCGCCGCGGTGTTGTACCAACGGATCGTCAGCACCGCCTCGACCCCCGGGCCGATCGTGGGCGGGGAGGAAGTCGACGTCAACGACGTCCTGGCCCAGGACTGCGGTCAGTGGAACCTCCATCCGTGAGGTTCTGACCGGCCCGGGATGGTGAAATCCGAGAACGCGATGACGAGTCGGGCTAGAGACAGTGCCGTTGTCTGCGGCGCAAGTATGGCCGGATTGCTTGCCGCGGCCGTGCTGTCAGATTTCTACGGCTCTGTCACGGTGGTCGAACGAGATGTGTTGCCTGAAGCGGCCGTTCAGCGCAAAGGAGTGTCGCAGGGCCGGCACTTGCACGCGCTGTTGACTCGCGGCTCTGTCGTGTTGGCGCAGTTGCTTCCCGGGCTGCTCGAAGATCTAGAGGCGTGCGGTGCGAAGGTGGTCGACGGGACGGATCCGTCGGTGATCTCGGCGCGAGTCTTCGGCCACGAGCTGAGCCGCTCCGGGCAATTCGCCGACCCGGACGCGCTGGTTACTCACCTAGCCAGCCGACCGCTGTTGGAAGCTCGGGTGCGTCGACGGGTGCGCGCTATTCCCAATGTGGCCTTCCTAGAGGGCCATGACGTGGTCGAGCCAATCCTCGGTGATGCGAACCGCGTCACCGGAGTTCGAACGGTCGACCGCGCGGATGGCCGAAAACGGCTATTGGAGGCCAGTTTGGTAGTCGACGCGATGGGACGTTCCGCCCGCACACCGGCATTCCTCGAATCGAGCGGTTACGGCAGGCCGCCGGAGCAGAAATACCCGGTGGACCTGACCTACTCGACCCAATTCCTCCATTACCCGACGGTGCCCTTGCCGAGAAAATGGTCATCACCGGGCCAACGATTGAAAATTCAACGGGCGCAGGTGTTTTGGCCTACGAGAACGGGACGGTGTGCCTGACTCTCATGGGCATAGCCGGATATCAGCCACCGGCCCATTTCCCGGACATGCTCGCACTGGCGGACGTATTGCTTCCAACTACGACGGTGGCCGCATTACGGACGGGCGAGCCACTCGGAGAGGTGGCAGCCGCGCACTACCCCACCAGCGTGTGGCGCCGTTACGACAAGGTGAAGCGATTCCCGATGGGATTGATCGTCATTGGTGATGCGGTGTGCAGCTTCAATCCGGTTTACGGCCAAGGCATGACATCGGCTGCGCTGCAAGCGAAAGTGTTGCGCGACTGTTTGGCAGATTGCCATACAGACGACCCGGGGGAACGGTATTTCCGCGGTGCCGCCATGAAGCTCGGTCCGATCTGGAGAGCCAACCGCGTCATTGACTTCGCGATCAGACCCGTGGATGGCTGGCGCGCTGTCCCGCAACGGCTGTTGAACTCGTGCCTGGAACAGGTGGTGATCGCCGCCGCCGGCGACACCGCGCTGACCGAGGCCTTCTTACGCACCCAGGCGATGACCGACTCGTCATTGCGGCTGCTGCGGCCGTCGATGCTGATGCGCGTCATCAGGAGTAGCCGTCGCGGCATGTGTTTCTCCTATGTCAAGCCGCTGCCGGTTGGCAAGGCTGAGTTCGGTGTTGCTGGTCGGTGTGGAGGCGGCCGAAGACGACGCGGGCGAGGCGGCGTTTGAGGCAGCGCAGGGCTTCGGGATTGGAGTCGCCTGCGGCTAATCGATGACGGTAGTAGGTCTGTCCGAGGCCCTCGAGGCGGATTTGGGTGACGGCGATGCGGTGCAGGGCGGCATTGAGTTGTCGGTTGCCGGAGCGGGTCATGCGGACTCGACCGGCGGTGTTGCCCGACCACACTGGTACCGGGGCCACCCCGGCATGCCGTGCGAAGGCGGCCTCGCTTTTGAACCGGGTCACTCCTGCCGTCTCACCGACGAGCTTGGCCGCGGTCAACTCCCCGCACCCGGGCATCGCCAACAGTGTCGGGGCAATCGCGCGCACTCGCGCACCGATCCGCTTGGCCAGCGCGTCGATCGCTTCGGTCAGCCGGTCGATGTCGGCGAGCTCATCGCGGGCCAGCTCGGCGACTAGACCGGGAACGGTCGTCAACCAGGCGCCCAACAGCAGGCGATGTTTAGCGCGATCCAACGACCCAGGACGGGGGGCGCGCTCGGGATCAAGTTCATGAACTCGCCAGCGCAACCGGTTGATCGTTGCAGTCCGTTGTGCCACAAGAACTTCCCGGCGATCCACCAGCAGCTTCAGCTCGCGGGACACCTCATCATGGGACGCTACCGGCAGATCGGGTTCACGCAGGAATCCCCGCGCAACTGCGAGCGCATCGATCGGGTCAGACTTGCCCCGGGTCCGTGCCGACGCACGGGTTTGGGCCATTAACTTCGGTGGTACTCGCACCACCTTTTGGCCAGAACCCAGCAAGTCGCGTTCCAGGCGCGCTGACAAATGCCGGCAATCCTCGATTGCCCACACCACCTCGGCGCCAAAGCGTTCCCGGGCCCACATCACCGCCTCAGCATGCCCGGCAGTGACCGCTCTGACAGTCTTCTCGCCGAGCTTGCGCCCCACCTCGTCGACAGCAACAAAGGTATGGGTGTGCTTGTGAACATCGGCTCCAACAACAACCATAGGGGTTGCCTCCTTCACTGTGAGGTGACGGTTGGGCCGGTCGGCGGACAAACCTCAGTGGGGGCGGTGCCACGCTCCTATCAAGTCACGCCGGCCGGTCCTTCACACCCGGTGCCGGCAAAACGCATGAACGCCAACCGAAGGCGGCAGGCAGGCTATGAGCCAGACACCAGGTGATCAGGATCCAACCACCGCAACCTCCTGCGGCACCTCACCCTGACACTGACGGCAAGCTAGCCCGCCCGCCACCCGGGATGTCGATTCCTTGTCGGTCAGTACGATGGCATAGCGAACGTGGAGGCCAGAACCGCCGACACCGCTGGGCTGGGTCCGGTGAGTCGCTATCTCTGATCGGAGGTGAAGATGACTGCCGGGGCCGATGTCCGCAGCATCAACTCGTTGCCCCGCGTCGGCGTGCGCGGGTTGTTGGGCGACCGCGGGCGCTTCTTCCGGCCGCTGGGACAACAGTCGCCGCTGCGTAGCATCGGCGAGCGGTTTCTGATCGACCTCCCGCTGGGCCCCAAGATGGTCGTCACCTCATCCCCGGACGACGCCAAAGCCGTGTTTGCCGATCGGGACGGGGCTCTCTCCTTCGGGGAGCTCATGAAGCGGTTCTCGCCGCACGAAAAGCTGTTCGGCAGCGATGCGTTCATCTTCCTCGACGGCGAAGCCCACATGGAAGAGAAGCGCAAGGTTGCGCCACCGCTACACGGTAAGGCCCTCAAGTCCTACGAGCAGGCCATGACCGATATCGTCCTGCGCCGGCTACCGGACTGGCCGCTCGGCGAACGTGTCGAGTTCTGCGACATCGGCGGCCAACTGTCGCTCGACGTGATGATGACGGTGATCTTCGGCGTGTCAAAGCCCGAGCGGATGCGGCGCCTGGAGAAGGCGATGCTTGCGCACTGCGCGGCCACTGAAAGCCCGGCTTTTCTCGGCGTCGGGATGATCACGATGGCGGTACGCGGCAATTGGGTGGCCATACCGTCGATCGCTCGTACGGCCGCCGCGGTGGATGCGATCGTCCTCGAGGAAATCGCGGAGCGGCGACACAGCGGGGCCCGGCCTGACGACTGCCTGACGCTGTTCCTCGAGATCAACCAACACGACGAGCACCCGCGTGACGACGCGTTTTTGGCACGATCGATGCGCGGCCTGATGCTGGCCGGATACGCCGCCACCGCAGTGACGTTGGGATGGGTGGCCGAGTTGCTCGTGCACCAACCCGAAACCCTTGCCGCTCTCGAGGACAGCATCGATCGGGGCGAGGACGCCTACCTCGACGCCGTTATCGCCGAGTCGATGCGTCTGCGCCCGGCATTGCCCATCACCGGGCGCCGCGCACTACGGGACTTCGACCTCAACGGGCTGCGCATTCCACGCGGTGCGTACATCATTCTGGCGATCATGGCGATGCACGAACGCGACGATCTTCATCCCGACCCCCTGGCTTTTCGACCGGAGCGCTTCGTCAATACGCGGCCTGGCGCCAACACCTGGCTGCCGTTTGGCGGCGGCGTGTACCGCTGTGTCGGCGCCGAGTTCGTCCTGTTCGAGGCACGGGTGCTACTGCGGACCTTGCTGCAGCACCGCCGGCTGAGCGCCGTCGACAGCGGACCGGGTGGTCGCCCGAGTCGTAAACACCCGCTGCCTGTTCCCACCAACGGCGCGCCCGTGGTGCTGTCCAGCCACCATCGGACAGGCACACCATCGCGGGAGAACGTTGCGATATGAGCGTTCCGGCCACGTTCATCCATTTAAGGGGGCGACGGCTCGGAAGCTCCTGACGAATACACCGTCCATGGCAGGCCCTATTCCCGGCATCGGCGCAGCTGATTGTTCGGATAGCGCTATCTGCTACTTGCGATGCATAGATTTCGCGGCGCGACGCCGTTGTCAGCAAATAAGATTCCCTCATTGGACTGGAGAGCAAGTGCCAGGCGAATTGCGCTGTCCCCGCATCGGGGAATTGCAACGCGGAACGCGCCGTTACACAAGCTCGTGCGGCGATATCGCCGCCAGTTCATGGTCGAGACCCGGGCTCGGCGTCAGCAGTGAACGCCGAAAGGAATGCGATTGACCAACCGCACATTCCTGGATCTCGTGCGGCAAAGAACCGAGACTTACCACGAAAAAGCCGCGTTCGACTACTGCCGCTTTTCTGCCGCTGGCGAAGAACATAGCCAACTCACATTCGGTGAACTCGACGCCCGCGCCCGGGCAACTGCCGCCGCTTTGCAGAAAATGGGCGCGACAGGTGAACGCGCGTTGGTGTTATGCCCGTCGGGACTCGACTTCATCGTCGGGTTCTTCGGCTGCCTCTACGCCGGGGTGGTTCCGGTGCCGGTACACCCGCCCGCCAGGACGCGGGTGATCGGCCGGGTTGCGTCGATCGTGCACGATACCGATGCGCGCTTCACCGTCACGACCACCGAGACCGAGGGCCGGTTCCGGGACGCCATCGACGACATGGCCGACGGGCAGGCCATGCAGTGGTGCGCCGTGGATGACGTCGCGGCTAGCGCCGCCGACTGGGTGGCACCGCACATCGAGCCCGATGACACGGCGATGTTGCAATACACTTCGGGGTCCACGGGTTCGCCCAAAGGCGTTGTGGTTACTCACCGCAACCTGCTGAGCAACGTGGAGGCGATTCGCACCGCGTGGGGTGGCGGCACCGACCGGGCCAAGGGCGTGTTCTGGTTGCCGCTGCACCACGACATGGGATTGATCGGCGGGATCCTCACCTCGATCTACGTCGGGGCCACGTCCTACTTCATGCCACCCGAGGCGTTCATCGAGCGGCCGATGCGCTGGCTGGAAGCCATCGCCAAGCATGGCGGCACGATCACCGCCGCACCCAATTTCGCATACCAGCTGTGTGTTGACCTCAGCACACCCGAAGAACGGGCTGCGCTCGATCTATCCACGATGGCAACCGCGATGTGCGGCGCAGAGCCGATCCGCGCCGCCACACTGCAGCGGTTCACCGAGGCTTTCGCGCCGGCCGGCTTCCGGCCTGAAGGGTTCGCTCCCGTCTACGGCATGGCCGAATCCACCCTGCTGGTCTCGGGAAAGGCGGAACAGGTCCGAACCGCGCCCGTGGTGCGGCATGTGGACAGCGAAGCGCTACGGGATCACCGCATCGTTCCGGTCACCTCCGAATTCTCCGACGCCACATCGTTTGTGGCCTGCGGCCAAACTCAGCCCGGCCATGAAGCTGTTGTTGTCGATCCCGCCACCGGCCGGGCCTGCGCGGCCAACCAGGTCGGTGAGATATGGCTGGCCGGCGGTAGCGTCGCCAACGGCTACTGGGCGAAGCCGGCCGAAACATCCGAGACCTTCGACGCTCATCTCTCAGACACCAAACGCGGGCCCTATCTACGCACCGGGGATCTCGGCTTCCAGCTGGACGGCGAGCTGTTCATCTCGGGCCGCCTGAAAGACCTCATCGTCATTCGCGGGCGCAATCACTATCCCGAAGACATCGAAGCCACCGTCCAGGACAGCCACGACGCGTTGCTGCGCGGACGGGGGGCAGCCTTTTCGATCACGCGAGATTCGGATTCCACCGAACAACTCGTCATCGTGCAAGAGGTCGACCGCTACCGCGCCGGTGACATCGACACCGACGAGGTGCTCCACGCCATCCGAACCGCAGTGGCTACGCACCATGAAATCCGCCCGCACGCAGTGATTCTCACCGAACCGTCGACCATTCCCACGACGTCGAGCGGGAAGATCCGGCGCAACCGGTCACGGGAACGTTTCCTCGGCGGTGAACTCACAGCGATCGCGCACTGGGAGGCGACCGCGGCGGATGCACCGCGCCCGCCGGTCACAGATCCAGAGCCAGCGCACGCCGGGCCGGAGGCCGCCGAGTTGGCCGCCTGGCTGGCGACGCAGCTCGCCACACTGCTCGACCTCTCGCCGGCCGACATCGACACATCGCTGCCGTTCGCGCATTTCGGGCTCGACTCGGTGCACGCGGTCAGGCTGACTGCGGTGCTGGCAGAGCATGTGGGACAAGAGCTTTCACCTACCTTGCCTTACGAATATCCGACGATCGACGCGCTGTGCGCCCACTTGACCGCGGGTGTGAACGCAACACCGGAAGCGTCCGAAGCGGTTCCGGTCCGCGCCGACGAACCGATCGCCATCATCGGCATCGGCTGCCGGTTCCCGGGCGCCGACGGCCCGTCAGCGTTCTGGGAGTTGCTCACCGAAGGCCGGGACGCTGTCGCTGCCATCCCGTCGAGCCGCTGGACTCCGGGCCCGGACGATGTCGGCAGGGGCGGATTCCTCGAGCACGTCGACGAATTCGACGCGAAGTTTTTCAACATCTCGCCCCGCGAGGCGACCCGCATCGACCCCCAGCAACGCCTGCTGCTCGAGGTGGCCTGGGAAGCGCTGCAAGACGCCGGCCAGCCGGCGGAGCAGTTGTCCGGTACCCGCACCGGCGTGTTCGTCGGCGTCTCGACCTACGACTACGGAAGCTTGCAGTTCGGCCGGCCCGACCTGATCGACGCGTACAGCGGCACGGGGGGCGCCCTCAGCATCGCGGCGAACCGGCTGTCCTATGCACTGGATCTGCAGGGGCCCAGCATGGCGATTGACACAGCCTGCTCGTCGTCGCTGGTCGCCGTGCACCTGGCCTGCCGCAGCCTCCGCGACGGCGAGTCGACGTTGGCCATCGTCGGTGGCGTGAACGTGATCCTCTCCCCCGCTCTAGGCCTCAACTTCAGCAAGGCCACGCTGATGGCAGCCGACGGGCGCTGCAAGACATTCGACGCGGCGGCCGACGGATATGTGCGAGGCGAAGGCGCCGGCGTGGTCATCTTGAAGCCGCTGAGTCAGGCGCTCGATGACGGCGACCAGATTTATGCGGTGGTGCGCGGCAGCGCCACCAACCACGACGGCCGGACCAACGGCCTGACGGCACCCAGTCGGCAGGCCCAGGAAGCGGTGCTGACCGACGCCTACCGGGACGCCGGGCTGTCGCCCAGCAGCGTTCAGTACGTCGAGGCCCACGGCACCGGAACGGCGTTGGGCGACACGATCGAAGCCAACGCGCTCGGTTCCGTCTTGGCCGAGGGGCGCGCGCCGGACGACCGTTGCCTGATCGGGTCGGTGAAAACCAACATTGGGCATCTCGAGGCGGCGGCCGGAATGGCCGGCCTGATCAAGACGGCATTGGCGTTGCGACACCGCGAGATTCCCGCGAGTCTGCACTTTCGTCAACCCAATCCGCACATCCCGTTCGAGCAACTCGCGCTCAAGGTGGTCGATGCTCATAGGCCGTGGCCGCTGAACCGGCGCGCGGTCGCGGGGGTCAGCTCGTTCGGCTTCGGCGGCACCAACGCTCACGTCGTCATGACCGAGGCACCCGAAGTCCGGGCCCGGCAATCGCATACGGCACACGGCGTCCAGCTGCTGCCGCTGTCGGCGCGGTCACCAGAGGCCCTGACCGCCTTGGCAAGTCGTTACGAGCAGGTCCTGCAGGCGGGGACGGCGGCGACCGACCTGTGCTACACCGCCAGCGCACATCGTGACCACCACGACTACCGACTGGCCGTGGTCGGTCGCGATGCCGGCGAGCTGGCCGACTCGCTTGGCGCCTTCCGGCAGGGCGAGACCAGGCCAGGCCTGAGCGTCGGACATCGACGCCCCGGCCCGGGTGTCGTGTTCGTCTTCTCGGGGCAAGGATCCCAATGGCGCGGCATGGGGCGGCAACTGCACGCCGAAGAGCACGCCTTCCGCGACGCGTTGGCCGAATGCGACGCCGCGATGCGCCCTTACGGCATCGCATCAGTGATCGACGCTTTGCTGGCCGGCGACGACCTCGACGACATCAGCGTGATCCAACCGGCGATTTTCGCCGTGCAGGTCGCGCTGGCGGCGCTGTGGCGGTCCTGGGGCGTGCAGCCCGCCGCGGTGGTCGGGCACAGCATGGGCGAGGTGGCCGCCGCCCATGTGGCGGGCGCGCTGAGCCTCGACGACGCGGCGCGGGTGATCTGCGCTCGAGCCCGGCTGTTGCGGGGAGCGGCGCGCGGCGGCGCGATGATCTCCGCGGAGCTGTCCCGCGCCGAAGCGGACGAGCTGATCGTTGGTTACGAGAGCCGCGTTGCGGTCGCGGCCAGTAACTCGGCTCGCTCGACAGTGCTCTCGGGCGACTCGAATGTGTTGTCGGAGTTGATGTCCGAGATTACCCGACGAGACCGGTTCTGCCGGTGGGTCGATGTCGACGTGGCCTCGCACAGCCCCCGGATGAATGTGCTGCGCGGCGACCTGGCTGCGGCACTCACCGGGCTTCGCCCTTCGGCGCCCACGACGCCGATGTACTCGACGGTGACCGGTGAACCGGTCGACGACATCCCGCTGGACGCCGCCTATTGGGTGGAGAACCTGTGCTCGCAGGTGCGCTTTTCGACAGCCGCACGGCAGCTGTTCGAGCGCGGCCACGAAGTGTTCCTCGAAGTCAGCCCACACCCGGTTCTGTTGAGCGCGTTGCGCGAAGACGCCGAACACATGGATCGTGCGTGCGCGCTGGTGCCGTCGCTGCGCCGCGACGAGGGTGGGCGCGACACCGCACTGGCCTCGCTCGGCGCCCTGTACGCCAGCGGACAGTCGGTGGCGTGGGACCGGCTGTATCCGCAGGGCGGCCGAATCATCTCTGCGCCGACGTATCCGTGGCAACGCCAGCGGTACTGGCTGGACGCTCCTGATTCCGATTCCGGGACTGTCGTCGGCACCGCGTCGCCGTGGCGTGGGCCGATTCACGTGTCGGCACAGCCGAGCACCGTCCTGTGCGAAATCGAGGTCGGAACCGAACTTTTCCCGGCGTTGAGTGATCACCGCGTGCAGGGTTCGGCCGTCGTCCCGGGGGCCATGCTTCTCGAGTTGGCCATCGCCGGGACCACGCAGGCCCTGGGTGCGCGCCGACTGATGCCGCGCGACGTCGCTTTCCATCGATCGCTGGTGCTCGACGACGGGCAGCCGCGGACGGTGCAACTGAGCCTCCGGGGTGCACGCTCAGACTCGGTCATGTTCGAGCTTCACGGCGTCGATCAGACCGCGACGCTGTTGGCGAGTGGCGTGATGGCCAGCAACGAATCGGTCGGCCACGTCGAAACGCGCGCGCCTGCCGACATCCAGAGTCGTTGCCCGGAAGCAATTTCCGCGCCGGCGTTCTACAGTCGGCTCGCGCAGCACGGGCTGCAATACGGGCCGGCCTTCCAGAAGGTGGCGGGCGTCTGGCGCCGCGACGGCGAGGCGATCGCCCGGTTGGTGCCGGGCAGTGCCGGTGACGTCGACGCGGCCGTGCTGGACGGCAGTTTCCAAGTGCTCGCTGCCACCCTTCCCACCAGCAACGGGCATCTCCACGACACGTATGTGCCGGTCGGTGTGACCAACCTGGACCTGCGCGGGCCGCTCTCAGACGGCGCGTGGTGCCATGCGGAGCTTCGCAACGGCGTCGGGACAGACGAATTGAGTGGCGATGTGGCGCTCCTCGACCGCGGCGGGAAAGTCGTCGCAGCGGTGCAGGGCCTACGCCTGCGGCGGATTCCTCAGGCGGCGCCGGCCGCTGACCGGACCACCGTACCCGGGGACCTGTTCGTTCCGCACTGGTATAGCGCCAAACGTGTTCCAGGGAAACAGGATTCAACCGGTGCCGGACGTTGGATACTCTTCGGCGACGACGACACCACGACCGCGGCCACGCGGACGGTCCTCGAACAGCGTTCCCAGAGCTGTGTCGTCGTCCAACCGGGAGCCGACTTCACCCGCCTCGCGCCGAACCTTTACCAGGTCAATCCTGCTCAGCCGCAACACTTCCGATGGCTGCTCGACGACGTGCGTGGGCCACTGCACGGCATCGTGCACCTGTGGAGCCCGGCGGATTCGTCGGAGCCCGACTACTTGCTCGGCCCGACCAGCGTGCTTCACCTGGTGCAGGCGCTGACGGTGACCTCCGGATCGCAATCACCACGCCTCTGGCTCGTGACACGAGGAGCCCAACCGGTCGAGGCGGCTACCGACGTCGTGTCCGTCGCCCAGGCTCCGCTGTGGGGTATGGGCCGCAGCATCGATCACGAACATCCGGAGTTGCGCTGCTCGCGGATCGATCTGCCTGTTGACGAAAAGCCGGAGAGCATAGCGGCTTTCGTCGACGAATTGCTGGCCGACGCCGACGATACCGACCTCGCGTTCCGCGGCGCGCGACGCTACGTCGCTCGGCTGACGCCGTTTGACGCGGAGCCGCCGGCCGCCAGCCGCGCACCCGGAGCGGCCTTCCGGATGGAATACCCGCGCCCCGGCGTTCTCGACGACATCGACACCCGAGCGATCGTGCGCCGGGCTCCGGGCGTCGGTGAGGTGGAGATCGAGGTCCACGCAACCGGGTTGAACTTCATCGACGTGATGCGCGCGCTCGGCGTCTACCCCGGCCAGCAGGACGGACCGACACAGGTCGGTGTCGAATGCGCCGGCATCGTGACCGCCGCCGGAGCCGGGGTCGACAACGTACGCGTCGGGGACTCCGTCATCGCCTTAGCGGGCGACGGTGTCGGCTCCCATGTCACCACCGCCGCCAGCCTGGTCGCGCACAAGCCGATCGAGCTCAGCTTCGACCAAGCCGCCACCATCCCGATCGCGTATCTCACGGCCTACTACGCGCTGCACGAGCAGGCCCGGCTGCGCCGGGGCGAGCGAGTGCTCATCCACTCGGCCGCCGGCGGCGTGGGACTGGCCGCCGTCGAAGTGGCTCGCTGGCTGAACGCGACGGTAGTAGCCACCGCCGGCACGTCCGAGAAGCGTGACTACCTGCACGGGCTGGGAATTCCTCACGTATTCGATTCGCGTTCATTGAGTTTCGCTGACGAGGTGCTGGCCGCGACCGGTGGCGAGGGCGTCGACGTCGTGCTGAACTCGTTGTCCGGCGAGGCGATTCCCCGCAGCCTCGAAGCCCTGGGCCCCTACGGCCGCTTCCTGGAAATCAGCAAGACCGACATCTACGGGCACAGTCACCTGCCGATGTGGCATCTGCGAAACAACGCCGCCTACATCGTGATCGACCTCGCCCAGCTGATTGCCGATCGGCCCGCCTATGTGGGTGCACTGTTGCGCGACATCGTCGCGCACGTCGAGCAGGGCGCATTCCGCCCACTTCCGGTCAGGAAGTTCCCGGCAACCGACACCGCCGCCGCGTTGCGAACTCTCGGGCAGGGCAAGCAGATCGGCAAAATCGCCGTGACGGTGGACCCGAGCGCGACGGTTCGTCCCGACGAGCAGCCGGCATCGCTCGCGGCCGATGCCTCCTATTTGATCACCGGCGGGCTCGGCGGCCTCGGCCTGGCTACCGCGTCCTGGATGGTCGGACACGGCGCCAGGCATCTTGTGCTAGTCGGACGCAGCCCAGCATCCGACGCGGCGCAACACTCGATCGACGAGTTGCGCAGCAACGGCAGCGAGGTGGTCTACGCGCGTGCAGACGTCACGCAGGCCGACCAGCTGGCCTCGGTTCTCGACTCGATCCGCGCCACCATGCCTCCGCTGCGCGGCGTCGTTCACGCCGCCGGCGTGCTGGACGACGGCATCATGGCCCGCCTGGACGGCGCGCGGATGCGCCATGTCATGGCACCTAAACTCGACGGCGCCTGGAACCTGCACACGCTCACCCGCGATGCTGCGCTGGACTTCTTCGTGCTGTTCTCCTCCGCCGCAGCCGTTCTGGGGTCGCCCGGGCAGGCCCACTACGCCGCGGGCAACGCCTTCCTGGATGCACTGGCCTGGCATCGACGTTCGCAGGGCAAGCCGGCGCTGAGCATCAACTGGGGTCCGTGGGCCGAGGTCGGCCTGGTCAATAGGCCAGAACAACAGCTAAACCTGCAGCGGCACGGCATGATTCCGATTCCGGTGGACGACGGAGTGCGGACGCTGTCGAGACTGATCCGGTCGTCCGCCACCCAGGTCGCCGTCCTTCGGATGGATCCCTCGTTGACCACAGACGTGCTCGGGACACCTGCCGCCACCGATGTTGCGCCGGCCGCCGACAACCTGCGCGATGCGCTGTTACACGCCGACGAGGACGAGCGCCGGCGCCGACTCGAGTCCTACCTGCGCGATCAAGCCGCCGGAAAGCTGGGGCTGGCACCAGCTCACGTGGATGTCGAATCACCGCTGCACCAACTCGGTGTCGACTCGCTCGTCGCGGTCGAGCTGCGGGCCCAGATCGAACGTGACCTGGGCGTCGTCGTGCCTGTCGTCCGACTGCTGGACGGCCCAAGCGTCACCGGGATAGCCGAATGGTTGGCCCACCAATTGTCGGGCGCTGCGCCGCAACCCGCCGTCGCAACGGCTCCGAAGCGAGTTGCCGACGGACACAATGGCTCTGCCGCAGAGTGGATGGATGTCCTGGGACGCCTGCCCGACATCTCCGACGACGACGTCGACGCGCTGCTTCGCGACGTCCTCGCCGCAAAGGAGGGCCAGGATGACCGATGACATCGCCGCACTGTCACCCGAAGAGAAGCGGGTGTTGCTCGCGCGGTTACTGATGGAGAAGGCCGAAGCGTCGGCCTCGGCGCATCCGCTGTCGCATGGCCAACGGTCGCTGTGGTTCCTGCATCAGCTGGCGCCCGGAAGCCCCGCCTACACGATCACCTATGCCGGCCTGATCCGCGGCGAGCTCGACGTGGCCGCCCTGGAGGCGGCCGCCCAAGCGCTCGTGGACCGGCACGAGATTCTGCGGACCACCTACACGACGCGCGATGGTCAACCGGTTCAGCTGGTCCATCCCCGTTTGCCGGTGCGCGTCAACCGCATCGAGTTGCCACCGGAAGAGGCGCGGCGCTGGCTGCGACGCGAGGCCGACCGTCCGTTCGATCTGCGCACGGGTCCGGTGGTGCGGTTCAACCTGATCGCCCAGGGACCGGGCGAGCACCTGCTCGTGTTGACGCTGCATCACATGGCGGTGGACATGTGGTCGATCGACCTCATCCTCGACGAGCTTCGCCAGTTGTATGCCGCGCAGCACGGCTCGCCGCCCCCGCCGCCGGTGGCCATGCGGTACGTCGACTACGCCCGCGATCACACCTTGGCCATCGAAGGAGCCGAGGGCGAGCGGCTGTGGCGGTATTGGCGCGGGCAGCTGGCCGGTGAGACGCCGACGCTTCGGCTGCCCGCCGACCGGCCGCGTGGCGCGGTTCAGACCTACCGTGGCGCCGTCCATCGCTTCACCATCGACCGCGCTCTGACGTTGCAGCTCAAAGAGATTGGTCGCAACGCCGGTGCGACCCCGTACATGACGCTGTTCGCGGCGTACGCCACGCTGCTGCACCGCTACAGCGGTCAGGACGATCTGCTGATCGGCTCACCGTTCGGCTGCCGTGACCATCCTGGACTTGCCAGCCTGGTGGGCTACATCGCCAACCCCGTCGTGCTGCGACCCGACCTCAGCGGGGATCCTAGCTTCATCTCGTTGTTGGGACGCGTCAAATCCGTCGTTCTGGAAGCCTTGGAGCACCAAGACTTTCCGTTCTCCGTGCTCGTCGAAAGACTCGATCCCGTCCGCGACCTGAGCCGTACGCCGCTATTCCAGGTCTCGTTCGCCTGGGAGCAGACCCGGCGTTTCCAAGAGGGTGCGGCGTCCGAAGCGGGCACGCTGGACTTGGCGACCGTTCACATCGGTCAAGGCGGTGCGCCGCTGGACCTGATGCTGCTGATGGGCGAACAGGACGGCGAATTGCTGTGCGCCCTGCAATACAGCACCGACCTTTTCGACGACGCGACGATCGAACGGATGGCCGAGCATTTCACGACGTTGCTCACGGGCATCGCCGCCGCGCCGGACGCCAAGCTGTCACAGCTGCCGGTCCGCACCGAAGCGGAGCGGTTACGGCAGGCAGCGTGGAATGAGACTGTGGTCCGCTTCGACGCTGCCCGAAGCCTGCCCGACATGGTGAGCGAGGTGGCCAAGCGCAGCCCGACAGACGTCGCGGTCACATTCGGCGAACGTGAGCTGACCTACGCCGAACTCGACCGACGGGCCGACCTTGTCGCGGATCACCTGCAGGCGTTAGGCGTCGAGCCGGACAACGTCGTCGTGGTTCTGCTGGACCGCAGTGAAGATCTCGTCGTGGCGCTGCTCGGTGTCGCGAAGTCCGGTGCGGCTTTCATGCCGCTCGACCCAGGGCAGCCGGCGAATCGCGTCGCTGCGATGATCGCGGCATCGAAAGCGTCCGCGGTAGTGACGCACCAGCGAAACTCAAGCGTTATCAGCGGCTTTGAGGGGCAGCGCCTCGTCCTGGACCGGTTACCGGAGACGCCCGCCGTCCACGCGCGACCCGTCACACCGTCGAACGGGTTGGCCTACGTCGTTCACACCTCGGGCTCGACCGGCGTACCGAAAAGGGTGTTCAACACCCACGTGGGGTTCCGTAATCTGCTGCTCTGGATGCAGTCGACGTACCGCCTGACCGCCGACGATCGCTTCCTGCATCACACCCCGGTGACCTTCGACGCGTCGCTTGCGGAGATCTTCTTGCCGCTGATCGTCGGCGCGCAGCTGGTGGTCGCCAAACCCGACGGCCACCGCGATGCGGCGTACCTGGTGCGGACGATCGCCGAGCGGAGCATCACCCAGATTGTGCACGTCGTTCCCTCGATGTTGCAGTCCTGGCTCGCCGAACCCGATTTCCGCGAGTGCGTGACGCTGCGCCGCGTCACGTGCGGCGGCGAGGCCCTGCCCTACGACCTTGCCCAGCGTTTCCTGAACACCTCCGCGGCCGAATTGTGGAACGAGTACGGCCCGGCCGAATCCGCCGTCACCGCTACCTATGCGCACTGCAAGCGCGGTGCGCCCGGGCCGTCGATCCCGATCGGGCGACCGATTTCCAACGTCCAGATCCATCTGCTCGACGCCCACCTGCAGCCGGTACCGGTCGGGGTGCCCGGAGAGCTTTACATCGGCGGGGCCGGCGTCGGCCGCGGCTACGACGCTCAACCCGGCCTGACCGCCACCAGGTTCGTCGCCGACCCATTCGCCGCCCAACCGGGCCAAATGCTCTACCGCACAGGCGATCTGGCGCGTTACCGGTCCGACGGGAACATCGAATACCTCGGGCGCGCCGACAACCAGGTCGAAATCCGGGGTGTCCGAATCGAACCCGGGGAGATCGAGGCCGCACTCGTCAGGCATCCCGAAGTGACGGAGGCCGTCGTGGTCGCCGCGACCGATGAGCGCGGCCACACCCAGTTGACCGCCCACGTCGCGGCCAGCACCGAATCCGGCCCGGCCACCGGGCAGCTGCGGCGTTTCCTCCTGGAGTGGCTGCCCGCGGCCATGCTGCCATCCCATTTCATCGTGACGCACGAACTACCGCGCACCGCTGGGGGCAAAGTCGACCGTAAGGCACTCGCCGACTCCGCCTCGGGCACAAGGGAACGCGCACGAGAGTTCGTCGCCGCCCGCAACCGGACAGAAGAGATTCTGGCCGCGATCTGGTGCACGGTGCTCGGCGTCGAACGGGTCGGCGTGCACGACGACTTCTTCGCGCTCGGCGGCTCGTCGACGCACAGCCTGGAGGTCGCGGTGCGCGCGCAGGCCGCCGGGATGCCGCTCAAGCCGGAGTCGGTGTTCTTGTTCGGCACGATCGCCGAACTCGCCGAGGAATACGGGCAGACCGTCGAGGGCAATGTCACCGGACCGACCGCTGTCGAGGCGCACGATGTCAGGCCCGAAACACAGGCGCGGCCGATGCCAGCGCCCGAGCGGCCGACCCGCAACACCGTGATCGAAAGTATCGGCACCTACTTGCCTTTCAAAGAAGTGTCCACCGCAGATTTGCTCGCCGGTTGCGTCAACGACGTCGGCATACCGCTGGAAAAGCTGACCGGCATCAAGCGTCGACGAGTCGCCGCCGAGGGTGAATTCTCCATCGACCTCGCTCGCCAAGCCGTCGCCGACTGCATGTCCCGGTCGAGCTACCGGCCGGCGGAGATCGAGCTATTGATCTCGTGCAGCATCTCCCGGTACGACGGACCCGACCAGAAGTTCGTCTTCGAGCCCAGCACCGCGGCGCGGTTACGAGATCTGTGTGGTCTCGACAACGCGCTGGCTTTCGACATCACCAACGCGTGCGCCGGCATGTTCACCGGGATTGCGATCGCCGATGCGTTCCTGCAGACCGGGTTGGTCGGGCGAGCACTGGTGGTGAGCGGCGAATACATCACTCACATCAGCGAAACCGCGCAGCGAGAGATCGAGGGTCCGATGGATCCGCGCCTGGCCTGCCTGACGGTCGGGGATGCTGGTGCCGCAGTGCTTCTCGAACGGGGACCTAACGATCGCGCCGGCTTCCACGACATCGACATCGCCACGCTCAGCCGCTACGCCCCGATGTGCATTGGGAAAGCGACCGGCGGAGCCGGCGGCGGCGCGATCATGACCGTCGACTCGATCGCCGCGACCGCGATCGCGGTGAAAGCAGCGGTGCCGTACGTGGCCGCGGTGATGCGCCGCCACGGTTGGCGGCCCGAGCATTCCGACCACATCGTGATGCACCAGACATCGGAGTCGTCACTCAACGACGCCGTCGGCGCGGTGAACCGGATGTTCGGCGAAGGATCCGCCAATCCGGGAAACACCATCTACAACCTTGCCGAGCGCGGGAATACCGCTAGCACAACTCATTTCGTGGCTCTCAAGGACCACATCCTGAGTAATCGAATCCGTTCAGGTGACAACGCGGTGTTCGGCATCAGCGGCTCCGGGCAGACCGTCGGCGCCGCGCTGTACACCTTCGACGATCTGCCCGACCGGATGCGGCGCGGTTCCGACGAACGCCGCGGCGACACACCGCACGACGGCGCGACTACCGAACCGCCCCCGCCGCCCGCGGTCGGTATCGCCGGAGTCGGCACGATCCCCGCCGGTCCGACCGGGTCGCGCGGCTCGGTGGAACTGGCGACCCAGGCCGCCGCGCAATGCCTCGATCGGACCGGCTTCGACCGCGACCAGTTGGGGGTGATCATCCATGCCGGTGTGTATCGCGAGGAGTTCATCAGCGAACCGGCCATCGCGGCGCTTGTCGCCGGCGAACTCGGGGTGAACGACGACATTCGATCCCCCGACGGTCCGAAGACCCTGGCCTTCGATGTGTTCAATGGCGCGGTCGGGTTCCTCAACGCCTGCCAAGTCGCCGTTCAGATGATCGGCGCGGGAAAGACCGCACACGCGATGGTCACCGCCTCGGAGATCGAGAACAACGCCGGCAGCGACGCGCATCCCGCATACGGCCTGAGTGAATCGGGATCGGCGGTTATCCTGTCACCGACCAACGACGACAAGGGTTTCGGTCGGTTCGTGTTCCGCCACCATCCTGACTATGCCGACGCGCTCACCACCTACACCCGCCACACCGATGGCCGCACCTGGCTCGAAATCGAGCGAGACCCGGACCTGGCCGCTCTTTACCTGGACACCATCGCGAATGCCGTCGGTGAGTTGCTCAAGCTCGAAGCGATCGCCCCGGCCGACATCGCGGCCGTGTTCCCACCGCATCTGTCGCAACGCGACCGTGAGGAACTGGCCACCCGATTGGGCATCGCCGCTTCGCTTTTCGTCGTTCCCCCCACCGACACCGACCCGTTCTCGTCGTCGGTGCCGCTGGGACTGCAGCACGCGTGGCAGCACGGGATGGTCGGCTCTGGAGACGTCGGATTGATCGTCAGCGTCGGCTCCGGGCTTCAGGTCGGCTGCACGACCTATCGCTTCTGACGGCGGCTAGTCGTCACGCAACTGCGACGCCAAACCGGCCTGGGTGGTCTGCCAGGCGGGACCGACCGCCGCCAGCACCGCCGACAGAACGGCAAGGATCGCGTAACCGAGAGCCTCGGACGCCGGAAAGATCAGCGGGACAACAGCTCCCACGTCGACGATCGCGGCGCGCGCCACGACCCCGATGATCGCGATGGACACCATGGCCCCCAGGATCGCGCCCGTCGCGCTCGCGATGACGGCCTCGATGGTGGTCACCGCGAAGACGGTGGCCGGGGTGGCGCCCAATGCCTGGATCAGCGCGACCTCGCGGCGACGCCGGATTCCCAGCAGCAACAGCGTCGAGGACACCGAGATGAAGGCGATCGCGAGCAGACCGTATTTCAACGTGTTCAGCGGTGCGAGGAAACGGGATTCACCGGCGACCACCGAGGACCGGTATCCGTCGGCATCGACCACCGTCAGCGGCTGATCGAAGCGACTGGCGCGAATCTCGTCGTCGATGCGTCTCAGGTCGGCACCCGCGGCCGGCTTGATGAAAACCAGCCCGGCCGGCTGCGGACCGAAGATCTGTTCGGCGAGCGGATAGGACATCTGAATTCGGCGCCCGCCGACTTCAGGGGTGGCCACGATCGTTCCGACGACGATCCGGCGCGCCTTGGGTCCGCTGCCGAGCAGCATCGTGTCGCCTACCCGGACGCCGGTTTCGCGGGCCAGAATGCCGCCGATGACAAGTTGATTCGCCTCGATGCTTCGTCTCGGCGAGGGCCCGGCAAGCGCGTGATAGGAGAAGGTCGGCCGATCCTCGGCTCGTACGTAGGCCAACTCTCCGTTCGCCAGGGTGATCTCGACTTCAGCCATCCGCTCCACGCCGGCGACGCCGGGTAGCGCGTTCAGTTTCGACATGGTGTCCGGGGAGAACTTCGCGTCCGTCGATCCCCAGTCGGTGAACCGGGTGGTGGTGAGCACGAGGCGATCGCTCGCCTGCCTTTTCGCGACGGTGTCGACTCCGTCGTTGATGGCGATCAAGAATCCGGACAGCAATGTCGCGACCGCTACCGGCACCGCGACGGCACCGGCGATCGCGACCATTCGCGACTGATCGGCCCGTAGACCGGTGAACGCGATCGCCACCGCCGCGCTGCGGACGCGTTCGGGCCGAAGTCGGATGAGATCCAACACTTCTGGGCCCACGTAGGCCGCAGCCAGCAGCAGACCCACGATGGCGACGACCACGCTGACGTTGGCAACACTGGCCTGCCACGGCGCCAACCCGCCCGACCATGTCGCCCACCAGACGGCGATGACACCGGTGACACCGATGGCCAGCAGGGCCACCACCTTGCGCCATGCGCCGGTTGACTGGTTGTCCTCAACTGCGGCCCGACCCGAAAGCTCAGTGGCGATCGGGGTTTTCGACGCCGCGCGACTGGGCAGCAGCGCCGCGAGCACGGCCAGCAGGACCCCGATTCCCAGCGCCGCCACGACGACTCCCCCACCGACCACGACGGGCACGTTGACCCCGACGAACTGCTGGGTCAACTCGCTGGCGCTGGCGACGACCGGGTGGGCGATGACGATTCCCAGCAGAATGCCGATGACCGAGCCGGAAGCCCCCAACAGTGCGGCTTCTGCGAGGAACCCGCCGAACGTCATCAGCGGCGTGGCGCCCAGCGCCGCCGCGATGGCGACTTCGCGCCGGCGTTCTTGAATCGACAAGCGGGTGAGTTGGGCGATCAGAATCACCCCCACCCCGATCGCGATCAGAGCGAAGATCGCCAGCAGTGGAAACAAGATGACGTTCACGTTGAATCCCGCCGCCGGATCGTTGCAAGTCAGCACCCGGTAGCCCGGCCCGAGTGCATCGACCGCCTTGGCGACAGCCGCTTGGACTGCGGTCGCATCGGCGTGCTCGGCCAGCGTGAGGTAGACGGTGTCCACCCGGTCGCCTCGCGCGAACTGCGATTTGGCCGCGCTGAGCGGTAGTACGACGACGCGGCCGTTGTTGACGTCGTCCAGCTGCGGGATCTGCGCGAGGCCCGCTATCGAAAGCTGACCGACGTCGGTCGCCAGCGCCGGGGACTTCCCCAGCGAATGGCCGAACACGGTCGACGTCGCCATCACTTGCGGCTCTTTCTGGTTCGAGCCACACACCTTCGGGTCGATGATCCAGCGCGCCGCGCAGTCGATTCCCAATGCCAGCACGACCGTGTCGCGGTCGCCGTCGCGCACTTGGGTCGCCGCACGGACGACGGGGGCGAGCACCGCGACGCCAGGGACCTTGCCGGCCGCGCCGAGCACCGCCGGTCCGATCCCCCCTTGGGTGGCGGAGCCGACGATACGCAGCGGCGCCGGACCGGCGATCCGGTAGCCGACATCGTCGATCGCGGTACGCACACTGTTGGTCTCGATCATGACCGCCACGACGATGGCCACTCCGCCGCCGAGTGACAGCGCCGCCAGCAGCGCGCGAAGCGTGTGCCGCCGAATCGCGCGAAGGTTGATCAGCCGCAGGACGCTGGCGGCCGCGGCTAGTGCGGGGCGCGCCATGCAGCACCGCCGTGTCGAATTTGCTTGTTGTCGCTTTCGATGCGGCCGTCGAGCAGCGAGACCAACCGAGGAGCCTCGTCGGCGATCGCTCGATCGTGGGTGACCATCACGATGGTCTGGCCCGCCGCGTTGAGGTTGTAAAGCGCTTCCATCACCCGGCGGCCGTTTTTCGTGTCGAGGTTGCCGGTGGGTTCGTCGGCAAGCACGACCTGCGGGGCCATGAACAACGCGCGCGCGATCGCGACGCGCTGTTGCTCGCCACCCGACAACTCGGCCGGCACCCGCCTGGCCATCCCGGCCAAGCCGAATTGGTCGAGCAACGCGATGGCCCGGTCGTATTGGGCGCGACCAGATTCGCCGGCCAGCAGGCTCGGCAGCATGACGTTCTCGGCGACCGACAAACCGGCGAGCAGGTTGAACGACTGGAAGACGTAGCCGATCCGGCGGCCACGAACACCGGCCCGTTCCCGTGCCGACAACCGGGCGACGCTCGCACCGTTCACCAGGACTTCGCCGCTCGTCGGCGGTTCGAGCAATCCGAGGATGCTCAGCAACGTCGACTTCCCAGAGCCAGACGGCCCGACCATCGCGACGAATTCGCCGGCGTGGATCCGCAGATTGATGTCCTCGATGATCGGGATGGTCGTCGTGCCCGACCCGAACGATTTACCCAGCCCGCGGGCTTCCAGGACGACCGGCCGGGTGTCCTGCACTGGCAATGCCGCTTCGGGGTCAGGGCCGTGTCCGTTGAGGAATGCGGTGGACGACGCAAAAAGTGGCGAACGAGCGGCGGTCACGTCGGGCGGCGTTGCTGTCGCCGGCTGCTCGGGCGCGGTGACGGGAAGCGTCGTCACCGCGGCCAGGGCGGGCATGATCAACGGGATGTCGACGCCGGAGCCGACCACGAACACGCCCTGCGGGCCGCCCTCCATGGCGCCGGCGCCTTTGACGATTTCGGTCAGTGCCGCCACCGCTTCGTCGTCGTCGTGCGGGAGAAACCGGCGGCGCAGGTCGACCACCAACCCGTCGGCGGTACCGACGACCGCCAGCGTCGCCACGTCCGGCTCGATGCACAGCAGCGCCGTGCTCTCGTAACCGGCCGACTCGCCAGCCGCGCGAGCCAACGCGACCGCGGAGGACGCCAACGACGACGCATTCGCCGACGCGAGCGCAGCGCCTCGGGCCGAACCCACCGAAGGCTGCTCCGGTGTGGTGATCGGAAGTGACGTCGCCGCAGCTAAATCCGGCATGATCAGTGGGACGTCGACACCGGAACCGAGCAAGAACAGCCCCTGCGGGCCGCCGTCCGTCGCCTCTAGACCTCGGGCGATCTCCACAAGCGCGGTCAGCGCCGCGGCGTCGTCACTCGGCAGGAAACGCCGCCGCACTTCCGCGACCGAGTCACCGTGGGTGCTCAGCACCGCTGAGGTCGCCGAGTCCGGCTCGATGCACAGCAGCGCGATGTCGGTGTATCCGGCGGCGCGACCTTCGGTGCGGGCCAACTCGATCGCCGACGCCGTCAACAGCTCGGTGTTCGCCGACGCCAGCGCGGCGCCGCGGGCCAGTGCGGTCTCGGGCTGGTCGGGCGCGGTCACCGGAAGAGACGTCGCCTCGACCAGGGCAGGCATGATCAGTGGGACGTCGACACCGGAGCCGACCACGAACACCCCCTGCGGTCCGGCCTCCATCGCTTCCGCATCGTTGACCATCTCCACGAGTGCCGCGACCGCTTCTCCGTCGTCCTCCGGCAAAAACCGCCGCCGCACCTCCACGACCGTTCCGTCCTCGGCGCTGACCACCGCAAGCGTCGCGACGTCGGGCTCGATGCACAGCAGCGCGGTGTGGTCGTAGGCCGCAGACTCACCGGCGGCACGGGCCAGCGCGATCGCGGAGTGGAACGGCGACACCAGCAGCACGTTGTCGATTCGGCGCGTAGCCAGTCCCTCACGCAAAGCCGTCGCCGCGGCCACATCGAGCCAGGTGACTCCCGTGGACGTCACCCGATAACCAGCGCTGGCCGCCGTCTCACGGGTGATCAGAATGGTGGCGATGATCTGCTCGGTCGCGGTGCCGGATGGCAGGTCGGCGCCGTGTGCGATGCCGAAATTGCCCTGGTTGACCGCGACTCCGTCCGCCTTCGCGCCCGCCACCAGCACGGTGCGGACAGAGGTTGGCGTCATGGAGACACCGAGCACCGCGTCCGACACGACTACAACAATAGGTTTTGCGAGAAGTGATTCGCGCGCGCCCGGCGCGACGTCCTGGCTACCTCGGCCGAGCGCGTAATTCGTCGTAGGCTCTGCGCCCTCGGGTAAATGTCACCGGGTCGCCGCCCTGATCGGGGTGGTGGCGGGCGGCGAAAGTGCGCCAGGCTCGCCGAAGGTCACTGTCGTCGAACGGCTCGGACAGACCGAGAATCTCTGCGGGATCGGTTGGCGGAGCCGGTAACTCGGGCACCTTCAGTGTCGGCTTCGTGCCTTCGGATTGTCGTTGCGCCCGATCCGTCGGCGCGGAAGCAGTCCTTTGTGACGGCGCCGCCTTCTTGGCCGCCTTCTTCGGCGCGGCCTTCTTCCCCGGTACCTTCTTGGCCGCCGCCTTCTTCGCGGGCGGCTTCTTGGCCGCCTTCTTCGGCGCGGCCTTCTTCCCCGGTACCTTCTTGGCGGCCTTTTTCGCCGGCGCCTTCTTTGCCGGCGCCTTCTTGGCGGCCTTCTTCGCCGCCGCCTTCTTTGCCGGCGCCTTCTTCGCGACCTTTTTCGCCGCCGCCTTCTTCGCGACTGCTTTAGTCGCGGGGGTCAAACGACGGACCACTTCGCTACCGCTCACACCCGTGTCTTTCTATCCGGGGCCCAACCAGCTCACTTGCCCTCTGTCGGCCCGAGTGATCTCAAAGCTATTGCAACGCAACGACATCAGTGGCTAACGGGCCTTCGCCCCCGATCACCAGATACCGGGCCACTGCTTGGTGGCGCGCCGATTGAGCCTATGCGCCAGCGAAATATGCGACTCGGGCGGCGGCGGTCCCAACGTGACCATGACAGCTCCTCAACCGTCAGCCGGCCGGCGGTGCAGCGGGCGGCGGAGGAAGCTCAGCCGGCCCAGGTCGAGGTCCCGCCGCGGGACCGTCCGGAGGGGGCGGTGGGCATGCGTCCCACAGGGCGTGCGGAGGAGCGGGGTGCCAATGCGGCGGAGGAGGTGGAGGCGGGCCCCACCCGGGCGCCGGCTGACTGGACCACGCCCCCGGTGGCGGCGGCGGTCCCCAAGGCCCTGGGCCCGGGGCGAAGAACCGGGCAAGCACGCCGACCAGAATCGCGCCCAGGACCAGTCCGACGACGGCCGCACCGACGGCCACGCCGACCGGGTTGCGGTGCACGATCGACGGTCTCGCGACAGCCACCGGGTGCGGCTCTGGTAGCTGCGGTTCGGGCTCGCCGGTCAGGGTTTGGCCCGCCTGCCTGCCCGTTCGGGGCTCGAATTGATCGTCGCTCATGATGCCTCCAGTAAACGGTTGCGAATGTCTTCCTCTGGACGTGACGCTAAGGAGCGAGGCTGAAGCCAATCTGAAGAGCGCGCAGTTCGTCGATTTCTTCAGGTGCGCTTCAGACAGGGACGCCGCGGGCGATGAGAATGGGGCGATGACGACAGCTGGCGGCCCGCAACATTCGTTGCGGCACCGCGGTGCGGTGCGTCAATCGCAGGCCACTCGGGTATTGATCGTCGAGGATTCCGAGGCGATCCGGGAGATGGTCAGCGAGGCACTGACCGATGCCGGATACCTCGTGTCGGCTCAGCCGGATGGGGCCGAGTTGGAAACTGTCTTGGACGGCTTTCGTCCCGATCTGGTCGTACTGGACGTGATGTTGCCCGGCAGGGACGGTTTCGCGTTGATCGACGTCGTCCGTGATTGGGGTGAAGCGGCCATCGTGTTACTCACAGCTCGAGATGGGCTGCCGGACCGGGTGCGCGGATTGGACGGTGGCGCAGACGATTACGTGGTCAAACCGTTCGAGCTGGCCGAGTTGCTGTCGCGTATAGGTGCGGTGTTGCGTCGGCTCGGCCGACAGCCCTCGGTCGTTCAATACGGCGATCTGGCGCTCGACGTGGACGCCGGAGTGATTGCCCGTGCGGGGCGCCGGCTGGACCTGACGGCCACCGAATTACGCCTGCTCACCTTCTTGGTCGAGCAACGAGGTCGCATCGTCAGCGCCAGCCAGATCCTGACGGCAGTGTGGGGGTATGACGCCTACGACGCCAACTTGGTCCACGTCCACATCAGTGCGCTGCGTCGCAAACTTGAAGCGCATGGCCCTCGCATCCTGCACACCGTGCGCGGGATCGGGTATCGGATGACGCCGCATCGATCGTGACCGACCGCGCCGCGCCGAACCCGCCAACCCCCACCCCGTCGCTTCACCGGCGGGTCAGCGTGATCGTGCTGGCCGTGTTGACCGTTCTGCTGCTGGTGCTCGGCGTGACGATCGATGCGCTGGTGGGCGCCCAGGCCCGCCGCGATCGCCACGACCGGCTGATGGCGAGTGCGTCGCGCGCCGACGCGTTGGCTGCCGTCCACACACCGCCCGGCCAGCTGGTCGCACAGTTGGGCGGCGGTGGCATCAGGGCGCTGCTGGTGACCGCGGACGGCGCCACGTACGGCGACCACGCCATCCGGCCGGAGACCACGACGGGCCCGATCGTCCCGCCGCCGCCACCAGCGCCACCACCGCCCCCGCCGTGGGGACCTCCGCCACCGCCTCCCCCGCCGCCGCGACCGGATGCCACCGCGACGGTCATCGTGCACCCGCTGAAGACCGGTGGGCGCGTCATTCTGGTTGCGGATACCACTCCGACCACCGCGTTGATCCGCCGGCTGCGTGAAGTCATGCTCACCGCCGGGTTGATCACGCTGGCGATAGCGGGTGCGCTGTCCAGCGCGGTGGCGCGGGCCGCGCTGCGCCCGCTGGACCGCCTCACGACGCTCGCCCGGACTATTACCGGCGGTGATCGTGGCGAGCGTCTGCGCCCGGACCGCCCCGACACCGAACTCGGCCGCGCCGCAGCCGCTTTCGACGAGATGCTGGACGCGTTGGAGGCGTCCGAGCGACGCGCGCAGCATTCGGCCTCGGTGGCCCAGCACGCGGAAGCCACCACTCGTCAGTTCATCGCAGATGCTGCCCACGAACTCCGCACACCAATCAGCGGCATCCGCGTGGCCGCCGAGCAACTGCACAACTTCGCCGTCCAGCACAACGACGACCCTCAGGCCCAGAGCCAGTACCGGCGCGCAGCGCTGTTGCTCGCTGAGTCCCGCCGTGCCAGTCGTCTCATTTCGGACATGCTCGATCTGACCCGCATCGACGCCGGTCTGGCGTTGGATCTCGTCGCAATGGACCTCGTGGCGACCGCCGACGCCGAATGTGAACGCGCGGCCATGTTGTCGCCTGGCTTGCTCATCACGCGCACCGGAGACGGCGCCGTCCCGGTTCGGGCCGATCCCACGCGGCTTGCGCAGATACTGTCCAACCTCGTCGACAACGCCCGCCGACACACCCCGCCCGGGGGATCGATCGTCGTCGACGTCACGGCTGACAACGGTGCGGACGTAGCGAAGCTCACGGTTACTGACTCGGGTCCAGGAATTCCGGATGCCGAACGCGATCGGATCTTCGAACGACTTGTCCGCCTGGACGCTGCGCGGGACGCCGATCGCGGTGGAGCAGGGCTGGGACTGTCGATCGCGCGCGCGCTCGCAAGAGCCCACCACGGCGACCTCGTCTGCGTCCCTCATCACGGTGGCGCGCGGTTTGTTCTGAGCCTTCCGGTGGAGCCGCGGATAGGGAACCAGCTAACTTCAGACTGAGTTCAGGATGGTCGCTGACAATTACCGCGACATGGATTGACGTGATACCGCTCGGGGTAACTGCAGAGCGCCGTGACGGCTTTGCCGGCGCGGCATCGTGAGCGGTCGATGTACTAGCGTTACCGCTCGGCGATCGACTGACGCGCCCGCCGAGTACCCGGACACTACGCGCGACAGGAGTGTGATCGTCTGAGCACGGCGATTGCGGAGCTGATCTCGGCTGCCCTACTGGCGATGGTTCTGGTGGTGGCGGTGATCCGTCCTTTCGGTGGATCCGAGGCCTGCGTGGCGGTCCCCGCGGCGCTACTGGTGATGGGCATCGGAGCGGTGTCGTTACCCGACGCCCGCAGCGAGCTGGCCGAGTTGGCCCCGGTGGTCGGGTTCTTGGCCGCAGTGTTGGTGCTCTCCCAAATGTGTTCCGCAGAAGGTCTTTTCGACTGGTGTGGAATGTGGATAGCCCGCGCCGCGAAAGGCCGATCCGATCGATTGCTGGTCGGGGTGTTCGTGGCAGCGTCGTTGGTCACAGTCGTCTTCAGCCTCGACGCCACGGTGGTGTTGATGACGCCGGTCGTGTCGATCACCGCGGCGCGTCTGCACGTGCGTGCTCGCCCGCATCTGTATGCCTGCGGCCACCTGTCCAACACCGCGTCGCTACTGCTGCCGGTATCGAATCTGACGAATCTGTTGGCGCTGGGCGCCAGTGGATTGACCTTCACCCGGTTCGCCGTTTTGATGGGGCTGCCGTGGCTGGCCGCGATTGTCGTCGAGTTCCTGTTGTTTCGAGTCTTTTTCGCGTCCGACTTGACCGCTGCTCAACCTGCCGACGCCCACGACGTGGAACCCGAGCTGCAGACGCCACGGGTAGCACTCGTCACCGTCGCCGCCACCCTGGTTGGATTCGTCGTCACGTCGGCGGTCGGCGTCAGTCCCGCGTGGGCTGCGGCCGCGGGAGCGGTGGTACTGGCCGCTCATGCCGTGGCGCGACGCAAAACCGACGTCCGTGGCATCCTGCGATCTGTAGACGTGCCGTTTCTGGTATTCGTCCTTGCGCTCGCCGTGGTGGTGCGGGCCGTCATCGACAATGGTTTGGACCACGTCTTGCGTGGCTGGCTCCCGCACCCGAATGGGCTGCTCGGGCTGCTGGGAATCGCCGCGATCGCCGCAATCGCCGCGAACGTCGTCAACAATTTGCCCGCCGTCTTGATGCTCGTTCCCCTCGTCGCATCCGGTGGGCCCGCAGCGGTTCTGGCTGTCCTGCTCGGGGTCAACATCGGCCCCAACCTCACCTACACCGGATCGCTGGCCACCATGCTGTGGCGGCGCGTCTTGCAGCAACACAGGCACGCCAGCAGATTCACCGACTTCACCAAGCTAGGCCTATTGACCACCCCTGCCGCGCTGATCGCGGCTGTCGTCGCACTGTGGGCCTCACTCGCATTGACCGGAATGTAACCATGCCGTCGGGCAGCGGAAGGAACATCGAATGACGTCCACCAGCACACTCTGGCTGTTTCCGCTCATCGCACTCGGCGGCGTGCTCCAGGCCATGGGCGGACCGATGAACAATGCGTTGCGCGTCTCACTGGTCAATCCGTGGCTGGCCACCTTGGTTTCGTTCGGCCTCATCATTCCGGTCTTCCTGGTGATTGCCGCCGTGTTCGTCCGACCCCTTCCGACAGTGGCCGGGTTGAGCGCCATGCCGTGGTGGGCCCCACTGGGCGGGATCGTCGGCTCCCTCGCGGTGGTCGCTGGCTTGTTGTTCATCGGGACCGTGGGAGCGGCCACCTACGCGGCGCTCACGGTCACGGCCAACCTGCTCACCTCCGTTGTCATCGACCATTTCGGCTGGCTCGGAGTGACGCCCCACCCCATCACGCCAACCCGCGGAATCGGCGCTGTTTTGCTGGTTATCGGGGTATTTTTCATCTCCAACGGCTGACACAGGCCGCTCGTGACGCATAGGAGTCCTCGTGCCCGACTATAAGGTGATCGTCGTCGGAACCGACGGATCGGACACGTCGCTACGGGCGGTCGACAAAGCTGCCGAGATCGCCGCGCAGTCGCATGCGCGACTCATCGTGGCGTCGGCGCATTCGGCGTCGACCGGCCACGGACATGACGGTGTCGACCCCGATCAGGCGCATGACGAGAGCTATCGCCAGCAAGGCAACGCGCCGGTCTACGATCTGCTCCAAGATGCTGCGGCCCGCGCGAAGCAAAGGGGCGCAACCGAAGTGACACAGCGAGCCGTGCAAGGTGCTCCAGCCGATGCACTGATCGCGCTGGCTGACGAGGTCGGCGCCGATCTGCTCGTGGTCGGCAGCGTCGGGGTGAATTCGCTTGTCGGGCGGTTGCTGGGCTCGGTGCCGAAAATCATTCAGAAGCGGGCGAATACCGAGGTTCTCGTCGTCGAAACCGACGGCTGAGGAGAAGGTTCCGTCACTGCTCGCATCCCGCGGAGACGAACCTATCGTCCGGCACGGTCACTGGCGGCGGAGTTGGCCACACAGGCGCTCGTAGTGATCGATCATGGTGCTCAGGCTCCATCGAGAACGAGCGTGCTGGGCGACGTCTTGGCGATCAAACCTGGTCGCGACGCAAATAGCTTCCGCCAGAAGCGAATCCACACGCGGTCCCGGATCGACGAGAACACCGCCCGGCCGGGTGACCACCTCGGGCAGCCCACCGCGACGAATTCCGACCACCGGGGTTCCGCACATCTGTGATTCGACCGCGACCAAGCAGAACGGTTCCTCCCATCGCGGCGTTACCAGGGTGGCCGCGCTCGTACCGTAGGCATCGGCGAGTTCGGCACCGCGCAGCGGTCCCAGGTAGCACACGGACGAGCCTAGTTTCGGCCGAATCACGCCCGCGAACCAGTCGGGATCGCTGACCGGTCCCGCGAGCCGCAACTCGCGGTTCGCTTGTGCGGCAACGCTGACCGCTATATCCGCACCTTTGTCCGGCGTCAGCCGACCGACCCACAACAGACCCTCGCCCCCGGCCCCGACGGGAAACTGGTCGGCGTCGACTCCGTTGTAGATGACGTGACTGTCGGCAACCGCGCTCCATTGCGCCCGTAGTGCCTGGCTGACCGAGACGAAGCGGTTATCGCCGCCGGCAAGGCAGACGCCCATTCCGAGCCATGGAGATGGCGGCGTGTGCAACGTCGTCACCATCGGTGTCTTGATGAGCGGACTCAAAGCAAGTGGCAGCTGGTGCAGACTTTCGTTGAGGATGACGTCGATGTCGTTGCGTTGCAGAAGATCTCGCATGGCGGACACGTAAGCAAATTGGTCGTGCAGGGATTTGGTCTCGAGTGAACCCGGATCGGTCGCCGCGAAACCCGGCAGCTCCGGCAAGTCGGGCATCAGGTGTAGGTGATCAGCGAGCGCCGTATCGCTTCCGGGCAGCGCGTAAAGTTCGGTGCGGTGTCCGCGTTGTCGCAATCCGCGAACCAGATCAGCGGTAAAGCGTTCCTGCCCACCGGCAAACGGTTCGCTCACCGGGTGATGCGATGGACCCAGTACTGCCAGGCGCATCACGCATCCCCAGCGGGCAAGGCCGTGAAGCCCCACTCGGCGCAGGGATTTTGACTGCCGCGGCGTGCGACGACACTCATATCAGCTCCGGTGTTGTCGCGCGGTCGACCGCGGTTCTGGCATGACGCCTCGCGACGGGGTGTAGTTACCCGCTAGGTGTCGAATCCAACCCGGCAGCCCAGAGCGCGGGTCGCCAACCAGCCGCACGACGCTTCGCGCGGCTGGTTGGATCAGCGGCTACTACTCGGCGGCGTTTTGCCGTGCCTCCGCGGCCTTTTCGGCGGCTCGAGCCGCATCGGCCTCGGCCTCCTTCTTGGCCACGTCACGCGCGGCGTCGGCCTTGTCCTGCTGGGCACGTCCCTCTTCGCGCAGGTTGTCATCGTCGGTCACAATCCCAGCGACCTCTTTGGCCTTGCCCTTGACGTCCTCGACGATGCCCTTCACGGCCTCTTCGGGTCCACTGTCGCCCATCGCAAATCCTCCCACTCGTGTGCTGAATGAAGCACCGACATTTACCCGGGCTCCGCCGCCGGCAAACGAACTGTGACTCACTCGCGCGCGCATACTCTCGGGCGACGGCCGGCTCATCAGGGTTCGGGCAGCACTCCGGTCGCGGCGACGGTCTCGGCGACCTCGACCAGTTTCTGGTTGACGCGCTGAGACTGTTTCTTGAGTAGAAGAAATGCCTGATCTGCCGTGACGCGGTGGCGTTCCATCAGGATGCCTTTGGCCTGCCCGATGACATCCCGACTGGCCATGGCGCGTCGAAGCTGGTCGGTGCGTTGCGCGTCGGCCAGTGCCAGCGCCGCATGGGTGGCAAACAGCTCGGCCAATCGCCGATCGGTATCGCGGAAGGCGTGTGGCGTTGTTCCGTAGAGGCTCAGCGAGCCCAGGGTCTCCTCGCTCACCCACAGCGGAAGGCACAGCATCGAGTGCACCTCCTTGGCGACGGCCGCGGCGGCGAATCTGGGCCATCGCGAATCTGAATCCATCTCGTCGACGACGACGGTGACCTGGCTGCGCGACGACTCGATGCAGGGCCCTTCCCCGGTGCTTTGTTGGAGTTCGTCGAGTTCGGGGGGTGCGGTTCCAACAGTCGCCTGCGGGGTGAAGCGTCCGTTGCTGTAGAGGTTCAGCCCGGCGTGATCGGCGCTGCGGATCACCGACGTGGCCAATTCGAGGATGGCACGCAGGGTGTCGTCGAGGATCGCTTCGCGAAGGTGTAAAGCGCGGCTGAGCACGCCGAGCGCGTCGAACGCGGAATCGCCGAGCACTTCGAGTTCGTCCAATCCTTGCGACATGGGCTCGTGGTGGCCATCCAGATGGGGCGCCGAGTTGGCGGCAGAACCGGGCATGTCGCGATTCTCGCAGGAGCCATCCGGTGCTGTGGCGGCCCGCTGTCCGTTCAGCGGTTCGCTTGACGCCTGCGTGCGGCTGCGGAGCGTGGCGGCCGACTTCGCATGTGGTCCCGGGCTTTCCCCATCATCCCGGCGAGGTTGCGCACCTCCCGTTCGGACAGCGCGTCGAACAGAAGCTCCCGCACCACGTCGATGTGTCCGGGCATGACCGTCGCGACGAGGGCGCGACCCTTACCGGTGATCGTCACGACGGTCGCGCGCTGGTCGTCAGGCGACGCCGTCCGGGAGATGAGCCCGCGGGTTTCGAGCAGTCCAGCCTGATGGGTCAGACCCGAGCGGCTGTACACCACGCCGTCGGCCAGGTCGGTCATCGTCAGCCGCTCGTGGGTGTGAGCCAGTTTGGCCAGGATCTCGAACTGTACATAGCTCAGGCCGCCGTCGTCGTGCAGCTGTTGGCGCACCGCGTACTCCAGCAGGCTGGCCGCCTCGGTCAGCGCGAAGTAGGCCTGCAGCTGGAGCGGATCGAGAGGCTCGGGCATGGCGACAGCGTAATGCTTCGACATCGAAGGGTCAGGCGGCGTCACGACTGGCAGTCGTATCACCGATAGATTTTCTAGCGACGCTATTGCATTTCGTCTGCCGGCGGGTTAGCGTTGCTAGCATTCACTGGCTACCGCAGGCCGTTTCCGCCCCGCGGCGTCGCAAAAGGAGTGCCGTGTCGTGTTTCAGCTGAGGATTTACACCTTGCGAACGCCGGAAGCCCTCGCGGAATACGCCGCGGTGCACTGGGCTCGGCACGTGACGACCTTCCCGGCCTTCGGTGTCACGACCCACGGGGTCTGGACCCAACACGGCGACCAAGGAAACCGACTCGTGGCCCTGATCGCCTATCCGCCGGGCGCCGACGTCGGCGACGTCACCCGCCGAGTGATGTCGAGCCCGGAGTTCGCCGCCGATATGGCCGGTTTCGACGTCGCCGACATTCTCGACGTCCAGTCGACGCTGCTCGACCCGACTCAGTTCTCACCCATCCGCTGACGAATCCAAGGAGCGTCCACCATGACCACCACCGCGACCATCGGCTACGGCCTCGCCGGACTACTCGCCGCCGCCATCATTTTCATCGGGGCCCGGTTCCTCGTCGCGCCGCGGGTGGCCGCCGCCGGATACGGCGTCCTGCCCGATATCGACCAACCCGGAGTGCGCGCGTACTTGAACGTCAAAGGGATTCGTGACATCACCACGGGCATCGTGGTCATCGTGGTGATGACCGCCCGAACGCCGCAGCTGGTCGGCTGGGTGATGTTGGCGGCGACCATCATTCCGATCGTCGATGCCACCATCGTGCTGCGCAGCGGCGGACCGAAATCAACCGCTTACGGCGTGCACGGCGGAACGGCGGTGGTCATGCTCGTCACCACCGCGCTGCTGCTGGCGTCCTGACCACCAGCCCTGACGTTGTCAGGAGGTCTCCTCGCGGAACGCATTGATGACGGCGTCCACCCGAGGATCGGCGCGCAACTCCTCGAGTGATCGGGGCAGGGGAAGCCGCCAATTCGGATACTCGTCGACGGTGCCCGGCAGGTTCGGTTGGCGAGGCTCGGCGAGCACATCGTAGGGCGAGATGAGCTTCAGCCGGCTCGGGGTGATTGCAAGAAACCGGTGCATGGCGCTGACGATCGTCGCTTCGTCCGGCTCATCGTCGCCAGCCGGCAGCAGGTCGTGGGCCCTCAGGAGAGCGAGCAGCTCGGCGCGTTCCCGCTGCGCCGATTCCTGCTCGGCCGCGACGTCGTCAAGCAATCCGCGGTCGGCGCGGGCCCGCACGTGTTCGGCCCGCAGGAAGCCGGCCGCGGTAGGTAGGTCGTGGGTCGAAATGCTCGCCGCCGCTCGTTGCGGCCACCTGTCGGCCGGCAGCAGCGGCTGGTCGGCGGCAGACTCGTCGCGCACGAACCACGACACCGCGCAGCCGAGCATTTCGTTGTCGGCCAACGCCTGCGTGACCTCCGGCTCGACGGTGCCCAGGTCCTCGCCGATCACGATGGCACCCGCCTGATGAGCGGCCAGCGCCAAGACCGACAGCATCACCTCGGCGTCGTAGTACACATAGGTGCCGCGCTCCGGTCCGTCGCCGGGGGGAATCCACCACAGCCGCCACAGACCCGCCACGTGGTCGATGCGCAATCCGTCGGCATGAGCCAGAACGGCCTCCAACATCTCCCGTAATGCGCCATACCCGGTGGCCGCGAGGCGGTCGGGACGCCACGGCGGCAAACCCCAGTCTTGCCCGCGCGGAGTGAAGTTGTCCGGCGGCGCTCCAACCGTCACCCCGGTCGCGAGGACGTCCGCCAATGCCCACGCATCCGCCCCTTCGGCGTCGACCCCCACTGCGAGGTCATGGATGACGCCGAGCGCCATACCGGCGTCGTGCGCGGCGTCGCGCACCCCCACCAGCTGTTCGGCGCAACGGCGTTGAATCCAGGAGTGAAAAGCGATGCGGGGCCCTAGTTCCCGACGGGCTGCAACCACCGCCGGTCCGGTGGCGTCGCGCAACGATTCGGGCCATTGAGTCCAGCGACCGCCGTGACGCTCGGCCAGCGCGCAATACGTCGCCCAGTCCGAGAGGCCGTTCGACACAGTCGCCGACAGCGAGCCGTCGAGCCCGGACGGCCGTCCTTCGGAACGCCACAGCAACTCCAGGGCTGACCGCTTGGCCGCCCACACGAGGTCGTAGTCGATACGTTCGGTGGTCGGCGAGACGCGCAACGCGTCGACCTCGGCGCGCGTATTGGTATCCGCACGACGATAGGCGTCGAGCTCTTCGATGCGCAGCGCCAACGGATTGGCGAAACGGCGGCTCGACGGCGTGTAGGGCGACGGCTGCACCGGATGGGTGGGGCCCGGGGCGTGCAGCGGATTGAGCAACACGGCGCCGGCCCGGTGTTCGGAGGCGGTCCAGTCGACGAAGTCTCGGAGATCGCCGAGGTCACCCATCCCCCACGAGTGCTGCGAGCGCAGCGCGTAGAGCTGCAGCATCCAGCCCCACGTCGGTGGGGTCGCCGGCAGTTTGGGTGGCGCGGCCACGAGGGTCGCCTGCTGGCCGTCGCGGGTATGCACGCGATACCAGCCCGGCGTGACATCACCGGGAAGTTCGTCGCGCAGTTCTACCTCCCGCCCGTCCTCAGCAACCAGCAGAGCAGCGCCCGGCAGGCGATGAGGTCGTCCGTCTACGCGCACCGAGATGGTGGGTGGCAGTTTGCTAGAACGCGTTTCGGCGACTCGGGCCAGTTCTCGGGCACGATCGACGGCGGTGCCGGCCTCGACGTCCAGCAGCCCGAGCACCTTGATCACCACATCCGCGTCGACCTCGACCATGTCGCGTCGCTCGTTGCGGTACGCCGTCGCCACCCCGTGAGCCTTCGCCAACTCACGCAGGTCGTCGGGGACTGACGAGGCTGTCATGACGTCGATGCAGTCATACGGGGCGGTTGGGTAAGCATCATGCTCACGTACCCAGCGCAGGCCGCTTTCTACCGAAAGTCACGCTGCTGCTGGAAAACCCGCTCGCGGCGGCGCTCAGTGCGGTGCGCTTCCATTGCGCCATTGGTCCCACGGCACCGTCCAGTCACCGCCCTGCGACAACTTCAGCGGGGGGCCGCCGGTGTTGCGAACCTCGACCACGTCACCGGGGACGGAGAAGTCGTAGAACCATTTTGCGTTGTCGCCGTTGAGATTCAGACAGCCGTGAGAGGTGTCGGTGTTGCCTTGTGCCCACACCGTCGTGTCGAGTTGATGGAGATAGATACCGTCGGTGCTGATGCGGGTGCCGTAGTGAATGGTCTCGCGGTACCCGAGCCGAGAATTCTTGGGCAGGCCGAACGTCGACGAGTCCATGACCACCGGATCACCCTTGTCCAACACGGTGTAGACGCCGGGCGGAGTCCAAAAGGACAGTGTGCGTCCATCGACGTCCTGGGTGCCGCCCATTCCCATCGACGTGGGCATCGTGCGAACCAGGTGGTCGTTGTCGAAAACGCTCACGGTCTTGGTTTTGTCGTCCGCGACGGACCGGTGCGCGTCACCGATGGTGAAGGACACCTTGGTGTCCTCCTGCCCGAAAATGCCCCGGCCCAGATCGACGCCGTAGATCTTCGCCTCAGCCGTGACGGTGGTGTGCGGGCGGTAATAGTGCTCGGGTCGCCAGTGTGCGGTCTGGTCGTCGACCCACCGCCACGCGCCGGCAACCGGTGGCGACGTGGTCACCGAGAGGTGTTGTTCTGCGCGGCCGTGATCTTCGATCGGCTCATCGAAGTGTGCGACGACGATCGTGCCGATGCCGTAGGTACCGCCGTCGTGGAGCGTCGCCTCCGACGGGGTGGTGAACGAAACCTTGGTCTGATTGGGCGGCACCAGGGTGGCGAATTGCGAGACCTGGCTTGCCGCAACGCCACCCGAGCCGCGGCTCGCCACCGTCAGTGTGTACGTGCGGCCGTAACCGAGCGGCTCCACCGGATGCCAGACGAGGTGATCGGGAGTCATCACCCCGGCGAGCGGCTTGCCCGCGTCGTTGACCATACGGACATCGGTCAACGTCCCCGACTCCGCCGTCACCGACACCGGTGTCAGCGGATCGACGCCGTGTGCGTGCGCGGCGGGTTGGAAGCTCAATTGCGCCGGTTCGTGGGCGCGCGCGGCGTTGCGCTGCTGGCATTCGGTCGAACATCCTCGGCCCCAGTCGGCCGCAAAGGCTCCGAGTACAGCGGTCGCGATCAGCACGGCGGCCAATACGGGTCGAAACCAGTTGCGCTGCACGAATTCGGCTATTTTCACGCAGCGGGGGATTCCTCTCCGCAACGAGGTTGAAACGCGGTCGGCCCGGACCGGCGCGGCAGCCGCTACGGCAGATGGCGACCGGTCATGAGTCCGTGAGTGACGTCGCGGCGCAACTGCTCGAGCATGGATATGCAATCGGTTGTCAGACAACCACTCTGACGGTGCGGAGCGTCTTGTCGGCGGCATCGGGTACGTTCATTCCCGCGTCTATCCCGCTACGCAGGTAGTCGATCACCGCGTCGTTGAGCCGTTCACCCGGTACGACGGCCGGTATCCCCGGCGGGTATGGGGTGAGCTGTTCGGCGCTGATCCGCCCGGCGGCCGCCTTCAGCTCGATCGTCTCTGTCGGAGCGAAGAACGCGTCCCGGGGAAGTCGCTCAGACTCGAGTTCCAAATCCGCGGGGGCCGGCAAGTCAACCGGCGGCGCGGCGGATACGTCGTATGCGGTGCGTCGCCACGACCGCAATCCCGCGACAAGCCTTCCGACCGTGCTCGTGTCGTCGGCGATCGACAGCGTCGCCAAAATCCGGCGATGATCGCTCATGCCCACGTCGACGAGGCAATGACGACGTAGCCAATCCGCTGCCTGGTAGCCCGACCTGCCAGTGCCGGCGACGTCGATGAGAACCTGCAGGCGATCGAGGTCGTGCGATGCCTCGACGCCCAACAACTCGTCGTCGAGAACTTCGACGTCCGGGATCCGCTCGATCTGCTCGCGCACGGTGTACGCGAGTTCGAGTGCGGCACCCAGTAGTTCGTGCCCCTCCTGCACCATCTGACGCCGCCAGCCGTCCATCGCCGCATACACCATGACGTTCGGACTAGTGGTCATCAGCAGGTCAGCGCATGCCGACAAGTGATCTTGGTCGACGAGGTCACCCTGCTGGTGCAGCACCGAGCCCTGCTCGAAACCCGCGCCCATCTTGTGAACGCTGACGACGCAAAGGTCGGCGCCGGCATTCATGGCCCACGTCGGTAGGTCCGGGTGGAATGGAAGGTGGGCTCCCCACGCCTCGTCGACGATCAGCGGCTTGCCCCGTTCGTGGCAGACCTGCGCGATACCGGACAAATCGGCGCACGTGCCGTAGGGGCTCGGGCTGACGATCAGCGCTCCGGCCGCATCGGGATGGCGTTCCCACTCTTCAGCGACCTGCTGTGGTGAGGGTGGATGGGAGAAGTGTTGTTGGGCATCCCAGCGTGGGGTGATCCATCGCGGCTGCACGCCCGCGAAGATCAATCCGGCGACGATCGATTTGTGGCTGTCGCGACCGACGAGCAGGCTGCCGTCACCGCCGGCAACGGCCATCATCGCGGCTTTGACGGACAACGACGAGCCGCAGGTGGAGAAGAAGCTGTAATCCGCCCCCACGGCGTCGGCCATCAACTCCTCGGCGCGGCTCAAGTAGCCGTGCGTCGACCGGCGATCGTCGAGACCTCCACTGGCCAGTACGTCGTCGCGAAATGGCTGCCGGCCCAGCACATCTAGAAGTCGGGGGTCGGTACCGCGTCCCTGCCGATGACCCGGCGGTGCGAAGCCGTACCGTCCGAGCTCGTGATACTCGGCCAACGCCGTCGGAATCGGCGCTTCGCTATGGTCCATTCGCGTTTGCGACGGCTTCACAGGCGCCGTGCCGTCGTGCTTCACCTGCCGCGGTCCTCCCACTGAAATGGAATTCACCGGACGGCTGGATCTGAGCGCCCCTGACTAGCCGACGAGATACCCCGGGGAAAGTCATCACAAACGACGTCGCCGCGCTCTGCGGCACACACCAGCCAGGAGCTAGCGCGGCAGGTACCGCCGCAAGCGTTTCACCTGGCTCCTGATCGAGGTCGCGATCTCGAAGTGCTCAACCGGGGCGATGCGCGCGACAACGTCGAGGACGACCGCCTCGGGCGCGATCACGACGCGGCCCTTCCGGTTGGCGACCCCGTTGACGATCTCCGCGGCCGCGCGATCCGCCGGATACGTCAGCATTTTGGCGAACGCCGCCTTGCCTGCTTGAACTTCGTCGTCGCTGGCCCCGGCCGCGACGCGGGCGGTTTCGGCGATCCGGGTGCGGATCCCGCCCGGATGGATGGTGGTCACGCCGATCCCGGCGGGCCGCAGCTCGCGCCGCAGCGCCTCGCTGAAGCCCCGCAGCGCGAATTTGCTTGCCGAGTAAGCCGTCTGACCCGGGGGCGCGACCAATCCGAACAGGCTGGAGACGTTGACGATGTGAGCGCCTTCTGGCATCGCCGGTAACAGGCCGCGGGTCAGCGCAACCGGCGCCCGGAAGTTGATCTGCATAACCCAGTCGAATTCCTCTTCGCTCACGTCGGCGAACCGACCGCCCAGCGCGACTCCGGCATTGTTGACCAACAGGTCAACGCGGTCTCGTCGCAAAGCCGCGGTGAGGTCGGAAATCTGAGCGGGATCCGACAGATCGACCACCTCGGTGGTTTGGGAGATGCCGGGGTGGCGGGCGTGGATCTCCTGAGCGACGCCGGCCAACCGGTCACCGTCCCGGTCGACAAGTGCGAGGCGGGCTCCGCGCTCGGCGAGCAGGTAGGCGATCTGCTCTCCCATCCCGCTCGCGGCCCCGGTCACCACCGCCCGCGCGCCGGGGAAATGGAATTTCGGCAGCGATGACATTCGGGCTCCTTGTACGTGAGGTCGTTGAGGCGGCGATCCGAGGCGACCGGATGACGCGGTGACGGCGTTTCTCCCACCACCGCCCAGGGTATGAGACAGCAAGTCTGTCACCACGCCGGATTGTCCGCCTCGAAGTGTCGCCGGTCGCAGAGGGGTCAGCACGTGTACACCGGCCCCGGCAAGAAAGCGGTATGTGGCGCACTACCTGGTAGCGGCCAGCACGATTCCTGGCCACCTGAGCCCGCTCCTCGAACTCGGCAGCGACCTCGCGCGGCGTGGCCACGACGTCTCCTTTCTCGCCGACTCCGAATACCGCGCGCAGATCCGCCGGCGAGGCATGCGTCACGTTCCGCTGCCCCCGGCGGGGTCACCACGCACCGATCGACCGCTGCCGGTCGCGACCGGACTGGTGCAGCGATTCCTCACCGGCCGCCACGACATGTCGGCGGTATTCGTCGCACCGCTGGCGACACAGTGGATCGCCCTGCAGCGGCTGCTCGACAAGCGCCGCGTCGACGCCGTGCTCTGCGATGTCGCATTCACCGGTGTGATGCCGCTGTTGTTGTCGGCGCTGCCACGGCCTGCGGTCGTGGTGTGCGGAGTCAGTCCGCTGATGCTGTCCAGTCCTGACACGCCACCATTTGGAATGGGTTGGCAGCCCGAGCCTTTCATGGACTACCGAATGATGCATCGGGTGGTGGGCGATGTCCTGTTCCGCGGCATCCGGTCGCAGCTGGACGACGCGTTGCGTTCGGTCGGCGCACCGCGGTCGCCGGTCTTCCTCACCGACTGGCCGCTGCTGGCCGACCACGTCGTGCAGCTGTCGATTCCCGGTCTGGAGTATCCACGCCACGACCTGCCGGACACAGTGAGCTTCGCCGGTCCCGTACTCCCGCGAGGCGTGCCGTCTCGCCTGGCGCAGCGGCCGAAGCGGTGCGAGAAGACGGTCGTCCATGTCACCCAAGGCACGTGGGACAACTGTGATCTCGGCGAACTCGTCATTCCCACCGTGCGGGCATTGCACTCCCGGCCCGACGTCGCGATCATCGCCACAACGGGTCAGCCCGGACGGTGCACCTTGCCGATTGCCCTGCCGGGCAACACCTTTGTCTCTGACTATGTGCCGTACGGGAAGTTGCTCCCGGCCGTCGACGTGATGGTCACCAACGGTGGCTTCGGCGGGGTCCACTACGCGCTGGCCCACGGAATACCGCTGGTGATCGCCGGAGCCGCATCCGACAAGCCCGAGGTTGCCGCGCGGGTGGCTTACGCTGGCGCAGGCATCGACCTGCGCACGTCACGACCGAAGGCCCGCGATGTCGCCGATGCGGTCGATCGCGTACTGACCCAACCTCGGTATCGGATCGCGGCCCGCCGCCTACGCGGAGAGATATTGCGCTACAACGCTTTCGAACACGTCGCCCAGACGCTGGCGCAGTGCGGCGTCGGCATCGGCGAATACGTCAGCTGACCGCATCACCGGATCGCGGATCGGCCAGCCACGGCAACGCTTTCTCGAACGCGGCGGCGGCGAAGGGCCAGGTATGACGTCCGGGGAGTGTCGTGACGGCGCATTTGATGCTCCGAACGGCACCGAGGCCGCAAAGGCGCTGCGCCGCTTGGCTGTCCGAGCGCGACGATTCGGGCACGATGAAAAGTCCCGCGCTGTCCCGGTATGAGCCGTGCGCGGCGATGACCGTCGCGGGATCAAAGGTCGCCCACGCCCGCCGGTCGCCCCCGAAGAGACGTTGAACCGTCTGGCCGTCGCTGCCCGTGTTAGGGCGTTCGTCACCGGCAATGTCGACGAACCGGCCGAACAGCTCGGGATGCATGACGGCCAGGTCGACGGCGCAGGTGCCGCCGGATGAGAACCCGGCGACCGCCCAGCGCCGCGGATCCGTGCCGACACCGAAACGGCCGGCGACTTCGGGTACCACATCTCGAGTCAGATGGTCGGCGGCGCGGCCACGAACGCCGTTGACACACTCGGTGTCATTGGTGAACGAGCCGCTGGCGTCGACGAACACCAGCACGGGGGCGTTTCCGCCGTGCGCCGCCGCATAGCTGTCGACCGTCGTCACCGCCTGGCCGGCGCGCACCCAGTCGATCGCGGTGGTGAATTCCCCGCCGATCATCATGACGACCGGTTCGGCGGCGCCGGGGTCGTGGAACCAGGACGGCGGCAGGTACACCCATTCGGCGCGGTGCCGAAAGCCCGACGCTCGATCGCCGGTCTCGGCGGCGACCAGCCGCCCCTCGCGGGGTCGCTCACGGCGGGCACGCATGGCGGCGGCGGCACTCCAGTCGATCTGGTGTGGAAGGGGCTGCCTCAGTAGCTGATCCCGCGCGACAGCCACGGTGGGTAGATAGCCGATCCAACCGTTGACCACCAAGCCGGTGCCGAGCAGACACAACGACGATGCGAGCACCGCGTTGTGGCGCCACCAGCCGCTGCCTCCGCGCCATCCGGTAACTGCAACGGTCACCGCGAATGTGGTCGTGGCAGTCCAGATCCACAACGACCACGGAGCCTCCTCACCGGTGAGGCCCGAGTTCTGCAGTGCCCAGCGGGCGCCCAGCGCCGCCGCCGCGCCGAAAGCCACCGCCATCGCAATTTGCCTTAGTCGACAGCGTTGCCCGAGGACACAGCACAGTGCCGCCACGGCGAACATTTCAAGGCAGACCGGCAGCCAGCCGTTCATCAATGAGGGGGTTGCCGGTGCGGCGGTCACTGCGCACCAGCACTCATAGCGGCGTCTTGCCCATGCCGGCCAACATGCCCCGCCCGGGCACCGGGCAAACGGGTCCCCACCGGTTCTCCGGCACCGCGAGGTTTGAATTCACGCGAGCGCGGTATACGGTCCGTCACTCGCACAAAGGAGACCTGTCGTGGTTATTCACATCATTTGGTTGATCATTCTCGGTCTCATCGTCGGTTTGATCGCACGCGCGATCGTGCCCGGGCGGCAGCCCATGGGCTGGATCGCCACCGCCGCACTGGGCATTGTCGGCTCCTACGTGGGCGGCACCCTGAGCAGCGTTCTGTTTCCGCCGCACCACTTCGACATCCATCCACCGATCAAGCACGCGTTCCTCGGCGCCTTGGTGGGTGCCGTCGTGCTGTTGTGGATCTTCAAACTGGCCACCTCGAGGACGCGCACCCTATAGACCCCCGATGGGAAGCGGGGCTGCGGCTCCACCGCGTTTGAACCCGCTGCCAGCGGGTTATGAGCGTGCGCGGTATTGACGACTCACGGATAGCAAGGGAGTTACACAATGACGAGTAATCGGCGGCTGCTGCTCTTGGGTGGCGCGATCCTTCTCATCGCTGGCGTGATCGGATTGTTCGTTCCCGTCTCGGGGCCCGGTGGGATTGGTTGCGGCAATGCCGTGCATTCCGACCTGTCGGCCGCCCGCGCGCAGGACGACCGTAACATCGGGAATTCGCCCGTCGTGCAGCAAATTCCGATCGCCAACCAGCTCGCCCCGAAGAGTGAGTTCGTCGCGTCGTGCAACTCGGCTCTGGGCACCCGTCGGGCGTGGACCATTCCGCTGACCGTTCTCGGCCTCATCGGCGTCGGTGTCGCCCTCGCGCAGCGACGGAGCGAAGGCCGAGTCGTCTAAGCCGCATCGGCGCGGGTCGACACCGTATCTGCCGCAGCACTATTGCCGCGCGGTCACCGGATCGACGACGGTCCGACTTCCGTCACTGCGGCGGCACGTGACCCGCATCGCGTCCAATTTTTCCAGCAGGGGCACCGCCACCCGGCGGGTGGTGTCGAGCGCCACGCGCGCCTGGCTGACCGAAAACGGTTGCGGCAGGGCAGCGACCACGGCGGAGGCGCGGTCCAGGGCGTCGGGTCCCAGCACGATGCCGTCCGCGATCCTGGTGAGTCGTCCCGCACGAACGGCTGCGGCGAGTTCGCGCGGGCCCAAGTCGAGGTCGGTCAGCTCGTCGGCCTCAGGGGCGCGGAACTGTTCGGCGGCCAACCACCCCTCCACCGTCTGTAGGGCCCGATCGACCCGCGCGGGGAGCCCGGTCCCCGGGGACCTGACCAACCCGTCCGCGATGTCGAGTCCTGTCCCGTCGAGAAGTGGGCCCACCAACTCGACGGCCGGTAATCCGAGTCGTTGGCGCAGTGTTTCCAGCGGCATCCCCGCGGCGATGTCGTGGTCGGCGACCCAGCGGCGGACTGCGTCGACGGCGCACGCTCGGCGGCCGCTCCACCACTCCGGATCGACCACCCAGTCGCCAATGTGGTGGCCGCTGACCGGCAGGCCCATCGCACGCAGATCGTTGGGCCGGGCACAGGTCGGCGGATGAGCCCGGCCGGTGGCCAATTCCGCGGCCCGCGTGCGGGCAGCGCCGCGGCGACGCAGACCCGGCGGCCGGACGTCGAGCACCCGAATCCCCGCCACGATTGCGTGCGCCCCCGGGTCACGGAGCACTCCTGCGTCATCGACCCGCAGCGGCAACGGACGGGACAGTCGCAGTCGCGCCGCGGCTGAACCCAGCGGACGGACCATTACCGGCACCGCCGCAGATCCGATGTGCAAGACCAGCTGTCGGTGGAGCCCATCGACGGATCGCAGTGCGACGTCGATCTCGGTGGTGTCGAACCAGGCACCCGGGGTCCGAAGCGTGTCGCCGCGGCGGATCTGGTGGCGGTCTGCGCCGCGCAGATTGAGCGCCACCCGTGCCACCGCGCTGACCTCGTTTCTCTCCCGACCCAGCGACTGGACGCCCCGCACGGTCAGACGCCGATCGCCGTGTTGCAGCTCGTCACCGACCCGAACGGTGCCGGCGGGCAAGGTACCGGTGATCACCGTGCCCGCGCCCGAAATCGAGAAGCACCGGTCCACCCACAACCGCACGTCGGCGTCGCGGTCGGGAGTCGGCAACCGATCGACCAGCGCCGCCAACTCGGTGCGGACGCGACTCAGGTCGCCCGCCGTCACGACGGCCGGATCGGCCAGCGACGTGGCGGCGAATCGCTGACGGGCCTGCTCGATCGCCGGACCGGGATCGGCGAGGTCGTCCTTGGTGATCACGAGCAGCGCATGACGTACGCCCAGCGCGTCCAGCGCGGCCAAATGCTCGTCGGACTGCGGCATCCAGCCTTCGGTGGCGGCGACGACGAAGACGACGGCGGGCACCGGGCCGACGCCCGCGAGCATGGTGGCGACGAAGCGTTCGTGGCCCGGCACGTCGACGAACGCCAGTTCCCGGCCGTCGATATTGGTCCACGCGAAGCCGAGGTCGATGGTCAGGCCACGACGCTGTTCCTCGGCCAACCGGTCCGGCCACGTCCCCGTGAGCCGTTGCACCAGTGTGGATTTCCCGTGGTCGACATGTCCCGCGGTGGCTACGACGAACATGCCAATACCGCGGTCGCGAGCCGATCATCGTCTTCCGGTGCCACCGTGCGCAGGTCGAGCAGGCAGCGCCCGTCCTCCAACCGCCCGATCACCGGCGGGTTTCCGGCACGCAGCGCGGCGGCGTAAGCCTCGGGGAGACTCAGCCCGGCACTGGGCAGCCGCACCCCTGGCGCGCCGCCACCGCCCACTGCCGCAACGCAGTCCACTGCTTCGGCGATCGGCAGTGTGGCGGCGAGCCGCTCGGCGCGGTCACGCAGCTGCGCTACGTCGACCGTCAGCGCTTGGTGCACCGGTGGCGGCGGTCCGGTCAGGGTGGCCTCCAGAGCGGCCAGCGTGAGTTTGTCCACCCGCAGCGCCCGTGCTGCCGGATTGCGTCGCAGTCGTTCGATCAGCTGAACGTCGCCGAGCAACAGGCCGGCCTGCGGACCACCGAGCAACTTGTCGCCGCTGGCGGTCACCAGATCGGCCCCATCGGTCAGCGTCGTGGCAGCGTCCGGCTCGTCGGGCAGAACCGGATGCGGGCTCAGCAATCCCGAGCCGATATCCACCACAAGGGGGACGTTCCGTGGCCGCAGCACCTCGGCCAACTCCGAAACCGCTACCGCGGAGGTGAAACCGGCGACGTGGAAATTCGACGGGTGCACCTTGAGCACGAAGCCGGTGTCGGGACCGATCGCGTCGGCGTAGTCACGAAGGTGGGTGCGGTTGGTCGTGCCGACCTCCCGAAGCCGCGCACCGGCGGACTGCAACAGCTCCGGGATCCTGAAACCGTCCCCGATCTCGACCAGTTCCCCACGGCTGAGCACGATTTCCTTACCGGCCGCCATCGTCAATGCGGCCAGCAGCAGCGCGGCCGCGTTGTTGTTCACCACGTGCACGCCACCGGCTGCCGGCACCGCCCGGGCCAAGGCCGTCAACGCGCCGCGTCCCCGGCGCCCGCGTCGTCCGGTGTCCAAGTCGAATTCGACGTCGGTCGCTCCGCCGGCGGTCAGCACCGCGTCCAGGGCGGCCTGCGACAACGGGGCCCGGCCGAGGTTGGTGTGCACGACGACACCGGTGGCGTTGAGGACGGGTCGCAGACTGGCCGCGGTCGCCGGAAGCGCGGCGACCGCCTGCTCGGCGACCTGCTCGGGCTCGATCTCACCGGCGCGGGCGCGCTGCTGAGCCGTCGCGATCACCGATTTGACCAGCTCACGCCCCAGGAGCCGCTCAGCGGCGGCCAGGCGCGGCTCGGCGAGCAGCGCGTCGGTGCGTGGGACCCGGCGCCGGTGATCGCTTCCGCCGGGCATGTCAGGCGCCAGGGTGGCGGAGGCGGACGGGAATCGAACCCGCCAACGACAGCGTCTGCCGCTCGACGGTTTTGAAGACCGCGCCGGTCACCAGACCGGACACACCTCCCTGGCCCATGGCAATCATTATGGACGCATGACGACCTACCGGTTGACCCAGTATGCGCACGGCGGCGGCTGCGCTTGCAAAATCCCGCCCGGCGAATTGGAGGAAATGGTGGGCGGACTCCGCGTCGAATCCCCGTCCGGTGCAACGGCGCAATTGCTGGTCGGGCTGGACAGCGGCGACGACGCCGCTGCCGTCCGGCTAGACGGCGACACCGCGTTGCTTGCGACCACGGACTTCTTCACCCCGGTGGTCGACGACGCCTACGACTGGGGCCGGATCGCGGCGGCCAACGCGCTATCCGACATCTACGCGATGGGTGGACGGCCGGTGATGGCGCTGAACCTGCTGGGCTGGCCGCGCGATGTGCTGCCCTTCGAACTCGCGACCGAAACGCTGCGCGGCGGCCTTGACGTGTGCGCCGAAGCCGGTTGCCATCTGGCCGGTGGGCACAGCGTCGACGATCCGGAACCGAAATACGGTCTGGCGGTGACCGGCGTCGCCGACCCGAACCGCTTGTTACGCAACGATTCCGGCCGGGCGGGTGTGCCGTTGTCGCTCACCAAGCCGCTGGGCGTCGGGGTGCTCAACAGTCGGCACAAGGCCACCGGCGAGCGCTTCGACAACGCCATCGAGGCGATGACGACACTGAACGCCGAAGCGTCCGCGTCGGCACTGGCCGCGGGCGTGCAGTGCGCCACCGATGTCACCGGGTTCGGGTTGCTCGGCCACCTGTACAAACTCGCGCGGGCCAGCGGCGTCACCGCGGTGATCGACTCCACGGCGGTGCCCTATCTCGACGGCGCCCGAGAAGCCCTGGCCGCCGGTTACGTCAGCGGCGGCACCCGGCGAAACCTGGACTGGGTGGCCCCCCACGTCGACCTCTCCGGGATCAGCGAAGACGAGGCGTTGTTGCTGGCCGATGCCCAGACTTCCGGGGGGCTGTTGATCGCCGGCGAGATCCCGGGCGCACCGGTGATCGGCGAACTGGTCTCCGCCGGGCCGCACGCAATCGTCGTGCGTTGAGGGCTCCCGCGGCACGCCGCACGACGTAGCCACCGGCATCGGTCTGCACTAACCTCGCGAATATGCCTGCGAAAAAGGGATTGCCCAAGGTTTTCCTCGAATGGCCCGTCATCCGTCAGCTCCGCTCGGACGACAAGTTGGGCCGCGGCTGGGCCGTCACGTCCAAACAGACCCGCGCCGTCGCGCCGCGCACCAGCACGGCCGACCGGGTGGTGCAGAGCATCTGCCCGTACTGCGCTGTCGGCTGCGGGCAGAAGGTATATGTCAAGGACGAGAAGGTCGTCCAGATCGAGGGTGACCCCGACTCGCCCATCTCGCGAGGCCGCCTGTGCCCCAAGGGTTCCGCGAGCGAGCAACTGGTCAACTCACCGGGCCGGCAGGTGACGGTGCTCTACCGCGCGCCGCGGGCCACCGACTGGCAGCCGCTGGAGCTCGACACCGCGATCGACATGATCGCCGACCGATTCCTCGACGCGCGCCGAAACTCCTGGCAGGACATCGACAAGAAGGGCAACCTGCTGCGGCGCACGATGGGTATCGCCGCACTTGGCGGCGCCACCCTGGACAACGAAGAGAACTACCTCATCAAGAAGCTCTTCACCGCCGCGGGCGCAATCCAGATCGAGAACCAAGCGCGTATTTGACACAGCGCAACAGTTCCCGGTCTGGGAGCTTCCTTCGGGCGCGGCGGCGCCACCCAATCACTGCAAGACATGGCGAATGCCGACTGCATCGTCATCCAGGGCTCCAACATGGCCGAATGCCATCCGGTGGGCTTCCAGTGGGTGGAGGAAGCCAGAGCCCGCGGCGCGCGCATCATCCACGTCGACCCGCGGTTCACCCGCACCTCGGCGGTGTCCGACCGCCACATCCCGATCCGGGCCGGCTCCGACGTCGTGCTGCTCGGTGCGCTGATCAACCACATCCTGACCAACGACCTGTGGTTCAACGACTACGTCGTCGCCTACACCAACGCCGCCACGCTGATCAACGAAGACTTCAAGGACACCGAGGATCTCGGCGGCCTGTTCTCCGGGTTCGACCCCGAAACCGGCCAGTACGACACGTCGAGCTGGGCCTACGACGAGCAAGGCAACGGCCACATCGAGTCACCCGGCGGCGGCCACACGCACGGCGCAGACGCCACGGCCAGCGCGGCCGGCCACGAGCAGGGCAGCGGCGGCCCGCCACTCGCGCACGCCCGGGTCAAACGCGACGAGACGCTGCAGCACCCGCGTACGGTGTTCCAGATCCTCAAACGCCATTACTCCCGCTACACCCCGGAGATGGTCAACGATGTCTGCGGCATCAGCCGCGCGGACTTCGACTACCTGGCCCGTTCCATCGTGGAGAACTCCGGGCGTGAGCGCACCACCTGCTTCGCCTACGCCGTGGGCTGGACCCAGCACACCCTGGGCGCCCAATTCATCCGTACCGCAACGATTCTGCAGTTGCTGCTAGGCAACGTCGGCCGCCCGGGTAGCGGAATCATGGCGCTGCGCGGCCACGCCACCATCCAGGGCTCGACGGACATTCCGACGCTGTTCAACCTGCTGCCCGGCTACCTGCCGATGCCGAAGGCGGGCATGCACGACACCTTCGCCGACTACCTCGAGGCGGTCGGATCCAAGAAGCAGAAAGGCTTCTGGGCCAACGCCGACGCCTACGCGGTCAGCCTGCTCAAGGCGTGGTGGGGGGACGCCGCCACGACGGACAACGACTGGGCCTATGACTACCTGCCGCGGTTGACCGGCCCGCACGGTACCTACCAGACCGTGATGTCGATGCTCGACGACGAGGTCGAGGGCTACTTCCTGCTCGGGCAGAACCCCGCGGTCGGCTCAGCGCACGGACGCATGCAGCGACTCGGGATGGCCCACCTCAAGTGGCTGGTGGTGCGCGACCTCAACCTCATCGAGTCGGCCACCTGGTGGAAGGACGGCCCGGAGATCGCCTCGGGCGAGCTGAAGACCGAGGAGATCGACACCGAGGTGTTCTTCCTGCCCGCGGCAACACATGTCGAAAAGGCCGGATCGTTCACGCAGACACAGCGATTGGTGCAGTGGCGACATAAAGCCGTCGAACCGCCGGGACAGTGCCAGAGCGAACTGCAGTTCTTCTTCGAACTGGGCAAACGAATCCGGCAGCGTCTGGCCGGGTCCACCGACGAGCGTGACCGCCCGCTCCTGGACTTGACGTGGGACTACCCCACCGATGAGCACGGCGAGCCCGACGGCGAAGCCGTGCTGGCCGAGATCAACGGCTACCACGTCGGCGGCCCGGACACGCGCCGGCCGCTGACGTCCTACGACGAGATGCGCGCCGACGGGTCGACCGCCGGCGGCTGCTGGATCTACACCGGCGTGTACGCCGACGCCACCAACCAGGCCGCCCGCCGCGTTCCGCACGGCGGTGACTCCCCGAGTCAGCACGAGTGGGGCTGGGCATGGCCGGCCGACCGGCGGATCCTCTACAACCGCGCGTCCGCCGACCCAGACGGCAACCCCTGGAGCGAACGCAAGCGGTTGGTCTGGTGGGACGCCGAGCAGGGCCGCTGGACGGGCGACGACGTGCCCGACTTCGTCGCCGACCGCGCGCCGGGCAGCAGACCCGATCCCGACGTCGGCGGCCCGGACGCCCTGGCCGGCGATGACCCGTTCATCATGCAGGCCGACGGCAAGGGCTGGCTGTTCGCGCCCAAGGGCGTGATCGACGGGCCGCTGCCCACCCACTACGAACCGCAAGAGTCGCCGGTCGCCAACGCCCTGTACCCACAGCAGCGCAATCCGGGTCGAATCACGTTCCCGCGCAAAGACAATCTCAGTGCACCCAGCGCCGGGGAGCCCGGTGTCGAGGTATACCCCTACGTGTTCACCACGTACCGTCTGACGGAGCACCACACCGCCGGCGGCATGAGCCGCTGGTTGCCCTACCTTTCGGAGCTGCAGCCGGAGATGTTCTGCGAAGTCTCACCGGAACTGGCCGCCGAACGCGGGCTCGAGCCCTACGGCTGGGCCACAATCATCTCGCCACGCGCGGCGATCGAGACGCGCGTGCTGGTCACCGAGCGGATGACCCCACTGCGAATCGGCGGCCATACCGTCCATCAAATCGGCCTGCCCTATCACTGGGGTGTGGGCGGCGATGCGGTGGTCAGCGGTGACGCGGCCAACGACCTGCTGGGCGTCACCCTGGACCCCAACGTCCAGATCCAGGAATCCAAGGCGGGGTCGTGCGACATCCGCGCGGGCCGCCGGCCGCAGGGCGAGGAACTGCTGCGGCTGGTGGCCGAGTACCAGTCCCGCGCCGGCGCTACCGCCGAGACCGGGAATGCACGGGTGAGTGACGCCGCCTGGGAAGGAGGACCCGATGGGCCAACTCAGCGGACCGACTGACCCGAGCACCGACGCCGGCTGGACCGAGGCCAAACCCCGCAAGGGCTTCTTCACCGACACCTCGATCTGCATCGGGTGCAAGGCCTGCGAGGTGGCCTGCAAGGAGTGGAACCACAATCCGCGGGACGGCGACCTGCAGCTACTCGGGTCGTCCTACGACAACACCGGCGCGTTGGGCGCCAGCACCTGGCGACACGTCGCATTTATCGAGCAGGGTCGCGACCGCATCGACGAGGCGCGCGAATCCGGCCGCGCGCTCATAGGTTTGGGCATGCCGACGGTCCCCGGCCACGTCGACTCTGACACCACCGTGCCGGACACCCCCGAGTTTCGGTGGCTGATGTCCTCGGACGTGTGCAAGCACTGCACCCACGCCGGCTGCCTGGACGTCTGCCCGACGGGCGCGCTGTTCCGCACCGAGTTCGGCACCGTTGTCGTCCAAGCCGACGTCTGCAACGGTTGCGGCACGTGCGTGGCCGGCTGTCCGTTCGGCGTGGTCGAACGCCGCAGTGACGGCACCTACGCAACCCCGGCGGAGCGCCCCGGGCACCCCGACCGGCCGGACCACAAGTTCGTCACCGGCGTCGCGCAAAAATGCACGCTCTGCTACGACCGCCTGGTCGAAGACCAGACGCCGGCGTGCGCGCAGACCTGCCCAACCACGTCGATCAAGTTCGGCAACCACGACGACCTGGTGGACCAGGCACGGCACCGGGTTGCGGAGTTGCACAGCCAGGGTCGCACCGAGGCAAGGCTTTACGGCGCGAACGAGAACGACGGGGTGGGCGGCACCGGTTCGGTGTTCCTCTTGCTCGACGAGCCAGAGGTTTACGGGCTGCCACCCGATCCGCGGGTCTGCACCGCTGACCTGCCGACCATGTTCAAGCGGGCGGGCATGGCTGCGGCCGGCATGGTCGGAGCGGCCGCGTTGGCGTTCTGGAGGAACCGATGAGCACCTCCGAATTCGACAGCTTCCGACCGCCGGAAGGTAAGCGCCGCCGGCGCGGGGACGGCAAGCGTCGACGTCGCGACGAGTCGCTGATGGTCCCCGACGCCGAATTCACTTCGTACTACGGGCGTCCGGTCGTCAAACCCGCGCCCTGGGGACACGAGGTGGGCGCCTACCTGTTCCTGGGCGGCGTCGCCGGCGGGTCCGCGCTGCTGGCCGTCGGCGCGCAGCTGACCGGCCGAAAGAGGTTGCGGCGCAATACCCGGCTCACCTCGCTGGGTGCGGTATCGCTGGGCGCTGTGGCGTTGGTGATGGACCTCGGCCGTCCGGAGCGCTTCGTCAACATGCTCCGCACGATCAAGCTGACTTCGCCGATGAGCATCGGCTCGTGGATCCTGAGTTTGTTCAGCGTCGGCATCGGTGTCGCCGCGGTCTCCGAAATCGACCGGCTCACCGGTGAGCGAATTCCGTTGGGCCCGTTGCGGACCGTGCTGCGCACGGTCGAGGGTCCGGCCGGCGTGGAGGCAGGCGTCTTCGCGGCGCCGCTGGCCGTCTACACCGCCGTACTGCTCACCGACACCGCGACACCGACGTGGAACGCCGCATACCGGGACCTCCCGTTCGTCTTCGTCAGTTCAGCGAGCCTGGCGGCGTCGGGATTGGCGATGATCACGACACCAGTCGTCGAGGCGGGGCCCGCGCGCACCCTGGCGGTGATGGGGGCCGTCGGCGACGTGATTGCGACACGGGCCATGGAACGGCGGATGGATCCGGTAGCCGCCGAGCCGCTGCACCACGGCGAACCCGGCCGAATGCTGCGCTGGAGCGAAAGGCTGGTCATCGCGGGAGGATTGGGTGCACTACTCGGCGGCCGCAGCCGCGCGCTTGCCGTCGTATCCGGCCTGGCGCTCGCGGCCGCGTCGGCGCTCACCCGGTTCGGCATCTTCGAGGCGGGCAAGGCATCCGCGCGCGACCCTCGCTACACGATGGAGCCGCAGCGACGCCGCCTGGCGGCCCGCCAGGCGGCCGGTATCACCGACGACTCAATCACCACCGCGGGCTGACGGCGGCTTCTCCGACTGGGAGAACCACAACAAGTAGCCCAGCGGCGGGATCACCAACAATCCGGCGAGCACCACAACGATGAGTAGAGCGTCGAGTGTGGCCGGCGCTCCGGCGGCGTCACCGATGCGTTGGTGGTCGACGAGCATCCACGGGTACTGGGCCACACCCCAACCGGCGACGACGGCCACCACCGCGGTCACCGCGGATACCCGCGCGGCACCCAAAGCCTTTCTGCGATAGAGCAACACCATCGTCGTCGCGCCGGCAACCGCGGCGATCAGCAGTAACGGCAGGGCCCGACCGCGCAGGCCTGCGGCCAACGTCGGGGCGTCACGTGAGACGGGATACAAACCGGCGGCGACGATGACGCCCGTCACCGCCCCGACCGACAGGGCGCGCACGCGCAATCGTGCGGCAAGTTCGGGCGTTGACGTTCGCGCGGCCGCAACGGTGAGAAACACCCCGGCTAGGAAGACGGACGTTGCCGCGGCCAGACAACCGCCGACCAACGAAGTTGGATTCAGCCACGATCTCACGGGATCCCCGTAGCCGGCTGCCGGCACCCGGCCCGAGGCGATGGCGCCCGCGACCGTTCCCAGGAAGAACGGGGTGATCAACGACGATCCGGCGAACACCGCTCCGAAGAGCCGGGCCTGGGCGAAGGTCTCGGCGTACTTGCGGAACGCAAAAGTCGAGCCGCGCAACACGATTCCGGCGAGCGCGAGAACCAACGGGGTGAATAAGGTGGTCATCGCCGCCGCGAAGGCCTTCGGGAATCCTGTCCACCACACCACCAACACGTAGATCAGCCAGACATGGTTGGCTTCCCACACCGGGCCGATGCTGTGATCGATCAGGGTCCGAACCCGGGATCCCCCGGGGCCGCCGCCGGCGGTCAAATCGTAGAAACCTGAACCGAAATCGGCCCCACCGAAGACGGCGTAGGCCACTACACCGGTGAACAACGCGGCCGCCACCAGTTCTGCAGCGGTCATCGGGTGCCCTCACCGCGGTCGGCCGACGCTGAATCGACCAGCGCGGCCGGCCCGTAGGGGCTGGGCAACTCCTCGTCGCCAGCCCGCCACCGTCTGGCCATCGATCGCAATACGACGTATGCCGCCACACTCATGCCGAGGTAGATGACCAACACTCCGGCGTAGGTCCACCAGATCGCGCTGTTCCTGGTCACCGCATCGGTGGTGCGTTCCACTTGCCACACCGTCCATGGTTGTCGACCCACTTCGGTTGCTATCCAACCCAACTCGAGTGCGAGGATTGCCAGTGGCCCCGCGATTACCGTGGACCACAGAAACCGGCGATCGCTCAATGGGTCGTGGCCGCGCCGATGTGCGACCCAGAACACGATCGCAATCAACGCCAGCAACAGTCCGATGCCCACCATCGACTGGAAGGACCAGTGCGTCAGATTCACCGGGGGCCAGTCGGCTCTCGGTATCGAGTCGAGACCCGGCACCGCCCCGGTCAAGGTGCCGCGAGCAATCACCGAGCCGACTTTAGGAATAGGGACAGCCCCGCGGACCTGGTCGCCGACGAGGAAACCTCCCAGCCGAAGGGTCGCCGGACCGGGTTCGCTGTGCAGCGCGAGTTCGAAAGCGGCGAGCTTCGAGGTCTGCTTGGCGCCGACCTGTAATCCCAGGACGTGGCCGACCAAGGGTTGAAGCACCGCCGCGACCGAGGCGAACGCGAACGGGACGATGAACCCGAGGCGGTGTTGGGCATCGTCGCGGCCACGCAAGAGCCCCGCGGCGTAGACGCCGGACACCACAAACCCAACGAGCAAGAACGCGCCCAGCCACATGTGCAGGAACTGCAGGTAGGCCAGCGGATTGAACATCGCGGCCCACGGTTGAACATCGACGACCTTCCCGTCGCGTACGACGAACCCGGTCGGGAAATTCATCCATGCATTCGCCGCGACGACGCAGAATGAGCCCACGACACCGGACACCGCCATGGGAATCAGCGTGGCGAGGTGCCAACGAGGGGGCAGTCGATCCCATCCGTACAGGTACAGACCCAAGAAGATCGCCTCGGTGAAAAACGAGAGTCCTTCCAACGCGAACGGCAACCCCAGCACATCACCGAAACGTCCCATCAGGCCGGGCCACAACAGGCCCATTTCGAAGCTGAGCACCGTCCCCGATACGGCACCGATCGCAAACAGGACCGCGGACACCTTCGACCATCGCTTGGCTAGCCGCAGCGCGTTCGGGTCGTCGCGAACGATGCTGCGGCGGTGCATGACGAAGATGATGGTCGGGAAGGCCACCCCGAAACAGGCCAGCACGATATGAAAGCCGAGCGACACCGCCATCTGCTGTCGTGCCGGGAACAGTTCGGCCGGTCCACTCGATGCCAGCACCGCAACCACATCACTGAACGGCATCGTTTCACTATCCCGCACGCGACTTCGATATGCACCGTCCCGGACGGCCGTGCCGGGCCGCTGGTGGTGAATTAGCCTGACGTCCGTGACGGCGCCGCTGAGTGTCAAGACGGTTCGCGAGGGGCGACATGCGGGCACCGTGGCGAGCGCCGCCGTAACGCTCGCCGTGATCGTCCCGGGGTTGCTCTGGGCGAAGTGGGTACCGTATGCGCACAAGGCGGCAACGCTTTTCCGGACTCGGCGCTGGCCCGGGTCAGACATCCTCGCCGTGGGCGGCGTGCACGTAGGCGACCGGCCCAGTTGGCATGCAGCCACGACGTTCTTTCAGGCCTACCTGGCATCGGTCTGGCAGGCGCTGCTGGTCGCCCTGCTCATCAGCGCGTCCGTTCAAGCTTTGACGCCGCGAGCCTGGATGCAGCGGGCGTTGAATCGGAGCGGCCCGCGACGAAGCGCTTTGGCCGGTGGAACGGCCGGGATGCCGTCGATGATGTGCGCGTGTTGTGCTGCACCGGTTGCTGTCACGTTGCGCCGTAGCGGAGTCAATGCGGCTGGTGCGACGGCGTTTTGGCTGGCTAATCCACTGCTCAATCCTGCGGTTCTGATCTTCTTGGTCTGCGTGGCGCCCTGGCAGTGGGCACTGACGAGGTCCGTCGTCGGCGTCGCCGCGGTCATCGGCGTGGCGGCGTTGGTCGAAGTCGCGAGCCGATCCCGGCAAGTGGCCGGCCCGGCACCCGCCGGCGACGGCCGGCCCGACAAGGATTCCCCGGGCGCCGTCCGGAACTGGGTTCGAGCGATGCTGTGGATGGGAACGTTCCTGCTGCCTGAGTATGCGGTATTGGTGTTGCTGCTCGGCGCGTGCCGCGGCTGGCTGCTCAGCATGATGCGACTCGCGCACCACGGATTTCTCGTCGTCGTAATCGCTGCAGTCGTAGGCACTTTGGTTGTCATTCCGACGGCTGGGGAGATCGCCATCCTCCAAACGATGGCCTTGCTAGGCGTTTCTTCGGCCACTCTGGGCGCATTGCTCGTGACTCTTCCAGCGATCAGTATCCCCGGCGCCGCGATGGTCGGCCGAAGCTTTGGTTGGCGGGCGGTCGTCGCCGCAGTCGTCGGGATGATCGGGATGGGTTTGCTCGGTGCCGCCGCCATGGCGTTGCTGCCGTCTCGCTAGCCCGTGTGGATTCCTCACGCCCAGCGAAACGCGCTAAACCTGAATGGGATCCGGACGCGCGCCGACCGGATACACAGGGTGTGTCAGGTGATTCCGCATCGCACTGCGGATGGCGACGATGACGCAACACAGTGCCGGAGCGATCAATGCATAACCGCCCCAGCGAGAGCCTGCCAGCAGTCCGGCTGCCCCGCCCGTCAGGAACAGCAGGAGCGTAAGCGCCAACGTCGCGGCCTTCCACCGGTCGATCCCGATCTTGCGGCTGCGTCCGATCAACAAGCCCAGGTCGGTGATGGTTCCGGTGAAGTGGGTTGTGCGTACTGCCATTTCGCGGAAGCTAGACGTGAGCCCGTTCTGTAATCCCAGCGCAGCCGCCGCGAAAAACGCTTGCAATGCTTGTGTCTCGATTGGGGTGCCGTCGAGGATGTCCCTGACGAAGGTGTCCTCGACCGCGGCGGCGGCCAGGAGCAGCAGACCGGCCTCCCCGAGCAAGACAGCCGCCGGCCGCGCGCCGCTCATGATGATCTCGGCGGGCAGGATTGCACCGGCGGTCAGCGCTCCGAGGAAGAAGCCAGTCAGCACGGCCAGCAGCACGTGACCTTCGTACAGCCACGGGTTTGCTGTTTTCATCCCCAGCTGTGTCGTGACAGCGGTCAGATTGCCGACCGGCAGCGCGAAGATCAGCAGCGCGACGGCGTTGACGAAGCCCGCGTTCAGCGCCAACAGAGTGCTGATCCGGAGTACGAGTCTGCGAGCGAACGGCCGGGAATCGGTGTGGTCGCTGGTCGTGGGCATACGGCGAATTTATCGACTACCGCGCTCGGCGGCATGTTCAGCGATGCGTCGCGCAACCACTCAGCGGCCCATCCGTCGTCGTCACAATCGGCATCACCCCTGCTCAACCGGCTGAGTCACCCCGTCGCACGGCGTGATATTAGCGTTTTCAATGAGTGTTCGACGGGCTTGGTCGCGAGCGATCCATCCAAGGGTGTTGGTCGTGGAATCGGCGGCGCTACAGAAGAACTCGCGGGTCGGACTCAGTTCGACCAGGGATAGGCGAAAAGCGGACCGGTGACACCGTAGGCGAGGAGCCACGCCAGCGCGCACACGACCAGCAGCTGAAGTAGCCAGCTGACAATTCGGATCCGATTCGCCGCCACGAGTTCCACCCGGATGGCGGCGCTGAGGCGGGCAAGGTCACCGGCAGTCAACAACACCTTTCCCGCGCCCACCCGCAACAGGTAGTTGCTCTTCTCATCGGGCCGGTCCACCCGCAGGAGAATCAGCCGATCTCCGTCGGTGTCTTGCAAACCCACGAGGCTGGTGAGCTCGGGCTGTCGCACGGCATTCCCCTAGGCTGGTCGAATTTCCTGCGCTTGGTCGCTCAGGTTACTCGCTCCCGCTCCTGGAGAAAGTCGATTTTCCCGACGTCTTCCGTCCTTTGATATACGCCGCGCGTGGATCAGGCAGTGTGCGGGTTCATCAAGGAGCGTGTCACCCACTCGACTTTCGCCTGCGCTTCCTCGAACGTCATCATCCCGGCGAGCACGGCGCCGAGCGCGCTCGTCAACGCGGCGTTCAGGCCGAAGCTGATGTATGGAATGTCCTCTGCCGGAAGCCCTTCGAGCAAGCGGGCGAACATCTCGGTGTTGGTGCGGTTCATGTGGTCGATCGCCGCTTTGGCTTCGGGTTCGTTTGACGTCATGGTCTGCAGCATCAAGCTGGTCATCTTCGGATTGCGGTGGAACGCGCGCTGCGCGCGTTCGAGGTAGGCGAGGATGTCTGTCAGCGGGGCATTCGCCGTCGAACGGCGGGCCGCCAGCGTGCGTCGGGTCAGCCTCTTCTGCCAGTCTTCGAGCGCTGCGGCCAGCAGGTGCTCCTTCGACCTGAAGTAGCGGTAGACGGTTGCCAACGCGACGCCCGATCGCTGCGCGACGTCGCGCATCTGAACTGCCTCAGCGCCCAGGTCGGCAATCAGTCCGATCACAGCCTCGACGATTTTGGCCCGCCTGGCGAGTTGCCCACTGGTCATATCCGACAGGGACAGGATCTCCGGCTGACTGCTGTCGGCGAGCCGCACGGTGACACCACCTCCCATTCGTCCACCAGAACAACGTTCTCTCTGAGCCCGCATGATACCGGCTTGAAAGTAGCTTTTCCTACCGACCGCCTTGACATAGGTAGAACGGTGTTTCAATAATTGCCGGAGCGGCAGCACCGCTGCGCCCGTCTGATCGGAGGAAGCCATGGCCGGACCCGTCGGCGTGCCGGTGATCGACACGATGATCGGGTTTCCGCACGAGGGCTCGGCGCAGTACGACTTCATCCGTCGGCAAACGAAGGACCGGGAGTCGAAAGAAAGCTTCGACTTCCCGGTCGAGTACATGTTCAAGGACGTGCCCAAGGGGTTACCGACCGACGATCCTGTGTCGCTGGTTTTGCAGCAAATGGACAGATTCGGCATCGAGCGGGCGATGATCGGGGTTACCGAGGACTCGGCGGCGCTGGCACTCAAGACGTTTCCCGACCGCTTCATCCCCTCCGGCGCCATCGCGGACCCGAACGACGTGATGGGGTCGGTGAACGCAATCCGCCGCGACTACGAGCAGTTCGGCATCCGGGCGACGTCGGTGTTTCCGGCGGGAACCTTTCCCCAGGTGGCAATCGACGACCCGAAGATGTATCCGATCTACGCGACCTGCGTAGAACTGGGCATCCCGATATTCGTCTGCGCCGGCATTCCCGGACCACGCGTTCCGTTTGCACCGCAAGAGGTTTCACGGATCGACGTCGTCATGTTCGACTTTCCCGACCTGGTGTTCGTCACGCGGCATGGCTGCGAACCTTGGCAGGACCTCGCCGTCAAGCTCATGTTGAAGTGGCCCAACCTGTATTACTCGACCTCGGCGTTCGCCCCGAAGTACTACCCCAAGGCCATCATTGACTACGCCAACTCGCGTGGCGCGGACAAAATCCTCTATGCCGGTTACTTCCCGATGGGTCTGTCGCTCGAACGGATCTTCAGCGAGCTGCCCCACGTCCCACTCAAAGACGAAGTCTGGCCGAAGTTCTTGCACGGCAATGCTGCACGCATCCTCGGGCTGGAGGATTGACGACCGATGGGCTTGGCGGTAACCGAGGAACAAGAGCAGTTGGTCGATACGGTCGCCCGGTTCGCTGCACGCCATGCGCCGATCGACAAGACGAGAGCGGCATTCGACTCCCTGGCCGCCGGCGAGTTGCCGCCCTGGTGGGAGGAGTTCACTTCACACGGCTTCCTGGCCGTGCATCTCCCCGAGTCGGTCGGCGGCCACGGGGGCACACTCGGCGATCTCGGCTGTGTTGTCGAAGCCGCCGCCGCGACCCTGCTTCCGGGCCCGGTACTCAGCACCGCTATCGCCGCGGCCATTGTGCCGTTGGCCGGCGAGTCGGGGCTGCGCTGGCTCAGCGACGTCGTCTCGGGCGCGCCCGCAGCGGCGTTACTACCCGAGGATTCCGACATCCGGGCCAACCGCGTCAGCGGTGGGTGGCAGCTGACAGGCTCCTCGTCGCCGATATTGGGACTGGTTGCAGCGCAACGAGTCCTGCTTGCGGCGCGCACCAGTGACGGTGAGCGCTGGTTTACCGTGGAACCCGGCGACGGCAGCGACACCACCTTGTCGATCGACCAGCTGCAGGGCACCGACCTCTGCACGGACGTCGGTGTGCTGAACCTCAATCAGCACACCGTCGACGATGATGCGGAACTGTCCGGCATCGCGGTGGAACGTGCTTGCTGCGTCGCGGCGGCGCTCACCGCATGCGCGTCGGCCGGGACGGCACGCCAATGTGTGTCAGCGGCAATCGATTACATCCGGACGCGCGAACAATTCGGCAAGCCGATCGGATCCTTCCAAGCTCTGCAGCACAAGGCGGCCGTGTTACGGGTCAACGTCGAGCTGGCCGCGGCCGCGGCGTGGGATGCGGTGCGCGCCGCCGACGAGTCACTGGAACAGCATCGCCTTGCCGCCGCGTCGGCGGCATTGATGGCGGTGGTTCCGGCACCCGACTTGGCGCTCGACGCGCTCACCATGTTCGGCGCGATCGGGTACACCTGGGAACACGACACTCACCTGTATTGGCGTCGCGCAGTCAGCCTGGCGGCATCGCTGGGTCCGACGACGCGCTGGAGTCGTGATGCGGGTCGCCTGGCGCTAGAGGTGAGGCGCTCTACCGCAGCGAATCTCGGTGATGTCGACTCTGCGTTCCGGGCATGGGTGGCACGGACGCTCGACCATGCCCGGACGCTGACCAACGACCATCCGTCGGACGACGATCGGGCGCCCGGGCTCGCCTTCGGTGCGCAACGCGACGCGCTGGTCGAGGCGGGACTCGCCGCTCCGCAACTGCCCCGTCCGTGGGGTGTCGACGCCACCCCGGTGCAGCAGGTGATCATCAACGAGGAGTTCGACAAGCGACCGGAATTGGTCAAACCGTCGCTCGGCATCGCGGAATGGATTCTGCCGACGATATTGAACAGCGGAACCGACTCGCAGCGGCAGAGATTCGCGGACCCGATCCTGCGCGGCATGCAACGATGGTGTCAACTGTTCAGTGAGCCTGGGGCCGGGTCTGATCTTGCCTCGTTGCGAACCCGGGCCGCCAAAGTGGACGGCGGATGGCTCGTCAACGGCCACAAGATCTGGACGTCGATGGCCGACCGGGCGGACTACGGGGCGATGCTGGCGCGCACCGATCCAGCAGCACCGAAGCACCGCGGGATCAGCTACTTCCTCGTCGACATGGCGTCACCGGGTATCACCGTCGAGCCGATCAAGCAGGTCAGCGGCCACCACGACTTCAACGAGGTGTTCTTTACCGATGTCTTCGTGCCGGACGAGATGCTGGTCGGAAGTCCAGGCAGCGGTTGGGATCTCGCGGTCGCGACAATGGCCGTCGAACGCACCGCGATCGGCAACTACGTCAACATCGACCGGTCGGGTGCGCTGCGCCATGTCGCGAGAATCATCGGTCCCGATCAGGACACCGCGATTCAAGCGCTCGGTGACATCGAGGCTTACACCACTGCGATCAAGGCTATGGTCCTGCGGGAAACGCTGAGGTTGGTGCAGGGGCAATCGCCGGGGCCCACGTCGAGCATCGCCAAGTACGCGATGGTGATGCTGTTGCGCCGTGCCGCACGCGCCACGCTGAACCTGACCGGCCGCATCGCGATGCTGGAGGAGTCAGACCCGGCCGTCGTCCGGCCGTATTTCGACATGCCCTCCGAATTGATCGGCGGCGGGACCGCGGAGATCCAGTTGACCGTCATCGCGTCGATGATCCTCGGCCTGCCACGCGGCTGACCTCTACCTGCCCCGCCATCGAAAGGACAGCACCGCAATGACTACCGAGTTGGGCTTTACCTTCTTCGACTGTGACAACCACTACTACGAGGCAGTCGATGCCTTTACCCGCCACATCGATCCGCAATTCAAAAAGCGTGCAATTCAGTGGGCTCAGGTGGACGGCAAGCAGCGTCTACTCGTCGGCGGCCGGGTCAACAGGTTCATCCCGAACCCGACATTTGATCCCGTCGGTAAGCCCGGGGCGCTCGACGAGTACTTTCGGGGGCGCAATCCCTATGGTGCCGACCTGAATTCGCTCTTCGGCGAGCTGGAACCCATCAGCCCCGCGTATCGCGACCGGGACGCACGCTTGGCGATGATGGACGAACAAGGGATGCAGGGCTGCATACTCTTGCCGACACTGGGGGTTGGGATGGAGCAGGCGCTGCTGCCCGACCTGGATGCCACGGTCGCGGCCTTCCGCGCCTTCAACCGCTGGATGGACGAAGACTGGGGATTTGCCTACCAGGCGCGGATTTTCAGCGCTCCCTACATCACGCTGTGCCGGCCCGACGCCGCGGTGCGGGAACTCGAATGGGCATTGGACCGCGACGCTCGTTTCATCGTCATGATCCCGGGTCCAATCTCTACCGACGTGGGAATGCGCGCACCCGGGGACCCGATGTTCGACGAATTCTGGCGATTGGCAAACGATTCGGGCATCACCGTGTGCTACCACTCCGGTGAGACCTACTACTCGAAGTTCATGCCGGCCTGGGGCGAGGCGGACTACATGATGTCGTTTCAGGCATTACTGGGCTTCCGGTCGCTGTTCTCCGGGGACGCGTTACAGGACACCTTCGCCAATCACCTGCACAGTGGTCTGTTTCTGCGTTTCCCCAACCTGCGCATGGCCTCGATCGAGAGCGGTTCGGCGTGGGTATTCCATCTGTTCGAAAAGCTCACCAAGTCCTACGGACAAATCCCGTTCATCTACCAGGAAGATCCCCGCGAGACATTCAAGCGCCACGTCTGGGTGTCCCCCTTCTACGAGGACGAGCTCGCCAGCCTGCTCAAGCTGCTCGGTGCGGAACGGATCATCATGGGCTCTGACTTTCCGCACGTCGAGGGACTCGCGGAACCGGCGTCCTATATCAAGGACTTGGAGAATTTCGACTACACGCCTGACCAATGCCGAACCGTCATGCGCGACAACGGGATCGAGCTGTCGATTCGCCGGCCGGTGTAAACCCGCTTCATGAAGGTCGAGAAGTCGAGTCTGGTCGCCATGCTTCTCGAGGTGGGTGAGGAGAACGTGGCTGTCCTGCTTGCCCACTCACCGCTGCCGGACGACCTCGACACCGACACCGACCTCGACACGTTGGTCACCTTCGGGCTCGAGCCTCAGCAGGTTGCGGAGTTGGCGCGATTAGCGGTCGGTGCACGTGAACCCGGTGACGTGATGAGCCGGCGCACTCGCGACGAGCTCGAGAAGACCATCTCCCGGCGATGGTCCGACCTGGTGGACAACTGGACCACCTGAGCCGCAGCGACTTTGATGCGCGGGTCGGCCGGCGCTAGCTCTCATTAGGTGGCTCTGCGGCGTTCGGGTTGACCGCTTGGGGGCCGATGAACTCCATTCCGGCGTTGATCGCCGGGCGGTGACGAAGGATCCGGTAATGCGCGAGTCGGCCAAGCCCTCGCGTGGTCATCAATCGCGCACCCTGCCACGCCGCGGCCAGTCGTTCGCTGGCAGCGTAGGGGCTGTCGGGATCGTCGGGGTCGTGGATGAGGAGCAGCGGCGGATAGTTCGCCCGTCGACCGATCCGCGTCATGTTCGTCTCTTCCAGTGGCATCGCGATGCGTTTTTCCAGGCGACGATGCAGCCCGGCACGGATTCGGCGGCCGAAGCCGTGACGCGCGGCGAACAGGTCGAGATAGAGCGGAAAATCGCCCATGGGCGCCAGAAAGACCAATCGGCCCACCTGGGTGCCCTGCGCCGCCGCCAAGGCGGTCGCATTCGCGCCGAGCGAGTGCGCTATCACCGCCCTGGCGGGTCCGTGGGCTTCGATCATCGCCGCTATCGCGTCGGCGCACTCGATGGCGGTGGTGCGGCCGGGCGCGAGCGCACCCGGATCGGATTCGTTATGGCTGGGCAGGTCGAACGCCACGGCCCGATAACCCGCCTCGACCAGCGGTTTGACGAAGACAGCCAGATGCGCGCGCTGGCCTCCCCAACCGTGAACGAGATACACGGGCGGCCCTTCGCCCCATTCCTCGCCGGCAACGCGATGGCCGTCCCAATACGCTTCTACCGGCCGCCCCGGCGACACACCGGGCGGCATGCGCAAACTCGACTCGAGAATCGGTGGGGTACACCATAATTCGACTGCCCACCGCGATCCCAGAAACGGCGCCAGCCGCTCGAGCACCCAAAAAGCGCGGCGCACTCGGACCTCGACCGGGGGAAGGATTCCAGAACCGACGACATCGAGCGGTGCGATCTCGCCGGCCGATGCGGCCGAGGCCGGCCTTCCCGGTGCTCGTTCGGTCATGAACCACGATCGTAGTGTCGGCTGGACAGCGCCGGCCTTCTGGTGTGGTTGCGGTTCACCAGTGGCGGATCAGGAAGGGACCGAGCGGGGTAACCACCCACAGCACCGGGGACTCGTATTCTGAACCCTGAGACGTTTAGCAGTTTGGGTCGAAGACGCGCCCGGTCCCTCGCCGTTCATGGTTTCATGCGTGCCGGCGAATTTCGGCATCGCGCCGAATACCCTTCGCTATCTGGATACCGGTCCCGTTGCCGTCATTGCCATCTCGGCTCGCTCGGTTGCAGAGTGCTAGCCGCGGCGGCATGCCCCGCCGCGGCGCGCTGTGTCATCGCGGCTTGGAGGACGGACCCGGCGGTCCTGAATGCGGGCTTTTCGCGATCGCTCGGGACGATGGGAAGTCCGGCGGCACGTCGCAACACCATGAGCGCGAGCCCGCTATGGGTGTGGTATGCGATGACCAACAGGTTGACGCGGGCATCTTCACCGTTGAGCGTAATGACGTGTTGGGCTTTGTGCTCCCAGCCCGGCCAGTTCAGATTGGGTGGCCGCTGCAGGTGTGACCAATTGACGTTGATGGAATCGATCCGGCCGAGCAGTGGAGTCAGCGCAGTGACCAGACGAGGCAACTCGATGGTCATGCGGTCAACCCGCGGCCACCACGCTCCGTCGATGTCTCCACCGCGTGCTTCGGCAATCGAAAACCGGACGAGACTGGCCGCCCGCCACTCGCTCATCGGACACCGAACCGATGTGACAAGCAGAAATTACTCATCGAAGGGATTCCTCACGGGCAGGGCGTCGCTTCCCGCTGCCACTGGAAACGGAGGAATCCCATTGGGCAACAATGTGATCGGCTGCTGTTGCGGCAGATCCTTGTTGACAACGAAACGGCTCACCTTGACAGTACGCTGCCGGCGGCCGTTTGTAACCTTTCCAGCGGCACCGTCGGCACGCGGAGGCTCTGACCGAAGTGTCGGGTAATGGCGCGAAGACGCCCACGATTTATGTCCCGACGACATCCGTTCCGGACGTCCTCCGAACGTATGCCTGCCTCGAACATCTATGTTCAGGAACACGTTGTCGGTGTAGGTTGAAGCGACGGCAAGCGGACGCGATGGCATTCACCTTGCCGTGAGCCCTACCCGTGAGCGGCGGTGCGATTGAACGGCCCCCATGCCTTGCACGTGCGCCTCGCCGCACTGGTGCGGGAGATTCAGGAAGACGACACCATAGGCTTGTCAACGGCCTTGGGCAAGCTGACGTCGAGCGCTGCTCACGACGTGCCGGGCGCACAATATGCCGGAATTACTGCCGTCGACGAGAATGGCGGCATCCATGCTGCCACCGCGACGCATCGGTATTCAGCGCTGCTGGACTACCTGCAGCAGCGCTACGACCAAGGCCCCTGTCTGGAGGCGGCGCGTCAGCGACACAGCGTCAGCGTCACCGACCTGGTCGGCGATTCGCGCTGGCCGAATTTTCGCGCAGCTGCGCTGGATGCCACCCCAGTCCGTTCGATGATCTGTTTCGACCTGTCGGCGGGTTCGCAGAGCTTCGGAGCGTTGAATCTGCACGCCGAGCCACCCCACAGCTTCGGCGCCGAAGCGTTCGACATCGCACACACCTACAGCATTCACATTGCGGCAGTATGGAATTCGCTGCTACGCATGGGCCGAATACAGAGTGCCCTAAGGTCGCGCGACATCATCGGACAAGCCGAAGGCATGCTCATGCACCGATTCGGCATCAGCGCTGACGAGGCGTTCGTGTTGCTCGAACGACTGGCGACGAGTGCCAAGCTCCCGCTCGACGACATCTGTACCCGACTCGCCTTACGACGAGAGGTGGACCCCGGCGATCTTTGAGCGCGCTGTTCATCAGACCGGACGCCCATCCGACTCCCCGGAATGTTCAATAAGTGAACCAACGCGCTAGCATAGGCGAGATGGCCGAACCACCGTCCGCCTCCGACGACGACGCGCTCGACGCTGCTTATCACCACGTGTGGCACGTCATCTTCGGCGCTCGGATCATCGATCGGGGACCTGTTCCCTTGCGGAAGGTATTCAAGGAGATGCCTGGACTCGACTCTCGGCTTACTGCCAGTCGTGAGAACGGGACGGCGTGAAGGCTCGGTAGCGCAAGTGTCAGGTCCGTGGGGCTCAACCGGGAACCGCGGCACCGAGTGCGAAGTCGAAACTGCCCATTCCGTGACGGGCAAGGCCCATCACAAGCAGACCCGCGCCCTCGAGCCAATGCGCCATGCTCAAGCCGCCGACGTCGAGCGGACGAAGCCCGAGGGTGGCGATGAATTCGGACAACTTCTCTTTGGCGGACTGGTCGTCACCGGCAAGGAAAACGTCGAGCGGCCGACCTTTCTCCAGCACAACACCGAAGATGGTGTTGAACGCCTTCACCACGCTGGCGCTGGCCGGAGCCACCTTGGCGACTTCCTGCGCGACCGAGGTGCCCTCGGGGATCGCCAACCCGTCGACGGCGGCATTGAAGGGGTTGCTGATGTCGACGATGACTTTGCCCGCCAGACGATCTCCGTAGTCGGTGACGACTGGAACGACGTCCGCGTGCAAAAGCGCCAGAATGACGATGTCCCCGGCCGGAACGGCCCCCAGCCCGCCTGCGGTGGCGTTGCCGCCGAGCGTCTTGGCTAGGTCGGCAGCCTTGGTCTGATCGCGGCCGATGATCTGCACGGTGTTCCCGCCTGCCACTGCGAGTCCGCCGATGGCGCGGGCCATGTTCCCGGTTCCGATGATGCTGATCCTGCTCACGTGAAGTCCCCTGCCCGTTGACCCGAATGGTTGACTTGTCAACCTTATTGCAAACTAGATGACGCGTCAACCAATCCGGATAGCATGGCTGCTTGTGGAACCGAACTGGCTCGACGCCCGAGAAGATCGCGCGTGGCGCGCCTTCCTGCACGCGCATCATCAACTCGAACTGCACCTGCACCGCGGGCTGCAGGAATTCGGCCTGTCCGGCGCCGACTACCGGATACTGGCGGCGCTCTCCGAACAGGCTGGTGACTGTATGCCGGCCCGCGATCTGTGCAACGCGCTGAGCTGGGAGAAAAGCCGGGTCTCACATCAGGTACGGCGAATGGAGAAGGACGGGCTGATCAGGCGCGCGCCCAACCCCGACGACGCTCGTAGCACCATGGTGTGCCTAGAGCCGAAAGGCCGCGCCGCCATCGAGAAGGCGGCACGCGGTCACGTCGACGACGTCCGCCGGAATTTCATCGACCTGCTCACGCCGGCCGAGCTCGACACCCTCGCCACTGTCAACGAGCGAATCCTGAACCATCTGGCGGCAATTCATGAAGACCACCGACCGTAGCCTCTAGCAAGCTGCACGGCGGGGACCATTGCCCATCGCCGTTAGCCGATCGGGGCGTATCGCTGGTTTCGCGACGGCACTGGATAGGATGGCTGAGCCCCTCACCGGGTGTTGTGACAGTTCAAGTACACGGGTGGCGCATGCTTGGTCCAGAAGGACTCGTTTCGGCGGGCCTTGCCAGGACGGACGTCACGGCAGCGCTCTCGCCTCAATCGTTGACCGTATTGCTGGTTGAGGATGACCGCGGTGACGCGCTGCTGGTAGAAGAACTGATCGCTGACATCAACGCCACCGTGCGATTGGTATGGGCACAGTCGTTGGCAGAGGCCGAGCGTGAACTCGCGAAGGGCCGGCCGGACTGCGTGTTGCTCGATCTGCACCTGGCTGACGCCGACGGCGTGGGGGCCCTCGGACGTATCAACAGATGCGATGCGACTGTGCCCATCGTCGTGCTCACCGGGATGAACGACGAACACGTGGGCGTGTCCGCGGTAGCTGCCGGCGCCCAGGACTATCTAGTCAAGGACCGCGTGGAGCCCGAGACGTTGCGCCGTGCGCTGCTGTACGCGGTGGAACGGAAGCGTGCCGAGCTCACCGCGGCGGATCTGCGAGTGAGTTTGCTCCAGGCCCAGGAGAACGCCCGGCTGGAGCGCGGGCTGCTCCCGGCGCCGCTGCTGCTCGACGATCCCGGCGTCGAAGTCGTCACCCAGTACCGGCCGAGCCGCAAGAGCGGTCTGCTGGGCGGAGATTTCTATGACGTGGTGCAGACCGCCGATCGCGTCGTTCACGTGATGATCGGCGACGTGTTCGGGCATGGGCCAGAAGAGGCGGCGCTGGGAGTAGGCCTGCGCATCGCGTGGCGCGCCTTGGTACTGGCCGGTGTGGACGGGGTCGAGCGGATGCGCCAGCTCAACCGGATTCTGCGTGTGGAGTGCACCGACCGGGCCTTCGCAACGGTGCTCAACTTAGCTGTCTATCCGGATGACCGCGTTCGCGCTGTGCGGGCCGGGCACCCGCCGTTGCTGTTGCACGGCGGCGGTGTCGTCGAGTGGGTGGAGCCGGCCGGCGGCCCGCCGCTGGGCGTATTGTCCGCCGACTGGCCTGAGTGCGACGTGGACGTGCCGCGCGGAAGCGGTCTGGTGTTGCTCACCGACGGCTTGTTCGAGGGTTATTCGGGTCCAGGCAGGGAGCGCCTCGGGGAAGACGGGCTGCTGGCGCTCGGCCAATCGTTAGCAGACTTGCCCGGCCCGCAGTTCGTCACCGCTCTTGTCGACGCGGCCGAACAACGCGCGATGGTTCACGGCGGATTCAGTGACGACGTTGCGGTGCTACGCATAGAGCGGACAACCAGATGAGCCGTGCGACGGCTAGTGAGATGCGGCGGGAGGCGCGCGTACAGCTCACGGTGCAGGGTTGGCTCAACGTCGTTTTGGGCGTGATGGGTGTGATGGTCGTCGCCGGCGCGGTGGCCGGATCGATCTTGGTCAATCGCAGCGACGGTGTGTCGCGTCAGCTGATCGAGTCCATCCAGCCGGCCCGCGCGGCCGCCTATCAATTGCAGGCTGCGCTCAGCGATCAAGAGACCGCGGTGCGCGGATACGTGATCTCGGCCGACAAACAATTCTTGGACCCCTACTTCACCGGTCAGCGCGCGGAACTCGTTGCGGTACAGAACATCCGACAGAAGTTGGCTCAGCGCCCCGGACTGATCGCCGACCTTGATGCGATCGAACGCGCCAGCACCGCCTGGCGAACCTCGTACGCCGAGCCGCTGATCGCCGGTGTCACGGTGGGCGTTCCCACTGCAGTGAGCAGTGCCACCGCGCAACGGGGCAAAGCCCAGTTCGACGGTATTCGTGCGCTGTTGGACAACCAGACTCAGCATTTGACGGCGGCCGTCGTCGACGGCAAGGCCGAATTCATTTCGGTGCGCAGCTGGCGCGACAAAGTGTTGCTCGCCCTGGTCGGCGTGTTCCTGTTGACCGCCGTGGCGTTGGGGCTGCTGAGCCAGTGGGCGGTTACCCGTCCCCTCGCCGCGTTGGCTGCCGCGTGCCGGCGGGTCACCGAAGGAAACTTCGCTGAACGGATCGTTGCGCGCGGGCCGCGCGACGTTCAAGGGATTGCGACCGATGTCGACGACATGCGCAAGCGCATCGTCGACGAGCTCGGCTCCTCACAGTCCGCCCAGGCGCGGCTGATCGAACAGGCCGAAGTGATGGACGCCCAGGCGATCGAGCTGCGGCGATCCAACGCCGAACTCGAGCAGTTTGCCTACGTCGCGTCGCACGACCTGCAGGAGCCATTGCGAAAGGTCGCGTCGTTTTGTCAATTACTGCAAAAGCGCTACGGCGACAAACTCGACGACCGCGGTGTCGAATACATCGACTTTGCCGTCGACGGCGCCAAGCGCATGCAAGTACTGATCAACGACCTGCTCACCTTCTCCAGGGTGGGCCGGCTCAACGACCGGCATGTCGAGGTCGACCTCGACGGGGCGCTCGACACCGCGCTGGGGAATCTCAGCACCGCAATCGAAGACTCCGGTGCTGAGATTTCCCGCACCGGAGTACGTCACCCGCTGGTGACCGGTGACCCCACTTTGCTGACGATGTTGTGGCAGAACCTGGTTGGTAACGCGATGAAGTTCGCCAGGGACGGTGTCGCGCCACACATCGAGATCACTTGCGAGTCCGTCGCCGCCGACTCTGGTGATCAATGGCTAATCACCGTGTCGGACAACGGCATCGGTATTCCGGCGGAATTTGCCGACAAAGTTTTCGTGATTTTCCAACGCCTCCACGCTCGGACCGCCTACAGCGGTACTGGGATCGGGCTGGCGATCTGCAAGAAGATCGTCGAGCATCATGCAGGGAGGATTTGGATCGACACCGATTACACCGCGGGAACCCGTTTTTGCATGTCGCTGCCAATCGGCAACTCGGGCAGCACCGACATGCAGTTTGCAACTAATGAGGAAGCGACACATCTGTGACACCTGAAGACCGCCCTATCGTCGTCCTGCTCATCGAAGACGATCCTGGGGACGAGCTCATTACCCGAGAAGCATTCGAGCACAATAAGATTCGCAATACCCTCAGTGTTGCCCACGATGGCCAGGAAGGTCTCGACTACCTCTACCGACGAGGCGCCCACCAGGACGCGGCCCGACCTGACTTGATACTGCTCGACCTGAACCTGCCCAAATACGACGGCCGGCAAGTTCTGGAGACCATCAAGTCAGACCCGGACCTGTGTCATATCCCCGTCGTCGTGCTCACCACCTCACAAGCCGAAGAAGACATCCTGCGCAGCTACAAGCTGCATGCCAACGCCTACGTCACCAAACCTGTCGACCTCGACCAGTTCATGAACGCGGTGCGTCAGATCGACGAGTTCTTCGTGCAGGTGGTACGCCTACCCCAGACCTACCCGTCCACCTGACCCGGATCCGGCTACAGATAGGCGCGGAGGATCTCCGCTTCGCGGACGAGGCGGTCTGCCGCGTCGTGCTGCTGCAGCGATCGGTAATGCGTGGCCTGTGTCTCCCAGTCGCCGACGAGACCTCGAATGATCGCGTGAACATCTGTCATGGACAGCTCGCGTCTCGGCGCCTCCGTCGAGAAGAGTCCCGGCGTCGAGTGGGCGATAACACCCCCGTCAGGTCGCGTTGCCCCATTTGCGGGGTGTGCTGCTCCGGCGTTGTCGACCGCCGCAATCATTGCTCGCAGCGCTGAGACGCGTTCTGCCTGGTGTAGTTTGAGCGCGCAGCGCAGGTCGCGGCGTAGCCTTTCGAGGAAGACCCGCAAATCCTGCGGCCCTGTCACCGGTGTGCGCCATGTTCGAGAAGTGCGTGCAGCTTTTTACCGTCGTCGAATAGACCGTGGCCCACGCCCGGCAGCACAGTGATCGATGCCGCGGGTTGTAAGCGCGCCAGGCGTTCCGCCGTTTCACGCGAGTCGAGCATGCGGTCGCGTGCACCCACCACGACGAAAAGTGGTGCGGCGATGGCCGCGAGGTCTGCGTCGGAGAAAATGGGCAGTGCGTCGCGACGCGGACGGTAGTGGCGCTGGATCGTCAGCATGTAGTCGATCACGGGTTCAGAAATGTCTCCTGGCCCTAGCGCGATGCGAAGCGCCTCGCGAATGCCGCGGTCCCCGAACGGCATGAGGATAAGCGCTGCCAGAACGGCGCCGTTGCGTTGCCGCCCGATACCGGCGGGGGCGCGCAGCGCTAGTCGTCGTACTCGGTCGGGGCGGCGAATCGCGTAGTCGGTGGCGAGCCAGCCGCCCAGCGACACCCCCACGAGAACAGCTGCCTCGACGCTCAATTCGTCGAGTACGTCGTCCAGCCACGACGCATAGGCGTCGGAGCCACGCGGGGGCCGTGACGGCGCACTCAGTCCGGGCTCGCCAATGATGTCGACCAGGTAGAGCCTGTGCGTGAGTGACCACAGCGAGGCATCGGCCCGCCAGATCGCGCTGTTACTCCCTGCACCATGCAGCAGGACGACCGGCGGTGCATCCAGGGGTCCGCAGTCGAGGACGAAAGTGTCTCCCTCGCGGGTGCTTACGGTGCGCTGTCGCAAAGGCATCGTCCATCGCCGAAGCTGCGCGCGGTAGCTGCGCTCGACCGCCTGCTTGCCAGTCGAGGAGCGATAGATGCCGTCGCTCATTGCTCGTCCTGACGTGACAGGGCGCCAATCAACCCGATCACGGCCGCGCTGGGTTCGGCATCGCCGTCAACGAACACCGTCAGACGGCCGACCAATTCGTCATACCTGCAGTGGACATCTAGTTGCCCCGGGTGACGCGCAGTCCCGGTCGTCACGGCGGTCAAGTGCCCGGTGATGCGATCCATCGCGACGCGGTCGACATTTTCGATGTGCACGACGGTCGATACGTGCGCACGCGGGATGCCGGCCGGCTCGTCGGCTGGCATCCCGGCGAAGGCCCGTAGATCCCGTTCGGCGATCCGGTACTGCTTGCCCACCCTGACGGCCGGTAGCCGGCCATCGCGGACATAGCCGCGCACAGTGCGCACGTGCAGTCCGAGAATGTCGGCCACCTGTTCGGCGGAATACATAGCGACGGTCACTACCTCAAACTACCCTATCCATCCCACTGGACCTCTATATAAGGATGTATGCGGTTATTTACGGAGAAGTCGGATGGGACTTAGCGCTGTGCGTCAGTGGCACGGGCCGGCGCCCGCCTGTACTCGAGAATCCCGGCGATCTCAGCGCTCTCTCAGCGGACCCTTCCTAGGCTCGAGCCCAGCGGCGAGTGCGCCGGTCCAGGAGACGGGAATGAAAGTTCGTTGCATACGCAGATGCCCAGCGGCAGAACAGGTTTGGCGGCACACCGTTGTTCTGAAGTGCACGGCTGACGGACATGGATGGTTTTCACCTCGAGCAGGTCACGGTGACCCGCGGTCCGTCCACGCTGTTGGCGCAGGTCAGCGCCACTATCTCGGCCGGCCGCTGCACCGCGGTGACCGGTGCGAGCGGAGCGGGTAAATCGACGCTGCTGCGATTACTGAACCGGCTCACCGAACCCACCACCGGACGCATCACGCTCGACGGTGTGCCCCTCACTGAGCTGGATGTCTTGGCGCTCCGGCGCCGGGTCGCGATGGTGGCGCAGACCCCGGTGTTGCTGACCAACCGCGTACTTGACGAGGTGCGCGTCGGGCGTCAGGACTTGCCTGAGGCTGCCGCGGTCGACTTGATCGCCCGGGTCGGCCTGGCGCCTTCGTTCCTCGAGCGCGCCACCGCGGAACTCTCCGGCGGCGAGGTGCAGCGCCTGGCTCTGGCGAGGGCGTTGGCCGTCGAACCGAGCATGCTGCTGCTCGACGAGCCGACCTCGGCGCTCGACGAGGCATCAGCCGAAGTCGTCGGGGCGCTCGTCGGCGACTTCGTGAGCGCGGGCGGAACCGTGGTCCTCGTCAGCCACGACCAAGGTCTGATCGGCAGCGTCGCCGGGCAGGTCCTGGTCCTCGACCACGGTCATGTCGTCGCAAGCCACGCAAAAGCTATGAGCTGGAACTGATTCAACAAGGTGAAGGGACTGTACTAATGGTGTGGCAAGGGGTCTTGGCGAAGGCGGCGCCCACGGTGGTCACCGGCGTGGTGGGAATGGTTGCTTACGAGGGGTTGCGGAAGGTGGCGGCGAAAAAGCCGCTGCGCGCAGCCAGCGTTTCGGTGACAGCGTGGGGTCTCCGCGTTGCCCGCGAGGCCGAGGAAGGCGCCGCCCGGGCTCGACTAGCCGTCGCCGACGTGGTCGCCGAGGCTGCGGAGCGCATCGACAGCGAAGCTCCGTCGCCGCAGCCGGCTCACCCGGCAGACGACCCCGCGGGACCTGTCGATGCCGTGCACTGACGCCGGCGCCAGGCCCGTGGTTGTCTCGTCGACTGCGGGACGAATGCGGTTGCGCGCGAAGGCGTTTCGTCATGACCCGGGCTGGGCCAGCGCGATCGAGCAAATCGTCGCGACGGTGGACGGTGTCCGCGCAGTGCAGGCTTATCCGCGTACCGCGTCGGTTGTGGTGTGGTACGAGCCCGGCAGCTGCGACACCGCGGCCGTCGTGTCGGCGATTGCCGAGGCGCAGGACGTCGCCGTCGCGTCGACCGGCACACCGACGTCCCCGTACCTGGGTGCCGGCCACCGCGGGGGCCTGCTGAGCAAGATCGTGGGTGGCCTCGCGCAATCGCTGCTGATTCCGGAGCGTGACGACTCGGACCCGCCGCCGGAGATCGAACGGTTACGTGCGGCGCTCGACCGGATCGGCTACTACCCCGCGCCGGCCGCTGCTGCGGCCCGGCCGCCACTGGTTGGGCAGCTCAAGCGAATCCCCATCCGTCCGCGGTGGACGTGGCTCGCCCTGCCGCTCGGTCTGGCAGCGGTCAGCTTCACCGGCTTGGGGCTCCGCTCCCTGCGACGGTGGGCGGCAGTCAGTGGTGTGCGGGCAGCACGATCTCAGCCGGTAGGCCGGCGCTCCCCGTTGCGTCTCGCCGCGATGGCCACCACGGCGTTGGCCGTGCCGAGCTGGGGCGGCGTAGTCGTAGCGCTGCTGTTGGTCGGCGTGGCCGGGGCGATCGCCTACCGGCAGCGGCTCGGTCTCACGCGGGAAATCGCCGTCGCCGGTGCGCGGGCTGCGGTGCAATTGCTGACCGCTGGCGCCCTTCTCCGCATCGTCTTCCAGCGACCCAGCCTGCTCGGTCCCTTCGGCTGGTTGATCGGGATGATCGTCATCGCCGGGCAGGTCGCGGGCCGCCGCAGCAGCGGACTCCCCGGCGCTCGGGTTGCCGCGACCAGCGGAGTTGCCGCCAGCACTGTCGTCACGCTCGGCACGTTGTTGGCCGGTCGGGTGATCGCCGCCCAGGGCCGTGTCATCGTTCCGGTCGGCGGCATGATCGTCTCGTCTGCGATGCTGGCCGCCGGAAGTTCGCTGCGGCGGCTCGATGCCGAACTTCGTCAATCGCGGCCGGCCGTTGAGGCCCGGTTATCTCTGGGCCAGTCTGGACGCGAGGCGATCTTGCCGTACCAGCGTTCCGCGCTGCGCACCGCGTTGATCCCGGCGATCGACTCTACGAAAGTCGTGGGGTTGATCAGCCTGCCCGGTGCCATGACCGGCCTGATTCTGGCCGGTGTGAGTCCCCTGACTGCCATCCGCTACCAGATCGTGGTGATGTACATGCAGCTGGCGGCCACCGCCGTGTCGGCGTTGGTCACCGTCCGCGTCGCCGAAGGATCGATCCTCGACGACGCGCACCGTCTGATTCAGCCGGACCCGCTAGACGAGCCGAGCTGATTCTTCCCGCCGCGCTCGCAGTCCGACTCCACCGCTCCGGAGGCTCGGGCGCGCCAGAATCCGGTTGCGACGCGCCAATTGTGGCGGCTCTGGTCTCACCGCTGCAAGGCTGGCTCTAGCGGCTCGCACATGTAGCGAAACGCACTGCGCCACAGCATTCATGGAGGTGTTGGTGAAGATCGGCTTCAAGGACGACTCGTTTGCGTTCGAGCTCGTCCGCAATCTCGGCTTCATCTACTACGGTGGCAGCGACCTGGGTGAGATGATGGCGACCGCCGAGCAGATCGTAGAAGGTGATTTCGAGAGCTGGTACACCAACTGGCACGCCCGTGCCGAACGAACCTTGGGCCGCGCGCAGGCTTCCGACAAGGCCGGACACAAAGTCAGCGCGCGAGAGAGCTTTCTGCGGGCCTCGACGTATTTCCGCATGGCCGAGTTCTATCTGCACGGCGACCCCGATGATCCACGCATCCTGCACGACTCCCGGGCCTCCCGCGACGCGTATGCCAGAGCCGCCGAACTCACCGGACCCACCTGGGAGAAAATCGAAATCCCTTACGAGGGAACGACTTTGCCCGGTTACTTCTACAAGGTGGATGACTCCGGCGAACCTCGGCCGACGCTGATCTTTCACGGCGGTTACGACTCCAGCATCGAGGAGCTTTACTTCTACGGCGGTGCGCCGGCCACTCGACGGGGCTACAACTGCTTGACCTTCGACGGCCCGGGGCAGGGTGCCCCGGTGCGCGAGCAGAAACTGTTCTTCCGTCACGACTGGGAGAAGGTCGTCAGCCCGGCCGTCGACTACGCGCTGACTCGGTCCGATGTCGACGGTGATCGCCTCGCGCTGAAGGGAATGAGTTTGGGTGGCTACCTCGGCGCCCGCGCGGCGGCATTCGAACCGCGGTTCAAGGCCGCGATTTTCTTCGACGGCGTGTACAGCTTCGAGGACTGCGTGCGTGGCGTGTTGTCACCGGCGGCGACAACGGCATTCGACGACGGCGACGCTTCTCGCTTCGACGAGATCATCGCCGACGAGATACGCGCCAACACCTTGCTACGCTGGAATTTCACCCAGGGCACGTTCTCGTTCGGCACCGAGTCCTATTACGAATTTGCGGTCGCATGCCAAAAGATGACCCTGGACGGCGGCGTCGTCGAACGCATTGCCTGCCCATGCCTGGTCATGGAGGCGGACGGTGACCAGTTCTTCCGCGGGCAGCCTGAACACGTCTACAACGCCCTGCGCTCCCCGAAACAGTTCGCCCGATTCACAGCCGAGGACGGTGCCGAAAACCATTGTCAGTCAGGGGCATTGGCGTACAAAGACGAGGTCGTCTTCAACTGGCTCGACGACATCCTGCTCGCAGACCAGGCGTGAAGGCTACCGATGAACGATTCGGCACTTGGCGGACGACTGCCGTTGATCGACCCGCGGACGTTGTCCGGGGATCAGCGAACGCTGTACGAAACCTTACGGTCGTCGTTAGTCACATGGGCAGACGCCAACGGATTCCGGGGCATGACCGACGACGGGCAGTTGATCGGACCGTTCAATCCGTACCTGTACAGCACCGGCATCACACCAGGCTTCCTTGCCTGGATGCAGGCCGACTCGGCACACACCACGCTGGACAAGCAGACTCATGAGGTGGTGATCCTCACCGTCGGAGCGGTGTGGCAGTCCCCTTACGAGCTTTATGCCCATTCGGCGGTCGCGCGGACGGTCGGTCTTTCCGAGCCGGTTATCGCGGGTCTGTGCGCTGGTGAAACGCCTGCCGGACTAACACCCGGCCAGCTCGTGGCCCACAGATTCGCCCGACAGCTCACCCGGGAACGCCACGTCGATGACGATCTCTATCGCGAAGCCGAAAAGCAGTTCGGTCGCGCCACCGTGGTCGACATGGTTTACCTCGTCGGGTTGTACCTGTTGACGTGCGCACTGCTGAACGCTTTCGAGATTCCGAAACCCGAAGAGGCGTAACGGGATCAGGTCCAGACGGCAAGGAGTATTCGTGTCCCCCAAGATCGTCATCGAGCACACCACCTTCGGGTTGATGGGTCCACTGGTGCACACGTCAACCACCTCGATGTCCATTCACTGCGTGGTCTTCCACGTCGGCGACCGGATCATCCTGCTCGACACCGGGTTCGGCACCCAAGAGATGGACGATCCGCAACGCTTACTGGGGGCCGACGCGTTGTTCAAACTCGGGATTTTGGTCGACCCGCGACTTACCGCCGCACACCGTCTGCAGGCGCGCGGAATAGAGCTCAGCCAAGTCACCGACATCGTTCTCACTCACCTCGACAACGATCATGTGGGCGGTCTGCATGACTTCCCCAACGCTGTCGTACATGTTGCCGAAGAAGAACTGAACGCCTACGACGGCACTCAGCAGCGTGGGCCCTACCGGCCTTACCAGGTGTCACATCGCACGCGCTTCAAGACCTACGGCCCCACCGACGAGCGTTGGTTCGGTCTGCCGGCTCGCACCGTCGACCTCCCAGAAGCGTTGGATGTCAAGCTCGTTCCGCTGCCAGGCCACACCATCGGCCATTGCGGTGTCGCCTATCGCGAGAACAACGCGTGGTCCCTGCATGCCGGTGACGCCTACTTCGACCACACGATGAACTTTCTCGCTCACCCGCCGGGGCTGCCGCTCGAAATCGCGTTCCAGACCGACTTCGCCAATCGCATCGCCAGCCTGGGCAGGCTGAGAGAGCTACGGATCGACCACGCCCACGACATCCACATGTTCTGCACTCATGACCACAGTGAGTATCTCAGCTGGACCAGCGAGCGCGGTCAGCCTGACACGTTGATCGAATACCGAATTTGAGGTGGGCTGCGCTGTCAATTGCCGTGCCAGCGCCGCAGCGCCGCACGTAGTGCGCGGCTGTCGTTGAAGCCCACCCGAGCCGCGACCGCCGATCTGCTCAAGCCGTCCGCCAACAACGCCTCGACACGTTCTCGGCGCAGCGCATCGACCACATCGCGCCAACTGGTGCCCTCTTCGCTCAACCGACGCTGCAGGCTCCGCGGGCTCATCGCCATCTTGTGAGCTGCGGCCGCCAATGACGGCTCCCCCGTGCCGAATTGAGCGGCGATGACGGGTCGCAGCCGGTCCCTCAGTGTCGCCCCGGCACCACCTGCCTTGATGACATCGGCGGCGTGCGTCTCCAGGACCGCCGCCAGCGTCGCGTCGGCGTCTGGCAGCGGTAGGAAAAGGTCGTCGGGCGGGAGCGTCATGAAGGAAAGCTCTGTGCCGTAATCGATTTCGCGGGCTCCTGTGATCGCGGCAATGCGCGACGCGTGAGTAGGTGCGTCAGCCGCGAATCCGAGATGCAGAGGCCGAATCTCGCGGCCAGCGGCATGTCGAGCAAGTCGGAGAATGGTGCCCAATGCGAATTGGCTTGCGACCGCGTCAACCTGAGGGTCACCACTGCGAACCTGGTAGACGATGGTGAGACCGTCCCGCTTGCCGCGCACCAGTCCGACGTCGTTCGCCGCGGTGTTGAGTACGTCGACGAACCGCACAAAACCAGCGACCGCGTCGGCGAGGGTCGGCGCACTGCGAAACATGTAGTCCGTCAGGCGAAGATGGCCGAAGCGCCACCGGCTGGCCACTGTGAATCCCAGCATCGATTCGTCGGCTCGGTTGATAGCGCGTTGCCACTGGTTGGTCACCCACGCCACCGGCACGCGCCCGGCCTGCCCGCCGGTGGGCAGGCGCGCTTGGCCGCCGGCGTCCTTCAGACCCGCGGCGATCAGGCGCCCCAAACCAACGTCGATCGTTGGCTCCGCCTGCAGATCGTGCACCGGCTTACCTTTCGTTCGCGCCCCGTCAGAGCAGCCCACCATGGACATTGCGTCTTGACAACTTCAGGACGAAACGGTCGAGGCCTGGTGCGTTTGCCTCACTTTGCAGAGGACGACGCAAGGCCGCCTAGGTGCACAGCGTGGGGGCGTCGCACACGTTTCCTGGACAGTAGATCCGATGCGCTGCGTTGACCATGGTTGCGGCTTCGGCCCCGGTTACCCCTTGTGCGCCGAGGCGCGCCTCGAGGTCGTTGGCAATGCGCTGGGGGGTCCAGCCCCAGGTGAGGTTGTAGCAGACGTCGTTCGCCTCTTGGATGAGTCCGGCCTGCGTGCCCGGCGTCCAGTGCAGGCCGACGGCGCGCAGCGCGGCCAGGTAGGCGTCGTCTTGCGGGCTGGCATTCGCGACCCCTGCGCTAACCAGCCATCCGGCACCGGCCGTGGCGAGCATGGCGAGCACGGTTAGTGAGCGGTGCGTAGTCACCGTTGTATCTCCTTCGGTATCGAGTTCGGCCAGCTGCCGACGGTGGCCCCTTTGCCGGGCGAGCAGACGCTGCCCTCACTTTGTCGCCGGCGAGGCCACGTTCGTTACCCGCTATACACCCGTGATTCACTTCACAGGCCACGAGCGGGCTCCGACGGCCGCTCGCAAGCGGTCAAGCGACGCCGACGTCAGGTTCGGCTGCCCCGCAGGCCCTCGGTCGCATCCGACGCCGCGGGATCCGTAAGGGCGGAGATCGCGGTCGAGACGTCGAGACCGGGGTCGAGGCGGACGGCGCAGCGTAGCGAGGCGATGAGCAGATCCACCACCATCTCGACCATCTCCTCGAGAGCGAAGGGGTGATCGTTCGTCAACCAGAAGGCGGTGGCCTCGTCCAGGCTGCCCTGACATGAGCGCAGCATGAGTCGGATCGCGGGGCGGGCGCTGTCGAGGCCGAGGACCGCACAGGTCCATTCGATTGTGTGCCAGCGCGCCTGATCAAAGATCTCCCGTGCCTGCGGGTCGCCTCCGCCGCCACCGAGGATCAGCCGCAGCGCGAAGTCGCGGTGATCGCTGAGGTATGTCAGATGGGCGCGGATCATCTGCCGGAAGCGGTGACCGGCTGGCTCGGTGTCGGTTTCTGACGTCGTGGCAGCGCCGACGCGCAGCGCCGCCTCGCGCAACACCTCCACATAAATGCCCCGCTTGTTGCCGAAGTAGTGGAAGACCAGACCCTGTGCCAACCCGGCGGCCTCGGCAATGTCGCTGGTCGTGACGTCGTCGAAATGGCGTGCCGAGAATTCGGCCAGAGCTGCATCGAGCAGCCGTCGCCGCGCCCGTTCGGCTTGCGCTCGACGCTGCGTCACCCGCGTTCCGGTCGTGAAGCGCAAGTCTCTTGAACGGGAGTCACTGCCTGATCGTCCGCGAGTCGAACTGGCGTCGGCAACCGAAATTCAGGAATCGCTCCAAAATTTCGTTGAGTCTCACTCAACAAGCGCTATCGTAGCCATAGGCGTTCTGCTTCATCGGCGTCCTGCCGGGCGAGGCGGACGGGCGAACCGGCCGAACGCTCAGGTGACCGGCGTGACCAACGGAGGCAAAAGATGACCGCTTACGCGCTGTGCGAACTCGAGGTCAGCGATCTGCAGGCGATGCAGCCCTATTTGGACGGGGTAGCGAAGACCATCGCCACTCACGGCGGCAAATATCTCGTGGCTGGGCAGAGTCCCGAGGTCGTCGAGGGAGGTCCGGGCCAATTCCCGGTAAAGGTCGTCCTCGAATTCCCGTCTTTGGACGCCTTCAAGACGTGGTACGGCTCCGCGGAATACCAAGCCATCCTGCCGTACCGGCAAGCGAACTCGCGGTCGAATTTCTATGTGATGGATGGCGTTCCGATGCACTAACCGGTTGGTGTCAATGGCGACGTCACTTCTCGTGAAGTGATAGAGCCCACGGCTTCATGCCCAATAATCGGCACGTCGACGCTGCATTTCGACACCGGCCGGCAGAGGTGGCCACCAGATGGTCGGATCGGGTAGGTCGACCCTTCGGTCGACATTTCGACTACCGTCGCGGTCAGGGGTGCGCGCCGGCCAGCATTGACCGGCGCCAGCCGGGGCATGTGATCGCCGGGGAGGGTGCGCATGAAGCACCGCGCGCAGCGGACTACCGGACGGCGATTACGCCACCGTACCGGTGTTGCTGTCGCCATGGCAGCGCTCTGTCTTGTCCCGACGACTGCCGGGTGCTCCTCGCCTACGGTGTTGACGGGGCGACCGGCATCGATGCTCTACGACCCCAACCGCGTGGGTGGTTTGCCTGCCGCAGGAGGCTTCACCGGCCGGCGCCCCGAGGCCGGGCCGCCCAATGGCACCGTCGAGGGCACCGACGGAAGCGACGACGATCGACTTGCCCTGTTGGCCGTCAACGATATTCAGGACTTCTGGACGGCCACCTATCCGCACTACTTCTCCGGTGAATACCGGCCGATTACGGCGATCCGATCGTATGACTCGCGGAGCCCATCCAGCCTCGGCGCATGCGGGGTTAACAACGGCTACAAGTCGGTCAACGCGTCATACTGCCGCCGCGATGACTCGATCGCCTGGGATCGCGGCGTCCTGATTCCTTTGACCCGTCGGTACTTTGGTGACATCGCCGTTGCCGGCACGCTGGCACACGAGTTGGGCCACGCGGTGCAAACCCGAGCGCACAGCGTCCATTTCTTCAACCACACGCTGACTAAAGAGCAACAAGCGGACTGCTTTGCCGGGGTGTATCTGCACTGGGTCGCCGAAGGCCACTCAAGCCGGTTCGCGATGAACACCACCGATGGACTCGACCATGTGCTCGCTGGTGGAATCACTCTGCGCGATCCGACCGACGAGCCCGAATTCGGCCATGGCGCACACGGTTCCGCGCTTGACCGGATAGGTGCTTTTCAAGAGGGCTTCAACGGAGATCCTGCTGTGTGCGCCGCCATCGACCACAATGAGATCGAGCGTCGCCACGTAGGTCTGCCTCCCGCACTTCAGAACTACTCCGCGGATGACTCCGCCGCCGGCGAAATGCCCATCGACGAACATTCTTTGGGGCTGTTGATGGAAACGTTGACGGCCATCTTCCACCCCGATAAACCGCCCACCTTGACGGTCGGTGGGACCGCGGGATGCTCTGATGCACGGCCGAGCCCGCCTGCGTCATATTGCCCCTCGACCAACACCATTGACATCGACCTACCTGGGCTGCGTGAGATCGGCTCCTACACAGACCGCGAGAGTCACCAACTTCTGCAGGGCGACGACACAGCATTTTCCGTCGCCACCTCGCGTTACGTGCTTGCGGTGCAACACCTGCACGGCGTCACGTTGAACGGGGAGCGGGCCGCGCTACGTACCGCGTGTCTCACCGGAGTCGCCCAACGCAGTATGGCTACACCCGTCGCGGTCCCGTCGGGCAACAATCTCACGCTGAACGCCGGCGATCTCGACGAGGCGATATCCGGTTTGCTGACAAATCATCTCGTGGCCAGCGACGTCAACGGCGATAGCGTGCCAGCCGGCTTCACTCGGATTACCGCGTTTCGTTCGGGTCTGGTCGGTAATGCCGCGCAGTGTTACGGGAACTTTCCGTGAACCGACCACCGCCACCTTTCGGAACGGGCGAACCGCCGCCGGGCAGCCCCGGATATTGGCGTCCCCACTTCGACGACTCAGCCAGCGTCACGCGACCGTTGCGACGCCCAGCCAATCGCGGGCCGTTGCCGCCCGGCAACCCGCCGCCACGACCGTCGGAGATCCCGTGGTACTCACAGCGTCCAGACCGCGCTGTACCTGAGGCATCGCATGCCGAGCGGCAGCCGTCCGCTAACACCGTACATAGCGGTGCCGCAAGAAGTTTCAACACACGTGTGCTGTGGCCGCTCTGTGGGGCGGGTGGCTTGGCCCTGCTGGTCGCCGCTGTGGTGGTGATCGGCGATGTGGCATACCCCGGCAGCACGGGTGGCGCCGAGCTCGATGTGGCTAAAGTGCAAGACGGTGTGCTGCAGACCCTTTCCGATCCGGCGAGCGGCTACGGCGCCAACACCGTCACCGATGTCAGCTGCAACGGCGGGCGCAACCCCAGTGCGCGCCAGGGAACGACATTCGCCTGCGATGCCACCGTCAACGGCTCCGCCCGCCACGTCATGGTTCTCGTCTCGGACGATCGTGGTACCTACGAAATCGACGGCCCGCGTTAGTTTTGTTTGTCCAGCAACGTCTTAGGTGGTGCCGGCTTCGGAAGCCGGACGCGGCCGGTACCTCATACAGTGCTCGAGAGCCATATTCAGGGCAAGCTCGACCGGTCTGAGGCTCCCCCCGGAGGGCGGACATCGAGATAGCGGGATTAACGGTCCCGCTGGAAGGATGTCATCATGTCCCGAACCCGTCGGTCTTTCTCGACCGAGTACAAGGTTGAAGCCGCTCATCGGGTGATCGATTCCGGGCGTACCATCGCCGAGGTTGCTCGCGAGCTTGGCCTGAACGAGGGCCTGCTCGGACGGTGGGTCGCCGACGAACGTCGCCGTGTCGAGGCGGCTGCCGCCCGTAACGAGGCGCCGTTGACCGTGGCCGAGCGCACCGAACTCGCGCGTTTGCGCAAGCAGGTCGCCGAGCAGGAGAAAGACATCGCGTTCCTGAAAAAAGCTTCCGCGTACTTTGCCGCCAGTCAACCGAGGTAGACCGGTTTGAGCTGATGGCCGCAGAGTGCGCGACCACCGCGATCACCCGAATGGCACGGCTTCTGGAGGTCTCTACCTCCGGCTTCTACAAGCATGTGAAGCGTTCGGCAACAACGGAATTAAGCGATCGAGAGCAACGGAAGGCCGACCTGACTGTGAAGATCATCGACCATCATCGTGAATCCGCCGGGGTCTACGGCTCGCCTCGGATCACCGCTGATTTGCGCGCTGCCGGTGAGGTGGTGTCGGAGAAGACGGTCGCCAAGATCATGGCGGAGATCGGTCTTGTGGGCATCAGTCCGCGCACGTTCAAGGTGCGCACCACGATCGTCGATCCCACCGCGTCGTTCCCGGCTGATCTGGTCAATCGCCACTTCGATCAGGGTCGATGTGATGCCGTGTGGAGTTCTGACATCACTTATCTGACGTGCGGTGAAGGCGACATGTTCTTGTGTGCGCTGCGTGACGAGCATTCCAAACGGGTGCTGGGCTGGTCGGTGGCCGATCACATGCGCACCGAGCTGGTCACCGATGCGCTGGCCCAGGCGGTCGCGGTGCGCGAGGGCAATGTCCGCGGCACCGTCATGCATTCAGACCGCGGGGTTCAATTCACCGCACAGGCAATGGCGCAGGCGTGTGCTGAGGCCGGCCTGCGCAGATCGATGGGCGCGACCGGGATCTGTTGGGACAACAGCGGCGCGGAGTCTTTGTGGTCAACGTTCAAACACGAATACTATTACCGGCATGTGTTCGCAACGAGGGCGGAACTCGTTGCAGCAGTTGACAAATGGATGAACTACTACAATAATCAGAGGCGTCATTCGGCGATTGGAATGCTCAGTCCGGTCGCCTACGAACAATCACTCAAGGCAGCCACGCAAGCTGCATAACCCCTGTCCACTTTTCGGGGGGAACCTCAGTCGGGAACTGCGTGTCGTTTGCGCCATCAGCAGTCCGCCTTGCAAGGCGGTCATCATCGTCAAGGCCAGCTCATCGGCATCAGCCTCCGCGGCAATTTCACCGTTCTCGCGCATCGCGGTGAAGCCGCGGGACAGAAACGACTGCCAGGTCGAGAAGGAGCGTACGAGCTCTTGCCGAGCCGACTCTGACCGATCGGCGAGCTCGCTGACGAGCGAACCTAGTGGACACCCGCCGATGCCGTGGGTTTCGCGGACCATGCTCACCAGGTGAGCGCACCAGCGTTGCAGCCCTTCCCACGATGTGAGTTCTTCCAGTTCTGGCTCCTGCGCCGAGATGACCTGGCCCAGTTGGGTCCTGATGACTTCACCGATGAGCGCGTCTTTGTTGGCGAAGTAGTGGTACAGCTGCGACCTGCTAGTACCGGTCGCGGTCATCACGGCGTCGAGACTTGTCCCGGCAACGCCGTGCTCCCGGACCAGCGCTGCCGCGCCTTCCACGATCCGGGCTCTAGTTGCCGCGCCGCGCGACGTCAACTTCGCGGCAGGACGAGGCTGCTTCGATGCCACCGCAGCACACTATCCGGAATTGGAATTGTCAGTCCAGTTTTCCTTGAGGATGCTGTTGGCATGCAAGCGCGGCAATCCATTTTGCGCCGGTCACATTCGGCCCGGCACAATGCATTTCGCACATACGGGCAGCTAGTGAGTCGCCGCGCTGGTGGTTGGGGAGCTTGAGTGGCTACCAAGATATCGACGCCTACGATCGTGCTCGTCCACGGCGCCTTCGAGGACGGTTCGATATGGAACAAGGTGATCGAGCGGCTGTGGGATGACGGTTTTACACCTGTCGTGTTCGCCAACCCTCTGCAGGGTGTGGCGGTCGATGCCGCGTACCTTCGGAGCGCTATCGCGGGGATCGATACCGCTCTGGTGTTAGTGGCTCACTCCTACGGTGGAGCGGTGATCACCCAGGCCGGTGACGATGCAAGGGTGAAGGGCCTGGTGTATGCGGCCTCTATCATGCCCGCCGCGGGTGAGGCGGCCAGCGATTTGCTCGGCCGGTTCCCAGGAAGTTCATTCCTCACTTCGGTGCACGAGGTTCCCTTCATGTTGCCAGACGGAACAAGCGGTTCTTACCTGCTCTATCAGTCCGACAAGTTCCACAGTCAGGTCGCTGCCGATGTCCCAGAAAGGGATGCTGCATTGATGTGTGCCACTCAGCGACCGATGAATTTGGCAGCGTTGACCGAGAAGCTGTCCTCCGCCGCGTGGACCACGAAACCTACCTGGCAAATCAGAACCCTGCGGGATCTCGCTATCCCGCTGCCGGAACAGGAGTTCGAAGCCGAACGTGCCAAATGTTCTGTCAAGGAAGTGGATTCGTCACACGCGGTGACGGTGTCGAATCCAGACGTGGTGGCAAATGTCATAAGAGAAGCCGCACACCTCGCGAGCCGGTGACGACGCCGCCGCCCCACAAGGGCGCCCTCCGTGGGAGGGGCGATTAATGCCGTTAAGGCTGAAAATGGGATTGCCAGTCCAATCCTGTGTTTGCATCATGGCTAACAGTTGCGCCCGCCTGGAGGGAATTCGATGTCGCGATTGCATTACGGCCAGCCGTTTCCTGAGCTCGCCCTTCCGGCCGTGGGGGGTGGCACCATCTCGTTGCCGAGCGATCTCGCCGGATCCTATGGCGTCGTCCTGATCTACCGAGGTGCATGGTGTCCGTACTGCAACGCCCAACTGAGCGCGTTTTCTCGTGCACTCGATGCCCTTCACGAGGTCGACGCGAAGGTGGTGGCCTTGTCGGTCGACGACGAGCGCACATCGACCGAGCTGGTAACCAAGCGTCGGTTGGAGTTTCCGGTCGGTCACAGCGCCGACGCCACCAAAGTCGCCGGGCTGGTAGGCGCCTACGTGAACGACGACCCGCGCTATCTGCAGTCGACCGGCTTCGTGTTGGCCCCCGATGGGACGACACTGCTGGCTGTCTACTCGAGTGGAGCCATCGGGCGGCTGGTCGCTGACGACGTCGTCGGCTTCATTCGGTATCTGAGCAAGCATGCGGTAGCCCGCTAAATGTCCGAGCAGCATCCCACGCACTTTCAACGTCTGTTCACGCCAACAACAATCGGTTCCGTTGATCTCGAGAACCGGGTGGCCTTGGCGCCGATGACGCGAATCAGCGCCACCGCCGACGGCCTGCCCACCCAACGAAGCCGTGACTACTACCGGGTCTTCGCCGAAGGTGGCTTCGGTCTGCTCATCACCGAAGGAACCTATATCGACGAGCACGCCAGCCAGGGCTACTTCAATCAGCCCGGTATCGCGAACGATGCTCAGTGCACTGCGTGGGCTCGAGTCGTAGAGGGTGTCCATGAATCGGGCTCGAAGATATTCCTGCAGTTGATGCATGCGGGCAGCCAGTCACAGGGCAACACCTACCTGAAAGCCACCTGGGGGCCCTCAGCGGTGCGTCCGGAGGGCGAGCAACTGGCCATGTACCGCGGTTCAGGACCGTTCCAGGTTCCCGAAGCGATGACGCACGAACAGATCTCGCAGGTTCGTACCGCTTTCGTCAATGCGGCACGCCTAGCCCGCGATGCCGGCTTTGACGGCGTGGAAATCCATGGAGCCAACGGCTATCTGATTGATGAATTCCTCACCGATTACATGAACACCCGCAGTGACGACTACGGCGGCAGCATTCACAATCGAGCCCGTTTGGCGGTGGAGGTCTGCAGCGACGTCGCGAGCGCCGTCGGCGCCGATATCGCCGTCGGCATACGCATCTCTCAGGGCAAGGTCTCTGATAGCCGTCACACCTGGGCGGGTCGCGAAGATGACGCTGCGACGATTTTCCGCGCGCTGGGCACCAGCGGCATTCATTACATTCACACGACCGAATACCGCGCTCTTGCACCGGCGTTCAGCGATGCCGAAGCTACGCTGGCAGGCTTGGCCAAATTACACAGCGGATTGACGGTGATCGCGAACGGTCACCTGGACGACCCACGTGATGCGACCAGCATCCTCGAATCCGGCTCCGCCGACGTCGTCGCCTTGGCGAAAGCTGCGCTGGCGAATCGAGACTGGCCCCGACGAGTCGCAGCGGGACGGCCGTTGGCGCCTGACGTGCCGCCGGACCTATTCGGACCGATCGCTGACATCAAAGACTGGGAACTCAAGCCCGTGGAAAGCTAGGAGCGCCAATGACTTTCGCCAACGGTTGGGAGCGGTAGGGATGGCCGGCACGCCACTGTACGACGTCATTGTCGTTGGCGCAGGCCCTGTGGGACAGACAGTAGCCACACGGGTTCGGGCACAGGGCCTTTCGGTCGCGTTGATCGAACGGGAACTCGTCGGCGGCGAATGCTCGTACTGGGGATGCGTACCGAGCAAGGCCATGCTGCGACCGGTGTTGGCGCTGAGCGATGTCCGCCGCGTTGACGGCGCCCGGCAGGCGGTCACTGAACCCGTCGACGCGTCGGGAGTTTTTGCCCGCCGTGACCGCTACACGACCAACTGGGACGACACCGGCCAATACGACGCGCTGACCGCGCTGGACGTCGACGTCATCCGCGGCCACGCCCGCCTTCTCGGGCCCCGGCACCTCAGTGTCACCCATGCCGGTGGCGCCGATCAGATACTGACGGCACGGCACGCCGTCGCGATTTGCACCGGCAGCACCGCCTCGATACCGGACATTCCCGGTGTGTCAGAGGCTAATCCGTGGACCAACCGGCGAGCAACCGACACCCATGCCGTACCGCGCAGACTCGCCGTCGTCGGTGGCGGCGGCGTCGGCGTGGAAATGGCCACAGCGTGGCAAGGATTAGGTTCACAGGTGACTCTCCTGGTCCGCACGTCGCAAGTCCTGCCACGCATGGAACCTTTCGTCGGTCGGCACGTCGCGCAAGGACTCATCGGCGCCGGTGTCGATGTGCGCACGGACACCCACGTCACCGCTTTGCGCCGAGAGGAAGCCACCGGCCCCCTCGAGGTGACGCTGGGCAGCGGTGCGACCCTGACCGTCGACGAGATCCTGTTCGCCACCGGGCGCACTCCCAACACGACGGATATCGGACTCGACAACATCGGGCTTACGCCGGGATCGTGGCTAGAGGTCGACGACGGCTGCCTGGTGCAGGGAGTCGAAGGCAGCTGGCTCTACGCACTCGGCGACGTCAATCACCGAGCGCTACTGACCCACCAGGGCAAGTATCAAGCCCGCGTCGCAGGCAATGCGATTGCCGCACGCGCCCACGGCCGGCCGCTAGACACCAGTCCCTGGGGTGCCCACGTCGCGACAGCCGACACCGCCGCCGTACCGCAAGCGTTTTTCACCGATCCAGAGGCGGGCGCGGTCGGTCTGACCGCCGCCGAGTGCGCCGATCGCGGATACCGTTGCAAGACAGTTGATGTCGATATGGGCGCCAGAGTGCCGGGAGCGAACTTTTTCGCCGACGGCTACACCGGGCAGGCTCGGCTCGTTATCGACGTCGACCGCAACGTGCTATTGGGATTTTCATTCGTCGGGCCAGGTGTCGCCGAACTCCTGCACGCCGCGACCGTTGCCATCACCGGCCAGGTCACCCTCGAGCGGCTGTGGCACGCGGTGCCGTGCTTTCCCACCATCAGCGAAGTCTGGCTCAAACTGCTCGAGTCGGCCCGAGACTCCCTCGGGTAAGCCGAGCGCTTCGCCGGATGAGTAGGCGGCCAGCTACTTAGCGCCGCCGCAATCACCCCGCGTCCGGTCGCTGGTTCACCGCTGTGTCGACGGTCACGCCGGCCGTCGGGAATTGCTTCGATACCGAAGCATCTTATGTCTTCTACGAGCTGCTTCGATATCGAAGCAAACAAGAACGGAGGAGATCATGAAGGCAGTGCGATACCACCAGTACGGCGCCAGCGACGTGTTGCGCTACGAGGACGCGCCACACCCGGTGCCTGGTGCACAGCAGGTCGTCGTCAAAGTAGCCGCCACTTCGTTCAACCCGGTCGATGCCGGTATTCGGGGCGGCTACCTGGCGCAGGTGTACGAGGTCAGCTTCCCGCACATTCCCGGGGTCGACGTCGCCGGCACGATCGCCGAGATCGGTGACGGCGTGCGGGGTTGGAACGTCGGCGACGCCGTGGTGGCGTTTCTCCCGCTCGACGCCGACGGCGCCGCCGCCGAGTACGCCGTGGTGCCGGCCGACGCGCTTGCCGCCGCCCCCTCTTCCGTGCCGTTGGCCGACGCTGCCGCGTTGCCCGAGCCGGCTCTGACGGCTTGGCAGGCATTATTCGAGATCGCTGGGCTCACCGCCGGGCAATCGGTGCTCATCAACGGTGCCTCCGGCGCGGTCGGTGGCTACGCGATCCAGTTGGCCCAGCAGGCGGGGGCGCGGGTCACCGCGACCGCCAAGGACCGCGACGCCCAGCGGCTGCGCGCCCTCGGCGCCGAGCGCACCGTCGACTACATCGACTACGACCAGTCGCCGATTCATGTCGAGGGAGCGCCGTTCGACGTGGTGCTCAACCTGGTTTCCACCACCGACGAGCAAACCGACGCCCTGATCCGTCTGGTAGCCGACGGCGGATTCCACGTCGGCACAATGGTTTTCGGCCCCAAGGACCCGCCGCGCGGCATCCGCACCCAACGCGTGTTCGTCCGCAGCGACGCCGCCCAACTCGCCGAACTGGTCGAGCGCGTCGACCAAGGCCGGCTACGCATCGAGGTGGCCGACCGCCGGGCGCTGGCCGAGGCCGCAGCCGTGCACGCCGACTCCGACAACGGCCGCCTGCACGGCAAGATCGTGTTGACCGTCGAATAGCTCGACGGCATCGCAGGACCCGTCTCGCGATTTGTGCGTTTAGCGTCGCGCCGATGGGGCATCCCGGTTGGGCGCAGGTCGCCGCATGAAGAAGCACAGAAGATTGGCTTCTGCGACCATCATCCGCCAGCTGAGCCCATCGCCTGGACAGGGTGACTTTTCCGGCTGACGAAACCAACTGGCTCACCGCCTGGCGACTAGTCGTGTTGCGTCGTCAACCCCGGCCGCGATCCGTTCGGTCGGGACCATCCTCTCCGCAGAAACCGTTCCCAGGAGGCTCACCGTGAAAGCGATTGTGTACGACGGACCCCGTCAAGTCAGCGTCAAGGACGTGGCGGACGCAAAAATCGAGCGGCCCACCGATGTCTTGGTGCGGATTACCACTACCAACATCTGTGGGTCGGACCTGCATATGTACGAGGGCAGAACCGATTTCGAGACTGGCCGTACGTTCGGCCACGAGAATTTGGGCGAGGTCGTCGAGGTGGGAAAGGGTGTCGACAAGGTCAAGGTGGGTGAGCGAGTCTGCCTGCCGTTCAACGTCTCCTGCGGATTCTGTAAAAACTGCGAACGAGGCCTCACCAATTACTGCCTGACCACCCAGCCGGAACCGAATATGGCGGGCGCGGCGTACGGATTCGCCGACATGGGGCCGTGGCAGGGCGGGCAGGCGGAACTGCTGCGGGTGCCCTACGGCGACCACAACTGTCTACGGCTTGGTGAGGACGCGGTGGACAAAGAGACCGATTACGTGATGCTCGCCGACATCTTCCCGACGGGTTACCACGCCACTGAATTGGCCGGGGTAATTCCTGGGGACTCGGTGGTCATCTACGGCTCGGGACCGGTTGGCCTGATGGCGGCGCTGTCGGCAACGATCAAGGGCGCGTCGAAGGTGATGGTGGTGGACCGCCACCCCGACCGGCTGCGACTGGCCGAGGAGATCGGCGCCATTCCGATCGATGACTCCAAGGTCGATCCCGTCGAATTCGTGTTGGAGCAGACCATGGGTCTGGGTGCCGACCGGGGTTGCGAGTGCGTGGGTTACCAAGCGCACGACCCACAGGGCAACGAGGATCCGAGCATGACGCTGAACAGCCTGGTGAAAGCGGTGCGGTTCACCGGCGGCATCGGCGCCGTCGGCGTGTTCGTCCCGCAGGATCCTGGCGGCGTGGACGACATGGCCAAGCGGGGTGAGGTGGCCTTCGACTATGGGCTGCACTGGTTTAAGGGCCAGACCCTCGGCACAGGACAGTGTCCGGTCAAGAAGTACAACCGCCGCCTGCGCGACCTGATTGCGGCCGACAAGGCCAAGCCGTCTTGGATCGTGTCCCACGAATTGGGCCTTGACGAGGGTCCCGACGCCTACCAGCACTTCGACAGCCGCGACGACGGCTGGACCAAGGTCGTGCTGCACCCGAACGGCTTCCACAAGAAAGCCAGCTAACGGTCTCTGATCCCTCCTCCACACGCTGCCCTACAGCGGCAGCACGACGGCCTGCCATAGAGGCACGCCGCAAATCCCCCTCTTTGAAAGGAATTCACAATGTCAGACGAGTTGCACGGGACACGGGTCGCGATCCTGGCGGCAGACGGCGTCGAGCGCGTAGAGCTGGAACAGCCGAGACAGGCTTTGCAAGACGCCGGGGCCACGATCACGCTGCTGTCGTTGCATGACGGCGAGATCCAAGCTCGCGACCACGATCTGAAGGACGCGGGCACGTTTTCGGTTGACGCACTGGTGAAGTCGGCGTCGGTCGATGAGTACGACGCGTTGTTGCTCCCCGGCGGCACGGTGAACCCGGACCAACTGCGTCTGGACTCCGACGCGGTCGCCTTCGTCCGTGACTTCGTGTCCTCCGGCAAGCCGGTTGCCTCGATCTGCCACGGACCGTGGACGCTGATCGAAGCTGGTGTCGCGAAGGGCCGAACTCTGACCTCCTTCCCCAGCATCCGCACCGACCTGCGCAACGCCGGCGCCAACGTCGTGGACGAGGAGGTGGCCCGCGACGGCAATCTGATCACCAGCCGCTCGCCCGACGACCTCCCGGCCTTCTGCTCGGCGATCGTGGAACTGTTCAGCCACGCCGGTGCGAGGAGCGGCTCATGACCAACACGGTGAGCAAGATTGCGCAGGCGGGGCTCGACGGCGCCGGCCAGTTGATCCACCAGCTGCAGCGCAGGCTCGGCGGCGACGGCAATGGAGCCGCGGACGCCGAGCCACGATCGCGGTGGCACAGCGTAACGATCAACAAGAGTCCCGATGAGGTCATGCTGGCGGGTCGGCTGCCCGACCCACTCCTAGCGCTCGGTGACCGTATCGAGGTGCAGGTCCGCATTGCCCCAGGCGACAAGGGCACCGAACTCGCCGCTCGGCTGCGCCAACCGGAGCCCGGCGGCCCGGCCTCGGTCGGCGCGCGACTGTCCGGTGACGATCCTCGCCAGCAGGTCCGGGCTGCGCTCCGCCAGGCCAAACAGCTCATCGAAGTAGGTGAGGTGTTGCGGGTCGATCCCGCACCGCACGGCACCCGCAGTGCCGCCCCAACCGGCAAGCTCGTCGACTTGGCGACCCGGCGCGCGGGTGGGGAGGGACTGCTGTGAAGGCTCTCTGCTGGACCGGCGTCAACGAGACCTCCGTGGAGACCGTCGACGACCCGAAGATCCTCAATGACCACGACATCATCTTGAAGGTCAAGCTCTCGACCACCTGCGGATCAGACCTGCACCTGCTCGGCGGTTACATCCCGACGATGCGGGCCGGAGACGTGCTCGGGCACGAATTCATGGGCGAGGTGGTCGAAGTGGGCCCGGCCGTTCGCAACCACCAGGTCGGCGACCGGGTGGTCGTCGGCTCGTTCATCGCCTGCGGACAGTGTTGGTATTGCACACACGAAATGTTCTCGCTGTGCGACAACGGCAACCCGAATCCCGCGCTGACCGAAGGGATGTGGGGGTCGGCGATCGGCGGCTGCTTCGCCTACAGCCACGCCCTCGGCGGCTACGCCGGCAGCCACGCCGAGTACATCCGCGTTCCCTACGCCGACCATGGTGCATTCGCTGTGCCCGACGGGGTCTCGGACCTCGCGGCGCTGTTCGCCTCCGACGCCGCCCCGACGGGATGGACCGGCGCCGACGGCGCCGGCATCACTCCCGGAGACACGGTCGCGGTGTGGGGTGCCGGCGGGGTCGGGCAGATGGCCGCCCGCGGTGCCATGTTGATGGGCGCCGAACAGGTCGTCGTCATCGACCGACTGCCTGAACGCCTGGCACAGGTTCGACAGCACATCGGCGCCGAGACGCTGGACTACACGCAGGACAGCATCGTGGCCGAATTGAAGGAGCGCACCGGTGGTCGCGGCCCGGACGTGGTGATCGAGGCAGTCGGCATGGAGGCCCACAGCAACGGGCCGGCGTACCTCTACGACCAAGTCAAGCAGCAGCTTCGGCTACAGAACGACCGCCCGACCGCGTTACGGGAGGCCATCTACGCCTGCCGCAAGGGGGGCAGCCTGTTCATCCTGGGCGTCTTCGGTGGCGTCGTCGACAAGTTCCCACTCGGCGCAATCATGAACAAGGGGATGACCGCGCGTGGAGCGCAGCAACACGGGCAGCGCTACATCCCGAGGATCTTGCAACACATCGCCGACGGTGAACTCGACACCGAGCACCTCGCCACCCACGTCCTGCCGCTCGACCAAGGCCCAGCCGCGTACAAGATGTTCAAGAACAAAACGGACGGCTGCGTACGCGCTGTGTTCCAACCGACCGGGTGAGACAGATCGGCGAGCATGCGCTCGCTAATCGTCCCCACCAGACTGATGGAAGAAGGTGAAGCATGACTGTCACTCATACCTCGGTGTCGCTCGACGATGCCCAACGCGTCATCGCCGCCGGATTGTCCAAGGCCGAGGAGATCGCCTCGCCGTCCAATATCGCGGTCGTCGACGCTGGCGGAAACCTGGTCGCCCATGCGCGGATGGACGGCGCCTGGATCGGCAGCATCGACATATCGATCAATAAGGCGTTCACCGCACGGGCACTCGACATCTCCACGGAAGAACTGGCCGCAAACGCCGCCCCCGGCAACCAGTTCTACGGAATCCACGTGTCGAACCGAGGCCGAATCATGATTTTCGCCGGCGGAATCCCGCTACAGCAAGGCGGTCAGATCGTCGGCGCGGTCGGCGTCAGTGGAGGAACCGGGGACCAAGATAAGGCCGTGGCACAGGCGGCCGCGAACGCGTTTGCCCCATGACCGACGTCGCCTCGACACGCCGCTTCAACGCCCAACCTTGATCGGTCACTTTGCAGCACAACGTACTTCGGCGGAGCGACGGCAGGCGTGGCGGGTCTGGCTGAAAGTGATCGAAGATCGGCGTGCTTTGATCGGCTGCTGGCGCGAGCACTCGGTAATCCTTATGACGCCTTGAACAGTGATTTCGATCAAGTCACCGCTTGTCTCGACGCAGCCGCTACGGAACAGCATCGTTCGGAATTAGGTAGAGTCATGTCGCAAGTTGTCCGCCGCTTGAAGGGGGATTCCCGTGGCGCGCGACCCCTTAGCCGTGGCCCTGGTCATTTTCGATCGAGCGCCGATGTTCGAGACCTCCGTGCCGATGTCGGTATTCGGCATGGACCGATCATCAACGGGTGCACCGAAATTCAAGTTTCTGCCGGTCGCAGGCGAGGACGGACCGCTCACCACGACCGGCGGCTTGGTCGTCACCGCGCCCTACGGACTCGAGGCCCTGCAAGACGCATCCATCGTGATGCTGCCCAGTTGGCGTGATGTACACGAGCATCCCCCGCAACCGGCTTTGGACGCGATCCGGGCAGCACATGCCGACGGCGCCATCCTGGTGAGTTTCTGTCTAGGCGGCTTCGTTCTTGCGGCGACCGGACTCCTTGATGGCCGGCGCGCGGCATCTCACTGGTTCTACGCGCCCACCCTGGCCAGAATGTACCCGGCGGTATCAGTAGATCCCGATGTGCTGTTCGTCGACGACGGTGACATCATCACCGGAGCGGGGACCGGCGCTGCGCTGGATGCCTGTTTACACCTCGTCGCCCGCCAATGGGGGGCACGCGCCTCCGCGGCGATCGCCCGACGGATGGCCATGCCACCGCGACGAAGCGGCGGCCAACCACAAGTCCTCGACAAGACACTACCCATGCCACAACCTGGAAAAGCATTCTCCGACATCATGTCTCACGTCGTGAAAAATATAGACATGCCGATCGACGTCAACGCACTTGCCCGGCGCGCCATGATGAGCCGGCGCAGCTTCGACCGTCAATTTCGAGCTGTCACCGGGATGTCCGCGCTGCAATGGATCCTGCAGCAGCGGGTCCTGTTCGCTCAGTGCCTACTCGAAGACAGTGACGACTCTATCGACACCATCGCCCAGCGGTCAGGTTTCGGAAACGGAATCGCGCTGCGCCGCCACTTCCGTCGTCAGGTGGGTATGAGCCCCCTGCAATACCGCCTGCACGCACAGACCAAACACAATGCGCCGCTTCATGACATGGGCGGCACCCTGTTACGCCCGTCGTGCTGATGCATCCACCCAACCACGACACCTGGCTAAACCGCTTCACCGCCAGCTCATACTGGACCGGTGGCCGAATCCGACCGATTTGTGCCATCGCCGATCTCACGCTCGACACCCCGGGCCGCCAATGATGGGTTGATGACGCCGGCGGCAGCGACACATTCGCTGACTGATCGAACTGCCCTGACCATCACCATCATCGGTGGGCCAACTGCGTTACTCAACATCGGCGGAGTAAATCTGTTGACCGATCCCACCTTCGACCCACCCGGAGCGCATACCGTTGGCCAGCGCACGCTGACGAAAACATTGGGCCCCTCGATCGCCGCCGAGGACATCGGAACCGTTGATGCGGTGCTGCTGTCACACGATCAGCATCCTGACAATCTTGATGAAACCGGTCGCCGAATCGTACTGGCAGCACCGTTAGTGCTCAGCACCGCCGCAGCCGCAAAACGTCTGGGCGAACCTGTCCAGGAACTCCCCGTCTGGCGAACCCGCGAGCTGTCAACTCCTAGCGGCGAAAAAGTACACATCACCGGCGTTCCCGCCCAACACGGCCCACCCGGAACTGAGCACATCACCGGAGAAGTACGCGGTTTCGTGCTGCGCGCGCCCGGTGCGCCAACCGCATACATCAGCGGCGACAACGCCTCCCTGCCAGTCGTCCGCGACATCGCCGATCACTGCGGGCCTATCGATGTTGCCGTAATTTTCGCCGGGCGGGCGCGAACATCGCTGCTTGACGCGTACCTCACTTTCAGCGCCGACCAAGCGGCCGCCGCAGCGCAGATCCTGGGCAGCCAAATTGTGGTTCCACTGCACGTCGACAGCTGGGAGCACCTGACCGAAACCCGACAAGCCATCGAGCCCGCTTTCGCCCACCGCGGCCTGAGTGATCGCCTGTTCCTCCTCGAGCCGGGAGTGTCGAAGGCTTTCGCCACGCCCCTGAACGCTGAGCACACCTAGCCGCTAACGACCCGCCTTTTGCGCGTAAGTGGAAGGAGGAAATGAGAGACGCGAGGGATGGCTCCACCGAAGCGCTATGCCCATCGCACCCGAGTCCCGAATTAACCCTTTGCGAACGATGAACAGGAGTTCACGATGAGATCGCGTCTCAGCGTGGCGAAGACCGGCCCGGTCGCCACAATTACCTTCGAAGGCGATCCTTTTCACAAAGTGGAGACGACTTTTCCCGCCGAACTCGCCGCGGCCCTGTCCCAAATTCGAGCGGCACCAGAGGTTCGCGCCGTAATTCTTCATGGATCAGGCGACCGTTTCTCTGGCGGCGCTAATATCGCCGTCTTGCCAGAACTCGAAGACCCCAGCCGGGCCCGAAGCTGGCTCACCTCACAGCACTCAGCAATCGCTGAGCTCGCGGGGTTTGGTTTACCGGTCATCGCGGCAGTGCACGGCTTGATCCCCGGCGCAGCGATGAACATTGCCCTGGCCGCAGATTTCATCGTCGCCGCGCGCGATGCGACATTTCGCCAATCCTTCATCAAGATCGGGCTCGCTACCGATATGGGTTCGCTGACCCTGCTTCCTCGTCGCGTCGGCCATCACAGGGCGCGCCAGCTGTCCTATACCGCCAGACCGGTCGGAGCTGACGAAGCCCTCAGTATTGGACTTGCCGACCAGGTCGTCGACCCCGACGAATTAATGGATGCAGCAACGGCATTGGCGCACGAGCTAAGTCGGTTACCTTTGGCCGCTTTCGCCGCGACCAAGGCCGCGTATACCGCCACGCAGGGCTTGAGCCTCACCGAATCTCTCGATATCGAACAACGCCTTCAGATTCCCGTCATGGCGACGGCCGACTACACAGCGGGCACAACGGCATTCCTTACCGGAGTCGAGGCCCATTTCGGCGACCGGCCGACGCCCTAACGCACCTCTCGCCGCTCTGTAACGACGCCTAGTGCAGGGGTGAGTCGGGCAGCGGCCAAGCCATCGTGGAGGTGGCCTGCAAGATGTGTTCGGGGCCGCCCGGCGGTGGCCACATGCCCGCGTCGACGAGGCGCTGGCGGACGGCTACTCGCTCGTCGAGCCCCGGAAACGGCCAGATGTGGACGATGCGCGCTGGCCCGTCGAGCGCATACATGACGACGGCAATCGGATCAACGAGATGGCGGCCTGGAAGTTTGATTCGCCAACCTTCGATAGTCGCGGGTATACCGCCGGGGACGAGGTGATAGTCCCGGATTTCATAGACCGAGCCGAACTCACCCGTGGTGACTCGCGGCATGAAAGGAAACGGTGCGAAGCTCTGCATCGTCAGGTCGGTGAGGTGGTTGCCGGCGCCGAACGGCCGGGAACTGCGCGCCGCGCGCATCCGCTCGGCGGCCAACTCAGCGTCGTCCTTGAATTCGCGCAGCACATAGATGCGCCCGAGAACGCCATGTTCGGCCTCCCATTTGCCGAGCAGGCGACCTCGGGCGTCCGACGACGTCAGCCACGGGTCGATGCCGGTTTTCGCAGCGGCGGCATCTGGCAGTCGAAAGGCCAAGGTGGTCAGTTCGTAGCGGAGCGCCTGCTCGGCGGGGCTGACGTCGTCCCCGGTGATTTCGACCGGTTTGCTCACGCGCTGATTCACAGCGGTGACGTCCGGTCGCCGATCTTGTCGGTGGTCTCCAAGGGAACGCGGGTCGCGTTCAGGAAGAGACTGAGCAGGCTGAACCAAGCGATTGTCGTAATGTACTTGCGCGTCAGATCGGCACCGAAGGTCTCCAGGAGACCGGAAAGGGTGTCGTCGGCCAGAGTATGTGTGGCGCCGTACATTTCGTCGGCGGCGCGGCACAGCAGCACGTAGTCGTCGGCGATTCCCCGCACGGCACCGTCCGCGGCGATGGCGTCGATCTCTGCCGGCGTCAAGCCGGCGTTGGCAGCCATCTTCTCGTTGGCCTGCCACTCGTAGGGGCTGTCGAGGACGACGGCTGCTCGCAGGATGATCACCTCGCGGTGGCGCGCGTCAATGCCCTCGGCACCGAACACGGCACGCACCATGCCGACCAACCCGGTGAACATGTCGCCGGTCCCCGCCATCATCCGCATCACGTTCAGCGTCGTGAGCGGGTCGTAGTCGGCCCCGACGACCTCGCGCGCCACCTCGTGCTCAGGCAGCGGTACCGCGACGGTTGCGCGGTAGGGCTGTGGTTTCGCCACAAGACCTCCTCTTCCAGGTCGACACCTGGACATCGACCAAAGACGACTACTGCATGCAGTCTGTATACAATGATAGCGATGACCCGTGACCGCGAACAAACCGAGTCCGCTTACCGTCGGCTTCGCACCTGGATCGACGAATGGACGCTCGAGCCGGGAGCCGTCCTCGGCGAAGTTGATCTGGCCGCCCGGCTGACTGTCAGCCGGACTCCCCTGCGCGAGGCATTGGCACGCCTTCGCAGGGAAGGGCTGGTCGAGCAAGCTCCCGGGCGTAGCGCCGTGGTGGCCCCGGTGTCGATCGAAACCGCCGTGCATCTCTATCAAGCGCGCGAAGCACTGGAGAGCTACGCGCTGGCTTTGGCTGCTCGAGGACCAACTGGGCACCTTTTCGCGTCAATCGCTGAAGAGCTCGACCTGGCGCTGGCTGCGTCCGCCGGGCCCGAGCGTGCGTACGAACTCACCACTTCCTTCGACGCTGCTCTCGGAAAGGCTTGCCAAAACCCGATACTGGCAACGATGCTCGAGGAACTCAACGTCCGACTCGCTCGACTGCGACGCCTTTCACACGACAAACCCGACCGAATCCGTCGCGCCTTGGAACAGCGCGTGACGATCGCGCGTGCAGTAGTAGCCGGAAATGGCGATCTCGCTGCGACGCTCAACAGCGCGCGGTTACGCGAGAGTCTAGAAGTGGTTGTCGATGCACTCACCAACACCCTGCTCGGACCAGTCGTCGATCAGCCCCTGCCATGACCATCGGCGCCTGGCGGTTTCGATGGCGTTGCAGCGCAGATACTTTGCGCTATTTCTGCGCCGTGGAACGGATGACGAGTTCGTTGACATCGACATCAGCCGGCTGCTCGATCGCATACGCAATAGCGTGCGCGACCGCTGCCGGATCGAGCGCCAATTCGTCTCGGCGAGCGGTCATGTCGGCCCTGACCTGATCGTCCGGTACCGAATCGACGAAATCGGTATTGACAAAACCCGGCGAGACCATCGCGACGCGGATCGTTGGACCGGCTTCTTGTCGCAGCCCATCAGTTAGCGTGCGAGCCGCGGCTTTAGTGGCGGCATACACCGCCTGGCCCGGCACGGTCCGGTACGCCGCCGTGGAGATGACATGAACAAACTGGCCACTGTCCTGGGCCCGGAAAATGGGCAGCGCCGTGGCGATTCCGTACAGCAGCCCGCTGAGGTTCACAGCCACCATCCCGTCCCAGTCTTCGACGCGCAGGTCATCGAGAGCCGAGACGGGCCCGATCCCGGCGTTGCCTATCCAGACATCGAGTCGGCCGAATCGGCTCTGGGCGAGTTCTGCGAGGCGGATGTGATCGCCTCGTTGCCGAACATCGGTGACTGCCACGTCCACTTCCGCTCCGGCTGCCTGCAAGCTCTCCTTGAGCGCTTCGAGGCGGTCCCGCCGCCGCGCGCCAAGCACGACGCGATGACCGCGTTGCGCGAGCAGCCGAGCCGTGGCGGCACCGATCCCCCCACTGGCACCGGTGATCGCAATAACCTTCGAGGGTTCAGCCACGAGTACCTCCTATGTCGGTCGGGCCGAAAGGCCTCGCACGTCCGATCCCGCGGATCACAGTCGGGCGGCCAGTCGGCGCAGGATGTCAGCGGTGGATTCGGCGGTGGCATGCCGATAACCTCGGCCTGCCCACAGATTTACCAGCTCGGGTTGACCTGCTGCCGCCGCCGCTTTGCGCAATGGGCTGGTGAGATGGTGTATCGCGGGATAGCCAAAGGGCGCGTCGGCGTCGAAGGTGTCGATGAATCCGTTTCGTAGTCCTCGTGCGGGGCGTCCGGAGAAGCAATGGGTCACCACGGTCTCTGTGCGTGCCGGATCAGCGAGTGCCGCCTGGTATGTCGAGGAGGCGCCGCTCTCGTCCGACCGCAGCAGCACTGTGCCGACTGCCGCGGCGGTCGCCCCCGCCCTGATGACGTCGGCAACGGAGTCAGCGGTGGCCAGTCCACCTGCCACGATCACCGGCAGTGACGTCTGTGACCGGAGTTCGTGGACCAGCTCGACAATGCCGATCCGCGCGGGTTCGGCCAACGGTGACAGTGTCGCCGAATGCCCGCCCGCGGCGGGGGCTTGTCCGATCAGCACGTCCACCCCTGCAGCCTGTGCTCGCGCCGCTTCTGCTCCTGTGGTTACCGTCTGGGCGACGACACTGCCCGCGTGACGCAATCTCGCGATGACGTCTTGTGCGGGGATGCCAAAGGTGAACGACACCATCGGCACTGGGTCGTCGAGAAGCAGGTCGATCTTGGCGTCGTAGCCGTCGGTGTCCTCGATCGGTTCCGGGGGCAGCTCCACACCGAACCGCTCGGCACGCTGTCGTATCAATGCGGCGTAGCGACGGTAGGCATCACGGTCGACGGGCAATGGGTTCGGCGCGAATACGTTGACTCCGAACGCGATTCCCTCTGCGCTGACCTGAGCGATTTGCGCCTCGAGATCGCCCACCGTCTTGTAACCGGCGGCAAGTGTACCCAGGCCTCCGGCGCGCGCGGCGGCGATGACCATTTGCGGAGTCGTCGGTCCACCTGACATGGGTGCAGCGACAAGCGGAATAGACATCGCGAAGTCGTCGAGCAACGCGTCAGCCTCACTTTCTCCTTTATCCCTGATGCTTGTTGGCAGCCTTCAACTCAGCTCCCCGGTCAGGAACTGAGCCCGTCCGTGTCCGAAAGACCAGTCCTCGTCGCCATTTTCAGAGATCGACACGATCAAGTCGCTCGGGTCGAGTGCGCACCGGGTGGCCAGGTTGTCGCTGAGCAGTTGGTAAAACCGCTGTTTCATGGTCGCAGTACGCCTCCTGCTCACGACGTGCACAATTACGAGGGAATCGGATCGATCGATTCCCAAACCGGTATCCCAGGCGACGACTTCGTGAGTCGGATGGGTACGTACCACTTGGTAGCGGTCGCGGACGGGTACGCCGAATGCCTCGACGACCGCATCATGGACCGCATCGAGCAATACCCGGATGGCCTCGGGTGCACGACCTTCGATGAGGTCGACGTATATCAAGGGCATCGCTGTGGTCCTTCGCGTCAGACTGTTTCGTGTTCCGGCGTGTGGCGGTTGAGAATTTGGCTCGCGGTGGCGACCATCTCGTCGATGATCGCCGCGACGGGCTGCACCTCGCGGATCTGACCGACCGCTTCTCCAACGACCACGTCGGCGAAGTCGTAATCTTCGTCCCGCCTGGCGTTGAGGAAGCGGGTGCGTTGCGCGTCGATGTCGGCACGCAACTCGTCTTCATTGCCATGCCACCGGTCGGTGAAGCTATTGCGCAACGTGCGGATGGTGTAGGGCGCGGGCCATTCGAGCTGACGAACGATGTCGAGCGCGTTCTGACGGACGGTGTCGTCACCGGAGGCAGCGAGTGCATGTTTCTTGGCGGCCAGCGGAATTGGCGACTCTGCCGCGGCCCAGAATCGTGTCCCGATCACAGCTCCGTCGGCGCCGAGCGCGAGCGCGGCAGCCAGGGAGCGGCCGTCAGCGACGCCGCCCGCGGCGAGCAACAGGGTATCGGGGGCGTAGCGGTCGAGCAGGTCGGCCACCTCTGGGATCAGGGTAAAGCTGGACCGGTGCGCCATCCCGTGGCCGCCGGCTTCTCCACCCTGGGCAATGACGGCGTCGGCGCCGATGTCGATGGCTCGGCCAAGCTGCTCGAGCGTCTGGATCTGGCAGATCAGCGGGATGCCCGCGCCGCGAATGGTCGGCGCAAACGTACTCTCGTCTCCAAAGGACAACACGATCGCGGCGGGTCGCCGGTCGATGACCTTCGCCAAGTTTTCAGGATGGTCCCCGAGTGCCCAGGTGATGAAGCCGACACCGAGCCCGTCGATTGGTCCCGTCGCGAGCTGGTCGTCGAGCCAGGGTTGTGTGCCATAGCCAGCGCCCAGAATTCCTAGGCCACCGGCGTCGGCGACCGCGCGGGCGAGCTTCCAGTCGGACACCGTCGCCATGGGCGCCAACGCAATCGGGTGCCTGACCCCGAAATGTGCGGTGAATCGGGTGGGCAGTGTCATGATGTTCGACCTCCTCGGTTCTGATTCTCGTCAGAGGCGGTGGCGGGTGCGTTCCCGCAGCGGCGTTCGACTGATCTTGCCTAACAGGCTGGCGAGCTCGCTGACCGGGATCGAATCGATGGCGTCGACGCCGGCGATGATGTCGTCGCGCAGCGCCCGATCGCTGAAAGGCTCGGCCAGCCAATGAAATTTCTCGACCACCTTGTCCCAATTAAACGGTCGGGTCGGTGACCCTTCGAAGTCGTCTTGCTCTCGATCAAACGTGCGGCCGTCGCGTGTGCTCAGGTGTACACGAACTGCGGTGCGCCGCGGGTAGGCGTCGGTCAAATCGTCGGCGGGGCGCACGGTGACCCGCTGCATCATCCGCTGAACATCGGGGCGGCGGACCCGCTCCGTCTCGAGCTGGGCTGGTCCGACCGCGCCGTCGACTACGGCCACCGCACTGAGGTACTTGAGGTTGTAGTCAGCCTGCTCCTTGGTGTCAGCGTGGTCTTTTGGGCCGTACAAGCCGCCGCCCGCGAAGTCGAATGCCCCTTGGAAGACATCGACGGTGATCGTGTCGACGTCTTCGTCTCGTAACCGGTATTCCGAGCACAGGGCCAACACGGCGTCAATTACCGCTTGGCCGTGGATGAGTGAGCAGTACTGCTTGAGGTACGTCTGCTCGACACTGTCGAGCCGGCGATCGTTTACCTCGAAGTCGACATGCTGATCAAGCAGACGGTCGAGCCCGTTGGGGCCGTCGAACACGGCGTGTGGCCCGGTGATGCCGCGGGAGGCCAACATGGTCACGTAGACCGCGCGCATGCCGGTGATCGCCGGTGAGATCCCTTTCCAATTCGACACCGGCTCGGCATGTACTGCAGCCAGTGACACGTTATCCACGGTCGTTGCGGCTATGGCGTTTGCCGTCGCGTGCGCGTCGAGACCGAGCAGCCGCGCGGAACCCGCGCTCGTCGACATGGCAAGTTGCAGCGCATGATTGAGCCCCTGCGCCATCAGCGGAACCTGGGCGCTGAAGCGGCACTGGACCTCATACGCGAGAGCCAGCGCGAGCAGGAATTCGGACCCGCGAGCCCCCACATGTTCAGCGACTGCGAGCACGGTGCCGAAATTGTCGGCGGGGTGGCACAGACCGCCGGGCGTGAGATAGGTGTCGAGAAGGTCCGGGTAGCGGACCAGGACCGTGTTGAAGAACGCCGCCTGGTCGACTGAGACGCGGCCGCCGCCGACCAGCGTCGCGGTGGGCGCACTGCTGAATTGTTCGGTCTGGGAACGAATGTCAGCGATGAGTTCACCGTCGAGGGCGCCGATGGCGCATGCCAGGCTGTCGAGCACATTGCGCTTGAGCGCGTCGCGTGCCGACGGACTCAGATCCTCGGACTCAGCGGACACTACAAACCGCGCCAGCGCGTCGACGGTGGAAGTGTTCACCTTCATGATGACTCCCCCGCCGCGCTGACTATCCGGCGCCGGTCGAGGCAAGCTTCGCCTAGCACTTGTGAGTCCATGAATCGTCCCTTCCGCTCGATGCTCGTGACAACGCTCGCGCTCAACGGCTTTCACTCGGGCCGTTCAAGCTCGCGTGGTGACGCACCAGGGCTTCGTAGAACCAATGGTACACGTTAATGTAGATGCTGTATATCCATATTAACGGGATACCGCGATGGCTGTCCTCGCTCGATGGAGTCGGCCAAGAAGGTCAACCGGCTCTGACGGCCTGCATATCCAGACTCAGGGCGACCGTGTGACCGATTGCCAGTCCTCCGCTATCTAATGGCGTGTTTATTGTGATCCCGAAATCCCTGCGATCCAGAGAAGCGGACGCTTGGAAGCCGGCGACAGGCCCACGATTCATTCCCGCACTCAGTCCGTTGAAAGTCAGGAACAACTCGACCGGTTTGGTGATGCCCGCGAGTTGAAAGTCGCCTGCGACACGGTAATCACTGTTGAGTCGGTGAACGGAGGTCGAAGTGAACCGCGCCGTGGGATGGTTTGCCACGTCGAAGAAGTCGGCTCCGCGAAGGTGTTCATCACGCGCGCCGTTGCCCGTATCGACGGATGCGACATTGATATTGGCGTTCACTGAGGGGGCTGCTCCACCAGCTACCTCTATCGTGGCGTTGAAGTCGCCGAATCGGCCGCGGACCTTACCGACGGAGAAATGGCTGACCGCGAACGTGATCGACGAATGCGCAACGTCGACTTGCCATTCGCCGGCCGGCAGTTCGTTCGGCGCCCACACGTCCGACCCTGAGCTGTTCACCGGATGCCCTACCGGTTCGCGCAGGGCATGTAGTCCGGTGAGCGGTCCGTCGACCTGCATGAGCCGTCCCATCGACAGCGGCCCGAGGTCTACAGGTGCATATCCCAAACTCACTGCGAGGCTGTGGAATTGGTCCTTGGCGGCACTGTGGTCGCCCGCATAGAACAATATTCGGCGTCCGCGATCGGTCAGCGGGTCAGCGGCGATCACGGGCCCATACATGTTGTCGAACGCTTTGATGACGTGTGCGTCCGGCATCAAGGCCGCGATGAATTCGCTTCCCCCGATGGGGATCTGCTCGACAACCGCGTGCGGCGGTGGGTCGGCCCACTGATTGGTCGCATCGACCAGGATCCGGCCGGTACGCGCCGGCAGTGCGGCCAACGCCTCGCACACCTGTTTCCAGTTGACGGCAAGCACCACGATATCGGACGCCCCCGCGTCGGCCACCGTCCCGGCTGTGGCGCGGTGGCCGATGTCGGCGACGATATCGGCGAGAGTTTCAGGACCGCGACTGTTACTGAACACGACGTCGTGACCCGCCTCGACCACACGAAGGGCGATCGCGCGGGCCAACGTACCTGAGCCGATTAGACCGATTCTCACTAGATTCCTCTTCCAACGGCCTTGGAGTTGCGGGGCGGCCCACAGCAGTTCGCAAGCCAGCGCAGTGGCGCCTACTCCATCTCGGCCGTTACTACTCGGCGTGAATTAGATGATGTATCAACCAAACTCTAGATAGAATTGATTGATGCGTCAACCTTCAATGAGGATGAGGGTCAGCTAACGGCCGTCGTTGCTGCGACTCTGACGCCTCGTGCGGGTGGGGGGCGCGGGTTGCAGTCCGGCACGCGCATGCTGGCCCAACCAGCGAACTACTCGGTCTACCGAGGGCTTCGAGGTGTTAGCAACAAGATCGGCGAGCGTTGTCTTCGCTAATGAGTCCCGGTAGGCGTTCTCGGCGTCGGCCATCACAACCGCGATCCGGCAGGGGACGCGACACTGCTCTCGCGACAGGCCGACCGGGCCACGCTGACGAATTTCCGCGCACCGAAACGTCCGCTCGGTACCGCTGAGCGCCTCCACCACGTCGAGCACCCGAATCTTTGATGCGGCCCGCGAAAGTCGGTACCCACCTGCATTACCAGGAACCGATTCCAGCACCTTCGCATTGACGAGCGACTTGAGCACCTTGGCGAGGTAGGGCTCGGGCAAGTCGAAAAATTCTGCCAGGCGACGTCGCGCCAACGGGGTGCCGTCACTTTGCGCGAGTAGCCAACAGCAGTGCAGTGCCCACTCGGTACTCGGCGGCAAGTTCATCGATCAATCATAGATGTCTGTCATCCATGAAGCTCCGAACCGCGGCCAGCAGCTGCCCGCTAAACCTCGTCAGCGGGCTCAATGAATAAGTTGGGCGATACGTCCGGCAGCAATGAATGCTGCCAGCGCCGCGAAGGCTCCGTTGACCGGCCATTGCTTGTACTCTTTGCGGCGCCCGTGGAATTGCGCGGCACCGAGCTGGAGCAGGACCAGGCCGATCGCGGCGGCCGGTGTCAGCACGACAGCGATGCCGGTGGCCCACGGAAGGATGAGCCCGAGCGCGCCGGCGACTTCTACGGCGCCGATCAGTTTGATCGCCGACTCGGAATACTCTTCGGTGACGGCCGACAGGTTGGGGTTTTCCGCCAGTCGTTCCTTCGGCAACGCGACTTTCATGCCGCCGACAGCCAGATAGGCAACTGCAAGTAGTCCAGAGGTGATCCAGAGGGCAATGTTCACGGGGTATCTCCTCAATAGGCTGATCAGCGTGCGTCTCGCGTACCAGTCGTGCCACGTCGCAAGCTGGTATTTATTGATGCGTCAACTAATCTAGGAGAGATAACTTTATGCGTCAACTATTCTTCGGTATCCCGTTGCCGGTCCGCCAGAATCGTGCGGTCGCCGCGCGCGTTGGTTTGACGTCCCACGTTCGACCTCAGATAGTTGATACTTAAACTAAAGTCCAAGGGGGAGGGCGAGGAAAAGATGGGCAAGCACCACTGTCCCAGCGCCGGGCGGCGATGAACGCCTCGAAGGGGTCTTCGACACATGGCACCGAGTGGCTGAACGATGGCGAGCAGGGGGCCTGGCGCCAGTTGATAGCCATGCTGATGGCACTGCCGGCCGCCCTCGAGAGCGACCTTCAACGCACCACCGGTGTAACGATGTTCGAATACATGGTGCTGGCCAATCTCTCAGAGGCCGAGGATCACACGTTGTACATGTCTGAACTTGCGCGCCGGGCGAACTCATCTCTGTCGCGTTTGTCGCACGTCGTTGGGCGCATGGAACGTAAGGCCTGGGTTCGCAAGCGGCCATGCCCCGACGACCGGCGCGTCAGCGAGGTGCGTCTTACCCGGTCGGGGATGAGAACAATCGTCAAGGCGGCACCTTTTCACGTTGCCAAAGTGCGGGAGTTGGTGATCGAGCCGCTTAGTGCGGCTCAGCTGAAGAACTTGGCCGAGGCAGCGTCGGCCATCACTCAACGGATCGACGCCACCAGTTAGCCGACTGGCCTGTCTTCGTTGTCTCCACAATGTGCTTGGACATGCAGTGGGTAGGAGCGCGCTACCATCACGGCATGGGCGTGAGCAGCGAAAAGGTCTGACCCGTGGATCGCTTACAGGCCGCATCAGTGACCGATAATCACGCTCGGCGACGCCATCGTTCGATCGCAGCAAGGATCTTCGGGGTCTGTGTCACGGCGCTGCTCGAGATTGGGATCTCTCCGCTGGCGGGAGCCGACGATTCGCACAGCGTGACACTGACTCTGGTACGACATGCGGAGTCGACGGCGAATGCGGCCGGTGTCATCGACACGTCCACACCGGGACCTGGCCTCAGCTCCCGCGGGGAGTGTCAAGCGGCCCAGGCGGCTGGACCACTCAGCGCGCATCACTATGACGGTGTCTACGCCTCCAACATGATTCGCACTCAACAGACGGCGGCCCCGACGGCACAGGCCCTCGGTGAGGGAACCGAATTTCTTCCGGGCCTGGGTGAAATTGAAGCGGGCACATATGAGGGGCACCCCGGGGCGGACGTCTCCGCATACCTGGCCGCGCCGACGAGCTGGGTTCACGGGGACCGCGCAGCGCGCATCCCGGATTCGTTGGACGGCAACGAGTTCGAAGCGCGCTTCAACTCCGCGGTGCAGCGAATCTACGACAGTGGGCACACCAATCCTGTTGCGTTTTCACACAGCGCCGCGATCATGGCCTGGACGCTGATGAACACTCGCAATTCCGACCCCGCCCTGATGACCACTCGACCATTGCCCAACCTGGGTCGCGTCGTTGTGATCGGAAGTCCTAAGCAGGGCTGGACGCTCACCGAGTGGGATGCCGACTCTGCATCCTGCTGACGACGGCACGGTGAACGGCGAGGATCAACACCGATAATGGCCTGACTTGTAGCAACACCATTTTCGCCCGGCTCCGCGAGAACCGTTGTTAGGCGGACGGGTTGATCAGTGCGATGGCGCTGCGGACCGCCTCCTCGGTGACGTCGGCCAGGGGTTGGTCGTGTTCGACAGTGTGGGCCGCTAGTTCTCGAAGGCCGCCGATCAACAGCACGGCACGGGCGTGGGGCACGGGATCGATTCCGATCGACTTCAGCTCCTCGGTATCGCTGAGCGCATGCACCAGCTCGACGAATTGCCCCATCGCGATGCGCTGCAGGGAACGGGCCGAGGGACCGAGTCCCGGAACATCGCGTATCCAGGTGAGCGTGAGCGGGCGACGACGTTCGGCCCAGTCGAACCAGGTTTCCACCGCTTGGCGTACCTGGGTCTGCCACGATGCGCCCGGGTCGACCGCGGCAGCGACCGCGGCAAGGTTGGCGTCATTGGTCTCCGACAGCAGGGCAACCAGGCACGCCTCCCGGTCGGAGAATTCGGCATAGAACTTCGACTTCGAGGTCCGGGCCCGCCGGACCACATCGGCCACCATCGTGTTCGCGTAGCCGACGTCGGCTATGCACTCGGCCATCGCCTCCAAGATGCGGCGCCGGTAGTCCTCCGAATTCCTGCCGGCCGGTTGCGCGTGCCTGCGTTCCTCCACCGCGTCCACCCCACGTCCCTTCTGCCATTCCGATCGTAGAGCCAGCGCAGTGGCACGTCGGTACATTCATGTACTACTGTCGGGCCAGTACACAGATGTACCAGGGAGGGATGATGGCTCAGCTCACCAGCGAACCGGTGCGGTTGCCGCCCGGCGTGAAGCTGCCGCGCGTCGTTCAGGGTGCCGCGATAGTGATCGACCGGCCGGCCGCGCTCGAATATGCTCGTCGGCGCCACGGTCCGGTGTTCAGTGTGTCGCTTCCCCTCTTCGGCGACAGTCTGGTGCTCAGTGACCCCGCCCTGATCAAGGAATTGTTCACTGCTGGCGAGTTAGTGGAGACGGTCACCAACCTGGGCGACGTCATTGGTCCAGGATCGTCGTTCAGCCTCAATGGAGCGCCGCATCTAGCGCGCCGCAAGCTGCTGATGCCGCCGTTGCACGGCAAGCGGATGCCCCTATACCAGAAGATCATCGAGGAAGAGGTCGCGCGCGAGTTGTCGACCTGGCCGGTGGCGACGCCGTTCGCGACGCTTCCCTCGATGATGCGCATCACCCTCAACGTCATCCTGCGGGCGGTGTTCGGCGCCGACGGACCCGAGCTCGCGGCACTGCGAGAAATCCTTCCGCCGGCGGTGCTGCTCGCATCCCGGCTCACCGTGCTGCCGCCGGCTTTGCGCCGGGATCTGGGTCGCTGGAGCCCGTGGGGACGTTTGGAACGAATGCGTCGCCGGTGCGACGAGCTCATCGGTTCGCTCATCGAACGCGCCAGGACCGCACCTGATCTCGACGAGCGCACCGACGTGTTGGCCATGCTCGTAGCCGCCAGAGACGAGGACGGCCGGCCGATCCCCGACGACCACATCATCGACGAACTGCAAACGCTATTGGCCGCCGGACACGAGACCACCGCCACCACGCTGGCCTGGGCTGTCGAGCGGCTACGCCGCCACCCCGAGGTGCTGGCGAAGCTGGTGGCGGAGATCGATGCGGGCGGTTCGGATCTCTTGCAGGCGACGGTGTGGGAGGTGCAACGCAGCCGTCCGGTGATTCCCTTGGTTCTGCGGGTGACCACGGACCGCATGAGACTCGGCGACTGGGTTCTGCCCAAGGGGCACACCATGATCGCCAGCATCGCCCTGTCGCACAGCTCCCCGGCCAACTACACCGATCCGACGCGCTTTGATCCCACCCGCTTTCTCAACAACAAGCCCGACACCAGCTCATGGATCCCCTACGGCGGAGGCTTACGCCGTTGCGTCGGTGCGGCTTTCGCCAACAACGAAATGCTCATCACCCTGCGCGAGCTGCTGCGCACCTATACTCTCGAACCCACCAACGAGCCTGACGAAAGACCAAGATCCCGAGGCATCGCCAATGCACCCGCGTCCGGAGCCGTCGCCGTCGTCCACCGGCGCAATGCCCCACGGCGCAGTGACTCCTGAGGACCCGGTCGTCACAAACTCAACGGAGCGTCCCTGGTTCGCCGCCCTCGAACCTCAACGGCAACAGGCTTTTCCGGCCGATTCGACGCTGCCTGAACGCGTCGAGGAACTCGCTGCCCTGCTCGGGCCCGGCCCGGCCGGCTGGGCTGTCGAGCTGGGCGCATTGATGGCAGCCAGCATCACGACTGCGATCCCTGAGCTGGCGGTGGACGCGGTGGCCGAGGAGGTCGCCCGAGGGTGCGAGGGGGTAGCTCTGGCAACGCTTTGCGCGCTCGCGCTCGATGACCACGTGGCATTCGCGGCGATGCCGGAGGTGCTCACCGGCCCGATGGAGGTAGTGGCCCGCGGCATCGGGATCGAACACATGCTGCGTAGCATCCACGTCGCGCACGCCACCGCCGCCGGGGTGCTCCTCGACGTCGCCGAACGCGTGGTGCCCGAGCCACAGCGCTTGAGCGAGATGAGGCGCATCAACAAGGCTCTTTTCGGCATCGTCGATCTCCTGACCGAACGCATGGCCGCTGAGTACGCCCGTGCGCACGAGGCATGGTTGACCAGCTCAGTGGCGCTGCGTATGGAGATCGTCGAGAATCTCCTGCAGGGCAATGCCGTTCCGATGGAGAGGGCCACTCGGGTTCTCGGGTATGACCTGAGCCGCTGGCACCTGGCCGTCATCGTCTGGACCGGTGCGGGCATGCCCGCCGAGCCCACCCAGCTCAGAGCCGCAGCCGCCGAGGCACTTTCGAGTGCAGGATGCGTCTCGACCCTAATTCTTCCCGTAGGGGCGCAGCGCGTGTGGGCGTGGGGTTCACGAACGTCGCATCCGCCGGAGTCGGTAGTCCCAACCACGCCGCCGCCTGCGGGCGTGCGCATCGCGATCGGACTAGCTGGGTCTGGCGTCGCGGGATTCCGGGACAGCCACCGGCAGGCCGCCGAGGCGGCGCGCATCGGCGCGATGTCGACGCAGGACGCCTGGTCGTTTCGCTATCAGGACCTCGACGTGGTTGCCATGCTCAGCACCGACCTGCCCGCCGCCCGGGCCTTCGTCGCTCGAGAACTCGGCGATTTGGCCGGTAGCGCGGAGTCCGTCGCCACGGTTCGTCACACCCTCAAGTGCTACCTCGACCGCGACAGGAGTTTGGCCGCGACGGCCGCCGATCTGCATGTCGCACGCAACACCGTCGCCTATCGGGTGCAACGCGCCGAGCAACTTCGCGGCCAACCTCTGGCCGATCGCCGGCTGCAGTTGCACGCCGCCCTCACGCTTGCGGAAGAACTCGGCCCCGCGGTTCTGCAGCTAGCACCGTCGCCGTTGGACTGACATCCAATGGAATGAGGTCAATTATGGACTCCAGCCCAGGCTTCAAGTGGTCGCCGCCCAGTTGACTAAGCACCGAGCGCTGTCGATAACGAGCAGAAGTGGAGAAGCCGGTGGTAGTGCAGCTCGTCCGATACCGGGACAATGAGCACATCTCATGGGGCGTCGTCACCGGCGACGTCGTCTCCCCACTCACCGGGCAGTACGAGAGCACCGCTGACCTCATCGAGCGCGGCGAATCCGACTGGCGCGTAGCGGCGGCCGCACCGGCTGACGTGGTGCTGCCCGACGTCGAGCTGCTCTCCCCGGTCACCACGCCGTGCCGGGTGATGTGTCAGGGCGCAAACTACCGTCAACACGCGATCGAGTCCGGGATGGACCCCGACAACCGCGCATTCAACTTGTTCTTCGACAAGACCGACGCCTCAGTCACGGGACCGCACGATCGGGTGGTTCGTCCCGCCCACGTCACATTGCTCGACTACGAGATCGAGCTGGCCCTGGTCCTGCGCCGATCCGTCGAAGCGCCAACCACGGTCACCGTCGAAAATCTGCACGAGTACGTCTTCGGCGTCACCATCGCCAACGACTTCTCCGCCCGCGACGTCCAGCTACCACAGGGGCAGTTCTTGAAGGGCAAGAGTTACCGCGGCTTCTGTCCGCTGGGGCCCGTGCTGGCCGTGCTGGAACCCGAGGACTTCGCCTTGCTCGACGACCTCGAGTTACGGCTGGAGGTCAACGGCTCGCTGCGCCAAAGCGACAACACCGCGAACATGCTCTACCGGCCCGCCGAGACCCTGACCGAGTTGACCGAGTTCTGCAACATCAGCCCCGGTGACGTCCTACTCACCGGCACCCCGCACGGGTGCATGGCGGCCTCCCCGCCCGCGTTGATCCGCCGGCTCGCAACCGCCCTGCTGCCCGAACAGACCCTATGGGCGGCATTTATCAAGCAGAACCAGCGCAAGCCCTATCTGCGCCCCGGTGACATCGTCACCGCGTCGATACGCAACGCCGCCGGGACTCTCGATCTGGGCACTCAGCGAAACGTCATCGTCGCCCCGGGCAGATAGGAAAGAGTTACGTTGAGCGCCACACCAAGTCCGCTGCAACCGCCCGATTCGGCCGGCTCCGACGACACCGCCTCCGGCCCTCCCGATCTCAGTGACCTCCCCGACCGGCTCGTGCCGGATTTCATCGCTCACTGGGTGGTCAAGACCTCTCGCAGCGCCGAAATGATCGAGTGGTACGGGCACGTCTTCGGTGCCCGAGTCGTCCACGAAGACAACCAGATCGCCTTTCTCACGTGGGATCACGAAAGCCATCGGTTGGCGCTGGTGAAACTTCCCCCACCGTTGCGCTACGTCTTCCCGCTGTCGCGGTGGCGCCGCAAGACCTACGGCATCGACCATCTGGCGTTCACCTTCACCTCGGTCGAAAGGCTGCTACTGACCTATGAACGGCTGAAGAAGGCGGGGATCACTCCAGTCTGGTCCATCAACCACGGGCCCACGACCAGCCTGTACTACGAGGATCCCGAAGGCATTCGGCTGGAATTTCAGACCGAGAACTTCCCCACCGCCCAGCAGACCGCCGAGTACTTCGCCAGCAACGAGTTCAGTGAGAACCCAATCGGGACCAACATCGACCCGGACTACCTGCTCGAACAGCTCCGCGCGGGAGTACCTCACGAGGATCTGCTGACCCGCGGCGCGGGCACCCGGCCTGGCACCAAGCCCCGCTCCAACAAGCGCGCGATTACCTGGAAGACATTGTGAGACATGGACACTGACTCAGTCGTGATCGTGGGCGCCGGCGCCGCCGGGTCGACCCTGGCTTTGCTGTTGGCCCGCTACGACATTGCATGCACCGTTGTCGAACAACGCACCGACCCGCGTCTGCATCCTGCCGCGCACGTCATCAACGCGCGCACCTTAGAAATCTGGAACCGGGCCTCCCCCGCACTGACGCGCGCCCTGGAATCGATCACTCCCCCGATCGACACGGTCAACATCATTCGTTGGTGTACCGACGTGCGCACCTCCCCACTCGGAGAGATCGACCTGCTGTCCCAACCCGACCGGCTTGCCGAAGTGCGTACGCACAGCCCGTATCTCATTTCCCACATCGGTCAGCACCTACTCATGCCGTTGTTGTGGGATGCCCTCGAGAACGAAGCCTTGATCGACTTCCAGCGGGGCTGTTGCGCCGAGATGGACGGCGAGAGGCTGATCCTGCGCTCGGCAGGATCTCAACCGAAGGTGGTGTCACCGCGGTACATCGTCGCCGCTGACGGGGCGAACAGCACGTTGCGCGACGCTGCCGGGATCACCATGCAGGGCCCGGTGCTGGCCAACATGGGCAGCGTCTTCTTCCACGCGCCCGGGATGTACAGCGACGGCGCGGACCGTCCACTGCTCAGCTGGATTTACCATCCTCGCTTCAGCGGGGTGATGATCGCGCACGCCGACGACGACTACGTGCTGATGACGCCCTATCTCCACGGGGCGCAACTGATCGCGCGCGACAGCCACCGATTTTGGGATCGCGTTCTGCCCAAAGTAATTGGCTCGACACCGTATCGGATCCGGTCGACGGGTACCTGGACCATGACCTCGCAGCTCGCCGATCGATTCCGCCGCGGACAGCTCCTGCTCATCGGTGACGCCGCCCACCGCTTCCCGCACACCGGCGGCTTCGGACTCAACAGTGGCGTACAGGACGCCCACAACCTGGCCTGGAAGCTGGCGGCAATAGTGCGTTCGGGGGCTTCAGATTCTCTGCTGGACACCTACGAGACCGAACGGCGCCCTGTCGTCGCGCGTTTCGCCGAGCAGAGCACGAACAATCACTTCACACTCGATCACGTCACCGAGCCGCTGGGCATTACCAATCGGTCTCTGCACCAAGCGACCGAACTCGCGGGAAAGCTTCGTCTGAATAGAGTTCCCGACCGAATGGTCGCGGCCGTCGCCGACGCGTTGACCTACGCCCAAACTTCGCGCACAAAAGCACTTTTGCGCCGTGGCGCCCGCGGTCAGCGACTGCGCCAGCACATCATTGATGCCGTCCCGGGCCAAGAGGAACATTTCGTGGCCAGCGGCCTGGAATTCGGCTACGCCTACGCCAGTTCGCTCATCGACGCCTCCGAGGGGCGCTGTCCCGACAGCGATGTCGCGTTCTACCAACCTACGACCCATCCGGGAGCGCGGCTGCCGCATGCGTTCGTCACCACCCAGGACGGTTTGCATGTATCGACCCACGAGGTCCTCGCCGATACGGGGCTCACGTTGTTGACCGCTGACCCGCAGGGCTGGAGCGCAGGCCTCGCCGGGGCGCCGATGACGGTGCCGCTCACCGTGGTGGCCCTGAGCGCGGCGAACACCGACGACCGCGCCGCGTTGATCGAACTGTTCGAGGTCGGCGACCGCGGCGCCGTCGTGGTCCGGCCCGACGGACACGTGGTGTGGCGCAGCAGTATTGGTGCCGCGGCGGCCGATGAACTTGCTGATTTTGTCGGGAGCGCGTGGGCCGACGTCTACCCGACGTGGGTGCCGGACTTTCAGGAGGCACCGTGACCATCGCTCATCCGTTAGGCTCGGCCCCTTCCCCGCACGACCGGAACACCACGCCGGATCTCGATCTGATCGCCTCGCGTGTGCTGTGGTTGTCGACGGCGATGGTGCACCACGCCAACCGGATTCGACCGAATCCCAGCGGCTTGAAAGTCGGCGGACATCAAGCGTCGTCGGCCTCCATGGTGGGCATCATGACAGCGCTGTACTTCGGGCAACTCCGGCCCGACGACCGGGTCTCGGTGAAGCCGCATGCCTCACCGGTACTGCACAGCATCAACTATCTGCTCGGAACTCTCGACGAGCGGTATATGACGACGTTGCGGGAATTCGGCGGCCTGCAAAGCTACCCGAGCCGCTCCAAAGATCCCGACCCGGTCGACTACTCCACCGGGTCGGTGGGAATTGGTGCCACTGCTCCTATTTGGGCTACATTTGCGCGCCGCTACGTCGACACCGTCTTTGGGGGCGCCGGAACGGGACGCCAATACTCCCTGGTGGGTGACGCGGAACTCGACGAGGGCGCGGTTTGGGAAGCGGTGATGGACCCGACCGTGCAGGAACTTGGCGAGATCGTCTGGATCGTCGACATGAACCGCCAGTCCTTGGATCGCGTTGTGCCCCATATCGCCTCCCAGCGCCTGCAGGACGCGTTCGCCGCCGCGGGTTGGCAAGTGCTCACCGTAAAATTCGGAATGCTGCTCGAAGAGCTGTTCCGCCGGCCCGGCGGCGATGCGCTGCGTACCCGCATCCTGACCATGCCCAACCCCGAATATCAGCGCCTGCTGCGCTGTTCGGCTCCCGAACTACGCTCTCGGCTACCAGGTAACGGCTCGGATGCCGCCACCGTCGCCGCCGTGATCCAGGACCTCGACGACGCCACCCTGTTGAAGGCGATCGGCAACCTCGGCGGCCACGACATCACCGCAATGCAGCGGGCCTACGACCAGATCGACGACTCCCGTCCCACCATCATCCTCGCCTACACAATCAAGGGGTACGGACTACCCACACAGGGGCATCCGCAGAACCACTCCTCGCTGCTGACCGATGAACAGTTCGTTCAGCTGGCCCATACATTGGGCGAAGATGCTCAAAATCCCTTCCGGCGCTTCGATCCTGACTCCTCAGCCGGGCGGCTCTGCGAGCAAACCGCCACACAGTTACGCCGGGCCGACATGCGCACCACCGAACCACCGTCGGTGCCGGTCGAAATCGGGCGCACCCCGCCAGCAGTGTCTAACACCCAGAGCGCATTGGGGCGCACGTTACTCGATCTGACTCGGGAGGCACCCGAGGTCGCACGTCGAGTGGTCACGGTGAGCCCCGACGTCAGCTCGAGCACCAACCTCGCCGGGTGGCTCAACAAAGTGGGCGTGTGGTCGCCCTCGGAGCGGCCCGACTGGTTCGCTGACGACGCCGACTCCATCATGCATTGGCGGGAAAGCCCGACGGGGCAACACATGGAACTCGGCATCGCCGAAGTCAACCTGGTGGGTCTGCTCGGGGAGCTGGGTGCCACCTGGAGCCGGTGGGGCCAGCCGTTGCTTCCCATCGGTGTCCTCTACGACCCGTTCGTCGAGCGCGCGCTCGAGCCGTGGTCGTTCGGCATCTACGCCGGCGGACAATCCATTCTGGTCGGCACCCCGTCCGGAGTCTCCCTGGCCGCCGAAGGCGGTGCGCACCAGTCGATCAAGACGCCGTCCATCGGCATCGAACAACCGGGCTGCATTAGCTACGAGCCGGCTTTCGCCGCCGAAGTCGAGTGGATCCTGCTGCACTGCCTCGGCCTTTTGGGACGCCCCGACGGAACCTCGTCCTATCTTCGGCTGTCCACCCGACCCGTCCGCCAAGAGCTGGCAGGCATCCCCCAGGATCCCGCCGCCCGCGAACGGCGGCGCCGCCACGTACTCGCCGGCGCGTACACGCTTCGCCCGGTCGCCACGCCGACCGTCTGCATCGCCGCGATGGGCGCCCTGGCCACCGAGGCCAGCGACGCCGCAAACCGGCTCGCCGACATGGGCATTGACGCCGAAGTCGTCTGTGTGACGAGCCCGGATCTGGTCTATCGCGCGCTGCAGAGCCGCGACGGGCTGACCGAGGCGCCTTCCTGGATCCTGGGCCAGGTGTTTCCCGCCGAGCGATCCGCACCCATGGTCACCGTGCTCGACGGGCACCCGCATACGCTGGCCTTCCTGGCCACCATCAATCAGGTGCGCTGTAAATCGTTGGGGGTGACCACGTTCGGGCAGGCTGGCGACCTCGACGCGGTGTACCGGTACCACGGCATCGACGCCGACAGTATCGTGCGCGCCGCACTCGACGTCACTTCGTGAAACGCAACCCCTGCGAAAGCCTAGGAGCTCCATGAGCCGTCGCCTCGAAGGCCGCACCGCACTGATCACCGGATCGGGCCGCAACATCGGGCGCGCGATCGCTGCACTGTTCGCCCACGAGGGCGCCAACATCATCGTCAACGGACATCAGGACAAAAATGCCGTCGACGACACCGTGCGCGAAATCGAAAATCTGGGCGGCGCAGCGATCGGCATCATGGCCGATGTGGCTGACCCCGACGCGGTTGCCGCCATGATTACCGAGGGCACAGCGCGTTTCGGCTCGATCGATATCGCCGTCAACAACGTCGCGCGACGCAAACGTCAACCACTGGAAGAGATTTCCATCGCCGACTGGCAGGAAACCATCAATTACAACCTCAACTCGGCGTTCTATGTCATCCATTACGTACTCCCGAGAATGCGGCAGCACGGCTGGGGTCGCATCATCAACATCGCCGGTTACGATGCCTGGACCGGGCACATCTCTCAACGCGCACACAACGTGACTGCCAAGGCCGGCATGCACGGGCTGACCAAAGCCGTCGCGCGGGAAGCCGGAGTCTGGGGCATTACCTGCAACACCGTTGCGCCCGGGGCCATCAACACCGTTCGTGACAAGTCGCAATACACGCACGTGGACACCGGCGCGATCGCCGAGCGCCTGGCCATCAAGAAGATCGGCGATCCCGAAGACATCGCGGAGGCATGTCTGTTCATCGCTGGCGAGTCGGGCAAGTTCGTGACCGGTCAGGTCATTCACGTCAACGGCGGCGAATTCATGCTCTGAGCCCGACGCTGGGGCTACCGAGTTCAGGCCGCGATCAGCCGCACCGGCAGGTGTTCGTGACGATGGATGATGTTGTTGACCGCCCAGGTCGGCTCCGCGGTCACCTCGATGCGCTCGACGGCCTCGGTGAGGGCCTTGAGCATCGCCGTGGTCTCGAGCCGCGCGAGGGCTTGCCCGGCGCAGGCGTGCGCGCCGTTGCCGAACCCGACGTGGCGTCCGGCGTCGTTGCGGATGTCGAAGACGTCGGGAGCATCCCACTCACGCTCGTCACGGTTGGCTGAGGCGTAAAGCACCAGCACACGGGCGCCAGCACTGATGGGAACACCGTCGATCTCACTGTCGTGCAACGCCTTTCGGGTGAAGGCCCGCAGCGGGGACTCGTAACGCACAACTTCGTTGACGGCGTTGGGAATCAGCGAGGGATCGCTTTTGAGCAGTTCCCACTGGTCGGGGTATTGGGCGAACAGGTAGATGGCATTGGAGATAGCGCTGATGGTGGTGTCCAGTGACGGTGCGATGTAGTCAATCATCAGCGGCGGCACTTCGTCGACGGCAAGGTTGCCCTCGTCGACCGCAGTCAGGAGTTCATGGGCCATGCTGCCGGGTAGCACGTTGCGGTCGCGTACGACCCGGCGCGCGAAGCGCAGCATCTGCAGGCTGCGCGGTACGGCTTTGAGAGCTTGCAGGTTCGCCGGCCCGAGGATGTCGAAAGTTGCTGCGCCCCAGCCGAGTAAGCGCGTCCGTTGATCGCGGGGCCACCCCACCAGGTCGGGCACGACGGCCAGCGGCAGCGCGGTGGCGAGATCGGCGACCGCGTCCACCTGTTCGCGGCGCACGGCGTCCTCGACGATGGTGCGGGCTTGGGTGTCGACGTCGTCGCCGAGCGCGCGCAGAGCACGAGGCATCATGCGGTGTGCGAGAAGTTTTCTGCGCCGGTCGTGGTCGGCGCCGTCGCTGTTGAGGGTGGTGCCGCGTGACAGTCGGTTGGCCAGCGGGTTGGCGGCGACGCCGTGTCCGGACAGGAACTGGCCGTCGTCGCGCAGGGTGGCCTTGCATGCGGCGTAGCGCGGCAGGGCGTAGAGGCGGTGGCGGGCCAGCCAGACGACGGGCCCGAGATCACGCAAGGCGCGGTAGTGCGGGAGGGGGTCGAGAATCGCGGCGCGGGTGTAGATGTCGGGCCGGTACACCGGTACATCTGCGGGGCGACGAAACACGTGGACTCTTCCTATTCCTAGCCGGCCGAGCCGGTATGTAGCGAGGTGTCCGACGCCTGGTCGACCAGGAACAGCGGGACGGCTCGGCATAAGGTGGTGAGGTTGCGGCCGGCGATCATGACGGTGCGGTCGGGTCGGATCACCGCGGCCTTCACGTGGTGGCGGTTCAGCCAGTACGCCAAGTCCGATCCTGCGGAGGCGTGGACCGCGCGGGCACCGCGCGTCGCCAAGATGTCCTGCTGCGGCGAGGTCAGCTCGACGGTGGTGATCACTCCGAAGCCGGTTCCCAACGCGTCGTCGAGGCGACAGCCGTTGCCCAGTAATGCGTTTGGGCAGAGTCGCCCAGTGATACGGCGGGTGGCCAGAGTGCGCTGGACCAGCGCCGAGGACCGTAGCGGCGGGGTTTGCGAATCTGTGACCTTCGCCCGTAGTCCCGGCACCAGGTGCACGCGGGGCAGCACGACGGCCCGCGCGGCCGCGCCGAGCCGGCCACCAAACGTCATGGCGCGTCCGACGTTGAGCGCCAACGCGATCATCGCCCGAGCATGGGGCCGTCGCTCGGCCTCGTAGCTGTCGAGCACCTTGGGCGCGAGACCTCGGCGTTGGACGGCGGCGATCTTCCAGGCCAAGTTCGTCGCGTCGCGCAGTCCGGCGCCCATGCCCTGACCGATGAACGGCGGGGTGAGATGGGCCGCGTCGCCGAGCAGGAAAATGTTCCCGCGCCGCCAGCGGTCGGCGATCTGAGCGCGGAAGGTGTACTCGGCGGCCCGCATCACGCGCAGGTCGGCGTCGGCAACGTGTCGCGTCCACGGGGCGATCAGTGGCCGCAGGGCGGCCAGGGTGGCGTAGTCGTCGACCGATTCGTGATCGAGCAGCGCGAACTCCCAGCGGTATCTTGTGGGCCCGATACGCATGTAGGTCCCCGCCCGCTGCCCGTCGCAGACCTGATGCACGCCGTCCCACTGCTGCAGGTCGGCCGTGGTGGCAATGTCGACGACCAGCCAGCGCTGGTCGAATTTGAGGTTGCGCATCGACGCGCCGATGGCGCCGCGCACCGTGCTATTGGCGCCGTCGCACCCCAGCACGTAGTCGGCGCTGATCACCGAGTCGATGTGGGTCATGCGGTCTCGGATCCGCAGGTGCACCGCGCCTGCGGGTGCACTTGCGGCAACCCCGAGCACTTCGACGTCACCGCGGAACCGGGCGTGCGGATAGCCGGCGAGGTTGCGGCGGAGCAACTCCTCGAGTTCGGGTTGGTCGAACATGCTTGCTGCCGGAAAGCCGTTCTGGGTCACCGGGGTGTCGCGCCGGAATTCGGCCAGCACCTTCAGGTTTCGGTCCACCAAGCGCAGACCGGCGGCTGGACGGGAGATCGCGGCGAAGTCTTCGGCGATGCCGAGCCGGGCCAGGATGCGGTAGACCTCGTCATCGAGATGCACGGCCCGCGGTTGCGGATAGACCTGCGGCCAACGGTCCAGCACCAGGGTGTCCACACCGTACTGCGCGAGCAAAGTCGCCGCGGTGATGCCGGTCGGACCGCCGCCCACAATCGCCACCGAAACGTGCTCGGCGGGAGCGCCATGGGGGGCGCTCATGCGTGGCGCACCGCCAACCTCTGGGCACCGAGGTCGATGGCGCCGTCATCGGTGGCAATGGACGCCTCGACGACGTCACCGTGCTGCAAATACTTCGGGTTCTTCGCCTGACGTGAGAAGAAAGCTTTCCACTTGACGGCCGGCGGTAGCAGGTTGCCGATGATCTCGATCGGCTTGGGCGGAGCGGTCAGCGCGGTGCCGGCCGGGGTGCCGGTGAGGATCAGATCGCCGACCGCGAGGTCTTGAAATCGTGTCAGCGATTGCAGAGCTTGTAACGGCCGGTAGAGCATGTCGCCCTCGACGATCGAATTCTGGCGTTCCTGACCGCTGACACTCAGCCGCAGGCGCAGGTCGCCGAATCGGGCCAACTCGGACGGCTCGACGAGTAGCAGCGCGGGCCCCACCGGGGTGAACGTCGGGTACGACTTCGCCTCGTAGAACTGCGTTTGCGGCAGTTGGATGTCGCGGGCGGACACGTCATTGGTGATGGTCAAACCGGCGATGTACTCGGCCAGGTTCGCGTCGGTGATAGTGGTGCCCACCGGGATGTCGCGCCCGACCACCAAGCCGATTTCGACCTCGTAGTCCAGCAGCTGAACATGCGGCGGGCGGACGATCTCGCCGAAGGGTCCGGTGATGGAGGCCGACGACTTCCGAAAAAAGGTCAACGGCACCGTCTTTGGGTCCATGCCGGCATCGACGACGTGGGACTCGAAGTTGGTCATCTGGGCGACGACGCGGCAAGGGGTGGTCACCGGTGACAACAGTTGCAGTTCGTCGACGGCGACGGTGCCGCCGGTGGCGGCAGCCGCGTCGATGGCAGCTCTGTCTGCGAGGAGTTCGGCCGTGGTCGCGGCGTTGGTATCGATGTGGGCAGCGCCGGTGGCGTGTTGCACCCACCAGCCCTCTGCGGTGCGAAGGACGGAAATGGTCACGAGACAGCTACTTTCAGTAATCCGATAAGACGGTTGAGGTCGAATTCGTTGTCCGCGCGGAGGGCGGAGAGCATCGCGGTTACCTGATGGCGGGCCGCGCGGGGGTCGGCGTCGAGGAAGTCTTTGGTCGCCGGTGGCCCCCACTGCGCCAGGCCTGATGCGGTGAAGGGGGCCCAGCCGGGTTCGAGGGTGTTGTCGAACATGTCGCCGTCGGTGAAGTGTTCGACGAGGAAGCCGTCCGGGTCGCGCCAGTAATCGAACAGTTGGCTGCCCTGGATGTGGCGACCGATACCCCAGGACCGGTAGTAGCCGCGTTCACGCAGGTATTCGCCGCCGGCGGCCAGTGCGTCGAGATCGCTCACTTCGTAGGCGGAGTGGATGTAGCGGTTGGCAGGACCGAGCGCCAGGGCCAGAGTGTGGTGGTCGGCCGGGATGGTGCCGCGGTCGCAACGGATGAAACTCATCGCCGGCCCGCGGGCGCGCTGGCCGGGGAAGAACAGGAAGTCGCTGACGATCATCCCGAAGGTGTCCAGATACCAGTTGAGTGTGCGCAGGTAGGTGGTGGACTGCAGCACGACGTGACCGAGGCGTTGCACGCGGGCGGGCACGCGGGCCGGCCGCACGGTGGCGTTGATCCGCGCGTCATCGGGCCCGGTGTTGACGACCTGCGAGGCCTGAGCGGGTTGGGCCGGCAGCTCGTGGAGACCGGCGACGACTTTGACCGGCATGCCACTGGGATCGGTCAGACGCACCGCGACTCCCCCGATCGATTCGGGAAGTGGCTGCAGTGAGGCGCCGGTTTTGTCCGCCAGCCTCACCAGATCGACCTCGTCGTCCGCGCGCAGGGCGAGCCCGGCGAAGCGGGTGCGGTGCCCGCGACGCAGCACGACGCACGGCGAACCGGCGTTGGTGCCGCGCAAATGCAGCTGTTGGGGATCACGCAGGGCGATGCCGAACCCGAAGGCCCGGGCGAAGGCCTCCGCGCGGACCAGGTCGGGCTTGTCGAACTCCAGCCAGGCGATGTCGGCGACGCGGATGATCGGATCCCGCGACCGGCCGGCATGTTCGCCGCGCAAAGCGCCCCGATCGCTGTGCAGACCCGCGTGTCGATCGCTCATCGGCGTCACTGCCTGTGCCACGCCCTGCCTCCTCCATTTCGATCTGACGAAATCGTCACATACGTATGAAAGCTCAGTCAAGTGTTCTGACGATATCCTCAGAATTGAGTGGGACTGATAACCTGTTGCGCATGGACGTGCCCGAGCGAGATGTCGAGGAGTTGTCGAATACGCCGGTCAACCGCCTGGAGCGACGCAAGCTGCGCACCCGCAACGCTCTGGTGCGGGCCGCCAAAAGTTTTATCGCGCAAGGTAAAACCAGCGTTCCGATCCTGGAGATCACCCAGGCCGCCGATGTGGGTATGGGGTCCTTCTACAACCACTTCTCCAGCAAAGAGGAATTGTTCGCCGCAGCCGTGACTGAAGCCCTCGATGACCTCGGCGCCCTGCTCGACGGCTTCACCGGATCGATCTCGGACCCAGCCGAGGCCTTCGCCGCCAACTATCGCTTGAGCGGGCGGCTGTTTCGCTACCGGCCGCAGGAGGCCGCGCTACTGCTTGCGCACGGGGACTCGCTCATCCTGTCTGACCGCGGATTGTCTCCGCGGGCGCGACGCGATATCGCCGCTGCGATCGACGAGGGGCGGTTCACGATCGGCGATCCCGAATTGGGCTTGGCCATCGCCGGAGGCATGTTCATCGGCTTGACTACCCTGCTGCGTGAGCGTCCGGAGCGCGAGACCGACGCCACCGTCGATGCCGTGACCGAACGCCTCCTGCGCACGCTAGGCATGACGCCAAAGCAGGCCAGCACGCTGTGCCGCAAGCCGCTGCCCGACATCTCGTCACTGCGCGAATCACCCGTCGACTGGCCCACCCCCATGGCATCCGACGCCATCGAGCCCAACTGAGGAGTCTGCATGCGATCGCCTCGCACATTGACGTGCAACGGTTTTCGGCGTGACTGAAGAGCCGGCGATTCCGCAGCCTGGCTGGCTCTCGGCGGCGATACAGACCTACCTGCGGGTCTATCACCGACACGAAGTCCGCATCGACGCTCCAGTTCCCGACAGGCCCGTACTCTTTGTCTGCAACCACGGCTTCGGCGGAGTCATCGATCTTAACGTCGCGGCATTCGTGGCAGCACGTGCGGCCGCCGGCGTCACCCGGCCCACCACCGCGATGGTGCATCAGATCGCCTGGACACTCGGTGTCGGATCGCTCGTCGAACGAGTTGGCGGGACGCCTGGCAGCCGACAGGCCGCCGACGCAGCCTTCGAAGCTGGTCACAACGTTCTCGTCTTTCCGGGTGGCGATGTCGATGCCGGGAAGTCGTGGCGCGAGCGCAACAAGATCAAGTTCCACGGCTCGGGATTCGCCCGTTTAGCCCAGGCCCACGGTGTGCCGATCGTGCCGGTGGTGACCGCCGGGGCAGGTGAGTCGTTGGTAGTCCTCAGCGATGGTCAGGCCGCTGCCCGTGCGCTTCGGCTTCCGAAGTTGTTGCGCGTCAAAGCTCTTCCGGTCAGCGTGTCGATTCCCTGGGGCCTGAACTTCGGCGTGGTCGGTCTGGTGCCGTATCTACCGCTGCCCACCAAACTCGTCACCGCGGTGATGCCGGACATGATCGGCGATGCGGATGAGTCTCCCGAGGACTTCGCTGAGCGCGTCCGGGAAGCCATGCAGGCTCGGCTCGACGCCTTGACTGCGCGGCGCACACCGCTGCTCGGGTGACCAGTCACTGTTCGTGCTCGGCGTCGCGTGCTGCGCAGCAACGAGGTGCCGCGGCGGGCGTCAATGCCTGATCGGGCCCGCCTGCATCTCCATAAGCCAGCACGCGAGTCCGAGCGCCAACTGGAGCAGGTAGCCGACCACCGGAATGAACCACGCAGTTCGGTTGCGGACGATCCGGAGAAGGGTCAGCGCCGCGGTGCTTACCAGCAGGACCCCACCACCCACACTGTCCACCCAGATCGCTCGATTCAGCCAGGCCGGATCTCCGCACGCCTGGTAGGCGCACGCGTCGGTGCCCATTACCAGTAGGCCAAGGACCATCAACGTGCCGCACAACAACACCGGCTGCCCGAGCATCAGCAGACACGCAACGACCGCGTCGACGACCTGCAGACGAGGCGTGGAGTTGCTATGCAGTTTCGGGCCGAGGTCGGTCATGGTGCCATCCTCACCGATAAGTGGGTCCGTCGCTGACGTTACGGTCCGCTGAGCGACGCAGCTGGCACCGTCGCGTCCCGTCAACGCCGTGCGCGCCGCACCTCACCGACGGCTATCGCCGACGCGGCAATCAGGAAGTAGAACGCGCCGAACGCAGCGTAGGGGGCGATGACCGTAATGTGCGGTGCCTCTGGGGCGTTGGCCTTGAGCAAGAAACTGATACCAGCTCCTGCCGATTGAATTCCGCTGATGATCATGGGCCACTGGCCGCTTGCGCTCTTCCAGCGGCGTGCAGCGGTGGCGAGTTGCAGGAGGCCTGACAAGGCTGCCCACACCCCGAAGACGCGCAGGACGTCATTCATGCTGTGCGTCAACGCGACAGCCACCGCGATGGTGGTAATCGTGCTCACTGCGGCGTTGAACGCTTGCGTCCCATTGCTCAAGATTCCGCCGTTGCGTTGCGCGTCAACGACATTGGCTATCGCGTCCCACGCGGGGTACACGAGCAGCAAGGCAACGACGATCGCCGAGTGGGCGGCGAAGATAAATGCCAGGCACACCCACACGATGGAGAAGGCAGCCCTCGTGAGGTAATAGCGTTTCAGCCACCCGGTGTGTGCGCCGACAGCCTGCGCACCGTCGATTGTCTTCGTCATGTCTGCTCCTATTGATGAGTGCGAACAGCGCCGACCCGCGTGTTCGCTGCTGAAGCCCGCCAGCGGCGAGCCCACGAAGCGATTCCTCTTCGCTTCGACGTGTGGGGGCGACTACCTAGTAGTAGGTTGGCTCCGGGTGGCGGTCGAAGATGGCGCGCGCAACCTTTCAAGCGCAGGTTGGGTGATGTCAGTGAAGGCCTGGGCGTCGCCGTAGGCCCGTGCGGACAACATCGCACCATGAACGGTTGCCATCAGCATTTCGGCCTCCGCACGGGCGTCGCCGGCGACGACGAAGCTCCCCTGACGAACTCCTCGCTCGATAACTGACGCCATCCATCCAGCAAGAGCACGGAAGTACCCTCGTAACTCCAAGGCGATCTGCTCCGGCAGGACCGGCATCTGCGTTGCTAGCAATGCGCATAAACAGTAGGAAGTTTCGGGTTTGTCGATGCACGCCTGCCAGTACCCCACGTAGTCCTGGAGCTGGTCCACCGGGTCCGACCGGTGCCGCTCGATCGCTGCGATTCCGGCCTCCGCCTCTGCTCGGTATTGCCTAACGAGAGACAACACGAGGTCGACCTTCGTCGGAAAGTGATGGTGAATGCTGGCCTTGCGGATGCCAACCACTGCGGCGATGTCGGCGTAGCTGAAGCCCTGATATCCACCGGCCACGATCAACGAACGCGCGCACTGCAGGATCGCCTGTGCTGTCGACGGGGCCGGAGTCATGACGATTAGCCTACCTTCTAGTAGGTAGTGTGTCTACACTAGCGCTCGTAGAGTTACGCGGGGTCTTCATGTCTGACACCTCGGGCCCTGATCGGTACGCGTTCGCGAGATGACGGCTCGGGAGATGTCGTTGATCCCCAACTCCTGGGGTCGCTCGATGTGATTCGGTTTGGCGCGTTCAACGCCCAACCCTCACGCAGGGTTGCCGCGCCCGTCCATTTAGTGTCGTATTCGATTAGTGCAGTCCGGAAAAGCGATCAATAGCAGCGACTTTCGCCGACTGGGGGTCACAATGCGCCGGTATAGTGAAGGTCTCGAAGTGGCGGTCGCCCAGACAGTTCGCCCCAATGCGGAAGCCCAGAATTGCACTACAACAACGGTATTCGGCCATGAATCCCTCACACCGGGAGGGACCCGCTGATCAACAGTCTGTGCTCGCCGCGTTGCGCTTACCGCGCCGGCTGGGACGGGAGCTGCTCGCTGGATTGGTTGTGGCGCTGGCTTTGATCCCCGAAGCGATTGCGTTTTCGATCATTGCCGGTGTCGATCCGCGAGTGGGGCTTTTCGCCGCGTTCACCATGGCGGTCACGATCGCGGTCCTGGGGGGCCGGCCGGCGATGATTTCCGCGGCTACCGGTGCGACCGCCTTAGTCATCGCTCCGGTTTCGCACCATCACGGGGTCGAGTACCTCACCGCCACCGTCGTTGTTGCCGGTATCTTTCAACTCATTCTTGGAGCCGTGGGCGCTGCGCGACTGGTAGAGAAGATCCCGTCGCCCGTCGTAGTGGGTTTCGTCAACGCGTTGGCCGTCCTGATTTTCCTGTCGCAACTGCCTCAGCTACGCGGTGTGCCGTCGACGGTGTATCCGATGGTTGCGGTCGGCGTCGCAGTGATTGTCGGGACCTCGAAGGTGACTACGGCCGTTCCCTCCCCTCTAGTCGCCATCATCGCGCTGACCGCGGCCACGGTGTGGGGGCAGCTCGCTGTGCCGACCGTCGGCGACCAAGGCCAGCTCCCGGTGGGCCTGCCGCACTTATCATTTCCCGGCGTCCCGCTCACCGGTCACGCGTTTGTGACGATCGCTCCCTATGCGCTGGCGATGGCCTCGGTCGGACTACTCGAATCACTGATGACGGCGAAAATCGTCGACGACCTTACCGCCTCCACCTCCAACAAGACGCGAGAGGCACTCGGGCAGGGCTTCGCCAACGTTGTCACCGGTTTGTTCGGCGGCATGGGCGGATGCGCCATGCTCGGTCAGACCATGATCAACGTCAAGATCGGCGGTGCACGCACCCGCATATCGACTTTCGCCGCGGGTGGCTTCTTACTGCTGTTGGTATTGGAGCTGGGGACGCTGGTCGCGCGGATACCCATGGCTGCGCTAGTAGCGGTGATGATCATGGTTGCCGTCTCCACGATGGACTGGCACAGTGTGGCGCCGGCAACGCTGCGGCGTGCCCCGAAGGCCGAGACCTTTGTCATGCTGTGCACGGTGGTCGCAACCATCGGGACCGACAACCTTGCCGTCGGGGTCGCAGCGGGGCTATCGGCGGCCTGGGCATGCGCTGTGGCTACCGGCTCTAGGTGGCGAACAATTTTGCACCGGGTCGGCAACACTGTGTCGACCAACGGTGAGAGCGGGAAGGCGACACACGATGGCGGCATCCGGATTTCACGAAGGCGAAATTGCGACTCAGCGCCGAGCGGGGGTCCAGGCCACGGCGAGTCGCCTTGAAGGCATGCTCGAGCCGCCTTACTTGTCGGGCGGAGCTGCCACATTCCTTGCCCAACAACGCTTTGCGGCACTGACCGCCCGGGATAGCGCAGGGCAACTGTGGGTGTCACCGCTGTCCGGGCCGCCCGGATTCCTGCAGGCATCCGGAGAGCACCTGCGCATCGCGACCGCGCCGCGCATCGGTGATCCGCTGCATGCACTGCGCCCGATGCAACCCGTCGGGATGATCGCCATCAACTTCAACGCCCGTCGACGCTTGCGGGTCAATGGAACACTCGTAGCGGCCGGCGGTGACGAACTTGTCGTGCATGCAGACCAGGCGTACGGCAACTGCCCCCAATACATCCACCGGCATGCCGTCGACGATCAACGACTCCGCGCGACGCCGACGCACACGCCTACGTTTGATTCGTCACTGAGCCGGGACGCGCAGGCCCTGATCAGCACTTCAGACACGTTCTTTCTCGGCACGATTCACCCGACCCGCGGTGCCGACGCCTCACATCGGGGTGGTCCCCCGGGATTCGTGCGGATCGAGTCACCGACGACGTTGTGGTGGCCGGACTATCCGGGTAACAACATGTTCAACAGTTTCGGCAATCTGGCCGTCGACAACGCCGCGGCGCTGCTCTTTATCGATTTCACGTCGGGCATGTCTTTGCACCTGTCGGGATCCGCTCAGGTGATCTGGACCGATCCCGGCGCCGAGGGTGATGATGGAGGGGTGGGCAGGCTGGTGACATTCGCCCTCGATGCCGCCGTCGAAGTGAATCCCTAAGCGCGACCGCTGATCCGCCGCACGTTGCTCTTACTCACCGAGGATCCGCCGCTTCTGACGGTCGAACTCGTCGGTAGTGAGAATCCCTGCATCGCGCAGCTGAGCCAAGCCGACGAGCTCGGCTACCAGACCGCGGGATGCGGATTGGCACGTCTGGGTGCCTGTTGCTCCGGCTAACGATGTCCGCCTCGACGGCGGCGCCGCGTAGCCGCGTCTGGCGCCGGCAGGGCCTGCCCACGTCACGCCGGCCGGCATTCCGTTTGTGCCCGTCACCACCGTGCCCGAGTTAGTGTCGGCAATCGGGGGGATCAGCGACGTCGCTGCCACAGTCCGTAGGTTCAGTGCGCTCGTCGCCCAGTTCGGTGGCACCGAGAGTCCGCCGATCGAGTTGGCCTGTGCGACCGTAGCGCTCAGCGACGCCGGTGTCCTCACGGCAACCGGCGCCAGTCGGTCGACGCGGTCGAGGATTTCGTTCTCGGTCGCTGAAATGCTGGTTCCCACATCGAGAATCGCGCGGTTGGCGTCGGATGCAGAGTTCGAGGCCATGTAGGAATTGGCTAAGCCCACCGTCGACATCGTGGTGTTCGCGGGGCCTAGGTATCCCAGTGGTTGCGTGAAGCCCAGAGTTTGCAGGATGGTGCTGATTCCCGATAGCGGCGAGCTCGCATCCGCGACGGTGCCGGCTGGTGTGGTCAGGTTCTGGAGTACGGCCGGTAGCGCAGAGGTAAATCGCGAGAGCGCGTCGCTTTCCCCGTTTCTCGCCGCATCGTTGCCGGGAGAGGAGAAAGGGGTGAGCGCTGCGGCATCGGCCGATTCGGCGGCGTACTGGTACATCGCCACCGCATCCTGGACCCACATGTGGGCGTACTGCGCCTCCGCCTGAGCGATGGCCGCACTGTTCTGGCCGAAGAGGTTGCCGGCGATCAGGGCGACGAGCAGTTGGCGGTTCGCCGCGACAACTGGGGGCGGCACCGTCTGCCAGAACGCGGTCGCGTAGGCATCTGCCGCTTGCTGTGCGCGCGCCGCGGTCTGGTCGGCGAGCTCGGCCGCTGCATAGAACCACGCGCTATGACGAGTCAGGGTGCCGGCCATCGCCGAAGAGGTTGCGCCCCGCCATGCCGTGGTCACTAGCGCCGATACTTCCCGTGAGATGGAACTCGCCGCCAGACGTAGCTCGTCGCTAAGGTTGCTCCACGCGTGGGCAGCGGACTGCAGCGGCCCCTGGCCAGGGCCGAGATACATTCGTGCAGAGTTGATCTCGGGGGGCAACGCCGCGAAGTCGACGAGCATCACCGTTGCGCTGACCATGCCACAGCAATCCAGATCACAACCTCGGTCGCACCGGGTGACCACCGGGCGCCGGCACAGCCATCCGTCACAGCTCCACCTCCCCAGGACGCGGATTCCAGAGTGGGTGAATGAGCCCGCGAGAACAAGCGGCAGTTCGCGATGGCAGTGATTGTCACGAGCGATCAATGGACGTCAGCTGCGACACTCCCCCGAGCATCCCCGCGGCGCAACAGGTCGTTCGCATGCAAACCGCCTGTGTCAGAACAGATCTCGACGTAGCCCGTATTCACTTATTGGAGCGTGCGATCACAGCCATAGTCCTTTGCATCTTTTTCTGCGGCCTTCCCGTCGTGCATGTTGCTAAGCATCAACAGTTCTCGCCACTTTCGCGGTGGTGATGCTGAATTTGGACCGGCAACGGATCGCCGCGACGCACAGATCGGAAAGCTAGACATGACGACAGTCGGATCCCATGACCACTGATGCTGTGCGCGACGAGCTGGAGGTAGACCTGGCCGTCATTGGCTTCGGCAAAGGCGGCAAGACGTTGGCCGGAGTGCTGGGCACACAGGGTTGGCGGGTGGTGATGATCGAGCAATCGCCGCAGATGTATGGCGGAACGTGCATCAACACCGGGTGTGTTCCGACGAAATCGCTAGTATTTCAATCCGAGCACCTTAACCGGGAAACCGCGCACCACAGAGCGTTTCGGGCAGCGGAGGCCGCGACCACCCGACTGACGGACTCCTTGCGATCTATCAATTTCGCCGCTTTAGACGAACTCGACACGGTGACGGTGCTGACCGGACGGGGATATTTCACCGACCCTCATACCGTGCGCGTCGAGACGCTTAGCGGCCCGCATGTCACGGTCAACGCGCGATGGGTGGTGATCGACACCGGCTCGCAGCCGGTCTACCCACCGATTCCCGGATTGAGGGATACAGCCGCGGTATATGACAGCGCCGAGATGCTCGGTCTCGACGAGCTGCCCGACCGTCTGACCGTTCTCGGCGGCGGCTATATCGGGCTCGAATTCGCGGCGATGTTTGCGGCCTACGGTTGCGCGGTGACCGTGGTCGAACGCGGCAGCGAGGTGCTCGCCCACGAAGACGACGACGTCGCTAAAACCGCTCGCGAAATCCTGGCCAGCTGCGGAGTCGCTATCAAAACCGCCGCGGATGTCACCGCCGTCGACCACTCGGTGCACGGTGTGACGGTGCGCTACCTCACCAGCGGCGCAACCCGCAGCGTCGATGCCGATGCCGTGCTGGTCGCGCTGGGTCGCCGCCCGGCCACTGAGAACCTGGGACTCGACGTCGCAGGTGTTGCCGTCGACAGTGCCGGCGCCGTAGTCGTTGACGATGTCCTTCGGACAACCCAGCACCACATCTTCGCTGTCGGTGACGTCAATGGCGGACCGCAGTTCACCTACATTTCCCTCGACGACTACCGCATCGTGCTCTCGCAGTTAGCCGGTGACGGAAAGCGAAGCACCGCTGGGCGTCTCGCGGTGCCCTACACGCTCTTTATGACCCCTCCCCTGGCGCGCGTGGGACTGACCGAAAAGGCTGCGAGGCAAATGCACGCGATCAAAGCCGCGGCGATGCGGGTTGCCGACATGGCGACCATGCCGCGCGCGCGCATCGTCGATCAGACATCGGGAATGATGAAGGTCGTGGTTGATGCCGACACCGATGAAATCCTCGGGGCGGCGTTGCTGTCATACGACGCGCACGAAGTGATCAACACCGTCGCCCTCGCTATGCGGCACGGCATTACCGCTGGCGAACTGCGCGACGCGATCTACACCCATCCCTCGATGACCGAGGGCTTCAATCAACTTCTCAGTTCACTATGAGATGGGTACTGGGCGCGGAAGGTAGGTGCGGCCCGGCCCGGCTGAACGAGCGCCGAACCGGGCCGTACCCCCGCAAGGCGGCGTTACAGCTTGGCTAAGAAATCGCGGATGTAGCCGCTGATCTCTTCGCCGTGAGATTCCAGCGCGAAATGGCCGGCGTCGAGCAGGTGGAACTCACCATTGGGCAGGTCACGCTTGTACGCCTCGGCGCCTGGGGCGCTGAAGATTTCGTCGTTCTTGCCCCACGTGACCAGCAGTGGCGGCTGGTGAGTGCGAAAGTACTCCTGGAACTTCGGGTAACCATCGAGGTTGAACTGATAGTCCCAAAACAGTTGCAACTGAATAGCAGCGTTGGCTTCGCCATCCAGGTTGGTGGCTTGGTCGAGTTGCCAGGCTTCGGGGGCGAGCCGATCGAGGCGGTCCGCGGGTACTCCGTTGGTGTACTGCCATTTGGTGGCTTCGGGGGTGAAGTACTCCCGCACCGGTATCTCGTTCTCCGGCGTGCGATCCTTGGCGTAGGTGAACAGCCGGTCCCAGAACGGCCTGGCGAACCCTTCCATGTACGCGTTGCCGCTTTGCGTGATGATCGCCGTGATGCGCTCCGGGCGCGCACTTGCGATCCGCAACCCGATGGGAGCGCCGTAGTCCTGGATGTAGATGGCGAAACGCTGCAGGCCCAGATGCGTGATCAGCTTTTCGGTGATCTCGGTCAGTCGATCGAAACTATAGGTGAATTCGTCGACCGTAGGCTTGGCGGAGTTGCCGAACCCGATGTGATCCGGCGCAACCAGGTGGTAGCTGTCGGCCAGCGACGAGATCAGGTTCCGGAACATGTGTGAGCTGGACGGAAACCCGTGTAGCAGAAGCAATGTCGGGTTCGACGGATCACCGGCCTCCCGGTAGAACACATCAAGGCCGTCGATTGAGACTGTATGAAACCGTGTGCCGAATGAACTCATGATTACCTTTCAACCGTGATGGGTGACGATCTACAGACTGCGGTCACCTCAGCCATGAAAAAAGGGGAAATACGTTATCGCAGTCATTGCCCCACCCGATCAATCCCGAAGTGCCTAAGCGGATTCCGTCACGTCGCCCGCGGAAGCTCCCACCACCGATCACCGGGCCGGCGACCCTGCTCCAGATGACCTCGACCACGTTACGTACACCGCTATACTCCCCAAATCTGCTGTCGGAATACGTTATTCATCGCCGGTCGCGATCACCAGCTGCCGTGGGATCGCGATGACGGAGGTGGTCCGGTTGAGTGACCCAGCCGGACGGCACGTCGACTGACAGTGCGAGGTGGACGAAGCGCCCGACGGCGGGTGTAGCGGCGCGGGCGGGGTTCCACTGCAGCGTGTAGGGCAATACCAGCGCAGGGGTTACCGGCCTGGCTACGCTATTCGGATCGGGAGCCACCATCGAGGGGGTGGTCAAGATCCAGTCCACCTCCGGCTGCTCTGTCCACCGGCGAGCGAAGAGGTCTGTGTCGGCAAGCTCCACAGTGAGCGGAAGAACCCCTGCCGCCTCCAGCGCCTGTAGATGTGCTCGTGCCCACGCCGGGAACAACGCCGAACTGTGCATCCCGCGCGTCTCACCGGCGAGGTCGGCCAGCGCGATCGAGCTGCGCCCGGCGAGACGATGACTTGCTCGCACGCTCACCAGCAGGCTCTCCCCACAAAAGACTTTGCCGATAACCCCAGGGGGATCGGGCAGCCGGGCACATGAAATCGCGACGTCGACCCGACCGTCGGCCACTGATTGCTCCAGGTCTGGCAGCCACATACGCCGGATGACCAGGTTCACATCAGGTGCGTGGCGTTCTAGCGCGGCGGCCAGGTGCGGCGCTAACACCGGTGCTACCGGAGGTGTGATACCGACCCTAACCGTGCCGGCATGCCCTTCGCTGACGCGATGCACAGCGGCGCAGGCGGATCCGACTTCATCGAGGATGTTCTTGGCGCGGCCCAACAACTCGGTTCCCGCCCCGGTGAGCGACACTCTGCGTGTCGTGCGGACCAACAGCGGTGCACCAAGCTCGCGTTCCAAACGTTGGACCAGCGCGCTTACCGCAGGCTGGCCCATATGCAGTTTCTGAGCGGCGCGGCCGAAATGAAGCTCGCTGGCCACCGCCACGAATGCCTCTAGCTGACGTAGCTCCACGCGCCGCCCAACCCATCCATCACGGTCCCTATCTATCGATAGATAGATGCTTCAAAAGTACGAGGCGGGGTATCGTTTGTCAAAACCGACCTATCGATAGAGAGCCAGGCATGGGAGACACCGCTGAGCGGTTGATGGACCTGGCGGAGAGTCGCATACGAGAGGCTGGCTACAACAGTTACAGTTTTCGAGACCTTGCCGCCGAGCTCGGAATCAAGAGTTCCAGCGTCCATTGGCATTTTCCGACGAAGTCGGCGCTCACCGCCGCCGTGATGAGGCGGTACACGGATCGGGTACTAGCTGCAGTGGACGATGCGACCGCGCGCGGAGTCGGCGCCGTGGCCGCCTACCACGACGTGTTCCGGACGACCTTGCGCGCCGACGGGTTCATCTGTCTGGGCGGGGCGCTGGGAGCTGAGACAGGAGCCCTGCCGCCCGAGGTCGCCGACGCTGCCCACGATTTCTTCGAGCGCATCACCGCCGATCTGGCTCGCCGAATTGGAGGACGCGCCGCGAAGGCGCGCGCCCACAGCGTGATTGCGACACTGGAGGGAGCGATGATCCTGGCCCGCGCCCTTGGCGACACGGCCGCCTTCGACCGCGCTACGGCTAGCCTGTTGACGTGAGGAGTCCGGTCGCGAAATTCTCATTCGCGACGGAGATCAGCTCACGTGGACGGCCGGATGGCCACATCGAGGAATGCGTCGCGGTCGATGTCGTAGACGTAGCCCGTGATGTCCACACTGCGTGGTATTGCGGGCGAGGACCGAAGCAGCTCGACGTCATGGTGCAGCGACGCTTCCAAATGTGTGATAGCCAAATCGTCACGGTCGTAGACCGTGGCGATGTCGACTGCCTGCTCCTCCTGGTAAGCGTGCAGGAGGCCCGAGGGGGTGAAGCTGCTGGTTCCGCAATTGGTGTGATGCACCACCGCGACGTGACGCAGGCCGAAAAGGTGGTGCCCGATGGTGATTGAACGCAACGCATCGACGGCACGACCGCCGGCAACGACCACCGGCATGATCGTCGCCGTTCCGCCGACCTTCTTACCGTCGTCGTCATACACGACCTGACCCGGGTACACCTCGCCGGGCAGCAACGTCGACAGTGCGTAAGGAATCTTCGCCGCTCGCGGGTCGTAGCAGAAGATTGCAATAGTGCTCAACGGCACCGCAGCGTGGAACGCCGCTCGCACCGCCCGTTCGTCGTACCCGGGTGACTGCGAATACACGTAACGGTCTAGCCCTGTTGGTTCCTGTGCCGTATTTCCCATCGGCCTGCCTCTCTCTTTGCGGTCGACACCCACGACGCATGTGATGCAGCGGCGCGCTCGACTCGACATAGACTGCGCGCCGCATGATTGCCCATCAAGGCTTGTCCCGTGATCACACTGATCGGTTCGCACGATCGATGGCCTCTCGCTGCGTTGTGTGTCGGATTCACGCTTAGTGCGCGTCGCGAGTCCAGATCACGACCGAGTTGGCGTCGCTAGCTGACGAAAGATCCAGCACCGCAGTATGTTCGACCGGATTGATCCGGTACGAGCTGGTGATCATCGTCACCTTATGTCAATGGACAGCTGAAACTGCCCGTGGGCGGACATGAGAACTGCCCGTAGGTGGCCAATAAGAACTGCCCAGTGGCGGACACGAATCTGCCCATTAGGGTGTGTCCGCCACCGGTGGTTGAGGCCGTTGTCAGCTCAAGGGTTTGACTCCCTTCCCGTGCAGGGCTTGGGCCAGCCGCACGGAGTCTCCGCTGGTCTGGCACAGGTGCGCGTGATGCAGCAGCCGGTCCACGGTGGCAGTCGCCAACGTCTTGGGCATCAGCTCATCGAAACCACTGGGGTGCAGGTTCGATGAGATCGCCACCGAGCGCCGTTCATAGGCGGCCTCGACGATGCGGTAGAGCCCTTCAGCGGCATCGGCACCGACGGGCAACAGTCCAACGTCGTCAATCACCACGAGCTCGGCACGCACGATCTTGGCCACGGCCTTGCCCAACGAATCGTCAGCGCGGTGCGCCCGAACCAGGACCCCGATCTGCTCGAGGGTGAACCACGCCACCGGCATCCCGGCTTCGATGACCTTCTGCCCCAACGCTTCGAGGAAGAACGTCTTGCCGGTGCCAGCGGGCCCGCAGACCACCAGGTTCTCCCGACGACCCACCCACTCCAGGGTCTGTAGCGCCTGCTGGGTCGGTAACGGGATCGACGACGCATTGGGGTCCCACACGTCGAATGTCTTCCCGGTCGGGAAGCCGGCGGCTTTGCGGCGGGCGGCCAGCATGGACCGGGCCCGGCCGGCGGACTCCTCGGTCAGCAGCGCTTTGATCACCTCGGTGGGGTCCCAGCGTTGAGCTCGGGCAGTGGCCAGCACGTCGGCGGCGATCGCGCGGGCGTGCGGCAACCGCAGCCCACGCATCAGCGCTTCGACGTCGGCGGGTAGCGACGCGGTGGTCGTGGTGGTAGTCACGCGATGCCTGCCTCGTCAGCGTCGATAACGTTGCGGCCGAATAAGTTCCACCCACTGGTTCCTTGCGCCAGGGAGGTGTCTTCGTCGGCGCCGCGGCGAGTGGTGTCCATGCCCTTGCTGGCGAGGATGGAATCAAGGTCACCGGTGGCGAAGCGACCGTGCACGCCAGCATGCCCGAGCGCCCAGTCGACATCGGCGCGGCCGGTTAACGCCGACAGTTCCACCGCGTGGGCCATCTTCTGCAGGATCCGTTCGGTGCCGACGGCGGCGGCTTCTTTGAGCCACACCGCCGCACCCGGCCCCAGCGCCAGGAAGGTCTGCTCACTGACAGTGCGGGCCCGCACCCGGTAATCACCGGGCACCTTGTCCCGATGCTCAGGGAAGTGGTCATCGTTGATGGCGGGACTACCGGGGGCGGCGCGGCGATGCCGCGCCACCTCCACCGGGCCGCCGCCATCAAGAGCGCAGATCACCACCTCATCGGTGCCGTCGTGGTCACGGATCCACACTGTCTGGCCCAGAAGAGTTGCGGGCAGCGAGTATTGGCAGTGGTCGAAGGTGACCATCGGGGTGTTGTCGGGAACCCGGCGGGTCACCCCCAACGCGGCGGTGTGGGGCAGGTCAGGAACCGCGTGCAGGGCCGGGCGTTCCTGAATGAGCATCTCGGCCGGCCGGCGTCCCGTGATCCGGTGCACGCGGGCGTTGATCTCGGTGGTGAAACCGGCGCATGCGGCTTCGACGTCGGCGAACGAGTCGTACTGCGGCAGGAGGTTGGTCTCAGTAGGCACGATGTCGGCTTTGGCGAGCTTCACCGCGTTCTCCACCCCACCCTTGGTGGCTGGGTCGGCGGGTTCACACGTCAGCACCGAAAGGCCGTAGTAGCGGCCGAAGGTGACCGCGGCCCGGTTGCGGACCGGAACTCCGGCGATGTGTCCAGTGGTGACGGTCTTCTCGTTGTCGGTGAGCAGGTAGGTCGGAGCACCACCGACGATGCGAAAGATGCGGTCCAGGCCGGCGAAGACACTGGGTGCGGTGCGGTCCCGCAAAGCCACCACGACGCGGTAGCGGCTCCACGCCAGCCACGCCACGAGCAGCACGATCTTGCGGCCGGCGACAAGGGGGCCGTCGGCGAAGTCGTACTGTAGCCACAGTCCTGGCTCGGTGATCCAGGGCCGGTGCACGCGTGTATTGCCAAGGCGCCATTGCGCTTTGATCTCCGCCAACGAACGGCGGGTGGTGCGGTCGGTGCCGGTGTAGCCCAACGCCACCAGCTTGTCGTGGGCTTTGTCGCCGCGGATCTTGCCCTTCGAATCAGCGACCCAGGTTTCCAGCAGGTCGCGCCAATCATCGATCATCCGGGCCCGCCGCGTGGCCGGGGGCAGCCCAGCGTTGCGATCCTCGACCGCTTTCTTCACGGTGTGGTGCGAGCACCCACACAGCTCGGCCGCGGCGCGGTAGGACCCGGTCAGGTCGTAGGCATTGAGTATTTCCATGAGTTCTCCGTCAGACTTCAAGTAGGTCTCTCCTGGGGTTGTCGGGTCGACTAGGCATCGACATCGAAACCGCAGGAGAGGCCGCCCCAGCGCAGACGCGCCGAACGACATCAAGTAGGTCTGGGCAGATTCATGGCCGCCTGCGGGCACTTTCGTATCCGCCGGTGGGCAGTTCTTATTGGCCGCGAACGGGCACTTTCATGTCCGCCAGTGGGCAGTTTTTCATGTCCGCCGACACCTTACGGCCCATCGAGTCGTGAACGATATTTCACGCCACACCGGGCATTAATCGACAGCGGCAATTGCAGCCATCCGGTCTTGGTCGTTGTTCTAGTCACAGCGCTGCCGCAATCTGGTTGACAGCACACTGCGCCGCTGCTGCCGAAAGGTCTCCCCGAATGACTGAGTCCCGCCCACCGTTTCCGCCCTACGACTTGGATTCGGCCCTGGCCAAAGTGCAGGCCGCTGAAGACGCCTGGAACACCTGCGATCCCCACCAGGTGAGCCTGGCGTACACACCTGACAGCGCATGGCGCAACCGCGGCCAATTCATCAGCGGCCGCGACCAAATCGTTGAGTTTCTCACCGCCAAGTGGGCGAGAGAGCTCGACTACTCGTTACGTAAGAGCCTGTGGGACTTCCACGACAACCGGATAGCGGTGCGCTTCCAGTACGAGTGTCGCGACACCAGCGGCCAATGGTGGCGCAGCTACGGGAATGAATTGTGGGAGTTCGACGACAACGGGTTGATGCGCCGCAGGGAGGCCAGCATCAACGACGTCCGCATCGATGAGTCCGAGCGCCGCTATTTCGGCCCGCGGCCCGACAGCGAGCGCGGACCGAGCCGCGATATCCCGCTGCGCTGACCCGGTATTTCACACCCGCCCATACGGCAGAAAGCAACGTACCGTGTTCGATTCATCAGCCTCGACGATTGCAGTCATCGAGCACTGGCTCTTTTTCCCAGCCAGACGGCCAAGCACAGTAAGGGCCATGAACGGGTCGACCGCGCGGTTCAATGCCGGTGTAACGGCGACGTCGGAGGCTCGGTGAACCGGGTGACGACGCGTGACGGCGTCGAGATCTATTATAAGGACTGGGGTTCGGGCCAGCCGATCGTCTTTAGCCACGGCTGGCCGCTGTCGGCGGACGACTGGGACACCCAGATGCTGTTTTTCCTCGGACACGGCTACCGGGTGATCGCCCACGATCGAAGGGGCCACGGACGGTCCAGCCAAACCGGCGAAGGCCACGACATGGACCACTACGCCGACGACCTCGCCTCGCTGGTCGACCATCTCGACTTGCGGGACGCCATCCTGGTGGGCCACTCCACCGGCGGCGGCGAAGTAGTCTGCTATCTGGCGCGCCACGACCAAGGCCGAGTCGCCAAGGCAGCGCTGCTCAGTGCGGTCCCACCGCTGATGGTTCAGACCGCGACAAACCCCGGCGGCCAACCGGTCGAGGTGTTCGACAGGCTGCAAGACCAGCTCGCCGCCAACCGATCGATCTTGTACCGGGAGTTGGCCTCCGGGCCTTTCTATGGCTTCAACCGGCCGGGCGCAGCTGCCTCGGGTGCGATCGTGAGCAACTGGTGGCGGCAAGCCATGATGGGTAGCGCGAAGGCTCATTACGACGGGATCGTCGCGTTCTCACAGACCGACTTCACCGAAGACCTCGAGAAAATCACGGTTCCGGTGCTGGTCATGCACGGTGACGACGACCAGATCGTGCCATACGCCGCCTCGGGACCCCGGTCGGCGCAGCTGTTGAAAAATGGGTACCTGAAGACCTATCGCGGTTATCCTCACGGCATGCCGACCGTTCACGCGGACGTCATCAATGCCGACCTCCTGGAATTCATTCGGCAGGGGCGGTGACGACGATCGTGACGACGCAACCGGCGCCTCCCTTCGCATATAGTCCCTCCGACACCGCCATCGTCGTCATCGATCCGCAGAACGACGTCCTGAGCCCCACGGGTAAAAGCTGGGAATTGGTGCGCGACAGCGTCATCGAGAATCAAACGGTCGAGCATCTCGCCGAGATTCTCGAGGCGGCCAAAACCGCCGGCTTCACGCTGTTCATCTCGCCTCACTACTTCTACCCCACCGATCATAGCTGGCTGTTCAGCGGTCCTCTGGAATCAGATGAGTTGCGCACCAATGCCTTTAGCCGCACAGGGCCGTTGAATCTGGACGGCTTCGCTGGTTCAGGTGCGGATTGGATCGATCGACTCAAGCCGTTCATCGACGACGCGGCGACCGTGGTGGCCAGCCCTCACAAGGTATGGGGCCCCCAAACCAACGACCTCGTACTCCAACTCCGGAAACGCTGCATCAGCAGGGTGGTTCTGTGCGGCATGCTTGCCAATATGTGCGTGGAGTCCCACCTGCGGGACCTGCTCGAGCAAGGATTCCAGGTCGCGGTCGTCCGCGATGCAACCGCCGGCCCCCGTCATCCGGTCCACGGCGACGGCTATCAGGCGGCGCTAGTGAACTACGCATTCCTGGCGCACGCCGTCCCGTACACCGAACAGGTCGTCACAGCCATGAAGACGCAATTACCGAAATAGCATGGGAGCGCAGATGAACTCGCTTGAGCTGTTCGGTGAAGAGAACGCTGACTTCACCGAAGGCCACGTTTACTTCATCGGCAACGCCACAACATTGATCCGCTATGGCGGTCTGACGGTGCTGACCGACCCAGCCTTCCTCCACAAAGGCGAGCATGTGCATCTAGGTCACGGCATTTGGGCACGACGCGAGGTCGAGCCGGCCTGCCAAATAGCCGATCTGCCGCCGATCGATCTCATCGTGTTATCGCACTACCACGGCGACCATTTCGACGACGTCGCCGCCCGAGAACTCGACAAGACGCTACCCATCGTCACGACCGCCGACGCGGTGGGCAAATTGAACAAGCTCGGGTTCGACCGAGGATATCCCCTCGACACCTGGGAATCCCTCAAAGTCAGCAAAGGTGACGCGGCGCTGACCATCACCGCGATGCCGGCCAAGCACGCCGCCGACGACGCCGTCGAGGAGCTGCTCATGCCGGTCAACGGTCACGTACTCGACTTCGGCCGCAATGACGAGCTGTTGTACCGGCTTTACATCACCGGGGACACGATGCTCGTCGACGCCCTCGAGGACATCCCTACCCGCTTCCCCGACATCGACCTGGGCTTAATCCACACTGGTGGCACCACCTTCCTCGTCACCGTGGTCACGATGACCGGCGAGCAGGCAGTACGCGCCGTGGAGATCACCAAACCTCACACCGCCATCCCGATTCACTACAACGATTTCTCGGTCTTCCTGTCGGGGCTCGACGACTTCAAGCGTGCGGCCGAAAGATCGTATGCGGCAACAGAATTTGTCTATCTTGCGCACGGCGAGACTTACACATTCACGCCGAATACGGGATGATCACCCGTTAGCGTTTCTGGCGAACAGCGACATATTGCGCAAGAATTCCGATGACTGCCCGAAGCGGCTCCAACCCCCGACGAGGTGTGTGACATGGCCAAGCTAGTCTCGGTGAACGTCGGTATGCCGAAAGACGTTGCGTGGCAGGGCCGTAATGTCTACACCGGGATTTGGAAGTCTCCGGTGACGGGTCCGCGCATGGTCCGCCGCCTCAACATCGACGGAGACGGCCAAGGTGATCTGGCCGGCCACGGTGGAGAAATCCGGGCGGTGCTGGTCTACCAACTCGCGTCGTATGACCACTGGGCGGCCGAACTAGGTCGGAGCGACTTAGAGCCGGGGGCATTCGGTGAAAACTTCACCGTCGACGGGCTTCCCGACGACGAGGTCTGCATCGGAGACCGCTACCGCATCGGTGAAGCGGTGCTGGAGGTCACCCAGCCGCGCGTCACTTGCTACCGAGTAGGTATCCGACTCGGCGAACCGCGTATGCCTGCGCTGTTGGTGTCACATCGGCGGCCGGGCTTCTACTGCCGCGTATTGGCCGAAGGTGAAGTCGAAGCCGGCCAGGCCATTGAGAAGATCGCTGACGGGCCGGAAAAGATCACCGTCGCCGAGATCGATGCGCTGCTCTACCTACCAGGCCATCGCCGTGACGCATTACAACGCGCCCTTGGTATCCCAGCGCTCAGCCCCGGTTGGAAGTGGTCACTGCAGAAGCTACTGGATCAGGACACCGGCACGGCGGCCGGCAACAGCGGTCTGACCGGCAGCAGCACCCCGCCACCCGCTTGGCCGGGCTTCCGACAATTGCGTGTGATCGGAATCCACGACGAAAGCCATAGCGTGCGCTCGATTTCCCTGGCCGACCCCGACAACACGGCATTGCCCAAATGGCTGCCCGGCCAGTCGATCACGGTGCGGGTGCCAGCCGGTCCTGACGGCGCGCCGCTGATCCGGAATTACTCGCTGTCCAACGACCCTGGGTCGGGCACCTACCGGATCAGCGTCAAACGGGAGCCCTCAGGCACCGTCAGTTCCTACATCCATGCCCATGTCCGGCCCGACGATGTCCTCGATGTCGCGGCCCCGCGCGGCGCGTTCTTTCTCGACGACGGCAACGAGCCGGTCATCCTGCTGTCGGCCGGGGTCGGCGCAACGCCCGTATTGTCCATGCTGCATTCGTTGGCGACGTCGGCGTCGACGCGTCCAGTCTGGTGGCTCTACGGTGCGCGCGACGGCACCGAACACCCGTTCGCCGCGGAGGCTCGCGGGTTGCTGAACACGCTGCCCCGTTGGCAGTCCGCTGTTTTCTACAGTCGGCCGGGCGGCACGGACCGCCTGGGCGAGGAGTACGACAAGCAGGGCCGGCTCTCCGTCGGTGAACTCAGCCGCCTGGGGTTGCCCACCAACGCGCAAGCTTTCATCTGCGGACCGGAATCATTTATGGACGCAATGGCTGAGGCGCTCGCCACGTGTGGCGTCGATCCTGCCAACGTGCACCTGGAGAAATTCGGCGCACGGGCAGCCCTCACCCCCGGTATTGCCGCCACCGAAGCCAAATCTCCGCATCCGCCGGAAGGTCCGACCGGCCCAGGGCCCGCAATTCAGTTCGCCCGCAGCGCAATAGCCGTCCAGTGGTCGCCCAGCTACGGCAGTCTCCTCGAATTCGCGGAGGCCTGTGACGTGCCGACCCGATGGTCATGTCGTACCGGCGTCTGTCACAACTGCGAGACGGCGCTCCTGTCCGGGCAGGTGCACTACAACCTGGAACCCCTCGAACCGCCCGCCCCAGGCAGCATCCTGCTCTGCGTGTCCACCCCGTCGCCGGCATCAGAGACCCTCGTCCTCGATCTCTGAGTGAAACACGTTCGGCTACAGGCCGACCGAGATCTTCTCGCGCTGCGAACAGGCACCGGCACCGTTAAAATCGGCACATAATCATGCGGCGCAGCCAGCAGCCGGAGTTCTTTATTTCACGTGGGACGCTGGTCCTCACATGATCCGAGGAAACATCATGAGCGACCCTCTGTTTGCCGGTTTTTCTGACGCCGGCTGGGATCAGGCACCATGGGATGTCGAACCGTCATTCTCGGCTGAGGAAATGCAGACCCTGCTCAATCCGGAGCTATCGATCGCCGAGGCCGCCGACCGCGTGGGCTGCGCCGAACACGATGTGCGACGTCTACGCCGAGCAGCCTCCTAGCCTGGGTCGTTGTCGACCCGCAAGGGGAACACCACGCGTGGCTGTGGTGGATCGTTGATGAAGGCGGGAAGAATAAAGGTCTCGATGTAATCTCTTGCGACGTCGGCGTTTTCGCTGTCGGGAACGATGCCGAGCAGCAAGCTCAGGGCAGTCGTGGTGAGAAACTGGGTGAGGTCTTGCGGACGGATGCCGCTTCGGAACCGCTCCCCGTCGTCTTGGCGGAGGATAGCTTCGATCGTCGGTTCTGCGAGCCGGCTGACTGTGGCGCTGTTAGCCAGCATCTGGGCCACCGTGCCCTCGTCGGCCGCCTCGGAGATGGTTCGAAGGAGCGGGTCGTGGGCAAGTTCAGTGGCGACGATCACCAGAATTTCCACGACGGTCTCGATGGGGTCCATGCTGTCGCGGCCCTCGAGCAGGCGCATCATGTGCCGTTGCGTCGTCCGCTGAATAAGCGCGGCGTCAAGGCTTTCACGGTTGGGGAACTGGCGGTAAAGCGCGGCCCGTGAGTAGCCGGCGTCCTGTGCGATGACTTCCATGGTGGAACGGCGGTGGCCGCGGACCGTGAACGAGCGTTCGGCAGCGTCGAGGAGGATTTCGCGCGTCTGCTCCGCGGTGTTGCCACCGCCTGGCGGGCGGCCTCGGCGCCGGGGCGACGTAGGCAATCCTGGTGTCCTGACTTCTCGCTGGGCTGCGGGTTTGCAGTTCTCTACCTGGGCTGAAGACTAGTGCTGCTGTCAGCATTTTTGGCCTACCAGCGTCCCCCGCGGCATATTCGTTCGCCAAACTCCCGGCGCGCACCGCACCGAAATGATACGTTTTGCTTACTTTGTCTATTTTTGTTGGCGTTCGGTCGAGCGGGTTTGAAGGGGTCAAGATGATTGGTCGGGTGTCGGATTGGCCGCGGTTCGGCTTACTGGCGGGCGCTGGCGGCGTGGTGATGGCGCTGACGTCCGTGCTGACGGCGGCGACCGCATTCGGCGACGCGGACGACCCGCTCTGGGGCAGCGAGACGGCGATCATCCTCGGCGGAACGGGCGAGCCCACCCCGTCGACGTCCTTTGCCCAAGCCGCCGAGAACCTGTATTTGCATCCGCTGGGTTTCGACGGTGGCGCGACCTCGTCGACGGTCTGCGATATGGTCGCCACCGACCCCTGTGCCGCACCGCTGCAGGTGTTGACCACCCCCGAACTATTCCAGCAGGGCCCCAGCAGTGTGACCGACGCCGACGACGTCGTTCTCGCCGTGCGTAACGAATTCGACGTCAACCCAGGCGCTTTCAACGCCGAGCACCCGCTCACGATCTTCGGCTACTCACAGAGCGCGACTGCGGAATCGATCGCCATGTCACAGCTCGCCCAAGACGGCATTCCCAGCGACGATCTGCACTTCGTGTTCATCGGCGACCCCTCCCTCCCGAGCGGAATCGGGCCCAACCTAGTGCCGGCCCTCGACTCGGTGTACGGCCACGGCTCGAGTCAGGAGACCGCCATCCTCAACGCGCTTGGAATGGACAGCGCCGTGGAACACCTGACGCCAAACGATCTGTATCCGACGACGATCTACACACTCGACGGCGACGGCATTGCCGACTTCCAACAAGACTTCACGGCTGGCGGCCTGATGAACGCATTGATCAACGTGTTCACCACGCACACGGCATATCTGGGCCTGACACCGACGCAAATCGCCGATGCCACCACCTCGATCGACGGTGACCTCACACAAATCGATATCTCGGACAACATCAACACCCTCGACGCACTTATCGGCGCAGTCGAGCATGGGCTCGCCAGCAGCGGAGCATTCGCGAGCCTCTTCGAGTCCCTGGAGTTGTACTTGTTCAACACGTTCTGACCGATGCGTGGGCGCACAGACGGTGCGCCAAAGTCGCCCGTACGAACCCGACAGGTCTTATCGTTACCACATAGTTTCCTTAATTTCCTTAATTTCGATGTAGGGTCGGCCCTGACCGCGGCGGTGTCGCGAGAGAGGGGAGACCCGATGGGTCTGAATTACGGCGAAGCGCCGCGACTGGTCTCGATGAACGATGCGGCCGTCGCCTACCGCCGCATCTGCGCACGGGTCGATGCGCTGGTGCGCGGTCGCGACGACATCGCCGAACTCCCAGTCCCGGCATGTCCTGGCTGGACGATCAGACAGGTTGTTGCGCATTTGGTCGGCGTCGCCCAAGACATCGTCGCGCTGAACCTGGACGAGAAAGGCACCGCGCCCTGGGCGAACGCGCAAGTCGCACGGCTAGGCGAGCACAGCATCGACGAGTTGCTCGCTCGATGGGCGCAGTCGCTTGATGCGGTGTCGACGAATCTCGCCCTCGCCTCTGATGCTGGGGTGTGCCAACTCGTCTTCGACACCTTGACGCATGAGCACGACATACGCGGGGCGTTGGGTGAACCTGGCTCTCGCACTGGCGATCTCACGTTCACGACAGCATTGAGCTTCATGACGACGACGGGTGACCAATTCATCCGGCATGCGCGGCTGCCGTCATTCCGGTTGTCCACGCCCTCGCTCGGAGCTGTCCAGATGGGCGACCCGCACACCGCGCCCGGTCAGCTTGCGCTCAGCATCTCCGACTTCGACGCCTTGCGGTCCTTTGGCGGCAGACGCAGCGTCAAGCAACTGCTCGCCCTCCCATGGGACAAAGACCCCACACTTTTGATGCCCGCCTTCACCCAGCTACTTCCCGCCTTAACCAATGGCGGCTTACGGCCACCGTCGCATGACCTCATCGAATGACAGATAACCGGTACGCGCCTGCGGCGGAGGGAGAGGCATGTGAGCGTCTTTAGGGTCGAGCAATGTGACCGCAGCACCACAGTCAGCGTGCTTTGATCACACGTATGGCGTCGAATGTGTTCGAAGCTGCGTCGATGCTGACCACGGTTGTGCGCGTTCGTAGCGTCAGCGCGGCCGTCGACTGGTATCGCGAAAAATTCGGTCTGGAGCCGATCCATGTCGGTTTCGACGGGCCGGATCAACCCATTGCCGCCTACCTGATCGCCGGCACCGTGGTGGCGCTATGGCAACTGCCTAGACGCGCCGAAAGGGCCGCGGGTGAAGACCGGACGTATGTCGTTGCGGTGATCGATACCGACGATCTCGCACCGGCTCGAAACCTATTGCTTGATCGGGGAATTGAGGTCGGTGAGCTGTGCCGAAGCGAGAACCACGAATATGTCTGGTTCTACGACCTCGACGGCAATCGCTTCGAGCTAAGCCGCCCGCTTGCTACTCAGTGACAACCGGCAACTCTCAGTGAAAGATGCTGTACGCGGCCGGGTTGAGCTGGCGTCATAGGCAATGACAGAACGTTGTTTTCCGCACTCAGCGTGCATCCTCGAGACGGTACGCAATGAGTCACGTGTGGAATAGGCCCGCTATCCTTTGAGTACTGGGCTACTGCAGCCAGGCCTCGCTTAGCACCCAATAGTCGCGGGAATTTCTGGGAGTGGCTTTGTCGGACTATTCACGGAGGCTCGAAACATTCGCCCGCCTCGTCCGCGACTGGTGGTGCGAGCCTGTTGATTACGCCGTGCAAGTGCAGTACTTCAAGCGGGCGATGTCGGGGGCAGTGCAAATTCTGATCGGCTTGGGTACGGGAATGGACGCGGTTATTTCCGCGACCATCCTGCTGCCGGCGGCAGCCACCCGCGCATCGCGGATTGCCGTAATGGCTTTCGTCGTACTACAGGCATTCTGGGCATGGGTGTGGTGTTGTCGGTCCTGGCCCTCGCGTTCGACGGCCCTCGCTTTCGTCTTTTCCGCGGACATCGCGATTGCCGCGATGGTCCTGCTCGACTCAGGGTGGGTATTGGCCGCCTTCGGGTTCAGTTTCTTCACCATGCTGTCGGTGTTCTTGGTGTTCTTCGATGGTCCGAAAATGCTTGTGGCTCACATCATCTGCATTGTCGCGACGATTGCGGGCTTCGCGGCCAAAGTCGGTTTGCAGTCGAAATTCGACATCGTCGATCTCACCGTAAAGGCGCTCCTGTCAGGGACGCTGGTCGCTGGGACACCGCTGGGTATCCAGGCCGCCATCTGGGCTCTGCGGGGCGACGCCAACGAGTCGGCCACCGACCCCCTCACCGGTCTGCTGAACCGGCGTGGCCTGCATATGCAGATCGGGGACCTAGTGCGCGAGGGGTATGTCAGCAGCGGTCAGTTGGCGGTGATGGTCGTAGACCTTGATAGTTTCAAACTCATCAACGACACGTTCGGTCATGCCGTTGGTGACGAAGTCTTGGTCCGCACCGCACGGCGGATCGAGTCCGCCGTGCGCGGTGGTGCGTTGGTAGCACGGCTCGGCGGTGAAGAATTCGTGATCGTCGATATTGCCGGCCCGGGCGACCAGGAACGCACCGCCAAGCGGGTCCTTTCGGCGGTCGCCGCCCCCGCTGATCGAGCTCCGCTCACCGCGAGTGTGGGCGGGACGAGCGTGCCGCTGGACAGGTTCGCGTCCCAGGTCGATCCGGGTCCACTCCTAGACGCCCTCATCGAGCACGCCGATCGGGCTATGTTCGACGCGAAACGCGGCGGAGGCAACTCCGCAATCCACACTCCGCCCGTCGATCTCGACCGCGGATAACGAGCATCCCGGTCCTCTGGTCAGGCGCCATGACCGCACATGGGGAAAATCCCCCAAGTTTGGGCAACAGTCAGTTCGCCCGCCGGCTCAGACACTCGCCGCGTACCACCGGCCGGGACTACTGGTGCGTGGGTTCATCGCGCCGGTTCTACGTGATAAGCCTTGCGGCGCGGGCTTTTACCCTGTCGGTATTTTGAGTACGAAACCCTGAGCGTCGTCCTTGTCCCACGGGAAGATCGAGTCCGTCGCGCGGGAGCCGACATGGTCGGTGACATAGACGTAGTCACCGCGGGGATCCACCGCCAGCCCGAGGGGGTCGATCAAGCTGAGGACCGCCCGCAGGCGACCCAGGTGTTTGTTCCCGGCGCCAACTTCATCACGGCCTTGGAACAGATCATGTAGACGGTGCCTGCGGCGTCCACCGCCACGTCCTGTTCGCCAGAGCTGAAGCTGTCGCCGGCGTGCTCGGAGATCGCGGGCAGTCCGGTCCAGCTGCTCGACCCGGCAGGCATCTTCATCAGACAGCTTTGGCGGGTGCGTCTGCGGCTGCAGCTGATGTAAATATCACCGGCGGCGTCGACTGCCACTGCACCGCTAGGTTCGACATTCCGCATTGGCGGCAGGGCGACCGCCTCGCCTGCCCCGGGTGCCAGCTTGAGGATCTTCCCATGGGAATAGTCGACGACGTAGGCGGTGCCGGCAGTATCTATCGCCACGCCTTGCGGACTCTCCATTCCGATAAAGGGGACGACGGTCTGGGTGTTCGAACCGGGCGCCAGCTTCACCACCCGGTCGTGGCAGCTGTCACTGACATAGACAGCTCCCGTGGTGTCGGTCGCCACGCTGGCGGTGGTCGCGGCGATGTCGTCGGGACACAAGTCGAGGCCGCCGAATGGCAGCACGGTTTGGGTGCTCGTTCCGGCGGCCAGTTTCAGCACCCGATTGGTATGGGTGTCGCTGACGTATACATTGCCGGAGGCGTCGACCGTCACCCCGTGGGGCATTCGCAGATCGGCGAACGGAAGCGCGAACTGCCGTAGCGAATTTGCCTTCAGCAGTTCGTCTTTCAGCTGCCTGTCGTTGGTGATGCTGCTGCCGAGCAGCGTCATTGCCGAGGCAGCGATAAGCAGTATCGGGGCCACGATGGCGGCGTAGATCCAACGCTTTCGTTTGGGCTGGGCCGGCGCCGCCTCCGTTGCGACCTCTTTGGCCCCGTCGGCCAGACGTGGGGCTAAACCAAACTTGTCTACGAGCGTCAGCCAATGTGGGTCGGAGACCACAAACGCCGGTTCCTCTTTGACAGCGACCTCGCCGACCCACGAGAACCGGTAGTGAAGCTTGGTTTTACCCGTCAGCGTATATAGCGGCGCGCCGTCCAGATTGGGGCAACCGATGGTGAACTGCCGCGTGCCGGGAACGGTGACGATCAGTACGGGGGTTGTCATCGGCCCGATGCGCGGCATCGAGCGCGTGCTTGCTGCAGCTGTCGCTTTTACGTGTCTCAAAGGGGCTGAGGTGATTCGGGCATTGGTCGCCAAGTCGATGACTGAAATCGCGTCTTCGCCGAAATCGAAGGCCCATTGGGCTTGCGACGGGTTGCTGTTCAGTCGCAGCGCCGTTGCCGTGTTCTTGAACATCCCGAAGACCGAAGACGAAATGATCTCGCCGCGTTGGGAATCAACAGGCATCGAATCAGCTGCGCAGGTAGAGGATTCCCCGTTTGTGTTCCACACCGTCTCCCGATGATCGTGAGAATTTCGTCGAACTCTGCGGCCCAGATCCAGGCGTCTACGTTGTCGACGGGCGTTGCTTCCGAAAAGATCCCCGCACCGAGGCGATGGTCTCGTCCGCCCAGAACAAACCGATGACCGTCTGTTCCCAGGTGCAACGCCGTCCCCTTGATCGATCTGCGGTCACCCTCGAGCGTCCAGTGGCCAACCCGCGCGTCACCGAACGGGAAAACCTCGTCCGGGCGCGTATTAACCGTCAGGCCTTCGCTGCCTACGCTGACGAGGACCTTCCTCCTCCGGGTGAGTCGCCGATGCAATAGCCCGTACCCCGGCATGCCCAACAGAAGTACCGCGAGAAAGATGACGGCACCGCCAACTCGTGCGACGGTCAGAGACCCGAGGAGAGCGCCGATCAGAAAGAGCGCCGTGTAGCTTGCGGTGAGCAACGCGGCCGTCACAGCGATGGCGATGCGGGTGTATCGCATCATCTGCTTGGCTGTGGGTGGCGTGGCTGTGGCGATGAAACGGCCGGTCGATGCTGCGGCCAATGTGTCAGCCGATTCCTCGTCGGCGATGCGCGGTCCGGGATCGTCCGTATTCACCATCTACCCGCTCCCACCTGCGGGATGGCTCGGATTTCGGTAACTGCATGTCCGCAAGCGGCGGCCACGCACTGGAGGCGGAGGTTATTAGCCCCGCGATGGCGCCCACGAGCACGACAGTGACACCGAGTGTTGATCACGACAATTCCTTAAGCATTCATCTGAGTCGCGGAATCCCAGTCTGCGTGGGATACCACCGCCGATCATGGGGAGAACTCCCTATCTTCGAAACTTTCTCTCCGCCCGGAATCCGTCGGCGCGCCGGCAGGCTTACTACGCCCTATGAAGGGACCGAACGGTGAGCGCATCCTCGATAGCGTTGCAGCGCAGCGTAAATGCTGCAGGTGCGCTACTGCTGACGGCACGTATGCCACACGCGGTACCGGGTGTCCCGTAATTGGGGCAACGTCATCTAAGGGCTACACCGACCTACCGGGGCCCACGCCCTTGTCCGGCTACACGGTCTGGAACAGCAACGACGCGCCCTTTACGAGTACTGGATAAAACACAATGTGCACAACCTGTGCAACAGCGCCAATAACGTTGCATCGCAGAGCTTTTGCAAACCTGCTCGGTGGTCGTGCCGTCGAGCCGAGTGAGAAGCGGACACCGCACCACACGGTCTCGCGGCGTTCGCCCACTCTCATCATATGGCGGAGAGGGGGTCTTGCGGCAAGGCCCCCGTCAGGGTGCAGAATCGCCCCGCAGCTCACTCGACGGGAGGTTGTTTATGACAGAGATGACGAACACGCCGGAACGGTTTGTGGTGCACGCGTCCGGCGCCTACTTTCACGGGACCAAGGCCGATCTGCGGGTCGGGGATTTTTTGGTGCCGGGGTACCCGTCCAATTATCGTCCAGGGCACATTGCGAACCACGTCTATATGACCAAAGTTCTCGACGGTGCGGTCCTGGCGGCCGAAATGGCTGTCGGAACCGGCCGTTGTCGCGTCTACATCGTCGAGCCCCAGGACCACGTCGAGGACGATCCGAACGTGACTGACAAGAAGTTTCCGGGCAACCCCACACACTCTTACCGCAGCCGAAATCCCGTGAAGATTGTCGGGGAGATGACCGACTGGGTGCCGCATTCTCCTGAATACCTTCGGAATTTCCGCGCCGGCCTAGAAGAACTTCGGCGTAAAGGAAACGACGTCCTATACGACTAGCACTACGGTGCCGGCTAGCCTGCGAACTGACAGTGCGTTTTCCGGCAAGCTGGGCAGCGCCAACCAATGGCCTGTTCGATCTCTTCGTCACAGCCCGCAGAAGCTCTGGGGCTGTCCACACGTGGCCGACGAGGCAGCGGAAACATCACACACGTATGCCGGCAGTGGTATTTGACGAATTCTTTCCGCGTGTCGCGGGATGCTTTAGTACCGTTCACATAATCCGCAAACGCCCACTCGGCAAAATGGCGATGTCAGAATTGGCCGAGTTTCGACACACGACCGGGAAAGTTGACCGGATGGGTCTTAGCACCCGAGGACCCCTCGGCCGTCGGGCAGGCCGGTTGCGGTTGCGCGCCGACGCGGGTAGCGGCTTTTACGGCAAGCATCAGGCTCGGCTGATGCGAATCTATTTGGGCGCCACTACGTTCCTTTACGTCTGGGGCGTGGTTTTCGGCAGCTTCATCCGAATCCATCCCGGCCTGAAGCCAGGCAACCCGGCGGGTGGCATTGCGGCGATCGTCCTCGGTGCTGCGGCGTTGGCGTGGCTGGCCGTCCGGCCTGAAAAGCCCGGACCGGCGACAGCGGCGGCGATCGTCGCCACACCCGTAGTCATGGCCTTCCACGTCGCGATCGTTGCCGAATTCGCCTGCCTGATCGCGCCGATGTTCCTGGCGATGTATCTCCGCGGTTTCTACTCGCCGCGCTTGGGCGTGGCGCTGGTTGGGGCGCTCACCAGCGCCTGTGTCATCGCGCTTGCACTGGCGCCCGTACCCAAGTTGGGCATCGACTACCTCATCTTCGTGATTGCGATCGTCGGCGCCGCCGAGTCGTTCGGCCTGATCACGCGGACTCTGGTCGCGGCCGCGTGCACCGATCCGCTGACGGGGCTACTCAACCGTGCCGGCTGGGAGATTGCCACCGCCAACCTCCTGGCGCGAGCCCGTTCGACCGGGTCCAGCGTCACCGTTGTGGCGCTGGACATCGACAATTTCAAACAGATCAATGACGCCGACGGGCATGTGGCTGGTGATCGGCACCTGATCAGTCGTGCGGACTTATGGCGGGAAGTGGCCCCCGCCAACGCCGTTCTGGCCAGGCTAGGCGGCGACGAATTCGCGGTGTGCATCGCCGACCGCGGGGGCCGCAGGCCGGCAGCGGAGCAGTTCGTGGCAGCCGCGCGACGACACACGCCAGGCACCAGCATCGGGACCGCATCGGCCCGCGCTAAGAACGCCGACATCGCCACGCTGCACGCCGCAGCGGACGCTGAGCTCTATATCGCCAAGCAGAAGCGAAACTCCGAGAGCGACATGCACCGGTGATGTGCGCACCCGCTACGACGGGCCTGGGGCTTGCGAGGCGGTCAACACCGTCTAGTTCCGCGCCAGACAATGCGATTCTCCTGCTATGCAACATCTTTCGCCACGCACCCGGTAAGGGCCTGGCTGCGGGCCCAAGTCAGGAAGGTTACTCGGGAAAGCGCAAAGTCATCAGGTAGTGGTCGACGGGTGTTGTTGTGGATGGACTGACATCGAGGATTTCTGGCAGTTCGTTGACAAGGCGCTCGGCGATGCTGAACAGTTTGACGTTGAGTTCCTGGGACCGCCACCGCAACACTCCGAAGGCGGCGTCGGCGGAGATGCGGTAGATGGCCATCAGCATGCCTTTGGCGATGTCGATGATCTCGCGGTGCGCCAACACTGTTTCCATTTCCTCGTCGACTGATTCTCGGAGGTCAGCGGCGAAGCTGTCGGTGACGTCGATGTAGAACCCACGGGTCGCCACTATTCGGTCGTTGTCGTCGGTGACGGCGTCCCCGACAACAACGACTTTCCGAGTCTCACCGCTGGTTGTGATAATTCGGTGGCGGCTGCTAAACGGTGCGGCGGTTTGAGCCAGCAGCGTCCGAACATGGGTCAGGTCGTCGGGGTGTTTATGACCAAGGACCAGATCTGTCGTCGGCGTGATCTCGCCTGGCTGGTAGCCATGAATGCGGGCCACGGTGTCTGACCACGTCCATTGGTCGGTGTCGTAGCGGTATTCGAAGCGTCCCACCCGCTGCGGCGGCCCACCGAGGATCGCCTTGTCCAGCTTGCTGATCGGCTCGCCGTCAATGCCGATGTCAGCCGCGGAGTCCTCCGCGCGGTCGACCAACCCATGCGCCTCTTGCGAGGCTGGGTCAGTTGTCATGGCGCACCATATTAGTCCGGCATACCGGCCGTGGCGTGGCAAAGCGGCTGCTGTTAGTCCGCCAGGCCCTACGGCGCCGTTCAGTTGACGCGGATCATCAGCTTGCCGAAGTGCTTGCTTTCCGCCAGTTCGTTGAATGCCGTTGCAGCATTGCCGAATTCGAAGACGTTATCGATCACCAGTCGGATTCCGGCGGCGCTGACGGCGCGCACAAGCTCCTGAGTGTCGGTTCGGTCCCCGACTGTGATCGAGCGGGTGGTCGCGCCCGCGCCTTTGAGGAGGAAGCAACTTATCGCCGCTTGCGAAGCGGAGCGCTGCTCCGCTAACCTAAAACGGAACAATGTTCCGGTAGTTGCCGGCCCTCACAATCTCCGAGAGGTTTGTCCTATGAGCCACGCTTACGCGACGGTTGACCACCGCGCTACCGGGTCGAAAGCGACCATCTCCGTGTGCCCCTTGACCTTGCCTGCACCCGGCCGAGGCGACGACCTGGAAGTCCGCATCACGGCGCCCCTGCACGGTCGCGAACTGCCGCTGATCCTTTTCTCCCACGGCATGACGCTGACGATGCGCGACTACGTTCCCCTGATCGAGTACTGGGCAGCGCAAGGGTTCGTCGTCATCCAGCCGACCCACCTCGACTCACTAGCCTTATCCCCTGACGACTCGCGCAATCCCGAGATCTGGAACATCCGAGTTCGGGACCTGACCACTATCCTCGACCAGCTCGACGAATTGGAGGCCGCGCTGCCAGTGTTGAGCGGGCGCATCGATCACCGCCGCGTGGTAGCAGCCGGGCATTCCTGGGGAGCGCAGACCGCGAGCATGCTTGCCGGCGCGCGCGTCCTCGACGCCACCGGAAAACCCGGTGGCACGATGGCAGATTCACGGGTGACAGCGGCTTTGCTTTTCTGCCTGCCCGGGACTGGCGGTGCTGATCTCACGCCCTTGGCCGCGCAGTACTTCCCCTTCATGAATCCCTACTTTGCTGACCTGACAACACCGAGCCTGGTGGTGGCAGGCAATCGCGATCAGTCACCGCTCAGCGTGCGCGGACCGGACTGGTTTGTCGACGGCTACCGACTCAGTCCCGGCGCACGTGACCTTCTCGTCCTGGCCGACGCAGAGCACGGCCTCGGCGGCATACAGGGATCCAACGACACCCGCACCACCGACGAGAGCCCTCAACGCGTCGCGCTCATCCAGCGCGCCACCACCGCATGGCTGCGCACGGTACTCGACATGGACAAGGACGCGTGGCCCGTTGAGCGACAACGGCTTGCCGTTGACGAGCACGTGGCCGACATTGAATGCAAGTAGGCGCGCTTGGTTATTCACCGCCACCGCCGACGGGTATCGCTGCTTGCCGAGTTCTGTAGCCCGTCAGCCGCGAGGTTGTTTCAAGCCCGCGATGAACAGATCGATCATGCCGTGCGCGTCGTACTCGGGATCCGCTTCCACGCCGATGCACAGGTTGCCAACGCCGTGCAGGAAATCTAGCGGCCGGATATCCTCGCACGGAAGACCGCTCGCGGCAACGCCTTTCAGCAGTCGATCGCAGACCGGTAGCAGACGGTCGAGGAATTCGGCGTGTAACGCCTCGAAGCCCGGCTGGTCTGAGCGCAACGCACGGGCCAAACCATGCTTGGTGACCAAGAATTCGGCGAACCGATGGGTCCACGTCCGCAAAGCCTCGTAGGCATCGTCCGCGGGCGACGGGACAATCGTCTCGAGCGATGACAGCGCATCGAGTTGATGCCGAAAGACCGCCACGACGAGCTGGGCGCGGGTGGGAAAGTGCCGATAGATGGTGCCCATCCCCACGCCGGCCTCGGTGGCGATCTCGCGTACGGGAGCGTCGACTCCGGCGCGAACGAAAACGGCGGCAGCGGCGTCCAACAGAGCCTGCTCGTTGCGGCGCGCGTCGGCGCGCTTGATCACGCGAGCTTGGATCGGCGTGCGTGCCAACTCAATTCCCTCGCTTCCGGTGTAAGGCAGTTCGTCCATGATGCTATCGGAGCTATGCTCCGTTTCGCTGGCTCGAGCGGTGCCGGTCAGCTCAGCGTGGCGGCTGCGGCTTCTGCGATGACATCGATCGCATTGTGGCGTTTGTGCCATGCTTCCAGCTGGCGCATGGCTCCGTTGCCGCGTGCGCTGATGCGGTGCAGTTCGTCGATGACATGGTCGTACTCGTCGAGTCTGACCAAGGCCGGGCGTACCCGCTCGATCAACTGCCCCACCCGGCGAGGTGTCGGCACCACGCCTTGACCGCCAGTCAGATCGATTGCCTGACCGGCTAATCCGTCGTGCGCGGCTTTCCAGTAGGCCGCCCGCAACGCGCCCGGCGGAAGGCCTTCAAGGTCGTCGCGGTGCACAGGCTCTCGCAGCGCTGTCATCACCGCGGCTCTGATGAGAGTGGCAAGCAGCACCGTCTCGGCGACCGTCGCAGGTACGTCGGCCACTCTCACTTCCACGGTCGGCATGCTCGCCGACGGACGTACATCCCAATAGATCATCTTGTGGTCGAGTACGACGTCGGTGTCGATCAGCATGGCGACCGCACGGTCGTAGTCGTCGATCGAGGAGAAGAACGGAGGCGGTCCGGCGGCCGGCCAACGCCGCCACAAGATGTGTCGCCAACTCGCATAGCCGGTGTCGGCATCGTGGTACAGCGCCGAATTGGCTGACAAAGCAAGCAGTGCCGGCAGCCAGGGCCGCAGCCAATTGCTGACATGAATGGCGGCAGCGCGGTCCGGGACTTGCACGTGCACATGGCATCCGCAGATGCCTTGCTCGTGGGCGATCATGCCGAATTGCGCACCGATCCGCTGATACCGCTCGGTGTCACTGACCGGGAATTCGCGCGGCGTCACCGGAGGCAGCCCCAGCGCCAGCAGCGTCACCCCCGCGGCCTGCGCCGCCTCGGCCGCAGTGTGCCGCAACCCGGCGAGTTCGTCGCCGAGTTCTGCACTGTTCGTGGCGACGCTCGAGGTGGTCTCTACCTGACATCCGCTCAATTCCAGCTGCAGTGTGACGCCGCGGCCCTCGGCCTCTTCGGCCACCGCCGCGTTGCGTGGGGCCGGCGCACCGGTGCGAGGGTCCACGAGCAGGAACTCCTCTTCGACACCAAAGGTGGGAAGTTCGCTCATTCATCCTCCCGGGCGACATCGCACGCCACCTCCATTATCGCCGTTTGCCGTCAGCCCGCCGTTTTTGTTCGTTGAGTGGACATCGATTTGTGGACCCCTCGCGACGGTCCTAGCGTCGGATTCCGTGAACCGGGATGCGATGGTGGAACTGTGGGAACGGCATACCCGCTATGAGTTTGAGTTAAAGGACGCCGATCTCGCCGTTTCGACGATGGTGCCGGAGGCACGCGTTATGCATCTACCGACGATGAGCGGGGCATCCGGGCGCGCTGCCCTGCGTGACTACTACGCCGACGTCTTTATCCCCGCTCAACCTCCGGACACTGTGCTCGACGTCATTGCACGGTCTGTCGGCGACAACGTGTTGGTTGACGAATGCATCATGCGGCTTACCCATGACCGCGTGGTGCCGCAACTTCTTCCAGACGTACCCGCGACCGGCGCGTGCCTTGAAATTGCGTTTGTCGTTGTCGTAAAGTTTCAGAAGTCTTTGATGCTCAGCGAGACTCTGTATTGGGATCAAGCGCAAGTGCTGCACCAGGCCGGTCTGGTGCCCGCGAAAGGTTTGCCGCTACCCGACATTTCTGAGGTCGCCGCATACCTGCGCAAGACATAGCGCTCTTGATGGCTCACGACAGTTTATCGGGAACGCAAAGGTAGGCTGACGAATGGCCACAAGTCAGTCGCCTAGACGGCGCGAACCTACCGGCCGAACGCGAGGCGTCGTCGAGACCGCGTTCATACTTCTTGACCTGATCGCTGATCTTCAGCCGGTGCGACTGGTGGACCTCAGCGCTGCCGCCGCGATCCCTCACCCGACCGCGCATCGGCTTCTTCGGCAGCTCGTTGAGGTGGGAGCCGTCCGGCGAGAGGGATCGCGTTACGCCTTGGGCGCGAGCGTGCTGCGTCTCGGTGCGGCAGTCACGCCGGTGGCCCGGTTACGGGTCGCCGCTCGAAGGCCGATGGCCGAATTGGCAGCAGCCACCGGGTCAGCTGTAAGCCTGTCAGCCGACTTGGGTTGCGGCCCTGTCTATCTGGAAACGTTAGACACCCGACTTCCGGTGCGGTTCATAGCCAAGCCGGGTGATGTGGTTCCGCCGGAAACCGCCCAAGGCCGAGCGCATGATTACCCCGTAACTACTGCGCCCGTCGTTGATGCGGGTCAAGTGGCCGCCGACCACAGCTGCACCGCGATGGCCATCCCCCTTGGTTCATCGGGCCTCGCTGTCGTGTCCACCATGATCCCCGCAGCCCGCCCTCCTGTCGGAATCATCGAAGCTACTCGCCGGACGGCCGATCGAATTGCGAGGTCGCTGTGTGAGGCATCGTCAAAGGAGTTCGGGTCCGACGGGACGCAATCCGCGTAAAGCGCCGGCAGTGAAATCCAAGGCTCGCTTGTCACCATCAATGAGAGCGCAACTTCCAATGCCGTTCTCGGACAAGCATCCAATGCCCAAGACAGCACGGATTCAGCGATCAGAACACCAGCCGAAATAGCGTGAACGCCCGATCCCAATGCTCAGTCGACGGGCTAGCCACCTTCGGGTCGACCACGGCGAAAGAACGAGCCAGCGCGATACTCAATCCACCGAACAACTCCGGCAGTAGCTGCTCGGTGTCCTCGGCGAACGTAACGTCGCTAGGTGGTTGTCGCACCTCCTGCCGCAGCAGCTCGCGGATTTCCTCGGCCTCCTCCAGTTTGTCGAATTCGCGCATTCGTTCTTGAACGCCCTTGGTGATCGGAAGGTCTTGCACGACAACCACATCGCGTCCGTTCCACTTGGCTGAATTTCGTCCCGCGATAGCAATGTCGTCGATCTGTTCGTCGATGAATTCCCGAAAGCGACGGACGTCGTTCTTGTCGATCTTGATGCTTGCGGCTGAACCAAAGAACCGTTCGAAAGCCGGAATACCCGAGGGATGGGTCATTGACTACCTCCGCTTCAACGCTTGGGAGCCCGGCGCTTCGCCGCCGCAACCGTCGAGACAAGAACTTTCGTGCATCGATACCGCGGCGGACGCTGTCAGAGCTTGTTGGCGATAACGTCGAGCTTGCTGATGTCGGGTGCCGAGGCGAAGAGTTCGTCGGCCTTCTCCGGGAGGGCCTTTCCGACGGGCCCGGAGAGATGCGTCCCGCGTGCCGTCTCATCCGGGAACGCGTCGATAATGCCGAACGTCGACGGGCCGAACCGAACCGCGAACCAGGGCTTCGTTCCGGGTTCCTGCTCGACGAGCGGCAGTGCCGAGAGAAGAAATTCTTCGACCGCGTCTTCTTTTCCTGCCTTGGCCTCGAGTCGGACCAGCAACGCCTTGGTAGCCATAATCGATTCCCGGTTTCATTTGTTGAGGGCCATGGGGTGCAGCGCCTCACCGCGCGGCGCCAGAGTGTTCCATCGCTTGTCGATATCCACTATGTCCGCTCGTGAGACTCACAGCCTCAGCCCAACAGTTCAAATACTTCCTCACGGAATAGGCCTCTGGGGACCAAACACCGGAGCCGCAACGCGGTGCCGCAAGGCCGAAAGGATGCGCCTGCCGCGGAACAACGAGTTTTGACCCGTGCCTAAGGACATTTGCTGATGTCTCCGTCGCCAGCGTTGGCTGCGGCTAAAATTTCAGCCGGATGAGACCCATGCGAAATTGACGTTCGCGACGAGGTGCAGCGACGCTCGCGACGAAATACTCTGTGCGGTACGGCTACGACTGCGTGGCCACTGGCGGTGAAGGCGGGAACGACAGGTTCGTGCAGGATTTGCTGGAGCGCCAAGAGGTACTGGCTGAACTGGCCTCTCTGGCCCGGCGTGCGGGTGGTGGTGCGGGCCGGGTGGTGCTGCTGCGCGGAGAGGCCGGAGTCGGCAAGACAGCGGTCATCGACCGGTTCACCGCCGGGTTGGACGGATCTTGGCGGGTGCTGCGAGGCTGGTGTGATCCTCTGGTCGCACCGCGGCCTTTGGGGCCGCTGATTGATGCGCTCCCTGGATTAGGTTCCGCCGCAGCAGGCCCTATCGACGCGCTTAATGCCGGTGACGTTTCCGCGATGTATGCCCGGCTGCTGGCAGCCTTGGATGGCGGACCACGCTGGGCGTGGGTTATCGAGGATGCGCATTGGGCCGACGGCGCCACGTTGGATCTGCTGCGATTCTTGGCCCGACGGGTGGACTCACTGCCGCTGTTGCTGCTGGTGTCTTATCGCGACGACGAACTGGGTGAGCAACACCCGCTCGCGGCCGCTTTGGGGGATGTGGCCAGCTGCGCGGGAGTGCATCGCATCAGGTTGGCACCGTTGAGTCGCGCGGCGCTGGAAGCATTGGCCGCTGGTAGCGCCGTCAATGCCGACGAGTTGTATCAATTGACTGGCGGCAACCCGTTTTTTGCCACCGAGGTCTTGGCCGGGGGCCCAGAAGCATTGGTGGGCAACGTGTTACCGCGCAGCGTGGCGGAGGCTGTATGGGGACGGCTGTCACGGTTGTCGACAGCCGGGCGAGAGACCGCGCAAGCAGTGGCGATCTGCGGGCCGCGCGCCGAGGCAGAGCTGGTGCAGCGGGTATGTCCAGCGGCTCAGACCGGGTTAACCGACTGCCTGGATGCCGGGGTGTTGATCGCCGATGGGAACGCGATCGGGTTTCGGCACGAGTTGGCCCGTCGCGCCACCCTGGATCGCCTCGATGACCACCAGCGCCGGGTGTTGCACAAGCAGGCATTGACTGTGTTGGCCGAAGGACCGGTCGATCCTAACAGGTTGGCGGCGTTGGCGTTTCATGCTGACGAAGCCGGCGACGATGATGCGGTCATTCGGTACGGACCGGCAGCCGCCGAGCGGGCCGCGGATCTGGGGGCGCATCGGCAGGCCGCCGACCTGTATGCGCTGGCGCTGCGTCACGCCGACACGACTGCCCCCGAAGGAAAGGTGCAATGGCTCGAGCAACATGCGTTCGCCGCCTTTCTGTCCGGGTTGGACGCGACAGCGTCGTGGCGGGAGGCAATAGCGCTACGCCACGCGATGGGACAACCGCTCGCCGAAAGCGCGGATCTGCGATGGCTGTCCCACTCGCTGATTGCCGTGGGTAGCCTCAACGAGGCGGTCGACGCCGGACTTGCCTCGCTGCGACTAGTGCAAGACTCCGGTGCCTCGCCGCAGCTGGCGCTGTCCCTTGTGCGTCTGGCCGAACTGGCGGTGTGGCAATTCGACCCGGCCGCAACCGATTACGCTGCCAGGGCGATCACGGTGGGAACCCAACTCGGCGACCACGCCGTCGTTCTCCGAGCACGCGGCTTCGCGGCCCTGGCTCAGGTGCTGAGCACCGACACCGGTTGGGAGGAGCTGGAAGCGACGTGGCGTGACGCGATGGCAACCGACACCCGCGGTGAACACGCCGGCGTGCTGGGGATGTGGGTCTGCTGGATCGCCACATTGCACTACCACCTCGATCGGGCCGATCGCTACATCGCAGACACACTCGCGTATTGCCGAGAGCACAACCTGTTCACATTCGAGGCATTCGTCACCGGGATCGCCGCGCTGGCCGAACTGCATCGCGGTCGATGGGCGCGCGCCACCGCATATGCCGAGAACGTGCTGACGCGTCCCGGATTGCCCGCGCTGCCCCGGATCGCGCCGCAGTTGACGCTGGCACTGATACAGGCCCGACGCACCGCGCGACCAGTCACCTCGCTGCTGGATGACATCCAGGCCGGTTTCGACTCAGACCTGCTGCTCTTCCCGGTATGGGCCGCCCGCACCGAAATCGGTTGGCTGACTTGTGATGACGACTCAGCGGGTAAGGAAGGGCAGCGCGTGCTGGCTGCCGTCAGCACCACGTGGGATCCGTGGCTGGTCGCCCAGCTGCGCCGTTGGGTGTATCTGACCGGCGCCCAACCCGCTACGCGTGTCGACGAGCTGTGTACCCCATTCCAATTGGAGATCGACGGCGACTGGCAGTCGGCGGCCCAGGAGTGGCTGCGACGCGGCTGCCCCTACGAGGCGGCCCTGGCACAACTCGGCGGCGATCTCGCGGCCGTGGAATCCGCCTTGGCCACCTTCCGCGGGCTCGGCGCCCGAGGGGCGGCAGGTCGCGCCCGGCAGCGCCTGAACGCACTACGCGGCCGCGCACCGATCGGGCGGCGGGCTGACACGCTATCCGACCCTGATCGCCTGACCCGTCGCGAACGCGAAGTACTCGCGCTGCTTGCCGACCGGCGCAGCAATGCAGAGATCGCCGCCGCGCTGTACATCAGCCCTAAAACCGTTGGCTGCCACGTAAGCTCGATTCTGGCAAAGCTGGGCGTCCATAATCGCATCCAAGCCGGCGACCATGCGCTCACCCGCCAGAGTGTGGTAAGTCCCTGACTATCAGGATAGGGAAAGATTTGTGGCCTTCTGAACCCAGTTGACCAGGAGAAGCGGTTTGAGGATCACCGCCGAAATGTTGGCTGGCGCAAGGTCGATGGCCACGCTCGCCGCGAAGGTTCCGGTCTCGGCTTCCGAACAGGTCAGCTCTTCGTGCGACGCCGCATACTGAAGGATGCCCATCGCTGCAGTATTCCGCGCCGCGCGGCATTTGATTGGTAAGGGCACCGGTCGGGTAGCCGGAACAGAGTTGACCGGAAGGAACAAGATGTCGATACCGAACGATGCTGACGAGAACATCGGCGACAACTTACAGAAAGCCGACGAAAAAGTCGGTGACAATGTCGATGCCGCAGAGGCTGACCCGACCGACGGGGGTCCCGACGAGCCCGGTCCATCCGATTAACGGCTTGGCCCCGTAGTTGGGTCACCGCCGGTCGTTTGATTATCGACGCGCTGATCCGGAATAAACGGCCCGCCTCTTGAACTTGGCTCATGGGTCGACCTTCTTCCGACTCAGGAGCATCAATGACCCGTCCTGTCCGCGTCGCCGTGCAAATCCAGCCCGGTGGCACGCCCGACTACGCCACGTGGCGCGACGCCGTTCTGGCCGCCGACGACCTCGGCGTCGACGTCATCTTCGGCTACGACCACTTCCACCGCCCGGCGATGAAGGCCATCGTCGACGGCAAGCCCGTCCTGAAAGACGAGCAGCCCGACGTTGCCAATTTCGAGGGCTGGACCGCGCTCGCGTCGTGGGGCGAGATCACCTCACACGCCGAGATCGGGCTCCTGGTCACCGGCGTCGGCTACCGCAACCCGGATCTGCTCGCCGACATGGCGCGCACCGTCGACCACATCAGTGGCGGCCGGCTCATCCTGGGCCTCGGCGCGGGATGGTACGAAAAGGACTACACCACTTACGGTTACGACTTCGGCACCTTCACCTCCCGCTTCGATCTGTTCGACGAGAACCTGATCCGTATCGAAAACCGGCTCGCAGCGCTGATCCCGCCGCCAGTGCGTAAGCTTCCGATCCTCATCGGCGGTTCGGGGCCCAAGCGCTCGCTACCCGCTGTCGCGCGCCACGCCGACATCTGGCACGCATTCCAGGACCTCGATGCGTTCCGCAGGTCCAGCGACCTCGTCGACGAACTGGCGGTAACCTTCGGCCGCAACGGCTCCGACATCGAACGCTCGACACTGTGGGAGAACGCCGGTAGCGCCGATGCTTTTCGCGACGTGGGCGTAACGCTGTTCCAGACGGAACTCACCTCCGACAACGGTTACGACCTCGCGTCGCTCAAACAAGTGGTCACCTGGCGCGACAACGGGTGACATTCTCATGACGGAAGTGAGTTTCCGCGGTGCGGTTTCGACTATCTGACCGTCAGCTATCCGCTGCCTGAAATAGCGCCGTGGCGCCGTGGCGGCGCGGCGCGCAAAGCGCCAGCGGCCATCAGGGCCGCGGCTGATCACGTCGTCGTAGTCGGCGACCATCAGCATTCGCATCGGCAGCGGCGGGACCCCGTCGGCGGCGTGCAGCGTGAGCACGCTGAGAGCGTGGACCGTGGCGTCGTCGGCCGCGGCGATGTGCAGGTTGCTGAACAGGTGCCGCGAGGTGCGCGGGCCGCTGCTGCGGCGATGGGCGTATAGCGCTTTGATCGCCACACGGCCCCGCACTGGATGCCCGAACAGGACATATTCGCCGTCGTCGTGGAAGAGCTCCTCAACGCCGTGGCCCTGCTGGTGATCGATACGCCAGGCGAAGTCCACGATCAACTCTTCGATTGCCGTCCGGGTGGCGGGTTCGATCATGGCCGTCCTCAATGTCGGAGATGGTGGGCAACGCACTCGGCGTCGGTGGGTAAGCTGCCGCGAGCTCAGATCGCGGTCACCAGGTCGGGCAAAGCGGCCAGGGCCAACTCCGCGATCGCAGTGACCAGCGAGAGCGTCTGATCGAGATCGGCGTGCTCGCTGTCGAGCTGGTAGGACACGAACACACCGTCGAGCAAGATCAACGCGATACGGCCAGCCAGCTCGGTGGCGACCACTCGCACGTCCGCCGCGAGGGAATCCAGCACGGGCGCAAGGGCATCGGCGACCACGTGGCGGGCGCGGGCCCGGATGCGTTCCACCGTTGCACGGACCCCCTCGTCGTCACCTTTTTCCAACGCCAACAGCAAAAACAGCCGCAAAAAGTCGGGATCGCCGACCAGCACCCGGGCGGTGGCCTCCAGGCGGGTACGCACCGATGCGGCGGGATCGAACACGACGCTTTCGATAGCGCCGAACGTCGCGTCGGCGACACCGTCGATGACCGCGTCGAGCAAACCCTGCTTGCTGCCGAAGGCGTGATAGATCGAGCCGGTATGCACCCCAGCGGCAGATGCGATCGCCGACATCCCGGTACCGGCGTAACCGCGGGCGCAAAACAACGTGGTGGCGGCCTGCAAGATCACCGCGCGCGACGTGGCGCCACGCGCCCGGCGGCCGTCTGCGACCGCTGACCGCCGATCAGCCATCACAATCCCTCCTCCGCCGACCGCTAGTCGTGGCGCTCAATCAGGTTGTCCAGCCTGCCAATACCGTCGACCTCGACCGAGACTCGCGTGCCGTAGCGGTTCAAATCGATGCTGCGGATAGTTGGAAATCGCTCCGGTGCCGCCGGCCGCGCCGCCGTTCCGAAATGCACGATATCGCCGGGCAGCAACGTCATCGACTCCGAAAGGTGCGCCAGCACCTCATGCACCGGAAACGTCAGGTTGGCCGTGGAGTCCTGCAACACCAGCTCGCCGTCGAGGTAGGCACGCACCCCTAACGCGTTGGGATCGCCGACGTCGTCGCGCAACGTGACCCACGGCCCGATCGGGGTGAACGTGTCGCTGCCCTTGGATCGGGCGTGATAGGTCAGATACAGCGAACGATCGTCTTCGCCGCGCCGGATACGCCAGGGCTCGTCGACGGGGACGCCTTGCGGCATCACCAGCTCGACACTGTCTTGCGATTTGATGCCCGGTGAGGTGACGTCGTTGACGATCGTGTAGCCGAACACTGCCGCCAACGCCTCCTTCGGCGAGGCCCGCCGCACCCGAGCACCGATTACGGCAGCCAGCTCGGGCTCAGGATGCACCACCCCCCAGCCGGTGCGCAGCTCGATCGCTCCGCCGTGGCCCACCATCGAGGTCGACGGCGCCAGAAAATACATTGGCGCGCTCATGGCGTGCACCGCCAGATGATTGAACACGTCGTTGTTGAGCGCCACCCCCACGATCTTGGAGGGCTGCGGGACCGGAGGCAGCCACACCACCGGCTCGCGATCAGCGACCCGGCACTGCGGCGCCGCGCCCCGCACACGGCGCGCCACATCTCCGCGCGCTGTCTGCTCTAGGCCGATCAACGTTGTCATCGTGACCGTGTCGTCGCCCAAGGCGGCCCCAACGTCGATAAATCGTTGCCCGTCATCGGCATCGGCGATGACTCGCTCGGCGCCGCTGCGCTGCACGGTGGCCAGCCTCATCGCTCATACACCTCCATTGATCACGATCAACACCACTGCCGCCGACAGCATCAGCGCTGCGCCAACGAATAAGGCGACGTTTTTGTCGATCACTTTGCGGCGACCCGCGATGCTGATCGGCAGGGGGCGGTAACCATTCGGGTCGGCGAGCTGCCCGCCGTAGGACCGCATCGTGGCCATCGCCACGAAAAACCCGGCCAGCACCGCGGCCGCGATCACGGCCGCCACGCCCACCCGAAATCCTCTCGGCCCCAACGGCGCCCACATCAGCACCAACGCCAACACGCCCACCCCGACATGGGTGGCGGCCTGCCACACCACATGAAACCGCGCATGCCCCATCCAGCGCGGATTGGTCGCATGCGTTCGGTTCAGATCAGCCGCCACCGCCACCACCGCGAACGACAGCACCGCAACGGTGACGAGCACCTGAATTGCAGCCACCATTCCGCATCACCAATCTATTTTATCGATCGTTCAACAAAATAGTTACAGATGAAGCATCCTGACGCAAGGGGGTGGTCATCGCACCGGCGATGAGCCCGGCCCAGGTTGTCGCTGTGGTCGGCACGCGGCGTACATGCGCAGATTTGCGTTGTTTGCATGTTGAATGCAATATTTTGCGAAGCCTTCGGCCAAAATGCTCGGCGGGGGTCGCTGAGTACCACATGGATGGGAGTGCGATGTCGTATCGACCGTCACGGTCTCTGGTCACCGGCGCCAGTTCGGGCATCGGGGTCGCATTCGCGCGGGAATTGGCCGCGCGCGGCTCGGATCTCGTTCTTGTCGCGCGGCGCGAGGACAGGCTTGAGCGCATTGCCCGCGAACTGATGACGGCACACGAAATTACTTGCGAGACCGTGGCATTCGATCTGTCGATGGACGGCGCAGGTGCAGCCCTGCGCAAGCAGGTGGGCGGCGAGTTCGACCTGGTCGTCAACAACGCCGGCTTTGCCACGCAAGGCCCGTTTCTGACCGGCAGCGGCGAGGAATTCGCTCGTCTGATCGCCGTCGACGTCCGAGCCGTGGTGGATGTGTGCCATGCCTTTTTGCCGGCAATGGTCGAGCGTGGACAGGGAGCCATCGTCAACGTCTCCAGCACCACCGCGTTTCAGCCGGTCCCTTCGCTTGCCGTCTACTCGGCGGCGAAGGCTTTCGTCCAGAGTTTTTCTCAGTCGCTCTGGTACGAAGCCAAACAGCATGGCGTCAAGGTTTTCGCGCTCGCCCCGGGACCCACGCGGACCGAGTTCTTCGACGTGATCGGTGAGGCCGCAACGGTGGCCGGACGGATGCAAACGGCCGAGCAAGTCGCGGCCACAGGCATGCGTGCCCTCGATCGCCGGTCGACTCCGCCCTATGTCGTTTCAGGTATTGCGAATTCGTGGACGGCGCGGTTTGCGGGACTAGTCCCTCGCAGACTCCTGATTCCACTCGTGGCCCGGATTCTTCATCCAATCGCTCCGGCACGCGCAGGCGCAATTCCCTTCATTCCCCGGGAGGACACGTGACAACTACACCGCTACGCGAGGGCGCAACCGTGCCACCGCACCGCAACCGATCGCGTCCGCGTTCGGAATCGTCGTCTGGAGGTCGTTCATGATTCTGGTCACCAGTGCCGCAGGCGGTGTCGGACGCCCGCTGGTCCGCGGCCTTCATGAACGAGGGTTGGACGTCCGCGCATTCGTCAAGAACGACGCCCAGGCCCAACTGGCGCGCAGCGACGGGGCCAGCGAGATTGTGGTGGGCGACCTGCGAAACCGCACAGATCTCGAGAAGGCGCTCAGCGGCGTGAAGCGGACGTACCACGCCGCTCCGACGCAACTCATTGATGAGGTGCCCGTTGCCCAAGCACTCATCGAGATTTGCACTGCCCAGGGTGTGGAGCACATCGCCTTCCACTCGGTAATTCATCCCGATATCGACGAGCTGGTCCATCACCATCAGAAGCTCTTGGTCGAGCGACTGTTGCACGACTCGGGCTTGCCCGTGACCATTTTGCGTCCGTCCCATTACATGCAGAACTATCTAGAGTTCTGGGAGTTCATCCGGGCGGGCCTGATGCCCTATCCAGTGTCACCGACCAGCGTGATGGGCATGGTCGACGTCGAAGATGTCGCCGAGGCGGCCGCAACCGTATTGAGCGCGCCCGACGAGCACGTTGGCAAGACCTACGATCTTTCGGCAGAGGCACTCGACCGCAACGAGATGGCAGAAATCTGGAGCCGGGTGCTAGGACACCGGGTGACCGCGCTTCGTTTGCCTCCCAACACTGTCGACAACCCACTTGTCGCCGCACCGACCATTGGAGCCGCCGTGGTCCAGTCACTGCTCAACACCAAGCTCAGTGCACTGCCCCACCTTGTTCGCGGCATTCGTGAGTCGTCAAATGCGCGGGGCATCCGAAATTGGCCCTCCGACGCGCGCAGCACCTACGTCGGGATGATGACGTATTACGACACCAATGGCCTGCCCCCCGGCAATATGGCCGACCTGCCGAAGCTGTTGGGTCGCAACCCCACAAGCTACGAACAGTTCGCCAGACGCGTCGCGCGCACGGCAGGGAGTGGCCGCTGAGGCTAGTCGCTGCGCGGTGAAGGCTTCGACGGGTTGATGTACCGGAAATCGCTGCAGCCAAGCTGAATTCGCCGTTGGCTTTGCTAACGTGCTACTCGCGCGCCACGATGAGCCAAAGCCGGTCGACCAGGCGGATCGCTTGGTCCGGGTCGACACCTTCGAACACGCTCGCATGGATTCCCCGCATAGCGGCGGTGATCGCCCCAGCGCAGGCTTCGACGTCGACATCGGCGGCGAGCGCACCACCTTCGGCGAGACAAACCAACAACTCAGCGAGGGCGCGTTCGAAGGCCTCATGCCAACGCTCCGCGAAGCTGTCCTTGCGCGGCACTCCCAGATCACGGAATAGGACGTGGGCCGCAGGCGTGGCGTAAATAGCTTCGGCAGCAACCCGAAGGAATACGCGCAACTGCTGCTCTGGCTGTGCGGGCCAGGTTTCACTGCCGTAGCGCCGCTGCATTTCCGCGATGAGTTGGGTCGCCGCATTATCGATGGCGGCGTGAAACAGATCGCGTTTGCTCGCGAAGTGATGGAACGCGGTTCGCAGCCCTACCCCTGCGGTCCGAGCCACCTCCTCTACCGTGATTTCGCCGTAGTCGCGGATACGGAGTAAATCCAGGGTTGTCTCGATGAGACGTGCGGCCGTCGTGACGGTCGGTTGTTCTTGCGGCGAAAGAGGCTGCTTGGCCCACCGATACACCGTGGCAGGATGTACACCCAGGTCACGCGCCACTTGAGCGGCGTCGCCGTTGGGCCCGAACGCACGGGCAACCGCAGCCCGGCGTTCTTCTGGACTGTGCCGATTCGCAGGAGACACCCGCCGATCGTAAAGACTGCCGGGCGGATGTTTCTGCGCTGCCTCGGATCCCAGGACAGTGCGTCGTGAGGGCCAAGACAAAGCCTCGACAGATCCGGCAGTTCGCGATTTTGCAATCGCGCGGAATCAGGCGAGAGCTACACCCAGTTCGTGGGCGAAGACGCGGATCATGTGTTGGACGCCGATCTCGTTGCGGCCGATGATCATGTGGTCGTGTTGGCCGTGACGGACACCCTCACCGCACTGGGGAAGCATCGCGAAATCCTCGTCGCGAACCGCGGCGTGAACGGCGTCGAACACCATGTCGTAGCCCGCGCGGGTCGCATCGTCGCGAGCGGGAGTGCGAGCCAGCCAGGTGTGGCGCACCGTGCACCGGGTTGGCGATCCGGCGGGCAGTATGTCGATGACCTCGACACCGACACTGCTATTGGCCAGGATGAGATTCGGATAGATCCAGTAGATGACGCCCATGTTGTCGCGCACATCCCACGACGCGCTGGGATCGGAGTCCAGGTTGGTGATCCAGTTGAAGGGAAAGCCCATGCGATGGTGCTTGCCATAGGTGTCGTGGATGGATGTATTGGACAGAGCGTTCTGCCCAATCAGGCTCTCGCCGTGGACGAATGGGAAGTGGTAGCTTTCCGCGAAGGCCTCGAGCGCGCCCTTCCAGGACACCTCGGACTCGAACTCGCGGTAGTCGTGATATCCAAACGACGGATAGTCCAGTTCAGCCAGATCGGAGCCGAGCGATCCGACGTGTGCCTCGACGTCGATGTCGGCGTCGGCGCTCAGGACCGCCCAGATGAAGCCGTAACGCTCGTCATTGGGTAACTCGACCAATCCGTAGTCGGCTTTTTCCATGCCGGTGAAGGAACCGCCGCTGGGAACGGTCAGTAACGAACCGTCGTTTCGGTACGTCCACGCGTGGTACGGGCAGGTGAATCGTGTGGCGCTGCCAGACCCGCACGCAGGCATCGCACCTCGGTGCCGGCAGTAGTTGAGAAATACGTGACTCTGGCCGTCTTTGTCCCGGGTGACCAGCAGCGAGTCGCCGAGCACCGAGCGCACCACGTAGTCGTTAGGCTTCGCGAGTTGTGCGCTCGGGATGATCGCCAACGGTGTCCGACGAAGGATCTGCGTTTCCTCGATCTCGGTAATCTTGGGATCGCGGTAGTAATGCAGAGGAACCCGCAAGACATCGTCGGCGAACTCAGTGGTCTTGTCGCGCACCACGTTTAAAGCGCGGCGAGTCAACTCGATGTCCCACACTCCCGTGCGGACGTCACCAGCGGTGGCCATTCTTCTCTCCTTCATCGGCACTCCGATGACCATACATGTAAATATGAGTGGATGGTCAAGTAGTGAGGACCCCATGCCCGGCGCGAAGGACGGTAACCTGCTCGGCATGTACGCACCCGAAGTCGCCCGCTGATGCGCACCCATGGCTGGTCGGGTCAGACTCCGGCGGACGACGACGAGGCGACGGCCCGCATCCTGGAAGCCGCCAAGCGCCGGATCGATCGACACGGCAAGGATTTCGGCATCTCCGACGTGGCCAAAGATGTCGGGGTCACCCGGCAGACGGTGTATCGCTACTTTCCCAGCACAGAGGCCCTGCTGTACGCGACCTCGGTCTCCGAAGTCGCGCCCTTCCTCGACAAGCTGGCGGCGCATGTTCACACAATTCACGATCCCGCCGAGGCGGTTGTCGAAGCGATCGCCCACACCTTGGAGCGGCTTCCCCACGAGCGCTACCTCGGCCTGCTGCTAACCCCGGGAAAGGCCAGTGCCTTCTCTTCGGGCGTCACCTCGGACACGGCGCTGTCCTTCGGGCGCGCCATCGTGGAACGGTTCGCCGTCGACTGGACGCGCGCCGGCTACGCCGACGACGCTGAACTCGACTCGCTCGTCGAGTTCATGCTTCGGGTCGTTCAGTCGCTGGTCATCGATCCGGGCCGCCCGCCGCACACCGGTGACGAATTGCGAGCCTTTTTACGACGATGGGTAGCCCCAGCGGTCTCCGCGACGGCAACGCAGGGACCTAAGCAACGCCCGAGCACGCAGACACGACCCACCAAGCACACCGCGCAGACACGCGCACGGATTCCGCAGCGCAAGTAGACATATCGGTAACCGGTCAAGCCAAACTTCGACGCATCGCCACCTTCGCTAGGCGGTTCTGCTTGCTTACGTATCGCACCGGCCGTTTGTCGACGGCGGACCTAGTTGATCGTTACGCCTGCATCGACTTTGAATTGAAGTCCGGTGACGAAGCGAGACTCATCGGAGACGAGGTAGAGCACCGCATGGCTGACATCGAGGGGATCGATGCACGGTGTGGGCATGGCGTTGATGAACAGGGGTACCAGATCGCCTCGCTCGCCACCGAGTGCGTTACCGAGAGAGACTGGGATCATTCCGGTGGGGGCGCCCGTCGGCAGTACGGTATTGACCCTAATACTCTGTGCCGCAAGCTCATTGGCCAGCGACAAGGTCAGGCCGATGACTCCATGCTTGGCGGCCGTGTAGGGCACCTGCAGCGGAAAGCCGGCGGCTGCGCCCGCCGAGCTTATGGTTACCAGGCTGCCTCCGCCCTGTTCGAGGATGTGCGGTATCGCCGCTGCGCAGGTATTCCAGGTCCCGATGAGATTGACGTCGACGACGGTGCGCCAGTGCTCGCCAGTCGTCTCGTGCCATTGCCCGCCGGTCAGAACGCCGGCATTGGCAACGGCGGCATCCAATCCGCCTAACTCCGCAACTCCGTCATCGACAGCCGATTTAAGGGCGTCCTCCTCGCGGATATCGACGACGCGGCTGACACATCGGCGACCTAGGTCGGTGACAAGCCGCACTGTTTCCGCGAGATCGTCTTCGGTGGCGAGCGGGTACTCGATTTCGGGCAGCGACCGGCACAGATCGACCACGATCAGATCGGCACCCTCCTCGGCCAGCCTTACCGCGTGACTTCGTCCGAAACCTCTTGCGGCGCCGGTGATCAGCACTCGCTTACCGGCAACCCGCCCGGCCGCAGGCGGATTCACCACATCAACCCGCGGATCAGTGCAGCAGGCGGAATATCCTCTACCGCAATAAGCCCCGCAGGGGCGCGACAGATCCAGTCGATCGCATTGACCACCCGGGCCGCTGTTGCGTAACAGCCGGCATCGGTGACGTCGAGGCCGGGGTGTGAAACGTGGGTGTTGAGTTCGACACGCGGGTCTCCGTCGATAACGACGCGGTGAACGCCGGGATGACCGTCGGGCGGAAATTCCCAATCCGGCGCCGATGCGTCTGTTAGCCGGGTGACGTGTTCCATCGTGATCACCGCGCGGCCGTCGCGAACACCTTCGACAGCGAATTTGACCGCGGCCATCTGGCCCGGTTCGATTGTCGCCATCTTGCATTCGATCCGTTCTTTGGTGTACCAGGGTTCGATTCGCTGACGAACGTCTTCGAGGTCCACGCCCAACTGATCTGCGAGGTTGCGTATCGCCCCGCCCCACATCGTGACAAGCACGCCGGGCAAGAACAACAGCGGAGTGTCGTCATCGGCACCCGCCCCGAAACCCATTTGCTTGCCGGTGAATTCAAAGTCGTCGTAATTCGCGTAATCGAAAATCTCCTGAACCAGGATCGACCGGGCGCGGGCGGTCAAGCTCAGAGCGGAGTGCACCTCGGTGTCTCCCGAGTACCCGGGGTCGATACCGTTGACGTAGAGAGAAGCATTGCCCGTCTCGCAGGCCTGTTGCAGCGGCAGGCGCAGCCAGTCGTCGGCCTGGCGGGGCGTCACCAGCCAAACCATCGACGTCGCGGCGATGTTGATTCCCGCCGACAGGAACCTCGACATCTGCTCGATTACTTCCATCGGACGTGTTTCGCCCTGCGCGGTGTAGACCACGCAGTCGGGCTTCAGCGCGATGAGCGCGTCGATATCGTCGGTTGCGACGATGCCGGTGGGCTCGCTCAATCCGCACAAGTCGGCGGCGTCGCGTCCGATCTTGCCCGGGCTGGCTGCGTGAAGGCCGACCAAATCAAGGTCGGGGCGTTCAATGAGCACCCTGAGTGCGTGTACTCCGACATTGCCGGTGGAGAATTGGACGACGCGGCGCATCGTTGTCACCGTCCTTGATCAGTAGTCGGGAATCGGCAGGGGCGAATTGTTGGAATCAATACCGCCGTCGACGTGGAAGATCGCGTTTGTGGCGTAGCAGCTAGGCGTGGACAGATATACACACAACCGCCCGAGGTCCTCTACGTCACCGAGCCGGTGCAGCGGCGTCGCCTCTTCCATCTTTTCCCGTGATCCGGGCATCAAGTCCAAACTGCCTTGCAGCCCGTCGGTCGCGAAGGATCCCAGCGCGATCGCGTTGACGCGGATCTTCGGCGCGAGTTCTTGCGCCATGGCCCGTGTCAGAGCTTCGAGTCCGCCCTTGGCAACACAGTATGCCGCCAGAGCACGGATCCCGAAACGCGCTGAGCCCGAGGAGATATTGACGATGTTGCCGTGACCGGCCTCAATCATGTGCGGTGCGACGAGCTGGCTCATGATGAACGCGGACGTCACACACCAGTCGAAGGTGTGCTTGAAGTCCTCGTCGGTGATGTCCAGAAACCGAGCGTAGGAGGAGCCGCCGACGTTGTTGATCAAGATGTCGACGCGCCCAAAGCGCTCCATCGTGGTGTCGACGACCCGCGTGCTGTCTGGGCGACTAAGGGCGTCAGCGACCACGGCGAGTCCCTTGCCGCCGGCCTCCTCGATCCCGTCGATCGTCGCCAAAATGTCGGCCTCGGTGCGCGCAGTGCCAACAACAGTCGCGCCCGCCTCCGCGAGGACTCTGGCGATGCCCTGGCCGACGCCTTTCCCGGCCCCCGTCACGATTGCCACCTGCCCGTCCAAGTTGAACTGCTCGAGCGCCATCGCAATCCTTCCCGTCAGGTAGCCCTCATCTAACGTGCATGATTGACTTAAGTCAATCGAATTGAGCGCTGCTACCGGATCTGTTGCTATGTGGGGATCTGCGAATGCCTTTGTTGGACAGCCCTGTACCAGCGCGTCAGCCGCCAGAAAGACCGATCGACCGAGTCGATATTCGGAGGTGCCGCCAGCGCGATCGGTGCGCATCCACCGTCGCGGTTGTCATTGGGAGCAGCATTTCTCTTGGAATGTTCTCGTTGCCGAATGCCTATGCCGCACGCTGGCAGCACCGAAAGATGGTCGGTTGACTACCTGACGCAATTAACTAGAGTCAGCCTGCATGAACGTACCGTCGCTAAGCCGGGACCGTCGCGCTCACGATGTGCGCCCAGCCGGGTTGTACGACAGCGGCCTTGACGAGCACATGGAACGGTCGAGAGCAGCGCAGCGCCAGGCCGACAAATGGCTCATCGCGGGCAGCATCCTCATAGGCACGGCAGCCCTGGGAATTTTCGGACTGCCCCTCTTTCTCCGTGGCGTCTGGCTGTTGCGTGATGCGCAGCGCAAAGGCCTTAGTGTTCGGCCGCTGCTGGTGACACTTCTCGGTTATCTCGTCATCATCGATGCTGCCATCAACACCGTGGGATGGGCTCTCGATCTGGTGGCCAGCCACACGCTCCTCGCGCGAATCCTATTGAACGGGTGGGGCGCAATGTTCGATGCCGGCTACTTCTGGCACTACAACGAGCTTTGGCTCGGCGGTGCGGCGGGCCCAGGAGAGAAGGCCATGGAAGTCGGGATGATCTTGACCGTCTTCAGCATGCGTATCTCAGCAGCGATCGGATTCCTACAGATGAAGCGGTGGGGACACCAGTGGATGGTGATTACCTGCTGGATGGGCGTCCTCATCTGGTGTCTTTACGTCTTCAACATGACCATGTACGCCGACGTGCGCTTTTCTGGAGTGATACTGCCGGTGGTGGGCTGGTGGCTCTACGACATCTTTTACATCACGCCATTTCTGGCGATTCCGTACCTACACACGGTAAACCGGGAGATTTTCAGCGACTGACCATGCCAGCGCGTGACTTCAGTCATTGACGTAGGTCAGTGTCTGCGTTACAAATGCAGGCGATGTCCTCACAAGTCGGGGCGAGTACGCCCGAGGTGCGTCGACCAAGGACGCCTCATGAGCGTTAGAACCGTCAAGCCCAGCGTCTTCGAGGCCAATCTGCCGACCATCGAGTACGACCTGGCAGCTACCCCCCAACTGATTTACCCACAATTCTTGGCGGCTCGCGACGTGGCCCCGATCGCGTTGGGTCCCATCGGGCCGGAGATCTTGTCCTACGAGTTGGCCCGATCAGTGTTAGGCGACCCGCGTTTCGGAATCCCGCCGGGCATCCACCTTGCTGCCCAGGGGGTGACGTCCGGAGAGCTCTGGGACCGGGTGACGCAGAGCATCCTCTGCATGGAGGGAGACCAACATCGCCGCTTGCGTGGGCTGGTCTCGCGGGCGTTCACGCCGCGCGCAACCGCGCGCATGGACGAAACGATTCACGCCGTGATGAACCAGCTTATCGACGACGTACTACCCGACGGCTCTTGCGAATTCGTCGAACAGATCGCTCGCCCCTACCCCATTCCGGTCATCTGTGCGCTACTGGGCGCCCCGAGCACAGACTGGAAGCAAATCTCCATCTGGGCCGAAGACATCTTCAAGATCGTCAGCTTCGACACCAACCTTGTCGACGAGCAACCCGCGGTGTTGAAGGCGTGGGACGAATTCGATAGCTATATCGATGACATGATCGTCGCACGCCGCGGCCAATTGACCGACGATCTGCTCTCCGAGCTCATCCGAGCCAACGATGACGGTGACAGACTCAGCACCAGCGAATTACAAATGCTGGCGTTCAGCATCCTCATCGCCGGGACCGACACAACCCGCACCCAACTCGCCGCCTCTATGCAGGTGTTGTGCGATCACCCCGACCAGCTAACGCTGCTGAAGGACCGACCCGAGTTGGCGATGAACGCCGTCGAAGAGACGATGCGGCACTCGCCTTCGATGTGCAGCACGCTGCGCAGCGTCATTGACGATGTCACTATCGGCGATTTCACTTTCCCTGCAGGGACATTCATCCTCGTCAACACCTACGCCGCAAACCGGGATCCGGCCATTTATGACGAACCGTCCAGGTTTGACATCACTCGAAGTGAACCGCCGCCGATCCTGACATTCGGAGGCGGCGCTCATTACTGCCTAGGGGCGAATCTAGCTCGACGCGAGCTCAGCGAAGCGCTCAAGATACTTGCGCGTCGGATGCCGAGTCCGCGACTGGCAGGGCCGGCGCCGTGGCGACCGCTGCTTGGGCTGAGCGGTCCCACACATGTACCCATCGAATTCGACACCTTCACGCACCAAGCCGCAGATGACTAAGTCGCGCTGTGCAACGAGCTTCCAACAATGACCAAAATTCCTGTTCGCGCCGATGCGGCGAAGCGCAGCCTTCGGAAAGGAGATTCATTCGCCCGTGCGGATCATCATCACCGGCGGCAATAGCGGCCTAGGCAAAGAGACAGCCGCAGCGCTGGCGGCCGCGGGCCACGACATCGTGATCGCCGCCCGCGACGTCGCTAAGTCTGAGCAGGTCGCCGCGGCGATCGGCGGCACCGTGCAGGTGGCGCATCTTGATCTCGCCGATCTGAGCAGCGTGCGCTCCTTCGCCGCGTCAGTGGATGCTGTCGACGTCCTGATCAACAACGCGGGGGTGCTGGGCCTGCCGTTGGATCGGACCACCGATGGCTTCGAAATGCATATGGGCATCAACTATTTGGGGCATTTCGCGTTGACGTGTCTGCTCAGCGACCGAATCACCCGCCGAGTCGTGTCGGTGACCAGCATGAGCCACGTGTGGGGCCGCCTAGACCTCGAGGACCTGAATTGGCACACACGCGCGTACTCGAAGTGGTCCGCCTACGCCCAATCCAAACTCGCAGTGATGTTGTTCACCAGCGAGCTCGCCCGACGGGGCATCGCCGCGGTCGTCGTCGACCCGGGTGGCGCCGACACCAACATCGTCCGATACGACACGGGCTTTCTCCGATGGACCTCGCATCAGCCGTGGTTGAAAGATTTCCCGCAAAGCGCCAAGGACGCCGCACGGGCCAGCATCATCGCCGCGACCACCGATCTGGAGCCGGGTACCTACCTCGCCCCTACGTTCAAGCAGTGGGGTAAACCTCGAGTCACACGGCCGCTCAAGAAAGCGCGCGATCCGATCACGGCTGCACACCTCTGGCGGCTGTCCGCCGCGCTGACGGAATGCGAATGGGCGAAACACTTCTCCGGGTGACGCACGCGGTGACTGTCAGGACATGCAGGCATTGCCGTTAACGCGAGACGGCCGCCGCTCACAAGGTGCGTTGGACCGGTCACGGTACGTTGGTAGCCAGCAGGGTCAGCGGGATGCCCAGCACACTGAGATCGATCTCGTCGAGATAGCTGCCTTCGCCGGCAAAGCCTTGCCGAAATCGTGGGATCGACCCGTAGTTATCGGTGATGGTTTCGGCTGCGGCGGCGTCGGCGACCTTCATGACGACGGTGTAGACGCCATCTCCGTGCTGGTCGAGGAATTTGTTGACCGAGCTCGCGACCGTTCCCGTTGATCCGGGGATGGGGCTCATGAGTTCGATGCCCCTCTTCCAGTCCAGCGCCACGGTGACACCGATGTCGGCGAGTTCTGCTGTCTGGAGCTCGAATCCGAGCTCGGTGAACAGGTCCATCATCACAGATTGGCGTTCGGCCGCCACCGCAAACACCACGTGATGCAGATGGGGCGGGTCCTGCTGGGTCATTGGTGCTCCGTTTCCGTGTGGCTGAATCGAGCGGAGATCAAGCGAGCGATCACTTGTCCGGAGGATGATGCTGTCGGCTCTAAACGTCCGACGGTTCTTTCAGCAACACTCCCCGAGGTTGCAGCAGCGGAAGGTCGTTGTAAGTTGCGATTCCCGGCACGGCACGAACGACGGCGGGTATCGCAGTGATCGCTGGCATCGCCGTGATCGTGAGCCCGAGCATGATGAGCTCGTCAAGCGTTTGAGCCTGGAAATCCTTTGGCGGCTCGAAGGTCAGCGTGGATGTGATGGTCGGGCGCCCTTGGACCGTAACGGTGTAGCCGAAGCTGGGAAGCTCCCATATCGGCTTCAGCGTCTGTCCCTTGGTCCAGATCCCGCGGATCTCGATGACGTCTTGTCCGTCGAGGATTCCTTTCCAGCGCACGTCGATGCCCGCGACGCATCCCGCCGCGATCGTCCAGTTGCCCGGTAGCTCGATATCGGCGGTGGTCTCGGCGTACTCGGCTTCACAGCGAATATCGTCGAGGACGACGCCGAGGGCGTCGGCGACGAGCAGTACCGCTTCCCGAAAGATCCTTGAGCCGTGCGCGGTGACCACCTGCAACTGAGGGTCGTTGATCGGATAGCCAAAGCCCATAGGCATTTCAGTTGCGGGCGAGTTGTAGATCGTGGTGTCGAAGACCTCGAGAATCGAAATTCGGTCGACTTTGTCGGATAGTCCGGCGCACACGACGGCGAGCAATTGGATGAAGCCAGGATTGATACCGCTGCCGAATATCGTTGCACCACCGTCTTCGCAGGCGTCGACGATTCGGTCGCGGTCGAGGCCGAGTTCGTCGCCGGTGATGAATTCCGACGTCGTCACGACGTTAATGCCCGCCGACAGGATGCGGACCAGCTCGTCGATGTTGGCAAACATCGGGTTGTAGACCACGCAGTCGGGTTTGAGTTTCAACAGCGCCTCGATGTCGTTAGTCGCGTGAACTCCCAACGGTTCTATCCCGCACAACGTTCCGACATCTTTACCGACTTTGTCCTTCGACCACGCATAGCAGCCGACCAGTTCGAGCTGAGGATTGCGGGTAATGGCATGGACCGACTTTGTGCCGACGTTGCCAGTCGTCCACTGCACGATGCGCAGGGTCATCGGCGCTCCTGTGGATGCGTTCACCAACCCGAAACGCGCGCCAGACAAATTCTCAGTCCGGTATACCCGCGCCCGACACTGTCGTGTTCGTCGCTCACGGCGCGGGAACACTTTGTGGGTGAGCCGCTTTGCGTGCTTCGCGTTCCTGATGGATGCGGACGAGTTCGCGGAACCCGATCCGCTTGTATTTCGGCACCGGTTGGATACCCCATACGTCTTGTGCCGTGTGCTTGGCCGCTGCCCCCTCGGGGGGCCCAAGCACCGGGTAGGGAACCTTGCATTCCAGCGTGTCGTCGGAGTAGCGGACCTTGAGCAGTTCACTGCAGATCTCGGTGAGGCTCAATGTCGGATACCCGTAGTAGACGGCCATGAACGGCAACGTGAACGCACCCTCGATGACGAGGGCGATCAGGCACACCAGTACGCCACGTTTGATCCACTTGTGCATCCGCGCGTAATACGGTGTCGTGCCGGGTGGCAGATCCTCGGTGGCCTCGCCGGACTCGGTAGACGTTGAGCTAGTCATCTGCGGTACTCCTTGAAACCTGGTTAATCCGAGAAAATTTCACGGTTGACGGTGTGCAGGTAGGGAATCGCCAGGAACGGCGTGATGTAGAAGATGTCGAATGCCCACCACCCCACCACGGGAAAGATGGTGCCGGCGTAGCGGACGTCGGCGTAGAGGGTCATGTTGAACACGTAGGTAACCCAGATGACTACGCCCATCCAGCAGGTGATGATCATCCATTGGTGGCCCCACCGTTTCATCTGCAGGAAGCCGATGGCGGCCGACACGCGCATCGCAAACACGGTCAAGATGAAGCCAAACACCATCGACTTCTCGCCCGGCCCGGCCGCACCACCCAACCACAACTCGTTGTAGTGCCAGTAATACCCGCCGTCGAAAAGGTAACCCCAGCCCGCGGTCAGCACTCGGTTGATCAGCGTGTGGTTGGCGATCCAGTCCAAACCCCAGCCCAACGTGTTAAGCATCCCGTCGATCATCACCAGATAGCCGATGAGCGTGACGATCATGGGACGCATCGTCAGTCCCTCGCGGGCTGCTTGGCGCTGCAGCCAGATGCCGCGCATGAAGATCGGGAACCCGAAGATGCCGGGCGCCCAACATCCCATGAGACCGGCCCCGATGATCATCCACTTGTCGGCGCGCCGTTGCGCTCGCCGCGATTCCTCGTCGTGCTCCTCGAGGCTATGCGATTGGCGCGTATCGGCGGAGGCTCCCGCCGGCGCTTTAGATCGCGAAAGTCGTTCGCTCAAAGGCAGATTCACAGATCCCACCACCCGCGCGCGAATGACATGTAGAGCTGGATTCCGAACATCAGGGCTAGGTAGCCATAAATGACGAGTTGGAAGACGATGAGCGCCTTTTTGCGCTGGCGTTCTCGTTGATCGACCATGGGGATCATTCCTTTCTCTGCGGGGCGGATGTCGGGTTCGTGGCACCAAGGCTGGCGATGGCAACTTCACGAAGACCTTCGGAGATCGCGCCGTCGGTGGATAGTGGTGCTAACACGCAGGCTTCAGCGGCCTCGAGTTCGCTCGCACCCGCCACGATCAGTTGTGCGGCCGTCACCAGGACCCGAGTAGAGGGTGGTTCGAAGTGAAAGGCCGAGTCGGCGGTTCTGATTGCCGTCGCGCAGTGGACGAGATGTCTGGCGCTGATTTCGCTGACGCCGGTCTCTGCGACGATGACCTCCGCTTCGCGGTCCGCCGGTAGATAGCGCATAGGCAGAGTCACGAATCGCTGGCGAAACGACGGTTTGAGCTCTTTGAGCGAGCTTCGATATGCGGGGTTGTAGGAGCACACGAGCATGAAAGTGTCAGGTGCGCAGATGCTTTCGCCGGCACGATCGAGGTAGAGGGCTCGTCGGTGATCGGTCAGTGAATGCAAGATCGCAAGCGAATCATGACGCGCCTCGACGACTTCATCGAGATAACAGATCGCGCCTTGCTTCACCGCGCGGGTCAGGGGTCCGTCAGTCCACACGACATCACCGCCGGTCACCATGAACCGGCCGACGAGGTCCGAACTGGTCAGATCGTCATGGCAGCTGATGGTGACGACCGGCAGGCCCAAAAGTGATCCCATGTGCTCGACCAGCCGGGTTTTACCGCAACCAGTCGGCCCGGTCAGCATCACCGGCAGGCGCTGGCGGTACGCCTGCTCGAAAAGCTGTACCTCATTGCCGCTAGCGAAATACGTATCTGTGCTCATCGTCATCACTGTTCCTCGGTCATGCGCATACGAGTTCGCGGTGGACATGGGCCAAAACCCGCGGCAGCTCCTCGACGCGGCGGATCCGTTGAGAACGACGGGGGCCGAACACTTCTGGCAGAGGGTCAACGCGCGTCGGGCCGACGCCGATGTAATACGTCGACACGCCCGCGTCGTTCGCCTCCTCGACCGCGTGCGCGGTGTCCGCCCAGGCGTAGCGGCCCTCATATCCCTCATCGGAGATGAGGCCGTCCCCAATGACGATCAGCAGACGCCGTTCCGAGGGTTGGGCCAGCAGGCGGCTCGTCAGATGACGCAGCGGCGCACCCAGTCTCGTGTAACCCCCGGTGGTCAGGCCCGAACGTCCCGGAGCGACGCAATGGCGATCCGTGAAATCCTTCAGACAGGTGACCTCAACCCGGTGACGGGTGTTACCGGTGAACACGAAGATGCCGTGGCGCTCATGAGCCGCGGTCATCGCGCGCGACAACGAATCCGCGCACGCTAGCTCCAGTTTGAAGATCCTGCCGCCGTGAACGCCGAGTGAGGAACTGCCGTCGAGTAGCAGCGCAGTGGTGACATCGCGGTTGTTAGGCAGCAACTCTCGGAACAACTTCGGTTCTGCTGCTTCACCGGTGACCATGTCGATGTAGTGATTCACGTACTGCTCGACATCGAGGTCCGATCCGTCTTCAAGCCGGTTTGTCATGACGCGATGTGTGTGTTGCTGAAACCATTTGCGCAGCTCGGTCGACGGGACGAGCCGTGCATCTGCCCTTGCTGAGCGTGAATGTTCGATTACGGCAACATGGTTCGGCAGGAACGCCGCGTTCCAGGCATTCCACTCTGGATAGGGGATACCTGGGCGGTGTTCTGGGGTGATGTCCAAGTCATTTTCATGCGGGCGACTCGGTGGGGGAAGATTCGGGTTACGCACTCCGCCGTCACCGCCGGCCGGCACCGTGTGGGCACCCGGTTTGCGCTTCTGGTTCGTCGTCCACGGCATTCTGCCGAGCGAACGGCGCAGCCTGTCGGCAACGTGCTGCGGTGTCGTGTGACTTCTGGGCAAGGTTCCGATGAGTGGATGGTGTTGCAGCAGTTCCCTTGTACGCGAGAGTGCTATCGCGCGTTCAAGAATTTCGTCACCGCTGAGCTCAGCGGACAACGGCAGCCACCCCACAAGGATGCGTCGCATCTCGGCCATCAGTCCCGGCCAAGTCGCGTCGACCCAGCCCAGTGCCACACGTCCCTCGATGACACTCAGGGCGGTGAGTTCGCGGGCCGACAGAGTGTCCAGCCGGTAGCCCAGCACGCGTTCTTTGGTCGGCGAACACTGCAGAGCCACACCGCAGGTTACGGTGGTTCGCGTCCAGTCACCACGGGACTGGGGGTACGGCACGTAGACGAAGTCCAGAGCGGAACTCAAGCTGAACTCACGATCGCTGCCGGTGATCAGCCGCACTCCGTCACGCCGCCGGTCACTCAGTGCAATAGCGGTCAAAGAGCAGCTGCGCTCGAATGCTAGAGCCTGCCCGTCGGTTGACTCAACCATCTGCGCCGGCTCCGACCCTCGCCGGCTGAGACCTACCGATTAGAAGGTGCCGATGTTGGCGAAGAGCCAATACCAGAACCAGATGATCAGCACGACTCCGCCCCACGCCGCGATGTAGCGACCGATTTCCCAAATCCAAGCCAGCATGCCTGATTTCCCCTTCTTGTCGATTTCGCGATAGGCGAGGACGTATGCGTCCGGCCAACACCAAGCGGCGGCGAGCTGCTCGCCGTACCGGAGTTGCCGAAAGCCCGCTCAGCCCGCTCGGCACCCTCCCGCCGCCCGGACGATCGGCGGCGGCCGTTGACGAGATGATTGAGTCGGAGCCAGGGACGAAGCTGGCGCGGCAGCTTGAATCAGTAACAGCGGGAAATTCGTCCACGCCGCCGACGGCTAGTACAGAGGACTCACTCTGCCTAGCCGTCCACCTCGAGAGCTGCCGCGGTGGCCGATGCGGGGCCAGAGTTCGCGCAGAGCCCTCATGCGGTAACAGCACCGTTTCTTTCTAATCTACATGCTGACTTTAGTCAATCACTTTGCCCCGAGACGGGGATGCGCTTGACGCAGTCTGCCCTGGCAGGACGGCACAAACGGGTGGATCTGTCGTATGGAGACGAGGCCGTCGTCGGTGCCGGTCGAGTGGGCGGGGTGCAACGCTTACTCCTGAGTTTCTGCTGGCGGTCAGCTACCTACCGCCATGCTGCTGCGAGTTTGGGAGCCGCGAAATACGTTGTACCGAAAAGCATTGAGTCCGCCCCGGCTCAGCGATGGTCAATACCGGGAAGCCCTTGACTCGGCCTCCAGATGTTTACCGCCCGCGGCCCCGGTCGCTCGACTCTGGTGTGTTCATGCTTCGTAGTGATTTCGCAACGAAATCGTCCAACAGGGCGCGACGAGTAGGCCACTCGAGTGTGGTCACAAGGAGCGCATAGAGCCCGAGAAGAAAGAAGATGGCGCTGTTCATCGGGTTGACATCGGAATCGATGTCCCCTCTGTCGCGTGCGTGGGCGACCTGATCGGCCACCAACACGATCACCGGGTGGTCGTCGCCGCCTTCGAGCGGCGGACGTGTCTGGGAAAAATGAAGCGCAAGAAAATCTTTGAACAGCAGTGCCCCAAGTCTTCGCTCAAGTCCAAGTATCAATTTGACGGCCTCGTTGAGCACCTCTTCGAGATCGTGATCGGCCTTGAGAAACGAACGGAACTGCTTCGCGATCCGTTCCTCCTCTCGGCGTTCGAGCTCCAAGAGCACATGTTCTTTGGTGGGAAAATGGAAGAAGAACGTTCCGTGGGCAACACCCGCGGCGGCCACCACCGCGCCAACGTCCGCGCCCGCCATTCCTGAACGTTTGAATTCAGCAATCGCAGCGCCAAGTAGCCGCTCCCTCGTTTGCAGCCGCTTCGTCGCGCGCGGGATAGCACCACCTGCGATGGCCATCGCCCTACCCTTCGGTCTCGACGCACAACCCGCAACGCGGGGTCGGCGGCAACTCAATCAATAGCACGACGATATCGCGAGCGCCCACCGAATGATCCCGGCATTGTTCAGCCCCGTTGCGTAGCTGCGCCGGCAGGACGAACCACACGCTTCGCGTCAAAGCGGCAGCGGTGTTAGGCCGTATATTCGTTGACATAAGTCAGCGGCTGCTCAATACTAGGCTGCTGACACGTCTGGATGAACCCGTCGCGCCACCCTGAAGCAGCCTGCCTCGCGCGGCGTTCAACTCACGAGCCAAGTGCACGAAAGCGCGAACTACGTTGCAGCGCAGCCTCGGCGCTTACCCCGCCACGTCACAGCGACTCAGAAGGAATGCCAATGACGAACTTCGACGACGTCGATTACTTCACCGACCCGGCGCTGGTCTCGGACCCACACCCCTATTTCGATCACCTCCGCAGCAAATGCCCAGTCCTGCGTGAACCCCACCACGGCGTGATCGCAGTCACTGGATGGGAAGAAGCCAACGCCGTGTACCGCGACACCGCGTCGTTTTCAGCATGCAACTCGGTCATGGGCCCGTTCACACCGCTTCCCTTCACACCCGAAGGCGATGACATCACCGCGCAGATACAGGCGCACCGCACCGAAATCCCGATGTTCGAGCACATGGTGACGATGGATCCACCGCAGCACACCGATGCGCGATCAATCCTTGGCCGCCTGCTGACACCGAAGCGGCTCAAGGAGAACGAAGACTTCATGTGGCGGCTCGCCGATCGCCACATCGACGAATTCATCGCCGACGGCAGCTGCGAGTTTCTCAGTGCCTACGCGAAACCGTTCTCGTTGCTGGTGGTCGCCGACCTGCTCGGGGTGCCAGAAGCCGATCATGAAGAGTTCCGCGAAGCCTTCGGTGCTGAACGACCCGGTTCACGTATCGGCGCCCTCGACCACGAGACCATCGTCAGCAATCCACTGGAGTGGGCCGACGAAAAATTCAGCGAATACATCGTCGACCGACGCCGCTCGCCACGCGACGATGTGCTGACCTCAATCGCGACCGCAACCTACCCAGACGGTTCGGTTCCTGAGGTTGTCGACGTAGTGCGCACCGCGACGTTCTTGTTCGCCGCCGGTCAGGAAACGACGGCGAAATTGCTGAGCGCCGCCATGCGGTTCCTCGGTGACGACCCCGACCTGCAGAGCCGTTTACGAAAGGACCGCAGCCGAATTCCCGCATTCATCGAAGAATGCCTGCGGATGGAAAGTCCCGTCAAAACCGTCTTCCGGATGGTGAGCAAGTCCACCAGTGTCGGTAGTGTCGACGCACCAGCAGGGTCGACCGTCATGCTGAGCCCCGGCGCGGTAAACCGCGATCCACGCCGATTTGACCACCCCCACGAATTCGATTTGGACCGCAAAAACGTCCGCGAACATCTTGCCTTCAGCCGCGGGGTTCATTCATGCCCAGGAGCACCCCTGGCCAGAGTCGAAGGACGAGTCTCGATCGAGCGGCTCCTTGACCGGCTTGGCGACATCAGCATTGACACCGATGTCCACGGCCCCCGCGAAGCGCGGCGATACAGCTACGAACCAACCTTCATTCTTCGAGGTCTGACGAGCTTACGGATCAACTTCCAACCCCCGGTCGGTTGACACTGTCCTCAACAACTCCCTAAAGCGCGCGTGCGCACCCATTCCTCTTCGCGCGCACAACGTGATTGAGCACGACGGTCTGCCGTATGCAGAACGCGGTGGTCATGGGTGGCCCGGGCCGCAGCGCCCCGCCGGTACGGGTCCGCTGATGGTGGGGCGACCGTCAGGTTGCCCGGACAGCCAAGTGTTCCATTTGCCGTCGAAGAACGGCCCGGGGTGTCCGGCCTTCTCATAGAAGCCTTGCGGGTCATAGACTTTCGTCTGCGGGAATGGCCAGGGGCAGGCCACCACTGTCGCCAGCTTGCCGGCCCGGATGGTCAGGAATCCGCCGCCATACACCGCGAAGTAGGACAGGCTCAGCGCTGCGAACATCACCAGGAATGTGGCCAGCGTCGGGCGGCCGGGAAGTAGCCGCAGCCGCTGGGCAAGTTTCTCGGCTTGGGTGCGCCCGGTGTCGTCGCGGTAGACCATCACGGAGGCCGCGATCATCATCGAGGTGGCCAAACCGCTTTCCCACAGCAACGGAAACTGGTTGTAGTGGCCGGTGAAAATGGATCCGAGCTCAGGCACCTGGGAGTAGGCATAGACACGCTTGCTGACGCAGAAAATTTCGACCGCCGCATCCAGGGCGAAGCCGATCACGAAAGTGATTGCGCTCAAACTGATTAACGGATGGCGCCACACGAAACTGTCGACCGGCCGACCGCTCTGCAACTTGCGCAGCAGCGGTATCGCCGCGAACGCGGGCACGATGAGCACCGACGCATAGGCGATGCAGACGAACGGTTCGATCAGCGGGGATACCGACACCCATGGCCAATCCACGGGGAAGTGCCACAAATCGGGGCTGAACACCGAATACGACACCCAGTCGGCTTGCGGGTCCAGCCACGGCAGCGCGGTCCCCGCCAGCACCAACAACAGATAGGGGTGTCGCGGGTGTTTGCGCCACCCGTAGGTGACCGCGGCGCCGCCGATAAGCATCATCACCAACGTCCACACGTTGCACATCGGTGCCCAATTCGGCAGATTCTCGACCGCGCGACGCGCCCGCTCTGAGGGCTGCGGGTTGGCGATCCGGGCCTCATCGGCACCCAATTTGGCATGCACACCGACGAACACCAGCACCCCAATGCCTGCCGCCCACCACAACAGCGAGACGACAGAGAATCGGCGGCGCGTCCGTTCACTGGTGTCCGATTCCGGTCTCGTCTGCTGGTCTGTCATGGCCCTAAGCCCCTCACGGATCGGATGACACTCACGCCACAACGCGGCGCACTATGTGTAACTGTTTCGCTGAAGCTTGTCAACGAAATGTTCCTAGGCGAAGTCGGCGATGCCGTTTATTCAGGCTACAAAACGCAGGCAGATGGCGGCTTTTGGCTACGGGTGAGCAGTAGGCCGATTGCCACGACCGTTTTGCCGCAACCTTCAATTGGGAAAAAGGCTTCAGTAAATTTGGTGATGAGACAGAATGCCTGCGATGAGGGGTGCACCAAACCAGCGCATTGCACAGCGTCAGCAGACACGGGAGCGGATACTCGACGCGGCGATCGAGGAGTTCGCTCGCGTGGGCACCGCGGCCGCTGATCTTCAGACTGTGGTCGCCGCCGCCGGGGTTGCGCGCTCGACATTCAACTTCCATTTCCCCACCCGCGAACACGTCCTGCTCGAGCTGATCCGCCGTGAGGAAACCCGCGTCGCCGACGAGCTAGCCGACTTCCTCACAAACGAGCGCGACCTACCGGCGGTCCTGGACGAAATCGTCCGCCTAGTCGTCGACCTCGAAGACCGTTGGGGGCCACTATTATTCCGCGACGTACTAGGCCTGTACTTTTCATCAGCCCGCCCCGACGACGACGAATGGACCGACCACCCGACCATCGTGCTCCTCGCAGCAGAAATTCTGCGCGCCCGCAACCGCGGTCAAACCCGCCCCGACGTGGACTCATTCCACTCGGCCGTCTTCTTCCTGCTCGGTCTCTACGCCTTACTTACGACACTGCGCGACTCAACACCCGGCCGCGACAGCCTCCTCAGGAAATACATCGTCAGCTCCCTCCACGGCATCGGGGCCATGACCACCAGCACGCCGCATAAGACACCCTTAGCCGAAATGGCGAAAAACGTTGCTAAACGACGGTGAGCTGGCCGGCACCTGTGGAACGTCTGAGTCTGACGCGCGGTCGCTGCGACTTAAGCTTCCACCGTGCGGCGCTCTGAATTTCGCCGCAGAGCGGATGGGATGAGACCGTCCAGGTCAGCCTTGATCAGGTTGGTCAAAACCTTTGAGCCGGGCCGAACTTGATTGAGACCGCCCCCGTTGAACCACAGCCCCCGCTGTGCAGTTTGTCCCCACATGTTAGCCCACTCCCCCTCGTTGTCGAGGCGAGCGATCGGCCCGATTCGGCGGGCGACGTCGATGCCGAACCAATCCTCGACCTCAGACTGCCGGTTCTGATACCCGGTCGCCAGGACCACGAGATCGGCCACCAAGACGGTTTCGTCATCTAGGCGAATCCCGCCTGGCACGAACGATACGATCCGTTCGGCTTGCATGACAGAGATCCTGCCGTCGATGATCGCCTCTGAGGCACCGGCATTCAGGTAGTAGCCACCTCCGGTGCGCAAGAAGAGATCAAGCCATCCAGCTTCCTCATACCCGTCGTGCAGACGCACGCCTGCCGCGCGGAGGCCCTCTAACAGATCGGCGTCCATCACCTTCGCTCGAGCGTGGTAATCCTTCGACGCAGCTAGGCGAATCGGCTGGATTAGTCCAACGCCGTAGTGGAGATCGACTTGATCAGCCGGCGTTCCGTCGAAGTAGCCGGCATAGGCTTGGTTCGCCGTGTCGATATTTTGAACCATGATGGGCCCGCGTTGAATCATGGTGACGTTGCAGCTATTTGAAGCGAGATCGAGTGCGATGTCGTGTCCGCTCGAACCCATGCCGACGACGATGGCTTTCTTACCGACCCACGCCGACGCGTCTGTGAAGGCGGACGAATGCATCGTTTGCCCCGTGAAAGTGGCCAGGCCAGGTAGATCTGGAATGTTCGGCTTGCCGCCGATACCGCCAGAGGCAAGAACGATGTGCTGTGGGTGCAACTCTCGGCGGTGTCCGGCGGAGGAGATGAGGGTAGCCACCCACTTTCCGGCGCCGTCGTCGTAGCCGGCTCCTGCGAACCGGGTCGAAAACCAGATGTCCAAATCGAAGTAGCTGCTATAGATTTTCAGCCAGTCTGCGACGAGGTCCCGAGAGAGGTACTGCGGGTAGTGTTCGGGATACGGCAGCAGGGGGAAGCCATTCATTTCGATCGGATTGTGGAGGGTCAGCGAACGGTAACGTTTGCGCCAGTTATCTCCGGCATCGGCGTTGGAGTCCACGATCAGATAAGACACGCCTAGCTTTTTGAGGCACGCACCCGTCATGGCCCCGGCTTGACCCGCACCCACAATGAGCACCTGCGGTTCGGCGTCTTTGAACGCCCGCTGTCGCTCGCGTGCCTCTAGCCAATTCTCGCCCGCTCTCGCTGCGACGAAGCCACGGCCGCGCGGATGCACTTCAGCGTGCGGTGTGCCCCTTACCTTTTCGAGACGCGTGTATAGCGCCCGCCCAAGGAAACCAAACCTGGACGAAGGATCGGGGACGCCGTACAGCAACCCGACCGCTTCGCCTGCCCTCACTTCGAAGGTAAAGAAGATGGTCACCACTGGCGGATCATCGCGGACGTCAGGTGAGGGCCAGTCAACTGCTAAACGCACGTTCGTCGGATGGACGGTTTCAACGGACTTGTGTAGACGGTCGATCAACGCGTCTCGTCCGTGGAATTGGCGGTAGTCGAAAGTTAACGCACCGCTGTCGCGTAGATACGACTCATCGACGAATAGTGAAGCGAGACGGGATGTATCGCAATTCTCAAGCGCCGACTCGAACTCGGCGAGCCAGCGTCCTGCTTCGGATTCGAGGTGCTCGCGACCGGAAACGCCGTTCAATGTGCCGTCGATTAGAAGCCGCCCTCGACGCGAACCACTCCGCGGCCAAGGAATTTTCCGGCGCGGACCTGGTCGAGCACCTCTGTCACATCCTTGACGGCGACGTCGTGGACGACGTCCGAAAGATGCTTCGGCTTGCTTGAACCGCCTAGCGCATCCCACAATTCGCGGCGGGCAGCGATAGGCCATTGCACGGAGTCGATGCCGAGCAGTGCCACGCCCCGCAATATGAACGGCATGACCGTCGTCTGAAGGCCGGCGCCTCCGGTCAACCCACTCGCCGCGACCGCACCACCGTAACGCACAGTGCTGAGAACGTCGGCGAGCGTAGCGCCTCCGACGCAATCGACCGCTCCAGCCCATCGCGTCTTGCCGAGCGGACGTGGCTTGGCCTCAGGATCTTCGGGCAGGCGGCCGATGACCTCGGCCGCACCCAGAGCCTTGAGGCGGCCAGCGGCCTCGGGCTTGCCGGTTGATGCCACGACGTGAAAGCCCTTCGCACTCAGCAGGTCGATGCTGACCGAGCCGACGCCGCCGGTTGCACCCGTCACCACGATCGGTCCGTCCTCGGGTGTGATTCCGTGTCGCTCGAGGGCCGCGACACTCATTGCGGCGGTGAATCCGGCGGTTCCGATCGCAGCACCCTCATGCGGAGTGAGCGATCCCAGCTTGACCACCCAATCCGCTGGAATACGAGCGTATTCCGCGTAACCACCGTGCCTGGCCGTGCCGATGTCGTAACCGTGTGCCAGTACCAACTCGCCCACAGCGAAGTCGTCGGAGTCTGACTCCACCACCTCACCGGTCAAGTCGATACCGGGCACGATCGGATAGTTGCGTACCACTCCGCCTTTCGGGGTGATCGCCAGTGCGTCTTTGTAGTTGACGCTCGAGTAGTGCACCTTGACGAGCACTTCTCCGGGCGGCAGCTCGGAGGTGTCGAGCGTTTCGACCTGCGTCTCGATACGGTCGTCGTGTTGTCGCGCGACGAGCGCCTGGAACTTGCTGCTGTGACCCGTGGACACTACGCCTCCTTCTCAGTTGTCAGTGATGACGATTGCTTGTTCGGGGCAGTTCGCCACGGCGTCGGTCGCCGTGCTCTCCAGATGTGCGGGCACTCGGGCCGACGTTGCGACGGCGTAGCCGTCGTCGGAGAGCTCGAAGAGATCGGGGCAGAGTGTCAGGCACATCCCGTGGCCGCGGCAGCGATCCTCGTCGACGGATATTTTCACGATGCCTCGCCGTTCACGTCGAATTCCAGGTGCAGCTCGACGAGTCCACGCAGGACGTAGGTCGGGATGTAGCGGTATCGGCGGTCACCGGGTGGTCCGTGGTGAGCTTCGCTGATTCGGATGTCGGTAGTGCGGTCCAGCAGCCGTTCGATACCGACGCGGGTCTCGGCACGCGCCAGTGGTGCGCCCGCACAACTGTGTATGCCGCGACCGAACGCCAGGTGCTGCCGGGCGTTCTTTCGATCCGGATCGAAGGTATCCGGGTCCTCGAACCGGCGGGGGTCGCGGTTCGCCGCAGCGTTGAGGACCATCACCGTGGTGCCGGCCCCAATTGTGTTGTCGCCGATCGAAGTCGGCCGACGCGACAACCGGAAGTCACCCTTGACTGGGCTTTCGATACGTAGGCATTCCTCGATGAAATTTGGCAACTTACTTCGGTCGTTGCGCAGGCTGCGCTGGATGTCAGGGCGCTCCGCGATTATCTGCAGCGCGCTGCTCAGGAGCCGCACCGTGGTCTCCTGACCGGCGGAGAAGACGTTGGTCGCCACCCGAACCACGTCGGCGACGTCCGGGGTGGTTCCGTCGGGGAACAGCGCCGTGGCCAAGCCGGTCAGCACGTCGCCGCGCGGCTCGTCGCGTCGGTCCTGAATGTAGGTCGCGAAAATGTCGTAAAGGTATTCCAGCGGTGTCTGGTTCAGCGTCTTGTCGGCGTTGCCGAGGGCTCCCCCGTGAGTGCCGCGGGCGAGGCGCTCAATCAATTCAGGCCGGTCTTCGTGCGGAACACCGAGGAGGTCGGCGATCACTCGCAGCGTGAATGGGCCGGCGAATCCCCCGATGAACTCGCCTTGCCCACCGACGAGGAAGCCGTCCAGGATGTCGTCGGCGAGCGCCCACATGGCGTCTTCGTTCTCTTTGAGCCGCTTGGGCGTGATCAGCCGCATCAGCAAGGCGCGATGATTGGTGTGTGTCGGTGGGTCCAACGTCGGCAGTTGGTCACTGAAAGGCAGTTCGTCGCGGTGCTTTTCGATCGTCTCAGTGACGTCGTCGCCCTCGAGCGGAACCGGAAAGCCGGGGAAAGGGCCGCTCACCGAGACGCAGGATGAGAACGTGTCGGCGTCGTTGTAGACGTCGACGGCTTCCTGCCATCCGGTCACCATCACCACGCCGTGATGCTTTTCAGGAGTCACCGGCGAGTGGCTGCGCAGCGCTTCGAAGAAGGGATACGGGTTGTCGGTGAGCCGCTTGTCTCGAAAGAAGTTGACCGCGGTGAGGTCTTCGGCCATCGGTTCCTCCATCCGGCACCTCGAAGCCGAGACCGCCTTGTCTTAACATCACGGCGTTCGCCGGCACATCGGCGTCACCGTCGGTCCCATCGCGGGGCCTTGAGGACACGCGACCGCGAACCAACCAACCTTACCATTTTGAGATAACGATCAATACCGCATAGCGCTCATGGACGATTTCTTTAAAAGAAAATAGTCATGTTCGTCAATGAGAGTATGCTTCTCGTTACCTGCCGGGCTCCGATGCGGCGGCGCGGATGCCCGTGGGCGCCTGCCGTCACCGAACTGCGAGTAGGTGCCAATAGGGTGTCACCATGAGGTTCTTCCGGGCAGGGGGGCGATCGTGAGTTCAGGCGAACCCCCCGCGGCGGCTGGCACGACAGCCGGAGAGGCCGCCAAGAGCTGGCAGGAACGCGCTATCGAGCGCCGTCTTGGGGAGGCGCGCGCCTTGGCGGTCGAACGCAGTACCCAGTTCATGGCGACTGCCCTGGAGTTGGTCCAGGAGTCGGGCCAAGCCAACTTCACATTGCAAGACCTCGCCGATCGAGCCAACCTGAGTGTCCGCACGTTCTACCAACATTTCGCCGGCAAGGACGATCTTCTGCTGGCCTTGTACGAAGACGTGACCGCGGAGTTCACCGAGGCAATACGAGTTCAGATGCAGGCCGCCGACGGTCCGATGGCGCAACTCGAGGCGTGGTGTCGCGCCGTCCTGTCGCGGCCTGGAGCGTCGCAAGAGGTCGGCGGTCGTCTGGTACTGATTTACAACCTCAGCCTGGAGTTGGAGAACCCAGAAGCCTTCGCCAAAGTGTGGGAACCTCATCGCCGGCTGCTGACCCAGATCTTGACCGAGTGTTCGCGGGAGGGCTTGATCCGCCAGGACCTCAGCGTCAAACAGTTGACGTCACTGCTGGGTTCGACGATGACGTCGCTCGGGCAGTACAACGCACTGCACGGTGGCATCCAGGAGACCGAGTTGACCGAGGACGTCGTCTGGTCGTGGTGCAAGCAGGCGGTCGCCGGCTCGGGGTGAGCACGCCGCGAACCGGCTAGGTACCTGCGGCCACACCAGAAATCACGCCTTGGCCGGCTCAGTCGCCGGTTGCGCCCACTGCAGACGATCTGCGGCGAGTTCCCTCAGATCGCCGACCCGGATCTTGTCGCTACCGGTCAGCGAGATGTCGTCATCGTGGAACAACAGCACGTGGCGCGGAACCTTGTAACTAGCCAGGCGTTCGCGAAGGAACGACCGGATTTCCTCGCCGTCAATCGTGGAATCGGCACGCGCGACAACGCAAGCCACGACGACCTCGCCCAACGTATCGTGCGGCACACCAACCGTTTTGGCCACCTTGACGGCCGGATGCCGTGCCAAGATCTCGTCGACCTCCAGCGGTGAAACGTTCGCACCGCCCGTCTTGATGATCTCGGTGAGCCGACCTGTCCAGAACAACCGTCCGTCCGCGTCGAGGTGTCCACCGTCGCCGGTGTGGAAGAACCCCTCGGCGTCGAGGGTCTCGTCCAGCGGAGTTCCGATATAGCCGAGCATGAGGGTGGGCCCCTTGACGCAGATCTCGCCGCTGCTGCCGCGCGGCACGATTTCACCGGTTAGCGGATCGACGATCTTGAGCGTTACACCCGGCAGAGCCACGCCCCGACTGTCGATGTGCTGGTCCGGCGATGAGTTGACGTCGAAAATGGTGCTGATCGTGAATGTTTCAGTGTTGCCGTAGGCATGATCCGGCAGATGCCACTCATGGGTAACCGTCGGGTGACGCGCGATCGGGGTCTTGACGTCGGCGAATCGCATGCTGCTCAGATCGACGGAGTGCCAGTTGGGCGCGGCCTCGATCTGAGCCCACTGGTGTGGCCATGCGAACGGATAGTTCACCCGCTCCGCGGCCATCAACTCCAGCGCTTCGACGGCGGCGAAAGTCGGCTGCAACACCAGACATCCGCCTGCCGCCAGCGTCGCACCCAGTGACATGACGAAGTTGCCCGACCAGAAGTATCCGTTGGCCGACCAGCAGCGAATATTGTCTTCCGGTTCGAAGCCGCAAACCCGCCGAAAACGCCACATCTGGATGGCCATGCCGCGATGCGCGTTGAGGATGCCCTTGGGCTTGCTGGTCGAACCCGACGAAAAGAACAGGGCCCCTGCATCGCTCGGCTTCGTTGCCGTAGCCGTAGCCATAACCAGTTCGCGCGGTTGCCCGGCGCCGCGAGTCAAGAACGTGGCCCAATCATCGGCACCAGGAGCCGGCCGACCCACCAGCACGAGATCGCGCAGGAACGGAAATTTGTCCGATTGCAGCGGCGCCGAGCGATTTTCAGCCAGTTCGGGCATGAGGTCAGCCAGCACCGCGAGGAAGTCCGTCTTCAACACCTGACGCTCGAAGAGCAACAGCGCAACGTTGGACGCGGTGAGCAAGTACTCGAGTTCGTCCGGCGTAGAAAAGGTGCTCAACGCTACAGCGACACCGCCGGCCATCGAGATGCCGAAGAACGCGGTCACCCACTCGGGACGGTTGGTCATCAGCAGGCCCACCCGCGTGTCTTTGCCGACACCACTTGCTCGCAAGGCGGCGGCTACCTGCACGGCCTGCTCCCACAGCTCGTCATACGTCCACCGGGTGTCCCCGTCCGCCGAGTGGAACACCAGAGCTTCACGCTCTCCGTACATGGATGTGACCTCACGCAGGAAGCCAGGCAGTGTGAGCGCGCCGAGCCCGGGCTCCTCGCTCAGCGGCGGACCTGTCGAGATCGACAGAGCTGGTGCAATGTTGGTCGTCATCGAGGGGCTGGGTCGCTCAGAACGGCAGTTCGATCTCGGCCGTGCACTTGACGAGCTCTTCATTGTTCTGGTTTTTCAAGTGCACCCTTACCTGGACGAGCGGCATACCCCACGCGGACTCTGTCTGCTTGTCGATGACCTCGCCCTCGAAGTACGTCACGTCACCTTCGAAAGCGGGGCCGCGGAAGTCGGCTTTGCTGTGCCGCACCATTCCGTTGTGGCCCGCCCAGTAGGCGAGATAGTCGGTACACCACGCGCCCATCGTCGCGCCGTAACCATAAGCGCGGGCCATCCCGACTTCGCTCGCGCGATCGGCGTCGATGTGGCCTCGTGACGGACCGAGGTAGAGGCCATCACGCTTGCGCGGATCGATGAATGCGTCTTCCTCGTCGAACGCGAAGTCTTTCCCAAAGCCCGGATCCTGATACACCCACGGGTCGTCGACGTCTTCTGGCGTGACCCAGTAGAACGAGCCCCAGGTGTTGAAGACGAACGCGCGATATTCGGTGGTGAAAGTGGCGATGCTGTGCGGCCCGATGACCCGCCGCGGCAACGTATCCCCCACCTTGACCTCGTCGAAATGTGGGGAAATGCCGGCCCGATTGGATTCCAGCCAGTCCCGGCGGATCCGGTCGACCTCCTCGAGTTCCAGCTGCGTCCAGCGTTTGATCTCGCCGAGTTGGCTTTCGAACATCCCGCGCTTGGTCGCCTCTTCGTAGAGGTAGCGAATAGCAGTGGAACGTTCGCGGGCCACCAACACCCCGTGCTGGTTCTTGTGGACGGTGTCGCCTCGCGAAAACATGGTCGGGCCAGCGAATTTCGTCTCGACCACTTTGTAGTCGTGGAAGCGACGCTCCTGGAAGAGCTGATCACCCGGGCGCACCGGGCAGCCGTAGAACCACCACTCCTCGCCACCGAAGATCAAGTGACTCTTCGGGATGTGGCCGACACAGGCAGGTGCCGCGCCGTGCCCGTAGTCGAGTGCGACCGCAATGGACTGCGGAGCGATGAGGCCGCCGAAGGCCGAGTCGCGAGCGAATCGCTCGTCCCAGTGCAAGGGGTTCGGATAGTCCATCGCCATCACCCAGCGACGGATGTCGGACGAGCTGCACGGATCCCACAGCTGTCCGCCACCGATGGGCTTCCCGACCCGATGGTCGACGTCGGACACGTCCATCTCGACGCGCGACTCTTCGTCCACTGCCGAACTCGGCTGGCTTGCCATAGTGACTCTCCTGCTCGGTGGTAGCGATGGTCGCGGTGACCAGCGGGCCTTCCGGTCGTGCACTCAGTGCTCGCACGCCGTCCTCGAGCGACCGCACAACCCGCCTGCGAGGCGATACCCGTCAGCCGAATACCGCCCATGACGAAGCCCGCTAACGATGAATGCTGCTATCCGATCACGCCGATTGTCAACCGTTGCCTACGTTGACTTTCACTTACGGAGAACACTATTCTCGCATCAGACCTTCAACGGAGACGGAGCGAGCGTGCTTCTTGAGCTCGACGAAGACCAGCGCTTTTGGCGTGACACGGTCCGGGAAGCGGTGGACAAGCAGTGTCCGCCCTCCTTGGTCCGCCAGATCGCCGAAGGACGTTCGAGCCCCGATGACCTGTGGAAGTGGTACCGCAATCAGGGTTGGACGGAGCTGGCTCACGCCGACAACATGATCGAACTGATGCTCGTCCTCGAGGAACTGGGACGCGCCTCGGATCCGACACCGTTTCTTGCTTCGCTCACCCAGTTCGCTCCCCTGGCCGGGGATCACTACGACCCGTCCCAGGCCGGCACCGCGGTGTGGGGCGGGGTCACCACCCGCAGTCAACGCGACGGCTGGGTTCTCGACGGTGTAGCCCGGTTCGTTCTCGACGGTGATCGCGCTGATCGCCTCGCAGTCACCACTGCATCGGGAGTGTTCATCGTCGACCGAAGCGCGGTGCTCGCCCGCCGCGTTACGACATTCGACCCCGTCCTCCGTGTCGCCGACCTTTGGTTCGATTCCGTCGCGGTCGGCGAGCAGGACCGCGTCACCGCCGACGGCGAACGGGCGTTGCAAATCGCGCTCACCGGCGTCGCGATCACGACTGTCGGTGCGTGCCAACGCATTCTCGATCTGACTTTGGATCACCTCAAGCAGCGTCAGCAGTTCGGGGTCGCGATCGGGTCGTTCCAGGCGCTGCAGCATAAGGCCGTGGACATGTACGTCGCGATCGAGCGCGCCCGCGCGCTGGCTTACTTCGCGGCGCTCACCATCGCCGACAACGATCCGCGCCGTCGCCTGCTGGCCCGGATGGCGAAAGCCGCTGCAGGAGAGGCCCAGTCGCAGGTCGTCCGCAGCGGAATGCAGTGTTTCGGCGCGATGGGGCTGACGTGGGAGAACGACCTGCAGTTCGCGGTCAAGCGTGCGCGGGCAGGCGAAGTGTTGCTGGGCAGCGCTGAAGAACACCGCACATTTGTCGCGAAGGAGTATGGTGCAGCTGACTTTTGACGACGACGTCGAAGCCTTCCGGGCCGAGTTCGCGGCGTTTCTCGACGAACACACGCCCTCGGAGGCCGTCACCCGGGAGCGGCCGCGTTCGGTTTCGCACATGCCGCAGTGGGCCAGGGACTGGCAGCGCCTGCTGTTCGACCAAGGGTGGCTGCTGCCTGCCCAACCACCGGAGTTCGGGGGCCGCAACGCCACGGTCCTCCAGCAGTTCGTCCATCTCGACGAACTGTGTCGCCGGAGAATCTTCCACAGCTTCAACCCGCAGGGCGTCAATATCATTGCGACGTCGTTGATCTCGTTCGGTACCGCCGAACAGAAGCAGCGGTGGGCCATACCGGTGCTACGTGGTGAGAAGACAGCCTCACTGGGCATGAGCGAGCCCAACGCCGGTTCCGACCTCGCCTCGTTGCGGACACGCGCGGTCCGCGACGGTGACGATTTCGTCGTCACCGGTCAGAAGGTGTGGACGTCGGGAGCCCACGACGCCGACTTCTTGCTCGCATTCGTGCGCACCGATCCCGATGCACCCAAGCACAAGGGCATTTCAGCGTTGGTGATCCCGACGGATAGCGAAGGCCTCGTCTGTAGGCCCTTCGGCGACATCGCCAGCGCGGACAATCTCGATTTCAACGAAGTGTTCTTCACCGACGTCCGCGTCCCAGCGGAAAATCTGGTCGGCGAGCTGAACCAGGGTTGGCGAGTGGCCAACGGTTCACTGGGCCACGAGCGGACCATGATGTGGCTGCTGTTCGCCGATCGGCTCGACAACCTGATCGCCGACTGCCGGCCACAATCGCCGGTCGCGCGAGACCGGTACGCGTCGACGATCATCGACTACCACGCCCTACGCGCACTGGGTTCAGCCGCACTTGGCCGAGCCGCGCGCGGCGAGGCGGACACCTCGGCCGTCTCGTTACTCAAACTGCTGGGTTCCGAAGCCGAGTGTCGCGCCGCTGATCTCGTGCTGTCGACGTCCGGGATCGACGGTCTGCTCCATCCCGTCACTGGTCGCTATCAGCACATGAACAACGATGAATATTTCGCTAGCGGCTTCGAGCGCTACACCCGCGGCGTGGCCGCCACGATCGCGGGCGGAACGTCGGAGATCCAGCGCAACATCATCGCTCAACACGTCCTCGGTCTTCCCCGTGGCTGATCACGTCGCAGGACAGGAGAGGCGCTGTGGCTGAGACTGATTGGCCAGGAATGGAATTCCTGGTGGTGCGTCGACTCGGCGGTATCGTCACCGTCCGCCTGAACAGGCCGGCGAAAATGAATGCCATCAACAGCGGCATGGAGAAGGAGTTCTACTCGGTCCTCGCCGACTGCAACCGCCTCGACAGCGTCAAATGCGTGGTGCTCTCCGCAGAAGGTCCCAACTTCTCGTCGGGCCATGACATTCAGCAAGTAGCGGGCGAGACCGTCGGTGGACAGGAACCCGCGACAATCGAGGACAAGTACTGGGTCCACACCGGAGACCTGTTGCCTCCGTGGCGATTCACCAAAGGTCTCGTCGTCGCGGCCAAAGGCTTCGTCGGACCCCACGCGAACACGTTCCTACTCGCCGCCGACGTGGTCATCGCAGCCGAGAACACCCGCTTCAGCTGGGAAGAGTCTCGGGTGGGCGTCGGTGCTCCCTACGGACCGTATGCACTGATGCCGTTCCACTTCCCCATCCGCGTGATGAAGCAGCTGTGGATGACAGGGGGATGGCTGGACGCGCACACCGCGCGCGACCTGTTCTACGTTAACCGCGTCGTCCCATTGGGAGAAGAAGAAGCCGTGGCGATGCGCTTCGCCGAGCAGATCGCGCGAATGGAGACCGGCGACCTGGTCGCTAACAAACGCGGTACACACCGCCTATACGAGGCGGCCGGGCTCTCGGCGATGGTCGACGTGGGCCGAGACCCTTATGTGCCCGACGCGCAAGCAGCAGTCGCCAAGGAACACCACCTGCGTCTCATCCACGAGAAGGGCGTCAAAGCTGCTGTGCAGGCGCGTGACTCGGGTTGGGACGACGAGGTCAGCAAAGTCTGAACATCGCCATGTTCTACGCCCCGCATGAATGTCGAGAGAGGTAGCACCAATGCCCGATGCCGACGCGATCGTCGCAGCAATCAACAGTCACTGTGAAACGCTGAGTAATCACGATAAAGAGGGCTGGCTGGCGTTGTGGGCCGATGACACGGTCCTGGAAGATCCGGTCGGGGTCGACACCTACACCGGGATCGAGAGCCTAAGGACCACGTTCTGGGGCATGGTGGCTGATCTGTCGCCGATGAAGTTGTGGCTCGAGCGTGACATCGTCATCTGTGGCAACGAGGCGATCGCCATCTTGCAGGGCGTCGTCACCCGCAACGGCGCCTTACAGCACGTCGGTCCGCTGATCGACCACTTCACCTTCAACGGCGACGGCAAGATCTCGATGATGCGTGCTTTCTGGAAGTACGCGTGACCTTGCCGACCCAGGAAACGTTGCCGGCCATCGTCAATCGGATGGCCGCGACGGATCCGCGTCGGCACTTCGTCCGGACCGTCGACGGCGACGCGGCAACGTGGGGTGAACTACAGCAGTCGATGACATTGTGGTCGGCGCGTTTCCTCGCGTTGGGCGTCGACCGCGGTGATGTCGTGGTCACCGTCCTTGACACGGGCGTGGATTCGGTGGCTGTGTGGCTGGGGTTGACGAGCATTGGCGCGATCGACGCGGCCACCAATCCCGAATTCCGTGGCCGTATGCTCGCCTACGCCATCAACAACTGCGCACCGACACTGCTCGTCGTCGCCGCACGCCACCTCAGCGTCGTGGACTCTGTCGCCGCTGAATTACGGACTATCACAAGAGTTCTGGTGATCGACGATGGTGGCGACCCATCCATTCCGGCAACCTCACTCCCTTTCCCGACCCGGCCTCAAGACGTCGACGTGGACGTCGCCGAGGCGAAGCGCGTGATGACCGAGCCGCAGTTTCACGACATTGCCTGTATCACCTACACGTCGGGAACCACCGGGCCCTCCAAGGCCGTGAGGTTGCCTTGGGGTCAGCTCCACTCGATCAATTCCGGAACCTTCCCACTCGAAGACCTCACGTCGGACGATGTCTTCTACTGCACGACGTCACACGCTCACTTCGGCTCCAAGTCGATCCCGTACAACGCGGCGATGATCGGTGGCCAGGTCGTCATGCGATCACGCTTCGCGTTGAGCAGCTTTTGGAGTGACATCGACGAGTTCGGCGTCACGACGGGCATGCTGGTCGGCTCAATGGCCGACGTGTTGTTGCGCGACCCAAGCAGCCCGAAGGGTGCCACGACACTGACCAACTTGTTCATGGCTCCACTCGGCACGAGTTATCGACAGTTCGGCGAAAGATTCGGTGTCCGTATCTGCACGGTGTACAACAGCACCGAGGGAGGCGTGGCGATCCGGTCGGGGTGGAACCCCGCCAACGAGCACACCGTGGGCCGGCTCCGCCAGGGCTATCCGGGCTTCGAGGTTCGGCTGGTTGACACCAACGATTACGAAGTTCCGGATGGCACCCCCGGAGAATGCGCGATCAGGGCGCGTGAGCCGTGGGTGATGAACGCCGGATATCTGAACAACGACAACGCAACCGCGTCAGCGTGGCGCAACGGCTGGTTCCACACCGGGGACGCGCTCGTCCGTAACGCCGACGGCGACTATACGTTCGTCGACCGGCTCAAAGACGTGATCCGGCGACGGGGAGAGAACATCTCGTCGTTCGAAGTCGAAGCTGACGTGCTGCAGAATCCGGAAATCGTCGAGTGTGCCGCCGTCGCGGTTCCGGCGGACTCGGTGGAGGACGAGGTTCTTCTGTTCGCGGTGCGCCGTCCGGGTTCGGCGATCACTGCGCCCGAGTTGGCAGTGGACCTCGCGAGCCGGATGACCCGTTTCATGGTGCCCCGGTACATCGAGTTCGTCGACGAGCTGCCGAAGACCCAAGCAACGCTGCGCGTGATCAAAGCCGATCTTCGGCAACGCGGAGTCGGACCGCACACCTGGGACAGCCAGAACCAGACGGCTCGCATGTCGGCGAGTGCGACTGCCAACAAGTGATCGAAAGTAGGCATACCCGTGACCACTGAACATTCCGAAGGCGTGACGAATTGCCCTGCGGGCGCCGGATATTCAGATCTCCTGGAAAAGGTGTCCTTCATCGACCCGGCCGTGCAGGAGAAGCCGTTCGACTACTATCGCGCGCTGCGTAACTGCGACCCGGTCCACTTCGAGAAGGACCTGGGAATGTATCTGGTGTCGCGTCACGAAGACCTGATGACGGTGCTTCGCGACCCGATAGTGTTTTCCCAGGAACTGGGCTACTACAAGCACATGGCGAGCGGCCACCTCGACGCAATCAAAGAAGTGCTGGAAACGGAGGGCGGCGGCTTTTTCCCTGACGTCGCCAACATCGATCCACCCAAACACACGCGGGTACGCCGGCTGTTGTCGCAAGCCTTCAGCAGGAAGCGGATGAATTCCCTTCAGCCGCAATTCGAGGATCTCGTCAGCAGCCTGATCGACGGTTTCATCGACCGTGGACGTGTCGACGGTTTGCACGATCTCGCGCTGCCGATGGCGATCGCGTTCAGCCAGCAGCAACTGCAGGTCGAAGACCTCGACAAGGCCACCATCAAGCGTTGGGGCAGTGCCTACCTTTCCCAGTTCAGTCTGCAGAACACTCGCGAAGACATGCTCGCCGCTGCGCGCGAGCTCGCCGAAATGCAGCGCTATCTCATCGATCTGGTTCGCCGGCGTGTCGAGGAACCGGAAGACGACATGCTCTCCGACATCATCACCGCACCCGGATCCGACGATGAGGAACCGCTGACCTTCGATGAGCTGGTTGCCACTGCGCGCGCACTGCTGATCAACACCCACGACTCGATGTCGACGGCCTTCACCAACATCCTCTTCCAGGTCGCGACCAACCCGGAGATCAGCGAACAGTTCTATGCTGCCGCAGATGACGACGCACGGATGAGCAAACTGATCGAGGAGGTGCTGCGGCTCGAGCCACCGGTGCGGGCTTTGTCGAGGGTCACCACCGCGCCGGTGAACCTCGGTGGCGTCGACTTACCGGAGGGCGCACATCTGCTCATTCTGTTCGCCTCGGCCAACGACGACGAATCCGTTTTTGAATGCCCGAGGCAGTTCGACACCAGCCGCATCAACCTCAGGAAGAGCATGACCTTCGGGGCAGGGACCCACTTGTGCTTGGGAATTGCGTTGGCGCGCATGCAATTACTCGTCGCAGCACGGCAGGTCGCGCTGAGGCTCTCGGACCTGCGGCTGGCGGTGCCGGTCGAGGACATCAAATATCTCCCCAACGCCGCATTGCTGGCGATGGAGAGCCTCCCACTGACGTTCACCGCACGACCGACAGAGGGGAGCCACACCCATGACGTGTGAACCGACGAACCTTCCCGACCCCGAGGATGTGGACATTCCCACCCTCCGACAGCGTTACCGCTGGGAGCGCGACCGACGGCTGCGCCCCGACGGGCAGGCACAGTACGCCGCCGCATCGCAGACCAGCGCCGCCCTCGACTACAGCGATCCTCATAAGCCGCGTGCTGCGCGCCCAGCACTGCACGACGAGATGGACGTGGCAATTCTCGGCGGTGGGTGGGCCGGGGTTCTGGCCGGCTACCACCTTCACAAGGCGGGTGTCGAGGACTGCCGAATCATCGAGCAGGCCGGTGATTTCGGTGGAGTCTGGTATTGGAACCGATACCCCGGGCTGTCCTGCGACAACGACTCCTACTGTTATCTGCCGCTGCTGGAAGAGATGGGTTTCGTTCCGTCGAAGAAGTTCGCCGACGGCCTCGAGATCAGAAACTACTGCCAGAGTGTCGCCAAGCGCTTCAATCTCTATCAGGGCGCGCTGTTTCACACCTGTGTCAACACGTTGAGTTGGGACGAGTCCATCAACCGGTGGCGCATCGGAACGGATCGGGGTGACGACCTTCGCGCCCAGTTCATCATCCTGGCGATGGGGCCGATCAACACGCCGAAGGTGCCGCGGGTGCCAGGGCTCGAAGACTTCGAGGGCGCGATGTTTCACACCGCGCGTTGGGATTACGGCTACACCGGCGGCAGTCAGGAAGAGCCGGTGCTGGACAAGCTCGCCGACAAGCGGGTGGCCATCGTCGGCACCGGCGCATCAGCGATCCAGGCGATACCGTTCCTCGGTGAGTACGCGCAACAGCTGTTCGTCTTGCAGCGCACCGCGTCGACGGTCGACGAACGTCACAATGCCCCGACTGATCCAGCCTGGATAGCCGCCTTGGAACCCGGCTGGCAGCGGGAACGCCAGATGAACTTCCACCGCGCTGCAATTGACGGCCTGGTGCCGGGTGAGGCAGACCGGATCTGCGACATCTGGACAGAGATCAACCGAAATCTGTCCGCGCAGTTCGAGCAGACCGGATGGCCGCAGACACCGGAGGAGTTCCTCGCGCTCCGTGAGGTCATGGACTACCGGGTGATGGAGCGACTGCGGGCCCGTGTCGACGAAACAGTGAAAGATCCCAAGACAGCGGCGATTCTGAAGCCGTGGTACCGGCACATGTGTAAGCGGCCGGCGTCGAGCGACGTGTACTACCCGACGTTCAATAGGCCCAACGTCACTTTGTTCGACGTGTCCCCGACGCAGGGCGTCGAACGTATCATCAAGCGCGGCTTCATCTTCGAAGGCAAGGAATACGAGATTGACTGCCTGATCTTCGCCAGCGGCTTCGAGGTGACAAGCGACCTCCAACGCAGGTGGGGCATCGACAAGATCTCCGGGCGCGGCGGCCTGTCGCTCTACGACAACTGGGCGCAAGAGTTCCGGACGCTGCACGGCGTGATGACACACGGGTTCCCGAACTCGTTCTACATGGGCTTCTTCCAGGGCGGATTCAACGCCTCGACGACGGAGACGTTCAACAACCAAGCCCGCCACATCGCCTGGATCATCGAGCAGGCAACCAAGCGCGACGCCGCGACGGTCGAGCCCACCTCGGAAGCCCAGGATGCGTACGTGGACCATGTCCGCAGTGTCGCTATCGACACAAGCGACTTCATCCGCGAATGCACCCCTGGCTATTTCAACAACGACGGTCAGGAGGTCGCCGACGGGACCGGCCAACTGCGACCACGTTCCTACACCGGTGAGCTGTACGGCCTGGGCTACTACGCGTTCGAACAACTCCTCCAGGATTGGCGCGACGCCGGCGACCTATCAGGTGTTGCCATCACGACATCGTGAATACACCGGGCGCTCATCACGGCGGCGCGCCGTAAATCGGCCGGAGCCGGTTGATTGACAGTAAGAGGACACCCAAAACGTGCTACGGGCGTTCGCCCGCCGCGCCTTACTGGTCGACGCGGGCACCCGGCGTGAAGACGACGGGCAGGGCGCGGTAACCCCGAGTGACCGAATTCCCGTGAAAATCAACCTTTGCCCCAGGCGGGATCGCGTAGTCGGGTATCCGATTCAGGGTCTGTTCGACGCCCACCCGAAACTCGAGTCGGGCCAGATTGGAGCCTAGACAACGATGAACGCCTGCTCCGAACCCCAGGTGCCGATTTGCCTGTCGATCGAGGATGCATTTGTTCGGCTCGTTGAACTCGCTCGCATCGCGGTTGGCGGCCGCGTAGTTCACCACGACCGTCTGCCCGGGACAGAATTGGTGGCCATTGAGATGAACCTCTTCTACGACAGCGCGATTCAGTCCGTGGATCGAACCGGCGAACCGGATAAATTCCTCGATAGCGGTGGACATCAGTTCGGGTTCGCCGCGTAGCCGGTCACGCTCTGAGGCGTGGGTGCCCAAGTAGAAGAATGCAAATGACATTGCACTCGACGTTGTTTCGAGTCCCGCTTGCACCAGCAGAATTACATTCGCGACTACGTCGTCGAATCTCAGCTTTTCACCGTCGATCTCGGCGTCGAGTAACACGCTGATGAGGTCGTCGCGCGACGACTCATCACGGCGCTTTTCGATCTCCCCGCGTACCCGCTGGTACAGATCGTTCATCGCCGCTTGTCGGATCTCTTCGCTCTCACCATTGATCACGATGTCCGTCGTCTCGATGTACAGCGGCACGTCTTCGACAGGCATGCCCAGTAGATGCCGAAAGAAGACGATCCCGGGCTGCCGCCAGGCGACGTTGGCGAGGTCGCCGCTGCCCGATTCGACAAAGTCGTCGATCAAGTCGTCGGTGACCGCACGCACCTGCGGCTCTAGCTGCTTCATCCGCCCCGGTGAGAAATACGGGTTGAGAATCTTGCGAAGCTGTTGCTGCCGTGGCGGATCGATGGTGATCACGATGTCGCCGAACCACATCAGCGAGCCGTCCGGAGTCACGGGCCTGCTCGAAAAGCTGCGCCAATCGCGCGCGATCTCGTAACAATCGTCGTACCCGGTAGCAACCCATGCGCCACCCGGCGTAGGACCCACGAACGGAGAATCCTGGTGACAGAATGGCGCGTTGGCGCGCATCACCTCGTAGACCTCGTAGAGGTATTCCGGGTCGTTGAAGTCTTGGTGGCGAAGATCAAGGTTTTGGGCGTGCTCCTCCGGTGACTTACTCGCCATAACCGGTCCTTTCCGCCTCGAACAGAGCTCCCGAACTGATCGCCTTATCTCGCAATTGATTTCGCATCAGCACCAGATGAGACTTGCCAATCTCGCCTCTGCGGGTGTTCACGTTCCACCGCCTGGCTGCCGCGGTGACCCGGCTAGACAGGCGTCTGGCCGGCCGGATTAGCCACCGGGTCCGTTGGGCCACTTGAGCAACGAGCCGGCGTCGACTCGGATCTGCTGTCCAGTGATGTAACGGCTCTCTTCACTGGCAAGGAAGACGCCCAGGTTCGCCATGTCGTCCGGCTCGATGTACGGAATAGGCATGGCTTGGAAGATTGTGAACAGCGGTTCGGCGTCCTCGCGACTGGCCTGTTTACCCTGCTGCGTGAGGTCAGGGCGGAACATGCTGTACATGCCGTCGTTCTGCAGAAGGTGCGTGTTGCAGTTGGTGGGATGGATCGCATTGACCCGAATCATGCGACTTGCCAAGGCCATCGACATCTGTTCGACGTACCCGATGAGGGTCCGCTTGCTCCAGCCGTAACCCCTGCCGCCGGGGCCCATAGCCGGGTTGTCGGTGGTGCCGGTGATCATGCCCGCGGTCGACCCGGTGATGATCACCGAAGCACCGTCAGTCAGATGGGGAACCGTCACCGCAACGGTGTTCATCACGCCGAGAAGATCGACATCGCTCGCGTCAACGAACGACATCGCATCGTGTGGGCGGCCCATGGCCATCGGCAGGATTCCGGCGTTGGCGACGACGATGTCGATCTTGCCGAACTCGACAAGCCCGGCTTCGACAGCTTCCCGTAGTTCGTGGCGCTCCCGTACATCACTGACCCGCGCAACGACTCGGCGGCCTACTTCTTTCACCGCCGCTCGGTTTCGGCTAAATCGTCGGGCGAGGCCAAAGGATATGGGTTCGAGGGAATGTCGCGGCAGATGTCGATGGCAATGATGTCTGCTCCCTCCCTCGCCATCGCGACCGCGTGGGCGCGCCCCTGGCCGCGAGCCGCCCCCGTGATGAAAGCGACCTTTCCTTCCAAACGACCCGCCATCCGAACCTCCTCGCGCTGACCTACATTCTGGCCAAATATTTGTTCCGAAATCGTATAACGCACGCATCCTCGAAGCAAGCGGCCGAAGACAGGTTGCGACCTCATGCCGTATCACAACGTCTTCTCCCCGGCAGCCAATCTGGTCTGTAGTCAGCCGTCAATGAGCGGGCGAGACCCCCTGTACTGGAACCGATTTCGAACGTCACGTTGTATCGGCAGGTCTCGTCAACACCAATGCTGCTTCGTTATACGGGAATAACCGGTAGAGCAGCCGTGGCGCTGGCGTAACCAGCTGTGCGGCCTCGGCCTTCGCTAGGATCTTTGGGTTGGCCAGCGTGACAGCCCTGCCCCACGTGTGAAGGGCTGTCGGCCCGCCCGCCATTACGTTCTTGAGCCAGTCCGATTCGAGCCCGTATCCGATGAGGATGGCGTAGCCGTTCTGGGTCTTGAAAACCAAGAGAGGCGTTCGATATCGCTTGCCTGACTTACGGCCAGTGTGCTCGAGAGTACCCAAGCATGGAAGCCACGGCGTGAGTGAGCGAGCCACCGGATTGGTGACACGACGATGGAAGTTCGCCACGGCGCGAGGCACTCGCATAATGTCCTCTCCTCACCACTTGCAGTTTCGTTCAATCTGCCCGCAATGACTCCAATGCGCCTGGGGGTCAAAGCGTGCCGTCGCACTCACTGTCGAAGTTGATCCCATGCTGGCTCGCCCAACTTGGCGCGGATTGCGCCCCACGGGTCGGCGTACTGACCCGGCGCGTTGCGATACGGCGAGCGGCGCGCCATGAACAGTCGCACGATCGGGGCGATGAGTCGGCCTGGATAGTGCAGCAATCGGTACTTCTCCGCCAACTCGGCCTTGAGGTCGGGCCACGAATGATTTTGAAAGCGCAACGCCTCTTGAGCGCGGGTGGTGTCCATCCAGTCGGTGACGAACCAGTCGTCGTCGCTGTTCGGATCACCGGGCCGGCCCTCGGGGATGGCGCCCGGTATGCCCAGAGCCGCCACTAGGCCCGAGGTGACTTCGGCGTAGGTCAGTTGGTGAGAGTCGTCGCCGCCTATCAACAAGATCTCGCGGGCGACGTCGGCGGTGGTTGCCGCAGCAAATGCCCATGCAACGTCGCGCACGTCAACGGTCTGGACCCGGCCGTCGCTGGGTAGTGCTGCTTGGAAATACATCGCGTCAGTGGTGACCGGCAGTGCCCCCATGTCCGGGCTGAGCACTGCTCCCAGACGCAGGACCACCCATTCGAGTGTCGATCCCCGGACAATCTCTTCGGCCTCGGACTTCTGGCCGCTGTAGACGTCGTAGGGCCGCATCGGTTCCTCCGCCCTCAGGGGAGGCGTTGTGCGGTGCGGATTCCGGGGACCCATGACGGTGATGCTCGAGGCATGGACGAATCGTGGTTGCTTCGGTAGCCCCTCAACGAGGCGAACGAGATTTGCGGTGGCGTCCACATTCACTCGGCGCGCGACTTTGGGTATCGGGTAGATCGCCGGTGCGATGATCGCCGCGAGATGGACGATTGCGTCCGGGGCAACATCGGCGAGCAGACGCTGCACTTGCGCGGATTCGGTGAGGTCGGCCCACCGGAACTGGACACCGCTGGGCATCTTGGCGGCGGCCTTCCGATTGGCTGGCGTGTCGAGATCGGTAGCCACTACGCGCTGACCGAGTTCGACCAATCTTCGGACGGTTTCGGAGCCCACCAGCCCTAACCCGCCAGTGACCAAAACAGTTTTCGACATGGGTCGCTCGATTCAGCCGATAGGGGTGAAGGTCACGTGCAGTTCGCGGAGGCCACGCAAGATGAAGGTCGGCTCATACTCGTAGTGGCGCGCACCTGCCGGGCCGTGATGTTCCTCCGAAAGTCCGATATCCGCCATGCGATCGAGGATTCGGTTCATCGAGATCCGGCCTTCCGCCCTCGCCAGCGGAGCACCCGGGCAAGAGTGGGCGCCGCGAATGAAGGCGATCTGTTCGCGTACATTCGATCGATTGACATCGAATGTGTTGGGGTCAGCGAACTTTCGATCGTCGCGGTTGCACGCGCCCGGCAGCAGCATGACCGTGGTGCCCGCGGGGACCTCCACTCCGCCCACCGTGGTGGTCTTTCGCGCCATTCTGAAATGAGCCTTGACTGGGCTTTCCATGCGCAACGTCTCTTCGAGGAACGCTGGAATTTTCGCTCGGTCCTCGCGTAGGGATGTCTGAAGTTCCGGGTCTTCGCCGATGACACGTACCGCGGCACTGACGAGTTTGGTCGTCGTCTCTGTGCCTGCAGCGAACAGGAACGTCGACAAGTTCATCACGTCCTCGATCTCGGGCGTGGACTCATCTTCGTACTTTGCCAGGGCCAACTCGGTCAGCACATCCCCGCGCGGCGAGCGCCTGCGGTCATCGATGTAGGCGTAGAACTTCTCGTTGAGCCATTGCAAGGGATTAAGCGCTGTTGTTCCCTCCCCGAGCTCACCCGCAACTTGGGTACCGAATTGCGCTTCGAACTCCTCGTGATCTTCTTGAGGGACACCTAGCAGATCAGCAATGACAAGCAAAGAGAAGGGTTTTGCGTAATCTGCGAGGAACTCACAACTCCCTCGTTCGATGAAAGTGTCCAGCTGCTGGTCCGCCAGCCGCCACATGAACTCTTCGTTCTCTTTCAAGCGCTTCGGAGTGATCAACCGATTCATCAGACCTCTGGTCCGACCGTGCAGCGGCGGGTCTTGATTCGAGATGTGCTCAGCCATCGGGGCGATGTGGCGATGCTCCTCAATCAAATCGGACACATCGTCGGCTCCGTCGGGACCGAAGGGGAATCCCGAGAATGGGCCTGCGAGCGAGTTGCACGACGAGAAGGCCGGGTCCTTATATACCGCGAGAGCTTCGTTGTAACCCGTGACCGCCATGACGTTGAATGGAGTTGCGTGCGACACAGGACATTTCGACCGTAGGAAGTCGAAGTATTGGTAAGGGTCTGACACCAGAGTTTCATCGGTGAAAAAGTCAACTGCTTCGAAGTCGGTCATGCGCTTCTTCCAATCCTTTCAAGGAATATCAGCCCGCGATCTGCCCGGGGAGAGCGACACTGGACCGCGCCGGCACGGAGCAACGGGTTCGTTAGGCCGGGTCGAACAGCACCGGCAGTGACGTCGGAGAGCGGAAGACCATGCCGCGAATGTGCGGGTCGTCACCGTCAGGATCGAGGCGGAGATTGGGTAGCCGATCCAACAACAGGTTGATGGCCGTGCGCATCTCGAGTCGGGCGAGGTGCATCCCGAGGCAGACATGGACTCCGTAGCCCCAGCTGATCGGGACCTTCGCCTGCCGGAAGATGTCGAAGTCATCGGGTTTGGTGTACCGATCTTCTTGACGGTTAGCTGCGCCGAGCATGGGCATCACCGATGACCCTTGTGGGATGGGCACGCCAGCCAACTCGGTGTCCCGCGTGGCTACGCGAGTGATGTTGAGCAGAGGCGCATCCCATCGCACACCTTCTTCGATGGCTTGCGGTATGAGGGTCCTGTCGGTGCGGATGGCGTCAAGCTGGTCGGGGTGGGTGAGTAGCGCAAAGAGCAAGCTGCCCAGGGAACGGTACGTAGTTTCCACGCCAGCCGGGAGCAGCAGCCGGATGAAGGAGTAGATGTCTTCGTCCGCAAGCTTTTCGCCGTCGATTTCGGCAGCTGCGAGGCTGCTGATCAGATCCTCGCGAGGCTCCGCCCGGCGAGCCTCCAGAATGGGAGTGAAGTACTCGACGAGGGCCTTTGACGCCGCCAGCCCTCGTTCGGGATTGATGGTGTAGCTCAACATCGACACCGACCAGCGCTGGAACTGCGGGAAGTCCTCCTCCGGGAGGCCGAGGAGTGCCGCGATGATGCGGCTCGGGTACGGGAACGTAAAGGTTTTCACCAGGTTGGTCGCACCGTCGGCGGCAAACCCGTCGATGAGTTCGTTACCGATGCGACCGACGATCTCGTCTTCCCAACGCGCCAAAGCTTTTTGAGTAAAGGCCTTGGTTACCAGCGAACGCAGCCGGCCGTGGACGGGCTCATCCATGCCCAGCATCACCCCGTGGCCCAGAACGTCGCCGAATATCTGAATCACGGCGTTCGAGGAGAAGGTGTCGTGGTCCCGCAGCATCGTCTGGATGTCCTCGTGGCGGTAGACGATGAAGACCGGCTTGCCCTCCTCACCGGGCATGGTCGACATATCGATTCGTTGAATCGGAGTGTCGTGACGCTGTTGTGCCAACTCCGGGTACGGGTCGCGTACATCGCCCGATACGACGTCGTCGAATGCCGCGAAGTCTTCGAGTTCGTCGAATAGCTCTGACATCTTGCTCCTATCAATTCGCGGGATAAGCGACGGATTTGATCTCTGTGTATTGGTGGAATCCCGCCAGTCCGTTCTGGCGTCCGACACCGCTGTGCTTGTAGCCCCCGAAGGGCATGTCGGCGCCGTATCCTGCGGTGCCGTTGAGCCCGATGAACCCCGCGCGCAGCCGGCGCGCTACCGCCAATGCCCGCTCCGTCGACCCCGACATCACCATGCCGGCCAGACCGTAAGCACTGTCGTTCGCGATACGGACCGCGTCGTCTTCGTCGTCGTAGGGAATCGCGACCAGCACCGGCCCGAAGATCTCCTCCTGGGCAATGGTCATGGCGTTGTCAACGTCGGTGAATAGGGTGGGGTTGACCCAGAACCCTTTGTCGAATGCCTTCGACGGTTCTGTACTGCCGACAAGCATCGTCGCGCCCTCGTCGACACCCTTGCGGATGTAACCCAGGATGCGTTGTTGTTGTTTAGCTGAAATGACCGGTCCGCAGATGGTGTTCGGATCCTGGGGGTCGCCGGCGTGGATGTTCTCGTAGATCCCCTGCAGGATCGCCACGCCTTCGGCGTAACGGCTGCGCGGCAGCAAGATTCGTGTGGGCGCGGCACACGCCTGGCCGGCATGCATTAGCGGACCGATGCCGATCAAGCACGCAGTAGCGAAGTCGGCATCCTCGAGCACGATGGTCGCCGACTTCCCTCCGAGTTCAAGGAACAGTCGCTTCATCGTGGCCGCACCCTTTTCCATGATGCGTTTGCCCACCGCCGTGGACCCGGTGAATGAGATCATGTCGACCTTCGGCGACAAGGTCAGCTCTTCCCCGACGAGATGATCCGATGCGGTCACCACGTTGACCACTCCGGCTGGTATGTCGGTCTTTTCGGCGATCAATCGCCCGAGCCGGGTGGCGTTGAAGGGGGTGTCGGGGGCGGGTTTGAGCACCACGGTGTTGCCTGTGGCCAGTGCCTGCCCGAGCTTGTTGATCGTCACCTCGAACGGGAAGTTCCACGGAACAATCGCGCCGACCACACCGACGGGCTCATGCCACACGCGGCGGGCAGAGTTCACGCCGGTCAACGACACCACCGCGTCGCCGAGATCAGTTTCCCAGTGGAAAGAATCGATGAACCGGGCTGGGAACTTCAACCCGTCCTCCAGCGGCGCGTCCAGCTGAGGACCATGTGTCACCGCTCTGGGTGCGCCGACTTCGAGGATGAGTTCCTCGCGTAGTTCCTCCAACTCGCTTTCGATCGCGTCGTGCAGTTGCAAAAGGCAGCGCTTCCGTAGTACTCGATTGGTCGACCAGTCGGTCTCGTCGAATGACCGCCGCGCTGCGTCGATCGCCCGATTCATATCGGCTTTGGACGCGTCCGCCACCTGACCGAGCACGTCTTCATTGGCGGGATTGATGTTGGCGAATGTGCCTGACTCGCCATCGACGAGTTCGCCGTCGATCATCATCTTCGACTCGAACGTGACCGCCGTTGCCTTAGTCATCGCTTCCACCTTCCGTTGGTGCGGGCTGTGTCCGGGAAAGTCGCGTCGCCAGCGACGCCAACCGGGTCATGACTGGTTCCGGGAGCACTTTGGCGGCAGCGACCATCCCGCGCTGCGCCGTTGTCAGCGGCCACGCCCCGTTACGCATCGAGCCGAAACGGGGAATTCCGAGAATGATTCGGGACATGTGGTGCATCCCGGAAGCAGGGAGCACCCTGTTCAAGGTCAACAAGATCGACGCATCGGGGCCGACGCCATGACGGCGGAAGGCACCGTGGTCATCCAGTGCATTCACCAATCCGTCGGTGAAACGCTCGGGAGAGCGGGCGAACTTGATCGCGTACCGGCCGCGACTGTTCATCGTCTGATGTAGACGCGCGTAGGGGCCAGTGAAGTCACGGTTGTCGGTCGTGCCTGCGTCCGTGATGATCTCAGTGTCGTAGGTGCCCGTGACCAGCACGGTCACGCCGATCCCGAAAGGGGCTAGCTCGAAGGCCAGCGATTCGGCCCACCGTTCCATCGCGCCCTTACTAGCCGAGTACGGTCCCGTGGCAGGTTGCCCTCGTACGCCCGCCGCACTGCTGACGAGCACGATGCGGCCCCGCCCTGCCGCCCGCATCGACGGCAGCAGCGCCTTTGTCAAAGCCACGGGCGCGATTACATGGGTGGTGAACATGTTCTGCCACAACGCTGTATCGGTCTCTTCGACCGTCCCGGCGGCCGATATTCCGGCGTTGTGTACGACCGCGTGTGGCGCGCCAATCCGCTCTTCGATCGTCTTGGCAGCCGCTGCGATAGAGGCCGCGTCCATCAGATCAAGCTGGACACCGACGAGTCGATCGTCCTCTTCGGCCGCGCCGGTCGCTTCGCGCAACAGCGGCATCCCTCGCTCAGGTGTCCGCATGGCGCCGACCACCTGCCATCCCTCACGGTAGAGGCGTACTGCCGAGGCGAAGCCGAGGCCGCGCGAGGCACCGGTGATGACGACACTACGACGATCAACCATGGGAAGCCTGAGTTGCGCAGCGATTGCTCTTGGAGCCCAACTGTACGTCGGGGCGGCCGTGGGGCAGGGCGTACTGCCAGGTCGACCACTTACCCACCGAGTAGGGCCCTTTTGCTCCGTTTTCTTCGTAATAGCCTTGTGGGTCAAAGACTTTGGCTTCCGGATACGGCCACGGACACGCCACTGACGTCGCGGCGCCGCTGGCCTTGATCGCCCAGAACCAGCCCCCGTAGGCGAAGTAAGAGATGTTGATGATCACGAACATCACCAGGAAGGTTCCCAGTACGGGCTTGGTCGGCAACAGCTTGGCTTTCGCAGCCAGCTTTTCTGCCACCGACTTTCCCGTGTCGTCACGGTAGACCAGAATCCCCGCCGGGATCATCACGAAAGTCACCCCGAGCGACTCCCAGATCAGTGGGAATTGGAACGGTGTTCCCGTGAAGATCGACCCGAATGGGATCACCTGCGAATAGATGTAGAGACCGGTCGCGATGGAACCAACTTCGAGGATCGCGTCGAATACGAATCCAATGACTAGTACCAGGAGGCCTAGGCTGACTAGCGGGTGCCGGCTGACGAAAGCATCGGGACTGCGGTTGGCCTGCAATTTGCGCAGCACCCACACCGCTACGAAGTACGGCCCGAAATAGAATGTCACGTAACCGAATACGATGAACGGTTCCACCGTCGGTGACATCATGATCAGAATCCAGGACTCGGGCCAGTGTAGGAGGTCCGGGTTGTACACCGCGTAGGGTGCCCAGTTCATGATGGGGTCCTGCCACACGATCAGCGTCGTCACCAAGAACATCAGCATCACCGGACTACCGGGATTGCGGCGCCACCCAACGATGAAGACGACTACGAGCGCCACGAGCATCAGCGCCGTACCGATTTCGATGTACTCCATCCAGCCGGTGACTCCGAAGAGGTACTTGACCGGGCGCGGCCTACCGACGGTGTTCGGGTTGGCCACTCGCGGATCGAGTTTCGTGCGTGAAACCGCAATGAACAACCCGACGAATGCGAGCAGGCCGATCCCGGCCAGCCATGAACCCACGCTGCCACCGCGTGACCGCCCCGGAGGGGAATGCTTCGTTGGACTGACTGAGCGTGACGTGAATTCTTCGGTGCTCATACGACTACTCCTGACCAAATCGGTCGACAAGATGCGAGTTGACGCCGTCGGCGTCCAATGTGCGGGCGACGAGGTAGCCCGCACCCATCCACGCCCGGCGGGTCCATTTGCCGAAAGAGACCCGCGTACCTGGCGCACCCGAAGCCGCAGGCATCATCTTCACTCGCTCGAGTGCCTCTTTGACTCCGCGCGGACTCAGCGGATGGGCATCGGCAAAGGCGCGCACCAGGGTCGAGGCGATGTCGTGGTTGACCACGGAAACGCAATACTCGGGGCGATTGCCGTGCTTCGCCTCGTAGCGGTCGAGGAAGTCCTGCCCAAGTTGGTTGGCTTCGTCATACTGGTCGACACCGACCCAGCCCATGAACGCCTGCCACATCACGGGATTGATCCACGCGTTCTGCCATGCGGTGGTCGAGAAGCGCGGCGGATCCCAGTCAACAGCTTCCAGTGCCGGATTGATGAAAACGATGCCGAAACCAAAACCGAAGTGGACGATAGCCTCGGCCCGGGCTTCGTACAGCGACCCGACCGCGGCATGAATGTCTTGGGCTGTCTGCGCGATCGGCGCCTCAGCAACAATCCGCAGACCCTTGCGCACGCAGGCGCGTCGAAAGTTGCCCAGGTACGTCTCGCCGATCAGGTTCTGCTCGACTAAGACACCGACGTCGGTCAACCCCCTCTTGGCGATGAGGTCAGCCAGGAAGATGGGCTCATCGGTCATCGAACCTTGAGGGAACGAAAAAGTCCACTCACCCAGCCAGTCGTCGGTCCCAGTAACGCTGATCGCCGGCACCTTGAAACGCTCCTCGATCGCCTCGCGCATCGGCACCACGTTGTCAGTGATGTTGGGGCCGAACACAACTAGGCAGCCCTCATCGACGAGTTCGGCGTAGGCGTCGATCACTGCTTTGACTGTCCCCTTGGGTAGACCCTCGACCTCCTTGTAGATCACCTGTACCGGCCGATCCAACAGCCCCTTCTCGAGGGCGTCTTCGAACACGAGGTCTAAGGACTGGACAAACGAATCCAACAGCTCCTTCGGAAAATCCGCAGCAAGCGTGAAGTCCATCAGATATCCGACTTTGATCGGATGGGCTTTGCTCTCGTAAGACAAACTCGCCTCCGCTTCAACCTAATATTTGTTCATACCTTAACGGTCCGCGTTGCGCAGCGTCAACGAATCGAGCGGGCGGACTCTCCCAGATAGATGCCAATCATCTCGTTGAGACCGCGAGAGACGATTACATCGTCAGTGAGCGGGCCCGCGATTGCTGCTTTCGCTGCATCTACGATCGACAGGCCCTCGCTGATCAATTGGCCCGCCGCGATAAGCACGCGGGTGGACGCCACCTCGCGCAGCCCACCGGTCTCCAGACGGCGGATCGCCTGACCGAAGCGGACCAGCTCAGCGGCAACCGACGGGTCAACGCCCGATTCGTGAACGACGATCTCTTCCTCGACTTCCGTTGCAGGATAACCGAAGTCGATCGCAACCATGCGCTGCCTCGTCGAGTCTTTGAGGTCCTTCAGGACGCTCTGGTAGCCGGGGTTGTATGAGACGACAAGACCGAAGCCCGGTGCCGCGTCGAGCGTGATTCCTAGCCGTTCGATCGGCAACTGGCGGCGATGATCCCCGAGTGGGTGTAGAACAACAGTGGTATCTTGGCGGGCTTCGACAACCTCGTCGAGGTAGCAGATCGCTCCCTCGCGGACCGCGTGGGTTAGCGGTCCGTCAACCCACACTGTTTCATCGCCACGAAGCAAATAGCGCCCGACCAGGTCGGCGGTCGTCAGGTCGTCGTGGCACGAGACCGTAATCAATGGCCGGCCGAGATCGTGGGCCATCGCCTCCACGAACCGAGTCTTGCCACAGCCGGTTGGACCTTTCAGGACCAGCGAAAGCCCCTGCCGGTAAGCCGCTTTGAAAACCGTCTCTTCGTTGCCCACCGACCGGTAATACGGGCGTGGTTGAGCGGTCAGGGATCCGGCGCCATTCCGCTGCGGGTGCGCGACCTCGTTGTTCATCCGACCCCTTCCGCCATCCGACTCCTGGCAGTGGTACGCCACATGCCCTCGGTCACAGTGCAGCAGCTTAGATGGAACAGATGTTTGTTTTAGCCAATCGCACGAAATTGGCAGATCTCCCGACTCGACCAGCAGTGGCGAGACGACTTGGCCCCTCCCCCGCCGGACCCCCTCAGCACGCACGTCGCTGCATTTCAGCGGACCGCACGGCGGATCTGAACAGAGGTCCGATAACATCTGGAAGTTGTTCGGGCCGGCCAACAGCGGCGTGCGCCGTACTTCCGAAGACCTTCCTCAGCGATCCGACGTCCGTCGCCGCCCCCACAGTCAGGCAGACACAACCGATTCCGCGACGCCGCGCCTCGTCGAGTGCACGGCGCGCGTCCGCCGCGCCGTAAGCAGGTTCGTATCCATGATCGTAGGCGAGCCCGTCGGACAGCACGACAAGCAATCGTCGGGGCGTTCCGCCGCGCTGATCAAGCACGGTCGAACCGTGCCTAATGGCTGCGCCGAGGCGTGAGTATGCACCAGGTTCCAGACTGTTCAAGCGCTTGAATACGGCCGCGTCGAGGTGGTCTTCGAACCGCTTGACTGGCACCAGTCTTACCGCGGCTCGGCCCTGCGAGTAATAGCCGTATAACGACACTCGATCACCGAGATCGTGCAGCGCGACAACGAGATTGGCAGCCGACGTTCGCTGCTGTTGATGCACCGTCCGCCCGAGCGTACCGGGCTCGGCGGCCGAGCCTGAGATGTCCAATAGCACCAGCACTGACAGCTCGCGGCGCCGCCGCAGGCTGTCGAGATAGACCGCATCAGACGGCACCGATCCTGCGAGTAATTCGACGCGCGTTTCGACGGCCGCGTCAATGTCGATGTCGTCGCCCTGGTACTGACGGCGTTGCCGCTGTAACCCCACACCGAGCCTTGCGAGTGGGCGCCGCACCCCGCTACTGCACTCGATGACCTCGGTCGCCGCACGCTTGATTTCCGGCTCGACCTCTCGGACCGTGCACCAATCGGGACGATATGCGCCGCGGTTCGCGTCCCATTCCGGATACTTCATCCCGTCCTGTTCGACATCCGCCTCGGCAGCCAAGGCAGTCGACGAAACCGCAAAGGCGCCCCGCTTGGCTGAATTCGTCCGGTGGGTCGGGGTATCCGCCCCCGGTGGGCCGCCCCGGTCGTTCCCCGACTTTCGGGACGAAGACAGCATCTTCTTGAGCCACTTGCCAATGAAGCCGCCACCGCCTACCGGACTGCTAAACATGTCGGGATCGTCGCTGTCGTCCACAGCATCGTCGGCGAGTTCGTGCAGCTCACCCTTCGCCCCTTTTCGGGCAACGTGACCGACTTTCTCATCCTGGACCGGGGCGCGCTTCAGAACCGCGGCGAGCTTCTTCGCGCGTATAACTCCGAAATTGAGCGGCGGCTCGACGGCTACGGTCTTGCCTGAAGCGATCGTCAGAGAGTCCGCGGCCGAGCAGCTGAGAGCGGCGAGCTCACGATCTGCTAACGCAGTCAGCCTCGCCGGCAGCAAGTCGTCGTTGGCGACTAAAGCCCGGTGCGCTTCGACGGCAAAGTAGCGGCGACAAAGCTTGGGATGCCGTATCAGTCGGTCAACGATGTCCGGCGCCAGGCTGCCTGCCGCAAGCATCGACGCATGAACGGCCACCGCCTCTAGCGTTGCACGGGGCTGCGCGGAGGGATCGACGTACACGGTCTGTCCGTCGGTCCAGGACGGCCCACCTGCAACTCCAGCGGTGACGGCGAGTGGGCGCCCCGCAAGGGCTGACGCCAACATCCCGAGCGACTGCTGGTGATGGTCGTCGACACTCACCGGGCAGCCTCCTCACCGCATTGTCGACATTGACCTAATACTTGTTTCACCGTAGAGTCCGAATGCGTTGGAGTCAATCGACCGCCATGCCAGATGAGGGCTTTCGGACAGCGGTGATTATCCGTGCACGGTGAGGCAACCAGCGCCAGGCGATCTACCGGCAGCGAACGTGGAGCGACCCACGTCGCCACCGACGGTGGAGCTGCGGCTTGTCCTACTCGCAACGAAGGCAGGAAATACGTAACCGTGATCAAAGACCTCGTTCACGACGCGTCGGCAGAGCAGGGTCGACGGGTCCCCCGCCCTGCCAACGTATTTGGCGGCAACAGCATCACGGTGGTGGCCATGCAAAGCGGCGGCCGCGAAAAGCACGTGACCGCGACGTCTTAACTGCATCCCATCGAAGCTGAAAGGAAGCACTCAGTATGAATATGAACGACATGGTTCTGGTCTCGGTGGACGACCACATGGTCGAACCGCCCAGGCTGTTCGACAATCACATCCCAGCCAAATACAAGGACGCCGTCCCCAAGCTGATTCAGCGCAAGGACGGTACCGATGCGTGGGTCTTCGAGGGTGCGGAGGCTACCAATGTGGGCCTTAACGCGGTCGCCGGACGTCCGCCGGACGAGTACGGGGCCGAACCTACGAGATTGTCCGAAATCCGCGAGGGATGCTACAACATCGACGAGCGCATCCGCGACATGAACGCAAACGGAGTGGCGGCGGCGCTGAATTTCCCCTCCTTCCCTCAGTTCTGCGGACAGTACTTCGCCCGCGCGAAGGATAAGGACCTCGGACTCGCGGTGCTGCGCGCATACAACGATTGGCATATCGACGAATGGTGCGGCGCGTATCCAGGCAGAATGATTCCTCAAGCACTGCCGCCGATTTGGGATCCGCAGCTGATGGCCCAGGAGGTGCGCCGTGTCGCGAAGAAGGGTTGTCATGCCATCTCTTTTTCGGAGAACCCGACCAAGATCGAGTACCCCTCTCTGCACGATCCGCACTGGGATCCTTTCTGGCAGGCCTGTAGTGATGAGAACACGATCGTCAATCTGCACATCGGTTCGTCTTCGAGTGTCGTGATCACGTCGATCGATGCGCCCGTGGACACCATGATCACGCTGCAGCCGATGAGCATCGTGCAAGCAGCGGCGGATCTTGTCTGGTCGCCGATGTTGCGTAAGTTCCCCGATCTGCGATTCGCCCTGTCGGAGGGCGGGATCGGTTGGGTGCCTTACTTTTTAGAACGCGTGGACCGTGTCTACAAAATGCATCGCGCATGGACCCATCAGGACTTCGGCGACAAGACACCCAGCCAAGTGTTCCTGGAGCGAGTCGCGCTGTGCTTCATCGACGACGAGTTCGGGATATCCAACCGTGACAAACTGAATATCGACATGGTGACGTGGGAGTGTGACTACCCGCACTCGGACTCCACTTGGCCGCTGGCGCCGGAAACTCTCGATATCTACCTCGACGGTCTGCCTGATGACGATATCGACAAGATCACCCACGAAAACGCCCTGCGCCTGTACAACTTCGACATGTTCAAGCACCTTCCGAAGGAGCAGCTGACCGTTGGGGCGTTGCGTGCTCAAGCTACCGATGTCGATCTTGGCTTCCGGTCGTCAGAGCGATTAAAGAAAGTCGGTACCGACACGGTGTCGGTGCTCGACTTGGCGTCGAAGCTAGCGACTTAGGGTAGGCCGCGGTGGGTATCGATGAACTGCTCAGCACCACGACCGGCCGTCGCATCGCAACATCGTCGCTGCCCGGCTTAGATAGAATCCATATCTAGGTGTGCACCCGTGCGAAGACCGGCAAAGGAGGGCTTGGCCATGGCCGACGGCGCGAAGCGAAGTTCCGTCCAGAGCCGGTCCGCGGGGAGCCATAAAAGTCGTCGCAATGGCAAGCTCGTCGCAGTGTCGGACCAGCGATCGGTTGACGCCACCCGCCGCACCGAAATCTTGAGAGCGGCAAGCGCCGTTGTCGCCGCGACGGGCTTAAGGACGTCCGTGCAACAGATCGCTGACGCCGCGGGCATTCTGGCCGGCAGTCTGTATCACCACTTCGAGTCGAAAGAGGCCATCTTCCTCGAGCTTATTCGGCGCTATCACGCTGATCTGGATCGTATCGGTGACGCGGCCCTCGCACGCGTCGACGAACCCGACCGTGGTCCAGTGTCCGATCAGATCGAAGCACTCGCGTGCGAAATCGCACGCTGCGCTGTGGAACATCGTGCCGCACTTCAGATGTCGTTCTACGAGGGCCCCAGCAATGATCCCGAGCTTGTCCAATTGGCGAAGCGTCCGCCGGCCAAGATCCAAGCCGCGATGCTGCAGGCGCTCCGCGCCGGCCGATGGAGCGGGTATATCCGAGTCGACTCCGATTTGCCCACCTTGGCCGACCGTATCTGCCAGAGCATGTTGCATGCTGGTCTCGATCCCGTCCGACACAATGCCGCCGTCGACGAAGTGGCCAAACTGAAAAGTCGGATCCTGTTAGAAGGCCTCGCGGTCAATTCACCTACTGACGCCGATCTCGACAAGTCAGAAGCATTCGCGGTGGCCGAGGAGATCATCGAGAGTTGGGTGGACACCGAAGATGCCACCGATCTCAAGGCCGCTCATTTGCGGGCGGTCGCGCGCGCCGAATTCGGTCGACGTGGATACGAAATGACGACGGTGCGCGACATCGCCGCAGCCTCGGGCTTGTGCACCGGGACGGTTTACCGTGTAGTCGGCTCCAAAGATGAGCTGCTGATGTCGATCATGCTCGAGTTCGGACGCAAGGTTGGTGGTGCTTGGACGGATATTGTCCGCTCGGATTCGACGACCATTGAGAAGCTCGATGCGCTGAGCTGGCTGAATATCAATGCGCTCGACCAATTTCCGGACGAGTTTCGAATTCAGTTGGCGTGGCTGCGTCAAACACCCCCCGATACGGCCACCCCGGCGTGGTCGTTCGCCACCCGCATTCGGCAGATGAAAGCACTTCTAGCCAAGGGTATTCGGGCAGGCGAGATAAGGACCGAGAGCGCAGCAACGGAACAATTAGCTCGCTGCATCATCGGCGAGCAGTGGATTCCAGAAAACATTCTGAGAGATATTGGCACACGAAATTCCCTTTTGCTGGCTCGAGACACCACCCTGCGGGGTATCGCTGACCGTGACAAGTGAATGAAGTTGTCTTCGCCAAAGGCATTCGCACAGGGGAGATTCGCGTCTGTAGCCCACCAGATCGACGGCAACGGATGCTTGCCACGTATCTCGAGGCTCCTAGAAACGACGGCGCTGCAAAGTTAAGGCATGGTACACGACCGCAGCCGCGACCGGCGCAAACTGTACTTCGGGATGTCCGTAATGGCTGTCGGACTCGCGCATTTCGTGCGTCCGCGAATTTTTGAGCCGATCACTAAGCTCGGCTTTCCCGAACGGCCACGAACGTTCGTCTACATTAATGGCGCGGTAGAAACGTCGATCGGCCTACTGCTCGCAGTCCCGCGATTTCGCACGGCATCAGTCATCGTGGCTCTGTGCTACGGGTTTCATTTTGGCGGCAACGTTATTCGGAGCCTTCTGCGGCGATCCTCCCACCGCACCTATGCTGCGCGAAAACTCAACAGCCCAATGAGACTCGGTGAATGCCGCTGCCGGCAACTGTAACCACCACCTGCACCATGCAAGCAGCACCAGTACTTCAATCATTGCAGCTTTCAAGGCCATGTCAGTGCCGAATGGAACAATATGTACATATAATGTCCTATTGTGTAGGGTTAGACCGCAGGCGAGCCTGACCCAAACGACACCTATGCAGTTATCAGTTCGATCGGCGTAACAGCATCATCGTTGTGCCGCTGTTGGCGCCGCCGACGCCACAGGCCGCCAGGGCGGCGTCGGGCACCTGCCGGACACCCCCGTCTCCGCGTACCTGCACACACGCTTCGTGCAAATGACCGAAGCCATGCAGACGACCACCGGAGAGCTGTCCGCCCGCGGTGTTGATGGGTAACTCGCCGCCGAGTGAAAATCGCGCCGGATCAGCTACCCACTCCCCTGACTCGCCGAACTGACAAAATCCGAAGTCCTCCAGAAAGCACAGGACGAAGACACTGAAACCGTCGTATAGAGACGCGTAGTCGACGTCGGCCGGCGTGAAATCGGTACGTTTCCAAATAGTCGACCACCGGGAGTTCAAGCGGGCGATATCCTGACCACCCTCCCAGAGAAACCTATCGTGGTGCGCACAGTCGAGCGCTTCTACGACCACGCCGGGATGATCCAGCGCAGCTGCGTGTTCCGCGCGTGACACCACGAACGCCGTCGCACCGTCGCAGGCGATGTCGCAGTCGTACATGCACAGCGGGTCCGACACCATCCTCGCCCCCAGATAGGTGTCCAGGTCGATGGGATCGGTGTATACCGCCTTCGGGTTGAGCTTGGCATGCGCGCGCTGCACGATCGCGATCTGAGCGAGTTGCTCTCTCTTGAGGCCGAAACGTTCCATACGCGAACGGATTTGCAGCGCAGCGAGGTTCGCCGCCGACACACCGTAAGGCAGCTGCCAGCCGAGTTGACCGGTCGCGCGCGAGCCTGCCGGCACCCCGTACCCACGACGGCGGCCGCTGCCCTGGGCCGTGCCCTCCCAGATGCTGCGCCAGCACAGCACGTGATTCGCCATGCCCCCCGCGACGGCGAGCATCGCATCGACCACCGCACCCAACTGCCCGGGGTACTCGACCCCACCGGCGACCCAGTTGGGCCGAATCCCGAGTGCGTCGTGCAGTTCCCGCAGTCCGGCGCCGGAAAAGCCTTTGCCGGCCATCGATGCGCCCGGATAGGTCGTCAGCCCGTCGATATCTGCGAGGGTGAGCCCGGCGTCCTCGACCGCTGCCACACATGCGTCGATCGTCAGCTCCAACGGATCGCGTCCGAGTCGGCGACCGATGTCGGATTGGCCTATGCCGCTGATGATCACGTCGTCGGTGAGCCTTCCGGCCATCACCGCTCCGGGGAGAACATGGGCAGGTAGACGTCGTCATCCTCACCGTCGGAACAGGACTCGAATGTCACGCGAACCGGCATGCCGACGTGTATCCGTTCAGGGTCGACGTCGACGAGGTTGGTCAACACCCGCGCGCGGGTGTCCTCGACCGGGTTGACGAAAGCGATGACGTACGGCGTCGGGATGCCGGGAAAAAACGGGTGGTGGTTGACCGTCCAGGATTCGACGGTGCCACGGCCCGACAGCGCCTCCCACACCGGTACGGCGTGGTCGTATTGGCAACGCAGCGTGGGCGGGTGGATAAGACGCTCACATTCCGGGCAGCGCTGTAGCCGCCATACCCCTTCGGCGCCCGACGTCCAGTACGGGCGATTGCCAGCCGTCAACGCGGGCAACGGTCGCGTGCCCGCAGAATCGTCAGCCATCGCCGTCGACACCGAAAATAAACCGGTCGGCGATCGCGTGCTCGTTACGGATCGACATCTCCTGGGCGGTATTGAGCCACAGACCTTCGAAGCCACGGGAATGCATGCCGGCGTGAATCGCGTCGATGTTCCTGAGATCCTGGGCGGGGAGTTCACCCCAGCCGTCGTGGTCCTGCCAACGTTCAACCTCGAGCCAGCTCGTCTCGGGCACCTCATCCGCGGCGAAATGCTCCAGCGAAAACATCTCGAACACACAGCGATTCGGGTCTTCGGCGTCGGGAAGCATGCGGTAGCCCAGCAAGCACGACTTCTCCACCAGGATCACCAGTGAGGGAAAGACATGCCAGTCGCCGTTGCCGGCGAAGTACTGCTCCATCGTCATCTTCGGAAAATCGACGCCCTCGGCCAGCGCCAACTCCTCGCACATCTGGTGGTACAGCACGAATGGCGGGATCTCACCGGGCTCCATGGTGGCCAGCTGTTGTGCCGCCCGGTAATCCCGCTCGGTGACCAGTGAACCTATCTCGAGGTAGTTGTACTGCATGGAGTTGGCGAACACCTCTGGTCGCGCCGCCTGTTCCTTGCGCGCACTGTCGCGGTCACCGGTGTCGGGCCGGGCTGTGTAGATGAAACGCGAATGATTGCGATAGGGGATTGTCGGCGTGTACGGCGCGTAGACGAACTCTTGGGGCGGCGCGGGTTCGGCGGACGGTCGCGGACCCTGGACGGCCCGCAATGTCTGCGGATGCGTGCCCGGGGTGTGATAGCCCTCGATGAACGCGTCGATGACCGTCTTGTAATTGGCGGCCAACCTGGTGCGCTTGCGCCAGCGGAATCGCATGTCCTGCAAACGAAATGGCTCCAACGCGGTGGGGAGCGGGTCCAACCATTCGAGTAGCTCCGGCGGGTCGTCGGCCATGCTGATGAAAACCCATCCGCCCCACGCGCCCACGGCGACCTGCCGCAGCGACCACTGCTCCCTCGGACGGTTCAGGAATTCGTCACGGGACGGCACGAATGATGAGCGCCCGTCGAGCGCGTATCGCCAACCGTGAAATTCGCAGCGCAGGTCGCCGGCGGTGGCGCAGCCGGTCCCCCGCACGACTTTCATGCCGCGGTGGGTGCAGGCGTTGTAGAACGCCTTGATCGCTCCATCCTTTTGCCGTACCACCATGATCGATTGCCGGCCGATGGTGTACTCGTAAAAGCTTCCGGGGTCAGGGATCTCTTCCTCCCGGCACGCCGGCTGCCAGACCTTGGTGAAGAGCCGGTCGAGTTCGAGCTGCAGGAACTCGGCATCGATGTAGCGGCTCTTCGGGACGAACGTCTCCCCGCACGCGTAGCGGGGGGGCACCTTGCCGGTCGCCTCCGATTCGGTCCCAACGTCGATGGCGGTCATCGCGTACCCCTTCCGGTGCCTTAGCCGGCGGGCGGCTTGTCGAAGATGTTGGGGTAGAGCACCGCTTCTTTGAACGAGGTCTCGATCTCGGTGAACGCGCTGGCGATGTCCCAGGTGCCGGATGCGGACACGATCTCGCGTTCAACGACAGGATTCGACATCAGACTGATCCGGCCGTTGCCCGCGAAGATCACGCGACGGTTGAGCCATTCCGATTGCTCGCTGGCCAGGTACACGACTGGCGGGACGACATTCTCTGGCGCCAGCCGCTTGTTCTCTGGCGAATAGTCCATGCTGCCACCGCCTTTGATGCCCTGGGTCATTCGGGTGCCTGCGATAGGGGCGATCGCATTGGAACGCACACCGTAGCCCTTGAGTGCGTTCGCACAGGAAAAAGTCAACCCGACGATGCCCATCTTCGCGGCGGCGTAGTTGGGTTGGCTCGGCGCGCCCTGGAGGCCCGACATCGATGTGAAATTGATCAGGCGATACTGGCCGCCGCGGTTCTCCCGCCACCACGCCGCCGCATGCCGGGTCAGGTTGAATGTGCCCTTGAGGTGTACGGCAACGACAGAGTCGAAATCCTGCTCGCTCATCTTGAAGACCATGCCGTCGCGCAGGATGCCCGCTGCGTTCACCATGATGTCGAATCCGCCGAGGGTGGCGGCAGCCCGGGTGATCAACTCTTCGCAGGCGGCGAAATCGGTGATGTCGGTGCTGTCGGAGAACGCCTTGCCGCCGCGCTCGTTGATCGCCGCGGCGACGGTTTCGGCGGGACCCGCGTCGTGACCGCTGCCGTCCACGGCCACCCCGGCGTCGGAAACCAGGACGGTAGCCCCTTCAGCCGCCAGACCTTCTGCGACCGCGGCACCGATCCCACGACCGGCGCCAGTCACCAGCGCCTTTCGCCCGTCAAGAACACCCATCATCGCTCCCTTAGCTGCAGACTCCGACTCAGCATACAGAACACATGGACAGAATCTGTATAGCTGATTATTCGAAGCCCCATTCGGCGTAGCGCCGCTCAAGCTCGGCCATCGCCTCACGACCGCCGCGAGTCGTGCGCTCCTTCATGAAGTTGAACTCGTCGTCCCGCCACGACAGATTGCTGAACACGCTGTGTCCCATTGGAACCCAGTCACGGAATTGCGCCATGCCCACGGCATTCCAGAAGGTGATGAGCGCGTGTTTGCCGATCATCAGGCCGTCGGCGGAGTGATGCGCGATGGCCCGCGCGTACCGCAGTGCCTCATCTCGCAGGTCGTCGACCGGCACGACCGACGCGGCCACGCCCCAGTCTTTGAGTTCCGCGGCGTGCACCTTGCGGCCCGTGATCATTGCTTCGTAGCCCCGGTTAGGCCCGAGCTTGAGCAGTGCCAGTGGCATTGCGGTGGAGAAGCCGGCGAAGCCGATACGCGCCTGCGGTCGGGCCAGGTACATGTCGTCGGCAACGACCAGGATGTCGGCCGCTAACGCCAAGTTCATCCCGGCTCCGAGTGTTGCGCCCTGGCATGCTGCGATCACTGTCTTCGGAAACTCGAGCCAGTTGGTGAGATGCCGATGCAGCCGACGGGCATTGGCCAGTCGTGCCGTCTGCGGCAGTCGTTTTCCCTTGCTCAGGCCCGCTTTCTCGATGGGGAGCCTGCGCACGTCGTCGCCGCTGGAGAAGTCCTTGCCTGCCGCGGTGAGCACGACCACCTTGACGTCATCGTCGGCTTCAGCCTTGTCCAGCCTGTCCTTGAAGAGGTCGTGCATGTCCGGCGAGAGGATGGCGTTGCGCCGGTCCGGCCGGTTGATCGTTATCTGGGCGATGTGTGGCTCGACCACCTCGTATCGAACCCAGTCCTCGTCGACCTCGAGACCGTCGGCACCCTGCGCCGTCTCACCCATGCTGCTCGCCTCTCGTCGCGAATGCACCGCTGCACATCGGAACACTATCCGATTATTTGTTCAGTAAACTGCTAATGTTCGCCCATGCCCCGAATCGCAATCGCAAAACGGGTTGATGCGCCCGCTTCGAGGGTGTGGGCGCTGCTGGCCGATTTCGCGGACGTCAGTTGGATCCCGGTAACCGGTCGAGTGGACGTCACCGGCGACGGCATCGGCATGAGCCGGTCCATCTATGGACCCAGCGGTAACCCCGTCGTCGAGACGCTGACCCACCTGGACCACGATCGGATGGAGCTGGGTTACTCGATCGCCGACAATCCGCTTCCGGTGTCGCGATTCGAAGCCCTCGTCACAGTCCACCCAGCCGAGGAGGGCGCCGACATCACGTGGGATGTCGACTACGACCCGGTCGGCTCCGCCGAGGCTGACGCGGACGCCGCCAAAGACGCGATCGAAGCCGTCTACGGAATGATGGCGGGTTGGCTGGCCGACGGCACTGCCACTCAGGGCCGATGACCGACCGTGACTACGGGGTTCCGCTGTCCGCGCCGGACCGTGCGTACCGGGACGAGGTACAAGCCTTTCTCGCATCAGCGCTCACGACGGAGATAACGTCCGAGGCGGATCGCCTGGATCGAATGCGGCTGTGGCAGAGGCGGCTTCACGAGGCCGGATTAGCAGCCATCTCGTGGCCCGCGGAATTCGGCGGGCGTGCCGCCACACCGGTCCAGCAGTTGATCTTCAACGCGGAGATGGCGGCCGCTCGTGCGCCTGAGCCGATCAACCGCAGCGCCATCAACCAGCTCGGCCCGACCATCATCCAGTGGGGCACCGAGGAGCAGCGCAGCTACTTTCTACCGCGAATCCTCGCGGCTGAGGACGTCTGGTGCCAGGGTTTCAGCGAACCCAACGCCGGCAGCGACCTGGCCTCCCTCGCCACACGCGCCGTCGTCGAGGGCGACGAGCTGGTGATCACCGGCCAGAAGGTGTGGACCTCCAAGGCGCACTACGCGAACCGCATCTACCTCCTTGCTCGCACCGATCCAAACGCCGAGCCGCGCAAGGGAATCAGCTACATTCTCGCCGATCTCGCGACGCCGGGTATCGACGTCAGGCCGATCCGACAGATCTCTGGACAAGCCGAGTTCAGCGAGGTGTTCTTCGACGCCGCTCGGGTGCCGCTGTCCCGCGTACTCGGCCCGCTGCACGACGGCTGGCGGGTGGCGAAGTCGACGCTGGGCTACGAGCGGGTCGGCCAAAGCCGGACCCACCGCATCGAGCGCCGGCTGGATATTCTGGTCGGTCTCGCGAAGCAGCCGAACGCGCTGAGCGACAAGGGCTTAGATGACGAGTACGTCGCCGATCAGCTGGTCGGCTTCACCGCCCGGGTCGAGGCGCTGCGCCAGATTGCTTCGCAGGCGACCGCCGCGGGTGTCCGTGGGGTCAGTCCGGGACCAGAGGCGTCCATGGCGAAACTATTGACCTCCGAAGTCGACCAGGCGATGGCGAACTTCGGGCTTGACCTGGCCGGCCCGCTTGGCACTCTGGAACACGGTTCACCGTCGGCCACCAAGAACGGCAACGTAGCAAAGAGCTACCTGCTGATGAGGGCCGCGACATTCGGCGCCGGCACATCGGAAATTCAGCGCAACGTCATCGCCGAGAGATTGTTGGGATTGCCCCGTGACCCCTGACCGCGAGCCGTCGCTCGACGAGATCGCCGACGCTGCGGCAGAACTCGCAGAACTGCGCAGCACCGCGGACCACATTCTCAACCAGGCGTGGACCGTCGACCGTGCCCGCGCGCTGCTAGACGGGCCTCCCCCAGCCTTTGACGAGCAACTGTGGAAGACCGTGCTCGCCTTGGGGTGGCCGGATGTTCTGGTCGCCGAAGCGTACGGCGGTGGTGGTGGTTCGCTTCGCGAGCTGTGCGTGCTCGCCGAGGCCGCGGGTGCGGCCGCGCTTCCGGTTCCCCTCGCCTCGGCAGCCGCCGCGGCTTGGTGTGAACAGCGCCGCGCCGCCGGACTCACCCTGATTCTGGAAGACGTCGGCGCCACTTCCAGCGAGAAGGAGATCAACGGCACCTGGCCGCTAGTCCACTACGGAGACGCGGCCGACCAGCTCTTGGTTCTCGGATGGCGAGACGGCCAACCCGTGCTGGGCGCTGTCGACACCACAGCTTCTGGAGTCGGGCGACAACCCGAGCAACCACTCGACCGCAATCCCGCTGCGAGCATCACCCTCACGGACGTGCCGCTGCGGGTGCTGGCGTCAGGTGCCCCGGCGGTCGAGAAGCACCGTGACGCGCTACGGCGCAGCCGGCTCGCCACGGTCGCCGAATTGATCGGGATCGCGGCGGCCGCCAACGACGCAGCCGTGGAGTACGCCAAAGTACGGGTGACGTTCGGCCGACCGATCGGAGCCCGGCAGGCGATCAAACATCGCCTGGTGGACCAGCGTTCGGTGATCGAGATCGCGCGCGCTCTGGTGAATCGCGCGGCCGATGCGGTCGAGCTCCAGCATCCCGATGCGGCAGCCCTGGTTTCACTGGCGTGCTTCTGGGCTATCGACTCGTTGCGTCAGGTGCCTGAGGGAGCCATGCAGGTCTTCGGGGGTATCGCCTACACCTGGGAGCACCAGGCGCACGTTCACCTGCGCCGCGCCGCATCCCGGGTAGCGGCACTGGGATCGCGGGCAGAGCACCGCGCCGTCGTGACGCAGTGGCTGCGGACTAGATGACGGCGGACGCGAGTCAGCGGTATTCCAGCGTCACAGGAAGTCGATCGTAGGTGTGCACAAGTGCCGACGGCCGCAACACGCCGTCTCCAGTCACGCGTAATCCCTTGGCCCGCTTGATTACTTCGTCCAGCACGACGCGTGCTTCGCGCCGGGCCAACGCCGCGCCCATGCAGAAGTGCTCCCCGACTCCGAACCCGAGGTGACCTGACGCGTCGGGACGGTGAACGTCGAACTGCTCTGCGGTGGGTCCCCAATGGTCGGCATCGCGGTTGGCTGAGGCATAGGCCAGCAGAAGTCCATCGCCTGCTCGGATCGTCGCCCCGCGGATCTCGGTATCATGGGCCGCTTGCCGCGCCATGCTCATCACGGGCGTCCACCAGCGCATGACTTCCTCGACGGCGTTGTTGCCGACCTCGGGATCGGCGAACGCCTGCTCGGCCTGATCGGGGTGCATGTCGAAACATGCTGCAATTCCGGCAATCAGGCTCTGAGTGGTCTCACTGCCCGCGGCGAGAAGCGTGAGCGCGTACGTCATCACCTGGATCTCGTTGAAGGGCTCACCGTCGATGCGTACCTGGGACAGCATCGACAGCAGGTCATCGGTGGGGTTGCCGGCGCGCTCCGCCACGAGCCCCATGAGATACGGCGCAACCTCACCGAAAATTGTCTCCATGTCACCGTCGTCGGCCACCCCGCTGCCGACTTTGGCGATCGTGGTGGCCCAGCCGGCCACCTTCGGCCAGTCGGCTTCCGGCACGCCGAGGAGGTGAGCAAAAACGTACACCGGAAACGGCTCGGCCACATGCTCGATCCAATCGAACTCGCCGTCGGGGAGACCGTCGAAAATCGAAGCGATCACCTCGCGCACCCGAGCCTCGATCTTTGCGACCGCGGCCGGGGTGAAACGCACTCCGAGCGCCTTGCGGTGGGCACGATGCTCCGGCGGGTCCATGAAAAGAATGCCGCGGCCACCGTACCCCTGCGGGTCGCGCCCCTCGCGGTGGGCGATCAGGTCCATCATGATCGCGATGCGTTCGGACTTGAACTTCTCGGGTCGCGCGGAGATGGTCTTGATGTCGTCGTACTTTGTGATCACCCAGAATTTGCCCTGCTCGTACCAATGGACCGGGTCAGTCTCGCGCAGCTCACGAAACGTCGCGTTGGGGTCCCCGAGGTAAAACGACGCGTCGTCGAAACGGGACTCGGACAGAGCTGTGGTCATCGACATATCCTGAACAATAGAACACCGTATGTGAATGTGTGAAGCCATCGGCATGCCGACGGGTTGGACAACAACAGAACGAATACTGTTCAATTGTCATGCTGTCTCACGTGAATACATGATGCGCAGGATCTGACGAAGGGTGACCGACGCCGTGCCGTCTTCGGGGTTTTTGTCGGGAACTCGCGTGCTGCACAGCGGCACGGGTATACCCGGCTCCGCGGCAGCGGCGCTTCTCGCCTCCCTCGGGGCGTCCGTAGACCGGATATCGGGTAATCCCGTCCACCGCGCGGGCCCGGTGATCGACACACCCGAGGGGACGGTCGCCGCCGTCGATCTGGTGCTCAACCGAGAGGCGGCCGAACTGCCCGCTGGCATCGCGCCGAACTTTCAGGCCTACGACATCGTCTTCGCTGACGACGCGGACGACGTACCGGACCCACAGCGCGGGGTCGTGATCGTCATCGTGTCCGCGTTCGGTGTGGATGGCCCGCGTAGCCATCGGCCGGGCGGCGAGATCACCGCACAGGCCAGCGGCGGACTCCTCGCCACCATCGAAGACGCCGATGGAGTCCCGGTGCCGGCCCCTGGCTACGTCGCATCGAAAGCGGTTGGGGCAGTGGCGGCGCTGGCCGCGCTGCACGGACTGGATCGCCGCAACCGCGAGGGCGGGGCGGTGGTCATCGACGTCTCCGCTCAGGAGGCGGTCATCTTCACCGCCGCACTGCCTGAATGCGCACACATCCTCTACCGCTGTCCCGGTCGGGCCGGCAGCGGCCGTTATCTGGCGCCATCCGGAGTGTTCGCCTGTCGTGACGGACTGGTCCGGATCACCGCTGTCGAGAACCATCAGTGGAGAGGTTTGCGCGCCGCACTCGAGGAACCCGCATGGGCCACGGGACTTGATGAGCGACAGGCGCGCATCGAACACGCCGACCTCATCAACGCACGAGTCACCGAGTGGACCGCCAGCCGGCTCAAAGCAGACTGCGCTGCTCTTCTGCAGGCCAACGGCGTGCCCTCCACACCGGTCAACCACCCGGCCGAGCTCCTCGACTCGCCGCAACTGGTTCATCGCGGGTCGCTCCAACACGCCCAACTGGCCGACCAAACGGTCGCCGTGCTGGGTCCACCGTGGTCGATCAGCGCCTCCGGCGCGAGCAGGCAGTCCGCGCACGGTCTGGCAGCGCTCAGGATCGCCGAACTCACCCACGTCCTTGCGGGCCCTATCGTAGGGTCGCTCCTCGGCGCGATGGGTGCCCGGGTCGTGCGGCTCGAAGACCCAGACCGGCTCGACATCTACCGGCGCAGTGGACCTTTCGCGGACGGCATCGCCGGCCCGGAGCGGGGCGCCTACTTCGCGATCGCGAACCACTCCAAGCACAGCGTCCTGCTCGATCCCGCACGCGCCGTCGACGACGTCGTCGCAATCCTCGATCAGTGCGACGTGCTGATCGAAAATGTCGGATCGAGCCGCCTCAGCCGTTTCGGAGTCGACCCCGCCGAACTCGCCGACTCCGGTCGGCTCACGCTGCGGGTGTCGGGTTTCGGTTCCGACGGCCCTCTGGCCGGCTACCGCGTGTACGCCAACAACGTTCAGGCCTACGGGGGTCTAGCCAAACTCACCACATGCGACGACGGAACTCCGGCGCGCCTGGGTACGGTTCTGGCGGACCCGTTGTCCTCCGTGGTCGGCGCGGTGGTGATCGCCGCCTGGGCCCTCGGACCGAGCCGGTCCAGCGGCGCCGTCGTGGACCTGTCGATGGCCGAGGTGGTTGCGTCGACGGTGTCGGAGTACCTCACCGCGGCGTCCACCGACTCCCTTCCCGGCAACGCCGACGTCCGGCGTGCCGTCCATCGAGCAACTGACGGGCGCTGGGTTGCCGTCGAGCTGTGCGGCGAGCAGTGCGCCGCCGAAACAGCCGAATTCGTGGCGACCCTCGTCGCGATCAATCGGTCCGAAGACGCCGTGTTCAAGCTGCAGGGAGCGGGAGTCGAGGCCGCGGTCGTGTCCCGCGCCGACCAGCTGATCACCGACGCTCACCTAACCGAACGCGGATTCTTTCCCGAAATCGCCCACCCTGACCCGGATCTCGGCACAGCTCGACTCGTCGGGCTGCCGTGGCGCTTCCGGGGCGAAGGGCCTGTGACACTGTCGCCCCCACCTGCGCTCGGGAGTGGAAATGCCGACTACGAGAGGACGGCCCGTGCCGATGTCATCACCTGACCGTGCCGCGACAGTTTGGTCGTCGACCTTCATCCCGTCCAAGTCGCCGTTCGCGGATTTCGGCACCGAGGGATACAGCGTGGCGTGGGTCGATACGCCGAAGGGTCGAATCCAGGTTCTCGTCGACGGCGCCCGGCCCGCCCCCGGTACCGTCGGATCACTGGTGACGCGCACGTTCGACGATCTACAGATCGACGTCTTCTGCGCAGGTGCCCAGTGACGGTCGCCTATCTGACCGGTGTCGGCGTCACAGAATTCGGCAGACACGGCGAGGCGCCTTTGGCCGATCTGGGAATCAATGCGGCGCGAAAAGCTCTGGCGGACGCGAACATCGACTATGGCGATGTCGGCGAGGTGTTCACGGCGTCTGCCCTCGCGCCGCCGCAGACAGGGATGAAGGTCGCGCTCGGGCTGGGTCGAACGGGCATTCCCGTCACCGCCACCGAGAGCGCGTCGGCGGGTGGTTTGGTCGCGCTTCGGCACGCCGTGTGGGCGGTGGCATCAGGGCGGTGCCGAACCGCGCTCGCAATCGGATACGAGAAGACGACGACGTTGGAACCCGGCGGCGTCGTGCCTGCCGCGGTCGGGTTCTGGGACCAATTCCCTCCCCAGACGCATTATGCGATCGAGGCGGCGCGGTGGTTGCACGACGCAGGTTGCGGACCGGACGTCATCGCGGCGGTCGCGGCCAAATCGCATAACCAGGCCCGGTTGAACCCGTTGGCGGCCAGGCGGAGTGATGAACCAGTGACCGTCGACGCCGTCTTGAACGCGCGCATGGTCGCGGACCCACTGACCAAGATGATGTGCCACGCATCGGTGGACGGAGGCGCGGCGGTGGTCGTCACCGCGCAACCGCAAACCCGCTCGGTCTCGGTGCTGGCGATCGAGCAGACCAGTTGGCCCGACGATCCGGAGTGGCCGATCATCGGACCGGTGGTCGGGCCGCCCTCGCAGTTGACGCTCACCGCCCAGCGCGCCTACACGGCCGCCCGCGTCGATCCGTCGGACGTGAACGTGGTGTCCTTACACGATATGTGCGCCAGCGAGGAGATCACCGCTCTGATCGCGATGGGACTGGCGAACTCAGCCGACGTCGTAAAGCTCGCGGAGTCTGGCGGACTGGCCAGCGACGGCAGGCTGCCCACCAACACCGACGGGGGGTGCATCGCGCGTGGCCACCCGATCGGCGCCACGGGGCTGGCCCAGGCGGCGGAGATCGTCAGTCAACTTCGAGGCGAAGCGGACGGCCGGCAGGTACGCGACGCGCGTATCGGATTGGTGCAGGCGGTCGGCGGGGGCGGATCTTGCGCCGCGGCAATACTCAGCGCCTGATCACGCTATCGCGCCGCTTTCCTTGAGGGCCAGGATACGCTCCCAGTCACCCCCGAGTTCGAGGATGAGTTCCTCTGTGTGAGCGGCGAATTCGGGCATTGGGGCCAGCGTCAGGGGCGTCTGGTCGTAGAGCACCGGGCTGGCTACCAGGTCGAACGTCTGGCCGTCGTGCTCGACGGCGACGATGTTTCCGTTCGCGCGGACCTGCGGATCGGCGGCCACCTCGGCGGTCGTCTGCACGGGTGCCCACTGGCCGTCGAAACCGTCGAGCACCCTGCGCCAGTGCTCCAACGGCTGAGCGCCGATCGTCGCCCGCAGCACCTCGATGGCGGCGGGCGCATTCTCCGCGAGTGCCGTGTGACTGGCGAACCGTTCATCGACGGCCAAGTCGGCGGCGCCCACTCGCCGGCAGAACTCACCGAAGTAGCGGTACGCCTGAAGCATCGACAGTCCCAGGAAGCGGCCGTCGCTGGTCCGGTAGAACCCGGTCAGCGGGTTGTTCGGTGCGACGTTCGCCCCTGCCGGATTGGTCTGCCACGGCTCACCGCTGACGAGCGCGGCATTGACCGCGACACCGGAGGCCCAGACGCCGACTCCCAACAGCGAGATATCAACGACCCGAGCATGTCCCGTGCGCTCGCGCTCGAACAGTGCGGCGGCGATCCCACCGGCTATCGTCATCCCCCCGATCGAATCGCCGTACGCCGGGCCGGGTTGCGGGACGACGCCGTCCAGGTCGCACGGTGTGGCGCCCATCGCGCCGCCGGCGCGACTCCAGAAGCCCGTCATGTCGTAGCCTCCGGTGCCGGCGTCGGGGCCAAGCGGGCCGTAGGCACTGCCCCGGGCGTAGACGATATCCGGGTTCACGGCGCGCAGGTCGTCCACGTCGATGCGTAGCTTGGCTCGAGCGTCCGGCAGGAAGTTCGTCAGGAACACGTCGCTGGTGCGCGCAATCTCCATCAGCAGCTCATGCCCGTCCGGTGCCGACATATCCAGTGCCACTGAGCGTTTGCCACGGTTGGCGTGTTCCATGACCGGGTTTCGATCGCCCTCCACCTTGACGTGGCCGAGTTGCCGCAGGCCTCGTTGCGAGTCACCCGTCTGCGGGTGCTCGATCTTGATGACGTCCGCACCCCAGTCCGCCAGCACCGCACCCGCCGCCGGCACGAACGTCCACTGGGCGACCTCGAGCACACGTACCCCGGACATCGGTCCGCTCATCGACACGCTTCTCCGTTCCCTGTGTCCGTGACCGTGGTCATAGATGAACAATAGAACACCATCTGTCTATTTGCGATATGGTGTCGGGCGTGGCAGGCGCGCTTTCACATCTTCGGGTGTGCGATCTGAGTGGGCAGTTGGCAGGCGCCGGCGCGACGAAGATCCTGGCCGCGTTCGGCGCTCACGTCATCCGCGTGGAGGATCCGGCCACCAACGGCTTGTGGGACGCGCTGCGCGGCGTTGGCCCTTACGTCGATGACCGGCGTGGTGTGAACCTCGGCGCCGGCTTCAACAATCACAACGTGGGCAAGTACGGCGTGACGATCAATCTTCGCACCGAAGAGGGCAAGCAGCTGCTAAGCGAACTCGTCGCGGTCAGCGATGTCGTCTGCGAGAACTTCGCGGCAGGGGTCATGGAACATCGTGGATTCGGCTACGAGGACCTCAAACGCATCAAGTCAGACATCGTTTACGTCTCCAACTGCGGGTTCGGACACACCGGGCCCTACCGAGAGTTCAAAACCTGGGGACCGATCGTGCAGGCGATGAGCGGACTGACATACACCTCGGGCCTGCCGGACACCGAACCGGCCGGTTGGGGATTCTCTTACATGGACCACGGCTCTGCCTTCTACATGACCGTGGCGATCATGGCGGCCGTTCACCATCGCGACCGCACGGGCGAGGGACAGCACGTCGACTTGGCCACGGTGCCCGCCGGGATGGCGATGCTTTCGACCGAACTCCTCGACTGGACCGTCAACGGCCGGACCGTTCAACCCTCAGGCAACCGCGCCGACTTCGACGAATACGCGCCACACGGCATCTACCCGTGCCAGGGCGAGGATAGGTGGATCGCGATCGCGTGCCGAGACGAGCGTGAGCTGGCCCTGTTGGCCAAAGTCCTCGACGAGCCCGCGCTGATTGCGGACAGATTCGCCACCCTGGCCCAACGGATCGCGGCTGCCGACGAACTCGACGGCGTCGTGGGTGCCGCCACCGCGACGCGCGACGCCGTCAGCCTGGCCGAGGATCTCGTCGGCGCGGGGGTTCCCGCCAGCGTCGTCAAGAGTCCGCAGGAGCGGATCGACGGCGATCCCGACCTGGCGCGCATGGGGTTGTTTCCGACCGTGACACATCCGGACATCGGAAAGGTTCGAGTGGAGGGTGTTCCGATGACGTTCTCCGCCACGCCGTGGAGCATCGACTCCGGCGGTCCCCGACTCGGCCAGCACAACCGCGAGATACTCGGCGAGCTGTTGGGTCACGACGACGAGACACTCGACGAGTGGGCTCAGCGAGGTGTGATCTGAGCGCGCTGGCCGACGTGCGCGTCGTCGAGATCACCGATCAGTACACGCCCGTCGCCGGCCGGACACTCGCTGAACTCGGCGCAGACGTCGTCGTGGTCGAGCCTGTCGAAGGCTCACCGCACCGGCATCGCCCTCCCTTCGTCGATGACGAGCACCATGTGAATCGGAGCCTGCGCTGGTGGGCGGGCAACGTCGGAAAGCGCAGCGTGACAGTCGATCTCAATACCGACGCCGGGGTCCACCAACTGCGTCGACTAGTTTCTACTGCGGACATGGTGCTGGCCGGTAGCGACCGCGTGGCGGGCGGAGCATTGAGTTACCGCGAAATCGCCTCGGCGCAGCCCACTTTGATCTGGGTGTCGGTCTCGCCCTTCGGCGTTGGCAGCGCCCGCGCTGACGACCCGGCTACCGATCTCACTGTGCTGGCCGGCGGCGGGCCGGTATGGAACTGCGGTTACGACGACCATTCGATCCCCCCGATGCGCGGTTCGGGCGACCAGTCCGCGAACATCGGCGGCATGTACGGGGCGATCGGCGCGCTAATCGCACTGTCGCACCGCGACCACTCCGGTGTGGGCCAGTTCGTCGACGTCAATGTGACCGCTGCGTGCAACGTGACATGCGAACAGGCGACCTACCACTGGCTGGTCAATCAGGCCGTCTGCGTCAGGCAGACCGGACGGCATGCCTTCCCGACACCGAGCTCACCGGTCCAAGTTCGTTGCGCTGATGGACATTACGCGACGACGGGGGTGCTGCCACGTAGGCCCGAGGAGTTCAGGCGGCTGGTCGACTGGCTCACCGACCTCGACCTCGTCGAGGAGCTACCCGAGACGTACTTCCTGGAATTGGCCGCCGCCCGCACGCAGCCGGTGGATCTGGCCTCGATCGGCGAGGACGATGAGACCACCGCGATACTCAGCGCGGCCCGAGACGCGGTCACCCTCATCGCGTCGCGTCTACCCGCCAAGGAGTTCTTCATTGCCAGTCAGCGCCGCGGGTTCGCGGCGGGCGCGATACTGCCGCCGCACGAGGCTTTCGACGACGAGCACACGATCGCGCGCGGCATGCACAGGCAGGTGGAGCATCCCGAATTGGGCCGCACCGTGACATACCCCGGGACGCCGTATCTGTTCAGCGCCAGCCCTACGGCCGCACCCACGCGAGCTCCGTTGCTCGGCGAACACAACGCAATTCTGAACGACATCACACGATGAGCTCTGGGCACCGCGTCACTCACATCGGCCTGTGCGTGCGCGATGTCGCGGTAGCAACGGAGTTCTACTGTGAGGCGCTTGGTTTCGAGAAGGTCGGCGAGATGCGCGTCGACGACCAGGCCTCAGCGCAGCTGCTCGACGTCGAAGGTCTGGTGCTCGACCTCGTGTATCTGCAGCGGGACGGCTTTCGGCTGGAGTTGCTCGGATACGCCGAGCCTGGCACGACCGGGGTAGCCGAGCCCCGCCCGATGAACTCGCTCGGCTTCACCCATATATCCCTTCGAGTGGACGACGTGGACGCACTGGTCGATGAAGTGGTCGAGCGCGGGGGTCGCCTGCTGGCGGACCGCACCGTGAAGTTCGGCGGCGGGAACCGCGGTCTGATGCTGACAGACCCCGACGGCAACCTTCTCGAGCTCATCGAGCGCGCATCCCGCGACTGACGTGGCCCCTAGACGACCTCGAAGACGTCGTAGGTCAGGCTGCGACCGGTGAAACTTCCCTTCGCAACGCCGAGGATCCGCGTCAGCCACTCGTACCTGTCGTCTCCGGTCTCGAAGTACATCGACGAGTACACGATTCCCGTGCGCGCGTTCATTCTGCCGAGGTACGTCACGAGAATCACCGCACCGTCGTCGGTTTCGATCGTCAGCCGAGCGTCCACCCGGACTCTCCCGCCCGGCTCGACGCTCGCCCAGTCCGCTGCGGCCCGCCCCTTCAGCGAGGCTCGCAGCCGATCACCGTCGAAGCGTGCCGCGGTGATCTCGCCGACTGTCACGGCGCCCGCGGGGCCGGCGGACACGGCGATGGGCTCGGCGAGCTCATAGCCGACCCGGCACAGCGGACGGAGCCGTGCCGCGCTGTCAGCCACGGCCCACGAATTCAATGGCGACACCATGGCATGTCGTCGGGTCGGCAACGAGGCGTTGGCCGGCCCGGTCGGCGATCTCGACGCCGTGGTCGACGAGGTGCGATTCCGCCGCCGCAAGGTCGGCCGTCTCGAAGATGCAGGAGTGCATGATTTCACCGTTGGCCGCGAGATCGCGTGCGGCGACGGTGTCTTGGGACAACGGCGTGATGAGTTCCACCGTGGTGTTGGCTCCGACCTTGAGCACTCGCCGGTGGGAACCGGCCGAATGCTCCTCGCCCCACACCGTGGCCCCGAGCGCCGTATAGACGGCTGTCGCCCGGTCAAGCTCGCGGACGACGACACCGATCCGCCAGCCCTCGATAGCAAGCGGATGCGCGCGCCACGGCTGATTCGACCAGCCCGCAACGAATCTCGGATCCTCCCACTTGCCCGGCACACCCAGCGGTCCCGGCTTCGATTCGATGAACGGCATGAATTCGAGCTGTCCGGCAGTGTCCTTGGGATGGGTGAAGACCGGGCTCATGGGTGAAGCCACCACGGCCTCGCGCCCCGAGCCCCCGAGACCGAAACAACGGACGCCCGCGCCGTTCAACGCGTCGTACACGTCGGCGGGCGAACTGTTGACGAAATAGGCGACCGCGTGCAGGTGGGGCCCGAATCGCTTCAGGAATTTACCGAGCGGCAGATCTGTCCCCTCGGCGGTCGGCTCCATCACGTCGACGGCGAGGTCCGCGATGGTGAGCATGGACGCCCATCGCTTCTCGACGTCCAGCCATTCGTCAGTGAAGATGTCGACCGCGCCGAAGACGGTGCGGTACCACTTGGCGACCGTGCGGTAATCGTCGACGACATGATTGACGTGCCATTGCCGGCCGATGTCGATCACGAGTCTCCCGTCCCTACTATCCTCGAAACACTATGACAGATACTGTCCTGTTGTCGGGATCGGCCTCGGGTTGCCGCAGGCAGAGGGAACGGGGTGGCGGGTGACCGGAAGTTTGCTCACTACGCGGCTCACCGACGTGCTTGGCACGTGGCACGACCAGGGCGCGCCCTCGTTTCCGATTGAGCGTTCCGACATTCGGAGGTGGGTGATCGCCACCTACTGGCCCGAGTCGCCCCCTCGGCTCTATTGGGATGAGGAATACGCCCGCACGACGAAGTGGGGCGGCATCATCGCCCCCGACGATTTCAACCCCTTTGCATGGCCGATCGAGAAGCTGGACGCCGGCCCCGCTCGCTACGCCTTACCGCAACCCGGGGAGCCGGCGCAGCACGTGCTCAACGGCGGTGTCGAGTTCACCTTCGGCCAGCCGATGAGGCCCGGGGACGTGATCAGCGGTCGGTGGCGCATCAAGGATGCGACAGAACGTGACGGCAAGCTGGGCCGGATGCTGTATCTGCGGTTGGAACGCGAACTCGGCAATCAGCACGGCCAGGTTGTCCGGACCCGCGTCGACACCCTGATCCGCTACTGAAAGCCGACGAGGAGAACGAGCATGTACATCGCAGGTGAATGGCGATCAGCGTTGTCGGGCAGAACGTTTGAGAGCACCAGCCCCGCATCCGGCTCCGTGCTGGGCACCGTCCCAGACGGTGATCGCGCCGATGCCAGGGCAGCGATCGACGCCGCGGCCGCCGCACTGCCGGCCTGGCGGGCGAAGACCGCCTACGAGCGCGCAGAGGTCCTGATCGCGGCACATCGGATCATGCTCGAACGGCAAGACGACCTGGCACAATTGATGACCAGAGAGCAAGGTAAGCCGCTGCGGATGGCGCGCACCGAGGTGGGTTACGCCGCAGATTTCCTGCTCTGGTTCGCCGAAGAGGCGAAACGCGTTTACGGAGAGGTGGTTCCGTCTGCCCGCGCCGACCAACGCTTCCTCGTACTCCAGCAGCCGGTCGGCGTCTGTGCAGCGATCACGCCTTGGAATTACCCCATTTCGATGATCACCCGCAAGGTCGCGCCCGCACTCGCCGCCGGTTGCACGTCGGTGCTCAAACCCGCCGAACAGACGCCGCTGTGCGCGATCGAGACGTTCCGCGTCTTCGCCGACGCCGGCGCACCTCCCGGGGTGGTCAACCTCGTCACGTGTTCGGACCCCGAGCCGGTTGCCGACGAGATCCTCGCCGACCCCGAGGTACGCAAAATCAGTTTCACCGGGTCCACGGAGATCGGCAAGATGATCGCATCGCGGGCGGGAGCCACGATGAAACGGGTGTCGATGGAACTGGGCGGCCACGCACCGTTCCTCGTTTTCGCCGATGCGGATCCCGAGCACGCTGCCAAGGGGGCGGCGCTGGTCAAGTTCCTCAACACCGGTCAGGCGTGCATCTGTCCCAACCGCTTCCTCGTGCACCGCTCGATCGCCGAACCGTTCCTTGCGACCCTGCGCGCACGCGTCGAGAATCTCGTCCCCGGCGACGGGTTGGAGAAGAGCACAACGGTGGGCCCGTTGATCGATGATGTCGCCGTCAAGAAGATGGAACGTCAGGTAAAGGACGCCGTCGACAAGGGCGCGACGGTAGTTACCGGCGGATCACGCCTGACCGGAACCCGTTTCGACGAGGGCTACTTCTTCGCTCCGACGATCCTGTCCGGGGTCACACCGGAGATGCTCATCTGTTCGGAAGAGACATTCGGTCCGATCGCCCCGGTGATGGTGTTCGACGACGAGAGCGAGGCGGTTGAGCTGGCGAACTCGACACGGTACGGGCTGGCCGCCTACCTCTATACCCGTGACATCACTCGCGCTATCCGGGTCGCCGAAGCTCTCGATTTCGGGATGATCGGCATCAACGACATCAACCCGACCTCGGCGGCCGTGCCGTTCGGTGGCATCAAGGAGAGCGGGTTGGGCCGCGAGGGCGCCCGAGCGGGCATCGCCGAGTATCTCGACACCAAGGTTCTCGGAGTTGCGTTGTGACGCTCGACTACAACGCGATCGCCGTCGGTGACCGGATACCGGAGTTCGTCCGGACCACTGGCTTCGAAGAGTGGAACCGCTACGCGGCGGTGAACGACGAATTCATTCCGATCCACATGGACGACGCTGCCGGTCGAGCGGCGGGCAACGAGGCCGGTGCGTTCGGCATGGGCAACTTGCGACTCGCCTACTTAGCGAACATGTTACGGAAATGGATCGGCGACGACGGCGAAATCCGTTCCCTGACAGCCAAGTACAGAAGCATGAACCAGAAAGGCGACGAGCTGCACGCCGTCGGAGAGGTGGTCGGCAAAGAGATCGTCGACGGTGTCGGACTCGTGCATCTGACGATCGACGTAGTCGATCAACACGGCACGAGTACGACACCGGGCACTGCCACAGTCGCGGTAGGTCCGCCTGCGTCCAATGGAAGCCGCGGGGAGTGACGCGATGCCCGAGCCGATTGACCAGCCGGACACTGAGCGGGAGAAGCGCGACGAGGCCGACCACGATCTGTTGACGTTCGGGGAAGTCGGCGAACGACTGCGCCTGGAGATCGCTGCGGCAGCACGGGACGTGCGGAGTGCCGCGGAATCTGGCACTCCCGAGGAGCTCGATCGGGCCGAGAGTCGCCTCCGCGACTTGCGTGCCGCAGCCAAACGCAACACGGTCAGCCCCATCAACGACGCCAACTTCGAAAAATTCTTCGGATATCCCGGAACGCCGCGCCGAAACCTCTCCGGACCCGCCCCAGACGATGTCGTATGACAATTAGTCACTTATTGTTTAGTTGTACTACGATCGACGTGGGTAGCCCAGTCGCGGCCCACAACCGTGCAGATCACAGCTGAGGACCACCATGCCGCTACAGGACCATCATCAGATCGTCTCCGTGGATGACCACCTCGTCGAACATCCGCGGGTCTGGCAGGACCGGTTACCGGCCAAGTACCGCGAGGCCGGTCCGCGAATCGTCGAGCGCGACGGCAAGCACCTCTGGAGCTATGACGACGTCATCTACCCCACCATCGGATTGAACGCGGTCGCCGGCAGACCGATGCAGGAGTGGGGCCTGGATCCTGTCCGTTACGAGGACATGATTCCCGGCTGCTACGATCCAGCCGCCCGTGTTGCGGACATGGATCTCGACGGCACTCAGGCGGCGTTGTGCTTTCCCTCGTTTCCCGGTTTCGCCGGCGGCACCTTCCTACGCGCGCAAGACAAGAAACTGGCGCTGCTGTGCGTGAAGGCCTGGAACGACTTCTACATCGAAGAATGGTGCTCAACCGCACCCGACCGCTATATACCGCTGGCGCTACTGCCGTTATGGGATATCGATGCCTGCGTCGCAGAGGCCCAACGAACGGCTGCGATGGGCGCCCGGACGGTGTCATTCCCCGACAGTCCCGTTCCGCTCGGGCTGCCATCGTTCCACTCCGACCACTGGGATCCCTTGTGGCAGGTCTGCTCCGAGGCGCAGATGCCGGTGTCGATGCACTTCGGCTCGGGGGGCTACGTGCCCGGTTTCTCGTTCAGCTCGATGGAAAAGTACTCGACTCTCGATACCGTCAACGGTGTCCGTCCGATGCCGGACTCGCCCTACGCCGTCGCCATCACTTTGTTCGCGACGAACCTGATGTGGTCGACCGTCGATCTGCTGCTGTCCGGGAAACTTCAAAGGTTCCCTGAGTTGCAGTTCTCCCTTGCCGAAGGCGGTATCGGCTGGCTGCCGTACATCCTGGAACGCACGGACTACGTGTGGGAGCGCCACCGGTACTACCAGCCGATCGACTTCGATACCAGACCGTCGGAACTGTTCCGGAAACACTTCTACGGCTGCTTCATCGACGACGAGCACGGCCTGGCGAATCGTCACGCGATAGGAATCGACCGCATCACCCTGGAGACCGACTTTCCGCACTCGGACTCGAGTTGGCCCAACTCACGTAAGCGCGCGGCCGAAGTATTGGCCAACGTGCCCGACGACGAGTGCGCCTTGATCGTCGAGGAGAACGCCCGCAGGATGCTGCGCTTCCCGAGAACGTCCGCGGCGTAGCTACTTGAATACGCCGGGTGAGCTGGAGTAGTCGACGGTGGACAACTCCGTCATTCCGCCATCGATGTGCAGCACGGTGCCGGTGACGAACGCCGCATCGTCGCTGGCCAAAAATGCCACCGCTGGGGCGATTTCGGTGTCGGGATCGGCGCCGCGCTTCATCGGCGACGCGTTGGCGGTTCGGGTGTAGTTGTCCCATTCGGTGCCGATCATGTCGCGCTGCACGTCGGTCAGCGCGAATGGACACACGGCGTTGACGCGGATCCCGTGCGCGGCCCACTCGTTGGCCGCCACCTTGGTCAGCGCGCCGATCGCACCCTTGGCCGCCGAATACGGCCCGGTATAAGCGATTCCGCCGATCGCCGAGCCAGACACGAAGTTGACCACCGAGGCCTTGCCGGCAGCTTTGAGGAACGGGTGCGCGATCTGCATGAACCGGAACGTCGCCTTCGGACCGGTCGCCTCGGACAACTCCCAGTCCTTGTCCGAAACCAGTTCCAACGCCTTCGGCATCGCGAAATACTGTGCGGCGTTGACCAGCACGTGCAGTTCACCGCCGACCGCCGCGACATCGACGGCGGCGGCAATGTCGTCGCGCTTGGCGACGTTCGCCTTGACGAACTTTGCGACACCGCCGTCCTGCTCGATGAGCTCGACGCACTCGGCGGCTTTGTCTTCGTTCAGGTCGACGATCGTGACCCTGGCGCCCTCTGCGGAGAGGCGACGGCAGATTGCCCTGCCGAGCCCCTGCGCGCCACCGGTGACCAGTGCGTTCCGCTCGTCGAGGCGGCCCATGATGTTCTCCCTTGCGTGAGACAATTGAACATCTTCCGTTCTATCATCCAGCATCATCGCAGACCGTCGAAATTCGACGCAGGAGAGGGGTATCGGATGCGGGCAGAGGTGGATCGCGATCTGTGCGAGTCGAACGCCGTCTGTGTGGGAATCGCCTCGGACATCTTCGAACTCGACGACGAAGACCTCGTGGTGGTCACCGTCGACGAGATACCGGAAGACCGCGAAGACGACGTCCGCTCGGCGGTCCAACTGTGCCCGAAGATCGCGTTGACGTTGCGCGAAGACCACTAACCACTCGGCGACGCGCGACAGGTTGACGGTCGTCATTGACGGCCGTCAACGATGCCGCTACCGTGACTGCATGACATCGAGCCCCGCTCTCCCAGCCGCGGGCGGGCAGACGATGAGTGTCCGCGAGATCAGGCGGTTGGAAACCCGGGCACGCCTTTTCGACGCGGCCGTCGAAGAGATCAGCGCGCGAGGCCTGGCCCGTGCGGACGTCACCGCGATTGCGAAAGCCGTCGGCGTCGTGCGCGGCACCTTCTACTTCCACTTCCCTACCAAGGAACATGTGCTCGCGGAACTGCAGCACAGGGAGGAAGCCGCCGTTGTCGACGCGCTGCGACGGGCACGTGGCGCAACCGACGATCTCGAATCGGTCCTGACGCTGCTGGTGCGTCACGTCTTGGACGCTGAGCGCCGCATGGGCGGCGTCGTGTTTCAAGACATGCTCGGCATGCAGTTCTCGTCCTCACGACCGGGCGACATCGAGTTCGCCGAACACCCGGTGATGCAGTTCATCATCGAAGCGATCAGCAATGCCCAACGGGCCAAAAACGTTTCGAGCGGCGCCGACCCCAGCGAACTCGCGCTGTTCTTCGGCACCGGGCTGTACGCCCTGCTGGCCGCCGGTGTCCACGACTTCCGCGCGCTGAGCCGTTATGTGACAACGATTGTCAACGGGATGGAGAACAGATGACCCACAACACCATTGAGGGCTACCGCGACTTCCTGGTTCGTCGTGACGGCGACGCCGACCTTTTGAATCGATGGCTGAAACTTCGCGAGCAGTTCTTCGACGACCTCGTCGCTAACCCCGTGGCGTCCCGCCACCCCGCCGACCGCGAGACGTTCCTGCGTAATTTGCGCAGGCGGCGTCCAGAACCGGGGTTGGACCGCAAGATGCTGTTCCTGCTGGCCACCGCGAAGATGAACCAAGCCGAGCGGTTCGGGGTCGGCCTCGGCGAGACCTACGGGCGAAACAGCGACGGAGACCTACCGCTCGAGCGGGTGTACATCGAACTCGAGGAGCACTACCACACCCGCCTGCTCGCCTACACGCTTGACATGTTCGATCTGACATTCCAGGTCATGCCGCCGCCGTTCGTGATGCGGCAGTTCGTCAAGCTGAATGTGTTTGTGCCTGAACGACTTCGCGTCGCTTTCGTCGGGGCCGGTGAGATGGCCGGCTGCGTCATGTTCGACGAACTTCGACGTCTGGGAGTGGAGCTGTTCGCCGACGAGCCGGACGTCGCCGAACGCATCGACCTGTTGTACACCGAGATCCTCACTGACGAGGTAGGGCACGTCGGGTACTGCGCCTCGCGTTGCACGAGTGCAGAGCGTGCGGCGATGCGCCGGTTGTTTCCGATAGTCGGGAAGATGATCGCCAAGCAGACCAGCGAAATCATCGAACTGGTCGACCGCGACCGGCTTTTCGCCCGCCTAGAACGACCGTTCGATATCGGCGAACTCACCGACGGGCTGCGCAACGAGACCTACCTGATCACGCAGCCGTGAAAGCTCATTGACGACGGTAGTGCTCCAGCGCTTCCCGCATGCCGGCAAGTCGCCGCTCGGTGAATTCGTCACCTTCGCCGGCTTCGATCTTTGCCGTCGCCTCGGCGATCTCAGCGACGAGGCGACTGGCCGCCTCATCACGGGTCAGAAGGTCTTGATCCACCCAGTCGTCGTGCGGAATCCGATCGTTGGCGTCCATACTCGCCCTTCCCTCGCGGCCCAAGCTATAGTCAAATAAGCACAATCTGTTTAATTGTTCTGCACGAGCGCCAGCCTAACAGCGAAGATCGAGAGGTATCAGCGATGCCGCTGCAACCGTCCATGAAGCTCCTTTCCGTCGACGATCACCTCATCGAGCCGCCACACGTGTGGAGGGATCGGCTGCCGAAGAAATACCTCGAAGACGGTCCCCGCATCGTCGAATTCCCCCGCGAGGGTAAGCCGCCTATGCACCAATGGGTGTACGAGGGCCGCAGCTACCCCAACATCGGGCTGAACGCCGTCGCGGGTAAGTCGCCGGAGGAGTTCGGCGTCGACCCTGTGCGATACGACGACATGATTCCTGGTTGCTACGACCCCAAGGCGAGACTGGCCGACATGGACATCGACGGGGTGCACGCGATGCTGTGCTTCCCCTCGTTTCCGCGATTCTGCGGAACGGTATTTCTCGAGGGAAACGACAAGGATCTCGCGCTGCTCAGCGTGCAGGCCTGGAACGACTTCTCGCTCGACGAGTGGTGCTCCGCGGACCCGGCCCGGTTCATCCCGATGATGATCAGCCCGCTCTGGGATGTACAGCTGATGGTCGCCGAGATCGAGCGTAACGCCGCGAAAGGGTGCCGCGCGGTAGGGCTTCCGGACAATCCGATGAACCTCGGACTGCCGAGTTTCCACACTCCGCACTGGGATCCAGTCTGGTCCGCCCTCGAACAAACCAACATGACCGCCGTCATGCACTTCGGCTCCGGCGGCATGCCGCCCTCGACGGCACCCGAAGCGCCGTTTGCCGTCATGGTCACGCTGATGGGTACGACCTCGATGGCGGCGGCGATCGAGTTGGTGTTCTCACCGGTGTTCCACAAGCACCCGAACCTGAAGGTCGCGTTCTCCGAGGGCGGCATCGGGTGGATGCCCTACCTGATCGAGCGCGCGGATTATGTCTGGCGCAAGCACAAGTACTACCAGAACATTCATCCCACGATCGCGCCGTCGGAGTTGTTCCGGCGCAACATCACCGGTTGTTTCATCGAGGATGAAGTCGGCGTGGCGATGCGCCACCAGATCGGGATCGACAACATCACCTGGGAGTGCGACTACCCACACTCGGACTCCTTCTGGCCCATGAGCCGGGCCCGCGCCGAGGAGATGCTCGCGGGCGTGCCGGACGAGGACGCCGCCAAGATCGTCGAACTCAACACGCGCCGTTGGTACGCCTTCCCGGAGGAGGGTTTCAAGGCCTCCAACGCCGACTCCGGCTGGCGGCCGAATAACGGCGAGCCGCCCGAGTACGACTACGACGCGGTGATGTCAGATCACGGCGGTGTCGGATACGGGGCCTTCATCGAGAACCTCGCCAAGCAGATGGCTAACAAAGAGCAGAAGAACTAGGACGCTGGCACCGCGATGTCGGTCGGGGCATCGCGGCCACGCAGGACACGCGACGAGACCAACCGCCATCGATCGGCTTCCCCGGCCGCGGCGCGGCGCAGCGCGGATCCCGAGGCCGCGACTCCCCCGTGGGTTTTCGCATACTCGGCCAGTCGCGCGGCCTCGTTTACCGGATCACCGATGACGGTGTACTCGTAGCGGCGCGGATCGCCCACATTGCCGGCCACCACAGCCCCGGCGGACACCCCGATGCCGGCCGCCAAGCCCGGCTCAGCCGACCCCAGCGCCACCGACAACTCACGCGCCGAGGCCAATGCAGCTCCGGAGTGGTCCGAAATGGGCTCGGGCGCACCGAAGATCGCCAGGGCAGCGTCTCCTTCGAACTTGTTCACCCACCCGTGATGGTGTTCGACGCATTCGACGACAGCGGCAAAGAACTCATTGAGTCGGGCCACGAGCCGATCTGGCCCGAGCTCCAACGCCATCCGCGTCGAGCCGACCAGGTCCACAAACACCACCGCGACCTCACAATTGGTTCCGCCAAGCTGTGCTGACGCGGACGCCTCCGCCAGTCGCGCGACCTGCCGACCGACATGCCTGCCAAAGAGATCACGCAGGCGCTCACGTTCACGAAGGCCCCCAGCCATCGTGTTGAAGCCAGCCTGCAGCAACCCGAGTTCGGAGGCATCGAACACCGGCACTGTGACGTCATACTCGCCGTCGGCGATCCGAGTCATCCCGTCACGCAGTTCGTCGATGGGATCGGCCATGATGGCACCCGTGAATATGGTGACCGTCAGACCGCTCGCGACGGCTGCCCCGCCCAGGCTCAGCACGACGATCGCGAGCCGGTTGCCGGGGTACTTGATGACGAGCGCGCTGGCGCACACCAGCAGGATCATCAACAACGGAACACCGGTGCCTACGACCCACGCGGACACGGCCCGTAACCTCAGGCCCGGAGGTCGGCGGCGCTCCGGTGGATGCTCAGTGAGCATCGGCGCGACATGGGGTCGCAGGACGCGCGTGCTCCACCAGTAGGTCAGTGTGGCGGTCGTCGTCGCTGCCAGCAACGTCGAGATGCCCAGGGTCGTGGCCAGCCACGGTCGTACAGCATTGACGCAGATGAGCAGGAGGGCCCCGCTGGTCCACACGACGGCGCTGATGGTCGTCAGCCGACCAGGGGTCGACATGAGGACGCGGTGGCGGGCGGCTGACGATGCACCCATGGGCACCGTCGTCCACCACAAGCCCCAAACGGCCGCTGCTGGAATCGATATCGCCGCGAAGATGATTGCGGCGCTGACGTTGACATGCAGCACCGAGGGATCGGCCAGAGCGGCCCCGGTGGGTAACGCGCGCGAAGCCATGACACCGATTACCGATGCTCCCACCATGCTGGGGATCAGCGAACCGGTCAACAACGCGGCTCGCACGGCAGGCTCGACGGTGAAGTCACGGCCAGGCCAGAATCTCACAACGACGACACCCCGTCGTCTGTATTCAGAGTTCGCCACCATTCGGCGAAATCGGGGTCTGACAAAGGAATGTCACCCACCCCCACTTGCCTACGCGGCCACTCGGCGGCACGCTGCGCCAATGGTGATTTGGTGTGCGCGGCGCCGTACCAGAGCCGGTGCCGACGATGCGCGAAAAGCCATTCCCCGTCGACACTTTCGTAGCGATCGTCGTACCTGATGAGCTGTTCGACAAAGCCCTCGGTGCGGGTCTGGGCATAGCAATGCGCCCACACCTGGCCGCTCGCGTGCATCTCGTCATGCATCTCGATGAGGTGGTTGGCCACCAGGATGACTGCGAACAGGCTGTCCTTGAGACTGTCGAGCATCAATCTGCGCAGCGCATCGCGGCCCTGTCCATACGCACCGAAACGTGCTGTGGGTGAGAATAACTGGACCATCGCATCGACGTCGCGCGCCTCGATTGCGGCAGCGTAGCGGATCGGTAGCGCGCGGATGCGGTCGCGAGCAAGAAGTGCTGTGACCTCGGAGTCGTCTACTGGCGGAGACACCGTCAGCCTCCGGTCACATTGACGTCCTGGCCCGTGATCGCCGACGCAGCATCAGAGGCCAACCACATCGAGACCTCGGCGACTTCGTCCGGCTGCACCAGCCGACCCAGCTTGTTCTGTGATGCAACCCGCTGCCGCAACACGCCGGCATCCAGGCCCTCCTCTTGCGCGCGGCGCGCGACGTAGCGGTCGAGCAGTTCGCCTGCCACGCTTCCGACCACAATCGTGTTCACCCGAATTCCGAAGCCACCCACCTCGAGAGCGAGCGTCTCAGCGAGCGCAGTCAGGCCCAGCTTGGCCGAAGCGTAGTGAGCCTTGCGGGGCTGGACGCTGCGGGCCGCGGCTGACGAGACGAACTGGATGTTGCCACGCTGTGCGGGAATCATGGCTGCCCGCAGCGCTTCTCGTGCCAACACCATCGGCGCCACCAGGTTGGTGGCGAGCACGTCCTGCCAGTTCTCGACGGTGGCCTCGGAGACGGACTGGTCGACGCCCGGCACGGCCGCATTGTTGACGAGGATGTCAAGTCGCTCCCACCGGGCCAGCACGGCGGCGACGACGTCACCACATTGCGCCTCGTCCCGGATGTCGGCGACATGGACGGAGGCGACGCCGCCCTCCGCGGCGACAAGATCAGCCGTCCGCTCGAGTTCGTCCGGTCGCCGTGCAATGAGGGCCACCGTCGCGCCGCGTTGGGCGTAACGCCGCGCCAGGATTCGCCCGATGCCGCCGCTCGCGCCGGTGATGACAGCGACCTGGTCGGCAAACGCGGCGGTCGTCACAATGTGATGGGGACGCTGGCCGGGCCTCTGACCGAGTTGGTGTGGACGTATTCGACGGCGGCCTCGTCGACGGTCCACGTTGGAAATCGCTTGAGTGTCTCTTCGATAGCCACCCTGGCCTCCAGCCTGGCCAGAGCGGCACCCAGGCAAAAATGCGACCCGTGGCCGAAACTGATGTGCCGGATGCCCGTTCGGGTCACGTCGAAGGTTTCGGGGTTCTCGTACTGACGTTCGTCACGACCCGCTGACCCTGTGAGCAACGCCACCTTCGATCCGGCGGGTATCACCGTGTCGTGATACGTGGTGTCGCGCAACGTGAATCGTCCCTGTATGGGTGACGGTGCGTCGTAGCGGAGTAGTTCTTCCACCGCACCGCCGATCAGGCCGGGATCCGCGACGAGCTTGGCGCGCTGGTCAGCGTTGCGCGCCAGCGTCAAGGCCGCCCAGCCGAGGAGTCGCGCGACGGTCTCGTTGCCTGCGACGTTGACCATCGCGATGAAGACGAGCAGTTCGCCGTCGTCGAGGCGGCGTGGATCGACGTCAGGCATGACGAGATCGGAATCCATCAGGTCGCTGACGATGTCGGCCGTACGATGCTGCCGTCGTAGCTCGATCTGCTGGCGGTAGTAGTCGAACAGGTTCGCCGAAGCCTGATCGCCCTCGGCGCTGCGCTCGGGGTTGCCCTCGTCGCGGTGGACCTGGGCATCGGACCACTCGCGTAGGTTGTCGTGGTCTCCCTCGGGAAAGCCGAGCAGTGAGCTGATCACCATCACGGGGAGCTTGGCGGAGAAATCGCGCACGTAGTCAAATCCCGCGGTGCCGACGTGCCGGTCCAGGTAGCCCCGGCACAGCTCTCGGATGTGATCCTCGAGCTTGGCGATCCGGCTGCGAAAGAACGTGCGGTTGACCATCTTCCGCATGTACGTGTGGTCGGGCGGATCCATCATGATCATCGCCTTGGGGGATCCCCAGGGATCTTCGGTGATCATGTCGAGGGTGATGCCGTGTTCGGACGAGAAGCAATCGGTGTCCAGAGATGCCGCCATCACGTCGTCGAACCTGCTCAGAGCGTAGAAGTCGTACTCGGAGTTGTAGTACACCGGCGCTTCGTCGCGCATGCGCTTCCACACTGAATACGGTTCGGCGTGCAAGGTGCGGTCGAAAGGATCCCAGCGCAGGTCCGTCGCGGTCATCGACACCGTCCTTTCTTCACGGAACAGTATTACAGATGTTGTTTAGTTGCACTATGGCTGAGCGCTGCCGAACTGCGCCCTGCCTGCGGCGGCGGACGAGCGGTGCTGCGCGACCGTAGCGACCGCCAGTTCCAACGGGTGGAATGACGCCAATTGGGCCGCTTCCACAGACGCGATGAGCCGCTTGGTCAGTTCGACCGCGCCCGAGTCTGCCTCCGCGAGTTCGCAAGCGGTGGTGACGGCGTCGTCGATCGCGGCACCGGGTTCGGCGAGTTCTGTAACCAGGCCCATCCGATGGGCGTCCTCGGCTGGTAACCGATTGCCGCGCAACAACAGCGACGAGGCGCGGTGTCGGCCCAGTTGCTGGGTCAAGCGCCACGCCAGCCCGCCGTCGGGCACCACCGCCCGGGCTACGAACGGTGCAGAAAAGAACGCATCGCGCGCGGCGATCACCAGATCGCACGCCAGCGCGAGGCTCCATCCGAGACCGACAGCGGCCCCCTCGACCGCGGCGATGGTCGGGACCGCGCTGTCGCGCAACTGCGCCATTACCCGCTGCGTATGCTCGACCCGTCCCGCTGGTCCCATCGGCCCGTCGCCATGGGCCGGGCCGGACTTCAGATCGCCCCCCGCGCAGAAGAATCCTGCCGCGCCTGCGACCACGATGCCCCGTGCGTCCGAGGCGCCCGACAGCGCAGCCGACAGCTCGGTCCAGGATTCGTACCGCAGCGAATTTCGCTGCGCGGGACGGTTCAGCAGGATCAGCGCGACTCCGTCGCGGTCCTCGACCAAGACCAGCGGCTCCTCCGGCGTGCTCACTTGCGGCTGAGGAATTTGTCGATCGCGGCGCGGTGCTCCGGCGTCGTGAAGCACTCCGTCTCCGCCGAGATGCCGAATTCAAGGATCGCGGTCACCGCGCGTTCGGCGTGCAGGTTGAGGGTGCGCTTGGTGTCCTGCACGGCACGCGCGGGCAGCGCGGCCAGTCGGTGAGCGAGAGCCAGCCCTTCGGACTTGATGTCGGCGTGCGGCACGACCCGAATCGCCAGCCCGAGCTCGACGGCCTTGTCGGCCGTGATCCGCTCGCCGAGCATCAGATACTCCTTGGCCCTCATCAGGCTCATCAGCAACGGCCACAGCACTGACCCGCCGTCGCCGGCGACCAGGCCGCTCGCCACATGGGTGTCCGCGAAAAACGATCGGTCCGACATCAGCACGAGGTCGCACAGGACAGCGATGCTGCAGCCGAACCCGACGGCGGGACCGTTCACCGCCGCCACAATCGGCAACGGAAAGTCGATCATGTCCCGTACGATTCGACGGGCATCGCGCATGCCCTCGCGGCGGGTGACCGGATTCTCGACGTGAGTGTGCAACCACTCGACGAGATCGCCTCCCGCAGAGAAGAAGTCACCAGTACCGGTGAGCAGGACCGCGCGGGCGTCGGCGTCCTCCCCGAGGGTCGCCCACAACCGGGCGAACGCGCCGTGCATCCGGTTGTTCACCGCGTTCGCGTTGTCGGGGTTGTTCAGCGTGACGATACGGACCGGGCCGTCGTTAGCCACCAGTATCTCGTCGCACCCGGTTACGTCGGCGGTGCCCTGCGCAAGCTCGGTCATCGTATCGGCCCCGTCGATTCAGTAATGATCAATGGGATTCAGCCCTTTCGGAAGTCTTGGTCGTCTGATGCCCAGGCAGGTCGGCGGGTCGCGACGAATGCCTCGCGGTCAGAGGTCGTCGGCCAGTCCGGTGCTCGCTTGTCGAGGAAAGCGGTGAAGGCCTCGATCTGTTCGGCCGTGCCCATCGACGCCCAGTAGCCGGAGACGTCGACCGGCGGTAGCGCGCGGAACATCTCCCGCTTCATCGACGCACGGGCGGCCGGCCCGGTGTTGCGCACCCGATCGAGCAACGCCGCGGTCTCGGCGGCGAGCGAGTCGTGCGGCACCACTTTGCCGACCAGCCCCAGTCGCTCCGCTTCAGATGCCTCGACCCAGTCGTTGCCGTAGATGAGGTGATTCGCCCGTAAAGTGCCGACGCGTTGCGGGATCCGGGCGGCGACGAACGCCTCGTAGACACCGCGCGTCAGATCCGGTATGCGCAGTCGGGCGTGATCGGAGGCAATGACCAGGTCGGCGTAGAGCGTCATGACAAGCCCGCCGCCGAGTGCCAGTCCGTTGACCGCGCACACCACGATCTTCGGGATCTTGCCCAGCGTCTCGAACGGGGTCGCGTCGTATGCCTCCGTGAATGCATCCCACCGCCGATCGGGGTTGGAGACCGCGTTCATATCACCGCCGGCGCAGAACACGTCGCCGGTACCGGTGATCACGAGGAAGTTCAGGTCAGGTTCGTCGGCCACGATCATCGCGGCGCGTTTGATCCCGTGATAACCGTCCGCCGTCAACGCGTTTCGCTTCTCAGGCCGATTGATCGTCACCGTCAGCGTGTCCCCGTGGATCGTCGCGGACAGCTCCTTCGCTGCGAGGTCGACGTGGGCGGGCAGCGTGGTCATGAAATGACGGCGATGAGTGCGCCTACCTCGTAGGTTCCGCCCTCCTCGACTTTCCAGGAAATGGTGCCCGCCGCAGGGGACTCGATATCCATCTCCGCTTTGTCGGTGGCGATCGAATACAGCGGCTCACCCTCGCTGACGGTCGCACCCTCCTCGACGAAGAACTCGGTGACTTCGGCTTCGGTGATTGCGTCACCGGGCTTGGGTAGCCGGACGTCTGTCACGTGATCCTCCGGATCGCATCAATCAGGGTGGCAGCACCCGGGCGGCACGCGGCTTCCAGCGTGGCGGCCCGAGGGACGGGGGTGAACGTCCCGGCGACGCGTTGAATCGGTGCGCTGAGCACACCGAAGAGTTCGGTTCCCACGGCGGCGGCGATCTCCGCACCCGGTCCGCAGAACCCGACGGACTCGTGCGCTACCACCAATCGCGTGGTCTTTCGCACGGACTCCAGTACCGTCGACAAGTCCAGCGGGACAAGTGTTCGCAGATCGACGACCTCGACCGAGAGCCGTTCGGCGGCAAGCTGTTCGGCTGCCTCGAGCGCGGCGTGGACCATTACCCCGTAGGTGACGACGGTGACGTCGGAGCCCTCTCGCTTGATATCGGCCTGCCCGAGCGGAATGACGTAGTCCGCTAGCGGGACCGGGCCCTTGCCGCCGCCGTAATACAACTTCATGGACTCCACGAACAGACACGGATCGCTGTCCTGAAGGCAGGCGTTGAGCAGGCCTGCGGCGTCGGCGGCGGTGCTCGGCCAGACCACTTTCAGGCCCGGAGTATGCATTGCCCACGCCTCGAAAGCCTGCGAATGTTGCGGCCCGGCAGCCATTCCCACCATCGTGCGGATGACCATGGGTGCGCCCTGGCGACCACCGGACATGTACCGCACCTTGGCGGCGTGGTTCGCGATCTGGTCCATCGCGACTCCGAGGAAGTCCATGAACATGAGCTCGGCCACCGGGCGCAGGCCACCGAGCGAGGCGCCGACCGCGGCGCCGATGATCGACGACTCCGCTATGGGAGTGTCGAGCACCCTGTCTTCTCCGTACTTCGACGACAGCCCCGCCGTGACCTTGAACATCCCGCCGCCGGACGGATCGCCGATGTCTTCGCCGAGCAGCACGATGGACTCGTCGGCCTGCATCGCACGGTCCAGGGTTCGGTGAATCGCCGCAACCAGCCCTAGTTCTTCGGTCTCACCACTCGGGACCGGGACGTGCACTTGGTCGGCAGATGCGTGCGCGGATCCGTTGCTCGCGAATACGTCTCGGTTCAGCTCGTCGATGGCGGGCGGGGCCGCGTCACGCGCAGAGACGAAGGCATCGTCGACGCTCGCCGCCAGCTCCGCGTCGATTGAATCGAGTTGCGACTCGGTGGCCACGCCGTCGGCGATCAGCTGGTTGCGATACCTCTCGAACGGTGGGTCGGCCCGCTTGGCTTTGAGCTCGTCCTGGTCGGCATACGCCATCGCGTCGCCGAAGTAGTGGCCCTGGAGCCGATATGCCACCGCCTCGACAAACGTGGGCCCTTCGCCGGAGCGGGCCCGTTGCACCGCCTCGCTGACCCTGTCGAACACCGCGAGCGGATCGGTCCCGTCGACGGTCACGCCTGGCATTCCGTAGCCCGCAGCCCGATCCGAGAGGCGCGCGGTGCGGGTGTAACGCTCGAACGACGTGCTCTCGGCCCACGCGTTGTTCTGACAGAAGAAGACCACAGGTAGCTTCCAGAGGGCGGCCATGTTCATCGCCTCGTGTACGTAGCCGATGCTGGTGGCGCCATCGCCGAAGCTGACCAGCACCACCTGCCCCGTCCGCTTGTGACGGGCGGCCAGCGCGATGCCGTTCGCGATCAGCGGCCCCGCCCCGACAATGCCTGTGGTCCAGGCGACACCGTGCTCGGGGTCGTAGATGCCCATGGCGCCGGCCTTGCCCCTCGAAAGCCCGGTCGAGCGGCCGAGAAGCTCGCCGAAATAGCCGGGGAGGTCGATCCCTTTCGCCACGACGTCGCCGAGACCTCGATAGGTGGTGACGAGCTGATCTGCACCGGAGAGCGCCAGCATGGCACCGGCGGACATCGCCTCCTGTCCCTGCACAGGCCAGTAGCTCATCGCCGCCTCACCGGAGGACAACGCCTTACGCACGCGCGCGTCGGCCTTCGACACCAGCGCCATCGCGCGGTATAGCTTCAGTGCAAGCTCGACGTCACGCGAGACGGTTGCTTCTTGGGTGACAGCCATGTCAACTCCTCATCAGTCTGCGGCAACGCCGGAGCGAGTATACAACATGACGGTATTTGTTCGATCGTCTATCTTACTCCGGCCTGCCGGGAGGTTATCCCCCGAAACCAACTGCGGCGCTTAGCTTTACGGTGACGGGCGACTATTCGGTCTGGTAGCCGAGCTGCGCGCCGACCTGTAGGCGGTCGAAGTAACACCGCTCGAGTACCAAACCTGCTCCGTCGAACCCGAACACGTTCACGCTGAGCATGTCGATCGAGGTATCCGGGGCGCTGGTCCGCGTCTCGACAACGACCCCGTCGTCACCGTGGTAGATCGCGACAGCCGAGTACTGCACGGGCGGCAGGTCCTTCCACTGCGCAAGGATCATCGCCCGCACCGCCGACTCGCCGTCGAACACCTTTCCCGTGGGAATGATCTCGTAGCGGGGACGGGTGAAGGTCGCCATGACGGCGTCAATGTCGCGGTCATTCTCGGCCTGAACGTGACGCAGGACCAATCGCTCCCTCGCATCGCGCAGGTCGTCGGGCCTCGTCGCGGCCACAGCCTAGGCCGGCGCCGCCGCGAGCTCACTTGCCGCGGGGATGACTTCTTCGGCGAAAAGCTTCATGGACTCATAGACCTTGCCGCGGTCCATCGCACCGCCGCGCGACATGCGCAGCATGATGTTGCGCCAACCCATGTCGATGACCGTTTTCATCTTGCCAACGATCCGGTCTGGGTCACCCATCAACGTCAGATGCGAATTCAGCACCTGCTCATACGACTGCTTGTCGTGCTTGTCGAACCAATCCGAGTACGCCTTGTAGTCGGCGGGAATTTCGCCGCCACGCTCGAACGGGCTCGAGTACTTACGGTGAGTCTGGATGGACAATTCGACGCTGTCGCGCGGGTAGCTGCGCGCGAAATCGTCGTCCTGGTGGCAGAACGCATTGAGCAGAGCCCACACATTGCCCGTCGCGGCGTCGAGTCCCTTCTTCGATTGCGTTTCGAGGTAAATGTCGAGCGCCCCCTGCAGATCCGGATCAACCTGATAGGGATTGCCGATAATCGCGCCGAATCCCTTGTCGGCCAGCCATTCGAAGCTGGACGGGGTCTTCATCACGGTGCCCCACACCGGGATCGGGCGCTGGACGGGTCGCGGATACACGGTGACGTCCTCGATCTGGAAGTACTTGCCCGCATAGCTGACGTTCTCTTGGGTCAGCAGCAGGTTCACGATCTCGACGCACTCCTGATAGCGGCCCGTGGCCTCGTCCATCGGTACGCCGAAACCCTTGAATTCATGGGCCTGGTATCCGCGGCCGAATCCCGCGTCGAAGCGTCCGCCGGACAGCACATCGACCATGGCGATACGTTCGGCCAGCTGGATCGGGTTGTGAAAGGGCGCCACCATGCAGGCAGTTCCGATGCGAACGCGTTCGGTGCGCGCCGCAATAGCGGCGGCGACCAGCGGCAGGTCGGCGAGCATGCCGTAGGGCGAGAAGTGGTGTTCGGCCAGCCAGATCTCGTCGTAACCCAGCTCCTCGGCCCACTGCGCCTCTTCGAGAACGTTGGCGAGTACTTCCTGATCGCTGAGGTGATTCGGTTTGTCGCCGAGGATAAAGACGCCGAATTTCACGGTAAGCCTCCCGAAAGTAGTTGCAGTTCGTGCAACTATATTGCACGATTGAACAACTTGCGTCAATCCGTTCATTCCGATCCCGACTTCAGGAGGCATGCGTGACACTGACCGAGGCGATCGGATTCGCCCTGGAGCCCACGACTTTCAGCTGGTCGGAAACCGACACGATCCTCTACGCGCTGGGCGTTGGGGCACGCCCACCGACTGAGACACATTTACTGGACGAGACGCGCGGCGGGCCTGCCGTGCTGCCGACATTCGCGTTGCTGGCCAACTGGTGGGCGGTCAAAGATCTGCGCAACGCCCTACAGCTCGGCTCGTCGCCCATCGTTCACGGCGGTCAGGCGCTAGAGCTGCACCGACCTATCGAGGCCCGCGGCCAAGCGGTGGTGTCGGCCGTGGTGACCGCGGTGTGGGACAAAGGCAAGCACGCGGCCATCGAAGTGACCGCTACCGGCGCCGACGATGACGGCCCCCTGTTCACCGCGATCGGACAGACGATGGTCCTCGGTGCGGGCGGATTCGGCGGCGACCGGGGACCGGCTGCTACCGAGGATCCCCAGGGGCCGCCCTCTGCGGCTTTCCACGACACGGTAAGACCCGAACAGTCCGCCGTCTACCGCCTGTCAGGCGATCGCAACCCCCTTCACATCGATCCGGAGGCAGCCCGCAAAGCCGGCTTCGACGACGTGTCCCTCCATGGCCTGTGCACGTTTGGATTCGCGGCGCGGGCGCTGATCAACTCGCTCGGCAACGGTGACCCGCTTTCCCTGCGCGCGATCAGTTGCCGATTCGCCAAGCCGGTCATGCTGGACGCGCCACTGGTCACTGAGATGTGGCAGCGTGACTCCGAAGTCCGTTTCCGGACGACACAAAACGGAACCGTCGCGCTGGCCGCCGGTGTGGCGACCATCGGAGGACGGTGACCGATCGATGGACCAACGACGGGCACGCGGCGAACGCAACCGCAACGCACTGATCACCGCGGCTATCGCGCTGTTCAGCGCACGCGGTTACGAGGGAACCACTGTCGAGCAGATCGCCGCGGAGGCAGGCGTGGCACCGCGGACGTTGTTCCATCACTTCGCGTCGAAGGACGACATTCTCTTCGACGGCTACACCAGACGACTCGACGAGGCGACGAGGCGATTCCGCGCATCGGAGTCTCCGTCGTTGTGGGGCGCGCTCGCCGAGGCATCGAACGCGGTGGCCGAAGCCATCAGCGACCAACCCGACATGTTCCTGGTACGCGCACAGATGTACGCGGGCCACCCCGCGTTGCGAGCAACCATGCTCAGACTCAATGACGAATGGATCGATCAGCTCACCGGCGAAGTGGCGCGCTGGCTCGGCGCCGACGCCGACACCGACCTGCGACCCCGTCTGGCCGCGACGGTGATCAATGGTGCCAATCGCGCCGCGATCGACACCTGGGTCGCTGGAGAGGGCGCTGACGACCTGATCGCGATCATGCAGAGCGCCGTCGATCTGGTGCGCCCGTCGATCGCCCGGATCGAGCGCACCGGCGCCCGCACCCGAGCACGCCGGATCGGCTGACGGACACCTCTGGCGTCATGTAACAATCGGACATTGATCGTTCTATAGTTCAGGCCTACGCCGCTCGGGCGAACCTGCAACCGACGGAGCCCGCGACACCACGATGAACGTCACCTTGACTCCCGAACAGCGACTGCTGTCGGAGACCGCCGCGCAAATCGCCGACAAGGTCGCCACCGTCAATCCCAGCGAAGCCGAACTCGATCTGACGCTGAGCGCCGAGGTCATCGACGAGCAGTGGCGGCGCGTCGTCGAACTCGGGCTTCCTTCGCTGCGCATACCTGACGCGCTGGGGCCGGAGGGCAGCGGCGTCGAAACCGCCCTTTGCCTCGAACAATTCGCGAGGACACTCGCCGCCGTACCTGTGGTCGGTCAAGCGGCCATCGTTCCCGAGTTGCTGGCTGCGGCGAGCGCGCTCGACCTACTGGATGCGGTCGCCGAGGGATCACGACGCCTGGCACCGGTCTTGGCGAGCGACCTGCAGGACTTTGCGGGGATCGAGTCCGGTGCGGTCTGCTTCGACGCGTCCGGCGCAACGGAGGCACTTGCGGTCGAGCGTGACGGAGACCTTCACCGATTGGTCTCCTTACCGCTCAACGGTGAACCGCTGCCGGCACTTGATCTGACCACCTCACTGGTCGAACTCAGCGTCGGCGAGCCTGTCCAAGTCGGTGAGGCGATAGACCGCGACCGCTGGGACCGTGCACACGCACTCGCGTTGACCGCGGTCGCCGCCGACCTGCTCGGCGTCATGCAGGGCGCGCTCGACGACGCGGTCTCCTACGTCGGTGGACGGGTCCAGTTCGGCGTCCCTGTCGGAACATTCCAAGCCGTGCAGCATCTGCTTGCCGACGCGCTGGTTCGAGTTGAAGGCACCAGATCCTGCGTGTGGCACGCAGCCTGGGCTGTCGACCAGCTACCGCCCAGACAAGCGTTGCTCGCCGCCCGGTCCGCCAAAGCGTATGCGGCCGCGGCCGGACGTGACGTGGTCGAGGCGTCAGTTCAGGCCTTCGGCGGGATCGCGATCACGTGGGGCCACGTCTCGCACGTCCGGTTGCGGCGGACGCTGCTTGATCGCCGCCTGCTCGGCGACGAAATCGCCCAGTACGACCAGATCGCACGGCTTCGGCTTCAGGACCCGGAGGTCGCGTAGCGGCTATGGACTTCAACGACACCCCGGAAGAAGCGCGGTTTCGCTCCGAGCTGCGCGACTGGCTGGCCGCCACCGCTCCCCAACACCCGGTACCCGAGGACCCCGCCGCGCGAGCGGACGCCGCCAACGCGTGGCACCAGACGCTGCATGCAGCGGGATATATCGGGCTCTCCTTCCCGAAAGAGTATGGCGGCCAAGGCCTCTCACCGGTGTACGAGGCCATCCTCAACGACGAGCTGGGACGTGCCGGTGCGCCACCGATCGAGGGTGTCGGGCACATGACCAACGCCCTTCGACTGTTCGGCACCGATGCGCAACGCGCCAACCTGCTGCCCGGACTGCTCTCGGGAGCAGTTCGTTGGTGCCAAGGCTTCAGCGAACCGGATGCCGGCTCAGACCTTGCCGGTCTGCGCACGAAGGCCGAATACGTCGACAGCGCCGGCAAACCGCATTTCCGGGTGACCGGGCGCAAGATCTGGACCAGTTTCGCCGCGGTCGCCGACTGGTGTTTCTTGCTCTGCCGCACCGATCCAGACCAGCCCAAGCACAAGGGCATTTCGGTGCTGCTGGTAGCCATGAACAGCCCGGGTATCGAGGTCCGGAACATCGTCAACGCGGCCCGGAACCGCGAGTTCGCCGAGGTGACGTTCGACGATGTCGAGGTGCCGGCCGAAAACCTGCTCGGCGAACGGGGCCAAGGGTGGAGCATCGCCAACCAGCTGCTGGCCTACGAGCGGGGGCCGAGCGACATCAACTGGATCAGCAGGCTGGCATCACACGTCGCCACTCTCGAGGACGACGTCCGGGCGGGCCGGGTGCCTAACACAGCGCACACACGAGCCCGGCTGGGTGAGGCCTACACCGAGCTTCGGGCGCTTCAGGTGAAGGTGCAGCGTTCGCTGTCCGATCGACTCGCCGGGACGCTGCCGGGCGCCGAAGGATCTGTCGACAAGTTGCTGATGGCGCGTGCCGACCAGGTCGTCGGGCACGCGTTGATGGATCTTCGGGGCGCCGCGCCCCTTGTTCGCGAGGGACTCGACTGGGACGTCTACGTCTGGTCGCGCGCCGCCACGATCTACGGCGGTACCGCCCAGGTGCAGCGAAATATCGTGGCCCAGCGCGTGCTCGGGCTGCCCCGTGGCTGATGGCGGAGGTGGGTGATCGAATGCCGTTGCGGCAATTGGTATCTCTCGGATTGGACGGGCCAACCGCCGACCTGCGCGTGCAGGTGCGGTCGTGGCTCAACGAGAATCTGCCCGACGAGTTCCGCCGAACTGCGGCCAACGCCGACTACCTGCCTCGCGACATGCATGAACGTGCGATCGCGTTCTGCCGGAAGCTGCACGCGAAGGGCTGGTTCATCCCACATTGGCCGGTCATTTACGGCGGCGGCGGCCTGGGTGTCGTCGAGCAGGTGGTGATCCGGGAGGAACTCGCCTACGCGGGGGCTCCGCTGGTGAACCAGAACGGGGTCAACATGCTGGCTCCCGTACTCTTCCAGTACGGAACCCCGGAGCAGAAGGCCGAGCATCTTCCGCTGATCGCACGCTCGGAACGCATGTGGGCACAAGGATATTCGGAGCCCGAAGCCGGCTCGGACCTCGCGTCGCTGAAGATGACCGCCCGCCGCGACGGCGACGAGTACGTGCTCGACGGGCAGAAGACCTGGACCAGCAACGGGATGATGGCGGATTGGATTTTCGTGCTGGCACGAACCCGTCCGCTGGGAGCCAAACGGCAGGAGGGGATTTCGTTCTTTCTCGTCGACCTCTCAAGCCCCGGCATCACAGTACGGCCGATCCGGTCGGTGGCGGGATATCCCACCTTCGCCGAGGAGTTCTTCGACGAGGTTCGAGTTCCCGCAGCCAACATGGTAGGCGGCGAGGGTGAGGGCTGGCGCGTCGCGAAGGCGCTGCTCGACTTCGAGCGTTCCAACATCACCCGAGCCGCGCAAGCGCAGCGCTATCTCGACGAGCTTGTCGATTGGTGTCACGGGCAACGTGGCAGCGCCGCTGATCCCTTGGCATCGCCTGTCAATCGAAATGCATTGGCGCGCATCATCGGGAAGGTCGAGGCAGGGCGGGCACTGTCGTATCGGGTGGCGGTGAACCAGGCGGCAGGCACACTCGACTCTTCGCTGGCCTCGTTGTCCAAGCTTTACCATTCCGAACTCACGGTCGAACTGCGCGATCTCGGAGCCCGGCTGCTAGGACCCCGCGGACAACTGCTGCCCGACGATCCGGACGCGCTACTGCACGGCCACTTTTCGGAGGGCCTGCTGTTGTCGCTGCTGCACCGTATCGGTGGCGGAACCAGCGAGATCCAACGCGATCTCATCTCGACGACCGGATTGGGCATGCCCCGCTGACGCGCCCGAACTTAGTGCAGGGCGTCGGCCCAGTCGTCCACCCTGACCAGCCTCCCTGACGATGCCAGCGTGATGAACAGCGACCGACCGTCTTGGCTCAGGCCGGCGTTCGTGGTCATCGGGTCGTCCGCGGTGATCGCGCCGAGTAACTCGCCGTCTGGAGCGAATACCGTGACCCCGCCAGCGCCGATGGTCGCGACGATCACACGACCAGCAGCGTCGACGCAAAGCCCGTCTGCGCCACCAAAATTCATCGGCCCGCCGGTTGGCACCGTGGCGAACGTCCGCCCACGCCCCAGGCGGCCGGGCCCGAGCACCTCGAACTCCCAGACTCTTCGAGTGCGCGTCTCCGCGACGTAGACCGTGCCTCCGTCGGGTGAGAGTGCCACCCCATTAGGTAACTCGAGGGGGTAGACGAGCTCACGTAACCCGCCGTCGAGCGTCCCGTAGAGCAGGCCGGTCATCCCCCGCATGCGACCGCGCATCGCGATCCCCTCGGTCAGGTAGAAGCCGCCGGCGTCATCGACGCACACGTCGCTCGGCCGGGCCAGCGGCAACTCTTCCCCGGCGGTGGAGATGAAAGACGTCGCCAACGTCGAGGTCGTCGTGCCGTCTGCAGAGACGAGTTGGAGTTGCGGTGTCACCGGATGCTCGGGTGGCCCGCACGGCAGTAGGAGGGGTATTGCTCCCGGTATGTCGAGAGGCCAGGGCCGCAGACCGAAGCTCTGGCCGCCGTTCTGACACACCAGCAGCCTGCCGTCGGCAAGCCACGCGATGCCGTTGGGACCTCCGCCAGTCTCGCAGAAGGTGACGACTCGTCCATCTGGCTGAATTCGGCTGATGCGTCCCGCGGCGATTTCCGACACCAAGACCGACCCATCGGATGACACGATCGGGCTTTCGGGAAAAGCCAATCCTTCAGCTACGCAGCGCATTCGACCACCATGGGTCAGCGGCCGCGGAATTGCGGCGGACGGCGCTCTCTGAATGCGGCGACTCCCTCGGCGACGTCGTCGGTGCCCGCGATCTGCTCGACAAGCAGCGCTTCGGTGGAGAATGCCGCGGTGCGGTCGCCGTCGAGCGCTCGATTGAGCATCGCCTTGGCGGCGGCATGCGCTCTCGTCGGTCCATCGGCGAGTCGTTGCGCCCATGCGCTCGTCTGCGACTCGAGTTCCTCGTCGTCCACGACCTTGTTGACGACGCCGAGACGATGCGCGTCGGACACCGAGAGGTCGTCGCCGAAGAACACCAGTTCCTTGGCGACGTTCAACGGGAATTTGCGCGCAAGCAGATATGAGGCGCCGCCGTCAGGGATCAGGCCGCGCCTGACGAACAGCGTGATCAACCGTGCACTGCGCGCAGCGATGATGAGGTCACACGCCAACGCCATGCTGGATCCGACACCCGCGGCAACCCCGTTCAGCGCGCAGATGACGGGTTTCTCGCAGTCCAGCAGTGCCGCCACCACCGCCTGCGAGCCGTTGCGCAGAATCCGGCTTGCGTCGCCGGCGACGCGGTCGCGACTGGGTGCGAGTTCGGGGTCACTCAGGTCAGGGCCTGTGCAGAAATGCCGAGATCCGCTGGCGGTGAGCACAACTGCGCGCACGGCGTGGTCCGCGCTGATCGAGCTGAGTTGTTCGACAATCTCACGCTGCATGGCGCGGTTGACCGCATTGCCGATCTCGGGCCGGTCGAGGATGAGCCATCGCACCGCCCCGTCGTCGCGGACAGTGAGTCCCGACGTCACGAAACCACGCCCGACCCGTCGAGGGGCGCAAAGGCCGGTAAGTGCCGGCCGTCGGCCAGCGGTTCCCACACGACACGCACGCTGTCGCCGATCTTCGGCGCAGCGCCGAAGACGTTGGACATGATCCGCGCGCCCTCTTCGAGGTCAACCAGTACAACGGAATACGGCGTCCGGTCAGCCAATTCGGGAGTCGGGGAACGGTGATGGACGCTGACCGCGTATACGACGCCCCGCCCGCTGAGGTCTTCCCAGCACAGCTCGCCGCTGCCGCAGTGCGGACAGGCGTACCGGGGGTACCAGACCAGGCGTCGGCACGTGGCGCAACGCTGCATACTCAGCGCTTTGCGCTCCGTCGCCGCCCAGAAGGGCGCTGACGCGGGGCTCGGCGCGGGTACAGATCGGTTCTCGGTCATGGCATCTCCTTCACAGCGCGTCCTCTGTTCCCAGAATGACGGTGGAGGTCGCAGACAGTACTCCCCCGCATCCATGGGCGAGCGCCGTTGTCGCTGACCGGATTTGGCGGTCCCCGCATTCGCCGCGCAACTGACGAGCGGCCTCGACGAGAAGGAAGGCGCCGAAAGCGCCGGGGTGGGTATAGGACAGTCCGCCTCCGGTGGTCTGTCCTTGGCGCGCTCCACCGGGGGCCAGCACGCCGTCCCCGACGAAAGGCCCGCCTTCACCTTTCTTGCAGAACCCGAGATCTTCCAGCGCGAGTAGCACGGTGATCGTGAACGAGTCGTACAACTCGACGACGTCGATGTCTGACGGCGTCAGACCCGCGGCCTCGAATGCGGCGGGCCCAGAGATCGCGCCCGGGGTCTCGGTGAGGTCGGGCATCTGCGAGATCGACGTGTGCGTCGCCGCGGACGCCGCACCGAGCACATAACACGGTGTCCCCCCGAGATACTTTGCCCGTTCGGCGCTTGTCATGACGATGGCGGCCGCGCCGTCTGTCACAAGACAACACTCGAGTTTATGCAGGGGCTCGGCGATGAAGCCGGAGTTCAGCACCTCGTCCACGGTCAGCGGTTCACGCAAGTGCGCCCTCGGGTTGCGTTGTGCCCACTGTCGGGTATCGACAGCGATCTGAGCAAGCTGCTCGGCGGTGGTCCCGAAAGCGGCCATATGTCTGCTGGTTGCAAGCGCATAAGCCCCGATGGGAAGGAACAAGCCGAACGGAGTCTCCCACTCAAGACGCTCGGGCGATGCGAAGATTCCCATGCCTTTCTCACCGCGCTTGCGCGCGGCGCGTGGCGTCGAGGCGTAGGAGATGACCACCGTCTCGCACAGCCCCGCCGCGATTGCCGCCGCCGCATGCTCGACGTACAGTCCGTAACTCGCGCCGCCGGTCTGGGTCGAATCGGTCCACCGGGGCGCGATTCCGAGCTGTTCAGCGAGTTCCAGCGAATGCATCAGCGTGCCACCGGTGCTGGAGCACAGGCCGTCGACGTCAGCCAGCGTCAAACCGGCCTCGTCGAGGGCACGCTTGATCACGGTAGCTTCCAGCGCCCGGATCGGGACATCGATGACGCCGCTAGGCGAAACCTCGTCGGCGACGCCGACGATCGCCGACGATCCTCGCAGCGTGGTCATCGCACTTCCTCCTCTGCTTCGAAGATGGCCCGCACACCCGGCTGGCTCACCTTCATCGACGGTGTCCGCGGCAACACGTCGACAACGGCGAGGCGGGTCGGCACTTGATACTTGCTCACGCGGTGCCGGACGAAGTCGAGCAGCTCGTCGGGTGTCGCGGAGTGTCCCGACTTGAGTTCGACTGCGGCCACCGGGACCGATCCCAGGCGAGCGTCGGGCATGCCCGTCACGCCGGCATCGTGGACGTCCGGGTGCGCACGCAGAACGTCGACGATGTCGGCTGGCGTGATCTTGAATCCGCCCCTGATGATCACGTCGTCGAGCCGGCCGTCGATGAACACAAATCCGTCGCTGTCGACACGACCGAGGTCGGTGGTTTGCACCCATTCTCCGTCGGCCGTGCGCACTTCGACTCGTCCCTGTTCGCCGACCTCGAGGAGGCGGCGGTCCTCAGGACTGACGATCCTGATCTCGCGACCAGGCTGGGCCCGACCGACGCTGCCGCGCTTGGCTTCGGCCCACTCGCGGTGCAGCGCGAGCGTCCATCCCGCAACACCGCCGGCGAATTCGGTGGCCCCGTAGGAGGGAAGTACCGCCACGTTGTACCTGTCTTCGAATGCAATCTGCAGATCGACGGGCAGGTGGGCCGAGCCGGATGTGACGACTTGGACGCAGTCGAAGACGTCCGGGGCCACGTCGACGTCCAGCACCATCGCGAGCGCGGCGGGCACCAAACTGACCGCCCGGGGTTGATGCCGCAACACCAGTTCGACAAACGGCTCGACCCGAAATCGTTCCAGCAGAGCCACTTTCCTGCCTTGGCACAGGTACAGCAGCGTGCGGAAGAGGCCCGACATGTGGACCAGCGGAGAACTGACGATCATCACTCCGGGCCTTAGTCGGGGCTCATCGTCACCCTTGGACCCGTAATGTTTCCCGGCCGCGCTGATGCTTCGTTCGAATGCCTTCTGCGCCAGCGGGACTCGCTTGGGTGGTCCCGTGGTCCCGCTCGTCAGCATCTCGACCGCCGTGCCTGGTTGCACCGTGCGGAAGGGCCCTGGACCACAGCGCTCGAGGCCGACGAGCGTGGCTACGTCGTCCGGCAGCACGCTGACGCTCAATCCCAGGGCACCGTCCGCTGCTTCCACGACTCCGACTCGCGCCCAATCCTTTTCGGTTGCCACGATTACGGGAAGCTTTAACCTGGCGATATCGACGGCGAGCCCGGTGTCGCCGTGCGAGGGATTGATCGTCACGATGCAGCATTGCGACCGAAGCACGCCGAGCATGGCGGCGATCATGGCTGGGTCGTTGCGGAGCACTAAACCCACCGGAGTCCCCGGCCCGAGTCCGGCCTCGACGAGCCTGGCACGAACCCCCTCGGCAACCGTCCCGAGTGATCCCCAGCTCACCCACTGACCGCCGAACTCTATTGCAGCCGCGTCCGGATCGAGCCCCAGCACAGCGGCGATGCGCTCGCTGAGTTCGAGATCGCCGCTCACTAGTAGGCCTCCCACGACGTCGTTGCCACGCCCACCGGCGACGATAATGCACGGTGGAACACTCATCGTCAATTCGTTCGTCAACCGGGTGAATGCCCTAAACAGTAGAACATCTTTTGCTAAAGTGTTTCGTCGAGTCGAAGGAGCATGGTGGACCTGCAGCGGATCCTGTTTGACGTCAGCGACCACATCGCGACCATCACGATCAATCGCCCGGAACGGCTCAACGCCACCGACGATCTGACGAGGACCGAGCTCGGATGGGCCTGGGGTCGGGTGCGCGACGACCCCGACATCCGTGTCGCAATCATCACTGGGGCCGGAGACAGGGCCTTTAGCGCCGGACAGGACATCCGCGCCACCGCGGAGTCCGGCATCCGCAACAAGGTGCCGGGCTCACGCTTGCACCACGGGGTTTGGAAGCCCGTCATCTGTGCGCTCAACGGCATGGTCGTCGGGGGTGGACTCCACCAGGTTGCCGACGCCGACCTGATCATCGCCGCGGAGCACGCCGAGCTCATCGACACGCACCTCAAAGTCGGCAATGTGTTCACCATGGAGCCCGCAGTCTTACTGCGTCGCATGCCGATCTCGATGGTGATGCAACTGGCCCTGATGACCAAGGACGGCCGTATCAGCGCCCAACGCGGCTACGAGATCGGGCTGATCAACGAGGTCGTGCCGGCGGACAGGCTGCAGTCCCGGGTCCGAGAAATAGCGCTGGCGATCACAAAGCTCAGCCCCGCCACCACGCAGGCCTCGATCAAGGGGATGTGGACGAGTCTGGACGTCGGGTTGCACTCTGCGCACGAGGTCGCCTACCGCTACGTTCTCCAACATCAGCTGAGCCACCCCGATTATCACGAGGGCATGCGCGCTTTCGCCGAGAAACGCGACCCGCAGTGGGTGGTTGAGTGACCATCGCCGTCTTCACCGACGAGCAACAGGAGCTGCGCCGCACGGTGCGGTCCTTCCTGGAGCGCCAGGCACCGGAGGCCGAAGTCCGGCGCGTGATGGACACTCCGGACGGCTTCGACCGATCGGTGTGGATGCAGATGGCCGACCAGCTCGGCCTGCAGAGTCTGGCGATTCCCGAGGAATTCGGCGGATCCGGCTACTCGTTCGTCGAGATCGGCGTTGTACTCGAGGAGTTCGGGCGATCGCTTCTCCCGGCACCTTTCCTATCAAGCGTGGTGCTCGCGGCCAACCTGCTGCTGCTCACCGACGACGAGGAGATGAAGAAGCGGCATCTCCCCGGAATCGCCTCGGGGCAACTCATCGCCACGGTGGCCGCCACCGACGACTGGGGACGGCGCGATGTCGAGGGAACCACAGTTCATGCCACCGGGCATGATGGATCGTGGACGCTGACCGGGGCCCGTTCGTTCGTACCCGACGGCCACATCGCCGACGTCATCGCGCTCGTGGCGGGCACGGACGCCGGGCCCTCCCTGTTCGTGCTTGACGCCGATGCCGACGGTGTCATTCGTACGCCACAGTCAACCGTCGACGCCACCCGAAAGATGGCCCGGATCGAATTCAGCAATGCGCCAGCAGAATTGATCGGTCGACCCGGTGCTGGTGCCGCGCCGCTGCTCGCAGCGCTTGACGTGGCTTCCGTCGGGCTCGCCGTCGAGCAGGTCGGCGGCGCCGCGGCGTGCCTCGACATGTCAGTGGGGTACGCGAAAGTGCGCCACCAGTTCGGCCGGCCGATCGGATCCTTCCAGGCGATCAGGCATCGATGCGCCGACATCATGCTCGGCGTCGAGTCGGCGAGGTCGGCTGCGTATCACGCGGTTTGGTCGGCCGCCGAGCTCGACGACGGCCTGTCGCTACTGGCGCCGATGGTGAAGGCGTACTGCTCGGAGGTGTACGTGGATGCTGCTCTGCAGAACATCCAGATTCACGGCGGCATTGGATTCACCTGGGAGCATCCCGCGCACCTCTACTTCAAAAGGGCGAAGTCCTCGGAATTGCTGTTCGGGGCACCCGACGAGCACCGAGCGCTGCTCGCCGAGCGCATCGGGATCTGACCGACGCGTCGACAGCCTTGGCTGAACAAAAGGTCATCATTCGTTCTATTGTGCAGCCCAATGTTAGAGTCAACGCGTGCCAGCGACCAGCGAGCTGATGTATTCGCCGTTCTCGAAGGCGGTCTTCGACGACCCCTACCCCGTGTACCGGCGGCTGCGCGACGAAGCTCCGGTCTATCGCGACCCCGACAGCCGGTGGTGGGTGCTGTCCCGCTTCGACGACGTGTCCCGCGCTCTACGTGACTGGGAGACCTACTCGTCCAAATTGGGCCCGGCACCGGAGAATCCGGACGATGACGGTCGCAAATATTCGGTCATCTCCATGGATCCGCCGCGCCACGATCGCATTCGGGGAGTGCTCAAAGGATTCTTCACGCCGAAAGCGGTAGCGGCCATGGAGACCGCGCTGCAACGCACCGTCAACTACCACTTGGACCAACTGAAGCCCGGCTCCACCGTGGACGCGATGGAGGCGTTCGCGTTCTCGATCCCCACCGACATCATCGGCGACCTACTCGGCGTACCCTCCGCCGACCGCAGCCAGCTCAGGGTGTGGTGGGAGGCGTTCCTCACCCGGCACGAGGGTGAGGTCGCGATGCCGCAGAGCGCCATCGACGCCAACCGCAAGATCAGCGACTACATCGGCGGGCTCATCGAGGCTCGGCGTTCCGACCCGGGTGACGACCTGATCAGCATCGTGTTGCACTCGACGTTCGTCGATCCCGAAGTCGGTGGCGAACGCGCCCTGTCACCTCACGAAGTGTTGATGTTCGCGAACCTGTTGTCGGCCGCGGGTTCTGAAACCACCCAGAAGCTGATCTCCAACGGGCTCGTGGCTCTTCACGATCACCCCGACCAGTGGCGACGAGTGGTCGGCGACCCGTCGCTGATCCCTGCCGCCGTCAACGAGGCCCTGCGGTTCGACACCCCGAGTCACTGGGTGGCGCGAACTTTGACCCGACCCGTTGAGAAGCACGGCGTCACGATGGACGCCGGCGACTGGGTGCTGCTGCTGCTCGGCAGTGCCAACCGCGACGAACGTCGCTACGCCGATCCCGATCGCTTTGTTCTGGACCGGCCGCGGGGTACCGACGTCTACTTCGGCTGGGGTATCCACATTTGCCTGGGCCAATGGCTCGCACGACGGGAGGCGCAGTTGGTGTTCGAGTACGTCGCGAGGAAGTTCCCCAACTACACGATCGGCGCCCGGGACCGCGTGCTGACGGCCACCGTGCGCGGCTACACCAGCCTCGAGATGACATTGCGGTAGCTGGCTCGTGCGCAGTGACCAGCCGTCGTAACGCGCCAATCGGCACAGGGTGGCTGCCAATTATGCACTGTTACGCTTTTTGTTGATTTGTTTAGATCAGTGAGGAGACCTGCGCAGTGGAAACCCGCGAGCTCGAACACGTCGTCTACGAGAAAGAAGGCTCCATCGCCCGGATCATCCTGAACAACCCGGCCCGCGCTAACGCACAAACCTCCGAGATGGTTCACAGCGTGAACGCTGCGCTCGACGACGCGCAATACGACTACGCCATCAAGGTGGTCATCATCAAGGCGAACGGCAAGGGGTTCTGCTCGGGTCACGTTCCGGACGGCAGCTATCCCGAGTTTCAAGCCGAGCGCGAAGCGTCCGGACTGGTCTGGCGCTCGGCGGCGCAGCTGTTCCTGTGGCCGGTGCTCAAGCTTTTCGAGTTCCCGAAACCCGTCATCGCCCAAGTGCACGGTTACGCGATCGGGGGCGGCACGACGTGGGCGCTGCTGCCCGAAATCACTGTCTGCTCCGACGACGCCTGGTTTCAGATGCCCTTGGTTCCGGGCTTCGGCTTGCCGGGCTGCGAAACGATGTTCGAGCCGTGGGTTTTCATGAACTACAAGCGTGCTGCCGAATATCTGTATACCGCCCAGAAGATTTCAGCCGCCGAGGCGCTCGACTTCGGTCTGGTGAACCGAGTCGTCCCCGCCGACCGACTCGAGGCGGAGGTGGAGGAGCTGGCGGCGAGCATCGCTCGAGCTCCGCTGGCCACACTGCAAGCCACCAAGATGGGCCTCATCCGTGCATGGGAAGCCATGGGCTTCCGGACGCACCAGCAGACCTCGACCGATCTGCTCACCGTCGTTTCCGGGTCCCGGGAGTTCCAGGAGTACATGCGCGCATTACTGGAGCGCGGCTCCAAACCACTCGACCGCCTCTGAGGTCGCGTATCGGATTGTGATGGTGGAGAAGAATTTTCAGTTTTCGCAGGATCAGCGCCCTGTCGCCGTCGTGACTGGCGGGGCGCGGGGTATCGGCGAGTCCATCTGCGATGAGCTGATCGAGGCCGGCTACCGCGTCGCAGCGGTCGACGTCAACGCCAAGGCGATCGCGAAATGCCTTGAGACACAGTCGGCCCGTGCGGGCCTTCTTCTTCCCCTCGAGCTATCCATCACCAACCGTGTCGCGGTGGAACAGGCGATGGCAGATCTCGCATCGACCCACGGGCCGGTCGCCGCGCTCGTCAACAACGCCGGAATGACCTTACCCGCAACGTTTCTCGACCAGACAGACGACGACTGGGATCGAATCCTCGACGTGAACCTCAAGGGTGCGTTCATCATGGCGCAGGTCGTGGCGCGTCAGATGGTCGAGCAGAAGTCGGGTGCGATCGTCAACGTCAGCTCCGTGTCGGCCCACGGGGTTCGCACGGGGCCGCCCGCCTACGCCGCCGCCAAGGCCGGGGTAGAAGGGCTGAGCCGGCTGATGGCAGTGCAACTCGGCCCGCTCGGAATCCGGGTCAACACCGTAGTCGTCGGCACCACCGCAACCCCATGGCTGCTGTCACGCAAGAGCGAAGACCAGCTCGACCAGATGCGCGACAGCACGCTCACCGGCGAACTGGGCGAGCCCGCCGATGTCGCACGCACGGTCGCATTCTTGTGCTCGGATAGCGCCAAGCACCTTACTGGCCAACTTATTTCGGTGTCCGGCGGACAGTGGATGCCCTGATCAAGGAGCGGTCGATGAGGACGGTACCCCGGACCTTCGCATATACGGCGATGCCGTACGACGCCGTCATGCCTGCAGTGATCGCCGCACTCACCGCCCAGCACGGCGACAACGACTTCATCGTCTCGTCGGTCGGCAACGGAACCGATGAGCGGATCACCTACGCCGAGGCCGACGCCCAATCGGCGGCACTGGCAGGAAGGCTGCTGGCCGCGGGCGTGACAAAGGGTGTACGGATCGGCATCCTGGCACCCAATGGCGTGGACTTCGCTGTCGCGTTTCTCGCTGTCACTCGCATCGGCGCGGTAGCCGTCCCGGTCAACACGTTCTTTCAAGCGTCCGAACTCGGCTGGTTGCTTCGCGACGCCGACATCCACACCGTCCTTGCCGTCGACCACCTGCTCGGCAAAGACATCCGTCAACGAATCCTCGACGCCACCCATGCCGACCTCGATGCTGTTGGACCGCTGCAACTCCCGGCCCTTCCCCACCTGCGCAACATACTTCCGCTGGGGTTCTCTGACCGCCTCTGGCCGACCAGGTGGCCAGAACCGGTGCCCGAATCGTTTCTGCGCGCTTGTGAGGGCGCCGTGCGGCCCAGCGACGATCTGGTCGTGATCTACACCTCGGGCAGTACGTCAAACCCCAAGGGCGTCATTCACACACACGAGCCGGCGCTGGTGCACTCGCGCTTCATCGCCCAGCAACACGACTGGACCGCAGCAGATCGGGTGTACGTGCCGATGGCGTTCTTCTGGGTGGGCGGTCTGGTGTTCGGAATGCTTGGGCCAATGCAAATGGGTGCCACCATTCTCACCGAACACCGCTTCGACGCCGGCGACGTACTGCGCCTGCTAGAGGCCGAATGCGCCACCTATGCAACGGGATTCCCTCACGTCGGGCCAGCGCTGACGAACCACCCCGACTTTGCCCACACCGATTTGTCATCGCTGCGCGACGGCTACCACCCCGGACTGCTGGCTCCGGAGCGCCGCGCCCCAGACGTGTCGTTGCGTGTGACCCAGTTGGGAATGACCGAGACATGCAGTTCCCACACCTGGTGGCCGCCACACGAGTCCGTACCCGAATCCAAACGCGGTTCACTCGGAGTCGACGCGCCCGGCTATGAGCACAAGATCGTCGACGAGAACGGAGACGAGGTCCCCGACGGCGTGACCGGCGAGATCTGCGTACGCGGGTACGCGATGATGCGGGGGATGGTGGGTAAGCAGCTCGTCCAGCTCTTCGACGCCGACGGTTGGTTCCACACCAAAGACGCCGGATACCGCGACAGTGATGGTCACCTGTACTTCGCCGGCCGCACCGACGACATGATCAAGACGTCGGGCGCCAACGTCGCGCCGGTGGAAGTGGAGGCGGCGATCACTCGCGTCGAGGGCGTTCGCCTGGCCTACGTCATCGGCGTGCCCGACCCCGACAAGGGCGCCCTGGTATCCGCCGTCGTCGTACCCAATGACGGCTGCGTCCTCTCGTCGGACAATCTGGCCGCCGCCTGTAAAGCCGACCTCGCCGCCTACAAGGTCCCGAAGAAATGGATCATGCTGGCTAATCCTGACGATCTGCCCTACACCTCGACCAACAAAATCGACAAGATCCGCCTCGCCCAGCTGGTGGCCGAGGGGGCGCTCACATGAGCATTGGCGCAAGCGATTTCGCTGACCTCGCCGCACGGGTAGCGCGGCTGGAGGCGCTCGACGAGATTCGACAACTGGCGGCCAAGTACGCCGTCGCCCTCGACCAGCGCGATCTCGACGCGGTGGTGAACCTGTTCGTGGACGACGTCGGAGTGCCGGGCAAGCGCCGCGGCCGCGCGGCGCTTCGCGCGTGGTACGACACCGAGATGCGGAACGACCTGCTCGGCAGTGCGCACGGCGTGTTGGGACATGTCATCGACGTGCACGACGCCGACCATGCGAGCGGCCTGGTCTACTCACGCAACGACCTCGAAACGGAGTCGGTGTGGGTGATCGAATTCCTGGCCTATCTCGACTCGTACGAGCGGCGCAGTGGGCGTTGGCACTTCGCCCGTCGCACGCCGTTGTTCTGGTATCAGACCGACCTGGCCGCTCCACCGGTGGGACCTCGAAAGATGCGATGGCCCAACGCACCTCAGCACGAGGGAGCGTTCCACGATGCTTTCCCGTCATGGGGCGAGTTCTGGGATGCGGACCCGGGCAGACTCGACGAACCGGTGCCTGCACCCCCCGCGGCCGAGGCGTGGCTTCGCACCATTCGCCGAGCCGATGCTCCGCCGCGCGTCGATCCCACCGGGCGCACCAAGGATGACCCGAGGAACGCGCCTCACTGACTCAGAAGTCGGTGCCGCCGTCGATATTGATTACGGCGCCTGTCATGTATGCGGCACGATCGCTGAGCAAAAAGGCCACCAGTTCACCCGCCTCGTGTGGGAAACCGCCGCGCCCCAGCGCAACGCGCATGTTCCAGTCCGGGTTGCTCGACAGGTGTGTGTAGATCGCGTCTTCCAGCGGTACACCGTATTGCTCGGCGCGCTGTTCACGGATGTGGTCGTTGGTCTCGGTGTCGAACAGCCCGGGACACATCACATTGACTCGAATCCCGTCCGGTCCGTGGGTCTTTGCCAAGATCTTCGACAGCGTCAAGACCGCGGCCTTGAGCGCGTTGTACGGCGGGATGAGGATCTTCGGCGCCCGCACCGAGTAGGCGGCCGTGTTGACGATCGTGCCTCCGCCGTTGCGCTGCAAGTGCGGAATGATCGCGCGGCACGAACGGACGGTCGCCATCAGGATCATCTGGTAATACCAGTCCCAGGAGTCGTCACCATGCTCGACGAACGGACCCTGCTGTTTCATCGGACCGGCCGTCACCGCCAGCCCGCGCAGCGGCCCCAGTTCGGCGGCAGCGCGATCGATCGCCTTGTCGACTCCGTCACCCGACGCGGCCGCGTCCACGCCGATCCCTACGGCGCGTACACCGTAGGTATCGCTCAGCAGGCTCGCGCGCTCAATCGCACGCGGTTCGTCGCGGGCGAGCAACGCAACGTTCGCGCCGTCTGCAGCGAGCTGGTGCGCGGCGCCGAAACCCATTCCGGTGGTGCCGCCCACCAGCACGAAATTGCGGCCCCTGACTCCCAGTTCCACGTCGCCGCCTTCCGATCAGCACTTGGCGCGTCATCGTCTCGTAAAACAATTAAACGTCAGCTGTTTAACTGAGCGGTCAGTGCCCCGTCGATGTGCGTGCCGACGGCACCGCACCCACGTCCCGGCGGCGTACCCAATTGTCTGGTGTCGCGTAGCATGAGGAACTTGGCGAGGCGCACTCCCAACAGCAAGGAGCGTGATGGCTACACCACGAGCCGCGGCGGCAGTCGAAGACCAGGACGAGTCCGATCGGCGCGATCAGATCCTCGAGGCTGCAAATCAGTGCTTTACACAGCTGGGCATTCAACGCACCAGCGTTCAGGACGTGGCGCGGATGGCCAATCTGTCACGCGGCACCGTGTATCGCTATTTCGAGGATCGCAATGTGCTGATCGAAGCGGCGATCGAATTCGGCGCGCAGAAGTTCTATCAACTCGTCGCCGAAGCGATGGCCGACAAAGCGACCCTTGCCGAGAAGCTCGGCGCCATGGCCGAGACGCACGCGAGGATTCTTCTCGACCATCGCACCCGGAATCGACTGATGGCCGACGATGCCGAACTCATGCGGCACATGATCTCCGACGGCGATACCGCCGTACGAAGGTCGACGGAATTCCTTGTTCCCTACGTCCGCGAGGCTCAGAAACGGGGCGAAGTCGGCTCGAATGTGGACGTCACAGCCGCGAGCGAATGGCTGGCCCGCATCATTTATTCCTTCTCGACCGTCAACGAAGCACAGACATTCGACATGAGCAAGCCGCAGACGGTCCGCAAATACGTGGAGAAGTTCGCCGTAAACGGCTTGCGATGACCGAGGTTCTTGGCCGGTTCCTGTTCAACTGAACAAACCCTGTACTACTGTTCTCTTTGGTGAGGCGGCGCGACTGCGCGTCGCCGACTCAACGACGACGGGAGACGCATGGCCGAGGGTGCGCTATGACAGAGCGATCGCTGGCAGGTAAGCGCATCGTCGTCGTCGGCGCATCTGCGGGCATCGGACGGGCGTTCGCGATCCGGGCGGGCAAGGAAGGGGCCAAGCTCGTTCTGTCGGCCCGCCGCAGCGACAAACTCGCCGAGGTCGTCGCGGTCGCCGGTGATGCCATCGCGGTCGGCGTCGACGTCTGCTCCTTCGCGGACTGCGTCACTGCGGCCCAGAAGGCCAAGGAAGTGCTCGGGCAGATCGACTTGTTGGTGTACAGCGCCGGCTACGCCCCGCTGAAGATGATTGTCGACACCGAGCCCGAAGACTGGACGGCGGTGATGAACACCAACGTCATCGGCTTGCATCAGGTCATTCGGTCGCACCTGCCGGTAATGACACCGTCCGCAGTTCTCGCCGCGCTGTCATCGGATTCGATTCGATCCCCCCACCACGCCCTCGGCGCATACTCGACGAGCAAAGCCGCGATGGAGCGACTGCTCGTCGCATGGCGTCTGGAACATCCCGGGTACCGGTTCACCTGCGTAGAAGTCGCCGGCACAGTCCCGACCGACTTCACCTCGTCCTTCGACCCGGACCTGCTGGGAGCCGTTGTCGGCGACTGGATGTCGCGCGGGCTGGTCCAGCAGAGCCGGATGACCCCCGAGGCGGTTGCCGACGTACTGGCGGGCGTCTTCGGCGGTGCGATCGACAACCCGGACGTCGGGCTTGACCATCTGTCGGTGAAGTCGCCGTCCGGGCCGATGAAGCTATGAGCATCTTGCGACGTACCCACCACCCGACAGGCCGGCGTCACGCGGGTGAGGACACATGACGACACAGGTCGAGTCGGCGTGGCCCAGATTTCCCGACTACCGCATCGACATCACCCCGTGCCCGCTTACCGGTCAGGTGTGGGCCGGTGACCTTCTGCTAGCCGAGAGCGACGCGTGCGTGCTCGTGACCGAAACCGATCACGTCGACCGACTCTACTTTCCGCAATCCTCAGTGCAATGGCAGCATTTCAGCGAATCGGAAGACACCACCGTGTGTCCGTTCAAGGGTGTTGCAACGTACTGGAACCTGACGGGAGCGGGTCCTGTCCAAGCGAATGTCGCGTGGACTTACCGTGAGCCGCTCGACGAGGTTGCGGGCATCGAAGGTTACGTGTCGTTCTACAACCGCAACGTCCGGGTGGTTGTGGTCGAACGTTGGCCAGACGGCTCGAAGATTCCGGTCTCCTTTCCGCTGTGGGGCGACGCGGCCGAGCTGTTGCGGTTGATCGACGTCGAACCGGCGGGAGACACCCAGTTCATCGGGCCAGCGCACGGCCCCACGCAGCGCGACGTCGTCGAGGGCGGGCAGTTTGCCGCGCAGGCCGTCGTGGCCGCGACCAAAGTTCTTCAAAACCAACGCATCACGTCGGTATCGATGATCTTCACCAAGGCTGCGTCGTTCACCGCTCCCGTCGACGTGGCGGTGGAGGTGCTGCGTCGTGGCCGCACATTTTCGACAGCTGAGGTGCGGATCAGCCAGCACGACAGCCTGCGCTGCGTCGGCCTGATGTTGGCGGACTCCGGTGCACCCGACGTCATTCGTGACGTCCAACCAATGCCTGACGTGCCCGGCCCCGATGCCGCGGTACCGTTCGCAGGTTTCGGCATGACAGGCCGCGAGCTACGCGTGGTCGATGCCGCCTACGACCCCGACCCGGACCGCGTCGCGCCGCCGATTATCAACGCCTGGGCACGTTTCCGGGACAATCCCGGCTCCCCCCACTTGCATCAGGCGCTCCTAGCGCAGTCGACGACGCACTGGACGATCGCGGCGGGAATGCTTCCCCATCCAGGGTTCGGTGAAGCACTCGCACACCGCAGCCTGTCGACCGGCATTATGAAGGCCACCATCGCCTTCCACGACGATGTCGACGTCACCGAATGGCTGCTATACGCCAACCGGGCGTTCTGGTCGGGACGCGGCCTGGTTCAGGGCGAAGGGCGCGTCTACACCCGTGACGGTCGTCTGGCGGCGTCGTACACGGTGCAGGCCATGGTCCGCGAGTTCGAACGCGAGCCGGCTGCGATGGGCCGCGACAGCCGCACGGTGATGTGAGGATTCAGGTGGGCCGCCCGAGTATGTAATGTCCGCCCTCTGGATGGTGGTACCAACCTCCTGCCGCTGCCGTGCCGCCGTCGACGTGCAGCGTCTGTCCGGTCACGTAAGAGCTGAGATCGCTCGCGAGAAACACTGCTGCGCCAGCCATCTCGTCGACATGGCCAGCTCGGCCCAACGGGACCATGAACGTGGCGTTCCCGGCGCCGCTTGGGGCCATTTTGCGCAGGCTGTCGGTGAGCGTGAAGTCGGGTGCGAGTCCGTTGACCCGGATGTTGTGCGGGGCGAGTTCGAGAGCGGCGGTCTTGGTGAAGTTGTCGACGCCGGCCTTGGCGGCGGCGTAGGCCGCGAAACCGGGTGCCGCCCGAACCCCTTCGATCGTGCCGATATTGATTATGCTGCCGCCAGTTTGGGTGCTCACCATCGCGCGCGCGACCCTTTGAGTGCACAGGAGAACCTGCGTCAGGTTGAGCCGGATAAGTGCTTCCCAACCGTTCACAGACGTCTCCAGCAAGCCTGACCAAAACACGCCGCCTGCATTATTGACCAAGATGTGGGGTGTGCCGTGCTTCTCGATGGTCTCGGCAAGTGCAGTCTCAACCTGCTCGGCGTCGCGGACGTCGGTGAGGCAGCCGAGCAGGCCGATCTCCTCTACGGCAGAGGTCACCGCGGCGGCATCTCTATCCCAGATTGCCACGCGCGCACCGAATTCCGTGAAAGCGGCCGCGACAGCGCGACCGATCCCGGCGCCGTCGCCGGTGACCACCGCTACTTTGCCCTCGAGCGATACCGCATCGCGACGCAGCACCATCGGCTCCTCCTAATACCCGCTCGAAACTCGGCGGCACAGAGCGCCTTCGTCGGCGAGGCTGCGTGTCACGTCAACTGAAGTCCATGATCTGGTGGGTCAGCCGCAGCGCAGAGATCTTCCATTGCCCACCATGGCGGATCCAATGGTCGTGATAGCGGCCGAAAGCGGTCAGCGAAGTGCCGTTGTCCCATACAACCCGCTCCTGAACCGCCCAGACCACCCAGGCATCGTCGCCGTGGAGGTCGAACTCCGGCGCGTGGACTTGATGCACCGTCTTGGCTCCGGCAACTGACGATTGCACGGCATTGAGCACATTCTCGCGCCCGGTGATGGGCGGTACGTCAGGATTGCCGTCACTGAGGTCGAATTCGATATCCTCGGAGAGCAATTCGCTCAGCCCCACCCAGTCCTTACAATCCAGCAGCCGGCAATAGCGTGCTTTCGCCTGCGCTAATTCGTGAAACGCCAGCAGTTGGACCGTCATCCGGCGTCAGTGTCCACGTCAGCATCCGATGACACGACCATGTGTGACAGATTAACACTGAGTGTTCTATCATCCAATGCGATCGATGTTCCGTCCGCCGTCCCCAATGGAGGGGTAGATGAACCGTCTGACCGGCAAGGTGGCTGTTGTCACCGGCGCAGCCCGCGGTCAGGGCCGCAGCCACGCAGTCCACATGGCCGACGAAGGTGCCGACATCATCGCCCTCGACATCTGCGCCAACATCGAATCCAACGAGTACCCGCTCGCGACTCAGGCTGACCTCGACGAGACCGCACAGCTCGTCGAGAAGTCGGGGCGGCGCGTGGTTGCCGCCGCGGTAGACGTCCGTGACCGCGCGGCGCTCAAGAAGGCTCTCGATGCCGCCGTCGCCGATCTCGGCGGACTGCATGTCGTGGTGGCCAACGCTGGGATCTGCCCGCAGGGCAACCACATTCCGTACCGCGGGTTCATCGACGCCTTCGACGTCGACTTTGTCGGAGTCGTCAACACCGTCCATCTGGGCCTCGACCACCTCACCGCCGGGGGCTCGGTCATTGTGACGGGCTCCATCGCGGGATTGGTCGACCAGAAAGACCTGGCCACTGGCGGTGGTCCGCAAGGACCAGGCGGCGCTGGCTACGGAATGGCAAAGAAGATGGTGCGCGACTACACCAAGGCGCTGGCGCTTACTATGGCCCCGCACAACATCCGAATCAACGCGATTCACCCGACCAGCGTCAATACCCCTATGCTGCACAACCTTCCGATGTATCGAGTCTTCCGCCCCGACCTACCTGAGCCCAGTCGGGAAGACGCTGAGATCGTGTTCCCGATACTGCAGGCGATGCCGATCCCGTACATCGAGCCTGAAGACGTGTCCCACGCTGTCGTGTATCTCGCGTCCGATGAATCTCGTTACCTCACTGGACAACAGCTGTTTATCGACGGAGGCGCCGGGTTGAAGATGGGTGTGTAAGCGACCTAATCGACCCGCCCAGCGTGGCTTGTTAGTTCGGGAGGTGCTGCACGTGTCGCACGCACACATGGATCCACGCGTGGCACATTCACGTGCGCGCCTTCTGCAAGCAGCGACGATGCTGCTGAGGTCCGGCGGTCCGAGCGCCGTCACCGTCGACGCAGTGACGCGCGCTTCGCATGTAGCTCGCGCAACTCTGTACCGCCACTTTGCCAGTGGAAATGATTTGGTGGCTGCCGCATTTCATGCGCTGATTCCGCCCGCACCCATCGCGCCTGCCGACGGATCTATCCGCGATCGACTACTTGCTGCTGTGAGCGCGCAGGCTGAACTGATCGCTGAGGTGCCGGTCAGTCTCCTTGCGATGTCGTGGCTTGCACTCGGTGGCGATCTCGAGCACTTGCCCTGGGGCAGAACGAGGGACGGCACTGCAAGCGCCGAGATCCGCAATCTACGGAAGCGTGTAGCCGAGCAATACGCCGCCCCGTTCGACGCCATCTTCGACAGCAAGGACGCAGTCGCTGAGTTCGGCGAAGTCGACCGAACCCGAGCTGCCGCACTGCTGCTGGGACCGATCGTGCTCGGGAAATTCAGCATGTTGGAATACTTTGACTACCAAGCGGTGGTGCCGGTCGCCGTCGACGGGTTTCTGGCCACACACATCAGACGGCTCCAGCCAATTTCTGGTTGAGGTCGCTGCAGGAATCTCAGCGCAACCCGGGTGGTCTGGATGCCTGCGCTACGACGTTGACCGGGACATCGTCGTGCCAGGGTTGACGGATGACAAGTTCCCCGATCTCGAATGTTCCCCGTTCGAATTCCCCACTCGCTGCGTCGATCAGGCGGTAATTCTGACGCTGTCGGTGGATGGGTTGCCCGTCGATCATGATGACGCGCACCTCACCGGGCTCGAATCGGCAGCGGGACTGCAGTGCTCGCAGCAGCTTCTCGTTATGCAGGTGCCCGTCGCCGAAGCTCCAGCCCAGCGCGTACGCGGCGACCATCTCTCCTTCGATGACGGCGTAGTCGGCCTCTCGCCCTTCGGGTATCGCGCGGTTCAGTAACGTCACTACCGCTCGTCCGTGTGCGTACATCGCCCGGAAGGCCAGCCCGCGAAAGAGCGTGATCTCGGCATTCTGGGCGCCGACCATGCGTTCGAGCTGCTTGTGCTGTAGCAGGCCGAGCCCGATACGCGCCTGGTGAATTTTCGTTGTTGCCGACTCGGTCAGGCACCAGGTCGAAATATCCCAATTACCAGCGTAATACCGCATACCGGGCAGGAACGACACACTGGGCGGATGGAGGTTGCCAAGGGCAATCGCGGTCACGATTACGGCCGTCAGCGCGACCACCGGCCACGGGTGTTGAAGGTCACCGATTCCGATGTTGGCGTGGGCGACAAACAGTGTGCCGATGCCGAAGATCATGAACACGTTCCACTCCAGCGGGACGCCCAACGGGATCGACGTCAGAATCACCAGATGGAAGACGACCATCACGAACGCGGCGACCATGGTCACCGGACCGCCTTGGGATAACAATAAGACCAGCGGGACGCCGAGTTCGATGACGGTTCCGCCGTGCGCGAGGATTCGGGGAATGACACTCGGCCGGATGTCTTCAGGAAAGCGGCGATACAGCTTCTTACGCAACCGCTTCCAGCGGACCAACGGGCTATTCCCCATCATGGTCGCAACCACAAACGGGAAATGCCTGTTCAACTTCGACGTCGCCGCCCCCATCCAGATCGCCACCATCACCAGTTTGGCGGCCACAATCATGTCCAGGCCCGGCAGCAGGAAAGTGACCGTCAGCGCGCCGTAGACCTCGCCTCGACAAGCTAGGAAAATCAGCTTGTCCCGCAGCCCCACCACAGCCAACAGCGCGACGATTACCACGACGGGCCACTCCGGAATCAACCCAATAGTATTGCCCGGAAAGGACATTGCCTTGACGCCATCCGAGCACAGCGCGTAGACGGTAGTTACCAAGAGGCCCGCATAGAGCGTTACTTCGAACAGCGTACGGTGATCACCGGCAGTCAGTGGAATCCACCGTGGCCACGGCGGCAGGCGAATGGTGCCCACACGCAGCCAGTACAGCACCGAGCCCATCGGTGGCTTGATCTTGCCGGTCAACGGTCCGAATCCGCACCCGAGGCCTAGTACTTCGAACAGCAGTGACCACAAGACGACCTTCTGGAAGACGATCGGTTCGCTCCACCACGAGCTGATGTCGCTCAGGCCGCCAATCCCTTCGGTGGTCAACACGAAACCCAAAGCGCCGAGCATGAACAGAACAATTTTCACCGCGTAGGCCACGAAGAGCACATCAGGACTCCCCATTCCCCGCTCCGCGATGTGGCGCACGAGGGGCTTGAGTCGGTCGGATCTACTACCCTGCCGCCAGACCGCATAGTCGATCGGCGGTGAGTCCGCTGCGAAAAATCCCATTGCTCAATCCGCCTGGGGTCTGTGGACGGCTAGCATTCCGTACCCAGCGCGTGTTGCCAGGTCGCGGCCAGGTGGTGAAGCAGGGGCTCGTTGCGTCCGAATACCACATGGTCGACGCCGGCTTCGAGTCCGCGTTGACAGGCCTCGGCCATCGGGAAATCCTGACCGTCGAGTACCTGGGCGGCACCGTCGATTCCCATTTTGTACCAGGCCCGTTCTTCATCGGTCGTGATCTCTTTGGGCGCTCCGATAGACAGGTAGAGCACGGTCTCGCCGGGATTCTTCCCTGGGTATGCCCGCAGCATCTGCGACGTGCCCGGGGCTTCGATGAGCACACAACTGGGGTACAAGCCGTACACCACGGTACCGAAGAACTGATCAGGCCAGTCGGTCTCGGGCAAAACGCGGTACTGCACGATGTCGCGAAACGGAAAGGCCCAGCGGATGTTTCGACCGTAGATGTCGTAAACCGAGTTATTCGACGCTATCGGATCTAAGGTGTCGGCGTGGACGTAGGGGAAGTGATAGCCCTCGAAATTCACGTCGATCGCGAGCTTCCAATTGCACGCGATGTCGAAGCGCCGTGTTTCAGCGTGATGGTTATGGCTGAAGTTGTAGCCCGACAGCGGTTCCGATATGCCGTCGAGGGCGGTCGAGACATCCACGTCGTCCGACAATCCGAGCACGATCAGTCCCGCCTGCTCGCTGACGGGTAGCCGAATAAGGCCACGTTCTTCCAGCCCCGCACCTGCGAACATTCTGCGTGCTGGCGCGCCGGTGAGGCGGCCATCAAGACCGTAGGTCCAACCGTGATAGGGACACTTGAAGATTCGTGTCCTTCCGCAGTCGGCGGCAACCTGCGCGCCGCGATGGGCGCAGCCATTGATGAAGGCTTGAAGTAGCCCGTCGCCTCTCCGAGTGACCAGGATCGGAATGCCCAGAACGTCTTTCGTGGTGTACTGACCCGGCGCCGCAACCTCTCCGGCCCAACCGATCACGTGCGGCACCCGCCGCAGCATGTTGACATCGGCGTCAAATCGTTCGCGGTCGACAAACGCCTCGCGCGGCTCCCGCCATACATCATCGACAACATCCAAGGTGTCATTCTCGACGTGCTTCAACACACGCCTTGTCAGGTCCAGTGACTCCTGTCGAGGCATGGCAACGCCTCAAAACTGCACGCGGTCATCGGTGAGCACCGCGCGCAACGCGCGGCACTGGCTGGCGAAAAAGCGGCGTGACACATCAGCTTTCGGCGCGATCAAATCGAACGCGTGAAAGGCTCCGCCTGCGATTTCCTCGTGCACGGGGACACTGAAGTGGCGGAGCCGTTCCGCGTAAGCACGACATTCGTCGTGGAAAAGGTCACTGCTCCCCACCCCGATCCATGCCGGGGGCAGGCCGGACAGATCCGCGCGTCGGGCCGGAACGGCCGTTTCAGGGTCGGCGGCGCCGAGATACCACTGCCACGCCAGTCGATTGTCGCGAGCAGTCCACATCACCCGTCGGCCGGACTCCTCGGGCGTCCGGTCATCGAGCATCGGATACACCATCAGCTGCAGCGCTACCTCGACATCTCTGCGATCATGCGCGCGTTGCGCTATGGCAGCGGCGATTCCACCCCCGGCGCTCGCCCCGCCGACAGCTATTCGCGTTTGGTCGACCCACGTCTGACGTGACAACCACAGCAGTGCGGCATAACAATCTTCCAACGGCGCAGGATACGGGTGTTCCGGCGAGAGCCGGTGGTCGACGGCGACCACCGTAACCCCGGTGGCGTTGACCAGCTTGCGGCAGAAGGAATCCTCCTGTGCCGCGGACCCCATACACATACCCCCGCCATGAATCCACAACAAGGCTGGGCTGGGTTGTGACCTTATCGTCGGGCGATGGATGCGAACCGTGACGTCACGGCTCACAGCGGCCACCTCGACTCCGCGCCTTTGGCCAAACGTGGCCGCGAGAGCCATCAGTGCACGCGGCAACCACAGACCGCGTTGCAGCGCATAGCCTTTCGGGAGAACGCGGGCGAGCCTGCGCAGCTGCGGGTCGAATTGCGTGTAGTCGATATCAGTCACCGACGGCCGCCCGCACCGGAACCGACGGCGGGGCGACCTTTCGTCCGGCACGCAAAAAGCTTCCCGTTCGCACCGACCCCACCAGATCCGTCGGCACCCCGTTACGGAATACCGTTCGCCCGCCGACGAGAACCGCTGTCACCGTGTCGTCGTTGCGGTTGACCATGCGGCTCAGCCCGCCGTACTGCTCGACGGGCTCCTCCACATAAGTATCCAACGCCTCGTCTAGGTGTGCCGGATCGACTACCGTGATATCTGCTCGATCACCCACGCGTAAGTGCCCCGCATCAAGCGAATACCAGTCGGCCAGTTCACCGGTCAGCCGATGGACGGCGTGCTCGATCGTCATGAACTCGGCTCCGGCCACTGTGCTTTGGTGAACGTGACGCAGTAGGCGCAGGCCGCTGTTGTAGAACGCCATGTTGCGCAGATGCGCACCCGCATCGGAAAAGCCGACCTGCACTCCGGGGTCAACGGCCAGTTTCTTGAGCACCTTCGGCCGGTGGTTGGAAATCACGGTGCGCCATCGCAGCGCACGGCCATGCTCGAGGACGAGGTCCAAGAACGCATCGACGGGATGTAGTCCTCGGTCAAGTCCGATCTGTCCAAATGTTCTACCCACCAGAGACGTATCTGGGCAGGAGACGATATCGGCGTCGAAGAAGTCCCGGTGCCAGGCACCGATTTTGAACTTGTTGTCGTACTCCTTGCGGAACCGGCGTCGATACTGCTCATCTCGCATCAACTCGTTGCGCTCTACCTCGTCGCGCAGGTGTAGTGCCGCGGCGCCGGCGCCCAACTCTTCGAAGATCACCAGATCGATGCCGTCGCCGTAGACCTCGAACGGCACCGGCAGGTGTTGCCACCGGAAGTCGCCGCCCAACGCGTTGATCAGACGAGCAGCATCGACCAATATCCGGTATCCGATCGGATTGGACTTGGCGTCCGCGGCTGCCAGGAAGCTGATCTTCAACGGACGCCGCACCCCACCGATCGATCGCGCAAGTTGTGCAGCCATCTTGTGGGGGTGCTGAATGTCGGGACCGCTCTGCAAAACCCGTCCGCGCCTGCGTACCAACCGGGTTAAGCGACGCATCTCGCGCCGTTTGACGTACGTCGAGGGAAGCGTGCGCGAGCGGCACACATCGCCGTCGATCCGGTCGAAAAGCAACTGCTGAGACGAAAGCCCGATGAAACCGGCGTCGAGTGCCTCGCCGAGCCAGCGTTCGAGCTGTGCGAGCTCCGCCCTTGTCGGTTGGTCGGCCTTGGTCGTCGCGCGCTCGAGGCCCATCACGGCGGTGCGCATGTCGGAATGCCCGATAAATGCAGTCACATTAGGCCCAAGCGGGCGTGCCTCGATCGCCCGCACGTACTCTTCGGCAGTGGACCAGTTCTTGTGTTGATCGATCGCGGCGATCACGTAGTCGCGCGGAATCGCCTCGACCCTGCCGAAGAGGTCGCCGGCGTCGACACCGTCGACGTGAATCGTCGAGATCGAGCACGATCCGACCACCACCGTGGTCACCCCGTGCCGGAGTGATTCGGTTAGCGCCGGACCGTTGAGGACTTCGACGTCGTAGTGGGTGTGGATGTCGATCAGACCTGGCAGCACCCACTGCCCGGAAGCATCGATTTCCTCGCGACCCTCGATCCGCTCCGTTGTCACGGCGGCGACATGGCCGTCGCGGACACCGAGGTTGCGTACTGCTGAGGGACCACCGGTTCCGTCGAAATACCGGCCGTTGTTGATCACCACGTCAAAGCTCATCAGGAGTCCGCTCCTCGTCATCGAGCCGCTCCAATACAATACACATAGTCAATAACGTATGGTCAAGATGTGGCAGAGCCAAACTTGATCGAACTCGAACTCCCCCGTCTGCGAATGAGCGCACTCACCTGGGGGCCGCAGGACGGCAGGTTGGCGTTGTGCGTGCACGGCTTCCCTGACAGCGCACACAATTGGCGGGAGTTCGCTCCCCTGCTGGTTGCCAAGGGATTTCGCGTCGTCGCACCATTCACCCGCGGCTACGCCCCGACGGGACCGGCGCCCGATGGCGACTACCATCTGGGCGCGCTCATGAGCGACCTCGTCGAGCTGCACGCCCATCTCGGCGCACCTGACGACGCGGTGCTGATCGGCCACGACTGGGGAGCTTTCGCCGCAAACGGGCTCGCGGCATACGCCGGCTCGCCATTCAACGCGCATATCGCGCTGGCGGTCCCACCCGTGCGTGCGATCGACAACTCGCGGCGCGGACTGGCGCGGAATTTGCACATGTTGGCGATCCAGTTGCGCAGAAGTTGGTACATCTTGTTCTTCCAACTCCCCTTCATCCCCGAGCGGGTGGTGCATCGGGTGATTCCGCGACTGTGGAAGGACTGGTCGCCCCGCGGTGTCGACGTCGATGACGGAGTGTCGGCGACCCTGACTGCCCTGCCTTCTCTCACCCACCGCAAAGCAGCCGTGTCGTATTACCGATCGTTGGCACGATTCACAAGCGCGGCACCGCAATACGCCGGCCTGCATCGCTTCCGATTTCGCCTGCCGTGCCATCCGCTGCTGGTCCTCCTTGGCGAGCAGGACGGCGCCATTCAGGTCGAATATCTCGACGGGTTGATCGACGCGCTGCCGCCGGGCAGTCGAGTCCGCACGATCCCCGATGCCGGGCATTTCCTTCAGGTCGATCAACCGGAGGCCACCGCCACGGCAGTCCTCGAGTACCTGAAAGCCGTGTGACGTCAGAGGCTGAGGGCGACCTTGACGCAATCCGCGGTGCGTGCTGCCACTTTGCCGTACGCGGCAGGAGCGTCGGCCAGCGCCATGGTGTCGGTGAAGATTCCGCTCATGTCGAGTCGGCCCGATTGAAGCAGCGGGACCAACTGGGGCCAGGTGCGCTGCACTGGTGCGAGGGTCATCCTGAGCGTGATGCTGCGAATGAGACTGAGCGTGGCGGGAAACGGAAAGGGGTCGAGATTGTGCACCCCCACCACCGACACCGTTCCACCGGCCCGGACGATGTTGAGCGCATCAGTCATCGACCCGTCGCTCCCCACTGCGTCGATGACTGCCGCCGCGCCGCGACCTCCCGTCGCCTCCATAACCGTCTGCAGCGCAGGGGGTTCCAGCGATCTTGCGCCGAGTCGGTCTGCACGCAGACGCCGGCCCTCGACCGGGTCGACACCGAAAACCGTGCCGGCACCAAGCGCGATGGCGCTCTGCACGGCGCAGAGACCAACCGCACCCAGGCCCAAGACGACGACTGTCTCGCCCGCCGAGAAGTCGGCGCGTTGCGCGGCCGCCCACCCCGTGGCGAGATTGTCGGTCAGCAGCAACGCCTCCTCGGTGGTGAGGTCAGCGGGTAGGCGCAGGAGCTGAAAGTCCGCCGCGGGCACAGCCAACAACTCCGACTGCGCACCGCCGAGTACTCCACCTCCGAAGATTAGCGGCCCACTGATGCACGTCACAGGATCGAAGGTCGCACACCCGACGCACGCACCGCAGCCGGTGACCGACGATACGAGCACTTCATCGCCGGGTGCGAAAGAGCGCACGTCAGAACCGATCTCGACAACCGTGCCGATCGCCTCGTGACCGAGCGCGACCGGTTCTATGAGCGGATAGTCACCTTCGTAGAAGTGCAGATCCGAGCCGCAGATCGCTGCTGCTTTCACCTCGATGACCGCGCCGTCGGCGCCGGGCAGAGCGGGATCCGGAACAGTCTCGACGCGCACTCGTCCCGGAGCTTCGAGCAGAACACTCTTCACTTTGGGTCAACCTTCGCCGGTCGCGGTGGGGGACGTAGCTCGTAGTCGTCCGGGTTCGGGCGATTGGTCCATCGCCAGTAATCGAAGATGCGGAACCCGTACAAGGTCGGCAGCCCGCCCGATGCGTTCTTGTAGTAGCTGCTACTAACCGCGGGATGGCTGTACACCATGTGGCTCAATCGCTCTTGGCTCCGCCGGTTGTAGTCATCGCACACGTCGACCCGCGGCATCGCTGAGCCGGCGCCGCGGGACAGCACCATGTCGATACACCCCAGGATGTAACGCATCTGGCACTCCGAGTTATAGATGATGCTGGCGCCATTGACCGCGTTCGTGCCCGGGCCGTACATGCAGAAGAAGTTCGGAAATCCTGGCACGGTGATGCCCAGGTAGGCGTATGCGGAATCCCCCCACGCAGCGTTGAGTTCCAGCCCGTCAAGCCCACGCACGTTGATCGGACCGAGCTGATGATTGACGTCAAAACCGGTGGCCCACAGCAGGACATCGGCGCGACGGTGCACACCGTCGACCGTTGTCACACCGGTCGGGGTGATTTCGGCGATCGCGTCGGTGATCAGTTCGACGTCCTCGCGTTGCAACGCGGTAAGCCAGGTTCCGTTGTCCTGTAGTGTCCGCTTGCCCATCGGTGGGTAGTTGGGTGTGACCTTCGCGAGCAACTGCTCGTCGCTACAGAACACCCGCATCCAGGCGATGAACATCTCACGTATCGCATGATTCGACTCGCTGCACGACAGACCACCGCTGTCCCAGCCGGGATCGATCTGCACCTGTTCGTCGAGTGCGTCGGCGATCGGCCACCACGACACGAATCGTAACCATCGGCCGTAGAACGGCAGGTGGCGAATCGCCCACCTCGCGCCGTCGGGAATCGCATCGTGATAGAGCGGGTTGGGCGCCATCCATTGCGGCGTGCGCTGATAGACGTCGACGTGCTCGGTCGACTCGGCGATGGCCGGCACTAACTGGAATCCACTGGCGCCCGCTCCGATGACCGCGACACGCTTGCCCGTCAATTCGACATCGTCCCGCCAATCCGCAGTATGGAATGCGGGCCCGCGAAAGCCGCTGACTCCCTTGATGTCCGGGATTACCCGGTTACTGAACTGTCCAATAGCGCAGAGCAGAGCACGCGAAACCAAGGTCTCGCCTCGGCCATCAGACCCCCTAATCGTCACGTGCCACGTCGACGAATCCTCATCCCACGTCGCGCCGGTCACTTCGGTGTTGAAGCGCACGTGAGGCACGATGTCGTGCTTGTCGGCGACGCCCTGGAGATAACGCAAGATCTCAGGCTGCTCAGAGTAGTAATGCGTCCAGTGATCGGTCGGTTCGAAGGAGTAGGCGTAGTACTGATTGGCGATGTCGACGCGACAGCCCGGGTAACGGTTGGCCAACCAGGTGCCGCCGACCGCCGACTGCTTCTCAACGATCGTGAACGGCACACCCGCAGCCTTGAGCTTTATCCCTGCCAACAGACCGGCCTCACCGCAACCGATCACTACGACCGGGAATTGCGCACGCTGCTGCGGCGTAGACGCGAGCACGGGCCCGATCTCGTCGGCATCACTGAACCGTAGATCCGCCGCGATGTAGTCGACGAATTCTTCTGTTACCGACCCCGCTGACATCACGTCCAGCATCACGCGCATCTGCGTGGGGTCCGGAAGGAACGGCGGCGGGCACCCGCGGTCCCGGTAATCGCAAATCACCTCGACGGCGCGGTCGCGCACCTTCTGCTTGTCGGGCTCGCTCATGGCGCCCTGGAGGTCCATCGCGATGAGCGCGTACGGCCCGGGAAGCTCATCGAGCAGGCTGATATCACCGGTCATGTGCACCATCGACATCAGCAGCGCGGGAACGCTCGCCTCCGCAACGGCGGTCCTGATGACGTCGTCAGGATCGTCGAACGGCAGCCCGAGCAACTTGCTGCCTTCAGCACAAGGTGTCGAATGATCTACCGCAGCACGACGCATGGAGATACCGTACATAATTGTGAAAGCGTATGGTCTGGATCATTGCGTTGTTTTTGCGGGAGGAGTTCGTCGCCGATGACCAATCTGAAGGTGCGGCGCGTCCGGTTTGATCTCGGCGGCGATGATGTGCCGTTCAACTGGAACCCGCAGCGGCCGGCATTCGCCATGCAGTGCAACATGATCACCTTCTTCGCTCCAGGATTCGAGAAGCTCATCGTGGACGCCACCCGGGAGGCCATTCCGCTGATGCGTGACCCGCGGCAAGCAGAGGAAGCCAACGCCTACCTACGCCAGGAGGCGCAGCACTCCGCGGCTCACATGGGCCACTTTCGCGCACTCGTCCGACGCTGGCCAGGGCTGCAGCAGACGATGGACGAAGTCGTCACCTCCTACGACCGTCTCACCGCGACAAAGCCTTTGGCGTGGCGACTGGCCTACACTGCCGTCATCGAGAACACTTTCACTCCGTATTTCAAGGTGTTTCTCGACCACGAGGACAAACTGTTCGAGCCCGGCGACGAACGAGTGGCCTCGCTTTTTCTCTGGCATTTCGTCGAAGAGATCGAGCACCGCAGTTCGGCTCTGATGGTGTACGACGCGGTGCACGGTGACTTCTTCTACCGCGTCAGAGCTATCGGAGCGGTGATCAAGCACCTCGGCGAAGTCCTCTCGATCGTTTCGCGGGGCTTTCAGGAACACGTCCCCGCGGCAGACGGGGGCCACTACGGAACGCTACTTCCCGATGGATTGAACCCGCGATCAATGCTTGCAGCGTCGATGGCGGCCCGACGACTGACCAAGCCGGGACAGGCCACCTATGCGGGAGTACCGAAAAGCGAGATGGCCGCGATGCTGACCGGTTTGGTGCGGTCGCAGGGGCCGAGCCACGACCCCGCCTACGAGAAGCTCCCTCCGTTCGCCGACCGGTGGTTTGGCCGATACGAGCAGGAGCCAAAGAGCGCCGCCCGCTGGTACTCGATCGGAGCGGCCAGTTCGACGAGCGACTGAAGGCGCAGCCGCCGATATGATCGCGGCATGCAGGTCGCTCCGGGGGACACATAGTGGCGCGGCGCCACGGTTGGTCGGGAAACTTCCCCAACTCTGACGAAGAGGCGATCCAGCGCATCCTTGATGCCGCCGATGAGGTGATCGCCGAGCGCGGCTCGGCGATGCGCATCGCCGACGTCGCGCGGTCGCTCGGAGTAACACGACAGACGGTGTACCGCTACTTTCCCGGTACCGAAGCGCTGTTGCTGGCGACGGTCATGCGCTCCGGCGATGGCTTTCTCGATCAGTTGGCCAACCATGTGGGCGGTGAGACCGATGTGGTCACCGCGGTGGTCGAGGGCTTGGCGTTCGCGATTGAAAACCTGTCGGCTGATGACCGGATGGTCTACATACTCAGCAAGCGGTCGCGCGGTGAGGTCGCACCGTCGCTGGCGTCCGATACTGCGCTGGCATTTAGCCGAGCAATGCTGCACCGCTACCAAATAGACTGGACTGCAAATGGTTTCGATGAGGACTCCCTGGGTGAACTCTCCGAGTTCCTTCTTCGGATTCTCTACTCATACCTTGTGGACAGCGCAGAGATAACCCGCGACAGCGCGCAGTTGCGTACCTTCCTCGCGCGCTGGGTGGGACCGGCCGTCCTCTATCCGCGACTCGCCGGAGGAATGCAGTCCATCGCGAAAGTTACGGCGCCGCATGCGCGCTCGCGACACAGATCCATACCCTGACCGACTTCATCTGCAGTAAATCGTGTGCTTGCTCGGAATGAGGACACTGCACACCCCCGGTCGCAGCGACCGCGACGGCCGTCGTTCATCGATGAATCAAGACCGCAGTGACGACAAAGAGGGTGACTGTCACTACGACGCCTACGCCGATCATCCACCACAGCACGCGCTGATAAATTCTGATGCCGGCAGGCAATTCCGAGCGGTTGGCTTTTTCATCAGCCGGTACGGGGACGCGATCCAGAACCAATCCGGGCGGCCGTCCGGCGATCGCCCGAAGACCGGAGGCAGGTCAGGCATGCGGACTGAACGGCCGTGGGCCGCTGTTCGACGTGGCTTTCATGTCGACAGCCTGCCTCAGCCTTCACTCTCGGCGCATGGGGAAGTGTCCCTATTTCTGCGACCAGCGTCGTTGACATCGCCGTCAGTGGATCACGGCATCGAGGATGAGCGTTCCGACGATGAGCAGAAGGCCACTAAGGCAGATTGTGATCCAACCAATTGCCAACCAGCGCAGGGCACTTTGACCGCAGGGCCGCTGATACCACGGCGACGGTGTGCCGGGCGGGCGACTGTCCTGCAGTTGTGCAGCGAATGTAAATGTCTCGACCAGCGTGATGAAATCCGTGGCGGAGACGAAGTACTCAGGCTGCCGCCTCGTTACCGTGACTTCGCCTTGCCAGGAGAAGCGATACGGTATTCGGCGCGCTGCTAATCGCGGCTGCAGTTCATAACATCCGATGCTCAACTGGCGCACCCCGGCGACGTCGATGACCAGTCCTGGCAAGGGGTACTGATATCTGGACAACTGGTACGTCGCCGGTGTTGCGCTTACCCGCGCAGCCGGAGCCGATGCGACCAGCGCGTCGGTTTTCACATTTACCACCGAAATGGTCTCTGCGGCAATGTCAATGGCCATACTCGGTGCGCAGTTGCCGGTCTTGGCTTCCGAGTACGTCGCAGCGGCCATCGTCGACCACGCCACCAGCGAGCAGCGCGTCGGCTGACCGTGCGACCCCTCCTCTTCGGTGATGCTCATTGCGGGAGTATCGCCCGCGACGACGTGCCGGAATATGGGGAAACTCCCCTATATTCCAAGGCCGTCCCCGCCGGAGATGTCTGACGTCAGGCTAAGGGCGCTGCCCGTGGTGATTCGGGGTCTGCATGAAGCCTCCAACGCCCGCGGTATCGACAGCTGGCCACAGTGAGGCGCTTGACGGACAGCTGCGCCTACCGCAGCGGGTCACCTAAGCGTGAAATGGGGAGTTTTCCCCATGCGGTCTCGCCTTCGGCGATCGGACACTGGTGTGCACGGGACACGGCAGGAAAGGGCGGTGCAATGTCATTGTCGCGCAGCAGGAATATCGCCGGTGCGGTGCTGGTGGCCGCCGCCGGGCTAGGCCTCGGCGCGGGCGTCGCCCATGCCAACGGCGGCCCTTTCACATGGTGCCCGGGCCAGTCGATGGATGAGCCGTCGGGTCCGAATCGTGCCGGGACGCAATATGTCTGGGATATGCACGTGTGTCACACCTGGTACCGCGTCTCTGACGGGTGGGGCAATGTCAACAGGCGCTACGTCGACACGCCGCAGGTACCCGCCAGCCTGTCCAGTTCGAGTGTCTGGGAGGGCGACAACCCACCGCCAGACAATCCGGCGGGTGTCAATTGTGGACTGTTCTTCTGTCCCGTTCCTCCGCATGACGATCCGCGATTCCATCCGTAATTCATGGCGACCACCAGGCGCTAGATGCAAGCGTGGTGATGGCCCGTCGCATAGCAAATTCGCTGCAAATATCCGCCGTTACCGGGCAGTCCCGCATCTGAGTGCGCAGCGCTGGGCGTGATATACGCTGTAATACAGGCACTTTGAACTATCTGCTACTGTGACTGCTGCTGCGGAGTCGGTGGCGGCCTGTTAGTGGCGGATTAGTTGTACCCTTCCACTTGGGCGTAGAGGTAGATACGTTGTCGAACAACCCTTACGAGATCAGCCGAACCGCAAGTCAGGCGTCTGTCGGTAGCTGTGCCCAGTCGATAGCCCAGCGGCGGCTGGGATCGCGAGGATCGACTGCACAGGTCAGTAGTTTTCCGAGCGACAACCGTGGGACCTGTGCGACCGGAACGGCTTGCACGGAACGTGCGGTGATCGCAGGCAGATTCGGTACATGTAATTCGACTTCGAACATATAGTGCGGCGCGTCGATGAGTTCAGGCCGGCTGGGAGTTCTGCCGAGGCTTCGGGGCGTAGTCCCGGTCGGGGTGAAGGACTTGATGACAGCCGATACTCGCTGACCGCGTGCGAGCAGATCGGCCGCCGAGATGACCGGTACCACCGCGGGATTGCTCGCGTAGGTGTGCGTCATAGTGTCCAGCTCAGGCAGCGGGGCCGATGTCTGATCTTTCGGGTGTGGCGGCTCGCCCGTGACGTCGATCGGTGCACCGTTGACCACAATCCGGTGGGCGCCCGGGTTGCTCATCGGCGCTGAACGCCAACGACTGAAGTCGATCCGCACGCGCCGCGGGTTGCGCGCGTCGACCTCGACCGGCACGACCGCGCCCGGCGCAAGTCGCAACCTCAAGACGAAGTTGTCGACCTTTTGCCGCACCGTCAGGTCATAGCCCTCGCGTTCGGGCACGCTGACGCGTAGACCGATGCTGCATGGCCGATCGCCGTTGCCTGGGTTGCCTACGACCCACGGCGCCACCTTCACCGAAAGCACTTGGGCAGTACCTGCGATGGTCGGGCCGCGAAGCTTCGGATCACGATACTTCAGCATCAGATACAACCAAACAGCGATCGGAGCGATCGACAAGACGGGCAGCAAATCGATGAAGAGCTGTTCCAACGAGTTGGCCGACAACATTGCTAGCGCAACAATGTGCATCTGTGATGTTCCTTAGTTGACGACGCCAGATACTGGCGAATTAGCCTTCGCCCGAAGGGCTGTAATCCAATCACGGGGATTGGAGCCGATCCTCAAGTCGGCGGCACCATCGCGTGTGACCGAGCGTGGTTGAGCGGACCGCAGACATGTCGCGATCAAGTATCTTTCGGGTGTGCGAAGTCGATTCATCGCGCCAGCTGCGTCGGGGCGTCGATTCACTGTCGGCGGATTTCGCTTGTGTCGTCTACCTTCGGAACCTTGGCGTACCGGGTCAGAAATCCGGTGGCGGCAATGGCTGCGGCCACTCCGATGACACCCCACACGACGATCGAAAAGACCAGTGAGCCGAAAAGAAAGTCGTAAGTTATCGAGAGGTATACCGACCACATCACCCGGTAGAGCGACCAGAAAGCGAGCAACCCGCAGCTGATCCCGATCACCAGACTGCGCTGGCGACCGACACGATCGATCTGCTGTTGGACGAGATGGGGAACCATTTTCATTCGATTACTCCTTCATGATTGCGTGTCCCGCGATTCGTTGCTTGCCGTGTGAACCTGCAAAGCACTGCGCTCGATAGGAAGTGTGCTGGACCGCAGCACTCGATAACATGGGGAATCTCCCCCATAAATGACCTCCAGCAGAGGTAACCGAACGCTGCCGGGTCGGGAGCGCGGCGCAAACACGCCTTTCAACAGCCAGTGCCTGGCGGCCCGTCATTCGATTCCCTGGCCAACTCTCTAGACCGACCCGACCAAAGGCTCGGCCGGCGCTATAGCGTTGGGCCACTATGTGTTCTCAAATCCCATGTCCACCAGCGGGCTTCTGGCCTATGGTTCTGGGCGATGTCTCACTTCATGTCCACACTGATTTGTCTCACGCCCGTGTTCACTTTTCGGGCAAGGTACAACGGCGTGGTCATAGACCCCAGCGATACATCAGCCAGCGATGATCAAATGGGCTGCGGCGGTATGAGATTCAGCAGCGTCGAGTGGCTCGATACGATTGCATCCACGATCGGCCGCATGCGAGCAGCGCACGTGACGCGCTGAGCAACTTCGCGTTTGGTCTATTTGAAGGGGTTGAAGGTGCGCCCGAGGTGGTACTGGATGCGCTGTGGGACTGGGCGGAATGCCGCTGCGGTAATTTTGTTGACGGTGCCGGGTACGCATACCGGTTTGCCCTTGCTGACGGCGGCCCATCCTTCGGATACGACGTCCTCGGGCTGCTGCCACAGCAGTGCCGGCAGCCGGTCAGCGGCTTCTCGCGCGTCCATGACGTCATGCAGTTCGGTGTGAGTGAATCCGGGGCACAGGGCGGTGACATGGATGCCGTGGGGTTTGAGTTCCATGTCGAGGCTTTGCGACATGGTGAGCACGTAAGACTTGATCCCGGTGTAGAGCAGTCCTTCTGGGGGCGGAGCCAGAGCAGCCAGCGAGGACAAGTTCACAATGCGCCCCCAACGTCGTTGCTTCATGCCGGGGATAACGCGGTGGATCAGTTCTGTCACCGCGGTCACCATGAGTTGGAGTTCACCGGCGAGCGAGTCCCACGAGGAATCGCCGAACTTGGTGCTGGCCGTAAACCCCGCATTGTTGATCAGCACGCCAATGGGCAGGCCCACTTCATTGGCGTGACCCACGATCGTGGCGGGGGCCGCAGGGTCGGTCAGATCAGCGGCCAAGACTTCGCAGCGCACGCCGTGCGCGTGGCGGAGGTCGGTGGCCAATTCTTCGAGGCGCTCGGCGCGCCGCGCGACGAGCAGCAGGTCATAGTCTTGGGCAGCGAGATGGCGGGCGAACACGGCTCCGATTCCGGCTGAGGCGCCGGTGATCAAAGCGGCCTTTCGTGGGGTGGTCATCTGGGAAATACTTTCTGGCAGTTGATTAGTGGGAGGCGCGTGGGCTACTGCGGCGCCGTCACCGAGCCGGCTCCGACGTGGCGATCCAGGAACGCGATCTGATCGGTCACGACGCGTTCGAAGTGGGGGTCGACGTAGGGTTCGAAGTGGGAGAAGGCGTAAGACCGCACCTCGCCGTTGGGGATTCGAGACACGATCTTGCGTGCTTTCGCATACGGCGTGACGTCGTCCTCGGTGGCCAGTTGGACCAGCGTTGGGGCGGTGATCTTGGCGGCGCGTCGACCCGGTGAGTAGAACGGCAACCGCAACGCGATGCGCGCGGCGACATCGTTCTCGGCCAAGAGATCGTCCCATTTGTCCCCGGCCATCTTCTGCACAAGGTCATAGGCGCCCGGTGAGGTCATCATGGCCAGATCGCCGGGCCGTCCGATGGAGCTGACTCGATACGGCGGCCGGCCCAGCCATGCCCCAAGCTGGTCACGCACCGCCGCCAGCGCCAAACGGGTGACCAGGGCGGGGGCTTGCGCGAACGCCGATGCGGGGCCGCTGACGTGCGGCACCTGCACGATCGCAGCCGCCAGGCCGTGGTCGTGAGCGGCCAGATTCAGCACGTGTCCACCGCCGAACGAGGACCCCCAGGCCACCACCCGGGTGGGGTCCACACCGTCGAGGCTGCGGGCGTAGGCCACCGCGGCGCGCCAGTCGGCCTGCTGGGCAGCGATATCGAGAACCCGACGTGGCTGCCCCGCGCTAGCTCCCCAGAACCGGTAATCGAAGACCAGCGCGGCGTATCCGGCCTCGGCGAATCGGGCGGCGTATGCGTCGAGGCGCAGCTCGCGGACCGCACCGAACCCGTGGGCGAGCACCACGATCGGCGGCTTCTCCACGCCGTCCGGCCGGTACAGCCACGCCGCGCAGTCCGCACCCCGGGAGGAGAAGGTCACGTCGTGCCGTGTGTAGGTGTAGGCGGTCATGGGCCCTCCCGACGCAGAGTTCTTGATCGACATTCAAGAAACTTAGCATTGTCTTGATCGCCATTCAAGAAAGTGGTCTACGCTTCACCTATGGCCAAGAACAAGCGGCCGCAGCCGTCGCAGGAGAAGCGAGCCGAGATCGTCACCGCCGCCCGCGAACTGTTCATCGATGCCGGCTATGACGCCACCCCGATGGGGCGGCTCGCAAAGGCGGCCGGAGTCGCGGCCAACACGATCTACTGGTACTTCGCAGACAAGGACGCCGTCTTGATCGCCGTGCTCGACGAGGTAATGGCCGACGCATGGGCGCAGTACCAGTCGGTGGCCGGCGAACCTATGCCGGTGCGCTTGCTCTGGGTGGTCAGTCAGCTCCAACAAATGAGTCGACTCGTCAGCACGGTGCACGCTCGCGCCGAGCGCTCGCCATCAGTCACGATCTGGCACAACAACTTTCACCTACTGACCTCCAGCATTCTTCGCTACGACCTCGAAATCGCCGGCGTGGCCGCGGACAGCCTTGACGCCGAAGTCATGATCGGCGTCTTCACCATCGAGGGACTGCTGATGCACCCCATGACCGAAGAACAGCAACAAGCCATTTGCAACGCCCTAGCGGCACGGTGGAACCTGCCGCAACGATGAACTGCCACCATGACACCCGTTGCGTCAGAGGCAGTTTGGTCGCACGGCTGGGGTCCGTTGAATCAGCCGCCCTCGTCGGCGTTCGCCGTGCTGTTCGCTGCGAGCTTGCACCGGTACGGCTGGCCGGTGGCCAAGGGCGGAAGTAGGCGGATAACTGACGCGCTGGAACATATGCTTGTCGGCTTGGGCGGCCGGATCGAAACAGGCTGCCGCGTTCGATCACTCGCCGATGTTCGCGGTGCCGACATCGTCATATTCGATCTGACGCCCACAGCGGTCGCTGACATTGCCGGAGACGCATTACCGCCGCGAGTGCACCGCGCATACCGCCGATACCGTTTCGGGCCCGGTGCATTCAAGATCGACTTCGCGGTTGAGGGCGGCGTGCCGTGGACTAACGAGCACTGCAGGCTTGCAGGCACCCTGCACGTCTGCGGAAGCTTGGATGAGGTGGTGACTGCAGAGCGGGCCACCAATGCGGGCAAAATGCCCGAGCGCCCATTTATCGTTGCAGCGCAACAATATTCGGCCGATCCGAGTCGGTCGGTCGGCAACGTTCACCCGTTCTATGCCTACGCTCACGTGCCTCACGGCTATACCGGTGATGCCACCGAGCCCATGCTGGATCAGATCGAACGCTTCGCGCCTGGTTTCCGTGAACGAATTGTGGGAACCTTCACCCGCACGACCGCCGAATTCAGTGATTACAACGCGAACATTGTTGGCGGAGACGTGATGGGTGGCGCCCCCGGCCTTGGCCAAATGATCGCGCGGCCAAAGGTCATCGCCCCGTACAGCACTGGTATTCCAGGGATGTACCTGTGTTCCGCCTCGACACCGCCCGGGGCCGGCCCCCACGGCATGTGCGGACACCTGGCCGCACAGCGCGCGATGCGAGACTTCCGCCGAGACAGCACGACGCGCAGGATATTGGACGGCGGCAAACGCAGGCGTTCGGCCGTGTAGCGCCTGCAGCATTTGAAAGCTGTTGTCACGCATGGTGACATGTCCGGACAAGGCGCCGACGTCAGCAACGGTGGGCGGCGACTTCAAGGCCTGGATAGGCAAGCCACCGTTAGGAGCGCTGCCTACAACGTCAGAGCCGATAGTCGACGATTACGTCATCCTCGCCGGCCAAGTACCGGCCCCATCGCTACACACCACCGTGGCGACCCGATTGCGTTTGTCTCACTCAAATGGCCAATTGGCCATGGAGTGGCCAATCAAATGAGAAGTGACCATTTTGTATGAGAACCTACAGAAGAAGATCTGAACCGATAATCCTGCCTTACATCAACCGCGACAGGTGCAGCTGATGCGCGACGGCGACGGACTTCCGGTTCAAGTGTCGAGATGTAGCGAAGATCGCCAAGACCCGCCTGTCTAGTTGGACAAAGATTCTCGGGCCGCAGAGGCCTGCTGATCGTCGCTGCAAACCCTCACTCAGCGTGTCGTCAGACGTCAGCATGCGGTAAGCAGCGCGCCACCCGTCGGCCGAAACCACCATGCGAGCGCGGCCGATAGCGCAGGTGAGGAATCCGCCCGCGCCGCTGGCAGAGTCGAGCATTTTCTTGCCAAGCGGCCTAGGTCAAGGCCGCCGGGAACATCTCGGTCATGACCGGGAACCATTCGTCCGGCGGCAGGATCGAGGCGAGATTGTAGGCGGCCTCCGGGAACGCCGTGTCGGCCAGACTGCTGAAAAGTATCTGAGGCGTCGTGGACCCCCACGGTTCGATCCAGTCCGCCACACCGGTGGGCGTTTCCTCGTAGAAGGTCGTGAAAAGACCTGGGAAGGTGTAGATGTCGAAGTGCATACCACCTTCGAGATCCGTCAGGGTGATGATGTTGAGGTCGTACATCGAGGTGCCGTCGACGATCTTGCCGCCCGGTCCGAATGTGAGGTCGTACAGCGTGGCGCCCGCCAGGCCGCCGTCGATGCCGGCGATATTGTCCGCGGACGGGGTGAAGTCACCGAAATGATAGGTCGCGTTGTCGAAAAGCGGGTTCGCGTAGTCGAACTCGTTCACCTGGTAACTGCCCGCGATGCCGTCGGTGAAGGTCGAGCCCGGCACGTAGACGTCGGTGGGCTGGACGTCTGTCGTCTCCTCGTAGAACCACGGGATCCCCGAGTGGTACACGTCGGTGGGATCGCCGCCGGAAATCAAGCACAGCGCGGCAGCGCAGGTGCTGTCCGCTTGCGCAAGCACAGCCGGCGAGAGCGCCGCGACGGCGGCGCCGCTGGCGATCGCCAACAGCAGACGACGTTGATTCAACATTAAAATTTTCCCCCGTATTCGTCGCATTTAGCTGCAACAGAATAGGGGGAGCGTACCCCGCCGGTGACTATCAAGAATGTGAAATCCAAAGAGTTGCCGAGGCTCCGCAGACCGTCGATGCGGGGCCGAGCTTTGAACCAATTCCCGCCGCGCCTCGGTTCGCCACAACGGTAGGAGGCTTGAGCGTTGGGGATTCCGCTCATCACGGTCTACAGGCACACCTCGAGGTCCTGGCAGACCAACCACGACGCGGCAACCACCGGCACCCCATCAACCAACCCTTTTGAATTCGGGGGACACAACGTCTCACTGGTATTAGGCACCCGATGTCGACCATGCAATAGATTGCGGGCACCTGATTGCCCGAAAATACTGCGAAGCAGTCACTTTCGAGGTAAAAGGCGCCTTGAGTTTAGTTGCTGCGCCGACCCGTTGCGGGCATCCGGCCCCGATTGCAGCAGATTCCTCGCGCGGAGCCCAGATGTTGGCTGGCGGGTCGTCAAATAAGACAAGGCCGTTAACAAGCTCGCCCGTCTGTCTTTTTTGTTGCATCTCGATAGCGGCCTACACCTACTCCTACTGTGGGTTCTCAAAATCCGTGTCCACTCGCGACGCTCTAACCTGCGCTGATGCGCGGTGTCTCACTTCGTGTCCACACACATTTGTCTCACGTCCGTGTCCATTTCTCAAAGCACGGCCTTCGCACCTGTTTCCACCGCTGGCATGGCACACGAAGTGCTGGCCGTTCTCGGACGATATTCGTCACTGTGACATCAACGCACCCGAAGCGCCCGCCAGCAACCGTTGGCGCCCATGCTGGCATCGGGCTCGAAGTCGGCACCGGTTCACCGGTGACCCCCACCTGCGACACCGGCTCCGCCGCCAGTATCGCGCAGCTCTCGAGACCCGCCACGGCGCAGTGGCGGTCCTCGGTGCCATGAACGCCCGCCGCCGGCTCAATGCACGGGATTCGGCAATCCGAATCATCAACAGCCAGCTGAGAACTCATCGCCTCACTCTTTCCCAGTATTGCCTCAGCCGTTAAGCATGTTGAATGCTAACGGTCCACGGAAGGGCGTGCTATCACCGTGTTCACGGTGACGCGTAACTCGTGCAAGGCATGAGCGGAGCCTCACAGCAGAACTGAATATTGTGACAGCGCACGGCAAACGCGAACACGTAGCATGAGCCTTCGTGCCAAAACCGGCGCTGGAGCGAGCGGCTGGCTCGGCGTTCCTGCGTGGCATTAAGCCTGCCGTCTAGCTGTAATTCCCCTGTGAGGCAGCAGGATTAGATGTCGGCAACATGTTGGCCAACAACTTCACGGTCGAACGGTGGCTGCCATCGCTCGCACCGCAAACTATAAGGACTGCCATGAGCCACTCCGATAACAATTCCAACCCCTTAGCCGAGAACGCACCACAATCATTCGAACGTGCCGGCGCCTTTCACCGGGTCATGCGCCGGTTCGCCGGAACCGGCCTCGGCGCGGCATTATTCAAGCCCACGGCGCATCACTTCGACCGACTGATCGCGAAGCTGACCAGAGGCCGATACAGCTTCGTCGGTGTCGCCGCCGGTCTTCCCGTCGCCATGCTCACCACAACCGGCGCGAAATCCGGTCAGCTCCGCACTGTGCCGGTCATCGCCATTCCCTTCGGCGACAGTGTTGGGCTCATCGCCTCGAACTTCGGCGGTCGCAAGCATCCCGGCTGGTATCACAACCTGAGCATGAACCCACAAGCAACGTTGGCCATCCACGGAGCCAGCTGGAAGGTGATAGCCCGGCGCGCCACACCCGATGAGCGCATTGAGCTGTGGGACAGAGGCGTAACGCTGTATCCCGCATATGACGCCTACGAGGGCCGCGCCAAGGATCGCCAGATCGAGGCATTCATCCTCACCCGGACATAAAGCTTTACGGCGTTACTCGGGTCCGTCGCGCCCGTCGGTAACCCCGTCAGGCTGCATCGCGACGAGCCCACGCCGCCGCCCCGTTCACCAACGGATGTCCTCGCAGTGAATTCTCGACCGGCAGAGGAGTTTATGGTCGCTGACGGCCGCGGTGAAACGTGGCACACAGAACAGTTCGGCGGGGCCGACGACCTGAGGTAACCGGTGGCAATTATGCGTCGAAGGGAGTTAGCCAAAACTGGCGCACCTCGCTGCTATACGGTGCCCGGACCGCGGCGATCTGTTCTTCGCTTTCGGTTTGATAGTAGACCGAGCGGACGTTGCTGAATTCCTCAAAGCCGTATTTGCTATGGTAGCGCCCCATGCCTGAGGGCCCGATCCCCCCGAACGGCAGGTCGTCTGGGTAGATGTGCGCCATCACATCGTTGACGGTGACACCACCGGATACGGAATGATCGAGTATGTAACGAATTTCGCTGTCGTGGTCGCTAAAGATGAACAGCCCCAGGGGGTGATCCCGAGTGGCGATGGCGGTGAGCACGTCATCGATAGCGGTATAGCCGAAGATCGGCAAGATGGGCCCGAAGATCTCTTCGTTCATTACCTGCGCGTCGTCGCCGGGGTCGAGCACGAGTGTGAGTGGAAATTGCCGCTCGTGCCGTTTCCCCTCGGAGGCGATGGCGTCGATAACCGTGGCACCCTTATCGCGCGCGTCCTGAACCATGTCTGCCATCCGCTGGTAGTGATGGCTGTTGATCATGCTCGTGTAGTCCGGGGAGCCGATCCCTTCGGGGTACATCGTTTTCGTCGCTGTCAGACACGCATTGATGAATTCCTGTTTACGGCTTTCGGGCACGTAAACGTGATCGGGCGCAACACAGATTTGACCGGAGTTGTACGCCTTGACCGCCATGATGCGCTCGGCCGCGCGGTCGATGTTGAATGACTCGGTGACGATGGTCGGACATTTACCACCGAGCTCGAGGGTGACGGGAACGAGGTTGGCTGATGCGGCACGCATGACGTGCCTGCCGACGTTTGTCGATCCGGTGAACATGATGTGGTCGAATGCAGCGGAGGCGAATTCCGCGCCTTCCGTCGCGCCGCCGAGCACCACGGTGACTTCGTCTTCTGAGAAATACTGAGCGACAAGCCGTTGCATGAGCTCCGCCGCGATGGGCGTGAATTCAGACGGTTTGATAACCGCGCGGTTTCCCGCTGCGAGGACTCCGGCGAGCGGAATCATGATCAGATAGAACGGCACGTTCCACGGCCCCATGATGCCGATAACACCTTTGGGCGTGTATTCAACGACCGCGCGCGCATCAGCCGCGAGCGCCTCGCGGTGATCTGGCTTCATCCACTCTCCGACATGTTTGGCGGAGAACGTCATTGCGTTGATTGTCGAAGACAGCTCGATCAGCGTGTGGGTGTCGGCGCGGTACCCGAAGTCGCGTGACAGGGCGTCGCTAATCTCCTCGCGATTCTCGCTGATCAGTTTCGCGACCCGTGCGAGGCGGTCGATGCGGACGTCTTCGCTCGGTATACCGTCTTTGGCCAGCGCCGCCCGCTGCACGGCAATAATCCGGTCGAGTGTCGCTGAAAATTCAGACATGTGTGCCCTTTCTTGCCGCTGTCAGTGTGTCGCTAATGCCGCGCATTGATCCAGCACCGGCAACCTACTCCTTCGATAAGTTGTCGTGCTGTCACGATTTTCGGCAGTCGCGCCCCGTCAATGGTTAAGCCATCGCCGATTCGAGATTCGCCACAAGAGGGGTGTCAGCATGCTTCTGCTGCCCTCGTACGAGGTCGATTTCCACGCCGGTGCTGTGGCCGCGACCGCCTTCTCCCCTGATAGCGGATTTACCAAAGATGTTGACAGCCAACAGCTACCGCATCCGGGTAGCATCAATTTTTCACGTGATGACATGTGTTTCGGTTAGGTAAAGCTAATTGCGGTAATTCGCAACGCAATTCGCTGGTCGCTGCTACGTATCGGGTCCCGATGAGCGCCCAGCCGGACAGGCCGCTAGTAACGCGGCTCGACATCAACCGACCGTCGGGCAGGCATTGGATTGGTGACCGGTAGCCCATCGATCTCAAAGGAGATGCGGTGAATTCGACCCACAAAGCGGCTCATCTGAGCCGACTGCACATCAAGGGATCACCGGTCGTGGTGTTCAACGCGTGGGACGCCGGCAGCGCGATGGCCCTGGAACAGGGTGGCGCCGCGATCATCGGCACCAACATCAGGTTGCTCGCGCACGCGCAGGGCTACGCCGACGCGCACCAAATGCCGGAGGGGCTCTACTACGAGATCACCGGGCGCATCGCCGGATCTGTCGGTATTCCGGTAAGCGCGGACCTTGACAGCCGGTGCAGCGACGATGACGCATATTTGGCGTGTAAGGTCGAGCGTCTACTCGCGCAAGGGATCGTGGGCATCACCGTCGGTGACCGAACCGGTGATGGAACGGGATTGTGCGACATCGACCTACAGGTTCGTCGCATCGCGGTAATCCGGCAAACGGCCGACGAGGCCAGCATCCCGCTGTTCATCAATGCGCGCACGGATCTGTTCGTTCAGCACCGCGGTGGGGCCAAGTCGGCGATCTGCGAGGCCTTCGACCGCGCCAGTGCATACGCGTTCGCAGGGGCATCGGGATTTTTCGTCCCTGGCCTACAAGACAAGCCGCTGATCGCGCAGCTGTGCGCGGGGGTAGATCTCCCGGTCGACGTCTTAGCGATGAAGCGCACACCCTCGCACGCAGAACTCGCAGACATTGGAGTTGCCCGCATCGACTACGGAACAGTCCTCTACATCGAGGCGATGCGAAGCCTCGTCCGCACTTTCAGCACGCTACGCGACGGGACGCGCGCTAACCCGCTCTGAGCAAGGACGCGTCGCGACAACCCCGAGTCGGTGGACGTACAGGTGTGGGCGTTAGAGACGCCCGATCCGCGTCTCAGGGCTGCGCGGTTCGCGGCTCCTCGGGAGGAAATTTGTCCAGGAGTTCCGTCGGGCGCGTGGGCCGAAGTACGAGATTGCCATGGCAGTTCGGGCACACTCCGCCGAGCTCACCATCTGCGCACGTCGCGCAGAAAGTGCATTCGAACGTGCAGATGCGTGCCTCGGTCGAACCATTCGGCAACGGGCGGCCACAGCGCTCACACTCGGCGTGTAAACCCATCACGGCCATCGGGCACCTCTTTTACCTATCTGCCACAAGCGAATTGCGATCAGATTGCCTCGGTCCGCCACGGGTATCAGAATGGCGTCGCCGCGTCGCATGCGGTGGTGTGCTGGTCGGTGAAGCCGGAGCAGGTGCATCGTCTGATGAAGGCTGGGTGCGGCTATCCCGGCACTAGCTCTTTGACACACGAGCCGGCTTCACGAGCGCAGCGATCGGCGACGCACTCTGGGCGAGAACCGGCCCGGGGCACTGGTGTGCGCGACTCATCGTGGTCTACGCAGATGGTGGCCAGCGTGCGCGATATGTAAACCTCAGACAGGCCCTGATGGCCATTCAATGCGGTGTCGGCTGTCAGGCGAGGCGCATTACCGCCGATTGACCGCCTGAAGTGCGACGGCGTACACCCGAACGCTTTTCGGAACGCCGATGTGAAATGACTGTGACTAGTGAACCCCAGTGTTAGCGCCAACGTAGTCAGATCCTCGGTGTTCCCGAGTACGGACAGGCCAGCGGCCAGCCGCAACCGCAGATGGTAGCGATACAACGGGATACCTTCGACGTGGCGGAATGCGTCGGTGAGATAGACCGGTGTGACACCAACCTGGTTGGCAACCTCGGATAGGGTCCACCGTCGCCCCGGATCACTGGAAAGCAACAGCTTCACCTGATTGGCCATCGCTCGGCGGGCACCGTCTCCGTACGGAAGCGCCAACGAGGCTTTGCTTCCCACGGCATGTCGGGCGAGCTCGAGAGCCAAACTCTCGGCGTGAAGCGGATCGATCACACTGCGCCGTAGGTGCTGGCGCAGTCTCGCGGCGAGGATCTGGCCGGCTCCATCCACCGGCAAGCCTGACCGGTTGAAGGCGGCCTGATCTGGTCGGCGCCGATATTGCCGCGGCATGATCTCCAGCAGGGCAGCTGGATTCAACGCCAGGGTTAAAGTGGCATCGCCGCCGGGCACCGGGTGACTGACTTGGTATGGCTCGTCATCGTTGATGATCACCAATTGGTTGACATCGCCGACCGTTTCGCGGGAGCCCACCGCGTGCACATAGACACCGCGATAGGGGAACACCAGCCTGGTTCCGGGCGCGATCTCCTCCTCCGCTTTCGTGATGCACCGGCCGCGGCACTCGACATCCCACACTGACACAGTGTGGGTATGTAACAGCAGCCGAGCGTCATACTCAGGCACGGAGCCTTCAGCGCCGGTCGGCATCTGATCTACCGGTCATCTGCCAAATCCTCACTGGCGTCGGGCTTTACACTTCTCAGTCACTGCAGTAGCGCTTTTGCTCAAAACCACGGCATGCCCCCTAGACCATTTACGCTACGAGCCCGCAGCGTTGTCTGCTATGACATAAATGCGCCGTTTTCTGCCACACTGAGAAGGCGATCGAAGTCATCCCAACGAAGGGTGTATGAACTATGAGCCGACCGCGCGTGGTGATCATCGGTTTTCCCGGTGTCCAATCCCTGGATCTGTCGGGCCCCTACGAGGTATTCGCCGAGGCCGACGCCTACCGGATAGAAGTCGCAGCGCCCAAAGCCGGACAGTTCCGCGCCGAGTCAGGCGTCGGGCTGTGGGCCGACACCGCACTCGCAGAGATCCGCGGCCGCATCGACACGCTCATCGTCGCTGGCGGGTACGGCATTTTCGATGTCATTGAAGATGAGCAATTCATGGCTGCCTTTCGGCGCGCCGCCAAGAAGTCTCGCCGGGTCGGCTCGATCTGTACCGGGGCGTTCGCGTTGGCGGCCGCAGGCATGCTGGACGGACGGACGGCTACGACGCATTGGCGCTTCAGCGACCGATTGCAGAGCTGCTACCCGTCGGTTCTCGTCAATTCCAAGCCCATTTTCATCAGATCAGGCAATGTCTACACGTCAGCCGGCGTCACAGCCGGAATGGATTTGGCCCTGTCATTGGTCGAAGAGGATTGCGGCCACCAGGTCGCGATGACGATTGCACGCGAGTTCGTGCTATTCATGCGCAGACCGGGCGGGCAGTCTCAATTCAGCACCACCCTCGCGAATCAAACCGCTGACCGAGTGCCGTTGCGGGACTTGCAAATGTGGATCGTCGACAACCTGACCGCCGACCTGTCTGTCGACGCTCTGGCCGCACGAGCGCACATGAGCCCCCGTAACTTCGCCCGCGTGTTCAACCGAGAAATCGGACAGACTCCGGCACGCTACGTAGATGAGCTTCGTGTCGAGTCCGCGCAGCGCCGACTCGAGGAATCCTCAAGTTCTCTAGACGAAATCGCCGAGCAGTGCGGCTTTAGCAGCGCTAATGCATTGCGCCGCTCGTTTTTACGGATACGCGGGGTGACGCCGTCGGATTACCGGCAACGCTTCAGCACTCACCCATCATCCGGCGAACATCGCTGACGCCGGGCGTGCCTGACTGGCCGTGACAAGGAGCCGTACTTTCAGGCACCGCCGCGGTTCGAAGCCTGATCTGCATTGCAGCCGAGCGGCTGCGACCCAAGTAAGGAGTTTACGAACGGACCTGCTCACTGCTGCTGAAATTCAGGCTGATTCGCCCGCCTGCGAGCGCTTGCTGCTTGGGCACGCTGTGCTGCCAATCCCGTTGGCAGCGGCCGCGCATGATTAAGACATCGCCCGCCAGTGGAGTAAAGGACGTGCTCGCACCCCCGCCGCGCGGACGGATCAGGAAGCGACGGGTCGCACCCAGGCTGAGCACCGGCACGGTGGCGGTCGCCGGGATGTTGGCCGGGCGGTCGGCGTGCCAGCTAGTGCTGTCCTGGTTGTCGCGATACCAATTCATCCAGAGGGCGTCAAAGCGCACGCCGCAGTATGCGCTCAGGGCGTCGGCGATGTCGACGACGATGCCCGGCGCCGCAGCGATGTCGGTGAATTCATTGGTCAGTCGCGGCTCATCGACCATTCGGTCAAACATCCACCGCCGGCGCTGCTCCCATCCGGGTAGCTCACGCATCTGCTGCAGCAAAGCGTCGTGCCCCCGAACTAGGCTGTGCACCATTGTGATCGATGAGAAATCGTCGAGCCGATGCTCGGTCGCCCTGTCGAAGGCGCCCAGATCGATCGATGTCTCAAACGACTGGTCGCCGTCGTCAAACAACGTCAGCTCGTGGGCCCCACTCATTGTGCCCCCCTGTCGGTAACAGCGTTGAATACTCTGCACCCCAACGCAATAAGAGCCCGAATTAATCCCACGGTCACACGACGGTGCGGTAGAGGTCGTCGGTGTGGCGGTGCTCCGGGGCGACCGCTCCGCTGCCCGTGCGGGCTGGGCGCTGCCGGATGATGCGCGGCCACCAGAAAAACGGGCCGAGCAGTCGTGCCAGCGCGGGCGTGATCAGTGACCGCACAATCAAGGTGTCCAGCAAGAGCCCAATACCGACCGTCGATCCGAACATGCCGACCGAGGTGAGATCGCTGGAGACCATGGCCATCATCGTGACCGCGAACACAATGCCGGCGGTGGTGACCACCCGACCGGACTTCGTCACCGCTCGGATCAGACCGGTGTTGAGCCCGGCCTCACTCTCATGGAGGTAGCGGGCAACCAGGAGCAGGTTGTAGTCCGACCCGACGGCAACGAGCAGGATGAAGCAGAACACCACGTTCCACCAGCTCAACGGCATGCCCAAGAGGTTTTGCCAAATCAGCACTGACATGCCGAATGCGCCGGAGAACGAAAACGCGACCGTGCCGACGATCACCAGCGACGCGATGACGGCCCTGGTGATGAACAGCATCACCAGGAAGATCAATGAGAACGCCGCAGTCGCTGCGATGAGCAGATCGATCTTGGTCGCGTCTTTGATGTCCCAATAAGTCGCTGCCGCGCCGCCGAGATAGACCTTCGACCCGGCCAGCGTCGTACCTTTGAGCGCTTCCTTGACCGCCGGCAGGAAGGTCTGGTCGTGCTGGATGCCGGCTTCGGTGAGGGCTTCGCCGTCGTGGTAGATCAGGTAGCGGACCGCATGCCCGTCGGGGGACACAAAGTACTTCTCATCGATCTTGAAGTAGGGATTGTCGAAGGATTCTGGTGGTATGTAGAAGAATTCATCGTTCTTCGAGGTGTCGAACGAGTGGCCGAGATCCATGGTCTGCAGACCCAGGGCGTCGAGCTGGGTGAGCAGGGGCTCGAGTGTGCTGTGCTCGGCCTTCACCAGATCGTCGAAACGGCCGAGCAGATCAGCGTTGCGGCCCAACGTTTCCACGAGTTGCGGAGTTACCTTGTCCTGGATGAGCGCGGCCTGCATGCTTTTTTCGAATTGCTCGGCCAACTGGTCGAGCCCGTCGGTCATGTCGAACAGCGAGCGGAACGACATGCAGACCGGAATGTCGAAACAGTGTTTCTCCCAATAGAAGTAGCTGCGGATCGGGCGCCACACGTCATCGAAGTTAGCGTAATTGTCCCGCATCCGGTTCGTGGTCTCGTAGAGGTCGGTCGCGGCCTGGGCGTTGAGGTGCGCCGATCCGGCCTGCTGATTGGTGAGGTCTTGCTGGTGGCGGGTCAGGGCCTGCAGGCTCTGGGTGACCGCGGAGATGTCGTCGAGCCGGTTGTTGAAGTCATGCAGGTAGGGCAGAACTTCTTTGATCTTCGTCCCTACCGTGCCCAGGGCGTAGGTGAACGAGGAGTGCTCTAGTGGCACACCGAGTGGCCGAGTGACGGCCTGGACCATCCCGACTCCGGGGGTATGAAAAATTGCGCGAGCGACTCGATCGACGGCGATCATGTCGACGCTGTTGCGCAGATCGTGGTCGGATTCGACCATCAGCATGTCGGCGTTGAGCTTACTGACCGGGAAATGCCGGTCGCTGGCCTCATAACCCTGGTTGGCCGGAGTGGTGTGGGCCAAATAGATCCGGTCGTCGTAGTTCGGGTAGTAGGTGATCAAGGTGATCGAGCCCACCAGCACGACCACGCAACCGACCAGCAGAATCCGACCGGGCCAGCGCACGGCGGCCGTGCCGACCTTGTTCCAAACCCCGTGTCCCTTTTGGTGTTTCTTCGGTTCGAACAACCCGAACCGACTGCCGATCGTCAGGATCGCGGGCCCGAAGGTGAGCGCGGCGGTGACCGCCACCAGCATTCCGGCCGCACACGGCGCCGCGCAGGTGTTGAAGTAGTTCAACCGGGTGAATTTCATGCAGTACATGGCGCCCGCAACCGCTACACCGGACCCGAGGATCACGTGCGACACCCCGCTGATTGCGCAGTAGTAGGCCTGCTCCCGCGTCTCCCCCGCGAGGCGGCCTTCCTGGTAACGGCCGATCAGAAAGATCGCGTAGTCGGTGCCAGCGCCCAATATCAAAGACACCAACGTATTTGCGGCATAGACCGAGATGTCGATCAAATGGTGATAGACCATAAAAGCGGCGATGCCGCGGCCACAGAACAGTTCCACGAGCACCATGAACAAGATCAGGAACGCGGTGGGCAGCGACCGATAGACGATGAGCAGCATACCGGTAATCAGGATGATGGTGACGAACATGATGGTGTTCAGACTGGTATTGCCGACATAGATCATGTCCGCCGACAACACGGCCGACCCTGACGCGTAAACCTTCAGTCCAGGTGGCGGGTGCAAATGATCAAGTATGTTGCGCACCGCGATGATTGACTCGTCGTTAAGTGTCGACCCGATGTCGCCCGCCACACGAACCAGGGTGAAGTTGGCCTTGGTGTCGTTGCTTTGCACACCGGCCGCAGTGGTGCCTTCACTCCACAGATCCATCACGTACTGCACGTGGTTGTCGGCGCGTAGCTTCTTGACCATCTCGTTGTAGAAGACGTGGTCTTTGTCGTCGAGCTTGTGGTCGGCCTCGAAGACGACGAACACCAGTGCGTTGCTGTCACCTTCATGGAACACCCGACCGATGTGTTGCAGCGCCTTCGTCGATGGCGCATCGACGGGAACCAGCGGCTCGCGGTTAGCGTCCACGACCGGTTCAAGCTGCGGGACAATCGAATTCATCACGAAAAGAAACACCAACCAGGCGAGCACGACTACCGGCGAGAACCGCCGGATGTTGCGCGCGAAAAACGGCCGCTCAACCGGCGGTGGTGCGTGTTGGACCTGCACTGGGCCGGTGTCGGCGTTGCCATCAGCGCCGGCTGCGTGGCGGCCGCTGTCTCCGTTGTCGCTCATGCCGACAGCACCTGGCACCACACACCAGCGTGATCGCCGCTAGCCGTGTGCTCGGAACGCACCACCTCGTCAATGGTGATGCGGCAGCCTATATTTCCACCGGCCGCCTGCGCAGTGATGTCCGCGGTCGCCGTTGTCATCGTGGTGGTCTCGACATGCGACCACGGCAACGACGTCAAGTTCACGTCGACCGGCTTGGAGTCGACATTCCAGTACGTCGCCCTGCCCCACCCACCGAAGTCTCCGAAGATCTCGTACCTGATGTTCTTGGGATTGAACTGTGCAATGACGAACTTGTTTCCCGAACTCTTGGTGATGTCCGTCGACCCAAAGATGCCGTGCATGCCGTAGATGGAAAACCCGGCAACCGCGACCACAATGACCGCCAACGCTGGAACCCAAAACCTTTCCAACAGCCGACGGCTTCTGGACACACTCACGACGACTAACCCCCCTGGGTAGGTGGATACAACGCTGCGACTTTTGCCTCAGCTTCAGTACGCGGAGATCGGCGGGCATGGCACGGACAGACTGGCGCCGCGGCGACGTCAGCGTCGCCGCAGCGCTCACAACCGTCCACCCTGCGGACCCAGCGACAATACGCCACATCCGGCCGGTCGCGCTTTCACAATCTTTAGGTCTTTCCCGCCGTGTCACGTTGGGCGACAACCGGATCGGGCCGCGCGTCCAACCGCAAGCATTAGCCATGATGGGCGTTTTCCAGCACGACGGCGATGCCCTGGCCTGAACCGATACACACCCCGGCCACGCCATAGCGCGCACCTTTTTCCTTGAGCTCGAGGGCAAGACTCAAGGCGTATCGCGCCCCGGTGGCTCCGAAGGGATGCCCGATCGACACCGCGCCACCATTGGGGTTCAGCTTCTCGTCGGGCACCTCGAAGCCGCCGAGGCGATTCGGTAACTCGCGCAGCACACCCAGGGCCTGAGCACTGAATGCTTCGTGCACCTCCCACACATCGATTTGCTCAGGCGCCAATCCTGCGCGCTCCAGCGCCTTGGGGATCGCCCACGCCGGCGCTATCCCCATCACCAGAGGATCTATTCCAGCGACGGCCGAAGACACCACTCGCGCCAGCGGTGTGACACCGAGTTCGTCAGCGCGTTGACGGGAACCGAGCACCACCGCAGAAGCCCCGTCAGACAGCGGTGTGGAATTGGCTGCAGTCATCTGCGTCGTTCCCGGCTGCGCCGGCAGGCTGGCCAACTTCTCAGCCGTGGTGTCATCTCTGATGAATTCGTCATGCTCGACAATGCGCTGGGGGCTCTTTCGTGTCGCCGCGATCGTGACCGGCATGATCTCTTTCGCGAGACGACCCGCGTCGCGGGCAGCTTTCGCGTGCTGCTGAGACCGCAGCGCGAATGCATCGATCTGCTCTCGTGTCATCTGATAGCGGTTCGCGACGTTTTGCGCCGTCTCGATCATGGCGACATAGGCGTTGCGCGCCAACAGCTTCGGATTCGGCGCGCCACCAGCGCCTGACCACATGGTGTCGAGCATGATGACCGGGCCGCGGGGCATGAACGCTTCCTCACCCTTCATCAAGGCCCACCCCGACCGCGACATCGACTCCACACCGGCGGCGATACCGAGGCCCAGATCTCCGGCCTTGATGGCGTGAGCGACCGATACCACAGCGCTCAGCGATGATCCGCAATACCGGTTGATGGTCGCGCCGGCGACGCTGTCGGGGAAACCCGCCGCAAGTGCACCCCAGCGCGCGATATCACCCATGCCTTCATGGGCCGTATTCACACAGCCGGCGACGATGTCTTCGATGTCGGTGACAGCAACGCCGACACGGTCGCAGGCACCGCGCATCGTCGTCCCGAGCAGATCATCGGGGCGAAGGTGCGACAGCGATCCGCCGTAACGCGTGAACGGGGTGCGCACTCCACCCAAGATGTAGGCGTCACTCATCGAGGCCACTGTTGTCGGCGACGCGGCCAAGGACATCGTCAATTCCGTTGGGCAGCAGAGCGATCGCCGCTGGTATCTGATCGATGAATTCGCGCAGCAGCTTCATTTTGCCGTCCTCGGCCAGCACGAGGCCGCCGTAATGGAAGTCGAATCGGCGGCCGTCGCGAGTCAGCTTGTCGACGTAAAACTCAGCAAACATCGCATCTGGGGCGTCAATGTGGACAGTGATGTTGGTAAATCTGAAACCGGGCACCATGTCCAACAGCTTGCTCAAATAGGCCTGCAGCGCAGGGCGACCCGCGTATCGCGGAGTCAACCCCAACAACGGCCAGAATGGGAAGTCGAGCACCCCGTCCTCGGCGTAGCACGCGGCCGCGGCCGCCGCGTCACCATCAGCCATTGCTTGTGCATAGATGAGAAAAATTTCCCGCGCGGTCGTCATGTCGACGGCACTCCAATCTGCGATCGGGGCGCGACACCTCGGCTCCCCTTAACGAAAGTTACGGGACCGCCGGCCCACCGCACTGTCAGAAAGTTCATCTCTTTGCTTGTCCCCAAAACGCGCCGTCGCTGACCACGCTCAAGGATGTCGCCAACCGGCACCGACCACGGGGCCGATGCGCGGGCGGCCGCCTGCACACTGAGCGCCCCGCGACCTCGAATTCCGAAATATCTCGACAGCGGGCTGCGCTGAGCCCTTTCTAAACTCGGCGCTGTCGGTGGTACCAGAACAACGTTGAACCGTGCCGAGACGGCGAGCGCACGGCTGGACTGCAGCGATAGCACGGCGCGCACCGGCATACGAAATTGTGACCCCGACACTTGTTGTGGCCGCGCTCAATTCGGCGTTGATGCCGCCAGACAACGCCCTGTTACGAGAGGACAACTCTGTCCATGACCCAGCCGCGCCGCATCGACTTCTGGTTCGATCCGATTTGCCCTTGGGCCTGGATAAGCTCGCGATGGATCCTGGAGGTCACGAACGCTCGTAATCTCGACGTCGAGTTCCATGTGATGAGCCTGGCCATCTTGAACAGCGGTCGCACCGAGAAGCCGGCCGACTACCAGATGGATGTCGATTTCCAGCAACGGCTGGCCAAGGCGTGGCGGCCTGTTCGCGTCGTTACGGCCGCACACCAGGCCCACGGCCCCGGCGTACTGCTTCCGCTCTACACCGCCATGGGAACTCGGATCCACAACGGCGGCAACGAAGATTTCGACGCGGTGATCGTCGAGTCGTTAGCCGAACTCGGGCTGCCCGCCGAGCTGGCGCAGGCCGCGGACACCGACGCAAACGACGACGCGTTACGCCAGAGTCATTACCAGGGCACCGATCCTGTCGGCCCCGACGTGGGAACCCCCATCATTCACATCGACGGCGCGGCCATTTTTGGCCCGGTGTTGTCGCGCATTCCGCGCGGCGAGCAGGCAGGCCAGTTGTGGGATGCGATGAACACACTCGCCGCCTACCCCCAGTTCTGGGAACTCAAGCGCACCAGAACCGAACAGCCACAGTTTGATTGACACCACCCGGAAGTCCAACACCAAGCACGCGGAGCCGCCAGGTGGCCGCGGCACAGATGTGAAAAATAATAAATATTTTGACAGCCGGGCAGTAGTTGCCCCGCGTACGGTGTGACCACATCGGCGTTCGCGATCGCACGTCGTGGTGTGGCCCCGCGGCTGCGGACGGCACCGGCTGTAGTGGAAACTAAGGAGCACCGCGATGGGTGATTATCCTGTTGTGCAGATGGATACCGACACCTTGCTGACCACCACCCGGTCAGTGCGCAGGCGGCTAGATTTCAATCGCCCGGCTCCCCTCGGGCTGATTCGTGAGTGCCTCACTATCGCCATTCAAGCGCCGACCTCGGCGAATCGTCAACACTGGAGCTTCGTGGTCATCCAAGATCCCGTGAAGCGTCGCCAAATCGGTGCAATCTATAAACGCCAATGGGATTGGCTTGCGTCATCGCCGTATGCCGTCGCGGGACGCTTCGCCGACGACCCGGCGCGAGCACCCGAACAGCGCAAGGCCTCAGACGGCGGCGCCTATCTGGCCGAGCATCTCGCCGACGTTCCCGCTCTGGTTTTGCCGTGCATCGAAGTAGAAGGCGACACCGCGCTCCCTCTGGCAGATCAGGCCGACACCTGGGGTTCCATCATGCCGGCCGCGTGGAACTTCATGCTCGCGGCACACACCCGCGGCCTCGGTACTGCGTGGACGTCCTTGACGACCAGAGTCAACGACGAAATACGCGCGATAGTCGGCTATCCCGACAACGTTTACCACGCGACACTACTGCCGGTGGCTTACTACACCGGCACAACGTTCAGACCCGGCAAACGTGTACCCCTCGACGATATTGTCCATATCGACGCGTGGTAGCCACGCCGACCCTCGGCCCCCGGACGTCGCCGATACCAGCCACGACAACCGTGGTTGCTCAAAGCATTTAGCCATTCTGATCACTACGACTGTGCCCGGGTCGCGCGCCGATGGCACTCCATCGTGGCGTGGGCGTAGCTGGCGGTCGACACGCGACGTGTGCATCCGGCGGGCCGCAAACGGAGAGGTACGTGGCCAACGGACGTGGCATATCTGTTGTCGCTGTTGGCGATTGCGCGCGCGTGCCGCCGCCGTCGACGACTCAGCGTCCGATCGTACGCAGTCCTCCGGCCGATAAAGGGCACCCAAATATTTTGACAGCGCGTCGCCGGGCTGAATCCGTACATTCATCTGAAGGCGTTGGTGCGGAATGCCGCTGAGAAACGCTGTGACACAGCGCGGCACCGGCGGCGCCGTGCCGATGACGAGGTCGAAAAGGATTGTGATGGATCAAGTAAGTAAAGCCAAGCGTTTGGCCGAACTCCACGTTCAGGGCACGCCGTTGGTCCTCTACAACGTGTGGGACGCCGGCAGCGCGAAGGCGGTCGCCGCTGCGGGTGCGCCTGTGATCGCTACCAGCAGTTGGGAAGTCGCGAAAGCGCAGGGCTACGAGGACGGCCAAGCCATCCCTCTGGAATTCGCCGAATCGATCCTCGCGCGTATCGCAGCATCAGTTGACCTGCCGGTCAGTGCCGACTTCGAAGGTGGATACACCGAAGACGATGCCCAACTGGCAGAAAACATCTCGCGGCTCATCGCTTCGGGAATTGTGGGGATCAATTTCGAAGATCAGATCGTCAACGGGCCCGACCTTTACCCGCTCGATCGGCAGGCGCAGCGCATCGCCGCGATTCGCGCGGCGGCCGACAAGACGGGAGTCCCGCTGTTCATCAATGCGCGGACCGACCTGTTCTTAGGTCGCGGCAACGATCCCGAGGCCACCGTCGGCGCGGCGGTAGAGCGGGCGAAGGCCTACGCCGATGCCGGGGCGTCCAGCTTTTTCATCCCGGGTCTACAAGAAGAGCATTTGATCGCCCGGATCTGCGAAGGTGTCTCACTGCCGGTCAACGTGATGGTGATGGACGGTGTGCCGCCCAATGAACGGCTGGCCGAGATCGGCGTACGACGCATCAGCTACGGCCCGATCCCCTTCATCAACACGATGAAAGCCCTTGAGCTGGAGGCCGCGAAGCTGTTCTGACGGCTCAGCATTGACACCGGGGTGAGCGTAGGGCTCGCCAGATGGACGCATCGACAACGGCCCAACGTTGACGCTGAGGCGGCCCGCCTGTGCCCGGGCAACACCATCTTCACCGGGAGTCGGTTGCTCAACTATCGCCCCCCGGTAGCGTTCGACTTGAGGCTTAGGCCCCCCAGCGGCTGGTGTGCGCTGCGCGCTCCAGCGAGGTGAGTTCACCGCTTCGCCGATCGCTCAGCAGCACCGCCGGCATGGAGAACAGGGGCGCGGCCTCAGGGCTTTTCATCGCGTGGGCTACCACGGCATCGACTAGGGCCCGCTCCATGTGCAGTCGGGGATAGCGCGTGTGAATCGCGGCAGCGGTGGCATCGTCGACAAGGTCGACGTTGCGGCCGAAGTCCATGCCGATACCGCCCCGGACCAGATAGCAGACCGGTCCACGCCGTTCGGCGATCCCGCCGGAGGTGTGCAAGGCGATGGCTTCCCACACACTGTCCACGGTGTCGGCGCCATAGCCGTGGTTGGTCAGAAAATCTGCGGCCAAATCGGCGCCCTCGACTTCGAAGCGGGTTCTTCCCGCGGCGTTCGATCCAGCGCCCAGGTCGTGCAGCACGCATCCGAAAAACACGGCCTCACGATCGTAATCGGAGCTCGCCTGCAAGCCGTCGTTGTCGGCCAGCAGTTCGGCGAATAGGAAGCTGCGCACACTGTGGTTGAACACCGGCGCGGACTCTGTGGTGCGGGCGAGCTCGAGGGCCGCAGACGCGGCCCCGGACTGCAATACATCGGGGGTCGTTGTCATCTGCTCACCGGCCGCTGTCAACGATCGATGCGGATCGCCGAGCGCTAGGGCGCATCTGAAATCGTGATGTTGGCACCGTCGCCCTCAGCGCGGATCCGGAGTGAGGATGGCTTTTCCGTGGAATCGCGCTGCGGCGGTTGCGGCCTCGGCGAACTGGTCGAAACCGAATGTGTCGGCAACCGGCGATGAGATGGCTCCCGAGACGACGAGCGGGGCCAGGTAGGCGTAAATGTCGGTGAGCTTGTCACAGTTCCCGGCGTCGTTGAGCCAGTTGAACACCCAATAGCCATGAACCGATTGCCCCAAAAACAGCAACCGTGGGCCCGACAACGCGAACGGTTTTCCGCTCATCGCGCTGTAGACCACGACGTTGCCGTGCAGCGCCAGCGACTTCAGCAGCTCTTCGGTGGTGGTGTCGCCGACGCAGTCGAAAGCGAGCATGATGTCGGCGTTTTCGGTCGCGGCCGTTACGCGCTGCGGCAGGTCCGGGCCGTCGATCAGCACGACATCTGCGCCGAGGGCGAGCAGCTCGTCGATCAGTTCGGGCCTCCGGACCACATTGATGGTGCGGATGCCCATCGCCTTGGCGATGGGGATCACCGCTCGACCGACCGAGGAGTTGGCGCCGTTTTGCAGCAGCCAGTCTCCCGGCTGGAGATGGCCGAATTCGGTCAGCATCACGTAGGCGGTGAGGGGGTTCATGCCGAGCATCGACAGTTGGTTGACGTCGCCGTCGGGCAGCGGCCGGAGCCACGGCGCGCTGGTCTTGACCTGTTGCGACCAAGCTGGGGTGAAAGGCGGGATGAGTGTCCGGTCGCCCTCGGTCACATGCGTGACATTGCTACCTACCGCTGACACCCGGCCTACCCCTTCGACTCCGAGGATGTGCGGGGTTGGCGGCTGATAGCCGTATGTTCCGGCGATCATCAATAGGTCCGTCGGCTGGATCGGCGACGCTTCGACATCGATGATGATCTCGTCGGGGCCTGGCGGTCCGAGATCGGGGATGTCGACGAGGCTGACCCCGTCGGTTGGATCGCCGTGCCTGTTGAGCTGGATGGCTTTCATGTCACACCTCAGGCCTGCGCTGCTGCGGTCATCCGGGTCAAAGTTTCGTTGGTGGTCCATAGCGCGTTGGCCATGAAGCGGTAGTTGACCATCGCGGCGGTGTAGGCGTCACCTTCGTCGTTGCGCCCGCCCGCGACCGCATCCCGCACCATGGCGACCTCGAAGCCGTGCTCGATGATGTCGCGCATGTGGCTTTCCAGGCAAAGGTTGCCGACCGGACCCGCCATAATCACCTTCTCGATGCGTCGCATCCGCAGCTGCTTGATCACGTCGTTGTGCCACGTCGAAAAGCCTTTGTGTGGTGAGGTATTCGCGGTCTTGCCGTTCATCAGATACTTCTTGAAGGGTTCGAAATAGTCGGCCCCGGAACCGGGCAGCCCGTCGAGGTCAACGGGATCTGTCCGCAACACGAAACCCCCAGGGACACCGATGAGGTAATCCGCGATGGCGCCCGCCGGGGCCACCCACTGGCCGTCGGTCGGAAAGTAGTAGTGCGGGGAATGGATGACGGTGTAATCGTTGTCTTGTGCGCACTGCAGCAGTTGCTCGAGATGCTCGATGACGCTGTGCTGTTTGAGGGTGTCTTCGATCAGCGGATAGTACGACCCGCTCTCTGCGAGAAACTCGTTTTGGATGTCGGCGAGGACGAGGGCGGTGCGGCCGTGCTCGAGCTGCATCTCGGGATTGCGGTGGGAGAAGGTGAGCATTCGGCAAACCTTTCGGATGATGCAGCGTAGCCGGATGTTTCGAGAATTTCTTTGGCGACGCTACAGGATAGAGACGCCGAAGCACTGTCGAAATCTTTGGTCTTTGTGTACGACACGAGCAACGCAGGAGCGACGCGGATGCGGCGTCGTCTGAACATGTGTGAACGCGTCGCTGAACTAACTGCGGCTTGGTGCATCGAGGTTGGTAAACAGGGTTATTCATCGTTGTCTGACACGTTGGTCATCGGTCTCGCCGGTATCGGCATCGCCTAGGAAAACGGCTTGCTGGCCCGCAGCGCCCGAGACACGTAGACCCTCGCGTCGTCGACGGCGCGTATTTCGCGATGGGCGAGACCTGCACTACCGCCGGGACTGATTGAGCGTTTAAACTCCGACGGGGTTTGCTGAAACGCTTGTTTGAACGCTGAGCTGAAGTGACTGTGGCTATGGAAACCGAACCTGTGGGCGAGCGATTCGACGGTGTCGTAGTCGGCGAGCACCGCGAGCGAGTGGACCAATCGGAGCCGAATGTGGTAGCGGTAGAACGGGATACCCTCAACCCGTCTGAAGGCGTCGGTGAGATAGACCGGTGTCACGCCGATGTATTGAGCGATTTCCTCAAGGGCCCACTTGCGCGAAGGGTCAGCGGACAATAGAAGCTTGACACGGTCAACCATTCGTTGCGGGCGGCCGTCTCGGTTGCGGGCCGTGTGAGATCCGTTGGCACTTAGCGTGTGCCGGATCAGATCGAGGGCGACCGTCTCGGCGGCGGCTGGGTTGATCGTGCACCGCACGAGACGTTGACGCAATTGTGCCGCGGTGATCTGGGTGTGCGCATCGATGCGCAGAACGCGGCAATTCGATGCGAGACGACCCGGCGCACTGAGATATTGCGGTGGAGCGAGTTCGTGTAACGCGACAGGGTCGATGCCGATAGTGAGCGTGGCATCTCCACCATCAACAGGATGACTGACCTGATACGGCTCGTCGGCATTGACGATCACTACGTGATTGGCGTCGGCGACGTACTCGCTGAGGCCGACTGCATGAACATAGACACCGCGGTACGGAAAGACGAACCGGGCACCCGGCGCGGACTCCTCCTCGGCGCGATCCCGAGTCAACCCAGGGCACACCACATCCCACGCTGACACGGTGTCTGTGCGCAGGAGCAGTCTCGCAGCGTATTCGGGCACGGTCGTCCTCCCGCCAAAAGAGCCGCCACTGCGACGTCGCACGGGTAGTGGGTGCTCTCGCCGATGCTGGCGACGGTAGCGCGGGTGTTGTTCGGCTGGCTATCAAATGATTTGGCTTTTATGCGGCCGCCCACCGATGCAATCGTCAGAGATCGCAGATCGATGGCTCGTGCGCTAGTCGGCGACGTTTCATTCCCACTGCACCGACAGACGGGCTCTCAGCCACGACAGTCCCCCGGTCTGGCCGGGGTGATCGAGAGGAATCGCGCCGCGGGAGCGCGCACCATCGCGTTGGTCATTGAAGCTGCAAGCGAGGCCGCCACACTGCGTGGTCCAGTCCACCTCTGGGTCCTCGAACTCCAGTGCAGCCGAGGAAATTTCGTGCCGGCCGGAAGAGTTCGGCCGCATCGCTGCAGTGCTTTCAGCTAACCCACCTTTGGGACCTGATCGAGTGTTGACGAGTCCCGGGGCAGTGTCGAACGCAGAGGTGACTTCCCGCCCCCACGATCAATGCACTCATCACGTCACGTTATTTGCAAAACGCGCGATATGTCGCACGAAGCCAGTAGGTCCCAGCAGATGTTATGTCCGAAAGCGGAATAGAACGCAACTAGCGGACAGTTGGGCACGGGTGACCGGCGGACACGTCGGGTCGGTGAAAACAAGAAAGGGCACTTCTATGGACATCAAGGGTTCGGTAGTTCTGGTCACTGGCGCCAATCGCGGTATCGGCGCCGAATGGGTTCGTCAACTTCGTGAGCGTGGCGCCGCGAAGATCTACGCCGCCGCCCGTAATCCCGAAACAGTTTCCCAAGCCGAGGGTGTGGTGCCGATCGCCCTCGACGTAACCGATAAGGCTCAGGTGGCCGCAGCCGCTCGGCAGGCGCACGACGTCCAGATCGTGATCAACAACGCCGCGATCGCCACGAGCCAACCGTTGCTCACCGCTGACCTCGACGAGGTTCACCAGGAATTCGAGACCAACGTGTTTGGGCTCGTCTCGGTGGCGCAGGCGTTCGCGCCCGTGCTCAAGGCGAACGGTGGCGGCGCCCTTGTCAACGCTCTGTCGGCGGTGTCGTGGTTCTCGTTCCCGGGCATGGCGGGCTACAGCGCCAGCAAGGCGGCGGCATGGAACCTCACCGACGCGCTGCGCCTCGAGCTCGCCGGCCAGAACACCCTTGTGGTCGGACTGCACTCCGGCGCGGTCAACACCACGATGGGCAGTCAGTTCCCGATCGACAACGTCGAGCCGCAGCAGGTCGTTAAAGCCGCGCTGGACGGACTGCAGGCCGGCCACACCGAGGTGCTCGCCGACGATATCAGTGGCGTGGTTAAAAGCACGCTCACTTCAGACCCGTCGCGTTACACAGCGATCCTGGGCGGCTGAGCAGCTCGTCGATCAACTCCCCTAAGGTCCCGCCCCGGCAACGTCTCCGGGGCGGGACCTTCCTTCATCGCGCTGGCTGGCTCGCGTGGTGCCTGCCAGCCACACCGCACAAGCGATTGCGGCGACAGTGACGGCGGTCAGGCCGTTGACCGGCGACCAGCCGGAAGTGACTGTGCGCCACAGAAAGTAGGTGCGGCAAGGCGAATCCGGTATAGCTGATCGCCTGGAAGGACCCGGCCGGCGGCGAGCCAGGTGAGTACCGGTGTCATGCGAACGCCGTCAAGCTCGACGGCCCCCAGCCGAATCGGCCCACAGGGCGTAAGGTGCCCCGCCGCCTTGGTGTTAAGGCCAGCACGACCTCGATGAGATCGTTGGCAGTGACGCGCATCTCGTGCAATCCCCCAAAGCCATCGCGGAGCTCTTCACGGGTGTTCGGTTGCCCCACTGGTCAAATCGCGGTGCGGACCCAACGCAGGATCGCCGGTTGGCGCTGTCAACATCTTTTGCGATACCTCCTTTCGGGCGAGATCATTGCGTCGCTGCAGGGTGGTGCAGGAGGAGGGCCGCACGGTAACGAGCGTCGAGGCAACGTGAGAGTTGTATGCAACATCTGCGAGTCGGGTGACCTTGGCTGGTTGAGCGGTGGCGTCGTCAGGCGTTGACGACTGGTCGCCGGTCCAGACCGGCAGAGGCGCCGATTTCTGCCACGATTCGTCGTATTAATGCCACTTCACTCGCTGAATACAACGCGCGTTCGTTGCCTCAAATACGTTGTCGTGCAGACATTTTAGGCCCGCCCTGCGCCCGCTGCGAGGTGGATTCGAACGCACAGCAGATAAGCCCTGAAGGCTCGATGAGGGAAGCCGGCGGCAACACATCGCGTTGCACACCGATGTCGAAGGAAGGGACATCCCATGAGCTCAGAGGCGATTGACGCCCGCACCCGCGCAGCGGTACCGGAAGTCACCGAAATCTCCCAATTGCAGACCGCCAAACCTGACCCGGCCGTTGTGGAGGCATTCCGCCGCCCGGGCTTGCGGTTGGCTGAGGTCCTCGAGATCATGATGACCGGCTACGCCGATCGGCCAGCGCTGGGTCAGCGCGCTGCCACGCTCAACGCCGAAGGCGAGGTCGAGTTGCAGCCGCACTTCGACACAGTGAGCTATGCCCAGGTGTGGTCGAACGTCAAAGACATTGCCGCCGCTTGGAGTTCTGACGAAAATCCGCTCACCCCAGGCGATCTCGTCGCTATGATCGGCTTCGCCAGCGCCGATTACCTCACCATCGATCTGACCAACAACTATCTCGGTCTCGTCTCGGTTCCTTTGCAGCACAACCTTGCGGCGTCGCGGCTGGTACCGCTGCTCGAAGAAGCGCAGCCCGCAGTGCTAACGGTAAGCATGGACTATCTCGACATCGGGATCGAGGCCGCGCTGAACACGCCGTCAGTGCGGCGGCTTGTGGCCTTCGACTACGACACCCGGGTCCGCTGGCACCGTGCCTCCGTAGAGGCTGCCCGCACCCGTCTGGCCGAACACGATGTCACCGTCGACGATCTCGGCACCGTCATCCTGCGCGGCCGCGGCCGCGCTGCACCGGCACCGTACATGGATGACGACGACAGCAGGCTGGCCATGATCCTGTACACATCTGGCAGTACCGGGCTGCCGAAAGGCGCCATGTGGACTGAACGGATGGTCACCGCGTTGTGGACAGCCAACCTGGTCATCGACTCAACGCTGCCTGTCGTCAACGTGAACTTCGCGCCCCTGAATCACATGGCCGGACGCTCGGCTCTGTCAGTTGCCTTGCAAGCAGGTGGTATCAGTTATTTCGTTGCACGAAGCGACTTGTCGACGCTGTTCGATGACTGGCGACTAGTGCGGCCGACGCATATCCTGCTAGTCCCCAGGGTTGTCGACATGCTGCACCAGCGCCACCAGACGCGGGTAGACCAACTCGTGTCCGCCGGCGAAGATGCTGCGGTCGCCGACCTTGTCGCGAAGGCCGAGTTGCGTGAACAGGTGCTAGGGGGCCGGGTGCTGCTAGGCATGGTGACGACCGCGCCGCTGTCATCCCAGATGCGTGAGTTCATACGCGCTACCCTCGACGCACCGGTCATCGACGCCTACGGCCTGACCGAGATCGGCGTGGTATCACGCGACGGTGTCATCGCACGCCCGCCGGTACTTGACTACCGGCTGACCGACGTCTCCGAGCTGGGATACTTCACCACCGATCGACCGCACCCGCGCGGTGAGCTCCTGATCAAATCGGCGACGGCCATGCCGGGATACTTCAAGCGCCCCGATGTCACTGCCGACGCGTTCGACGCCGAAGGCTACTACCGAACCGGTGACGTGGTCGCCGAGATCGCGCCCAACCAGGTCCGCTACGTCGACCGGCGCAACAACGTCATCAAACTTGCCCAGGGCGAATTCGTCGCGGTCGCGAACCTGGAGACAGTTTTCGCCAGCGCACCGCTGGTAGGTCAAATCTTCCTCTACGGCAACAGCGCTCGCTCAACACTGCTGGCGGTGGTGATACCCACCGATGAGGCGCGATCAAAGTATCAAGACCGCTTCGCGCTGAAGACCGCCGTGCGCGAATCGCTGCGAGAAGTCGCGCGGATCCACCAATTGCAGTCCTACGAGGTGCCCGCCGATTTCCTCATCGACGACGAGCCCTTCACACCTGGCAACGGCCTACTGTCTGGTGTGGGAAAGTTGTTGCGCCCCAAACTGAAAGAACGCTACGGGCAACAACTCGAGCATGTGTACGCTGAACTGGACGCGGCGCGCTCTGAGGGCCTTTCGGCGTTGCGCCGCGCCGGCGGCACCGGACCGGCACTCGATACCGTCATTCAAGCGGCGCAAACGCTGCTAGGGCTGCCGGACGATCAACCCGACCGCGACGCACATTTCATCGACCTCGGCGGCGACTCGTTGTCGGCGCTGAGCTTCTCCAAGCTCCTCGAAGAAATCTTCGGCGTCGAGGTGCCGGTGGGCGTCATCATCGGGCCATCGAGCGACCTCACAGCTCTGGCCACATACATCGACGGTGAACGCGCCTCCGACGGTGCCCGCCCGACCGCCGCACAAGTGCACGGCCCCCACGCCACCTCAGTCGCCGCCAACGATCTGGTCCTGGCACGCTTCATCGACGCAGACACATTGCGGGCAGCGCCCCACGCCGCGAGCCCGGCGGACACGATCACCACCGTGCTACTGACCGGAGCCAACGGCTGGCTCGGCAGATTCCTGGCCCTGGAATGGCTAAAACGGCTGTCAGACAACGGCGGCCGATTGATCGCACTGGTGCGCGGCCGTGACGCTGCCGCCGCAACCCGCCGCCTTGAGGACGCGTTCGCCGTCGGCGACGGAGCAGCCCTGGCCGATTTTCGCAGGCTGGCCGCTCACCATCTCGAAGTCATCCCCGGCGATATCAACGAGCCCAATCTCGGGCTCGACGAACCGACCTGGCGGCGGCTTGCTCGCGACGTCGACATGGTCGTCCATCCCGCCGCCCTGGTCAATCATGTGCTGCCCTACGGACAGTTGTTCGGACCCAATGTCGTTGGCACCGCGGAGATCATCCGGCTCGCGATCACTGAGCGCATCAAGCCTGTGACGTATTTGTCTACAGTGGCAATGACACTGGGCGTAGCGGATTTCGTCGAGGACGGCGACATCCGGCAGGTCAGCCCACACCGCCTCCTCGACGACAGCTACGCCAACGGCTACGCCACCAGCAAATGGGCCGGCGAAGTGCTGCTGCGAGAAGCGCACGACCTGTGCGGACTGCCGGTCAACGTCTTTCGCGCCGACATGATTTTGGGGCACGACCGTTACCCTGGACAGCTCAACGAGACCGACATGTTCACCCGCTTGCTGCTCAGTGTGCTGGTGACTGGCCTTGCCCCGGGCAGCTTCTACCTCGGTGACGGTTCCGGAATGCGGCCTCGTGCGCACTACGACGGGCTTCCCGTTCGTTTCGTCGCCGAGGCGATCGCGACGATCGGCGCCGACCAGCGCGCGGGATTTACGTCCTTCGATGTGATGAATCCACACGACGATGACATCTCATTGGACGCGATCGTGGACTGGCTGATCGCCGGCGGCGCCGCGATCACCCGCATCGAGGACTACGCCGAGTGGGTGCGACGCTTCGAAGGTGCGCTGCGCGGCCTTCCCGCACATCAGCGGCGACGCTCGGTGCTGGCTCTGCTCGACGCGTTCCGCAGCCCACAGCATCCAGTGCGAGGCGCGTCAGCTCCGACTGCAGTGTTCCGCGATGCCGTGCGCAGCGCCGGAGTCGGCGACGTTCACGACATCCCGCACCTTGACCGGACGCTGATCAGCAAGTACGTCGCCGATTTGTCGGTGCTGGGGTTGGTGTGACCACCGAACCCTCTCACCGCGTCAAAAGCGCCGCGGTGATCGCGGACTCTGAATTGCATCGGCGAAACATGCCCACACCTCTCGATCGCATCAGCTCCAATCTCATCGATACCCGCGACAGCGTGGCAATCGCAGTACCTGAAAATCACTGGCAGTCATGGAATTAGCATCGACATCTATCTTGGCTACGACCGCTCGCGCCGTCGACCAGGGCGATGTCGATCGGTGCCGTGGCTGTATGGCTCAGCCATGGCGGGCTGAATACTCCCTGCACAGAACCCGGTCACCGTCAGCGAAAATCCTGACGATCTTGGATCACCAACCATCAACGCCGACAACTGCTTTCATGCCGTGGCGTCAATCGGCGCCGTCACCTTTCACGTATCACGGCATGGTCAAGCCTTGATATTGACGACCACCTTGCCCAACGGGCCTTCGGCGAGGCGTGCGAAGGCATCCACGAGTTGGTCGAACGGAAATACTCGATCGATGAGGGGGCGGGCCGACGAGGCCGCCAGCACTGCCAGCAGTTCGCGCCAGGCCGTGTGATGTTGTTCGGAGGTGTAGCCGGCTAGTGCCATGGCGCCGATCCTGAGACGTCGCGAAAACAACGTCCCGGTGTAGAAATTGGGCACTGGGCCGCCGAGTTCGCCGACTAGGCTGAGCCGACCCAGCTCGCCCATGGTTTCGATGACTTGGGGGAACAGCGGGCCGCCGATCGTCTCAACCGCCAAATCGACCCCGCGTCCGCCTAGCGCGTCTTCGGCAAGGGAAACCCACTGCGGGTCATTGGGATTAAACGCATAAGCAGCGCCCACCTCGCGGAGTCGGCGCTGTTTGTCCTCGCTGCGGGTCAGCGCCACCACCGTATGGCCCATCGCGACGGCTAACTGCACGGCGGCCAAGCCCACCCCGCCAGAGGCACCAGTGACCAGCACGACCGAGTGCTCCTTGAGCGGCTCCCACATGGTCAGGGCGTGATAAGCCGACAGATACACCAACGTCGCTCCCGCCGCTTGTTCTTCAGTCCAGCCCTCGGGAATCTCGACAAGGGTGCTCGCTGACAGCGCCACCTGTTCGGCGAACGTGCCCCACCGATTGACGCCGGTGTCGCCACGCAGAATGACGCGCCGCTCGCCCACCGACACATCAGTCACGCCGTCACCGACGGCAATGACGGTGCCAACGCCATCGCGGCCCAGCACGTGCGGCAGCGGCGGATCGACCGGATAGGGGTAACGACGTTCGGCGAGCATCCGATCGGCGGGATTGAGCGCTGCGTAGTGCACTTCGAGCACAACCTCGCCGGGTTGGGGAACAGGATCGGCCGTCTGCTGCACATGCAAGTGGTCCAGTCCCGCTCCCCCGTCCCACAACCACGCTTTCACAACCGCGTCCTCCCTCACATCGATTCTGTGCACGCCGTCACTCATCGGTTTGATGCGCGCGGCACACCCTGCATCACTACCCAGCCCCCCCACGCTGCGCTATCACAATCTTCATCGCCCATCTTTCGCAGCGCATGCCGAAAATCTTGACAGCGCCACCGATTCACCCCGAATAGCATTCGCTGGATATGCCGTCCGCGGAAACAAGCCCTGTTATGAACACTCGAGATCTTCAGCACTCGCGATTTCGCGATGTACCCGTGCACTCGCGACGAACTGAACCCTTCATTGCTCGCCGCGCGCCGATGATCAACTACAGAGAAAGGAAGGATCTGTGACACACGTGGGTTCACCAGCCCCGAGCCGGTATACCGATCCGGGCTTCACACCTCAGCACCTCAAAGACCTGCGTGAGTTCATCACCGCACTGCGCGAGCACGGCGACCTGGTCGAAATCGACGAACCTGTCGACTGGAACCTTGAGATCGGCGCAATCATCCGCCACGTCCTCGAAACCGGGGCTCCAGCGCCACTGTTCAACCGCATCAACGACTCTCAACCAGGATTTCGGGTACTCGGCGCCCCCGGCGGGGTCAGCGCACTGCCCGGACGCGCCCTTATCCGCGCCGCTATTGCGCTAGGTCTGCCCGTGACCGCGACCGGCACTGACATCGTCGAAGCTCTTTCCCGCGTGGTCGACGCCCCACCCATCGCACCGCGCATAGTCGACAACGCCCCATTCCAAGCCAACATCGTGACCGGTGACGACATCGATCTGTTCGCGCTGCCCACCCCACTAATCCACTGCGGCGACGGTGACCGCTTCATCAACACCTTCGGCACCATCGTCGCCCCACATCCCGACGGAGAATGGACCAACTGGTCGATCTCCCGAATCGCGTTGCGCGACAAAAACACCATGGTTGGGCTGTTCCAACCCATGCAACATCTCGGGCAGATCTTCGGAGTCTGGAAAGAGCGCGGCGAAAATATGCCGTTCGCCTTATCACTGGGCCAAGAGCCGGTCGTACCGTATTTCGCCGGCGCGCCACTTCCTGACCATATCTCCGAGGCCGGCGCAATAGGTGCCTACCTCAAAAAGCCGATCGACGTCGTCAAGGCCCACACCAACGACCTGCACGTGCCCGCCTCCTCAGAGATCGTCATCGAGGGCTGGGTAAGCATCGAAGAGACCGCCCTAGAAGGTCCGATGTCGGAGTACCCCGGTTACCTCCTCCCGGCGGGCCGCTCCGCCAAACCGGTCTACCACGTCACCGCAATCAGCCATCGCGACAACGCGATTCTGCCCGTCGTCGCCGCGGGCTACCCCGCTGAGGAAGACCACACCGTCTGGGGCATCAGCAATTCCGCAGTCATGTTGGCCGACTTGCGCAAGCACGACTTTCCCGTCACCGGTGTGTATCTGCCATTCCAAGGCGCCAACCACCTCCTGGTGATCACCGTGCCAATCAACTGGCGCGAACTATCGGGAATCACCTCGCGTCACGAATTCGCCCACAAGCTCGGCCTTCACGTGATGGGAACCAAGCCCGGAATGGTCGCGCCTCGGATCCTCGTGGTCGAAGACGACGTTGACCCTACCGACGATGGCGACGTTTTGTGGGCGCTATCCACCCGCGTCCATCCAGTCGACGACACCATCTTCATCCACGATCAGGTCGCCGTACCGCTCATCGTGTACCTCACGAGCACCGAAAAACGATCTATGAGCGCCGCCAAGGCCATCCTGGTCGGATTACACCGTGACGAATGGACCGAACAGGACCGGCCTGTCAAAGCTGACTTCTGGCATAACTTTCCCGCTGAACTGCGCCACAAGGTCCTCGGCAAGTGGACCACCTACGGATACCCCGCCCCATCGTGACGCGCACCGGGCACCCTCAAGCCTCACAAGCCCCGGCCGGGCCGGGCCCGTCACCGAGCCCGGCCCTACACCGCAATACTGCGACACAGCATGACTACACGGCCATAGCTCCGCGCCGCCATATCCTCCCGCTCGATGAAACCGTGAGGTTGTCGTGCGCGTAATAGTCGCGATCACCGGTGCTACCGGAGCGATCTTCGGGATACGGCTGCTCGAAAGGCTCGGAGAAATCCCCGACGTTGAAACACATTTGATCATGTCGCGGTGGGCACGGATGAATATCAACGCCGAAACCGGCTACAGCGCCAAGTATGTACAGTCACTGGCCGACGTGACCTATAGCGAGGGCGACCAGGGTGCCGCGGTGTCGTCAGGATCGTTTCGCGTCGAGGCAATGATCGTCGCTCCCTGCTCAATGCGTACCCTCGCGGCGATACGACATGGTCTGGCCGACAACCTCATCACTCGCGCCGCCGACGTGATCCTCAAGGAACGCCGCAACCTGGTACTGCTGCCACGCGAAACACCGCTCAACGCAATCCATCTGGACAACATGCTCGAACTTGCCCGGCTCGGCGTTTCCATCTGCCCACCGATGCCCGCGTTCTATCATCACCCCGACAGCTTGGACGACATGATCCACCACATCACGGTGCGCGCCATCGACCAACTCGGGTTGAACGTCATTTACGACAAACGCTGGACCGGACTACCGCACGACCCCCGTAGCAATAAGCACCGCTCTACCTCTGCGCCTGCCGACCACGACGGCTCTCACTCACCGGACACGATGATGTGGGAAGCCGTCGCAGACAACGCCATTGATGAACTTCGCCAGTGGACACAGACCGAACTGCTCGACCACCTAGACGCCGCCGACCCTCACGCTGAGGTGCGGGTTTATCACAACGACACGGGGCGCGTCGTCGTCATCGCCACTGGCGACGTCGCCGCGTTCCAGCCGCCCACACCGCCTCACCCCCTGGTAAGGCGCCCGCCGCACACCTGGCACTTCAACCGCGCGGCACTACCTTGAGCTCCTACACCTCGCCCAAGCCGCGACGTCACGGTCCGCCAGGTCGCCGACGCCGCTACGCCCTCCGCATGAAGCCGATCAACACGCACGCGGCGCGGGCCAGTCTTGTGTTTCCAGATCAAGCCCCCGCCCCAAACCCGTCGGTGCACCGTGAAATGCGATACCGAGCCATCCTCGGCCGCCCTTGCGGCGTCATCCAGACCGCACCACGCTGTGAGGGCGCTTAACCACGATATCGAAATCGACTTACCCACCCGGATTCCGAGTTGCGCTACCTTAACGAGGCTCCAGGAGCAACTGGGTGCACCGAAAAATTGCGATGGCGGCCGCCATGTCTCGCCCGGGCCGCCGACGGGAGACATTCGCGTCCCAGATCTGTGTGCTCCCGCCACGATGCACGGCGGAGGCGTGGACTTCCACAGTGTCCCCGACCCGCGCGGTACCCAAGAAATTTGCCTTGAGTTCGATCGTGACGAAACCAGTCCTACCAACGGGAAGCGAACCAAGGCAACCGTAACCGCACGCTGTGTCCGCAAGGGCGACAACCGTTCCCCCGTGCAGATACCCCGACGGCGCTAAGTGTTCGTCACGCACCACCATCGAGCCCTGGATCTCAACCGACGCATCAGACCCGGCGCGGCGCATTTGCATCTGCAGGAGGCCGGGCAGGCCGGGCAAGGGGAGTTCGATCTTTTCGCTCATTGGTGAACTACTGACTTAGCCAATTCCACACCGACATGTCCCCGCGCGGGTAGTTCATGCACACCTCGGTGGCCTTCGCGACGACGCCTTTGTTGTTGAAAAAGATCTTGGCCCAATTGCCCCATCGTGTCGCCACCTGCTCGTAATAGATGTTGGTGGCGGTGTCCTCGGAATACTGGCGCCTACCCGCGGGATCGAGAGAGAAAAACCAGTGGATCCGGTCGATCGCGGCCTGCTGTACATCGACAGGACGGTGGCTCTTATCAACCATGTAACGATCAAAATACACCGGGCTTGTATCACGGGCGCCAGCCAGATACTGCTCGGCGTCACACGACGTCACGATCATCCGACGCGGAATCGGGAAGTCCTCAGTCGAATCGCCCCAGGCCGGAACAGCGAATACCGCTGCAATACTGACGATTAACGAGATCACCGCTACGACACGACGAACCATCCATCCTCCACCAGACAACCCGCAGTGGCGTCAAACCGACCGCGAGAACTTACCCGACGGCGCACCGCAAGCACGCCTCTCGCATGCTAAGAAGCCAACAGCCGCAGGCGCTACCAAAAAATCAAGCCGGTCGGTTCCTCACCCATGTCGCCCAGGACGACGCTTTCGATCGCATTACGCGAAACGTCTGGCTGGACGCGCCGAGCTGTCGATGGAGCCGAATACCGTTGAGAATCAGGCATCACCGATCCGATCATGGTCTATCGCGGCAAACTGAGCGGCGGCAGGTTCGGCGGTCGCGGCTCTGGGCGACATCGACTGGCGATCAACGCTTTAAAGCGCACTGCCAGGCTACGTTGAGCGCGGCATTCCGAGCATCGGACCAGATGGTGATGTGGCCGTGTGCATGTCGCCGTGTCGAACTCGCCATCGACCAGTCGCCAAAGTCCTGCTAGCAACACCGCACAACTCGGTTCGCCAATGTCAGTCTCTTCTGCAGTCGAACGCCCTTCGATCGTCATCGCATCGCAATTCCTTCTTTGCTGCGGCGAGTCGGTCAGAGATCCGCCGGTTGTTGACATGCATCGGTCAACAACGCCGGCCGCATCGTGAATCATCCTGCGACCCGGCAAATTCACTCCAGTACGAGTTCGCTGTGCGCCGCACTTGGTCAGCCGGCGAAACTCTCATCGCCCGCGATCGGTGCTTGGCCGCCCTGTCTGCTTGCCGATTCCGCCGCATGATCGTCGTTCACGCCGATGATCCCGCGGCGGGCACCACTGCGCGGGCACCAACTTGGCCCTGGTTCGTCAATCTGATTAGCGGCCATTAGGTGGCGATGACCATCGCGGCTGTGCAGAACTGATGGGCGCCCTTACGCGCGTAGGCCGTTGCCGGATAAGGGAAATCTGCCCTAGATACCTTCTACGATGAAGCTAGAGTACGTCGCGCCGTCGAGGCGAAGAGGGAGTATCTGCGCGTAGGCGGCGCTGCCGTACCAGGCTTTCGCGGCTTCGAGGGTGGGGAATTCGAGGATCACCGCACCCTCGACAAGGTCGCCTTCGAGCACGTTGCACTTGCCGTATAACGCAAGCACTTTGACTGGGTGGTCTTCTAGAAGAGTGGCGACTGCGTCGGCGTAGTGGGCCAGCGACGCGGGATCATGCGTTTGCTGTCGGATGAAGATTGCGTACGCGCTCAATGTCGCCTCTCCGTTGTCGTTTTGTCCGTCGCTGATTCGTGAAGGACGGGCACTTATTTCGCCGTCACGAGTAGACGAATCCGTCAACGCCGTCGATGGATTCAAATGCACTCTGGCTGTAGATGACTCCTCGAAATTGAGGATCGCGAATGCTATGGAAAGACTCGCCGGCGTACCAGTCAGCAGCCTCTTTGAGGGTGGGAAATTCGACGACCACCATTCGTGGCTGGTGAGGACCGCTGTTGCCAGATGGTGGGCGGGGGGCACGGACGATGACTTCGTATGGCTCGAAGCTGGGCTTCATACGGTGCAGGTAGTTCTCGACTTCGTTGTCGCCTACCGCCTTGCCTGTGGTGAAGACAACGAAGGCCCCCAATGCGTTTCCTCTCTAGTGATTTGACGGCGTCTCGATTGCGCCACGACTGAACGGCACGACTGTCACGCTAGGTTAGCGAGTTTCTGGGGACTGCTGCTATCACAATCTTTGCCAGTCGTCTCGTTGGGTCATAGCGGTATCTGATCCGCTGTTGATGAGAGTTGTTTGCACATACAGTGTTTCAATGGACCTCACCGGCGCGACCTACCCGATCGGAGAGTGCCTTGTGGCGCCCTGCGTCGCTGCTCGATCTGGCCACGATGCAGCGTCATCGACGAACCCAGCAGCGGTCGACTGATTGTCTGCGCACCACCGCGCAACTCCACCCTGGAAGGGCAGCGCCAACCCCAGCCGCGAGTCGTCCGCCGAACTGGCCCGCGCGCACGCCTTTGAACTGCGGCGGCCGTGCTGATTTGGCGAGCGACGGGCTCTGAGACAAAACAACGGATCGGAGTTTGCGAACGCGGCTCGCACACGTCACGTAACAGGAGGTGATGAGATCTGCAGCACTTAAAAATTTGATAGCGCTGGCTATTCGGGCTCGCCTAACGTCAAACACGTTGTAACGGACTGAAGATGGGCGCGCTCGGTTGGCACGGTGAGACGGCCAGCGTTGCAAACGGCGTAGGCGATGCCGGAGGGCCTCGTCACAACAACTGCTACAGGGAAGAATTTTCTATGAAAATTGAGGGATCAGTGGCGCTGGTAACTGGGGCCAACCGAGGTATCGGCGCAGAATGGGTCCGACAACTGCGCGAGCGTGGAGCAGTTAAGGTCTATGCCGGAGACCGGGGTACGAATGCGCTCCCCGCATCGGATAACGTGATCCCGCTCGCTTTGGACGTGACCGACCAGGCCCAGGTGGCCGCGGCTGCCGAGCAAGCCCGCGACGTGCAGATCATCATCAACAACGCAGGGGTGTTGTTTGCTCAACCGCTCGTAGGCGGCGACCTGTCAAAAATCCGCGACGAGTTCGAAGTTAACGTGTTTGGCCCGATCAATCTCGCCGAAGCGTTCGCCTCGATCCTTCGGCGCAATGGAGGTGGCGCGATCGTCAACGCGCTCTCTGCGGTGTCCTGGTTTTCCTTCCCGAATATGGCCGGCTACAGCGCCGCCAAAGCTGCGGCGTGGAGTCTCACCGATGCGCTGCGCCTTGAACTTGAGAGTCAAGGCACTTTGGTAGTCGGACTGCATTCCGGGCCGGTGAACACGTCACTAGGCGCGAATTTTCCGCTCGACAAAGTCGACCCCGAGCAAGTGGTCACCGCCGCGATCAACGGGCTGGAGGCTGACCTGAGTGAGGTGCTGGTCGACGAGGTCAGCCGCGCCATCAAGAACACTTTGACTTCCGAGCCTTCCCGGTACGCCGCCATTCTCAACGGCTAAGGGATGGTGGGCACCGCAATCACGTCCATTCTTGCGCGGTATCAGCCGAGGTTATCGGGCAACCCACACGCGCTTCGGAATCAGTAGCGGGGAACGATCGGCGGCTCGTAGTACCGATCCGAACCGGTACACATGTACGCGCCACCGTCGATCTGCGTAGTTGCACGTGGCCTTTTTTGCGCTCGGCAGACGTTACGCGGAGCTCGTTACGTCACCGTGCCGCCCGGTGTGCCGCGTGGCACGCACCTACCATCAACCTCAGGTTCGCGAAAGCGCTTCTGCCGCAACAGTTCGTCGCTTCTTGCGGTGGGGACGGTAGCGGGTGGAGCTGTCCGCTCAACAAAAGTAACTCCCAGCGTCTTTGGGCTAAGGTCGGAGGGCTTGATGATGGCCCCGTTACCCAACTGCGCCGACGCCGCCAGGAGCAGGATGATGGAGTAGAGGCGCGTTCCACGGTCTTAACACACCGACGACGCCTTTGGGACGAACTCACGATGGCGCGCGTTCGACGCAGGGCCTTCGCGAGTTCGGGATTCATCTTTTCCCCGAGGTGGTCGGCGGGCGTCTGCCGAGCGCCAACAAAGTGCGACTAGCGACGTAATTCAAACACCGGCATGACCCGGGTCATAGTCTTTTCGTATTCGGCGAAGGTGGGATTCATGACGACCAGCGCATCCCAGATCTCATCGCGTTCAGGCATGGAGAGTTCTCGTGCTGTCACGGTGTGCACTGTGGCGCCGATCTCGACCCGCGCGTGGGGGTTGGCCCGCAGGTTGTGCACCCATGCCGGGTCTTTGTCGAGTCCGCCGAAGGATCCGACGACGAACCAGCGACCTTGATAATCCAGCTGCACCAACGGGTTCACCCGGAATGCACCAGACCTCGCGCCCACAGTGTGCAGCAACAACAGCGGGACACCGGCCATCGGGCCGTCCACAACGACACCGTCGTTGGCACGCAGCTGCTCGGAAACGCCGTCATTGAGGGTTTTAAGTAGCGATGCATCTTGCGAGGCCCTCCGGGTGAAGGCAGCGATTTGCACTGGGGTGCCATCAGATTCGCTCATGGTGGATCCTTCCTGATTCGTCGGAGGGCATGGGGCACTGGTCACTCCGCGGCGCCACGTCCGGAAGAGATGGGCCACCTGAGACCTCCTTCCCGTGAAACTGAGCCACGCTAAGACCGGACATACGCTGGACCGCTTGCGCACGCCGGGTTGGGCGTCGCTCAAGGCGTCATGTGTCCACACTTAACGTCAACGCTATCGGCGGCGTTGCGGCCCGCGCTGTCAGAAACTTCGGCGGCCAAGCGACAGGCAGTGCGTTGCAACGTGATTTCCCGATCCGACAGACGTGTCCGACGTTTACCCTCAGACAACGATTAGCGAAGTCGGCCAAGCAGCAGCGGTTGCCGCATTGCTCGCATACACCTTCTGGCAGCACGTCAGCGCAATTTTGCCAGCTCACGCTACTTAGAGTGACTGATTATCTGATAATGGAAGTAACATTGACGGATGGCATCACAGGCTGGCGATGACCCGGCCGAGGGCGTACTGGAATTTGTCAACACACGATCGTACGAACCGCTGGGGCTCTGTGAACAGTTCGGCACCGCAGATGACTTCTCGGCGTGGGCACGCGAGCGAGGCCTGCTCGGCGACGAGCCCGTCAGCGAGTCAGGGGCCGCCGCCGCGCGCGAGCTGCGGGCGGCGCTGGTGACTGTGATGAAGGCGCATTCAGAGCACGCCGGCCTCAGCGAGTCGGAACTTGAGGAAGCCGAGCACTCTTTGGCACATGCTGGTGAGCTGTATCCAGTGAAGGTCACGCTGGCAGCGCACGACTCAGAGGTTACCGGGCATGGCCGGGGGGTAGCCGGTGCGTTGGGAGCGGTACTGGCTGCTGGGCAACTGGCGGTCGGGCGCGGTACCTGGAACAGGTTGAAGGTGTGCACGTGCGAACCGTGCGAAAAAGGTTTCATTGACCATACCAAAAGCGGCCGGCAACGGTACTGCTCGTCGACCTGTTCGTCGCGTGCCGCGATGCGGTCGCTTCGTCAACGCCAGCAGCAGGGAAGGCAGAGGATGACCACCGCCACCGGCCGCTAGCCGTTTTCGCCCGTCCGCGCTCAGGGGCGGGAGGCATCGGATTGTGACGAAGGACTTAGCTTCTGCCGGTGAGGATCTCGCCGAACTGAGCGACTGTACGACGCGGCCATCGCGCAACGCATCGTGTGCCGATTCGCGGTCAGCAGCATGCAGCCGTACTGATCTAACTGATCTGCGCCAAGCAGCCGCACACTGGCAAGTATTTTGATATCGGCAGATGCGCAGGCTCCATTATCGTCGCACGTATGGGCGACCACTGTATTGCTAAACCGGCAGTTGCACAATCTGTTTCGCACCTACATCAGCGCGCGCTGATAGTGACGGCCACACGATGCAGCGATTCGTGCGCGCATTTCTTACCGAGCTATATCCATTGAACGACAACGTGTTTGCCCGTGGGCGACCGTGGCACAGCAAGGAGCATGATGAAACTTCTCTACATCGAAGCCTCCCCCCGCGAGGCTGATTCGTCGTCGCGGCACATCAGCGAGACCTATCTGGCCGAGCTGCAAGCCGCCATTCCCGGCCTCGAAGTCGACGCTTTCGATCTCTGGCACGAGGAGCTTCCGCCGTTCGACCAAGCAAAGGTGGCGGCCAAGATGGCGGTCATCGCGCGCCAGGAGTTCACCGCCGTGCAGCGCGCCGCCTGGGACGAAGTCACGGCGATCGCGGGGAGGTTCTTGTCGGCAGACCGTTATCTGTTCGCGGTGCCGATGTGGAACAGCGGGATCCCCTACCGCCTCAAGCATTACATCGACATCGTCCACCAGCCGGGCGTGACCTGGACTCTGAACCCGCAGCAGGGTTACACCGGCCTGGTCACGGGCAAGCATGCAACGCTGGTCCTCACCTCCGGTGTGTTCGCGCCCGGTGTCGCCGACACCTTCGGCATTGACCACCACGGCACGTACTTGCACGACTGGCTACGTGAAGCCGGCGTCACCGACGTCGATGACATCCGGTACCAGCCGACCATCTTGACTCCGGATCCCGCTGGCGGTCTGGAAAAGGCCAAGGGCGACGCCCTCGAGCTCGCTAAGCGCCACAGCCGCGAGATCGCGGCGATGGGGATAGCTGGTCGGACGCCGCGCGGCCGCTCCCAGATCGACTAGGTGCTTTTGCTTTCCGAGCTGCGCAGCGAATTGAGGCGGCGCACGGTCGCCTTCACAATCTGGCGTGCGGCAGATGTCGATCAGTGACATCGCGATCGGGTCGGGTTTTGCGTCGTTGGAGCACGTTTAGGGCGGCGTTCACCGCCCGGTGTGGCACAACGCCGCGGGCGCTGCCATGCCGGCGCGCCCGCACTAGCCCCGGGAATTGAGCTGTCGCTACGACCGCCGGCCTCCTGGATGCCGGTGTGGCTCGCGGTCTGCGTGGCGGTGTCGAGTGTGGCTGCGGCTGAAGGGTTTTAGCGGTACGGCCGGATGTGGGCCCGGCAGTGGCGTTCTTCGGTCAGTCCGCTGAACTCGGTGAGACTGAATCGCCTTCGGACACCCTGCGCTAGCTGATCGCGGACATGCTCATCGAGGCACTCGAGCTCCCCGTCTGCGCTGCCGGACGTACACGCCTGGATCGCATACGTCTAAGACCGCGCTCTGCTGTGGTCGGCCAGCCCTCGGACCAAACATGGCGAGCCCGTCGACGCCGTGATCGCCGACTGTGTCTCGGCCCTTGATCTGCTGCTGAGCCGCGATCCACAGACCTCGCTGCACAAACACACCGGCACCCGTCGTCCAGGTAAACATCACGCACGCACCTCGCCGTGAAACGCCACCGTGGCGCGCCTTCCAAGAGGTTGATCTGCTGGGTGGCATTAATGGTTGAACCCTTGCCGTCGATGTCGATCGCGCCCCTTTTTCCGGACAGTGGCCTGCCCCAACACCATTCTTCTACGACAAGCTACCAAGGTCTCACCACTAAAACGCCTGTCCCCCAACGCGTTAACACAAAGGTCACCTCATTTTTCGAGTTCGTGACCTTATACCGCTCAGTTTGCAGAACTGCTCGTTCCCTGCGAAAGGGGCTTGACGCCGCAGCTCCCTCGAGCGCCGTCACTGGTGAAAGCGCAAACACGAGCCCCTCTGGTTGTGGATCTAACGGGTCTTCGGCGCTACTCGTCTCACCAAATTGGCCAATTGGCCACGGCGTGGCCAATTGAATGAGAAGTGGCCACTTTATTTGAGAACCTACACCTACCGCGCCATATTCGCGAAGCGCGATAGGTGCAGCTGATGCGCGACGGTGACCGTCTTGGTCGGGCCGTTGCGGTGTTTGGCCACAATGAGATCCGCCTCGCCACCGCGTGGGTCATCCCGCTCGAATGCGTCGGGCCGGTTCAGCAGGATGACCATGTCCGCATCCTGCTCCAAACTCCCGCTCTCGCGAAGGTCCGACAGCATCGGCTTTTTGTCGGTGCGCTGCTCGGGACCACGATTCAGCTGGCTGATCGCGATCACGGGAACCTCGAGCTCTTTAGCCAAAAGCTTGAGATGCCTGGAGAACTCTGAGACTTCGATCTGACGCGACTCGACTTTCTTGCCGGAGGTCATCAGCTGTAGGTAGTCGACGACGACCAGGCGCAAGTCGGCCTTCTGCTTGAGACGACGTGCCTTGGCGCGGATCTCCATCATCGTCAGGTTGGGCGAATCGTCGATATACAGTGGCGCCTCGCTGATTTCGCTCATCCGCCGGGCCAGTCGCGTCCAGTCGTCGTCACTCATCCGGCCCGAGCGCATGTCACCGAGCTTGATCTTCGCTTCGGCCGACAGCAGCCGCATGACGATCTCGGACTTGCTCATTTCCAGGGAGAAGATGACGCTGGCCATCCGGTGCTTGATCGAGCACGACCGCATGAAATCTAGACCCAGCGTCGAGTTGTGCGTTGGCACCATGGCTTGGCTCGCCAAGTACATGTGGTCGGTGTTGGCCACTTCGACGCACCGCACCGGCACGCTATCGATCCGACGCACATCGACGATGTATCGCGCAGCCGAACGCGCAGTGTTAACAGCTCGACGACGTTCCTTGTGCAACAACGCCTTCCGCTGCAGCCCGAATACCTCATCGTCCGTGGCAAAGGTCAGCGTGTATGCGGTGCTGGATGATTCCTGGCGGCCTGCCACGCGCTTTGTCGAAGTTTGGCACCGGTAACCAAGGCTGACTACTAGCTCGGCGACATCGGTGGCCAGTCGGTAACTGGTCACCGAGAACTGCACACTGCCGCGGGCGGTCACAGTCCCATCGGTATCGAGCAGGCCTGCGAGCAATGCTCGCCGCTGCACGACCGAGCCACGCAGGTAGTCGACCGGAATGTGCTTTTCGCCAAGCACTCCGATGGTTCGCAGACGCGCCTGCAGCGTGCCGACTGAGCTGTGGCACTGCTGGCACAGCCGCATGCCGGTCGACGGGCATCCGCAACGAACGCAGGTTGGCTTTGGCACTGCAGCGGAAATGAACCGGGCACGACCGCCGCACGACCGTCCACAGGTTCGCACCTGGCTCGTTTGCGGAACGAACTCGCTTCCGCATACCACGCAGTGACGGTGGGGAATTTCGCCGCCTGGTGCTAAGCGCAGTTGGTAACGATAGCGCGCGGACGCCGATGGCACTGCGACATAGCCCTCGGCTTCGATCCGCATGATGATCTCAGGATCCGCCGAGGTGATCTGCGCAGCAGCGCTAGTCCCGTCGCCGAGCCACGCCCCGAATGTGTATGGCGCAATCAGCAATTCGCGATCCGGCAGATCGATAGCGGACGCGTTGGCAACACTATGGTTCAGTCGTCTGTCTGCGGTGTCACACCGCACGGTGGTCGCGATTTCTGCCGTCGTCCGCACCGCCGCGAAGGTCCTCTGGTTCTTGTAGCGGTTGTAACCCGCCGCCGCAGCCTGAGCCGATTTGCGAGACGCTCGGGTGTCCGTCAACCACTGATGCTCGGCATCGGCGACGATCACGGTGCCATCGGAGAACTCCACCTCGTAGCAGGGCCGGCCCAACATGACCTCCGTCGCGGCGACCACCCGCGTCGGCTGCCCGTCGGCGCCGATCAGCTCATCACCGACGACAACCTCGCCCATCGTGGTCCAACCGTCGGGCGTCGGCAGCGGCGTATCCAACGCCAGCGCCTTCCCCACACCCGGTCGAGCCGCGACGATGATCATCTGACCGGCGTGCAGACCATTCGTCAACTCGTCGAGCTCGGTGAAACCCGTTGGCACACCGCGCGCAATCCCGCCGTTGGAAGCGATCGCATCGATCTCGTCCATCGTCGGTTGCAACAGGTCTTCCAGCGGAACGAAGTCCTCCGACATCCGCCGTTCGGTGACCTCGTACATCTCGGCCTGCGCGCGGTCGACGACCTCGGCGACATCGGCACCCTCGGCCCCGGCGTAGCCGTACTGCACCACTCGCGTCCCGGCCTCGACCAGCCGGCGCAGCAGCGCCTTCTCCGCGACGATTCCGGCGTAGTAGCCGGCGTTCGCGGCGGTCGGCACCGTCGAGATCAAGGTATGCAGATATGGCGCCCCGCCGATCCGGCGCAACAGCCCGCGGCGGTCCAACTCGGCCGCGACCGTCACCGCGTCGGCCGGCTCTCCGCGGCCGTAGAGATCCAGGATGGCGTCGTAGACGTTCTGGTGGGCCGGGCGGTAGAAGTCGCTGGGCCGCAGCCGCTCGAGCACATCGGCGATGGCGTCCTTGCTGAGCAGCATGCCGCCCAACACCGACTGCTCGGCCGCCAGATCTTGCGGCGGCTGACGGCCGTAGTCCTCGCTCGGTGCTTCGGTATCCGGTCGACCCAGGTCATCTACGACAGCCACTAAACTCCCGCCTCCTCCACGACGTTCGAACGCGCATTCGACACCGGCGGCATGACGTTAAGCCACACCACCGACATCGCTCGACTCAGCCGAACCGCTTGATTCACCCCACGAAGGGGGGTCCCCACCCCAAGCGGATCAACGGCCTTCGCCCTCGTAACCGACTCAACTCGCGGACGGCGGGACACCCACCGCGAGCCGTCGAGCCGGTCTTCGAACGCCAGCATCACCTCACGACGGGTCGACGTTAAAGGTTGCTGGCGGCGACGACAAACGCGGTTGTTCATAACCCTGTGCATGGTGTGTGCATATCCGTCCGCGCCCGTGTTGAGGGGGTGTGGAGAACCTGTGGAGCAATATGCGTCGTTGCTACATCACTGCAGATAAGCGGACCACACACCTGCATATTTCGTGTGCATAGGAATATCTACGGCGTGTCGGGCGGGGTTGCCGTTTCGGGCGTGTTGTGTTGCGCCCAATGATTACCACCGTTAACGGACGGTAACGTTCGCTAAAGGTTGCTGGCGCCTAGGAGTTCGCTATGCGGACGTGAAAAACCCCGGGGCTGCCGTTTCGGCCGCCACCGGGGTTTACGGGTTTGAGACGCTCAGGCCTCGGCGACGACGTCGAGCTCGACCTTCACGTCCACCTCGGGGTGCACGTGCAATGTAATCGGATGGGTGCCGACTGCCTTGATGTGGCTCTTGGGCAAACGCACCACGCGCTTGTCGAGGTTGGGTCCACCGGCCTTGCGGATGGCCGTCACGACGGCACCCGTCGTGACCGAGCCGAACAGCTTGCCCGAGTCGCCCGCGGTCCTCACCGCGAGCGACACCGGGCCCAGTCCCTCGACGGCCGCCTTGATCTCGTTAGCGTGCTCGAGGTCGCGGACCTGCTTGGTGTCACGGGCGCGACGAATGTCGTCGGCCTGCTTCTGCGCCCCGCGCGAGGCGACGATCGCCAGGCCGCGCGGCAGTAGGTAGTTGCGGCCATAGCCGTCTTTGACCTCGACGGTCTCGCCGGTGGAACCGAGGTGGTCCACGTCGGCAGTCAAAATGAGCTTCATGTCTGCTGATTCCGTTTCTGCGTACCGCGATTAACGCGTCGACGAGGTGAAGGGCAGCAACGCAACCTCGCGGGCGTTCTTGACCGCGAGCGCGACGTCGCGCTGATGCTGGACGCAGTTGCCGGTCACCCGCCGGGCGCGGATCTTGCCGCGCTCACTGATGTAGGTACGCAGCAACTGGGTGTCTTTGTAGTCGATGTCCTGGCCCTTTTTGGAGCAGAACACGCACTTGCGGGTCTTGACCGGCTTCTCCGGTGCCGGGCGCCGCTTGGTGGACTTCGCCATGTCTTTCTCTTTCGTTCTGTCGTTAGTGCAAGTTTGTTAGAAGGGAGGCTCGTCGTCGCCGCCGCCGAACGAGCCCGATGCCGGGGCGCTGCCCCACGGGTCGTCGCCGCCGGCGCTACTTCCGCCGCCCTGGGATGACTGGGCGCGCGATCCTCCGCCGCCGCCGAAGCCGCCACCACCGCCGCCGCTGCGGCTGGCCTTGTTCACCTTGGCAGTCGCGTAACGCAATGACGGGCCGATCTCGTCGACCTCGAGCTCGACGACGGTCCGCTTCTCGCCCTCGCGGGTCTCGAACGAACGCTGCTTGAGCCGTCCGCTCACGATTACGCGCGAGCCGCGGGTGAGGCTCTCAGCCACGTTCTCGGCAGCCTCACGCCAGATGTTGCAGCGGAGGAACAGCGCTTCGCCGTCCTTCCACTCGTTGGTCTGACGGTCGAACGTCCGCGGGGTCGACGCCACCGTGAAGTTCGCGACGGCCGCGCCCGACGGCGTGAAACGCAGTTCGGGATCGGCAGTCAGGTTTCCGATAACCGTGATGACAGTGTCACCAGCCACTGAGACCTCCTAGGTCCATATGGGTCAAGCTCCGAATCGGCGAATCCGCTCAAGTCACGCTGAGCCTACGCAACGGCTCGGACGTGCTGCGGCCAATCGCCAACAGGTCTAGTGCTTGTCGGTGCGCATCACCTTGGTGCGGAGCACCGACTCGTTCAGGCTGAGCTGACGGTCGAGCTCGGACACCGTCGCGGGGGCGGCCTTTACATCGATGACCGCATAAATGCCTTCCGCATGCTTGGCGATCTCGTACGCCAGCCGGCGCCGACCCCAGATGTCGACCTTGTCCACCGAACCGCCGTCCTTGCGGACAACGTTGAGGAAGGTCTCCAGCGACGGAGCAACAGTGCGCTCGTCGAGAGTGGGGTCGAGGATGACCATGATTTCGTATGGACGCATGGGAACCTCATCACCTCCTATGGTCGTTTGCGGCCACGGCTCATTTCTCCGTGGCAGGAGGGTCGCCTGCGTCGGCAACCGTCGTAGGTTACCGGACAGTCGGCGAGCTTGCGAAATCGCTGCTCAGCGACTGACTGCGCCAGCGGTTTCGGCGGGTCGGCGCCGTCAGTGCACAGTCGATGCCGCAGGTGCGCGCTCGACCCGCTGCAGGCCGAGGGGTCGCAACCACTCCGGCAGCCACGCCGGTGGCGCGTCGGGGGCGCGGTCGAACACGCCGCCGGCCGGATCGTCGATGCGCCCGTCCCAGCGGACCAGGTCATCGGCGGGCCGGTAGATCTGGCGGACCACCAGCGCACACAGAATCACCACCGCGATGTCACGCAGCAGCACCGTCGTGGTGAACCACTGCTCCGGCAGCCCGCGATCGGGCACGCTGTAGAGGTAGTACATCCGCGGCACCCAGACCAGCGCATCGATCGTCATCCACGCCAGCAGGATTCGCCGATGCGGCAGCGCCAGCACTGCCAGCGGCACCAGCCACAACGAGAATTGCGGGCTCCACACCTTGTTGGTCAGCAGGAAGGCCGCCACCACCAAGAAGGCCAGCTGAGCTAACCGGGGCCGGCGCGGCGCCGTCAGCGCGACGTAAGCAATTGCAAGACAACACAATACGAACAGGGCCAGCACAACGCGGTTCAGGTTCGTCGGCGGCTGCCAGAAACCCAAATCGGTGTCGAATCCTCGCCACCCGGACAACGACTTGACCACGTTGTACAGCGAATCCATGTCTTCACCGCGACGAGCATTGAGCCGGAAGAACTCCGACCACCCACGCGGAAACAGCACGAGCACCGGCAGATTCACCAGCAGCCACATCACCACCGCCGCGGCCGCGGTGCGGGCCACCTCACGCAACCGTCCGACACGGATGCCCAGCACCAGCAACGGTCCGAGCAGCAACAGCGGGTACAGCTTGGCCGCGCCGCCCAGACCGATCAGCACACCGGCCAGCACCGGCCGTCGCCGCGCCCACGCCAGAAGCCCGCCGAGCGCCAACGCCGTTGCCAGCGCGTCGAAATTGGTGAAGATCTGAAAGATCACCAGTGGGGACGCCCCGACCAGCGCCGCGTCCCACACCCGCCGCCCGGCCAGGCCAGCGGTGGCCCACAAGGTTCCCAGCCAAGCCAACGCCAACCCGAGCGCGGCCACGTCGAAGAACACCACCACCTCGGCGATGACCGGCAGCGGGATCATTCTGCTCAGCGCCGTGTAAGTCTTGGCCAACGACATCGACACATATTGGTAGACCCCGGTGAGCACCGGATATTCCATGTAACGCACCGCGGGTTTGCCGTCATAGCGGGTCTGCGGCTTGCCGCTGCCGTCCTTCTCGATCCAACTCGACTTGTACGGAAAAAGACCCTGGCTCAACAATTCTGCGCCATACAGCGGCACGGTGTCGGAATAGCAGAGCTCGTAGTAGGCCCGCTGGTTCTGCCAGTTGGCGACGCGCTGGTCGCCAGGCCCGGTGCCGACGGTCTGCAGGCAGGGCGCCTTGGTCGACCAACCCAGCGCCAGGAACACCAACGCGATCAGGAACATCACCCGCAGCGGCGTCATGAACGCCGTTCGCCCGATGATCGCGTGCCGTCCCACCGGACCGCCCACGACGCCCGACAGCGCGGCGCCCAGAAAATCGTTGCGGCTGGGGCAATCCCGGTCATCGGCGGAGCGCAAGTCGTCGGCCAGGGGCCGCGGTGAGATGTCGGCGCGATCCGTCACGGCGGGGGCGGCGGTCCCGGCTCAGGGCCTCCCGGCGCCGGGGCTGGGCCCACCGGCACGGGTGCCACCGGGACGGTCGTCGGAGGACCGATCGGAATCGTGATGCCGGGCGCGATCTCCATTGTGGGCTGGATGACCGTCATCTGTGGCGGTTGTGGTGGCGGTGGCGCGGCGGGAACGCCGGCGGATCCGCCGATCTCGGTGGGTTTGGGAAACGACTCGTTGTTGGTGCCCTTCAGCGCACCGTCCATCGTCGCCTTCCAGATGTCGGAGGGCAGGCCGGAGCCGTAGACCGCCGCGCCCCCCTTGGTGACCAGCGGCACGTCACCTTTCACGGTGCCGACCCATACCGCGGTCGACAGCGACGGGGTGTAGCCGACCATCCAGGCGTCCTTGTCGGCGTCGGTGTCGCCGAGCTGAGTGGTTCCGGTCTTGGAGGCCGACGGTCGTCCACCGGCCAAAGCGTGACCGCGCGAATACGACGCGATCGGCTGCATCGCCGCGGTGACGTTGTCGGCGACGTCCTTGGGGATCCGCTGCTCACCGGAGTTGTTGGAGGTGGCGGCGTCGAACAGCACCTTGCCCTCGTTGTTGACCACCTTCTGCACGAAATGCGGGCGGTGGTAGATGCCGGAGTCGGCCAGCGTCGCGTACGCCGAGGCCATATCGAACGGCCGAGTCTGGTACTGACCCAACACGATCCCATTGTTGGGTGGGCCGCCCTTGCCGTCCTCGGACAGCGTGTGCGAGACACCCGGGAAGCTGTCGGCGACACCGGCCTGATGAGCGGCCTGAGCCACGTCCTCCGGCCCGTTCTTCAGCTTCAGCATCAACCGGTAGTAGGACGTGTTCAGCGACCGCTTCAGCGCCTCGGCGATGTTGCAGACCCCGCAGCCTTCACCCTCGACGTTGGTGATCTTGATGCCGTTGACGGTCAGCGGCGAGCTGTCGACCTGGTAGCCCAGGCCGATGCCCTGTTCGAGCGCGGCGACCAAAGCGAACACCTTGAACGACGACCCAGTCTGCAATCCGGCCTGGGCGAAGTCGAACCCGTTGGCGTCGGCGCCGCCGTAATACGCCTTGACCGCGCCGTCGTGCGGATCGATCGAGACGACCGCCGTGCGCATGTCGGCGTTCTGCCCGGCGAGGTACTTGGCCACCGCGTCCTCCGCGGCCTTCTGCGCCGTCGGATCGATTGTGGTCGTCACCTGCAGTCCCTGGGTGTTGAGCGTCTGCTCGTCGATATTGAAGAGCTCCATCAGCTCTTTGGTTACCTGACGCTCGATCAGCCCGTTGGGTCCGGTGGTCTGGTTCTGCTCGCGAGCCAGCTCGGGCGGCACGGTCGGCGGGAACTGCTGGGCCGCGCGGTCTTTCGCCGTCAGCGCTTTGTCATCGACCATGCCGTCGAGCACCCAGTTCCACCGCTCTTTGGCGCCGTCGAGGTTGACCGCGGGGTCCAATGTCGAGGGCCGTTGGATCAGCGCGGCCAGCAGCGCGCCATCGGCGACGGTGAGCTGTTCGACGGGTTTGTTGAAGTAGGCCTTCGACGCCGCTGAGATCCCGTAGGCGCCGCGGCCGAAGTAAATGATGTTCAGGTAGGCCTGCAGCACATCGTCTTTCGACCACTCCCCCGACATCTTGGTGGCGATGACGAGTTCCTTGGCTTTTCGGATCAGACCACCGACCCCGGCGCGCTGAGCTCCGACCAAGGCGTTCTTGACGTACTGCTGGGTGATCGTCGACCCACCCTGGGTGTCGCCGCCGAAGATGTTGTTCTTGAACGCCCGTGCGAAACCGGTGAACGAGAAGCCCGGATTGGAGTAGAAGTTTCGGTCCTCGGCCGCGATCACCGCCTGCCGGACGTGCACCGGCACCTGGTCGAGGTTGACGTCGACCCGGTTGCCTTCGGGCGGAACGATTTTGGCCAGCTCGGAGCCGTCGCTGGCCAGGATCGTCGAGACCTGATTGGTGCGGATGTCTCCGGGCCTGGGAATGTCGACGATGAAGTAGGCCATCGCGAACGTGACGATCGGCAACAGCAGGATCACCACGGCGCTGACGAGCAGCCCGCGCTTGACCCACGTCCAGTTGACGTGCTCCAGCCAGTCCCAGTCCAGGCGTTGAGCCCAGTCGGGCAGCGGTGGCTTCCCGCGCCGCGGGCCCTTCGGCGGTCCGGCGGGCGGCGGCGGGCCACCACCGGCGGGCGGCTTGCGCGGCGGCGACTTGGCGTTCAACGCCGACGAGGCCAGCGCCAGCGGGTCGCGCGGGTCGGCCGTGGCGCGCTGCTGGGCCCGGCCGTCCAGCGCGGCCTTGACCGCGTCGATCGGATCCCGGAACCGATTCGGAGCCTCGTCCTGCACCGGGGGAAGGATGGTGGTGAGCCTGTCGTCGGCGGGCACCGATGGTCGGGCGGGGGCCCGTCGCGGCTGCCTCGACCCGCCATTGGCCCCTGACCCTTTCGGGGCGTCAGCGGCTGAGTGGTCTTGCTGCCCTTCGTTATTCACTTGCCGTGCGGGCGCCGTCGCGCGCCGTCCGGGTGCCGCGTGACTTGCGCGGCGGACGCGCCGCCGGTGTCGCGCCGAGCACATACGACTTGACCAAGTGATTCCAGCTGCAGGTTCGGCATACCTCCACCACATGTACGGAGAACTCTTCGAACCGGGAGGCTAGCAACACCAACTCTTCGGCAGTCCGCGCAGACCCCGAGACCGCGCCGAGGTGGTCGCCGAAGACCCACGACACCAGCGTCAGCTGCTCCTTGCGGCAGATCGGGCACATCACCGAGCTGACCTTGCCGTGGAATTTCGCGGCCCGCAGTAGATAGGGGTTGGCGTCACACACTTCGGTGACACCCGTGCGGCCGGAATAGACCTCGGCGAGCAGCGAGCGCCGCCGAAGGGCGTAATCCACCACCTGTCGCTGCAACCGCACGATGACCAGAGTACGTCCGCTCGGGCGGTGCGGAGAGGTAGGTCGGTCACGTTTCCCGGCCACGAAGCGCTGACCTCGGCTCTAGGATCAGCGCGTGGCTAAGTGGCTTGGAGCGCCCGCCGCTCGCGGCGTCACCTCGGGGACCCGTGCGCGGGACGCTGACCGGCAGGAAGCCTGCCGGCTCCTGGACGACGCCCTCAGCAGCGGCGAGCTGTCGATGGAAGAGCACCGCGAGCGGGTGGGCGCGGCCACCAACGCAGTCACGTTGGGAGACCTGCGGCGGCTCGTCGAAGATCTGCAGTCCGACGGCGGCCCAGGGCCGGCACTCCAATCCGCCGACGGACACGGCGGGCTGACCGGCCGCTTTGGTGCACGGATCCGACGTGCCGGACTCTCTACCCTGGCGATCACATTGTCCGCGGGCCTGCTGGCCGGGATCGGAATCGGTTGGGGCATCTACGGCGATACCACTTCGCCGTTCGAGGTCGCCTCGGATCCCGGCGCCAAGCCGGACGGGGTGGCGCCGGTGGTGCTGAGACCGCCCACCCAGCTGCATTCCGTGGGCGGACTTACCGGCCTGATCGAGCAGGCGCGCAAACGGTTCGGAAATGTCGTCGGCTACCGACTGGTCGTGTATCCGACGTACGCCTCCTTCGACCGCCCAGACCCCGCCGACGACCGGCGGATACTGGATTCGGACTACCGCGGCGGCTGGGACGACCCGACGAACGAGGCCAAGAGCAGCGCCGACGCGGCAGACCCGGTGGACCTCAGCGCGTTCGACATCCCGACCGCGGTGGGCATCATGCGTGGCGCCCCCGACACGCTGCACATCAAGCGGGACGAGGTGAAGAGCAGCTACCTGATCATCGAACCCGCCCCGCGGCCCGTCACGCCGGGAGCCTTGTCGCTGTCGCTGCACGTCTCCAGCGATTACGGCAGCGGCATGATCATGTTCGGCGGCGACGGCACGATCAAGCGGGTGGACTTGTCGTAGCGACTACGACGCGCTGACCCCGCCCACCCTGGGCAGGAAGGCCGTGCGCACCGGCTCGGCGGCCCGATCAAGGCGGTTCGTGTCATCAAGCAAACCCCGCTCGACGAGGATCGGGCGCACTCCCTCGCCGAAGATGTAGGCCTCTTCCAGGTGCGGATAGCCGGACAGGATGAAGTGGTCCAGTCCCAGGTGGGCGTACTCGGCGATCCGGTCGGCGACTTCGGCATGCGACCCGACCAGGGCCGTGCCAGCGCCGCCGCGGACCAGCCCGACGCCCGACCACAGGTTGGGGTAGATCTCCAGCCGCCGAGCATCGGCGCCGCCCGCGTATTCCTCTCCACCGCCGTGCAATTGACGCATCCGGCGCTGGCCGACCGACTCGGAGCGGGCCAATGACTGCTGAGCGGCGGCGACCGTCTCGGGGCTCAGCGCTCCCAGCAGCCGCTCGGCCTCGGCCCACGCCTGCTCGCTGGTGTCGCGAGAGATGACGTGCAACCGAATGCCGTAGCTCAGCGTCCGGCCTTGCGCCGCGGCCAGCCCGCGGATCCAGTCCAGCTTTTCCTTGACCTGTTCGGGACGCTCACCCCAGGTGAGATAGGTATCGGCGTAGGCGGCCGCGACCTGGCCGGCTTCCGGCGACGATCCGCCGAAGAACACACCGGGCAGCGGGTCGGGGCGGCGGGCCAGCGACGCTTGCTCGACCTGAAGGTGCGTGCCGTTGACGGTGACCGGCTCATCGGCGGTCCACAGTCGACGGACGATGTCGAGGAACTCGCCGCAGCGCGCGTAGCGGTCCCGCTTGTCCAGGAAGTCACCGAAGGCGCGTTGCTCGGCGCTCTCGCCGCCGGTGACGACGTTGAGCAGCAGCCGGCCCCGCGACTGCCATTGAAAGGTGGCCGACATCTGCGCGGCCAGCGTCGGGCTGATCAAGCCGGGACGAAACGCCACCAGGTACTTCAGCGACTCGGTGTTGCCGATCAGCATCGCCGTGGTCAGCCAGGCGTCCTCGCACCACAGGCCGGTCGGGGTCAGGACCGCCTCGAAGCCGTTGATCTCGGCCGCCTGGGCGAGCTGAACGAGGTACTTCAGGTCGGCCGGCCGGTCGCCGCGCATGCTGCTGCCATGCCCGCCGGCGATCAGGTCGCGGGAGTCCCCGTAAGTCGGTAGGAACCAGTGCAAGTGAATCGACACGTTGTCTGGTTATGCCCCGCCGGACCGGATACCGACAGGCTTGCAACCACGCTGATTGCAAGCCGGTTGGCAGCCCGGCGACCAGCGGTTGAACGCAGCGAGAACGGGAGCTGGATTCCCGAAGTAGCGCCGAATATATCGGGCCGATACTATTGCGCGAGACTGTTGGTCGACATAGCAGCGCCGCACTCAGACGAGCAAAGGAGGTGACTTGATGCTGGAGCTCGCCATCCTGGGACTTCTGCTCGAGTCACCGATGCACGGCTACGAGCTGCGGAAACGGCTGACCGGATTGCTCGGGGCGTTTCGGGCCTTCTCCTACGGGTCGCTGTATCCCGCGCTGCGCCGGATGCAGGCCGACGGACTGATCGCCGAAAACGCCGCGCCGGCCGGCACGCCGGTGCGGCGTGCACGGCGGGTCTACGAGATGACCGACGCGGGCCGGCAGCGCTTCAGCGAACTGGTGGCGGACACCGGGCCGCACAACTACACCGACGACGGGTTCGGCGTGCACCTGGCATTTTTCAATCGCACGCCAGCCGAGGCGCGGATGCGCATCCTGGAGGGCCGTCGCCGCCAGGTGGAAGAACGTCGAGAAGGTCTGCGTGAAGCCATTGCGCGGGCCAGTAGCTCACTGGACCGCTATACCCGCCAGCTGCATCAACTCGGGCTGGAGTCCAGCGAGCGTGAAGTCAATTGGCTCAACGAGCTGATCGCGGCCGAACGCGTAGCGCAACGTAGCGCCGAGCAAGCGTGAAGCCCCTGCGAGTCCCAGTAATCCCCCTCAAGGAAAGTTAAGGAGAACGCCGTATGAGTGAGCAGAACGCGCCGCAGGCGTCCACCGAGGTCCGCGTCGCCATCGTCGGCGTCGGGAACTGCGCGTCCTCGCTGGTTCAGGGCGTCCAGTACTACTACGACGCCGACGAGAGCAGCACCGTCCCCGGCTTGATGCACGTGAAGTTCGGGCAGTACCACGTGCGCGACGTGAAGTTCGTCGCCGCGTTCGACGTGGACGCCAAGAAGGTCGGCTTCGACCTGTCCGAGGCGATCTTCGCGTCGGAGAACAACACCATCAAGATCGCCGACGTGCCGCCGACCAACGTGACGGTGCAGCGCGGTCCGACGCTCGACGGCATCGGCAAGTACTACGCCGACACCATCGAGGTATCCGACGTCGAGGCGGTCGACGTGGTCGCGGCGCTGCGCGAGGCTAGGGCCGACGTGCTGGTGTCCTACCTGCCGGTGGGGTCGGAAGAGGCCGACAAGTTCTACGCCCAGTGCGCGATCGACGCCGGTGTGGCATTCGTCAACGCGCTGCCGGTGTTCATCGCGTCCGACCCGGTGTGGGCCAAGAAGTTCACCGACGCCGGCGTGCCGATCGTCGGTGACGACATCAAGAGCCAGGTCGGTGCGACGATCACCCACCGCGTAATGGCCAAGCTGTTCGAGGACCGCGGCGTGCAGCTCGACCGCACGATGCAGCTCAACGTCGGCGGCAACATGGACTTCCTGAACATGCTCGAGCGCGAGCGCCTGGAGTCCAAGAAGATCTCGAAGACTCAGGCCGTCACGTCGAACGTGCAGCGCGAGTTCAAGACCAAAGACGTCCACATCGGCCCGTCCGACCACGTCGGCTGGCTCGACGACCGCAAGTGGGCTTACGTCCGTCTCGAGGGCCGCGCCTTCGGTGACGTTCCGCTGAACCTGGAATACAAGCTCGAGGTGTGGGATTCGCCGAACTCGGCCGGCGTCATCATCGACGCGGTGCGTGCCGCCAAGATCGCCAAGGATCGCGGCATCGGCGGACCGGTTATCCCGGCGTCGGCGTACCTGATGAAGAGCCCGCCGCAGCAGCTGCCCGACGACATCGCTCGCGCGCAGCTCGAAGAGTTCATCATCGAGGGCTAGTCCTCGTGCGAACGGCCCGTCACCTTGCCGGTGGCGGGCCGTTTCGCTTTTGGTCTCCTCCGCCACGAGCGCCGGACGGGAGCCAGTGTGCCCGCCTTCGAGCGACAATGCGGCCACGATCGGCGACGGCACGGGCAGTTGTCGCTGCGAGGCGGGCACAGCGACCGTCGTCGCGGATGTGGCGTTTCACCGACGCGCTGCTGTGCGAGTGCTTAGCATCATGTCTCGATGAAGGTTCAGCCCGCCGCATTCCTGCGGACCACCCTGCCGCTGGATCTGTCGCGACTCGGCGACCTGGACAACGGTCGCTATCACTCGATCTGGCTGCCCGATCACATGGTCAGCTTCTGGCCGGACTCCATCTGGACACCCGAATTCACCGATCTGGCAACCGCTTCTCCGTCGCCGCATCGCCATCTGGACGGGCTGGCGGTGGCAGCCGCCGCCGCGGCGCTGACCCAGGACGTGCCGCTGGTCTCCGCAGTCGTTGACACCGTGCGTCGCCACCCGGCGATGCTGGCCCAGACCGCCCTGACCATCGATCACATCGCGGGTGGGCGGTTCGTCCTGGGACTGGGCAGCGGCGAGAGCGAGAACACGCTGCCCTACGGGTTCGACTTCGCCCGGCCTGTCGCCCGTTTCGAGGAGGCGCTGCGCGTGATCCGGTTGCTGTGGGACACCGACGGCCCGGTCGATTTCGAGGGACAGTTCTACCGGCTACACCACGCCCGCCTGGACACCGAGCCCTACGACGGCGCGCCGCCGCCGATCTGGATCGGGGCGAGCGGTCCGCGGATGCTCGACATCGCCGGCCGCTACGCCGACGGCTGGTGGCCGGCCGGCGCCTGGACGCCCGAGCAATACGCAGACATGCTCTCCGCTGTTCGCGTTTCTGCCGAGCGGTCCGGCCGTGATCCGATGGCGATCACGCCGTGCTTCATTCAGGTCTGCTTGATCGGCGAGGACGAGGCCGCGCTGGGTGACGTCCTGCAGGCACCGTTGGTCAAGGCTTTCCTGCTGCAGGTGTCGGCGGAGACGTTGCGCGACTTCGGGTTCGAACATCCCATGGGCCCGGGCTGGCGCGGCTTTCAGGACATCGACCCCGCAGTGCTGACCCGCGACCGGATCGTCGAGTTTTTGGCGAAGGTGCAGCCGGAAATGCTGCTGGCCCTGGTGCCGCACGGCACGCCGAAGCAGGTCGCCGCGACAATCAAGGCGTTTGTCGACGCCGGGCTGCGGGTTCCCAAGATCCTGGACTACAGCGCGATGGCCGGTCTCGCGCACGCCGCCTCCTCGGCGGCGAATGTCGTTGCCGCCGAAGACGAATTGCTGACGTTGTGCGGAGACGTTCGGTGATGCTGGACGCTGCTGAGCTGCTGGCCACCGCGACGGCCGAGACCGGCCTGAGCGACTACGGCGACCCCACTTTGCCGGAGCGCTTCGCGGAGGCCGTCGACCATCTCAACCGACTCGGGTTGGACGCCGCCGGTAGCGCCGCGGCCGCGGAGGTGTGCAGGTGGTTGCTGACCTCGCGGCTGGAGTTCCTCGAAGACCGCAACCGCTATCCGATCGCCGACGAGGTGATCGACGCGCCGATGTTCGTCACCGGTGAACCACGTTCGGGGACAACGCTGATGCACGCGCTGATGTCCGTCGACCCGGCCGCCCGGGCGCTGCGGTTTTGGGAAGTAATGTATCCATCGCCGCCGCCCGGGCTGACCGACGGCGACGATCCGCGACGGGCGCGCGCCGACGACGACTGGCGGGAGATCAACGCCAAGATGCCCAAGTGGCTGCGCAGTCATCCCTACAACGACATGCTTGGCGACGGCCTGCCCGAAGACGAACGCACCTGGGCCTTCGATTTTCGGGTGATGACGCCGACGGCGTGGTGGCGGGTTCCGATGCAGTCGCTGGTCGGCGGGCTTGCCACCGATGCGGCAGCCCAGTACCGGCTGCACAAGGACATGCTGCAGCAACTGCAATATCGCCGCCCGCCAAAGTACTGGGTGCTCAAGGGTTTTCACGGCTTCCGGCTCACGGAGATGTTCGACGCCTATCCCGACGCAACCCTGGTCTGGCTGCATCGCGACCCGGTCCAGGTCGCCGCGTCGCGCACGATGATGATGGCCGACATCGCCGACGGCATGGTCGGGACGGTCGATCTGCACGCCCTGGCCAAGATGCACCTCGAGTTGACCCGCGCCGGGGTCGCGAACACGATGAGCAACCCGATGGTCGACGACCCGCGGATCCTGCACGTCCGCTACAGCGACATTGTCGCCGATCAGGTTGACACCGTTCGGCGTTACTACGCGTTCAGCGGACGCGAACTCACCGCACCGGCCGGCGACGCCATGCGGCGCTACCTCGCCGAGAACCGCGGCGACCGGCACGGCAAATTCCGGTACTCGACGCAGCTGCTGGTCGACATCGGTGAGAATCTCGACGCGCTGCACGACGAATTCCGCCCGTTCCGTGAGCGATTCGGCGTCGAGATCGAGAACCGAGGATGACACACCAGCGGCTGTCGGTACACAACGTCACGTTCTACGGCGACTCCATCGCCGAATTGGAAGAGCATTGGGCCGACCTTGGTGTCAAGCGGCTGAGCGTGCTCGACAGCCAATTAGCGGATGTCTCAAAGCTGCTCCAGCACAACGAGTACACGGTCGAGGCCGTCTATCATCCCTTCGCCGACGCGGCCGCCCTCGATCGAGTGATCGACGCCGCCGCTGCAACCTCCGCCGCCACCGTGTACATGCTGACCGGCGGCCGAGACTCATTGACTTGGGAGCAAGCCGCGCAACGGTTTTGTGAACGGGTGGCGCCGTGTGTCGAGCACGCTCGGCAGGCCGGCGTCGCGTTGGCGATCGAAAACGCCTCGCCGCTCTATGCCGACCTGCATTTCGCGCACACGCTGCGCGACGCCGTGACACTGGCCGAAATGAGCGGGCTGGACGTCTGCATCGACATCTTCCACTGCTGGGCCGAGGGCGACATCGAGGAGGCGCTGCAGCGCGCGTTGCCACGAACACGGCTGATCCAGCTCAGCGATTACGTTCTCGGGGATCGGTCGCTACCCGGCCGTGCCGTCCCAGGCGACGGCACGATACCGATCGAATCGCTTGTGAGACAGGCGCTTGCCGGCGGCTACGCGCACGGCTTCGACCTGGAGCTGATCGGCCCGCGGATCGATGCGGAGGGCCGGCTGGAATCGGCCCGTCGCGCCTGTGCTGTCGTAGGAGCCATGCTCGACAGGCTGGGTGCGTGAGATGGCGTTCGGCGACTGCCCCGACGACGCCGCCCTGCAGGCGGCGTGGGATGCCTTCTGCGGCCAGCTGCGAAAAGCGGGCAACCAGGTGTTCAAGGACGCCAACGCCGCATCGGGTATCCAGCGCGTCGACGCGTTCCGCTTCCTCACCCAGAACCTCGGACAAGCTTTCGACCTAGCGCTGGAGACCCGCGACACCGGCTACCCCGCCCTGCACGAGTTCTGCGGTCCTACCCGCAAACTCGGCGGCGACTGTGGTGACTTCACTTACCAGCAGGCCTGGATCGACGGTCGCTCGACGTATCGGCTGACCGGCAGCCGGGGCACTGCCCGCTTCTTCAACGTCACCGTCCAAGGCCGTCGCACGCCCGGGCCCGGCACTCTGCACGAGCCGTTCGGCGACACGCCAGAGGCCAACATCACCCACCTCGACGTCGATGACGACGGACAGTTCGAGCTGATCGTCGGCGGCCCGCAACGCCCCGGCAACTGGCTGCCCACCACAGCCGAGTCGCGAAAGCTGTTCATTCGTCAGGGTTTCGACCGCTGGGACGAGAAGCCCGCGCAGATCCGGATCGAGCGGATCGACATGTCGGCGCCCAAGCCGCTGCCCACGCCCGAGGTGATGATCGAGGCGATGGACTGGGCCGGCGACTTCGTGACCGGGCTGATGACGGACTGGCCGGAGTTCCCGTTCCGGTACGGCGGCGTCAGCGCCGACCAGCCGAACACCTTTCCGCGCGTCGATTCCGACGGCGCCGACGCCAAACGCGGCCGGGCCGCAGCCAATATGTACTGGGAACTTGGTTCCGACGACGCGCTGATCGTCGAATTCGACGCCCACGACGGGCTGTGGATGCTGACCAACATGGGCGTCTTTTTCAACAGCATGGACTACCTCTACCGGCCGGTCACCTACACCCCGAGCCGCGCCGTCGTCGACGCCGACGGACGAATCCGGCTGGTTATGGCGCATCGTGATCCCGGGGTGCACAACTGGCTGGACACCCAGGGGTTCGAGCGCGGCAACCTGACCTACCGCCACATGCTGGAGGGCCAGCCCGCGGTGCTCAGCACCCGGGTCGTGCGCCATGACGAGCTGCCCGAAGCGCTGCCGGCCGACACCGCGATGGTCAACGAGACCCAGCGGGCCGCCGCGATGTGGGATCGATTCCGCGGCATCCGTCGCCGTTACGTCCTTTAGTGTCGAGGACCATGACCGACATCTCCGACGACGACCTGGTTGGCCTCTCCGAATTTGGCTTGCTGGCCGAGAACGCCGAGCAGGCCGGTGTCAGCGGTCCGCTGCCGGCGGTGCGGCGGGTCGAGGCCGACGGCATCAGCGCCCTGCAGTGGGGTTACGACTCGCCGCGGGTGGTGTTTTTGCACGGCGGCGGACAGAACGCGCACACCTGGGACACGGTGATCGTCGGGCTGGGCGTGCCGGCGCTGGCGGTCGACCTGCCTGGCCACGGTCATTCGGCGTGGCGCGAAGACGGTGACTACTCGCCCCAGCACAACGCCGCGGCCGTCAAGCCGGTGATCGAAGACCTCGCGCCCGAGGCCGAGCTGGTGGTGGGCATGTCGCTGGGCGGCCTCACCGCGATCGGGCTGGGTGCCATCGCGCCGCACCTGGTTCGCGAGCTCGTGCTGGTGGACGTCACCCCGTCGGCGTTGCGCCGTTACGCGGAGATGACCACCGAGCAACAGGGCACCGTCGCGCTGGTGGCCGGCGAACGAAACTTCCCGAGCTTCGAGGCGATCCTGGAGGTCACCACGGCCGCGGCGCCGCACCGCGACCGGAAATCGCTGCGGCGCGGGGTCTTTCACAATTCGCGCCGCCTCGACGACGGCAGCTGGACCTGGCGATATGACAGCATCCGCAAAGTACCGGATTTCGACGGTCTGTGGGAGGACTTCGCCGGCCTATCGGCGCCGGTCAGGCTGGTGCGCGGCGGTAACTCGCCGTTCGTCACCGACGAGGACGCCGACGAATTGGTCAGGCGGGCACAGCAATTCCGGGGGCTTGAGATCGTGGACAACTCCGGCCATTCCGTGCAGAGCGACCAGCCGTTGGCGCTGATCGACATCCTGCGCGGCGTCCTTGCGCGCTAACCACGCCGCGCGCCTACCGTGGGAGCCATGACTTCCTCCAGGCCGATCCGTATTGGTGTCCAACTTCAGCCCCAGCACTCCCCTGACTACCGCAACCTGCGCGACGCGGTGCGCCGATGTGAGGACATCGGCGTCGACATCGCCTTCAACTGGGACCACTTCTTTCCGCTGTACGGCGACCCCGACGGTGCACACTTCGAATGCTGGACCATGCTGGCGGCCTGGGCCGAGCAGACCTCCCGAATCGAGATCGGCGCGCTGGTGACATGCAACTCCTACCGCAATCCCGAACTACTGGCCGACATGGCCCGCACCGTCGACCACATCTCGGACGGCCGGTTGATTCTCGGCATCGGATCGGGTTGGAAGCAAAAAGATTACGACGAATACGGCTATGAGTTCGGGACGGCTGGCGGCCGCCTCGACGACCTCGCCGGCGCCCTGCCGCGGATCAACGACCGGCTGGCCAAGCTCAACCCGCCACCCACCCGCGACATCCCGATCCTGATCGGCGGCAAGGGGCCGAAGAAGACGCTGCGGTTGGTCGCCGAACACGCTGATATCTGGCACGGGTTCACCACGGTTGACAGCTACCCGCAGGCCGCCGAAGTGCTGGCCAAACACTGCGCCGCGGTGGGACGCGACCCCGACACCATCGAGCGTTCGGCGGGCGTCGACGTCGAGCACCTGCTGGACGACGCCGAAGGGCTGGTCGCGCTCGGGGTGACGCTGCTGACCGTCGGCGTTAATGGCCCCGACTACGTCCTGAGCGACGCCGAAGCGTTGTGCAGGTGGCGCGACAAAGCATGAGAGTTCGCGCGTCGAAACTTGTTGCGCTGCTGGGCATCATCCTGCTGACCTACAGCTTGGCCCCGCTCGCACCGGCCGTCGCGGACAACCAGATGTGCAAGCCGGTCGGGAAAGAAGGCGCGCGCCCGTTACCGGCAAATCTCGCCACCGACAAGCCCCAGGAGGCGGACACCCACACCACCCCCGATGTCGTGCCGCTGAACTCGGTGAACATCGACGCGCTGCACCTGCTCACACCTGGGACGTTGACGGTCGGCACCCAGCCCGGCGGCCCGCCGAGCAGCTGCCTGAACGGCGGCCGGTTCACCGGCTTCGACAGCGAGCTGTTGCGGGCGATCGCGGCCAAACTGGGCCTGCGCATCGTCTTCAACGGCACCGAGTTCTCGGCGTTGCTGGCGCAGGTCGCCGGTCGGCGCTTCGACGTCGGCTCGTCGTCGATCATCGCGACCGAAGGACGGCGCCGCACGGTCGGATTCACCAACGGCTACGACTTCGGTTACCTGTCGCTGATCGTGCCGGCCGGCTCGCCCATCCACGGCTTCGACGACCTGCACCCCGGGCAACGCATCGGCGCCATCCAGGGCACCGTCGAAGAGTCCTACGTCGTCGACACCCTGCACATCGAACCGGTCAAATTCCCCGACTTCACCACGCTCTATTCGTGCGTGAAGAACCACCAGGTCGACGCCTGGGTGGCGCCGGCCATGGAGGCGGCCAAAGTGATGAAGCACGGCGACGCCGCCGCCGTCGTCGGCTATACGTTCGGGCAGGGCACTTTCATCGCGTACGCGGTGGGCAAGGACAACCAGCCGCTGATCGACGCGCTCAACGCCGGGCTGGACGCGGTGATCGCCGACGGCACCTGGGCGCAGCTCTACACCGATTGGACACCGCGACCGCTGCCCTCCGGATGGAAGCCCGGATCGAAAGCGGCTGCGACGCCGCATCTTCCGGACTTCGCGGCGATCGCCGCGCGCAATCACCGGTCGATCGACAAGCCGCCGGCGCCGAAGTCGACCCTGACCCAGCTCAAGGAGTCGTTCTTCGACTGGGATCTCTACAGACAAGCGATCCCGGCGATGCTGACGACGGGGCTACCCAACACGCTGATCCTCACGATCAGCTCCGGCATCCTCGGGCTGGCGGTCGGGATGGTGCTGGCGGTGGCCGGTGTGTCGGGCATGCGCTGGCTGCGGTGGCCGGCGCGGATCTACACCGACATCTTCCGCGGTCTGCCCGAGGTGGTGATCATCCTGCTGATCGGACTCGGCATCGGTCCGATCGTCGGCGGGCTGACCCACAACAACCCCTATCCGCTGGGCATCGCGGCGCTGGGTCTGACGGCGGCGGCCTACATCGGCGAGATCTTCCGCTCCGGGATCCAGAGCGTCGAGCCGGGCCAGCTCGATGCCGCCCGCGCACTGGGATTGAGCTACCGGGCCTCGATGCGGCTGATCGTGCTCCCGCAGGCGATCCGGCGGGTGCTGCCGGCCCTGGTCAACCAGTTCATCGCGCTGCTGAAAGGGTCGGCGCTGGTGTACTTCCTGGGACTGATCGCCGGCCAGCGGGAGCTGTTCCAGGTCGGCCGCGACCTGAACGCGCAGACTGGCAGCCTCTCGCCGCTGGTCGCGGCCGGCATGTTCTACCTGCTGCTGACGATCCCGTTGACTCACCTGGTCAACGTGATCGACGAGCGGCTCCGGCACGGCAGACCGGACGATTCGCTGCCGCTGCCCGCCAGTCAGGAGATGGTATGACCAGCTCAGTGGCGTTGGAGGGCAAAGGCATTCACTTGTCTTTCGGCCGCAACAAAGTGCTGCGCGGCGTCGACATCGTCGCCCCGGCCGGCAACACCGTGGCAGTGATCGGGCCGTCGGGATCCGGGAAGTCCACCCTGTTGCGGGCGCTCAACCGGCTGAACGAACCCGACCAGGGTGACATTCTGCTCGACGGCCGATCGGTGCTGAACGACGATCCCGACTCCGTGCGGCAGCGGATCGGCATGGTGTTCCAGCACTTCAACCTCTTCCCGCACCTCAGCGTCCTGGACAACGTGATGCTGGCGCCGCGCAAGCTCAAGCGCCTCTCCGGTGACCAGGCCCGCGAGGCGGCCCTGGCCCAACTGGACCGGGTGGGCATGAAAAACAAGGCGGGATGCCAGCCCGGCGCCCTGTCGGGTGGTCAGCAGCAAAGAGTTGCGATCGCCCGCGCGCTCGCGATGGGGCCGCAGGTGATGCTCTTCGACGAAGTGACTTCGGCGCTGGATCCGGAGTTGATCAAAGGCATCTTGGCGCTGATCGCCGATCTGGGCTCGGAAGGCATGACGATGCTGGTCGTGACCCATGAGATGGCGTTCGCCAGGTCGACCTCCGACACCGTCGTGTTCATGGACCACGGCCAGGTGGTCGAGACCGGGCCACCGGAGCAGATCTTCGAGGCGGCCGGGACCGAGCGCCTGCAGCGCTTCTTGTCGCAGGTGTTGTAGCAGCAAAACCGGCAAAATCCAATTGTGGGCCGCTGACCAGCAGACAGGTTAGACTGTCGAACTATGGCGGAAACTGAAGCCACCGTGCCCGAGCTCACTGAGCTGGCGGAGGGGCTTCACCGTACGCTCTCCAAGTTGTTCTCGATCCTGCGCCGCGGCGATCCGAGTGCCGGCAAGGAAGCCGCCAACGACCTGACGCTGGCCCAGCTGTCGATCCTGGTGACCCTGCTGGACCGCGGCCCGATTCGGATGACCGATCTGGCCGCGCACGAGCGGGTTCGCACTCCCACGACGACGGTCGCGATCCGCCGGCTGGAGAAGATCGGGCTGGTGAAGCGTTCGCGCGACCCGTCTGACCTGCGTGCCGTGCTTGTTGATATCACCCCGCGCGGCCTGGCCGTGCATCGCGAGTCGCTGAGCAACCGAATCACCGCGCTCGTGAGCCTGCTCAGCCAACTCAACGAATCTGAGATCGACGCGCTGACGAAGGCGCTGGCTCCGCTGGAGCGGCTGGCCGCCAGCGAATCAGTCACCACCCCGGCCGGTGCCGCCAACGGGGACGCCACCGCGTAAAGCGTTGCCGCTCAGCCCTTAAGCTGGCGGGCATGCCGACAGCACTCATCACCGGTGCCAGCCGCGGGATCGGCGCGGCCATCGCCGACGCCCTGGCACCCACCCACACCTTGATCCTGGCCGGACGCCCGTCGCGCGCACTCGAGGCGACCGCGGAGCGCCTCGGGGCCACCGCGTTGGCGCTCGACCTCACCGACACCGACTCGATCACCGGGGCCACCGGCGGCATCGACGAGCTCGACGTACTGGTGCACAACGCCGGGGTGTCGATCCCGGGTCCCGTCGCGGAGTCGGAAATCGACGATTGGCGTACCACCTTCGAGGTCAATGTGCTTGGCGCAGTGGCGGTTACGCTTGCAGTCCTGCCGGCGCTGCGCCGCGGCGATGGTCAGGTGGTGTTCATCAACTCCGGCGCGGGCCGCACCCCGTCGCAGAACATGGCGTCGTACTCCGCCAGCAAGTTTGCGCAGCGCGCGTTCGCCGACTCGCTGCGGCTGAGCGAGCCGACGCTGCGGGTCACCACCGTCTACCCTGGCCGCACCGACACCGACATGCAACGGGAGTTGGTGTCGTTCGAAGGAGGCGATTACGACGCGGGCAAGTTCTTGCGCGCCGAAACGGTCGCAGCGGCAGTGGCCCAGGCGGTCAACACCCCACCCGACGGCCACCTGCACGAGGTGATCCTCCGGCCTCGTTGACCCGCCTCCCTCGAAACAGAAGCTAGGTCTGCGATTCACGCGCATCACGACCCTGGCGTCTAGTTCACGCCAAGCGGGTGGCTAGCTGGCTGACGACGGCGGCCCGACGGCGACTAGCGCGGGATCGACCTGCGCGACCGGGACCAGCCTGCCGCGTTCGCGAATGAGAAGCTTTGTGACAGTTGAGGGTTCGTTGGGCCGCTGCTCGTCGGCCGGTCGATCCACCTGGGCGACAACGGCCGCATCGCCGTCCTGGAGAGGGTAATCCCGGTAGGTCCCAGGCGGGTCGATCTGAGTCCACCCCGCGCCGCTCAGCTCCCACACCCCGCCATCCTCGGTAGGCTCCGAAGGACTCGCCGGACAGACGTCGGCACTACCGGTGGCCCGCAGCGACCCCTGCGGCGTCCACCACAGCGCGTCGCTCGTATTGCCGTAGAAATAGGGCCGTGCTGTGAGGTCGAACGTCTGTGGAAGGTCGGCAACGGGTCGGCCGGTGGCAGCGTCGAACACGGTGGCTTGGCGCTCGGTGCACTGTGCGGATCCTGACGCCTTACCCGATTCCACGGCGAAACGCGTTCCGTCCGGGCTGAATATCGCGTTCGCCACGGAGTGACCGGGTGGCTGATCGAGATCGCGGACGGCCCCTTTGGCGTCGGCGAGGAACAGATGGCCGGCGTGGTACAGCACGATGCGCCCGTGGCCGGCGCCGATCACGTTTCCGGTGAAGTACTGCTCGTTGACCGGAGACAATTCGCGGTCCGACGGCCGCGTCGGCAGCTCCAGTGTGCGCAAGACGCTGGGCATCGGATCGGGTCGACTGAGGTCCAGCTGCATCAGGGTGATGTGTCCGTCGGCCGGATCCGTCGCGGTCGGGTCTTGCCACACCACGACGCTGCCATCCAGCGCAAACGGCGTAGTCGGCCGCCCCGGTTCTTGCTTGCCCGATCGTGACCGAGCCGCAATGGCCACTTCGCGGATCTGCCGGGTCGCTGTATCCACCCACACCAACTCGGCGTGGATGTCGCCGCCGTCGTAGGGATACCGGCCGGCCTGCTCGTCGCTGAAGCGCGCGAATGCGTACCGGCCGTCTGGGGTGAAGGCCGGTGCGCTGGCGCTGGTGAATCTCCGCGCACCGATTTGTCTGGTCCACCTGGCGATGGTTGTCGCGTGCCACGCCAGAGTGAACGTCTCTTCGCCAGGCCGAAACCACGGTGTGGACCGCGAAGTGCCGTAGGCGATCAGCGACCCGTGCCCCTCAGATTGCGTCGACGGGCGATTCGCATGACATGCGTTGGCTGTCAGCACAAGTGCGCCCACCGCGGCGATTACCACCCTGCTTCGACGTCTCACTCATGCAGCGTACGGCCACGATCCCGACGCCCAACTCGCGAATTTCGCAGGCCTCAACCGCGAACAGAAGTCAGGGCTGTGCTTTTCGACCCGATCACGACCACAGCTTCTGTCTCGCGAGCAGGCGAGGACGAGGCGGACTAGACGACGAGGTTGACCATTTTCCCGGGGACCACGATCACCTTCTTCGGGGTGGCTCCGGCCAGAAACGCCTGCACCTTCTCGTCGGCCAGCGCCGCGGTCTCCACCGCTTCGGCATCGGCGTTGGCCGACACCGTAATTCGGCCGCGGACCTTGCCGTTGACCTGGACCGGATACTCGACGGTGTCGTCGACCAGGTAGTCGGGATCAGCCACCGGAAACGGGCCGTGGGCAAGCGATTTCGGATGGCCGAGCCGCTGCCACAGCTCTTCGGCCAGGTGCGGCGCCACCGGTGCCAGCATTAGCACCAGCGGTTCGACCGCGGCCCGCGGCGCCGCGTCACGGTGTTGCTTGGTCAGGTGGTTGGTGTACTCGATCAGCTTGGCCACCGCCGTGTTGTTACGCAGTGCCGCATAGTCTTCCGAGACGCCGGCGATGGTTCGATGCAGCAGGCGCAGTGTGTCGGTGTCGAGCGCGTCATCGGCGGGCCGGGCCTCGCCGGTGTTCTCGTCGACCACCAGCCGCCACACGCGCTGCAGGAACCGCTGTGCGCCGACGACATCCTTGGTGGCCCAGGGACGTGACGCCTCGATCGGGCCCATCGACATCTCGTACACCCGCAAGGTGTCGGCGCCGTAGTCGTCACACATCTCGTCGGGTGAGATCGAGTTTTTCAGGCTCTTGCCGATCTTGCCGAATTCCTGGAAGACCTCGATCTCGCCGTCGGGCCCCGGGTAGAAGAATTTCCCACCGCGCTCGACGACATCCGCGGCCGGCACGTACGCACCGCGCGAGTCGGTGTAGGCGAAAGCCTGGATGTAGCCCTGGTTGACCAGTCGCCGGTAGGGCTCGCGGGAGCTGACATGGCCGAGGTCGTAGAGCACCTTGTGCCAGAACCGCGAATACAGGAGATGCAGCACCGCGTGCTCCGCGCCGCCGACGTAGAGGTCGACGCCGCCAGGATCGTCCGGGCCGTGCTCGGCAGGCCGCGGCCCCATCCAGTAGGCCTCGTTTGCCCTGTCGCAGAACCGATCCGGGTTGTGCGGATCGGTGTAGCGCAGCTCGTACCAGGAGCTACCGGCCCACTGCGGCATCACGTTGGTATCGCGGGCGTAGGGCTTGAGCCCGTCACCGAGATCAAGCTCGACGTGGACCCAGTCCGTGGCCTTGCCCAACGGCGGCGAGGGCTCGCTGTCAGCGTCGTCAGGATCGAACAGCACCGGCGAATAATCCGGGACGTCCGGCAGTTCGACCGGGAGGTCGGCGTCGTCGAGTGCGTGCGCGCGTCCGTCGCTGTCGTAGACAATCGGGAAGGGCTCTCCCCAATAGCGCTGGCGCGCGAAAAGCCAGTCCCGCAGCTTGTATTCGACGCGGCCGCGGCCATGGCCCTCTGATTCCAGCCGGGCGATGATCGCTTCCTTGGCCGCCGTGACGTCGAACCCGTTGAGGTAGTCCGAGTTCACCAGCACACCGTCCCCAGTGTACGCGGCCTCGGAAACGTCGCCGCCCGCAATCACTTCGACGATCGGCAGGCCGAATTCGCCGGCGAATTCCCAGTCGCGCTGGTCGTGTCCGGGGACCGCCATGATCGCTCCGGTGCCGTACCCGGCCAGCACGTAGTCCGCGATGAAAATCGGAACCTGCTTGCCATTCGCCGGGTTGGTGGCGTACGCGCCCAGGAAGACGCCGGTCTTGGTCTTGTTCTCCTGCCGCTCGAGATCGGACTTCGCGGCGATCGCCTTCCGATAAGCGGCGACGGCCTGCACGGGGGTGTCCGCGCCGTAGGTCCAGTGCGGCTCGACGCCGTCGGGCCACTGCGCCACGACCAGTTTGTCGACCAATTCGTGTTCGGGCGCTAGCACGAGATACGTTGCGCCGAAGAGGGTATCCGGCCGGGTGGTGAAAACCTCGATATCCCCGGCCCGCGACGAGAACAACACGGCGGCTCCCGTGGAGCGGCCGATCCAGTTGCGCTGCATCGTCTTGACCTTCTCCGGCCAGTCCAGCACGTCGAGGTCGTCGAGCAAGCGATCAGAGTAGGCGGTGATTCGCATCATCCACTGCCGCAACCGCTTTCGGAAGACTGGGAAGTTGCCGCGCTCACTGCGGCCGTCGGCGGTGACCTCTTCGTTGGCCAGCACGGTGCCCAGGCCCGGGCACCAGTTGACCATCGAGTCGGACTGGTAGACCAGCCGGTGTCCGTCGATCACGTCGGCGCGCTCACCCGTCGACAGTTCCGCCCAGGACCGACCGTCATCCAATTGGCGCGCGCCCGAGTCGAACTCGGCGATCAGCTCTGCGATCGGTCGGGCCTTGCCCGCCGAGGTGTCGAACCAGGCGTTGTAGATCTGCAGGAAAATCCACTGGGTCCACTTGTAGAAGTCGACGTCGGTAGTGGAGAAGCTGCGACGGTTGTCGTGACCGAAGCCCAGCCGCCCCAACTGACGCCGGAAGTTGACGATGTTGGCTTCGGTGCGAGTGCGGGGGTGGGTACCGGTCTGCACCGCGTACTGCTCGGCGGGCAGACCGAAGGCATCGAACCCCAACGCGTGCAGCACGTTACGGCCCAGCATCCGGAAGTAGCGCGCGTAGACGTCGGTGGCGATGTAGCCGAGCGGATGGCCGACGTGCAGTCCCTCCCCCGAAGGGTAGGGAAACATGTCCTGGACGAACATCTTGTCGTCGGGAACAGGTGAGCCGTCCGTCGGCGCCAGCGAACCGACCGGGTTGGGCACGTTGAAGGTCCCCAGCCGGGTCCAGGTGTCCTGCCAGTTCTGTTCGATGCGGCCGGCCAGGTCCGCGGTGTAGCGGTACCGCGGCGCGTCGGGGTCGGAGTCGGTCACGCTCAACAGGTTATAAGGGCGTCGTCGCGCGACCCGCCGACCACCGACGGTCTCGGTTGGATTGCAGACCGATCAGGGCTTCATTCCAGGTGTGTCAAAGGTCGGTTGCGGTGCTAGGGCCCGCCGCTTACCCCTGGTTACAGTCGCTTTCTGCGACGAACGACCCGGGCATTCTCGGAAGGACCACCCATGACGCACATGTCCCGTAGCTGGCGAGCGACGGTCGCAGGCCTGGCCGTCGGCGCCGCCGGCGTGCTGGGAATCGCCAGCCCCACCGCCTCGGCCGACCCGGTGTTCCCTCCGCGCCCCGTTCCGGCGCCGGCGCCGGCGCCGCAAGCCGTCCCCGGTGCCCTGGGCAATCCTGGAGCGCTGGGCAACCCGATGCCGGGCCTGGCGCCGCAGGCCGTTCCTCCCGCCGCGCAGCTGCCCGCGCCCCAAGGCGTGCCGCCCGTTGCCGCACCGGCTGCGGCCGCGCAGCCGCCCGCGCCACAAGCCGTGCCGCCGGGGCTGACACCAGCCACGTCGGGAACGCTGCGCGACTTCTTCAACGGCAAGGGCGTCAAGATGGAGCCCCAGAAAGCGCCCGGCTTCAACGCGCTCGACATCGTCCTGCCGGTGCCGCAGGGATGGACGCAAGTGCCCGACCCCAACGTGCCCGACGCGTTCGTCGTGATCGCCAACCGCCGGAGCCCCAGCCTCTACACCCCGAACGCCCAACTGGTGGTGTACCGACTGGTCGGTGATTTCGATCCGCATGAGGCCATCACCCACGGCTTCATCGACAGCCAGCAGCTGCCGGCCTGGCGCAACACCGATGCCTCGCTGGCCGACTACAACGGCTCCCCGTCGTCGCTGATCGAGGGCACCTACCGGCAGAACGAGATGACGCTGAACACCTCCCGGCGCCACGTGATCGTCACGTCGGGCCCGGACAAGTACCTGGTCTCGCTGGCCGTGACGACCGAAGCCGGTGGCGGAGTCGGCGAGGCACAGGCCACCGACGGCATCGTCAACGGCTTCCGGGCCGGCGCACCCGGCTCCAATCAACCCGCGCCACCGGCTCCGGCGGCCGCTCCGGCACCGGCGCCCGCCGCGCCTCCCGCCGCAAGCGCACCCCCGCAGGCGCTGGCTCACTAACAACCGGACGCTGCGCCAGACCCGGACGCCTCGTATGGTGTCCCCATGCTCATCGCGGGAGTGCTGTGCGTCTGCACGGCGGTGGTGTTGGCCGTACTCGGCATGCGGTCGCTGACCCGTCCCGCCGTCACCGGCACCGCCGCAGCGGTGATGAAGTCCGTCGCGCCGCCGCAACTCGCCGCCGCGACCATGCTTGCCGTCGCCGGAGCGGTGGCCCTGGCCGCACCGCCCGCCAGCGCGCTGACCGTGGTCTGCGTCTGCGTCGTCGGTGCGATCGGAACCGTCGCTGCCGGGTCGTACCAGACCGCCCGCTTCGCGCTGCGCCAGGAGGAAGCCTCCGCGGCCAGTTGTGGTGGGGCGTGCGCCGCCTGCACGTTGGCCTGCCACTGAGCGATGCTCAAGAAGCTTTCGGCGCTGCCGATTGACACTTTTCTGCTGGCCATGGCCGCCACCGTCGCGCTGGCGGCGCTCTTCCCGGCCCGCGGAGCCTTCGCCGACTTCATGTCGGTGGCCGCCAAAGTTGTTATCGCGCTGCTGTTTTGGCTTTACGGCACCCGGCTGTCGCCCCAGCAGGCCTGGCAAGGTGTCAAGCGCTGGCAGCTGCACCTGCTGGTGCTCGCCACCACCTTCGTGCTCTTCCCCTTGCTCGGACTCGCCTGCCGGGCCCTGGTGCCCTGGCTGCTGAACACCGACCTGTACAACGGGCTGCTGTTTTTGTGCCTGGTCCCGTCGACCGTGCAGTCGTCGATCGCGTTCACCTCGATCGCCCGCGGCAATGTTTCGGGAGCGCTGGTCAGCGCGTCGCTGTCGAACATCGTCGGGATCGCGCTGACCCCGCTGTTGGTGGTGCTGCTGATGAACACCCGCGGCGGGGCCCACATGGACGCCAGCGCCGTCCGAGACGTCTTTGTGCAATTGCTGCTGCCGTTCGTGGTGGGACAGCTGATGCGGCCCTGGATCGCCGACTGGGTGCTCGGGCACGCGGCGCTGACCAAGATCGTCGACCGCGGTTCGATCCTGCTGGTCGTCTACATCGCGTTCTCGATGGGCATCGTCGAGCACATCTGGGCCAGCGTCGACCCGTGGAAGCTGGTGGCCGTCGCGGTGGTGAATACCGTGCTGTTGGCACTGGTACTGAGCTTCACCGGCATGCTCGGGCGGCTGGTGGGCCTGGACCGCGGCGACCGGATCGTGTTGCTGTTCTGCGGGTCGAAGAAAAGTCTGGCTTCGGGTCTGCCGATGGCGCTGGTGTTCTTTCCCGCCGCGACGGTCGGCGTGATCATGCTGCCGCTGATGATCTTTCACCAGATCCAGCTGATCGTGTGCTCGGTGATCGCGAGCAGGCTCTCCCGCGGCGAAGAACCCGCCGCGGTGGCAGCCGCCTAGTAAACCCTAGTTACGGCTGACGTCGATCGGGTGAGTGGCCAGCATCGACAGCGGCTGGGGTTGACGGCGCAACACCCGACCCCACAGGTCCACCCGCGGTTCGACCAGCACGTCAGATGGCAACGCCGACAGGACAATCCAGTCGTCGCGTTCGATCTCGCCCTCGAGTTGGCCGATCGTCCAGCCGGAGTAACCGGCAAAGATACGGACGCCTTCGACGGCCGGTGCGATCTCCTCGGGGTCGGCATCGAGGTCGACCATCGCCATTCGGCCGGCCACATGGCGCAGGCCGGGCACGTCGTCGGCCACCGAGCCGACCCGCAGCACCGCCAGGCACAGCGCCGCGTCGCGCTTGACAGGGCCGCCGATGAACATCGTCTTGGGCTTAGACGCGAGTCCGGCCCACTGCGGCAGAACGTTGTAGACGGCGGTCTCGCTCGGCCGGTTCAGCACGACGCCCAGCGTTCCGCCGTCGTTGTGCTCGACGATGTAGATCACACTGCGACGAAACGTCGGCTCGAGCAGGTCCGTATTAGCCAGAAGCAAAGTGCCCGCTCGCACACGTTGTGCGGCAGGGGCAATGAAATCCTCTGGGTCTTCGGACTGCGCCACCCATCCATCATGGCATCCGGGCCCGACCGCTGTGGTCAACAAGTGGGGCGGTGGGGCAGATATTTGTAGTGTTGTAACAGGCGCCGTCAATGCCAGGCCAATGGAAGCAGGATCAGTGACTCATCCGCGTGCGCCGTTGGCCGTCTGGCGTTCGGTGCGGGCACTGCCCGACTTCTGGCGACTGCTCGAACTGCGACTCGCGAGCCAATTCGGCGACGGCCTCTTTCAAGCCGGCCTGGCCGGCGCGCTGCTGTTCAATCCCGAGCGGGCGTCCAGCCCGCTGGCCATCGCGGGCGCGTTCGCGGTGCTGTTCCTGCCCTATTCTCTGCTCGGCCCGTTCGCCGGGGCGCTGATGGACCGCTGGGATCGTCGGCTGGTGCTGGTGTCGGCCAACGTCGGCAGGGTGGTGTCGGTGGCGCTGGTGGGACTGTGTCTTGCAGTGGGCGCTCGCGACTCGCTGGTGCTGTGCGGCGCCCTGGTGGTCAACGGGCTGTCCCGGTTCGTCTCGTCCGGCATGTCGGCGGCGCTGCCGGACGTGGTACCGCGCGAGCAGGTTGTGACGATGAACTCGATCGCCACGGCGGTGGGCGCCGTCGCGGCGTTTCTCGGCGCCAACTTCATGCTGGTGCCACGCCAGCTGCTCGGCACGGGCGACAGCGGGGCCGCGTCGACCATCTTCCTGGTCGTCGTCCCGCTGATGATTGCGCTGCGCCTCTCGCTGCGGTTCGCGGACCGCGTGCTGGGGCCCGACGACACCCAACGAGCGATCCACGGGTCGGTCCCATACGCCGTCGTCACCGGGTGGGTGCACGGGGTGCGGACCGTGCTGGACCGGCCGACCGTCGCGGCGACGCTGTCGGGTCTGGCCGCGCACCGGATGGTGTTCGGAATCAACTCGCTGCTGGTACTGCTACTGGTGCGCGGCAGCGACCCCGCCGCGGCCGCCGCGCTTGGCAGTGCGCTGCTGTTCGTCGCCGCAGCCGGCGCCGGATCGTTTCTGGCCAACCTGGTGACGCCGGTGGCGGTGCGCCGTTGGGGCCGCTACGCGACGGCGAACGGAGCGTTGGCAATTGCCGCTGCGCTCGAGCTCGCCGGGATCGGGCTACAGCTGTGGGTGCTGGTGACGTGCGGGTTCCTGCTCGGCGGGTTCGGCCAGGTCGTCAAGTTATGCGCCGATACCGCGATACAGATCGACGTGGACGACGCGCTGCGCGGACACGTGTTCGCCGTGCAGGATTCGTTGTTCTGGGTGTCGTTTATAGCGGCGATCACGCTGGCGGCCTGCGTGATTCCCGCCAACGGGCACTCCCCGGCGCTGGTCGCGGCCGGCAGCGTCGTCTACCTCGGCGGCCTGGCGGCACACTCCCTCATCGGCCGCACGGCGAATCGTTAAAGTACGCCAATGGCCGACCTTTCCCAGATCGTCGACGACCTGCGCGCCGAAAGCGACGAACTCGACGCGCTGGTCACCTCGCTGGCCGAGGACCGCTGGAGTACGCCCACGCCGGCCGAAGGCTGGACCATCGCCCATCAGATTGGGCATCTGCTGTGGACCGATCGCGGGGCGTTGGTGTCGGTCACCGACGCCGACGCCTTCGCCGACATCGTCAAGACGGCGCTCGACGACCCGATTGGCTTCGTCGACGCCGCGGCCGAGGAGTTGGCGGCCGTCCCGCCGGCGGAGCTGCTGGCCGAGTGGCGGGTCACCCGCTCCGAATTGCACGACGCGCTACTCACCGTCGAGGACGGGCGCAAGCTGCCGTGGTTCGGCCCGCCGATGAGCGGATCGTCGATGGCCACCGCGCGGCTGATGGAGACCTGGGCGCACGGCCTCGACGTCGCCGACGCGTTAGGCGTGACGCGAACCCCGACGGCGCGACTGCGATCCATCGCCCACATCGGTGTGCGGACCCGCGACTTCGCGTTCGTCATCAACGAGCTGACACCACCGGGTGAGCCGTTCCGGGTGGAGTTGCGTGCACCCGACGGCGACGTGTGGACGTGGGGACCGGCCGACGCCGCGCAACGGGTGACCGGGTCGGCCGAGGATTTCTGCTTCCTGGTCACGCAGCGACGGCCGCTCGGTGAGCTTGACCTACACGCGTTCGGGGACGACGCCGCTCGGTGGCTGCCGATCGCGCAGGCCTTCGCCGGGCCGCCCGGCGGGGGTCGATGAGCGCGTAGCGCGAAGAGAGGCCCCGCCGCGTCAACCTGAGCGGGGGTCGATGAGCGCGTAGCGCGAAGAGAGGCCCCGCCGCGTCAACCTGAGCGGGGGTCGATGAGCGCGTAGCGCGAAGAGAGGCCCCGCCGCATCAACCTGAGCGGGGGTCGATGAGCGCGTAGCGCGAAGAGAGGCCCCGCCGCCGCGGCGCTACTTCAGCCGCACCAGGCGAGCCCGTCCGGGCGCCGGCGGCGCGCCGTCGGCTACCAACGCGCTTTCCACCGCCTCCTTGTACGGGGTCAGGCCGCCTGCGGGTTTAGCGATGACGTCGTCGATGTCGTGTTCGAGGGCGACGTTGTTGCTGTGCAACGACTCCACCAGCGGGCGTGCCAACCCGGACCGGATCGGTGTCACGAGCCCGACCCACCAGCTGGCGATCGAAGGGGTCAACAACGGCAGCGGGATGATCACGCGGGGCCGCAGACCGGCGGCCTGCGCGTAGATCTGCATCGCTTCGCCGTACTCCAGGACATCGGGCCCTCCGATGTCCCACGTCCGCGATTCGGGCAAGTCTGCCTCCGCCGCCTCGGCCAGGTAATGCAGAACATCGTCGATGGAGATCGGCTGGATGGTGTTGCGGACCCATTTCGGCGTCGTCATGACCGGAAGCCGATTGGTGAGGTAACGAATCATCTCGAACGACGCCGATCCCGCGCCGATGACGATCCCGGCCTGAAGCACCATCGTCTCGACTCCGGACTTGATCAACGTCTCCCCGACCGCCACCCGGGACCGCAGGTGTGTCGAAAGTCCATCGCTGGGGTGCAGCCCGGACAGATAGACGATCCGCCGTACGCCGCTGGCTTTCGCCGCGGACGCCACGTTGTGCGCGGATCGCTGCTCCTCGGACTCGAAATCCTTCGCCGAGCCCATCGAGTGCACCAGGTAATAGACGACGTCGACCCCGCTGAACGCGGCTTCGAGTGAACCCGCGTCGGCAAGGTCGCCGCGCACCACCTCGACGCGCTCGCGCCATGCGGCGTGCTTCAGCTTGTCAGGTTTGCGAGCCAATGCGCGGACTTGATGTCCGCGGTCGAGAAGCACGGGCACGAGGTGCCCTCCGACGTATCCCGTGGCACCGGTTACGAGCACTCGGCCGCCGCCCTGTGATCCCACCATTGCCTGCCTTTCGCGCGGACCTGGTCCTTGAAGTTGCATCGTCACACGGGGCGAAACGTCACATGGGGCAATCCCCAGGACGGCTGTGCCGGAAGTCCCCGAGGTCGTGGTGCCTGGCCGAGTGCCGCAACCCGAGACATGAATAATGTGTTTACTACTGAACTCGCGGTTCATTTACCCGCCGGGCGACGGGACTAAACCGGCGGCGCTTCGTGCGAGACTGCGCTGACCTCGGCTCCGGTAGGCTCACCGCTCGTTATGGGTGACGCGTTGGTGGTCTTGCCGCGGGAGCTGACCGAGATCGGCGACGAGGTGCGCGCAGCTCCTCCGCCGCCCACGCCGGTGCTGACCGAGCCCTATGCGCTGCGGCCCGTCGACCCGGACGCCGACGCCGCGATGATCTCGCGATGGATGAACATGCCGCACCTAGTGGAGGCGTGGGAGTCGGACTGGTCTCCGGCGCGGTGGCGCGACTATCTGCGCGCGCAGTGCGCCGGCACTTACTCACGTCCGTTCGTCGGCAGCATGAACGGCGAAGACAGCGGCTACGTCGAGGTGTATCGCGCCGCGAAGGATTCGATCGCGACCCGCTACGACGCCGACCCCTACGACGTCGGTCTGCACGCCGCGATCGCCGAACTGTCGATCGTCAACAAGGGGCTCGGGCCGTTTCTGCTGCCGCGCATCGTCGCGAGCGTGTTCGAGGTCGAATCACGTTGCCGCCGAATCATGTTCGACCCCGATCACCGCAACACCGCGGCGCGCCGACTGTGTGAATACGCCGGCTGCACGTTCCTCGGCGAGCACGACATGAGCAACAGGCGCATGGCGCTTTACGCGTTGCCGCGCACCCCGGAAGACGTGCCTGCAGCCCGCTAGCCGCCGGTCAGCTCGTGGTAGCCGTCGTAGTCGGGTTTCATTGCGGCGGCTACCAATTCCCACAGCACCTCGTCGGTCCCGCCGCCGACGCGGGCCAGCTTCATGTCCCGCCACCATCGGCCCAGCGGTGTCTCGTCGACCAGGTATCCCGATCCACCGAAGATGTGCATGCATTCCGACAGCACCTCTTCACCGAGGCGCGCGGCGGTGACCTTCACGGCGGCCGCGGCCCGCAGGTCAAGGCGGCCCTGCGCCGCAATACCGTTGAGGCCGTGGCGAAGTAGATCCACTCGCGACTGCAGGTCGGCCATCCGCAACCGCAGCGCCTGGTGCTCGAACAGCGTCGCGCCGAACTGGCGGCGCTCGACCATCCTGGCGTGGGTGATACCCAGCACCCGCTGGCATCCGCCGGCGACCTGGCCCGCGATCGACATCCGTTCGTGCGCGAGACCCCACGAGATCGCGGCCAAACCCGTTCCGGCGCGGGCGATCAGCGCATCGGCCGGCACCCAGGTGTCGATGTGCACCGCAGCGGTGTCCAGCGGACCGGCACCGACCTTGCGGTAGGGCGCCTGGACCTCGGTCTGCGCCAGCGGGACGGCGATCAGCAACACATTGCCGTGCCGGCTGGCGGAGTCGTCGTCGACGCCCCGTCCGACCACCATCACGTAGTCGGCCACCGGCGATAGCGAAACAAACTTCTTGATGCCCTTGACCTCGAAACCGCCTCGGGCAGAACGTACTTCGGTCTCACAGATCTGCAGGTCCGAACCGCCCGATTCCTCCGAGGCACCGATGCACAACACCGCCTCGCCGCGGATGGCTCGTTCGGCAATGTCCCTGAGGTAGTCCGAGCGGGCGAACCGGCGCAAGATGGCGATCGCGGAATCGTGCAAGCTGATGCCGACGCCGATGCCGGCCGAACCCAGCTTGCCCAATTCGAGCGCAAGTGCGACGAGCTTGGCCACGTCCGGGTGCTGGCCGTTCAGCCACTTCTGCGCGAAAACGCCCCGCTGGCCCAGATGCTCGATCAGGTGGCGCGGAAACCGTTCGCTCTCTTCGGCTTCCGCGGTCCACTTGGCGACGTCCTCGTCGAAGACGTTGGCGAGCAGCCCCCGGTAGTCCTCGATGCTCAGCTCGTCGGTCATACGGTGGCCGCCGACAGGTTACGTTTCACTTCGAGCCGTCGGAGCTTCCCCGAAGAAGTGCGCGGCAACGTGCCGGGTCGGACGAAGACCACGCTGGCGGGCACGATGCCGCACTCCGAGGCCACCTTCGCCACGAGTTCGCTTCGGGCGCCTGCCTCGTCGGGACCACGGAACTCAGCGGTGATGACGAGGCCGGGACGGGTCGCGTCGGCGTCGTTGCCGACCGCGACCACGGCACCTTCACGCACGCCGCGAATCTCGGCGGCGACCCGTTCGATCTCGGCGGGAAACACGTTGCGGCCGGCGACAGTGATGAGCTCCTTGACCCGCCCGCAGACCACCAGGCCGTCATCGGTGAGGTAGCCCAGGTCGCCGGTCGGGAACCACGCCCCCGGCTCGAGCGGGGTGTCGCCGAGGTAACCGGACATCATTGAGGTGCCACGGATCTCGATCTCGCCGACGTCGCGCCCGGGCACGTCGACGCTGCGGTCGGGCGCCTCGCTGATCCGGACTTCCATACCGGTGATCGGCTCACCCAGGCAGGCATGGCGCCGCGGTTCTGTGCCGCCTGAGGCGACATCGTCGTACCGTAGGCCGCGACCCGGAGCCGGAACGGTCACCGCACACGTGGATTCGGCCAGCCCGTACGAGGGCGCCAGCGCACCGGCGTCGAACCCGAACGGGCGCAACGCATTCGCGAATCGCTCCATGCCGGCGCAGTCGACCGGCTCACCGCCGTTGATGGTGAACCGGACGCGGCCGAGGTCCACGTCGGACACCAGTCGGGCGTATTTGCCGATCATGCTGTAGGCCATGTTAGGCGCGGCGGTCAGCGACATTCCGCTTTCACTGAGCCAGCGCAGCCAGCGGAACGGTGACGCGGTGAAGGCCGACGTGGGTGCCAGCCAGACCGGTGTCATCCCGAGTGCGCCGCTCAGCAGGAACGTCAGCCCCATGTCGTGGTAGAGCGGCAGCCAGGTACACCCGCCGTCGACCGCCGGGTCGACGCCGATGCGGGCGAGAAGCCCATTGACGTTGGCCAGCACCGCTTCTGGGGACAGCTGGGCGGTGCGCGGTGTTCCGGTGGAGCCGGCAGTTCCCTGCAGGATCGCCGGTGTCCCGGCGGCGGCTTCGACTGGGCTGAACGCGGTGGACGGTTCGTGCGCGACGGTCGTCAGGTCGAGAACGGTGGGTCCGTGACCCTCGGGGAGCCCGCTCAACAACGTGAACTCGTCGCCGTGGCTGAACACCGTGCGCACGCCGATCCCGGTGAAGCGGGCTAGCGTCGCCTGGGCCCACTGTCGCGGGTCGGCGCCGCGAACCGGCCCCGGCAGAATCGAGACACTCTGACCGGCCAGCCAGGCGGCCTGGATCGCGGCGACGAAGTCGGCGGTCGGCTCGCCGACCAGCCCGACCGCGCCGAGCCTGGGTTGGTCCAGGATGCGGGTGGCGATGCCCTCCGCGCGGGCGTGCACCTGCGACCAAGGCCGCCGCGTCCAAGCATCGGCGTCTTTGTCGAAGACGACCAGGTCGTGAGCTGAGGTGCGCATCGCCCGGGACAAGGCGGTGGCCAGCACGCTCACCGGCCGACCGGGACCTTTGCCCGGATGACGTTCTCCAGGTCGCCGACGGTGTCGCAGCCCAGTAGCTCTTGCTCGTTGACCACGACGCCGAGCTTGTCCTCGATGGCGACCATGCCCACCGCGAACGCAACCGAGTCCAGGCCCACGTCGTCGACCAACCGGGACTCCGGGGTCACGCGGCTGACGTCGATGTTGAGGTCGTCGCGCAGGATCTCGATCAGGGCGGCGCCCACCGAGTCCGGGCCCGACACGTCGGAAGTCATGGGCCGTCACAGTACCGGGCAGCCGGCCCGGACAGGGGCCTACGTCGTTGGCGCTACGGCGCTGGCCGCGTCGGCGGCGCCATCCCCGTCGGTGTCGGTGAGTTTGACGTCCCATCGGCCGTCGCCGTCGGTGTCCACATAACCGGTCACGCCGTCGGCGCTGGGAAGCAGCGCGCGGTCGGCCAGGCCGTTGCCGTCGCTGTCCAGCAGCCGCACCTGGTGGCCGGCGTCGAAGTCGGTCAGCGGTCGGCCGGTGTGCTCGACGCCGTCGAGCCCGAACCAGCGCAGACCGGTCGTGGTTCGCGCCGGCCGGTCGGCGGCGACGGCCCACGTCCCGGTGCCGTCGTCGGTGAAATAGCGTTCGGTGGGACCGTTGACGTCGAGAACGGCGTGATCGGCGACGCCGTCACCGTCGAGGTCGGCCAGCGCATCGTCGGCCAGTCCGTCGTGGTCGAAGTCCAGCCCGACCGCATCGAGCCGGCCGTCGCCGTCGAGGTCGAGATCAGGCCCGCGGTCCCACATGGTCGCTGCGCCGTCACCGGCGCTCAGGCAATACTCCATACCCGATCTGACGGCGTCCGCGCGCTACTGGTTCCCGCGCGCTGCCCACCAGGACTTCAGCTCGGCGATCGCCTCATCGCGGCTCAGCGGCCCGCGGTCCAGCCGCAGCTCCTTGAGATAACGCCACGCCTCCCCCACCTGCGGGCCGGCCGGGATTCCGAGCAGCTCCATGATCTCGTTGCCGTCCAGGTCGGGGCGCACCCGTTGCAGGTCTTCCTTGGCGGCCAGCTCGGCAATCCGCGTCTCGAGGTCGTCGTAGTTCGCCTGGAGACGGGCGGCCCGTCGCTTGTTGCGGGTCGTGCAATCGGCTCGGACCAGCTTGTGCAGGCGCGGCAGCAATGGGCCGGCGTCGGTGACGTACCGCCGCACCGCAGAGTCGGTCCACTTCCCGCCGCCGTAGCCGTGAAACCGGAGGTGCAGATACACCAGCTGAGATACGTCGTCGACGAGCTGCTTCGAATACTTCAACGCGCGCAGCCTTTTTCGGGCCATCTTGGCGCCGACCACCTCGTGGTGATGGAAGCTGACGCCGCCATCGGCCTCATGCCGGCGGGTGGCAGGTTTGCCGATGTCGTGCAGCAGCGCCGCCCAGCGCAACACTAGATCCGGCCCGTCATCTTCCAACTCGATCGCCTGCCGCAAGACCGTCAGCGAATGCTCGTAGACGTCCTTGTGCTGGTGATGCTCGTCGATCGCCATCCGCATGCCACCGACGTCGGGCAACACCACGTCGCCCATCCCGGTCTGCACCATCAGGTCGATGCCGGCGACCGGATCGGCGCCCAGCAGCAGCTTGTCCAGTTCGGCGGCCACCCGCTCGGCGGTGATCCGCTCGAGTTGCGGGGCCATGTCGATGATCGCCTCCAGCACCCTGGGCGCAACGGCGAAGCCGAGTTGCGAGACGAACCGCGCGGCCCGCAGCATCCGCAACGGGTCGTCGCCGAACGACACCGACGGCGGCGCCGGAGTGTCGAGCACCCGATCGCGCAGGGCCGCCAACCCGTTCAGCGGATCGACGAATTCAGCGGCGCCCGAAGCGGTTACACGTACAGCCATCGCGTTGACGGTGAAGTCGCGGCGGACGAGGTCGTCTTCGAGCGAGTCACCGAAGCGGACCTGCGGGTTGCGAGACACCCCGTCGTAGCGGTCGGCGCGAAAGGTGGTGAACTCCAGTCGCTGGCCGTTTTTCTCGGCACCGATGGTGCCGAACTCGATGCCGGTGTCCCACAGCGCGTCGGCCCACGACCGCAGGAGCTTCTGCATCTGCTCGGGGCGCGCATCGGTGGCGAAGTCGAGGTCGGTGCTCAGCCGCTGCAGTACCGCGTCGCGCACGGAACCACCCACCAGGTAGAGCTCGTGACCGGCCTCAGCGAACAACCCGCCGAGCTCGCGCAGGATGTCGGCGTGGCCGTTCAGCGCGACCGCGGCCGCGGCCAGCAGCTCGGCATCCTGAGGGTGTTCGGGCACGGACGAAGGATAGTCCGGCTTCTACTCAGCCTTTCTGCGGCGATCCCGCAGCTCACTACCGGCGAGTGTGCCCAGAGCCTCTGACCACGCCAGCTACCATCGCTTAGGTGTCCGACGGCGAAGATCCGCAACCGCGTCGGCGCCGGGGGAGGCGCCGCGGTCGGCGCTCGGCAACTTCAGGTGAGGCCAAAACCGGCAACGAGACGACGGCCGCCGGGACTCCGACCAAGTCGGCGAAGTCGAAGTCGGCGAAGGCGGGCCAGCGCCGTCCGTCCCGTCGAGGTGCCGAGCGGCTGCGGACCGTGCACGAAACCTCGGCCGGCGGCTTGGTCATCGACAACATCGACGGGCCGCGAGAAGAGCAGGTCGCCGCGTTGATCGGTCGCGTGGATCGGCGCGGCCGCATGCTGTGGTCGCTGCCCAAGGGGCACATCGAGCTCGGCGAGACGGCCGAACAGACCGCGATTCGTGAGGTCGCCGAGGAGACCGGGATCCAAGGCGACGTGCTGGCGGCGTTGGGCCGCATCGACTATTGGTTCGTTACCGAAGGCCGGCGGGTGCACAAGACCGTCCATCACTACCTGATGCGTTTCTCCGGCGGCGAGCTGTGCGACGACGACGTCGAGGTGGCCGAGGTCGCGTGGGTGCCGCTGCCCGAGCTACCGTCCCGGTTGGCCTATGCCGACGAACGCAAGCTGGCCGAAGTGGCCGACGAGCTGATCGACAAACTGCAGAGCGACGGCGAGGCCGCGCTGCCACCGCTGCCGGTCAGCACGCCGCGCCGGCGCGCACAAACCCATTCCAGCACCCGCATCCGGCGGGCCGACGAGCCCGTTCGGGGGCGAAAGAACGGTCGCGGTCCCGGGCCGTAGCCGCGATAACGATGCAGAGCAACTCGAGGTGGAGGCACCACCCGCATGCCTGGATGACCAGCAGTGCGGCGGCGGCGCGGCTGCTGGCGGTCATCGCGCTCCTGGCCGGCGTCAGCGTCGGCGTGATCCCGACCGCCGCCGCCGGCGAGCCGGGCGCGACGCCGTTCGTTCAGGTCCGCATCGACCAGGTGACCCCGCAGGTGGTGACCACGACCAGCGACTCGGTGGTGACCGTGGCGGGCACCGTCACCAACATCGGCGACCGGCCCGTGCACGACGTGATGCTGCGACTCGAGCACGCACCGGCGGTCTCGTCGTCGATGGGGCTGCGCACCAACCTCGACGGCGACACCGATCAGTACGAGGCGGCCGTCGACTTCACCACGGTCTCCCCCGAGCTCCAGCGCGGCCAGAAGGTGAAGTTCTCGCTGTCGGCGCCGATGCGGTCGACGACCAAGCACTCGTTGGGATTCGATGCGCCCGGGGTCTACCCGCTGCTGGTCAACGTCAACGGCACACCCGATTACGGTGCGCCGGCGCGGCTGGACAACGCCCGCTTCCTGCTGCCCGTGCTGGGCGTGCCGGCGGACCCGCTGAACGCTCCCGGCGACGCCCTGACCGCCGTGGTCGCCCCCGATACCTCCAAACCAGTCCCAGTCACCATGATCTGGCCGCTGGCGGATCGGCCCCGGCTGGCACCCGGCGTGCCCGGTGGCACGATTCCGGTGCGTTTGATGGACGACGATCTGGCCGCGTCGCTGGCCACCGGCGGCCGGCTCGACGTTCTGTTGTCCGCTGCGGAATTCGCCACCAGCCACGACGTCGATCCCGACGGCGCGGTAGGCCGCTCGATGTGCCTGGCCGTCGACCCCGACCTGCTGGTGACCGTCAACGCCATGACCGCCGGCTACGTGGTGTCCGACTCGACCGCTGGCCCCGCCCAGGAGCCAGGCACGCCGACCCACCCGGGCGACGGGCAGGCCGCGGCGGCCGCCTGGCTGAATCGCGTTCGGGCCCTGGCGCACCGGATGTGCGTCGCACCGCTGCCCTACGCCCAAGCCGACCTGGACGCCGTCCAGCGCATCGGCGATCCCGGCCTGAGCACGACCGCAACCAGCGCGGCCGGCGATATCGTCGACCAGATCCTCGGCGTCGTCGCGGTCCGCGGGACGACGCTGATCCCGGACGGCTCGTTGTCCCGCCGGGCCGTCGACCTGCTCTCGGCCAACGGCAACACCGTCGTCGTCGCCCCCGCAGACTCCTCCGTCGGTGACTCCAACTCGCCGCTGCCGCCCACCCCGGACACCGCGCCGCGCCGGCTGTCGCCGCAGGTGGTGCTCGCGCCGTTCGACCCCGCCATCGGCGCCGCGTTCGCCGCCGCCGGCACCGACCCGGTAGCGCCCGCCTATTTGAACTCCGCGCTGTCGATCCGGCTGCGACACGACTCCGACGTCGCCCGCCGGCAGGATGCGCTGAGCTCGATGCTGTGGCGAGCGCTCCAGCCGAAGATCAGCCCGCGCCCGCAGGTCTTTTTGCCGCCGACCAATTGGAACCTGCGGCCCGACGACGCCGGCGCCGTGATGACCACGCTGGCGACGGCGATCCGATCCGGACTGGCCGTGCCGCGGCCGCTTCCGATGCTGATCGGCGAGGCGTCGACCGTCCCGGCCGACCACGGGACCGAGCAGCCCCCCGACGCCGACGTCCGCGGCCGCTTCACCGACACGGTGATCACCAAGATCACCGGTGAAATGACCCGGCTGGCGGGTCTGACCGCCGCGTTGACCACCGACGCCCGCACCGGGCTGACCGGTGTCAGCTACACCGCACCCCTGCGGGAAGACATGTTGCGTGCGGTCAGCCAGGCCGACCGCCCCGACACCCGCAACGGCCTCGCGCAGCAGCGGCTCGACGTCGTCGCGCACGCTCTCGACGACTTGTTCGGGGCCGTCACCATCGTCTCGCCGACGGGCTCGTACACCCTGGCCACCGAGCACAGCCCGCTGCCATTGGCCCTGCACAATGGCCTGGCCGTGCCGATTCGGGTGCGGCTGCACCTCGACGTGCCGCCGGGGATGACCGTGACCGACCCCGGCGAAATCGAACTGCCACCGGGCTATCTGCCGATGCGGGTGCCCATCGAGGTCAACTTCACCCAGCGCGTCGCGATCGACGCGACGTTGCACACACCTGGCGGTGTGCCGCTCGGCGAGTTGGTGCGGCTGTCAGTGCACTCCAATGCCTACGGAAAAGTGCTGTTCGCGATCACGATGAGCGCGGCCGCGGTGCTGGTGGCACTGGCGGGACGGCGGCTGTGGCACCGCTTCCGCGGCCAACCTGACCCCGCCGACCTGGATCGGCCCGACCCGGCCGACGCGGAGCAGTACATGCATGAAGACGAGCGCCCGTGAACCGCCCCCTGCCACCGCCGCCGCACGCGCAGCGGCCGAGCCGACGCAACTCCGGCCCGCCGACCGGGCCGCTGCCGCCGACCGGCCTGGCGTCGTCCCAGGGTTCCCAACCACCCCCGCGCCCGGAGCTCTCCGACGCCGCCCTTGTCTCGCGGTCGTGGGGCATGGCGCTGGCGACCCTCGTCAGCCGAGTCACCGGCTTCGCCCGCATCGTGCTGTTGGCCGCGATCCTGGGAGCCGCGCTGTCCAGCGCATTCACCGTGGCCAACCAGCTACCGAACCTGGTCGCCGCACTGGTGTTGGAGGCGACGTTCACCGCGATTTTCGTACCGGTGCTGGCCCGCGCCGAGAAGGACGACCCGGACCGCGGTGCGGCCTTCGTGCGGCGGCTGGTGACGCTGGCGACCACCGTGCTGCTCGGTACGACGCTGCTGGCGGTGGCGGCCGCGCCGCTGCTGGTGCGATTGATGCTGGGCCGTGATCCTCAGGTCAACGAGCCGCTGACGATCGCTTTCGCCTACCTGCTGCTCCCCCAGGTGATCTTCTACGGCCTGTCCTCGGTGTTCATGGCGATCCTCAACACGCGCAACGTGTTCGGGCCTCCGGCATGGGCGCCGGTGCTGAACAACGTCGTCGCGATCGCCACCCTCGGCGCATACCTGGCGGCGCCCGGGCAGCTATCCATCGACCCCGTCGAAATGGGCAACACCAAATTGCTGATCCTGGGCGTCGGCACCACATTGGGCGTCGTCGCTCAGACCGCGGTGCTGCTGGCGTCGATCGGACGGCACCGGATCAGCCTCCGCCCGCTGTGGGGAATCGACGACCGGCTCAAACGCTTCGGCACGATGGCCGCCGCGATGGTGCTCTATGTGTTGATCAGCCAGGTCGGCTTGATCGTCACCAACCAGATCGCCAGCACGGCAGCCGCTTCCGGCCCGGCCATCTATAACTACACCTGGCTGGTGCTGATGCTGCCTTACGGGATGATCGGCGTGACCGTGCTGACGGTGGTGATGCCCCGGCTGAGCCGCAACGCCGCCGCCGACGACACCGCCGCGGTACTTGCCGACCTGTCGCTGGCCACCCGGCTGACGATGATCACGCTCATTCCGACGGTGGCGTTCATGACCGTGGGCGGCTCGGCGATGGGCAGCGCGTTGTTCGCGTACGGCCGTTTCGGCGACGTCGACGCCGGCCACCTGGGCGCGGCGATCGCGATGTCGGCGTTCACCCTGCTCCCTTACGCCGTGGTGCTGTTGCAACTGCGGGTGTTCTACGCCCGCGAGCAACCGTGGCTGCCGATCGCGATCATCGTCGTCATCACGATCGTGAAGATCGCGGCGTCGCTGGTCGCGCCGCACCTGACCGACAATGCCGACCTGGTCGCGGCGTATCTCGGGTTGGCCAACGGCCTGGGCTTCCTGGCCGGCGCCGTCGCCGGCTACGTCCTGCTGCGAAACGCACTGCGGCCCGCTGGCGGCCATCTACTCGGCGTCGCGGAGGTGCGGACGATTCTGGTCACGGCCACCGCGTCGCTGCTCGCCGGCCTGATCGCGTACCTGGTCGACGTGCTGCTGGGCCTGCAGCGGCTCACCGCCTACGGCGGCGGGGCCGGTTCGTTGCTACGGCTGTTCGTGCTCGGTGTCATCATGGCGCCGATCGTGGCGACCGTCATGGTCCGCGCGCAGGTGCCCGAGGCGCTGGCGGCCCTGGCCAAGCTTCGCGGCTGGGCCGGCGCCAAGCCGGCCGGAACCGCGGCTCCCACACCGTCGTCTTCGGGCAGGTCAGCCGACGTCGCCGCAGCTAAAATCCGTGGTGGAAACGAACTGTTGCGCCCCGGCATCGTCACGTACCCTGAGCGCAGGTTTCCGGCTGCGCAGGCGGGGCACTCCGCAGCAGGACCCATCCGGGCCGGGTACCCGGAGCACTCAACCGGGGAGGGGCTGGGGAGAGGAGCGGAGATGATCGACGGTTCATCGGACAGCGCCTCGACAAAGGCTGTCACCGACCCGCCCCCCTCGCACATCGGGCCTCGGCCGGCGGGACCTGACTTTCCAGCTCCTCAACGGCCGGCTACGCCGTCCGCATCGTCGCCGGGGGGATCTGACTTTCCAGCTCCTCAACGGCCGGCTACGCCGTCCGCATCGTCGCCGGGGGTGGCGGACGACTTCCATCCCGACGTACCTGCCGATGCGCAACTCGAAACCGTCGCCATGCACGCCGCCAATGGCATCCAGTCCGACTCCGAGCTGGAGACCAGCGCGTTCGACGCCGGCCAGGCCTCGCCCGTGGGCGGGGCGGCACCCTCCCCTACCGACGAACCGCAGCTGGTGCCGGGCGCCAGCATCGCGCGGGGCCGCTACCGTTTGCTGGTCTTCCACGGCGGGGCGCCGCATCTGAAGTTCTGGCAAGCGCTGGACACCGCGCTGAACCGGCAGGTGGCTCTGACCTTCGTTGACCCGGACGGCGAGCTGCCCGACAGCCAGATCCGCGAAATCCTCGCGCGCACGATGAAGCTGAGCCGCATCGACAAGATGGGAATTGCCCGCATCCTCGACGTGGTGCACACCGGCACTGGCGGGCTCGTCGTCAGCGAATGGGTCCGAGGCGGCTCGCTGCAGGAGGTCGCCGACACCTCGCCGTCGGCCGCTGGGGCGTCGCGCGCGATGCAGACCCTGGCCGCCGCTGCCGAGGCGGCCCACCACGCCGGGGTCGCACTGTCGATCGATCACCCCGCGCGGGTGCGCGTCAGCATCGAGGGCGACGTCGTGCTCGCCTTCCCCGCCACCATGCCCGGCATCACCCCGGAAGACGACATCCGCGGGATCGGCGCTGCGTTGTACGCGCTGCTGGTCAATCGGTGGCCGCTGCCCGAGTCCGGCGAGCCCAGCGGAATGGCCCCGGCACCGCGTGATGCGGCCGGACACGTCGTCGATCCGAGCGCGATCGACGCGGATATCCCGTTCCAGATCTCCGCGGCGGCTACCCATTCGCTCCAGCTGGATGGCGGGATACGCAGCGCCGCTACGCTTTTGAACTTGCTGCAACAGGCCACCGTGGTCGCCGATCGGACCGAACTGCTCGCTCCGATCAACGAATCCGAGCCTCCGCCGACGCCCTCGCGTCCGGCGCGTGCACCGTTGACGGAGACCGACGAGGTAGAAGCGCGGGCCCGTCGGCGACGGGCTGTCATGATCGGCATAGGTGCCGCCGCCGCGGTGATCGTGGTCGCGCTGCTGGTGTTGGCGTCGGTACTGAGCAAGATGTTCAGCGATGTCACCGGACTGGACAAAGACCAGCTCGGCCTCAACGGTCCGTCCACTAGCGCGACCTCCGGCGACACCGCTGCCGCAGGCAGCGTCGTCAAGCCGGTCGGGGCGACCGTCTACTCCCCCGGTGGCGAACCCGACAACCCCGGGGCGGCCGCGCTGGCGATCGACGGCAGCCCGGGTACCGCCTGGGACACCGACATCTATCACGACCCGGTGCCCTTCCCCGGCTTCAAGAGTGGCGTCGGTCTGATGCTGAAACTGCCGCAGCCGACGGTGGTCGGGGCCGTCAACGTCGACCTCGCCAGCACCGGCACCAAGATCCAGATCCGCTCGTCGGCGACCGCCACTCCCGCCAAGCTCGAGGACACCACGGTGCTGAGCCAGCCGATGCCTATGCACCCGGGGCACAACACCATTCAGGTCAACGCCTCGTCACCGACACAGTATGTGCTGGTGTGGATTTCGACGCTGGGGACGGAGAACGGCGCGAGTCGGGCCAGCCTCTCCGAGGTCACCGTGCAGGCCAAGTCCTGACAGGCCTCGTCGAGTGAAGTGCCGGCCACCGGCCGATTGGCTACTGTCCGGCCGTGGGCTCGACGAAGGTTCGCCGGCAACCTCCCGGACAACGCAGCGACGCTGAGCTGCTGGCCGCCCACGTCGCCGGCGACCGGTTCGCTTTCGAAGAACTGTTCCACCGCCACCACCGCCAGCTACACCGCGTCGCGCGGCTGACCAGTCGCTGCGCCGAGGACGCCGAAGACGCACTGCAGGAGGCGATGGCGTCGGCGCATCGCGGGGCGGGTTCGTTCCGGCACGACGCCGCCGTGAGCAGCTGGTTGCACCGCATCGTCGTCAACGCGTGCCTGGATCGTTTGCGCCGCAACATGACTCATCCGACCGCGCTGCTCGACGATGTGTACCCGGTGCCGGATCGCACCGCCCAGGTCGAGACGGCGATCACCGTGCAGCGGGCGCTGATGCGCCTACCCGTCGACCAGCGCGCCGCCGTGGTCGCCGTCGACATGCACGGCTATTCGGTTGCCGATACCGCCCGCCTGCTGGGCGTCGCGGAGGGCACCGTGAAGAGTCGCTGCGCCCGGGCCCGGGCCCGGCTGGCCGCGATCCTCGGCTACCTGCAGACCGACCCGGCCCCGCATCCTCCAGCCGGCTAGCCGGGCCGTCGCTCGGTGCCGGACACTGGGGCGGATGGACACCGTCGACCCGGACAACCTGCCGCTAACCGCGGAGACGCTCGCCGACCTGCAGGCCGGGCTGTTCGACGACGAGACCGCGGCCCGGCTGCGCCGGCGTATCCGCGACGATCCCGGCGCCCGACAGACAATGGACGCGCTGAACCGGGTACGCCGCGACATCGCGGCGCTGGGACCTGTGCCGCCCACCCACGCGATCAACCGGGGCCGACCGAAGCTGCCCCGGGCGGCCCGAATAGCGGTCGCGGCGACCGGATTGACCGCGTTGACCCTGGCGGCGTGGCTCGGCACCCGGGCCCTGCTCGCCGCGCCGGCGCCGATGCCCAGCCGGCCCACCACCATCGAGCACATCACGGTGTCCCGTCCACCGCGGACCATTCCACTGTCCGACGAACAGATCCTCGCGCTACTAGACCGCCCGCCCGACCTCGGGCCGCTCAGCGATCCACAACGCCGAGCCTCGTGTCTGGCCGGGCTTGGCTACCCCGTCAACACGCGCGTGCTGGGCGCCCGCCCGATCGACTTTGCCGGGCACCCGGCGGTTCTCCTGGTGCTTCCCGGTGACGCTCCCGGAGCGTTCGCCGCCCTCGCGGTGGCCCCGACCTGCAGTTCGGCCAGCACCGGCCTGTCGGCTGACAGGATCGTGCGTCGTCCGTAATGTTCGCGGGAACAGCACCGCATACCCTGGCGTTCCAGTGCACACAAACGGCTCAACGTATCGGAAAGGTTGGAATGAGTTCCTCAACCAGCACCGTTCACGACGTCATCGTCATCGGCTCCGGGCCGGCCGGCTACACCGCGGCGCTCTACACCGCCCGTGCGCAACTGGCCCCCGTGGTCTTCGAGGGCACGTCGTTCGGCGGTGCCTTGATGACGACGACCGAGGTGGAGAATTTTCCCGGATTCCGCGACGGCATCCAAGGCCCCGAGCTGATGGACCAGATGCGCGAGCAGGCACTGCGGTTCGGCGCCGACCTGCGGATGGAGGACGTCGAAGCGGTGTCGCTGGACGGCCCGGTCAAATCCGTCACCACCTCCGAAGGCGAGACGCTGCACGCCCGCGCCGTGATTTTGGCGATGGGTGCCGCTGCTCGCTACCTGGGCGTGCCGGGCGAGCAGGAGCTGCTCGGCCGCGGCGTGAGCGCGTGTGCCACCTGTGACGGGTTCTTCTTCCGCGACCAGGACATCGCGGTGATCGGCGGCGGCGACTCGGCCATGGAAGAGGCGACGTTCCTGACCAAGTTCGCCCGCAGTGTCACCCTGGTGCACCGCCGTGACGAATTCCGGGCCTCGAAAATCATGCTCGACCGGGCCCGCGCAAACGACAAGATCACGTTCGCTACCAAGAAGGCCCTGGTCGCGGTCGAAGGGGAGAACACGGTCACCGGCCTGAAGTTGCGCGACACCATTACCGGCGAGGAGTCGACGCTTCCAGTCACCGGTGTGTTCGTCGCGATCGGGCACGACCCGCGCTCGCAACTCGTGCGCGGCCAGGTCGATCTCGACGACGACGGCTACGTGCTGGTCCGGGGCCACACGACCTTCACCTCGGTGGACGGCGTGTTTGCCGCCGGTGACCTGGTCGACCACACCTACCGTCAGGCGATCACCGCCGCCGGCACCGGCTGCTCGGCCGCCATCGACGCCGAGCGCTGGCTGGCCGAGCATGCGGAGCCCGGTGAGCGGACTCACACCAAACCCGCCGGCCAACCGGCGACAGCGACCCTCTGATTGGAGTATCTGCGATGACACAAACCGAATCCGGCGCACCTGTTGACGTTTCGGACGCGTCGTTTGGCAGCGACGTGCTGTCGAGTAAAACCCCTGTGCTCGTTGACTTTTGGGCCACCTGGTGCGGACCTTGCAAGATGGTCGCACCTGTACTTGCCGAAATCGCCGCCGACGCTGCCGATCATCTGACCGTCGCCAAGCTCGACGTCGACGCCAACCCCGAGACGGCCCGTAATTTCGACGTGGTGTCGATCCCTACGCTGATCCTGTTCAAGGACGGCGAGCCGGTCAAGCGCATCGTCGGCGCCAAGGGCAAGGCGGCTCTGCTGCGCGAGCTTTCCGACGCCGTGCCGGGCCTCGCGTAGTTCGCTGGACGTCGACGCGCTCGCCTGGCGTTTTCCCGAAACCGTAAAGCGTCTGAGACAATACGGCCAAGCCTGTCAAACAAGCGGCAGGGCTAACACCGGCTTACCGGAGGCCTTGAAATGTCAGGACCGCACGGCGGCGACGGCGCTGAGCTGCGCCGCGGTGACCGTAACGCGGCGGTCACTGAGATCCGCGCGTCACTGATCGCGCTCGGCCACCTGGTCGGTGCGGATGCCGATCTCAACACCGGACGGCATATTGCCGCCGACGTCTTCGACGACGAGCTCGACCATGCAGTACGTGCGTTCCAACAGCACCGCGGTCTACTTGTCGACGGGATCGTCGGGGAGGCCACCAATCGCGCGTTGCGGGAAGCTTCTTACCGGCTGGGCGCTCGCACCCTGCATCACCAGTTCGGTGCGCCGATGTACGGCGACGACGTCGCAACGCTGCAGGCCCGCTTGCAGGATCTCGGTTTCTACACCGGCCTGGTAGACGGGTACTTCGGCCTGCAGACGCACAACGGTCTGATGTCGTACCAGCGCGAGTACGGGCTGTACGCCGACGGCATCTGCGGCCCAGAAACGTTGCGCTCCTTGTACTTTCTCAGTTCGCGGGTAACCGGCGGCTCGCTGCACGCGATTCGCGAAGAAGAATTGGTGCGCCGGTCGGGGCCGCGACTCTCGGGCAAGCGGATCATCATCGACCCGGGCCGCGGCGGCAACGACCACGGCCTGATCGCGCACGGGTCGGCGGGGCCGATCAGCGAAGCGGACATTCTTTGGGACTTGGGAAGTCGGCTCGAAGGCCGAATGACGGCGATCGGCATGGAGACGTTCCTCTCGCGGCCGACCAACCGCAGCCCGTCCGACCACGAGCGCGCGGCGACCGCCAACGCCGTCGGCGCAGACCTGATGATCAGCCTGCGCTGTGAAACCCAGGCCAGCCCGTCGGCCAGCGGCGTCGCCTCGTTCCACTTCGGTAATTCGCACGGCTCGGTGTCGACCATCGGCCGTAACCTCGCCGACTTCATTCAACGAGAAGTGGTGGCGCGCACCGGTTTACGTGATTGCCGCACCCACGGCCGCACCTGGGATCTGCTGCGCCTGACCCGGATGCCCACAGTGCAGGTCGACGTCGGCTATATCAGCAACCCACATGATCGGGCCATGCTGACCACCACGCAGGCCCGCGACGCGATCGCCGAAGGGATCCTGGCCGCCGTCAAGCGGCTCTACCTGCTCGGCAAAAACGATCGGCCCACCGGCACGTTCACGTTTGCCGAGCTGCTTGCTCACGAGCTCGCCGTCGAGCAGGCCGGCCGCGCCAGCAGTTCCTAGCCGACGCCCACGTCGCCCGGGGCTCCCGCCGCGACGGGCTGTTGCAGCGCCGCACTCTCCAGCAGTCGCTCCAGCGCCGCCTCGACTTCGGCCTTCCACCCCAGACCCTTGTCCAGTTCGAGGCGCAGTCGCGGAAAATAGGGATGCGCCGCCACCACGACGAATCCCGCGTCGAGCAGAAATTCGGCATCGATCACACACTGCTCGGCCGAGCAGTCCCCCAGCACCTCGAGCACCGGCATCAGCTCGGGATCTACGCTCGCCAAGGTTGTCAGCTCCGCGACTTTCTCGGTGCGGCCGAACGCTTCGAGGGCTCGCACACCGCGGCGGACCAACTCGTCGACGACTCGAGCCACCAGGGTGTACGGCAATTCGTCGGCGTCCGGTCCGGGCTCGACCCGCATGGAGGTCAGCAACACAGCGTCGGGCGACACCGGCGCGGTGGGAAAACGATGGGCCCGCGGGACCGTGCGTGGTGGCGCGTAGAAGGCGTAGCCCAGGCACGCCGACTCGCCGGGGTCGCCGTCGGCCGGCATGGCGGTGGCCACTTGGCCGCACGATCCCCATTCCAGCATGACCATCGAGAACCAGGCTTCTTTCTCGAATTCAGGGTCGGCGAGTTGATCGTGTTGGCCGAGGGTGGCGGGGTCGACTTCCCAGAAGACACAGCGGCGCGCATGCTTCGGCAGCTGATCGAAGGCTTCGAGTCGCAGCGGTGTGATTCGTGCAGACACTAGACTCCTGGGCCTCCGTGGGGGGCGGTCATTGGCGGCCCGTCATCCCCGTGGTCCCCCACCCCGCAGCCGAGCGTACCCCGATGCCGAGGCCCGCGATACCCGCTCGCACCTACCTTCGACCGACCGAACGGCGATCGGTCGGCGATTACGCGGTCGTGGTGGTGCGTTGCGGCGCCCAACGTGGCGTTCGCCTCCAATTCAATTCGGGCACAGTCGTTTTCGTCGGTCATCGGCATATCGGGGCGGCTAAATCGGGCGGAGTGTCACAGTGACGTAACGGGTTGGTGTAGCCGGTCAGCTCTTCGGCGAGTTCATCAACTCGACAATGCGCTGCAAATCGTCCACGGAACCGAATTCGACCACGATTTTGCCCTTGCGCTTGCCGAGGCTGACCGTGACCCGTGTATCGAAGGCACCCGATAGTTGTTCGGCAATGTCCTGGAGCCCGGGCATCTGAATCGGTTTGCGCTTCGGCGCCGCGGGCTTGCCTGGCTCGCTCCGGTTTGCGAGGGTGACCGCCTCTTCGGTCGCTCGGACCGACAGTCCCTCGGCGACGATGCGTGCCGCGAGCGCCTCCTGCGCTTCCGCGCCGGCTTCCAGGGACAGCAGTGCTCGGGCGTGGCCTGCTGACAGAACGCCGGCCGCGACTCGGCGCTGGACGGCGATTGGTAACCGCAGCAACCGGATCATGTTGGAAATCAGCGGCCGTGACCGGCCGATTCGAGCCGCCAGCTCGTCGTGAGTCACGTCGAACTCGTCGAGCAATTGCTGGTATGCCGCCGCCTCTTCCAACGGATTCAGCTGCGCTCGGTGGATGTTTTCGAGGAGCGCGTCGCGCAACAGGTTGTCCTCGGCGGTCTCTCGGACGATGGCTGGGATGGCCGTCAGGCCGGCGGTCTGGGCCGCGCGCCACCGCCGCTCCCCCATCACAAGTTGGTATCGGGGACTCGATGCCGCACCGAGGTCGCGGACCACGATCGGCTGCATCAGACCGAACTCGCGGATCGAGTGGACGAGTTCCGACAGCGCCTCGTCGTCGAATACTTGTCTTGGCTGACGCGGGTTGGGTTGAATTTGCGTCGGCTCGATCTCTCGGTACACCGCGCCGACGTCGGACGGGATCGCTGCGGGCGGGCCGCCCATCAGGATGTCGGCTGCGGCGGCGCCGATTCGTGGGCCGCCGAGTTGCGCCGAGTCGGTCTCCCCCTCGGCCGGTCCGGTCGGAATCAGCGAGGCAAGACCCCGGCCGAGTCCGCCCTTCTTGCGCGTCTGCTGGCTCATCGGTGATTCCCTTCATCGGCTGTCATCACACCGCGCTCGGCAATCTCGCGGCTGGCGTCGAGGTAACTCATCGCGCCCCGTGAACCGGGATCGTAATCGATGATCGTCATGCTGTAGCCCGGCGCTTCGGACACTTTGACGCTGCGCGGGATCACCGTCTTCAACACCTTCGGGCCGAAGAACCGGCGGACTTCCTCGGCGACCTGGTCGGCCAATTTGGTGCGCCCGTCGTACATGGTGAGGATTACGGTGCTGACGTCCAAGCCGGGATTCAGGTGCGCCTTGACCAAGTTGATGTTGTTCATCAATTGCGACACGCCCTCCAGCGCGTAGTACTCGCACTGGATCGGGATCAGCACCTCGGGCGCGGCCACCAACGCGTTGATGGTCAGCAGGCCGAGGGACGGCGGGCAGTCGATGAACACGTAGTCGAAGTCGACGGTATCCAGTTCGGCAAGCGCAGTTCGCAACCGATTCTCGCGGGCGACCATGCTGACCAATTCGATCTCGGCGCCGGCCAGGTCGATGGTCGACGGCACGCAGTAAAGCCGGTCGCTGTGCGGGCTCTGTCGCATCGCATCCTTCAACGGGATCTCACCGAGGAGTACCTCATAGGACGACGGCGTGCCGGAGTGCCGGTCCGAGATGCCTAGCGCGGTGCTCGCGTTACCCTGCGGATCCAGGTCGATGACGAGCGTCCGGAGTCCTTGGACGGCGAGCGCCGCCGCCAGGTTTACCGCTGTCGTCGTCTTCCCAACACCACCCTTTTGGTTTGCGATGGTGAAGAGGCGTCGGTGTGCCGGGCGGCTCAGCGGCTCGCAGGACTTGGAGAGCACCTGCGTCGCCCTTTCCGCGGCAGCTCCTATCGGCGTATCGATGTCCGATGTTTCACGTGAAACGATGCCGCCAGCCGGGCCGAGGGGGTCGTACGGCGCATTCATTGGCTCTCCCTGCTCGATCGTCGACGCGTTGAATTCCGGAACGACGCTGGCTTCTGGCGTTGAGCCACCACCACCGTTGTCGGGGGGGTTAGAAGGCCCACGCCACATTCCACCACCCTGGCATCGGGGGCGCCTAACTTGGTCAGCACACGCTGGTGTTCGCACACCTCGGCACCTGCCCGCTCCCCTTTTATGGCCAACAGCCGGCCACCGTCCCGCAGCAATGGCAGGCTCCAGCGGGCCAGCTTATCCAGCGACGCTACCGCCCTCGACGTCACGGCGTCGGCGCCACCGGCCGCCGCGCGCGCATCGGCGTCCTCGGCGCGGCCGCGAACCACTTCTACATCCAGCCCGAGTTCGTCGACCACCAAGCGCAGGAATTCGGCTCGGCGTAGCAACGATTCGACGAGCACCACCCGCAGGCCTGGCTTCGCGATCGCCAGCGGCAGGCCGGGCAATCCGGCGCCGCTACCGATGTCGACGACCCGATCGCCGGGCTCGACGAGTTCCGCCACGACCGCGCAATTCAGCAGATGCCGATCCCAGATGCGGTCGACTTCGCGGGGACCGAGCAGACCCCACTCGACGCCGAGGGACGCCAGGATCTCCGCGTAGCGCACGGCAAAAGGTAGGCGCTCGCCGAAGACGGCGGCGGCTGCCGCAGGCGGGACGAGCGGTGTCGCGCCATCAGGAGGATCGACATGTTTCACGTGAAACATTCCTCCCGTCCGGTGACCCGGTGAACTACATCGGTGTAACTAACGGCGCGCCAATCAGTCGGCCAGGACGACGACGCGGCGGGTGGGCTCGACGCCCTCGCTCTCGCTGTGCACCCCGCTGACCGCAGCCACGGCATCGTGGACGATCTTGCGCTCAAAGGGCGTCATCGGAGCCAATTCTTCGCGGCCGCCGCTTTCGAGTACGCGCTTGGCGACCTTGTCCCCCAACGCGGCCAACTCTTCGCGACGGCGCCGACGCCAGCTCGCGATGTCGAGCATCAGCCGGCTCCGCACACCGGTCTTCTGGTGAACGGCCAGTCGGGTCAGTTCCTGCAGCGCGTCGAGCACCTCGCCTTTGCGGCCGACCAACTTGTTGAGGTCATCGCTGCCGTCGATGCTGACGATCGCGCGGCTGCCCTCGACGTCCAGATCGATGTCACCATCGAAATCCAGGAGGTCGAGCAGCTCTTCCAAATAGTCGCCGGCGATCTCGCCTTCGGCGACTAGCCGCTCCTCCTGGTCGCCCTCGCCGTCGCCGCCCGCCAGCGTGGCGCCGTTGGCGGCGCCGTCCACGTCGTTCTCGGCTGGCGCTTCGTCGGTGTCGTGTCCCTTGGTGGTTGCTTCGGTGTCTGTCATCTGCTTCCCTTCCCGTGCCCGGGCGTCGCCCGGTGAAGACTGGTTGTCTGTCAGCGTCCGCGCTTTTTCGGCTTGGCCCCCGGCCGCGGCGCGCGGTTACCCGTATCGCCGCCCGGCTTCGGAGATCCCTCGTCCGCATCGTCGCCTGAACCGTTACCGCTCGGGCCGGTCTTGCCCGCCGATCGTTTCGGTTTCGCGCCCGGCGCCGGCGCGTTCGCCGCCCGCCGTTCGAGCGCCTCGCGCTTCTTTTCTTCTTCTTCCCGCTCGATCATTCCGAACACGTAGTGCTGCTGACCGAAGGTCCAAATGTTGTTGGCGAACCAGTAGAAGATGATCGCCAGCGGCAGGAACGGTCCACCGACCACCACGCCGAGCGGGAAGACGTAGAGCGCCAACTTGTTCATCATCGCGGTCTGCGGGTTGGCTGCCGCCTCCGCGCTCTGCCGGGCTACCGACGCGCGGCTGTTGAAGTACGTGGCGATACCGGCCAGGATCATCACCGGCACGCCGACCGCCACGACGGCCGGCCGGCTGAATTCGGTGAACGCGTGCAGACTGTCGCCGCGCTGCGTCATGCTGGCGCCTAGCGGGGCACCGAACAAGTTCGCATCCAGGAAGTGCGCCACGTCCTTCGCGCTGAACACGTAGTTGCCCAGTGAGCGGTTCCGCTCGGGCGACAGACCCAATTGGCCGATGCCGCTTGTTGTCCGGTTGAAGCAGCGCAGGACGTGATACAGCCCGAGGAAAACCGGTACCTGCACCAGCATCGGCAGACAGCCGAGGATCGGATTGAACCCGTGTTCCCGTTGCAGCTTCTGCATCTCGAGCGCCATCCGCTGGCGATCCTTGCCGTACTTCTTCTGCAGGGCCTTGATCTGCGGCTGCAACTCCTGCATCTGCCGCGTCGTTCGGATCTGCCGGACGAACGGGTTGTACAAGATCGCACGGAGCGTGAAGACCAGAAACATCACCGACAGCGTCCAGGTCACGAAGCTCTTAGGGCCAAGTCCTGGGACGGCTGAGAACGCCTTGTACCAAACCCACATGATCGCGGAGACCGGGTAATAGAAGTAGTCGAGGCTGAACGGATCAAACGACAACAGAATCACTCTCCCCTAGCGTCGCTGGGGTGTCCCAGTCTTTGATTCCGGCATCTTGGCGCTCCGGTATCGGGTCCCATCCTCCCCGATGCCACGGACCGCACTTCGCCAGCCGGACAGCGGCGAGCCAACTCCCCCGCATCAAACCGAACTCGCCGAGCGCCTCGACCGCGTACTGACTGCACGTCGGGGTGAAGCGACAGGTCGGCAACCTCAGGGGCGACACCATGTGCCGGTAGAGCTGGATAACGAAAATGACGCCGCGGACAATCGCGGACTCGATGCCGCGCACCCGTGACGTAATGGCATTCACCGCTTGGTTCCCGCTGCCTCGATACGGCGGAGGCCCGCCCGCAGTTGTTCACTCAGCCGGGCCGACGGAAGGTCCCGGCTACTCGGAAGAGCCCGAACCACCACGTGCTCCGAACCATTCAACTCGGCCACCAGATCGCGCGCCACGTGACGCAAACGACGGGACAACCCGTGCCGCTGCACGGCGGAACCGACCGACCGCGACACGATCAGTCCGAATTTGGGATCGCCCGTTGCACGTCGCATGTAGATGACCAAGTCCGGCTGCACGGCCTTCCTACCGCGCCTGACCGTGGCATCGAAATCGGTCGACCGCGTCATGCGGTTGCGCGCGGATAGCACCGCCGTCACGCCGGAGTGAGATCAGGCAGTGAGCGAGCGACGGCCCTTGCTACGCCGACTCGAGACAATGGCGCGCCCGGCGCGGGTCCGCATGCGCAGACGGAAACCGTGCACACGGGCACGGCGCCGGTTGTTCGGCTGGAAGGTGCGCTTGCCCTTGGCCACGACTCTCTCCTTGCTGCATCTGGCATCGTGTCCGACCCGGTCCCCCGTGCCGGTGGGCCATGCATGACCCCACGACGCCTCGATAGGCTCTACGTCTTGCTGATAATCGGCGCGCGCTGGCGGGCTCATTGCCCGAATCGCAGCCGTATCGCCTACTTTCGGGGCGACTGTATGAGGGTACTGACCGGCGTTCTCCTGGTCAAACCACACCTGACCTCGGGTCACGAACCGTCTGATCGTTCACTGTTGTCACATTCGCACCGGGCACTCCGAACGATCTTCCACGAACAGATCTGAATGTTGCAGAACGGTTGGCGCGCGCGAGGAAAACTGTTAATTTCGGTCGGTGCTGTTTCACATCGAAACGGCGCTAGACAACGAAGCAAGGATGGCAGATCGGCCTCCTCGCCGGCAGAGTTTCACTGGTCGTCTCGAGCGCCGATCCCGCGGGCTGTCCCGGGTGAACCGCGTCGCGGCGGGGGCTGTCCTTTCCACACCTGTGGATAACTGTGTGGACAGTTCGTTGTCCGCGTTATTGTTCGCCGTGCCGAAACGTCATACCAGGGGGATCCGTCGTTGACCGAGGACCCCGGATCAAGTTTCGCGACGGTCTGGAGCGCAGTCGTCTCGGAGCTCAACGGCGAACTTTCGCCAGACGGCGCGGCGCGTAACGGCGAGCCGTACGTCTCTCCGTTGACACCCCAGCAGCGCGCCTGGCTCAACCTGGTGCAGCCACTGACGATCGTCGAAGGCTTCGCGCTGTTGTCGGTGCCGAGTAGTTTCGTACAGAACGAGATCGAACGGCACCTGCGCACCCAGATCACCGACGCTTTGAGCCGCCGCCTCGGCCACCAGATCGAACTCGGCGTGCGCATCTCCCCACTCACCAACGACGACACCGACGATCGAGCCAATGCGGCCTTCGACGAGACTCTCGATGACCTCGATGAGATCGACGAAGATGGCGAGGCCCTCGCCAGCGCACACCAGAGTTGGCCTTCGTATTTCTCCGAACGGCCCCACAGTCAGGCCGCCGATGCGGCCGCCGGGGTGAGCCTGAACCGTCGCTACACCTTTGACACATTCGTCATCGGCGCATCGAACCGATTTGCACACGCCGCGGCGCTCGCGATCGCGGAAGCACCCGCCCGGGCGTACAACCCGCTTTTCATCTGGGGCGAGTCCGGGCTTGGTAAGACGCACCTGCTGCATGCCGCCGGCAACTACGCACAGCGGCTTTTTCCAGGGATGCGCGTCAAGTACGTCTCGACTGAGGAATTCACCAACGATTTCATCAACTCGTTGCGTGACGACCGCAAGGTCGCCTTCAAACGCAGCTACCGCGACGTCGATGTGCTGCTCGTCGATGACATTCAGTTCATCGAAGGCAAAGAAGGTATCCAGGAAGAGTTCTTCCATACCTTCAACACCCTGCATAATGCCAACAAGCAAATCGTCATTTCGTCCGACCGGCCGCCCAAACAGCTTGCGACGCTTGAAGATCGGCTGCGAACCCGGTTCGAGTGGGGTTTGATCACCGACGTTCAGCCACCGGAATTGGAAACGCGTATCGCCATCTTGCGCAAGAAAGCGCAAATGGAGCGGCTCAACGTTCCCGATGACGTCCTGGAATTGATCGCCAGCAGCATCGAGCGCAACATTCGCGAACTCGAAGGCGCGCTTATTCGCGTCACCGCGTTCGCCTCACTGAATAAGGCGCCGATCGACAAGTCGCTCGCCGAGATCGTGTTGCGCGACCTGATCGCCGATGCCAGCACTATGCAGATCAGTGCGGCGACGATCATGGCCGCCACCGCCGAGTACTTCGACACCACGGTGGAGGAACTACGCGGGCCGGGCAAGACCCGCGCCCTTGCCCAGTCACGGCAGATCGCGATGTATCTGTGCCGTGAGCTGACGGACCTGTCATTGCCCAAGATCGGGCAGGCATTTGGCCGGGACCACACCACAGTGATGTACGCGCAGAAGAAGATCTTGTCTGAGATGGCAGAGCGTCGTGAAGTCTTCGATCACGTCAAAGAGCTCACCACTCGGATTCGTCAGCGTTCCAAGCGCTGACGGTGGCCGCCACTCGGAGCATCGAGTGGGCCGTTCGCACACCACTTTTGAGCCTTGCCGTGCCTTGGCCGGACTTTCGTCACGTGGAATTTCAAAAAACTTTGGACCCGCCGGCACCATGAGTCACACGTCGGGGCTGTGCATACCCCTGTGCGCAAACTGCGCACACCCGACGCACGGACACCCGCTTCGTGCACAACCGCGACCGATCCCCAACCGCTGCACACGCAGCGCACAATCCGTCATCCTGTCATGCACAACCCGACGGAGGCCCCCAGCAGCGCAGACACCATGTTGTCCACACATTGCACAGGCCTTAATACTGTTATTGAAATATCTCCTCACTTTGTTCTTCAGAAAAGGCCGTTGGGGACGAGTCGTTGCACAGTCGTGCTCCAGGCGGCAGAACACCCTCGTGTCACTGATTCCGATTAGCTTTCAAGATGACCGTCGACGCTCTACGGTGGTGGTTCGACAGCCGCGGCGACCATCGCGCCTCCCATGGTGTGGTGCCCGCTGAAGTTAGCCTTGCTGTTCGAGGTGATTGAAGGGACGCAATGGACGTGGCGACGACCGCCGTCGGCCTGACCGACTTGAAGTTCCGCCTGGTGCGGGATGAGTTCGCTGACGCAGTGGCGTGGGTGGCACGCACCCTGCCGTCGCGGCCGACGGTGCCGGTCCTGGCCGGCGTGCTTTTGACCGGCACCGATGACGGGTTGACGATCTCCGGATTCGACTACGAGGTGTCCGCCGAAGTGCGGTTGGCGGCCGAAATCGCTTCTCCCGGAACGGCTCTGGTGTCAGGACGGCTACTGTCTGACATTACCCGGGCACTGCCGAACAAACCGGTCGACGTACAGGTCGAGGGCACTCGGGTGTCGCTGGCCTGCGGTAGCGCGAAATTCTCGCTGCCTACGATGGCCGTCGAGGATTACCCGACGCTGCCGGCGCTGCCGGAGGAAACCGGTGCGCTGTCGACCGACCTGTTCGCCGAGGCGATCGGTCAAGTCGCCGTCGCGGCCGGCCGGGATGACACGCTCCCGATGCTGACCGGTATCCGGGTCGAAATCTCCGGTCAATCAGTCGTTTTGGCCGCAACCGACCGCTTCCGGCTGGCGGTTCGCGAGCTCACCTGGTCCGCGGCCTCAGCAGATGTCGAGGCGGCGGTTTTGGTGCCGGCCAAGACGTTGTCCGAAGCGGCCAAAAGCGGTACCGACGGCGCCGAAGTGCATTTGTCGTTGGGCGCCGGGCCTTCGGTGGGTAAGGATGGTCTGCTCGGTATCAGCGGGAACGGAAAGCGCAGCACCACGCGGCTGCTCGATGCGGAATTCCCGAAATTCCGCCAGCTGCTGCCCAGCGAGCACACCGCGGTCGCCACTGTCGGGGTCGCGGAATTGACCGAGGCGATCAAGCGTGTGGCACTGGTGGCCGACCGCGGGGCACAGGTTCGGATGGAATTCTCCGACGACACATTGCGGTTGTCGGCCGGTGCCGACGACGTCGGCCGCGCCGAGGAAGACGTTCCCGTGGAATTCGCCGGCGAACCACTGACGATCGCGTTCAATCCGACCTATCTGACCGACGGGCTGAGCTCGTTGCACTCCGACCGGGTGTCGTTCGGGTTCACCACGCCCAGCCGGCCCGCTGTGTTGCGACCGGCCGGTGACGATGCGCAACCCACCGACAGTGGACCCTTTCCGGCGCTCCAGACGGATTACGTCTACTTGCTGATGCCGGTTCGTCTGCCCGGTTAGTCACCAGGTGTACGTCCGCCATCTCGGCTTACGTGACTTTCGGTCTTGGGCGAACGTCGAACTCGACCTGACGCCGGGCCGGACGGTGTTTGTCGGTTCGAACGGCTTCGGCAAGACGAATCTTGTTGAGGCGCTATGGTATTCGTCGACACTGGGTTCGCACCGGGTGGCCACCGACGCGCCGCTGGTGCGGGTCGGGGCGCAGCGGGCGGTGGTGTCGACGATCGTCGTCAACGAAGGTCGCGAATGTGCCGTCGACTTGGAGATCACCGCCGGACGGGCCAACAAGGCACGGCTGAACCGCTCCCCCGTGCGCAGCCCGCGGGAAGTGGTCGGCGTACTCCGTGCGGTGTTGTTCGCACCGGAGGATCTCGCATTGGTGCGTGGTGACCCCGGCGATCGCCGGCGTTACCTCGACGATCTCGCGGCCGTGCGCCGGCCGCGGGTGGCAGGAATCCGCGCCGACTACGACAAAGTGCTACGGCAGCGAGCCGCTCTACTGAAGTCGGCCTCCGGCGCTCGTTTCCGCGGTGACCGCGGCGCACTGGAGACCCTCGACGTGTGGGACGGTCACCTGGCGGCGCATGGCGCCGAATTGATGGCTGCGCGAATGACATTGGTGAACGAACTGGCTCCCGAGGTGCAGAAGAGTTACCAGCTTCTCGCCCCGGCGTCACGGCCCGCGTCGATCGCCTATCACCCCAGCGTGGACGTCGAACCCGACCGGCCCGACGTCTCCATTCTGGAAGCGGCGCTGCTCGAGAAGATGGCTGCGCGGCGCGACGCCGAACTGGAACGCGGCGTGTGTCTGGTCGGCCCGCACCGCGACGATCTCGAACTGCGACTGGGTGAGCAACCCGCGAAAGGCTTTGCGAGCCACGGCGAATCGTGGTCCATGGCGCTCGCCCTGCGACTTGCCGCCTACGAATTGTTGCGCGCCGACGGCAGCGACCCCGTACTGCTGCTCGATGACGTGTTCGCCGAACTCGACGCCGCGCGCCGCGAAGCACTGGCCGCCGCGGCGGAGTCGGCCGAGCAGGTACTGGTCACCGCGGCGGTGGTGGACGACATTCCCCGCGACTGGTCCGCCGACCGCATCGATATCACGCTCAACGACGGCGACACCGGTCCGGCGTCGGCCGTCCTGACAGTCGGAGGAGGGTGACGCTGTGAAATCCGACGACGAGACCGCGAACGCCGACCCGCAACCGCCCGATCACCTCAGCGGCGTGGCGGGCATGGACCTGGTGCGACGAGTCCTCGAAGAGGCCCGGGGCGCCGCTCGTACGCAGGGCAAAGACGTCGGACGGGGCCGGCGACTGCCCCCGACCCGACGGGTGGCCGGTGCCAGCCGACGACGCTGGTCGGGACCCGGGCCCGACGCGCGTGATCCGCAGCCGCTGGCCAGCGCCACCCGCGACCTCGCGAAGAAGCAGGGGTGGTCGTCGCGGGTCGCCGAGGGCGCGGTGTTCGGCCAGTGGTCGACAGTGGTCGGTGCAGATATCGCCGAGCACGCCACCCCGACCGCGTTGCACGACGGCGTACTGAGCGTGTCGGCCGAATCCACCGCCTGGGCTACGCAACTGCGGCTCATCCAGGCTCAGGTGCTGGCTAAGATCGCCGCAGAGGTGGGCGACGGCGTGGTCTCGAGCTTGCGGATCACCGGGCCAACCGCGCCCTCGTGGCGCAAGGGCCGGCTGCATATCGCCGGGCGGGGTCCGCGCGACACCTACGGATGACACGCGGTCCGCTTGAGCGCCGTCACAACGCGGAAAAATCGTCCGTCAAGCGTCATGACGCTGGACAGATCGAGAAATTCCGTACACGGCGCAAATAGCTGTGTAGAAACGCCCTCGCAGCGTCCGTCCCGAACCGCCTAGACGGTAGACTGAATGCGATCCCCGCGCGGTCGAAGAATCGTGCGCCTGCGAACCCCAAGGAGAGCGTTCCGCTAGTGGCTGCCAAAGAACAGTACGGTGCTGATTCGATCAAGGTCCTCGAAGGCCTGGAGGCGGTCCGCAAACGCCCCGGCATGTATATCGGCTCGACCGGCGAGCGCGGACTTCACCACCTGGTGTGGGAGGTCGTAGACAACTCCGTGGACGAGGCCATGGCGGGCTTCGCGAGCAAGGTCTCCGTGCGCATCCTCGAAGACGGCGGCGTCGAAGTCACCGACAACGGCCGCGGAATCCCGGTCGCCATGCACGCCACAGGCATCCCGACCGTCGATGTCGTGATGACGGTCCTGCACGCCGGTGGCAAGTTCGAGGAGGGCGCCTACCAGGTCTCCGGTGGTCTGCACGGTGTCGGCGTGTCCGTGGTGAACGCCTTGTCGGTTCGCCTCGAAGCCGACATCCGTACCGACGGTTACGAGTGGTTCCAGACGTACGACAGGTCGGTCCCGGGCACCCTGCGCAAGGGCGCGAAGACCAAGGAAACTGGTACCACGATCCGGTTCTGGGCCGATCCCGACATCTTCGAGACGACGAACTACGACTTCGAGACGGTTGCCCGCCGGCTGCAGGAGATGGCCTTCCTGAACAAGGGCCTGACCATCGAGCTCAGTGACGAGCGGGTGAGCAAGGAAGAGGTGGTCGACGAGGTGGTCAGCGACCACGCTGACGCCCCGAAGTCTGCGGAGGAGAAGTCCGCGGAATCCGTTGCGTCGCAGAAAGTCAAACACCGCACCTTCCATTACCCGGGTGGCCTGGTCGACTTCGTCAAGCACATCAACCGCACCAAGAACCCGATCCACTCCAGCATCGTCGACTTCTCCGGCAAGGGTCCCGGCCACGAGGTCGAAATCGCGATGCAGTGGAACGGCGGCTACTCGGAGTCGGTGCACACCTTCGCCAACACGATCAACACCCACGAGGGCGGCACCCACGAAGAGGGCTTCCGCAGCGCGCTGACCACCGTCGTCAACCGCTACGCCAAAGACAAGAAGCTGCTCAAGGACAAAGACCCCAACCTCACCGGCGACGACATTCGCGAAGGTTTGGCAGCCGTGATCTCGGTCAAGGTCGGCGAGCCGCAGTTCGAGGGCCAGACCAAGACGAAATTGGGCAACACCGAGGTCAAGTCCTTCGTGCAGAAGATCTGCAATGAGGAACTGCAGCACTGGTTCGACGCCAACCCATCGGATGCCAAAACCGTTGTCAACAAGGCGGTGTCGTCCGCACAGGCCCGCATCGCGGCGCGTAAGGCGCGAGAGTTGGTGCGGCGCAAGAGCGCGACCGATCTGGGTGGTCTGCCCGGCAAGCTGGCCGACTGCCGGTCGACCGATCCGCGGAAGTCGGAACTCTATGTCGTAGAAGGCGACTCGGCCGGCGGCTCGGCCAAGAGTGGGCGCGACTCGATGTTCCAGGCGATCCTGCCGCTGCGCGGCAAGATCATCAACGTCGAGAAGGCCCGCATCGACCGGGTGCTCAAGAACACCGAAGTCCAGGCCATCATTACGGCGCTGGGCACCGGCATTCACGACGAGTTCGACATCTCCAAGTTGCGCTATCACAAGATCGTGTTGATGGCCGACGCCGACGTCGACGGCCAGCACATCTCCACGCTGCTGCTGACCTTGTTGTTCCGGTTCATGCGACCGCTGATCGAAAACGGCCACGTGTTCCTTGCCCAGCCGCCGCTGTACAAGCTCAAGTGGCAACGCAGCGAGCCCGAGTTCGCCTACTCCGACCGCGAGCGCGACGGTCTACTCGCCGAAGGCAGGAAGGCCGGTCGCAAGATCAACGCCGAGGACGGCATTCAGCGCTACAAGGGTCTGGGCGAGATGGATGCCAAGGAACTATGGGAGACCACCATGGACCCCTCGGTGCGGGTGCTGCGCCAAATCACGCTCGATGACGCCGCTGCGGCCGACGAGTTGTTCTCGATCCTAATGGGCGAAGACGTCGACGCCCGCCGCAGCTTCATTACGCGAAACGCCAAAGACGTTCGCTTCCTTGATGTTTAAGACGTACCGCATTCTGACTCGAACGAGGAACTCATGACAGACACCACGCTGCCGCCCGGCGGCGATGCCGCTGACCGTATCGAGCCGGTCGACATCCAACAGGAGATGCAGCGCAGCTACATCGACTACGCGATGAGCGTGATCGTCGGCCGCGCCCTACCCGAAGTTCGCGACGGCCTCAAGCCGGTACACCGCCGCGTGCTCTACGCGATGTTCGACTCGGGCTTCCGCCCGGACCGCGGCCACGCGAAGTCGGCCCGCTCCGTCGCGGAGACGATGGGTAACTATCACCCGCACGGCGACTCGTCGATCTACGACACCTTGGTCCGGATGGCCCAGCCGTGGTCGCTGCGTTACCCGTTGGTCGACGGCCAGGGGAACTTCGGCTCGCCGGGCAACGACCCGCCAGCAGCGATGAGATACACCGAGGCGCGGCTGACTCCTCTTGCGATGGAGATGCTGCGCGAAATCGACGAGGAGACAGTCGATTTCATCCCCAACTACGACGGCCGGGTGCAAGAGCCGACCGTGCTGCCGAGCCGGTTCCCCAACCTGCTGGCCAACGGCTCGGGCGGGATCGCGGTCGGCATGGCGACCAACATCCCGCCGCACAACCTGCGGGAGTTGGCCGAAGCCGTCTACTGGTGTCTGGACAACCACGAGGCCGACGAGGAAGCCACACTGGCCGCGGTCTGCGAGCGGGTCAAAGGTCCGGACTTCCCCACCCACGGCCTGATCGTCGGATCGCAGGGTATCCACGATGCCTACACCACCGGCCGCGGATCCATCCGAATGCGCGGAGTCGTTGAGGTAGAAGAGGATTCGCGCGGGCGCACCGGCCTGGTGATCACCGAGCTGCCGTATCAGGTCAACCACGACAACTTCATCACCTCGATCGCCGAGCAGGTTCGCGACGGCAAGCTCGCCGGCATCTCCAACATCGAAGACCAGTCCAGCGACCGGGTCGGTCTGCGCATCGTCGTCGAGATCAAGCGCGACGCGGTGGCCAAGGTGGTGCTGAACAACCTCTACAAGCACACCCAGCTGCAGACCAGCTTCGGCGCCAACATGTTGTCGATCGTCGACGGGGTGCCGCGCACCCTGCGACTCGACCAGATGATCCGCTACTACGTCGAGCACCAACTCGACGTGATCGTCCGTCGCACCACCTACCGGTTGCGCAAGGCCAACGAACGCGCGCACATCTTGCGCGGTTTGGTGAAAGCCCTTGACGCACTTGACGAAGTGATCGCGTTGATCCGCGCGTCGGAGACCGTCGACATCGCCCGGGCCGGCCTGATCGAGCTGCTCGACATCGACGAGATCCAGGCGCAGGCCATCCTGGACATGCAGCTGCGCAGGCTGGCTGCCCTGGAGCGGCAGCGCATCATCGACGACTTGGCCAAGATCGAGGCCGAGATCGCCGACCTCGAGGACATCCTGGCCAAGCCGGAGCGACAGCGCGCCATTGTCCGCGACGAGCTCAAGGAGATCGCCGACAAGCACGGCGACGACCGGCGCACCCGGATCATCGCCGCCGACGGTGACGTCGCCGACGAGGACCTGATCGCCCGCGAGGACGTCGTCGTCACGATCACCGAGACGGGCTACGCCAAGCGGACCAAGACCGACCTGTACCGCAGTCAGAAGCGCGGCGGTAAGGGCGTGCAGGGCGCCGGGCTGAAGCAGGACGACATCGTGCGGCACTTCTTCGTCTGTTCGACGCACGACTGGATCCTGTTCTTCACCACCCAGGGCCGGGTGTACCGGGCGAAGGCCTACGACCTGCCGGAGGCGTCGCGCACCGCGCGCGGCCAACACGTCGCGAACCTGTTGGCCTTCCAGCCCGAGGAGCGGATCGCTCAGGTCATCCAGATCAAGAGTTACGAGGACGCGCCCTACCTGGTGCTGGCCACCCGCAAGGGTCTGGTCAAGAAGACCAAGCTGACCGAGTTCGACTCGAACCGGTCGGGCGGCATCGTCGCGGTGAACCTGCGCGACGGCGACGAGCTGGTCGGCGCGGTGTTGTGCTCGTCGGAGGAGGATCTGCTGCTGGTCTCGGCCAACGGGCAGTCCATCCGGTTCTCGGCGACCGACGAGGCGCTGCGGCCGATGGGCCGGGCGACTTCGGGTGTGCAGGGGATGCGGTTCAACGAGGACGACTACCTGCTGTCGCTGAATGTGGTGCGGGAGGGCACGTACCTGCTGGTGGCGACCGCCCTCGGATACTCGAAGCGGACCGCGATCGAGGAGTACACCGCCCAGGGCCGCGGGGGTAAGGGCATTCTGACGATTCAGTACGACCCGCGTCGTGGCAAGCTCGTGGGGGCGCTGATCGTCGACGACGACAGCGAGGTCTTCGCGATCACCTCCGGCGGCGGAGTGATCCGGACGAAGGCCAAGCAGGTTCGGAAGGCCGGACGCCAGACCAAGGGTGTTCGTTTGATGAACTTGGGCGAGGGCGACACACTGTTAGCCATCGCCCGCAACGCCGAGGAGGCGGCCGACGACGAGTCGGTCGACTAACCGGGCAATTAGGCTGGGCCGAGGCGTAGGCGATGGCAGGGTGCATGGTTAGGAGCTGCGGGTGACGTCACCGAACGAGCCGGGTCATTCCGGACCGGGCGACAGCCCGAACGGGACGCCGAACACGGCTGCGGCGCCCCGCCAGCGGCCGCCCGCCCGGCCAGTGCAGCAGCGGCAGCCCGGCCGTGCGGCATCCAACGCCGATGCGCGGCTGAACCGGTTCATCTCGGGCACCGCCGCGCCGGGCGCGGCCAAGACCCCACCATCCGAGGCAGAGCCGGCACCGGCCGCCCCGTCCAACGAGAGCCGGGAAACCGATGCTTACGCCAGTGAACTGCCCGACCTGTCCGGCCCGATTCCCCGTGCGGGACAACGGAAGCCAGCCGAGCGGACGGACGACGGCATGACCGCGCCGCCGCGTCCGGACCGCCGCATCCAAGTGTCGTCGTCGCGGACGCCGGGCCCGCTGCGGGCCAGCATGCAGATCCGGCGGGTCGACCCATGGAGCACCTTGAAGGTGTCACTGGTGCTGTCGGTGGCGCTGTTCTTCGTCTGGATGATCGCCGTCGCGTTCCTCTATTTGGTGCTGGGCGGCATGGGTGTGTGGAGCAAGCTCAACAGCAACGTCGGCGACCTGTTGAACAACACCAGCGGCAGCGCCGAATTGGTGTCGGCCGGCACCATCTTCGGTGGGGCCGTGTTGATCGGTCTGGTGAACATCGTTCTGCTCACCGCCGCGGCGACGATCGGCGCATTCATCTACAACTTGACCACCGACTTGATCGGCGGTGTCGAGGTGACGCTGGCCGACCGCGACTAGCGTTTTGGGCGCAGGCCCTCGGGTGCGGTAATCTCGTCGCTCGTCCGTGTGCGTGTACGGGCCTATAGCTCAGGCGGTTAGAGCGCTTCGCTGATAACGAAGAGGTCGGAGGTTCGAGTCCTCCTAGGCCCACAACCATGTGTTCGCCAAGACGTTTCGTGAGACTGGTGTTGCCGCTGGCAGCGATCGCGGTGCTGGCGGTCGTGATCCGGTCTCGCAGCAGCGTCGAGGTGTGGCATGTGGCCGCCGACCAGACCGATGGCCGGCACCCGGATCCTCAGGGGCCTTAGCTCAGTTGGTAGAGCGCTGCCTTTGCAAGGCAGATGTCAGGAGTTCGAATCTCCTAGGCTCCACAATCTCCGTCACGGGTTGACGGGCGCTGGCGGCTTGGGCGGTGGGGCTTGCCCCATCTTGCCGCCTCCGCCGACCGAGTGTTGACCTCCGCCGATGACCGGCGCACCGGGTAGGTCGCCCGGCTGCGGCGGGACAGTCCCCGAATCGCAGTTCTGGCAGGGTTCGTCCGGGTCCGCATGAGCCGGTGTCGCTCCCGTCAGAGGTGACCCGGCGAGCAGGGTCAGTGCCAGTGCCGCGACTGCGCGCTGCGCTGAATACGTCATTTCGGTCCTCCATCAGCAATCGGGCGGGTGCTCGCTGCCTTGCCGATAGACGTCCGCTCCTTGGGATTCGGCGTAGCCAGTCGCAGGCCGGCACAAACCTCAACCGCGTCCGATGTCAGCTGGTAGGAGCCGCCGCACCCGCGCCTTGCCCGTCGTCAGCGAGGTACGTCACCGCGTACCACCGCCGAGACTGCTCGAAATCAGGGGTCTCGACCGCACTCTCCAGCCGGACATCGCACAGCTCCGAGTGGTCCAACCGGATGTAGGCCTCGAGCTCGGTGTCGCGGGCCTCGCCGGTCAGCGCGAGGTCTGCCAACGCCCGGCCTTCATAGCGGTGCCAGCCCAAGGTCAGGGCCGGTGGTCGACGTCGACGCTGGGCGGCAGCGGCGACGGCTCCGGCTGCGTCGAGCGACGGATAATGGAGAACGCCGCTCCCCCGACCGCCAATACCGCGACGGCGGTGCCGGCCAGCACCCAGGGCCGCGGCTTACGGCGCTGCGAGCGGCGGGCCTTGCCCAGCGCTTCGGGCAGTCCGGTGACGACCTCCTGGGCGGCCGCCAGCTCGCGCGCCAACGCCTCCTGGGCGCGCTGGACGTCGCGGGCCAACCGGCCCTCCTGATAGCGGCGGCGGAGGCTGGACGCTCCGGATTGGGCGGAGTGGGCGCCGAGGGCCACCAGGCCGCGCGTCACGTCGACGGGTCCGACCGCGGTGTACTGGAGACCGCGGCTCAGCCGCTCCCGCGGGGTCAGAGAGTTCTTAGCGCCCATTTCTCGCCTTTCGCTAGACCGCCTTGGGATTTCGCTCGAAAGGCTACCGGCACCGGCTGTCCGGCGGAACGGACCGTAGTGGCAGACTGTGATCCCGTGACTACCAGCCCGATTCAGACCGCCACTGCCACACTGCACACCAACCGAGGCGACATCAAGATTGCGCTGTTCGGCAATCACGCCCCCAAGACCGTCGCCAATTTCGTGGGCTTGGCTCAGGGCACCAAGGAGTACTCGACCGAGAATGCCTCCGGTGGTAGCTCGGGCCCGTTCTACGACGGCGCGGTCTTTCACCGAGTGATCAGCGGCTTCATGATCCAGGGCGGCGACCCCACCGGCACCGGCCGCGGCGGGCCGGGCTACAAGTTCGCTGACGAGTTCCACCCCGAGTTGCAGTTCGACAAGCCCTACCTGCTGGCCATGGCCAACGCCGGCCCAGGAACCAACGGCTCCCAGTTCTTCATCACAGTCGGCAAGACGCCGCACCTCAACCGCAAGCACACCATCTTCGGCGAGGTCGTCGACGGCGACTCCCAGCAGGTGGTGGACGCCATCGCCACCACGGCCACCGGTCCCGGCGACCGTCCGACCGAGCCAGTCGTCATCGAATCGATCACCATCTCCTGACGTTTTGCGTCAAACAGAAGCCAGGGCTGTGATCGTCGCCGATCTACGACCCTGGCTTCCGTTTCGCGACGATCAGGAACCGGCGTAGCCGCTCGCGGTCAGCGCGTCGAGCACGTCCAGCGGGTCGGTTCCGAGGTCCCAGCGGGAGAAGACGAACAGCCGGCCGTCGTTCGCGTCGATCTCGAGCAACCGGCTCCTGCGACCGATCCGGCGAAACTCAGTGATCCGGATGATCTTGATGTCGGGTCGTCGCAGGTACTGCGGCCTGATCCAGCCGCCGACCCGCAAGCCGTCGCCGGTGATTGCCAGCTTTGGCCGGGCGCGCCACGTTCCGCCCGCAAACAAGATCAATCCGGCCCCGGATACGGCCAGCAAAAACCGCCCGGGCGCATCTGTGACGACGGTCACAGAAGTGATAGCCATCACAACTCCGGCAAGTCCACAAGCAGCGGTTCCAGCGGCGGAGGGCGCCCATTGAGTTTGCTGCACACGACTCCTAGGGCCGTCTAGCACTACCTATGAGGTTATCCACAAGCGCTATGCACAATGGGGATGAATAACACGCGTGTGATCCAGGCTCTCACCCGTTGCTGACGCGGGCTCAGACCAGGCGCATCAAGATCGCCGGCCGGCCTACCGCCACCGCATCGTGAGCAACAGGCCGCTGATCATGAAAGCAAACGCGACGGCGTAGTTCCACGGACCAAGGTTGGCCATCCAATTCAGCACCGAGGGCGCGTCCGGGCCCGTCGCCGCCAACTGGAACACCATCAGCCAGATCAACCCGAACAGCATCAGGCCGCAGAACAGCACGACGAACCACACGCTGGACGGTCCGGCCTTGACCTTGACCGGGGTGCGGCTCACCGCGCTTACCGTGAAGTCGGTCTTCTTGCGAACTTTGGACTTGGGCATTTCTACCTCGGGTATAACTCGGAGCTACGGTAGGCGGTGCAGGTGCAACGACGAGCGTAACGCACCAACCAGCAGCGAACGGAGAGCCGATGGCACGCATCGCATGGCTGTCCCGCGATCGCGGCGAGGAGCGAGGGCCGCGCTCCCTGTGGCGTGTGGGCGTACCGGTGGTATGCCTCCTGGCCGGTCTGCTGCTCGGAGCCACCCACGGGGTTTCCCGCGGCGGTGAAATCCGGCGCAGCGACGCACCCCGGCTGGTCGATCTAGTGCGCGACGAGCAAGCCGCGATCGGCCGGCTGAGCACCGAGCGGGACCGGCTTGCCCACACCATTGACTCTTCGCACGGCCGCTCCGCCGACACCGCCCTCGCGGCGATGCGCCGGCGCGCGGCCCAGCTGGCCGGCGACGCGGGGCTGGAGTCCCTGCACGGGCCGGGATTGAGCGTCACGCTCAACGACGCACAGCGCGACGCCGAAGGCCGGTTCCCGCGCGACGCCTCCCCCGACGACCTCGTCGTGCACCAACAGGACATCCAGGCCGTCCTCAACGCGCTGTGGAGCGGCGGCGCCGAAGCCATCCAGATGCAGGACCAGCGCATCATCGCCACGTCGGTGGCGCGCTGCGTGGGCAACACACTCCTGCTCAACGGCCGTACCTACAGCCCGCCGTACACGGTCACCGCGATCGGAGACGCCACCGCCATGCAGGCGGCGTTGGCCGCCGCTCCCCTCGTGACGCTGTACAAGCAGTACGTAGTGCGGTTCGGCCTCGGCTACACCGAGCACGCGGTGGCCGATGCCCGTGTGGCTGGCTACACGGAGCCGGTGCGGATGCACTTCGCGCAGGCCGCCGGCCCCATCATGTACTGAAGCGCTGGATTCCCGCCCACCGGTAACCTGGCTCAATGCAGATCTTGGTCGTCGACAATTACGACAGCTTCGTCTTCAACCTGGTCCAGTATCTGGGCCAGCTGGGCGTCGAGGCGACGGTGTGGCGCAACGACGATCCTCGCCTGGCCGACTCCGCGGCGACCGCGGCCGCCGTCGACGGCATCCTGCTGAGTCCTGGCCCGGGTACCCCCGAGCGCGCAGGCGCATCGATCGAGCTGGTGCGGGCCTGCGCTGCGTCGGGCACGCCGCTGCTCGGCGTCTGCCTCGGACACCAGGCCATCGGGGTAGCGTTCGGCGCCACGGTCGACCGCGCCCCCGAGCTGTTGCACGGCAAGACCAGCCGCGTCCACCACACGAACACCGGTGTGCTGCAAGGGCTTCCGGATCCCTTCACGGCGACCAGGTATCACTCGCTGACGATCATGCCCGAAACGCTGCCCGCCGAACTAGCCGTGACCGCCCACACCGAGAGCGGTGTGATCATGGGTGTCCGGCACCGTGAACTGCCGATCCACGGCGTCCAGTTCCATCCGGAGTCCATCCTCACCGAGGGCGGTCACCGGATGCTGGCCAACTGGCTGGCCGACTGCGGGCAGGCTCGTGACGACAGCCTGGTGAGCCGGCTGGAACGAGAGCTGGTCGACAGCTTGGCTATTGACCGAACTTCAGCGTGATGCTGCCGTCTTTGTTGGCGCCTTGACCCGCGCTCGGGCTCTGGTAGACGACCCGGTTGTGCTGCGAGCCGCCGGCGTCCACGTCAGGACCCCGGTCGAGCACCCCGGTCCAACCCAGCGCGCGTAGCCGCGGTTCGGCGTCGGTCCAGAACATTCCGGTCACGTCGGGCATCACGAACTGGTTGCCCTTGGAGACCTGCAACTCGATCACTGTGTCGACCGGGACGTCAGCTCCCGCAGGTGGATTCGTGCCGATTACGGAACCTGCCGGCCGCGGGCTGTCGACCGAAGCCTGAGCGAACTTCGAAAAGCCGTACACGGTCAGGTTCTTCTGCGCCTCGTCAGCGGCCTGCCCCGCGACATCGGGAACCTGCTTGCTTGCTGGACCGGATCCGACGATGACCGCGATCTCGTTGGTGATCGCCGAGGTCTGGTTGGCGGGCGGGTTGGTGCCGATCACCTTGTCTTTGGTTTCGGGCGTTGACGGCGAGTTGACCTGTTTGAATTTGCCGAATCCGGCTGCCTTGAGCTTCTTGACGGCCGCCGCGTAACTCAGCGACGAGACGTCGGGCACCTCACGCTGTTCCGGGCCGGTCGACACGTTGACTGTAATCAGCTCGCCCGCACCGACTTTGGTGTTCGCACCGGGGTCGGTGCCGATGACATGGTCGGGCGGGACGGTCGAGTCAGGCTTTTGCTGAGTCCGCGTCTTGAAGCCGTGGTTCTGCAGGGCGGCGATCGCATCGGCCGACGCCTCATTACGGACGTCGGGGATCTGCACGTTGCGCATACCGCCGCCGACGGTGTTGATCAGAATGGTGACGACGACGGTCAATACCGCCAGGGCCGCGACCGCGATCACCCAGCGGCTCACCGAACCGGGACCGCGCGGGCGGGCGAAGTCGAGCTGCTGACGCGGCAACGGGTTGGTCTGCGTCCCTACCGAATCCGATGAGTGCGGCGCTGCCATCAGCGATGAACGCTCGGCCTCGGTCAGAACCTTGGGTGCCTCGGGCGGCTCGCCGTTGTGCACTCGCACCAGGTCTGCGCGCATCTCGGCGGCGGTCTGGTAGCGGTTCTCGGGGTTCTTGGCCAGCGCCTTGAGGACGACGGCGTCCAGGTCGGCTGAGATGCCCTCGTGGCGCTGCGACGGGGGTACGGGATCCTCGCGCACGTGCTGGTAGGCGACCGCGACCGGCGAGTCACCGACGAAAGGTGGCTCGCCGGTGAGCATTTCGTAGAGCACGCAACCCAGCGAGTAGACGTCGGAGCGGGCGTCGACGGTGTCGCCGCGGGCCTGCTCGGGTGAGAGATATTGAGCGGTACCGATGACCGCGGCGGTCTGCGTGACGCTGTTGCCGCTGTCGGACAGGGCCCGCGCGATGCCGAAGTCCATCACCTTCACCGCGTTCGTGGTGCTGATCATGATGTTGGCGGGCTTGACGTCGCGGTGGATGATGCCGTGCTGGTGCGAGAAGTTCAGTGCCTGACAGGCGTCCGCGATCACCTCGATGGCTCGGGTGGGCGTCATCGGGCCGTCGGTGTGCACGATGTCACGCAACGTCACACCGTTGACGTACTCCATCACGATGTACGGCAGGGGGCCGCTTGCAGTCTCCGCCTCGCCGGTGTCGTAGACCGCCACGATCGCGGGATGGTTGAGCGCCGCGGCGTTCTGCGCCTCGCGGCGGAAACGCAGATAAAAACTCGGGTCGCGGGCCAGGTCGGCGCGCAGCACTTTCACCGCTACGTCGCGGTGAAGCCGGACATCGCGGGCCAGATGGACCTCGGACATGCCACCGAAGCCGAGGATCTCGCCGAGCTCGTAGCGGTCGGACAGGTGCTGCGGCGTCGTCATTGCGTTTTCTCGTGTTGGGACGCCACCGCGCTCGGGAACTTCAGCGGGGACGCCCGCCTGGATATGGGCAGCGTGCATTGCCCTCCAGGATGACCCGTAGCCCCCCCGTACGTCCAATTAGTTGGATGTGCGGGCGCCGATTCGGACTTGCTGGGGGGTGCTCCAGTGTCGGTCACGGTGGGCGCGGAAGGTTGCTGCTGCGAATCGTCCTTGTGCGAGTTCAGCACGATGAGGATCGCGATGATGATGGCCAACGCGCCCAGGACACCGGCGGCCCACAGCAGCGCGCGCTGACCGGACGAGAAGGTCCGCCTCGGTGGCGGCGGACGGTGGCCCCCGGTGGTCGGACGCGTTCGACGGGCCGCGGGCGCACGGGTAGTGGCAGCGGCGGCGGCGCGGGTCTGAGATCCCGACGGGATGGATGCCGGCGTGGCCCGTCCGCTACCGGCGGCCTGGTTGGGCCGCGGCGGTCGGCGTCCGGCGCGCACGGCCGCGACTGCATCGGCGAACGGTCCTCCGCTGCGGTAACGCATGCCGGGGTTTTTCACCAGGGTGATCTCGATCAGCTCGCGCACGTTGGGCGGCAGATCGGCGGGCAGCGGCGGCGGCGGCTCCTTGATGTGCTTCATCGCGACCGTCAGAGCGCCGTCCCCGGTGAACGGCCGCTTTCCCGAAACCGCTTCGTAACCAACGACTCCCAGCGCGTACACGTCACTCGCGGGACTGGCGTCGTGGCCCAGCGCCTGTTCGGGTGCGATGTACTGGGCGGTGCCCATCACCATGCCCGTCTGCGTCACCGGTGCGGCGTCGACGGCCTTGGCGATACCGAAGTCGGTGATCTTGACCTGGCCGGTCGGCGTGATCAGGATGTTGCCGGGCTTGACGTCGCGATGCACCAAACCGGCGGCGTGTGCGACCTGCAGTGCGCGACCGGTCTGCTCGAGCATGTCCAGGGTGTGTCGCAGCGACAACCGTCCGGTCCGCTTGAGCACCGAATTCAGCGGCTCACCGTTGACCAACTCCATGACCAGGTAGGCAGTGCGGCCCTCACCGTCCATCTGCGTCTCGCCGTAGTCATGAACCTGCGCGATCCCAGGGTGGTTGAGCATCGCCGTCGTGCGGGCCTCGACCCGGAAGCGCTCGATGAACTCGGAGTCCTGGGAGAACTCGGACTTGAGCACCTTCACGGCGACGCGGCGGCCCAGCCGACTGTCGACCGCCTCCCACACCTGGCCCATCCCGCCGGTGGCGATCAGGCGCTGCAGCCGGTAGCGTCCGGACAGCGTCACACCTACTCGCGGGCTCATGGTCCTCCCTGCAGCGCGGCCTCGATGACGGCGCGCCCGATTGGTGCGGCGAGAGCGCCGCCGGTCGCCGACAACCGATCGGCGCCATCTTCCACCAGCACCGCGACCGCCACTTTAGGGGCTTTCGCGGGCGCGAAGGCGATGTACCACGCGTGCGGTGGTGTGTGGCGTGGGTCGGTGCCGTGTTCCGCGGTACCGGTCTTGGATGCGATCTGCACGCCGGGGATCGCCCCTTTCTGCTGAGTCACATTCTCGGCGCCGATCATCAACTCCGTTAGCTTAGCCGCGACCTGCGGGGACACCGCACGGCGCTGTTGATGCGGCGCGGTGGTGTCAATGTTGGCCAGGTCTGGGCCCTTCAGGCTGTCGACCAGATAGGGCTGCATGGCGACGCCGGCATTGGCGATGGTAGCCGCAACCTCTGCATTCTCCAGCGGCGTCAGCGCGACATCCTTCTGTCCGATACTCGACATGCCGAGGGCCGCGGCGTCACTGATGGGCCCGACGGTCGACTCGGCGACCTGCAGCGGCGTCGGCTCGGGGACCGTGTCGAACCCGAACGATCTCGCCATGCCGCGAAGCGCGTCGGTCCCGGTGAGCAGGCCCAGTTGCACGAACGCGGTGTTGCAAGAACGGGCGAACGCCTCTCGCAGCGTGACGGTGTCGGCGTTGACGCACGGTTGGCCGCCGTAATTCTCCAGGCTGGCGGTGCTGTCCGGCAGCGGGATCGACGCCGCGGCGGTCAATTCGTCATCCTCGGTCGCGCCGTTCTGCAGCGCGGCGGCGGTGGTGATCACTTTGAACGTCGACCCGGGCGGGTACGTCTGGGAGATCGCGCGATTGATCAACGGCGAGTGAGGATCATCGCGCAGCTGCTGCCACGTCCTGGCCTGTTGCTCGGGATCGTGCGAGGCAAGCAGGTTGGCGTCGAACGACGGCGACGACACCATCGCCAGGATCTTCCCGGTCGACGGCTCGAGCGCGACGACCGCGCCGCGGCACGGTCCGTTGCAGCCCTGCTGCATCGCGTCCCACCCGGCCTGCTGAATGCGTGGGCTGATGGTGGTGTCCACCGTGCCGCCGCGGGGATCGCGGCCGGTGAAGAAGTCGGCCAGCCGACGGCCGAACAGCCGCTGGTCGGACCCGTTGAGCAGCGGGTCCTCGGCGCGCTCGAGTCCAGAGCTGGAATAGCGCAGCGAATAGAAACCGGTGACCGGCGCGTACACCGCGGCATTGGGATACACCCGCAGGAACCGGAAGCGGCTGTCGGTGGCCACCGAATACGCCAATAGTTGGCCGCCGGCGGTGATTTGGCCGCGCTGCCGGGAGTACTCGTCGAGCAGTACCCGCTGGTTGCGCGGGTCGGACCGCAGCCCGTCGGCGGTAAAGACTTGGGTGAGTGTGGCGTTGAACAGCAGCAGCACGATCAGCGCCATCACGCTCATCGATATCCGGCGTAGCGAGGTGTTCATACTTTCTCGATCACCTCGGTGTGCGCCCCGGCGATCGGCGAGGTGTTCCGCGGCTTGGTGCGAAACGGGCGCCGCGCAGCGTGGGAGATGCGCACCAGGATCGCCAACAGTATGTAGTTGGCCACCAACGACGAGCCACCGTAGGACAGCCACGGTGTGGTCAGTCCGGTCAGCGGGATCAGATTCGTGACTCCCCCGACGACGATGAACAACTGAATGGCCAGTGTCGAGGCCAACCCCGCCGCGAGCAGCTTGCCGAAACTGTCACGCACCGCGATCGCGGTCCGCATCCCGCGCACGATCACGATGGTGTACAGCATCAGCAGACCGGCCAGCCCCACCAGCCCGAGCTCTTCACCGAAGGCCGCGGTGATGAAATCCGTTGCCGCAGCGGGCACCGTGTCGGGCTGACCGTTGCCCAGGCCGGTCCCGAACACTCCCCCGGTGGCGAAGCTGAACAGCGACTGCACGATCTGATAGCCGGCGCCGTCAGGGTCGGCGAACGGGTCCAGCCAGGTCTGGACGCGGACGCGGACATGAGCGAAAGCGAAGTACGCGATCACGCTGCCCAACACGAACAGCGCCAACCCGATCACCACCCAGCTGAACCGTTGGGTAGCCAGATAGACCACCACGAGAAACGACGCGTACAGTAAAAGCGAAGTGCCCAAGTCTTTTTCGAACACCATGACGGCGATCGACGCCATCCACGCGCCGAGCAGCGGAGCGAGATCGCGTGGTCGCGGCAGGTCCATCCCCAGCACGTGTTTGCCTGCGCTGGTGAATAGGCCGCGCTTGGCCACCAAGACCGCCGAAAAGAAGATCAGCAGCAGGATTTTGGAGAACTCGGCGGGCTGAATCGAGAACCCGGGCAACCGAATCCAGATCTTCGCGCCGTTCTGCTCGGACAATGAACTCGGCAGCAGCGCCGGGATGGCCAGCATGACCAGTCCGGTCAGTCCGCTCACGTAGCCGTAACGCGCGAGCTGGCGGTGGTCCTTCAGCGAAATCAACACGGCCGCAAAGGCACCCACGCCGAAGAGCGTCCACAGGATCTGCGGGTTCGTGACCGCGCGGCCGCTGCCCTCTGCCAGCCGCTCGTCCAGATCGAGCCGGTGGATCATCACCAGGCCAAGCCCGTTGAGCAACGCCACGATGGGCAATAACAGCGGATCTGCATATGGCGCATAGCGTCTGATCGCCAGGTGCGCCAGCGTGAACACAACCAGGAAGCCGACGGCGTAGTTCAGCAACTGCCAGTTGAGTGCGCGTTCCTGGTTGGCTTGCACGATCGCAAACGCCGCGGCGGTGATCACGGTCGCGAAGCACAACAGCGCCAGCTCGGCATTGCGCCGGTTCGGCAACGGAGGTGTGACAGTGACGGGCGCCTGCGGCTGCGTCGTCATTCCGGAGTCCGGCAGTCGGTGCCCGGCTGGGGTGGCGGCGGCGACAACGCTGTGACAGTCGGAGAGGGAGGCACCGTCAACGGTGCCGGCGACTGGGCAGCCGAGGGTTCTTGCGGGACTGAGGTTTCCGCGCTGGGTGCAGACGTCGGTGTGGGCGACGGGGTCGGGGTCGGTGTCTGCGCGCGGGCTAGCGGACACAGCGGCAGCAGTGACTCGGTGGCCAGCCGGCGCAGCTGCGCGTTGGCCTGCTCCAGCGTGCCGACGGGAAGCCCAGCCGCCACCTGCGCCCTTGCCGACTCGGCCAGGTCGGAGGGCTTCATCAGCCGGCAGTCGTGGTTGGCCGCGGCCGTGCCGACGGGGATCACCGACAGCTGGTTGCCGCTGTTGAGGCAGCCCTGCGAATACGGGTGATGCAGCGGCACACCCAGGATGGATACCTGGATGCCCTGCATGATCGAGACCGCGCCGGCGTAGTCGGCGACGTAGTAGTAACTGCGGACCACCGTCCGGCCGATCGCCAGCGCGGCAAGCACCAGCAGCACCCCCAGCACCAGCCCGATCAGCATCCGGCGTCGTGACCGACGGGCCGGTGGAGCCGAATCTATTTGCGGCGGAACACGTTTGGTGACCTCTTTGCGTGGCGTGAGAGCCGATGCGCGGCCGGCCGATGTGTTGGGCCGGGTCAGCTGGTCGTGCACGTCAGAGTCGCCGGACACCGCACCCGCGATGATCGGCTGGGTGGGTCCGTAGTCGACGTCGACGACGTCGGCGACCACCACGGTGACGTTGTCCGGCCCGCCGCCGCGCAACGCGAGCTCGATCAGCCGATCGGCGCTCTCGGTGACGTCCGGGATCTTGAGTGCCTCCAGGATGGTCTCGTCGCTCACCGGGTCGGAAAGCCCGTCGGAGCAAAGCAGATAACGGTCGCCGAGCCGGACTTCGCGCATCGTAAGGGTGGGCTCGACCTCGTGACCGGTGAGCGCACGCATGATCAACGACCGCTGCGGATGGCTGTGCGCCTCTTCTTTGGTGATCCGGCCTTCGTCGACCAGGGTCTGGACGAAGGTGTCGTCCTTGGTGATCTGGGTGAGCTCGCCGTCGCGTAGCAGGTAGCCCCGCGAGTCGCCGATGTGCACCATTCCAATCCGGTTGCCGGCGAACAAGATTGCCGTGAGCGTGGTGCCCATTCCCTCGAGATCGGGCTCCATTTCGACCTGCGCGGCGATCGCCGAGTTCCCGGAGTGCACGGCGGAGTCGAGGCTGGCCAGCAGATCACCGCCGGGCTCGTCGTCGTCGAGGTGAGCGAGGGCGGCAATGACCAGCTGCGACGCGACTTCACCGGCGGCGTGCCCGCCCATGCCGTCTGCGAGCGCCAGCAGGCGCGCGCCGGCGTACACCGAGTCTTCGTTGTTGGATCGAACCAAGCCGACATCGCTGCGCGCCGCGTAGCGCAACACCAGTGTCACGGGCGCCGCTCCTCGATCCCGGCTGCGCCGGCACCATCGTCGACGGCGCGCGTCACGGGCGCAACTCGATCACCGTTTTGCCGATGCGCACCGGCGTGCCAATGGGAACCCGTACCGCCGTCGTCACTTTCGCCCTGTCCAGGTATGTACCGTTGGTCGATCCTAGATCTTCGACGTACCATTCCGAGCCTCGCTGGGAAAGCCGCGCGTGCCGCGTCGACGCGTAGTCGTCGTTGAGCACCAACGTAGAGTCATCGGCGCGGCCGATCAGCACCGGCTGCCCGCTTAACGTGATTCGGGCACCGGACAACGCCCCCTCGGTCACCACGAGATAGCGCGCCGCGTTACCCCGTTGCCGGGCCGGCAACAGCGTTCCGCGCAACGTCAGGCCACGCCGAACCATCACCGCGCCGGTCGGGGCGTAGATGTCGGTGCGCAGGATCCGCAGTACCGACCAGATAAACAGCCACAGCAGCATCAGGAAGCCGGCGCGCGTCAGCTGCAGCACGAGTCCCTGCATCTGGCGTCCCCTCCGTCCTGGTGCGGCGTTGCCTCATGTGCCCGCGTTTAGCAACGTCACGATACTTGGACGGCGATCGACGCGGGGTGAAGCGGGATAGGTGCGCGACCTTCGGGCTCAGTGGATGTGGACGACGATCTCCGAGTGACCCAGCCGGATCACATCACCGTCGGCCAACTGCCACTCCTGGACCGGCGCGTTATTGACGGTCGTGCCGTTGGTGGAGTTCAGGTCGGACAGCAGCGCGACGTGGCCGTCCCAGCGAATCTCCAAGTGCCGGCGCGACACACCGGTGTCCGGGAGCCGGAACTGGGCGTCTTGCCCGCGGCCGATGACGTTGGGACCCTCCCGCAACTGATAGGTGCGCCCGCTGCCGTCGTCGAGCTGCAGCGTCACCGCCGTGCCGGCGGACGGGTAACCACCCTGGCCGTAGCCGCCCTGCCCGTAGCCACTCGGCTCGGCCGGCTGGCCGTAATCGGCTTCGCCGTAACCGCCTGGGGCGGCGTAGGGCTGGCCGTAGTCCTGTCGGCCGTAGTCCGCCGGTTGGCCGTAGTCCTGGCGACCGTAACCACCGCCGTAGCCCTGGTCGTAGCCGCCAGCCTGGTCGGGGTAGCCGCCGCGCTGGTCGGGCGCGCCGTAGCCGCCGTCATCCTGGCGGGCCGGGCCGCGCCCGTAGTCGGCGTACTCGTCGTAGCCCGGGCCGCCGGCGGGCTGGCCGTAGCCGCCCTGGTCGTAGCCGCCACGCTGGTCAGGTGCGCCGTATCCGCGTTGGTCGTAGCCGCCGCGCTGTTGGCCGTAGCCGCCCTGGTCGTAGCCGGCGTGCTGGTCGGGGTAGCCGCCACGTTGCTCGGGTGCGCCGTAACCCCCGTGTTCGGGGTAACCCCCGCGTTGGTCGGGTGCGTTGTAACCGCCGTGTTCGGGGTAGCCGCCGCGCTGGTCGTAGCCGCCTTGGTCGTAGCCGCCGCGCTGGTCGGGTGCGCCGTATCCGCGTTGGTCGTAGCCCCGCTGGTCGGGGTAGCCGCCGCCACGCTGGTCGGGAGCGGCGTGCGGGTCTTCGTGCGGCCGGGCGTACGGATCGTCGTAATAGTCGTCGCCGGGCCGGCCATGGCCCTGGCCCCCGCCGTAGCTCGAGTTCTCGGTCATCGCTGGTACTCCTGGTTCTGCGTTGAACGCGTGATCTGATTGTGGCGGGATGTGCTCGCCGGCGCTTGGCCGGGGTTCGACATCGGGGTTGACAGCACCGCGGGTGCGGAACTGGCCGGTGTGCAGGTTCGCCGACTGCTCGAACCGGACAACCACGTCACCATATGTTTGCCACCCCTGTTCGCCGATGTATCTCGCCAAATGCTTAGCGAAAGCGTCCGACGTGAGGTCCGGGTCGGCGCTCACTTTCTGGTAGTCGTGCATACCGAGGGTAATGATGTATTCGTTCGGAGCCAAAAGGCGATTGCCAGCAACGGGACGGATTCCTTCGCCGGATTCCCGCCGCAGCATTGCCTCAATCTCTTGCGAGACGACGGAGCCGCCGAATACCCGGGCAACAGCATCGCCGACAGAGGCCTCGAGTTTGCGCTCGATGCGCTGGACCAACCCCCTCTGGCTGCTCATGTCCCTGTCCTCGTATGTGGAGCTCGCGCGGGCCGGTTTGCGGCGTGTCGCGCGACGCGTGTCGTCTTCAGCATGCTATCCGGCAAGCGCAGCGCGGCGGCACCTTCAGAACTCTGAGAATCACAATTGGGGCGGGTTCTACCAGCAGCATGTGGTTTGGAGGTGGCCCCCGCTTCAGTGATAGGCTCCCCCGGTTGTTTCAGGGCGAGTGGCGGAATGGCAGACGCGCTGGCTTCAGGTGCCAGTGTCCTTCGGGACGTGGGGGTTCAAGTCCCCCTTCGCCCACAATTGTGATGAGTCGAGTCATAGGTGACAGATGAGTCGCGTCATGGGTTACAGATTCCCCGACCTTTGGTCGGGGTTTTTGTTTTGGTTAGGCCAGTAATCGGTGTCGGTGTTGATGCCGTGCCTGCCAATCACTGTGACGTCGGTGGCGTTGGCCAGGATCGAGCTCGTACCCGTCAGTTGTCTCCTTCGGGATGGCGCACGGCGGGGGCGGTGCTGAAGATCGGCCAACAGATCTCTGTCGCGGTGAACGTTGTCGGAGCCGAGAGCGTGGCCCCGATGTAGTGCTCCCGAATCGGCCCCTGACCGCTGATGAGATGCTCGTTCGCGTACACGCCCAGAGCCGCGTAACTGCGGTCGATGCCCTCCTCGTGCCCGCCGCGGTGGGTGACGACCGCGAATTCGGCCTGAGGCAGGACCTCGGCGCGGACGCCCTCCGGCGGGTCCACGGAAGCCGGTGCACGGACGAATAATGTTGCCTTTCCGCGTGATTCGAGAAAAAGCTCGCGTTCATAAAGGCCACCCGGCACGAACGCCGACGGTGCGCCTCGGGTCGCGGCAAGCGCGTCGCGCAGTGTCCTCACCGTGGCCGAGAACCAGCTGTCGATCTCGGACACACCGACAGTTGCGCCGATGGACCACACGGCGAGCGCAGGTTCGCGGCGTAGCTCCACGTAGGCGGGAGTGTGCACGGGCGAAAGCAACTCGCGCAGCGCGCCGACGGTGTCACGGGTCTGCTGCAGCTGCACCTCCATCTGTTTGAGATGAGTCGTGATGATCTCGTTGCGTATCCCCGCGTCGTCTGCGCTCAGCAGCGCCTTGATGTCGGGAATGGACATGCCGAGGGAGCGGAACCGGCGGATGATGTGTGCATGATCGACCTGGCTGGTGTCGTAAAAGCGGTAGCCGGTGTGGGGGTCGATGTGGGCGGGTTCGAGAATGCCGATGTCGTGGTAGTGCCGTAGCGCCTTCCTGCTCAAGCTGGTCATCACGGCGAAGTCACCGATCGAGACCCGTGCGCCCATGGCGTCCTCCTTCACCTGCCGCCGCCCGCATTATCGGCTGCTGAGGCCATGGTGCAGCTTCCCCTATGGGCAAGGTCAACATCGCGGCCTCCGTGAGTGCCGCGGCCTCAGCTGGCGGGCTGCACGGCAAAAATTTCCTGCGCCACCTTGACTTTCCCCTTAGGGGAAGTTCCACGGTGGGGTCGTGACCACCACCGAATGGGATGCACTCCCCGACCCCCTAAAGACGTCCATGACCACTCTCGACCTGCACTTCCGCTTCACGCTCGCGTCGATCAGCCGGTTGGTGATCGAACCATGAGCAGAAGATGGTTCATCACCGGAGGCACGCCCGGCGGGTTCGGGGTGGCCTTCGCCGAAGCGGCGCTGGAGGCGGGGGATCGCGTGGTGCTTACGTCACGGCGTCCGCAGGAGCTGACGACCTGGGCCGTGCGTTACAGCGACCGCGTTCTTGTCGTGCCGCTGGAACTGACCGATGCGGCGCAGGTGCGGTGTGCGGTGCAAGCAGCCGAGGAGCACTTCGGCGGTATCGACGTCCTGGTCAACAATGCCGGCCGCGGTTGGTACGGATCCATCGAGGGGATGGACGAGTCCGCGTTGCGGGCGATGTTCGAGCTGAATTTCTTCGCGGTGCTATCCGTGACGCGCGCGGTTCTGCCTGGAATGCGCGCCCGGGGGAACGGGTGGATCGTCAACGTGTCCTCGGTTGCCGGGCTCGTGTCGGCAGTCGGATTCGGCTACTACAGCGCGACCAAGTTCGCCATCGAAGCCATGACCGATGCGCTGCGCGACGAGGTCGCCGCACAGGGCATCTCGGTGTTGGCGGTCGAACCGGGAGCGTTTCGGACGAATGCCTACGCCGGCTTCTCCAACGAGCCCGTCGCAGAGGCAATTCCGGAGTATCACGGCATGCTGGAGCAGGTGCGCACCGCCTTCGTTGAGATGGACGGTGTGCAACCCGGCGATCCGCGCCGCGGTGCCCGTGCGGTGATTGCGGCGATGGCCCAAGATCCACCGCCGCGCCGGCTGGTCCTGGGCAACAGCGGGTACGACGCCGTGATCGACAGTCTCGAGCAGATCCTGGCCGACATCCGGATGAACGAAAAGTTGTCGCGCAGCGCGGATTTCCCCACCTGACATGTTGACGCCGAGCCGACGGAGTTCGGTACCGATAAGCGAGCCACGGCACAAAAGGCGCGTGCTGCGTGTTGGCATGAAGCATGAAGGTTCGCTTCGGGATAAGCCTCGGTGTCAACGCACCCGTCGATCAGCTCGGCCCCATCGTCGACCACCTGGAATCCAGCGGGCTCGATTCACTCTGGTTCTCGGAGTTGGTCTACTCCCCCGCCGTCGACCCGACCGTCGGGATGGCCTATGCACTGTCGCGCACCGAGCGCCTGAAGGTCGGTACCTCGGTCGCCGTGCTGCCGGGCCGGCACCCGGTATTGGTCGCCAAGCAGCTGGCCTCGCTGGCCGCGCTGGCACCCAAGCGGGTCCTGCCGGTGTTCGGTCTGCAGTCGGCCATTCCGGCCGAACGCGAAGTGTTCACCATTCCCGGCGGTACGCGCGGGGCGGTGTTCGACGAGTCGCTGCGAGTTTTGCGTGCGGCGCTGGTCCAGGATTCGGCCAGCTTCGACGGACAATTCTTCTCGGTGACGGCGGCCGCAGTCGCGCCGCGGCCCGATCCCCCGCTGGACATCTGGCTGGGCGGCTCGGCACCCGCGGCGTTCCGGCGAATTGGAACGCTGGCCGACGGCTGGCTGGGCAGCTTCCTCACCCCGGACGAAGCGCGTGCGGGCCGCGAGGCGATCGAGCGTGCCGCCGCGGAGGCGGGCCGCCAGATCGAGCCCGACCACTACGGGATATCGCTGGCGGTCGCGGATGGCGAACTACCGCCGGAGTTGCTCGCCGCCGTGAGGCACCGCCGCCCCGACGTCGATCCCGCTGACTTGGTCGCCGCCAACTGGGAGGAGTTGCACCGCCAGCTCGACGGCTACGTCGACGCCGGACTCACGAAATTCGTTATTCGCCAGGCGAATACGGGTCCGGTCGATGCCTTCATCGACAGATTCGTCGACGAGCTGTCCGGCCGGCAGAACTGATCTATACCGTTTCGACCCAGCGCAGTATGTCGGGAGTCGGCTTGTCGGTGATTTCGGCGAACTCGGGATGCTTCTTGACGTAGTCGGCAACGGTCGGGCAGACGGGGACGATGCGTTTGCCGTCGGCGCGGGTCGCCTTGAGTGCCTCGCCGATCACGATGGTGGCAAGGCCGCGTCCGCCGTACTGCGGGTCGACTTCGGTGTGGTAGAAGACGCGCTGGCCGTTGCGGTCGGCGAAGGCGGTGAGCCCGACGGTCTGACCGTCGACGGCGACGGTGTATTTGCCGTCGGCCGGGGTGACGGTGGCTTCGGCACCGGTTTTATCGGTAGGCATGGCGCTTCACTTCCTTGGTGGTCTGATGACTTGCATGGCCAGCCGCATCACGGGGCCGGGGACGCGGTCCTTGGCGGACAGCGCTGCGTCGGCCACCCGGCCCCGCAGAGGTGTGCCGCGGCCGAACACCCGATTCAGTGGTCCACCGGATGGCTCGAGTTCGACGTGCAGCGGCGGCGCACCCTCCGAGGCGCCGAGTGCGGTGGAGATGACGATCCGCTGGATTTCGCTGGTGCCCTCGAAGATGGTGTACAGCTTGGCATCTCGATACCATTTTTCGACCGGGTGGTCGGTGATGTAACCCCAGCCGCCGAGCGTCTGGATGGCTCGCTCGGTTGCCCGGACCGCGACCTCGCTGGCGGCCATCTTCGACATCGAGCCCTCGCCGCGCTCGAACGCAATGCCCTGAGCTGCCATCCACGACGCCCGCCAGGTCAGCAGGCGTGCGGCGTCGATCTGGGTGGCGATCTCGGCGAGGGGGAACGCGATGCCCTGGTTGTCCATGATGGGACCGCCGAAGGCTTCGCGTTGGGTGGCGTAGGTGGTGGCGTATTCCAGTGCCGCCCGCGCGATTCCGATGGCTTGCGCGGCGACCATCGGCCGGGTCTGCTCGAAGGTCCCCAATGTCGCTGAGCCGGAGCGCTTTCCGCCGGCGACCACTTCGCGAGCCTTAGCGAGCTTGTGCTCGAGCTTCTCTTCGCCGCCGAGCAAGTTTGCTCCCGGGATACGCACGCTGTTGAATTTCAACTCGGCGGTGTGTGAGGCGCGGCAGCCCAGCTTGTCGAGCTTGCGCACCAGTTCGAGTCCCGGTGTGCCGCCCTGGACGATGAACAGGGCCTGACCGCGGTGGCCGAGCTCTTGGTCGACGACGGCGTTGACCACATGCACGTCAGCGATGCCGCCGTTGCCGATCCACATCTTGTGGCCGTCGAGTATCCAGTCGTCGCCGTCTCGCTTCGCTGTCGTGCGCAGATTGCGGACATCGCTGCCGCCCTCCGGTTCCGAAATCGCCAGCGCGGCGAGTTTGAGGTCACCAGGTGTGCCGAAACACTGCGGCGCCCACTCCAGCATCTGCTCGGGAGAGGCAGCCTGTCCAATGGCCGACAGCGCCAGGGCCGGCATGACGATGGCCAAGCCGATTCCCGCGCAACCCCAGAACAGCTCCTCCATGAACATCGGCAGCGACAACCCGCTCGGATCGCCGATCAGGTCGCGGTAAAACAGCGGACTGTAGAAGCCGGCTTGGGCGGCCTCTTCGAGCACCGGCCACGGAAACTCTTGCTTCTGGTCGTATTCCAGAGCGACGGGACGGATCACGTTCTCCGCGAATTCGTGAGCACGTCGCGCCAGGTCGTGCTGCGCGCCGGTAGGGGTCAAGTCGAAGGTCATGGAGAAGCCCTCCCAGTCGATTGACCCTCTATTACCCCGTGTCGACGGATTCAATCACGCTGTGTAAACAACTGTTCACGCGGCGGAACGAGGCCCGATGTCGCGGACGGGCAGGTGAAATACCGTCGCAGTGATCGGTGTTGCATCGTTCTCGCGGCGAGCCAGCAGGGCGGCGTTGTCGGGCAGTTGCCGCGAATTGATCTCACCGGCGGCGATCCTGCGCAGGATGGCGTGCGCCTCAGCCAGCTGTTCGCGTTTGCGGTATTGGCCGCCGGGCAGCTTCACGCCAGCCCAGACATTCCGTTTTGGGGAACGAGTTTCTCGGCGGCTTACGTCAGCGGTGTTGCCGCGCTGGTACGGGCCAAGTACCCGGCGCTGACAGCCCACCAGGTGGTCAACCGGATCCTGCAGACGTCGCACAATCCGCCGCGGGGTGTCGACAACCAGGTGGGTTACGGCGTGGTGGATCCGGTGGCCGCGTTGACTTTTGACGTCCCGCCCGGCGATCGGCTCGCGCCGGGCGCGCACAGCCGGCTGATCATCCCGGCCGCGCCGCCTCCCCCTCCGGACCACCGGGCCCGCAACGTCGCGTTGGGCTTCGCCGGAGTCGTCGTGGTGGCGATCGTCCTCGCGTCGCTGATTTCTCGGGCGCGGCGAGAGCGATGACCGCGACGACGAAGCTGTTCGTGATCGTCGGCGTCCTGCTGGCCGGTCTACTCGGTTGGATCGTCGGCGGATACCCCGGCGCCGCAGCGGGTTTGACGCTGGGCATCCTCGTCGGAGTCATCCCGTGGCGCCGTCATCAGCTGTGGTCCTGGCTGATCTTGCTACGCCAGCGTGGTCGCGCGATCACCCTGGACGAACCGATCACCGTCGCCAACGACCGTTCCGGCGGTGGGGTGCGCTACCAGGACGGCGTGGCGGTGGTCGCCGTTCAACTGCTGGGCAAAGCCCACGAGCCCACGCTTTTCACCGGATCGACCGCGACCTACACCGCGAACACGATCGACGTCGCCGAACTTCGTCCGCTGTTGCAGCAGAGCCTCGGGCTGGCGATCGACTCGCTCAGCGTGGTCAGCGTCGGCTCGCGGCGGCGAAGCACCGGCGATTACCCCCGCGTCTACGACACCTTGATCGGCACCCCACCGTATGCCGGACAGCGCGAGACATGGTTGATCGTCCGAATCAGCGCGCTGCCCAACGCCGAAGCGCTGCAATGGCGGACCTCGATCGGCACGGCAACACTCGCCGCGGCTCAGCGCATCGCGGCGGCGTTGCGGCAGCAGGGCCTTCGAGCCAAGGTCGCCACCGCCACCGACATCGTCGAGCTGGAGCGGCGACTGGGCAACTCCGCACTCAACGCGCACCACCAACGCTGGCGGACGACCCGCGGCGAGGGCGGCTGGCTGACCACTTATTGGTACCGGCCGCAGGACATCAACGCCGAGAACCTGGCCCACGCTTGGGCGCTCCGAGAAGACGGCATCATCCAGAACATCACCATTTTCGGTGACGGCAGCATGACCGCCACGGTGACCGTGCGCAGCGCCCAGCCGCCGACGGCCCCTCCCAGCGTCATGTTCCGGGTGTTGCCGGGGGAGCAAGCCCGCGCGATCGCCGCCAACCTCTGTGGTCCGCTGCCCCAATTGCGGGGCGTTCGCCGAGGCGTGCTGAACCGGCCTCTGGTCATTCCGATCGGGCCGTCGGGTGTGCTGCTGGGCAAGGTCGACGCCGGTAATCGGTTGATGCTTCCGCTCGACGACCCGGGCGAATTCAGTCGGGTGCACATCGCCGCGCAGGACGCGCTGGCCAAACGCATCGTGGTGCGATTGGCGGGCGCGGGCGAACGCATCACCGTGCACACTCGCGACCTGCAGCGGTGGGCGAGTGTGCGGATGCCCGAGATCGCCGTCGGAACCCAAGTCCGGCCGATAGCCGGCACGACGGTCAGCGTGGTCGACGGAACAGTGACCCCGGCGCCGAGGCCGAACACGCTGATCTCGATCGGAGAACCCGGCACGCCGTATCGAGGATCCGCCGACGTCGTCATCACCCAGATCGGCCCAGCCACTATCGACGTGACGGCTGCCGGGCATCTGCATACGGTTGAGGTCGAGCTGTTCCGGGCCGAGAATCGTTACATATCCTTGGAACCGACGAACATCGGAAGCTCTGAGCTCGAATCGGTGGATTAAAGGAGCGGCGCATGACTTCGAGCCGGCGACCCGACTGCGCGCCGCATAAGCGGCGCCTATGAGGAGGAGCGGCGCATGACTCCGCCGGCGACGATGCAGAGCGCAGCGATGAGGAGGAGCGGCGCATGACTTCAGCCGTTGACACGGCCGCCGCGCGTAAGCGGTTCGATCAGGCGATGGCGGTGTTCGAGACCGACCCGTCGACCGCGCTAGCGCGGTTCCGCGAGGCCACCGAGTTCGATCAGTCGATGGCCGATGCCTGGCTGGGCCGAATCGCCGCCGGCGACGAGGAACTGTCAACGCTGCAGCAGCTGTACGCGTACGGGGCGCGGCTGCACCGGGAGACCAACCGACTAGGAGTCCGCCTCTCAGCCGCGATCAAGGCCGGGCCGTTTCTGTCGATCTCGGTGACGGAGTCCTCCCATGCGGGCCTGGCTCTGGCCAGCGCGTTGGTCGACGACGGTCAATACGAAAAGGCCGAAGCGCTGCTGCAAGACCCCGCCGTGCTGGACACCTGGGAGAACCACCAGTGGCAGCAGTACGTCAAGGCCTACCTGATGTTCGCCACCCAGCGCTGGCCTGATGTGATTTCGGTGGCGGCGACGGTTCTGCCGCCGCAGGCGATCATCATGTCTGCGGTGACGGCGGCCACCAACGCGCTGGCCGCCCACGCGGCGGCGCACCTCGGTCAGGCGCGGGTCGCGCTGGATTGGGCCGACCGCGTTGACCTACGGGCCGGCGGCGTGGTCGAGGCGCGTCGCCACCAGCTCAACGACACCGCGGTCACGGCGATCGACCCGAATGAATTCCCTTTGATCGCCGCTGATCTCGCCTACGTGCGGGGGATGGCGCACCGACAGCTCGACGAGGAAGACAAGGCTCAGATCTGGCTGTCCAAAGCGACGATCAACGGCGCGTTGATCGAGGCGGCCAAGGACGCGCTGGCCGACCCGCAGCTGCAACTGGTGATCACCGACGAGGAGACGATCAACACCCGCAGCAACAAATGGGACGTCAGCACCGAACGCTCGGAGTCGGACCGTCGCAACGAGGAGAATGAGGAGCGCCGCGAGGAGCTGCTGAACGAGGGCCGCGCGCTGCTGAACAACCAGGTAGGCCTCAGCGAAGTCAAACGGGCGGTCGCCGAGCTGGAAGACCAGATCGAGGTTCGCGCGCTGCGGATGGCGGCCGGGTTGCCGGTCACGAATCAAACGAACCATATGTTGTTGGTCGGGCCGCCCGGTACCGGTAAGACGACGACGGCCGAGGCGTTGGGCAAGATCTACGCCGGGCTGGGCATCGTGCGTCACCCCGAGATCATCGAGGTCAAGCGGGCCGACTTCTGCGGCGAACACATTGGCGCCTCCGGCCCGAAAACCAATGAGCTGATTGCGCGTTCGCTGGGCCGCATCTTGTTCATGGACGAGTTCTATAGCCTGGTCGAGCGTCATCATGACGGCCGGCCGGACATGATCGGCATGGAAGCGGTCAACCAGCTGCTGGTCGCACTCGAGGTCCACCGCTTCGACTTCTGTTTCATCGGCGCGGGTTACGAGAAGGAAGTCGACGAATTCCTCACGGTGAACCCGGGTTTGGCTGGCCGGTTCAACCGCAAGCTACGGTTCGCCTCCTACGCCCCCGACGAGCTCGTCGAGATCGCGGTCCGCTACGGCCAACCGCGGGCCACGGTCATCGAGCCGGGCGCCCGCGAGGCGCTGAACATGGCCTGCAAGACGCTGCGGGCTTACCTGGCGCCGGACGGCACACACGGGATCGACGTCATGCAGAACGGCCGCTTCGCCCGTAACGTCGTCGAACGTGCTGAGCGCCTACGTGATTCGCGCGTGGCAGCCCAGCATCGTACCGATAGAGGCTCGGTAACCGTCGAGGACCTCGAGACGCTGCGCACTCAGGACATCGTCGCCGCGGTGACCGATGCCTGCGCGGAAAAGCACGTGCCGATTCAGCTTTGACCGTTGACCGCGTCGAAGCGGAAGACCGCGAGCCGTCCGGCTAAGGCCTCGAACTCGTCGGGAGTGCCGTCGACAACCATCCCCGAGCTCTTGGCGAAACTGACCCCGACCGGGACTTTGACCGGGAATGCGCGGAGCACTGGGCGGGCTTGCGCCGCAGTGAGTTCCACAATCCGGACGGTCCGCGACCGGCGTCCGCGGCTCAGCGTGCCGGTGCCCGCGGCCCGGGCGTTGGCCGCCCAGTCCGCGCCGGGGTAGCCGGCGACCACGTACAAGCCGCCGTCGAGCTGGAACGGGGTCATCGGTGTACTGCGCGGCTTCCCTGACTTGCGGCCCGGCACGGTCAACACCATCGCGGGCCCGGTCGGAATGCCCAGCTTCTGCACCGCCATCATCAGCTTGTTCATTGGCTTCAGGTATCGCGGGGGACGTGGATCGGACATGTGCTGCCTCCTAGCTGAATAACTGACGATGGTCGGAAACCCACTCGGCAAAGCTGGTCGCCGGGTGGCCGGTGATCTTCTCGACGTCGTGGGTAACCAGCGCCGGCTTATCGACGGTCTCGGCGAGCATCGCGATGTAGGCGTCGGCGAAATCGGCGCCCAAACCGATGTCGATGAACCGCTGACGCACGACCTCTGGCGGTGCTTCGACGTAACGCAACGGTCGACCGAGCGCGCCGGCGATGACGTCGACCATCTCGGCGTTAGTCAGTGCCTGCGGCCCCGTGAGCGGAATGCGTTGGCCGACAAGCTCATCGGTCAGTAGCGCGCGGGCGGCCACCGCGGCGATGTCGGCCTCGACGATCGGCGCGCTCGAAGCCGCGGCATACGGTCCACCCACCACGTCACCGGCCCGAATCTGCGCCGACCACATACCGACGAAGTTGGTCGCGAACACCGTCGGCCGCAGGCTGACCCACGCCAGGCCGGACTCGACGCACAGCTGCTCGACCTCCTTGTTGCGATCACCCCGCGCGCGCGAGGGCTGCCGCGCGACGTCGTCGTCGGCGTTGATCGCCGACAATGCGACCAGCTTGGTCACTCCGCTACGCCGGGCCGCGGCAACCACGTTGGCGAGATCATCGCCGAGGGCGCGCGAGTTGAGGAACACCGCCGATGCGCCGGGCAGCGCGTCGACCGCTGCGCTCACTGCCTCGACGCCTGCGGGGAACGCAGCGGTACCCGGTGTGCGTGTGATCGCGCGTACCCGCGCGCCCGCGGCGGCGAGCAGCGATACGAGCGGGCGTCCGACATTGCCGGTCGCCCCGGTCACAACAATCGTCATTACAGCCTCCTGGTCGGTGTGCTTTTCATCAAGGACGGGACCGGAGGTGGGAAAGTTACGGCGAAGCTGTGTAACTTTTCCTTCCACCAGATCGTCGTGAACACATGAGCGGCTCCACCGGAGACATCGCCGAGGCGTGGCGGCACCATCGCCCATACCTGGTCAACCTGGCCTACCAGATGCTCGGCGACATCGGTGATGCGGAAGATGTTGCGCAAGAGGCGTTTCTGCGGCTATCCCGAACCGACGTCAACACCATCGACGACGTGCGCGCCTGGCTGACCGTGGTCGCCGGCAGGCTGTGTCTGGACCAGGCCCGATCGGCCCGTGCGCGCTACGAGCGCCCGGGCGACATCGAGGCGGCGGCGGATGCGGTGAACCAGCCCGTCCGGCTCGACCCCGCCGACCGGGTCACCCTGGACGACGAGGTCCGTACGGCGCTGCTCGAGGTGCTGCGCCGCCTCAGTCCGGGGGAGCGGGTCTCGTTCGTTCTGCACGACGTTTTCGGGGTGCCCTTCGACGCGATCGCCGAGACCGTCGGACGCCCCGCCGGAACCTGCCGCCAACTGGCTCGGCGAGCACGCGCGAAATTCGCGCTGACACAACCGAAACCGGGTGAGGTAACGGCGGCCGAGCACCAGCTGGTCACCGAGAAGTTCATCACCGCGTGCGCGAACGGCGACCTGCAGGCACTGGTCGCGGTGCTGGACCCGACGGTGTGGGGCGTCGGCACCGTGCTGGCGGATCCCGCGCTGCCTCCGCAGATCAACCACGGGCCCCACGATGTCGCGGTCAACCTGCTGCGCTACCTGGGTCCTGGCGCGACGGTGGTGAGCGGCCCGGCCGGCCAGCCCGTGTTGCTGGCATTCGCCGAGCGGCGCCTGTTCGCGGTCGTCGTGCTGACGATCGGCGAGCACTTGGTGACGAAGATCGAAGCCACCGCGGACCCGTCGGCCAGGGTCTAGCGGGGTTCCCTTGGTCCGTCCGGTCGGTTCGCGAAGAACCCCGCGACCGTCGCGGCGATCTCCAAGAATTTGCGCCGCGTCTTGCGCGCGAGTTCGCTCTGCACGTCGATGACGCCGCCGGGACGCAGGTGCGGGTCGAAGGGCACCTCCACCACCTTCTGGCCGCGTTCGAGGAACTGGTTGGCCAGTGCTGACCGGTGGCGCTTGTCGGAGTGACCGTCGGAATCGTTGAGCACCACCACGGTGCGGCGGAGTAGCCCGGTGCGGCCGCGGGCTGCCAGCCACTCCATCGTCTGTGCGGCGGCCCCGGCGCCGTCGGCCCACGGCGACGAGACCACGATGAGCGCGTCGAGGTCGCTCAGGGCTTCCTGGGTGACCGGTGCGTCCATCGTCGAACCGCAGTCGATGATCGCGATGGTGAAGTGCCGATCCAGCCGGGAGGTGGCTTCGCGGTACAGCGCGGGATCAAGCACCCGCCGCGGCCCGGCGGTCGGTTCGCCGGCCAGCACGTACAGCCCCGCCGAGTTGCTGCCGACCCGCGTGCTGACGTCGGCGAACGACCGCAGATTCTTGTCCGAGGCGATCTCCCAGTACGACCCGTTGGTGCGCGGGTCGATCCGGCTGCCCAGTCGGCCGAACGCGGTATCGGCGTCGATCGCGACCACGCGGTCCTGGCGTCGCAGTTCGGCGAAGATCGAGCCGACACTGGCGGCGACGGTGGTCTTGCCGACCCCGCCTTTGCCCAGCACTCCGACCTTGTAGTTGCCCCGCAGGGTCGAGGCGATCGCGGCCTCGTAGGCGGCGTCCTGCCGCTCACCGGCCGACGGTCCGAGGTTGACTAGCCCGAAGGTGGCCTTGAATACGATCCGCTGCCAGCCGTACCTGGGACCCGGCCCGCGGGGTGCGCGCTCGGCTGCCGAGAAATCGAGGTTGTTCCACGACGGTGCCGGCGGCGGGGGAGCCGGCCGTGGCGGTGGTGCCTGGCGCGGGTCGCCGGCGGGCGGCCGCGGCGGCAGTTGCTGCGCAGGAAGGGGCGGTGGTTGCGCAGGCGGACGGTCAAGACCCGGCGGAGGCAGGGGGCGTTGACGATCCCTCAGGAAGTCGTCGGGCTCGGTCATGCGGTCACGCGACCCGGGAAGATGTCGATCAGCTGGCGCACATCCGGCTCGGCCAAGCTCATGGATGCATCGTAAAGCCGTCGGTGATGGGCCTGCCACGAGCGCCTGCCCAGCAGGTCACGGGCACGCCGACGGCGCAAAGCCGAAAAAGTTCGGGCAACTTTCCCGCGTGCAGGCGCAGGCCGGCGAATACGGGCGACGCGGTGCCGTGACGACATGAAACGCCAGGTGAGCGCCATCGCGGCGGGATGGGTCTCCGCGCGCAAGCTTCAGCGACCGATATCACAGCAAACGGCTGCGCGCGGACGTCGCAGCGTGGGACTGCGGACGAGCGTATAGACGAGGGTCGGGAGGCCGCGAAACGTATTGCGGCACAGCACCACTGGCCGCGCGGCCCTGTGGATGACGTCACACCGGCGCGCGACCGCCGACGGAAGGGCTAAGATGGTCCAAGTTGGCATGTCAGGCGGGTTTTGTCATATCGTTTTACGACTTGTCGAAAACCGGTAACCGGGCCACCGTTCAGCGCCGTACGGATACTCCCAACCGGGGTCGTCGTTATCCGACGAGCAGCACCTTGGCAAGACCGTAGGGGCCTAACCCTCAGCCTTTTAGGGCGCGGCATCCGACGGCAACGTTTCGTAATGCTGCGGCAGCAATTGGTGAAGGAGCAGGTGCGAATGGCGCCCAACCGCTCGGGCTCCCAGGGGCTCTACAACCCCGCATTCGAGCATGACGCGTGCGGGGTGGCCATGGTCGTGGACATGCACGGCCGGCGCAGCCGCGACATTGTCGACAAGGCGATCACCGCGCTGGTCAACCTCGAGCACCGCGGTGCCCAGGGAGCGGAGCCGAACAGCGGCGACGGTGCCGGAATTCTGATCCAGATCCCCGACGACTTCTTCCGTGAGGTTGTCGACTTCGAGCTGCCCGAAGCCGGCAGCTACGCCACCGGCATCGCGTTTCTGCCGCAGTCGGCGAAGGATGCCGCCGCCGCGGCCGCTTCGGTCGAGAAGATCGTCGAAGCCGAGGGCCTGCAGGTACTCGGCTGGCGCAACGTGCCCACCGACGAGTCTTCGCTGGGCGCGCTGGCCCGCGACGCCATGCCCACCTTCCGGCAGATCTTCATCGCCGGTGCCGACGGCATGCAGCTGGAGCGGCGCGCCTACGTCGTCCGCAAGCGTGCCGAGCACGAGCTGGGCACCAAGGGCCCCGGTCAGGACGGGCCGGGCCGTGAAACCGTGTACTTCCCAAGCCTTTCCGGTCAGACCTTTGTCTACAAGGGCATGCTGACCACGCCGCAGCTCAAGGCGTTCTACCTCGACCTGCAGGACCAGCGCCTGACCAGCGCGCTGGGCATCGTGCACTCGCGGTTCTCCACCAACACCTTCCCGTCGTGGCCGCTGGCCCACCCGTTCCGGCGGATCGCGCACAACGGCGAGATCAACACCGTCACCGGCAACGAGAACTGGATGCGGGCCCGCGAGGCGCTGATCGACACCGACGTGTTCGGTTCCCGCGACGACGTCGACAAGCTGTTCCCGATCTGTACCCCAGGCGCCTCGGACACCGCCCGCTTCGACGAGGCGCTCGAGCTGCTGCACCTGGGCGGGCGCAGCCTGCCGCACGCGGTGCTGATGATGATTCCCGAAGCGTGGGAGCGGCATCCGTCGATGGACCCGGCGCGACGGGCGTTCTACGCCTACCACGCCTCGCTGATGGAGCCGTGGGACGGACCGGCCTCGATGACCTTCACCGACGGCACCGTCGTCGGCGCGGTGCTGGACCGCAACGGTCTGCGCCCGTCACGGATCTGGGTGACCGACGACGGTCTGGTCGTGATGGCCTCCGAGGCCGGCGTGCTCGACATCGACCCGGCCAAGGTGGTGCGCCGGATGCGGCTGCAACCGGGCCGGATGTTCCTGGTGAACATGACCGAGGGCCGCATCGTCTCCGACGAGGAGATCAAGGCCGAGCTGGCCGCCGAACACCCGTACCAAGAATGGCTCGACAAGGGTTTGATTCCGCTGGCCGAGCTGCCGCAAGGCAACTACGAGCGGATGCTGGAGCACCGAATCGTGTTGCGCCAGTTGGTGTTCGGCTATACCTACGAGGAACTCAACATGCTGGTCGCGCCGATGGCGCGGACCGGCGCCGAGCCGATCGGCTCGATGGGGACCGACACCCCGGTCGCCGTGCTTTCGCAGCGCCCGCGGATGCTTTACGACTACTTCCAGCAGTTGTTCGCCCAGGTGACCAACCCGCCGCTGGACGCCATCCGCGAAGAGGTGGTGACCTCCATCGAGGGCACCGTCGGCCCCGAAGGCGACCTGCTCAACCCGACCCCCGACTCCTGCCGACAGATTCACCTGCCGCAGCCGATCCTGCGCAACCACGAGTTGGCCAAGCTGATCAACCTCGACCCCGAGGTGGAAGTCAACGGTCGTCGGCACGGGTTGCGCTCCAAGGTGATCCGCTGTCTGTACCCGGTCGCCGAGAATGGCGCCGGGCTCAAGGCGGCCCTGGACGATGTGCGGGCACAGACGTCGGCGGCGATCGCCGACGGTGCGCGGATCATCATTCTCTCCGACCGGGAGTCCGACGAGAAGCTGGCGCCCATCCCGTCGCTGCTGTCGGTGTCCGCGGTGCACCACCACTTGGTCCGCGAACGCAGCCGTACCAAGGTCGGGCTGGTCGTCGAAACCGGTGACGCCCGCGAGGTGCACCACATGGCCGCGCTGATCGGCTTCGGCGCCGCGGCGATCAACCCGTACATGGCCTTCGAGTCAATCGAGTTGATGCTCGATCGCGGCGATCTGGCCGGCCTCGACCGCGAGAAGGCGCTGAACAACTACATCAAGGCCGCCGGCAAGGGCGTGCTGAAGGTGATGTCCAAGATGGGCATTTCGACGCTGGCCTCCTACACGGGCGCGCAGCTGTTCCAGGCTGTCGGTGTCGACCAGGGCGTGCTCGGCGAATATTTCACCGGATTGTCTTGCCCGACCGGCGGAATCAATCTGTCCGACATCGCCGCCGACGTCGCGAGCCGGCATACCCTGGCCTTCCTGGACCGCCCGGACGAGCGCGCGCACCGCGAACTCGAGGTGGGCGGGGAATACCAGTGGCGCCGCGAGGGCGAGTACCACCTGTTCAATCCGGACACGGTGTTCAAGCTGCAGCACTCCACGCGCACCGGCCAGTACAAGATCTTCAAGGAATACAGCGAGCTGGTCGACAACCAGAGTGAGCGAATGGCGTCGCTGCGTGGCCTGTTGAAGTTCCGCGACGGAGTCCGCCCGCCGGTGCCGCTCGACGAGGTCGAGCCGGCCAGCGAGATCGTCAAACGCTTCTCGACCGGTGCGATGAGCTACGGCTCGATCTCCGCCGAGGCGCACGAGACGCTGGCGATCGCGATGAACCGGCTCGGTGGCCGCTCCAACTCCGGTGAAGGAGGCGAGAGCGTCACCCGCTTCGATCGGGAAGCCAACGGTGATTGGCGCCGCAGCGCGATCAAGCAGGTCGCGTCGGCCCGCTTCGGTGTCACCTCGCACTATCTGAGCAACTGCTCCGACATCCAGATCAAGATGGCGCAGGGCGCGAAACCCGGTGAGGGCGGCCAGCTTCCGGCCGGCAAGGTCTACCCATGGATCGCCGAGGTGCGGCACTCCACGCCGGGTGTGGGCCTGATCTCCCCGCCGCCGCACCACGACATCTATTCGATCGAGGACCTGGCGCAGCTGATCCACGATCTCAAGAACGCCAACCCGCAGGCGCGGATTCACGTGAAACTGGTGTCGGAGAACGGCGTCGGCACCGTCGCGGCGGGCGTGTCCAAGGCGCACGCCGACGTGGTGCTGATCTCCGGTCACGACGGTGGTACCGGCGCCACGCCGCTGACGTCGATGAAGCACGCCGGCGCGCCGTGGGAGCTCGGCCTGGCCGAGACCCAGCAGACGTTGCTACTCAACGGGTTACGCGACCGGATCGTGGTTCAGGTCGACGGCCAGCTCAAGACCGGTCGCGACGTGATGGTCGCCGCCCTGCTCGGAGCCGAGGAATTCGGCTTTGCCACCGCGCCGCTGGTGGTGTCGGGCTGCATCATGATGCGGGTCTGCCACCTGGACACCTGCCCCGTCGGTGTGGCCACCCAGAACCCCGTCCTACGTCAGCGGTTCGCCGGCAAGCCGGAATTCGTCGAGAACTTCTTCCTGTTCATCGCCGAAGAGGTACGCGAGTACCTGGCCCAGCTGGGTTTCCGTACCCTCAACGAGGCGGTCGGCCAGGTCGGCTCGCTGGACACCACGCTGGCCCGGGCGCACTGGAAGGCGCACAAGCTGGACCTCTCTCCGGTGCTGCACGAGCCCGAGTCGGCGTTCATGAACCAGGATCTGTACAACAGCTCCAAGCAGGACCACGGCCTGGACAAAGCGCTGGACCAGCAGCTGATCGTGATGAGTCGCGAGGCCTTGGACTCCCAGAAGCCGGTCAAGTTCTCCACCACGATCGCCAACGTCAACCGCACGGTGGGCACCATGCTCGGCCACGAGGTTACGAAAGCCTATGGCGGGCAAGGCCTGCCGGACGGCACCATCGACATCACCTTAGAAGGCTCGGCGGGCAACAGCTTCGGCGCTTTCCTCCCCAGCGGCATCACGCTTCGGGTGTACGGCGACGCCAACGACTACGTCGGCAAGGGCCTGTCGGGGGGACGCGTCGTGGTCCGGCCTCCGCAGAACGCACCCGCCGACTATGTCGCCGAAGACAACATCATCGGCGGCAACGTGATCCTCTTCGGCGCCACCAGCGGCCAGGCCTTCCTGCGCGGTGCGGTCGGCGAGCGTTTCGCGGTGCGCAACTCCGGCGCACACGCTGTGGTCGAAGGCGTCGGCGACCACGGTTGCGAGTACATGACCGGCGGCAAAGTGGCGATCCTGGGCAGCACCGGCCGTAACTTCGCGGCCGGCATGTCCGGCGGTATCGCCTACGTCTACGACCCAGAGGACGCGTTGCAAGCCAACCTCAACACCGAAATGGTCGAGCTCGAAGGGCTCGACTCCGACGACCTGGAGTGGTTGCACGGGATGCTGCAGGCGCATCTCGACGCGACCGATTCCGCAGTGGCCCAGCGCATCCTGGCCGACTGGGACGCTCAGCAGAAGTGCTTCGCCAAGGTGATGCCGCGCGACTACAAGCGGGTGCTCGAGGCGATCGCCGAAGCTGAGCGCACCGGCGCAGATCCCGACGAGGCGATCATGGCGGCCGCCAGTGCCTGATCCCAGGGGTTTCCTCAAGTACACCCACCGCGAGACGCCCAAGCGTCGCCCGGTGGACCTGCGCCTCCAAGACTGGAACGAGGTCTACGAAGACTTCCCGCACTCCAACCTGCAGATCCAGGCGAGCCGATGCATGGATTGCGGAATTCCCTTCTGCCACAACGGTTGCCCGCTGGGCAACCTGATTCCGGAGTGGAATGACCTGGTCCGCACCGACCGGTGGCGCGAGGCCATCGAGCGGCTGCATGCCACCAACAACTTTCCTGAGTTCACCGGTCGACTGTGTCCGGCGCCGTGTGAATCGTCCTGTGTGCTGGGCATCAACCAGGACGCCGTGACGATCAAGCAGATCGAAGTCGAGATCATCGACAACGCCTTCGACGAGGGCTGGGTGGTTCCATTGCCGCCCGACGAGCACACCGGCAAAAAGGTGGCCGTCGTGGGATCCGGGCCGGCCGGCCTGGCCGCCGCGCAGCAGCTGACCCGGGCCGGGCACTCGGTGACGGTGTTCGAGCGTGCCGACAAGATCGGGGGCCTGCTGCGATACGGCATCCCCGAGTTCAAGATGGAAAAACGGCACCTGGACCGTCGCCTCGACCAGATGCGCGCCGAAGGAACCGAATTCCGCTCCGGCGTCGACGTCGGCGTCGACATCACCCCCGATGAACTGAAGTCGGAGTTCGACGCGGTGGTGTTGGCCAACGGCGCGACCGCCTGGCGTGACCTGCCGATCCCCGGCCGCGAGCTGGACGGCATCCATCAGGCGATGGAGTACCTGCCGTGGGGAAACCGTTACGCCTCAGGCGAGTTGGCCGAGCCGCCGATCACCGCCCAAGGCAAGAAGGTCGTCATCATCGGTGGTGGCGACACCGGCGCCGACTGCCTGGGCACCGCCCACCGTCAGCACGCCGAGAGCATTCACCAGTTCGAGATCATGCCGCGGCCGCCGGAGACCCGCGCGCCGTCCACGCCGTGGCCGACCTACGCGATGATGTTCCGCGTCTCGTCGGCGCACGAAGAGGGCGGTGAGCGCGTGTTCTCGGTCAACACCGAGGAATTCGTCGGCAAAGACGGGCACGTCACCGCGCTGAAGGTGCACGAGGTCACGATGCAGGACGGCAAATTCGTCAAGACCGAGGGCACGGACTTCGAACTCGAAGCGGATCTGGTGTTGCTGGCCATGGGATTCGTTGGCCCGGAGCAAAAAGGTCTGCTGACCGACCTCGGCGTCGAGCTCACCGATCGCGGCAACGTCGCGCGGGGCAGCAACTTCGAGACGTCGGTGCCGGGCGTATTCGTTGCCGGCGACGCTGGTCGCGGCCAGTCGCTGATCGTCTGGGCTATCGCTGAGGGCCGGGCCGCCGCGGCGGCTGTCGATCGGTTCCTGATGGGCGAGACCGCGCTGCCGGCCCCGATTGTTCCCACTGCCGCGCCGCAACGTTAGTCACATTCGTCACAAGCGCAACATTTGATAAATCGCGCGGCGCGTCCTACACTGTTTGCCAGCTAATGGGTGTCTAATAGTTCGATATGGGCGCCGCGGGGTGTGGAGCCTGGTTGAGCTAATCGACCGCAGGAGTAAGCAGCGTGTACATGAACCCGATGACCCGCTCCCGGGTTAGCCGAATCGCCTGGTCATGGTTCCGCCACCCGGTAAAGAGCCGCGAATTTCCCGCCAAGCACGAGCGCTTGGTGACTGCCGACGAGTTGCTTCGCTTCGGCGTCTGACAGTTCGTCTACGGGTTCGGCGGTAACGGCGGGCGTTTGCTAACCGTCACCGAATCGTGACCTTTCGCTCGACCTCCCCTCAGGACGGGATGTAGACCGTCTGGTTGGAAAAGACGGCGTTCGGGTCGCCGATCCGGTTTGCGGCCGCCACCACGGCTATCCGGGTAGGGAGATCGCCGTCGCCGTACTCTTCCCGGCAAAGGGAAGCGAGGGTGTCGCCGGCGATATGGCGTCGGCGGTTCAATCCCGGCTGGGTGAGCACCTGACCCGGGGCCAAGGCGCTACCCGACGGCAGGTTGTTGGCGAGCGCGATGATCTCCGCGAGGTGGTCGTCGCCGTACCAGCGCGCCGCAAGACCTTCGAGGGTCTCGTCGGCCACGACGGTGTGGTGGCCGACATCGACGAGATCAGGAATGTGCAGCCACGCACCCTCGTGAATCTCGCGCTGGGCAACCCCATTGACGATCTCCCAGATCAACTCCACGTTGCTGTCTGTGGTGTTGTAGTAATGCTCCGTGAGCTCCTTGCGAGCCACGTTGGAATCGAGCGTGGCGAACCGGTGCCGAAAAGTCACGTAGGGGATCAGCAACTGTTGACCGAGCTGAATCACGTCGGGATCGGGGAGATGGTTCTGGGCCGCGATGACCGTGTAGAGATCACCATCTCCGTATTCGCGTTGAGCGATACCGAACAGGGTGTCGCCTTGTTGCACTGCATAGGTTTTCATGGCTGGGGTCCTGACTTCGCGAACGTATCTGGCACGCCCATCGTGTGCCCGCGATCGGGTCGGCACACGAGTAGTCCGCTACTCGAAATCAGGCTGGCGCGATTACGTCAGCAAGCCGGAGTCCCGAATCGCCTCGGCCAGCGGCTCCAGCACGTCCGGCGTATGTGGCGGCGGCAGGTAGACGATGCCCAGGTCCAGACCCTCGGCTGCCAGCGCCGCGGCGGTGTCGATGACCTGCGAGTGGTTCAGGTCGGGCTCAAGGCGCAGATGCGCTGACGTCATGATCTCCTTCGGGTCGCGTCCGATATCGGCGCAGTGCGACGCCAGCACCTCCCGCTTGTGCTTGAACACATCCGGCGGTCCGCCGACGAAGTTCCAGTGCTGGGCGTACTGAGCGGTGATCCGCAGGGTGCGCTTCTCGCCGCTGCCGCCGATGCAGATGGGTGGATGAGGGCGCTGCGGTCCCTTCGGCTCGTTGCGGGCGTCCTTGAGCTGGTAGAACTTTCCGTCGAAGCTGGTCGTCTCCTGGCTGAGCAGGCTGGTCAGCACCGCACACGCCTCCTCGAAGCGGTCGAAGCGCTCCTTGATGCTGCCCAGCTCGATGCCGTAGGCACCGGATTCTTCTTCGTTCCAGCCGGCACCGATGCCCAGCTCCAGCCGGCCGTTGGAGATGATGTCAAGTGCGGCAGCCATATTCGCCAGGACAGCGGGGTGTCGGTAGTGAATCCCGGTGACCAGGGTGCCCAGCCGCAGCCGGTTGGTCGCTTGCGCCAGCGCGGTGAGCGTCGTCCAGCCTTCCAGGCACGGCCCGGTACTGTCGCTGAAAATCGGGTAGAAGTGGTCAAACGTCCATCCGGATTCGTAGACGTCGATGTCGTCGGCGGCCTGCCAGACGGCCAGCATGTCTGCCCAGGTGGTGTCTTGAGGTGAGGTCTTGAACGCGAATCGCATTAATCCAACGGTAGTCCAGGCCGGCCAAGAGTGCCCGCGCCGATACGCCGACATCGCCGCGTTGCCCTTCGATTTCAGGATTACGCTGCTGGCGGCCGGGCTGATTTTTCTGCTGGCCTTGGTGCTCGGCGTCTGGAAGTACCGTCAGGTGATGGCGTCCGAGCAGCATCGCGCTCACCCCTATGTCGACATCGCCCACCGCGCCGCGCTGCTCTATTCGTTCGCGACCTTGCTGGTCGCCGTATTCGTCCAGCTCAGCGCATGGCCGGCGTGGGTCAATCTCACCGCGGCGATGATCCTGGTGTTCTTCTTCGTCGCCGCGATCCTGAGCTACATCGCCCATGGGTGGAAGCAGGACACCGACAATCAATTCGCCAATCCCGACCGGGCGCTGCGGGTGGGGATGGCGGCACTGGTCGCCGGCGAAGTCGGCGGCTTCAGTGTCCTGCTGGCCGGCTTCATCGCCGGTCAGTTCTAGCGGGCCTGAACGACCTCCGCATCGCCGCGCTCTGCATCGTCGTCGGCGGGCACACTGGTGACATGGACCCGGTAGCCGCTCTGCGTCAGATCGCCTACTACAAGGACCGCGCCCGCGAGGACTCGCGGCGGGTGATGGCCTACCGCAACGCCGCCGACATCGTCGAAAAGCTTGATGACGACGAGCGGGAGCGGCACGGTCAGGCCAACAGCTGGCAGACATTACCGGGGATTGGGCCGAAGACCGCCAAGGTGATCGCCCAAGCCTGGGCGGGCCGTGAGCCGGATGCCCTTGTCGAATTGCGTTCGAGCGCCGTGGATCTCGGCGGTGGAGAAATCCGCGCGGCCTTGCGGGGCGACCTGCACCTGCATTCGAACTGGTCGGACGGCTCGGCCAACATCGACGAAATGATGGCCGCCGCGCTGGCGCTGGGCCACGAATACTGCGCGTTGACCGACCACTCGCCGCGGCTGACCATCGCCAACGGGCTGTCCCCGGAGCGACTGCGCAAGCAACTGGACGTCATCGACGGGCTACGAGATCGATTCTCTCCCATGCGAATTCTTACTGGCATCGAAGTCGACATCCTCGATGATGGCAGCCTCGACCAGGAACCGGAGTTGTTGGAGCGACTCGACATCGTCGTGGCCAGCGTGCACTCCAAGCTGTCGATGGACGCCGAAGCGATGACCCGGCGGATGGTCCGCGCCGTCCGCAATCCGCACACCGACGTGCTCGGCCATTGCACGGGGCGACTGGTCTCGGGCAATCGCGGCATCCGCAAAGAATCGTCGTTCGACGCCGAGGCGGTGTTCACCGCCTGTCGTGACCACGGCACGGCCGTCGAAATCAATTCCCGGCCCGAGCGCCGTGACCCGCCCACCCGGTTGCTCAACCTGGCACTGGAGATCGGGTGCGATTTCAGCATCGACACCGATGCCCATGCGCCGGGACAGCTCGACTTCCTCGGCTACGGAGCCCAGCGTGCGCTGGATGCCGATGTGCCAGTGGACCGTATCGTCAACACCTGGCCGGTCGACAAGCTGCTGCAGTGGACGACGTCCTAAGTCGGAGCCGGCCGTGCTAAGCACAGTGTGTGCATGCCGAACCACCGCTGTTGCTCGCGCTGGACCTCACGGGAACCTTCGTATTCGGGCTCAACGGTGCGCTGACAGCGGTGCGGGCCGCCAGGCTGGATGTGGTCGGCGTCGTGTCGTTGGGGATGATCACCGCGTTGGGGGGCGGGGTTATTCGCTAAGGTTGAGCAATCAAACGGTTGCCACGGCGATAACGGGACGTGGTAGCCGACCTATCTGACGACGCCGAGGTCGACCTGTGCGGCGAGTTCGAAGGTTCGCGGGCTCGGTTGATTCTCCTGAGCGATGAGCTTGCCGAATTTGGCGACAAGGTCCGGTGGCAGTCGATCCTCGTCGTCGAGGATTTTGATGAGATCGAGGATATGCCCGTGTACCTCGTTGTCGTATTTCGTCCATTCGATCATGATCCGATAGACCTCGTGCGAGGCGAATAGGTTGGCGGCGTTGTTCACTCGCGGAACTTCGTCCCACGTCTTGAAATATGCATCCAGCTTTTGATGCAGTTGATCAGAGACCGATGGGTCGTCCTCATACACCTTCATGAGTCCCCATAGCAGCAGCGCTTGGTCGTGAAGTGTTTGTTGGGTGTCGAGAAAGTCAAGGTAGACGGTTTTTCTTTGCTCTCTGCTGAATTGGATGCGTGCCCGTTCCGTCTCGGCGGCCGCCTGGTTGGCTGAGGCCTTGTAGGAAAGCTGCGCCGCCCAGATTCCAACGGTCGCAGTGGCGGCGACCCCGACCGCTGCGATCGCGGAACTCACGACCGCCACCCAGAATTCGCTGGACCGCGGTTTCTTGGGTTCCGGCGGCCCGTCCGCTGGTTCACTGGCCTGCTCGGACGTCTCGGAAGGTTCAGGAGCAGGCGGCGGAGGCTTCGGATCGCCGGGAGCCTCCGGCGGCCCACCGTCTGCCTGCGGCGTCTCATCGCTCATAAGGCGAAAGCGTGGCATATGCGGGCACGTTCGGCAGTTATTCAGTCGGGCAGGTGCGGCATCTCCAGGCCGGCGTCACGACCTACCAGCACGCCGCGGGTCAGCGCCGCCTTGCCGTAACGGCGACGCACCTGGTCGACCGCGGCGTCGACGAGAGCGGGCTCGGCCCGCGTGCTGAACGGCAGGCTCAGTTGCTCGGCGCCGGCGCGGTCAATCTCGGAGATCGCAAACCCGACCAGCGTCAGCCCGCGTTCGGCGATCAGTGGCGCCGCGGCGGTCACCAGTTGCCGCGCCGCTTCGAGGAGGGCCTGCGTCGAGGAGGTGGCCCACGGCAGCGTGTGCGACCGGGTGGCTCGGCCAAAATCGTTGAACCGCAACCGCAAGGTGACTGTCCGGCCGGTCCGCCCGGCGGCGCGCATCCGGCTGGAGATCCGATCGATCAAACCGATCACCACCGCGTCGACCTCGGCCGGTGACATCGTGTTGCCGGCGCGGCCGAGTGCCCGCTGAGCACCGACAGAACGGCGGCGAACGCCGGTGGTCACCCGACGGCGGTCGATGTTGCGCGACAGCGCGTAGAGCTGGCGACCCATGGCCGAGCCGACCATCGACGCCAGCATCGACTCGCTGAGCTCGGCCACGTCGGCCACGGTCTCGACGCCATGCGACCGCAGCTTGTCGGCAGTCACCGCGCCAACGCCCCACAACCGGCGCACCGGCAGCGGATGCAGGAATGCGAGCTCGCGGCCAGGTGGAACCAGCAGCAGCCCGTCCGGTTTAGCTTCCTGGCTGGCGACCTTGGCGAGGAACTTGGTCCGCGCGATGCCCACGGTGATCGGCAGTCCGACCCGCTCCCGCACGTCGCTACGCAGCCGGGCGGCGATCTGTACCGGCGTACCAGAAACCCGCCGCAGTCCGCTGACGTCGATGAACGCCTCGTCCACCGATAAGGCCTCCACCAACGGGGAGGTGTCGCGGAATACCTCGAATACCGCGTCGCTGGCCTGGCTGTATGCCGACATCCGCGGCGGGACTACGACGGCGTGCGGGCACAATCGGCGGGCGTGGGCGCCGCCCATCGCGGTGCGCACGCCGTAGGCCTTGGCCTCGTAGCTGGCTGCCAGCACCACGCCGCCGCCGACGATCACGGGCCGGTCGCGCAACGAGGGGTCGTCGCGCTGTTCGACGGAGGCATAGAACGAGTCGAGGTCCGCGTGCAGGATCGCAGCCTCACCACCCGATGCTGACACGAACATATGTTCGCACGCCGGGCCGACGGAAGTCGTTTAGACCGGTTCGCCGTAGATGCTGGTCACCCAGATATGGGCGAGAGTGTCCACGACACGGTCATGATCTACCGCCGGGCGCTCGTCTGACAGCGCCGCCATCATCGCGCGCTCGTTCATCTGATTGAGCGAGGTAGCCAGGTCCGCTGCCGGGATGGTCTCCGGCGCGGCGCCGCGTGCCCGCTCGGCGACGATCAGAGCTGCGGTCTGATCGATCCACTTCTGCATGAAGCCCGACCAGACCGCACGAACCTCGGCGCTATGAGATACCGCCTCCGCACCCGCCCGGGCGACCGCGCGGTGTGAGTCGAAGGCCACGAAGAAGGCCTTGATACCCGCGCGCCACACTCGCCGCGGATCCGCGGGGAGGCGCTGCGCCGCGCCGTTGTACTCGGCGTCCGCGCGGGTGATCAGCGGCTCGAGCAGCGAGAGCAGCACGTCCTCTTTGGATTTGAAATAGAAGTAGAACGTCGGCCGGGATAAGCCCGCTCCCCTGGCCAGGTCGTCCACCGAAATATCGGCGAAGCTGCGCTCCTCCAGCAGGCGCTCCGCGGTGGCGAGAATCGCGAGCTCTCGGTCGTCGCCCGATGGGCGCGCCGAGCGTCGACCCCGGGAAGATCGGTTTGAGCTGACGGTCGCCACCCGCGCTACTTTACATGCTGTCGATACTTTCGACAGGGTGTTGACTCATTCGACATGGCGTTGATAGCGTGACGCCCATGACTGAACATCTCGACGTTGTGATCGTCGGCGCCGGCATCTCCGGCATCAGCGCGGCCTGGCATCTGCAGGACCGCTGCCCAACCAAGAGCTACGCCATCCTCGAGCGCCGCGACGACCTGGGCGGCACTTGGGACCTGTTCAAATACCCCGGGATTCGGTCCGACTCGGACATGTTCACGCTCGGCTTCCGGTTCAAGCCGTGGGAGTCCACGACCTCGATCGCCGACGGCGCGTCGATCAAGGCCTACATCAAGGAAGCCGCCACCGAGAACGGCATCGACAAGAACATTCGCTACCGCCACCGGGTGCTGGCCGCCGAGTGGTCCGACGCGCAGAACCAGTGGACCCTGACCGTCGACAACGACGGCCAGAAAGAAGAACTCACCTGTTCTTTCCTGTTCGCGTGCAGCGGTTACTACAACTACGACGAGGGCTACCTGCCGAAGTTCGAGGGCTACGACGACTTCGAGGGCACCATCATTCACCCGCAGCACTGGCCGGAGGACCTGGACTACGCGGGCAAGAAGATCGTCGTGATCGGCTCGGGCGCCACCTCGATCACGCTGATCCCGTCGCTGGTCAAGACGGGCGCCGGGCACGTGACGATGCTGCAGCGCTCGCCGAGCTACATCGGATCGCTGCCGTTGAACGACCCGTTCGCCGAGCAGGCCAAGAAGCTGCTGCCCAAACGATTGGCCAACGTCGCCACCCGGTGGAGGTGGATCGCGTTCAGCACCTTCCAATACCAGTTCTCTCGCAAGTTCCCCAAGCAGATGCGCAAGACGCTGCTGACCATGGCCAAGCGGCGGCTGCCGGAGGGCTACGACGTCGAAAAGCACTTCGGCCCGAGCTACAACCCGTGGGACCAGCGGCTGTGCCTGGCACCGAACGGGGACCTCTTCAAGACCATCCGCAAGGGCCAGGCCGACGTCGTCACCGACACCATCGACCGGTTCACCAAGACCGGGATCAAACTGGGTTCGGGCAAGGAGATCGACGCGGACATCATCATCACCGCAACCGGTTTGAACCTGCAGCTGTTCGGCGGCGCCGAGATCCGGCGCAACGGCGAGCAGGTTGAACTCAACCAGCTGATGGCCTACAAGGGCATGATGCTGACCGGCATGCCGAACATGGCGTTCACCATCGGCTACACCAATGCGTCCTGGACGCTGAAAGCCGACCTGGTGTCCGAGTTCGTCTGCCGCGTCCTCAATTACATGGACGAGAACGGCTACGAGACCGTGGTGCCGCAACACCCGGGCAACTCGGTCGACGAGCGTCCGCTGATGGACTTCACCCCCGGCTACGTGCTGCGGGCGTTGGACTACCTGCCTAAGGGCGGCTCGGTACCGCCGTGGTGTCTCAAGCAGAACTACTTCTTGGACCTGCAGCTGATCCGGCGCGGCAAGGTCGACGACGAAGCTCTGCAGTTCGCGAAGAAGCCTGCTGCACTGACCGTTTAGTTCGCCTCCGCCGCAGCGACGATGACGATCCCGTCATCGTCGCTGTAGGCGATGTCACCCGGAACGAAATCCACTCCACCGAGGCTGATCGTCACGTCGCGCTCACCGGCGCCGGTCTTGCCGCTTTTGCGGGGGTTGGTGCCCAGCGCCTTGATGCCGAGGTCGAGACCGCGCAGGGCCGCGGCGTCGCGCACCGCGCCGCTGACGATGAGCCCCGCCCAACCGTTGGAGCGGGCCAGCTCAGCGATCACGTCGCCCACCAGCGCCGTATGCAGCGAGCCGCCGCCGTCGATCACCAGCACCCCGCCGTCGCCGGCCTCCGAGAGCACCGACTTCAGCAGCGCGTTGTCCTGATGGCAACGGACCGTGCGGATGGGTCCGGCGAACTCAGCGCGCCCGCCGAACTGGCGAAACTGGACGTCGCAGCTTCGCACGTTAGGCCCGATGTCATCGACCAGGTCGGCCGTGGGACGGAAATTCACAGTCACCGATGGAATGCTAGTCATCCTCGCGACGCAGCTGGCGCACCAGCAGGATCGCCAAGACGCTGATCGCGATGGCGACCGCAAACGGTACGGGGGAGCGGCCCGCAGTCTCTGGTGCGCGGTGCGCCGGCAGCGGGTTGCTGGCCGCTTCGACTGTCGACTTTGCTTGTGCGGCAACATCTTTAGCGGCGGCAGCGAGTTGGCCGTTAGATTCCGGCGTGGGAGGCGCGATCTTCTTCGCGGTAGCTTTTTTGGCCGGCGCCTTCTTGGCCGGGGCCTTCTTTGCGGGCACCTTTTTGGCAGCGGCTTTCTTCGCCGCCTTCGCCGGTGCAGCCTTCTTCGCGACTTTCTTGGCGGGAGCCTTTTTGACCGGTTTACCCGTCGCGTCGGTGGGTGGTTCGGGTGTGTTCAAGGGTGGTTCCGGCGCGGGGTCGGGCGCGTCGTGCGGGCGATCCTGCGGGTCGGCCATCCGGGAAGCTCCTTTGCCATTCTCGTCGGTCTCGAATCCATCATGCCAGCGGCCTGGCGGCCGATGGACGGTGCTGGTCAAGGCTTATTTCGCAGCGCCCAGAGTGCACCACCGCCGACCAGGATCACCGCGCCGAGGACGAACGGCCAGATCGGGAGGTCGTCGGCTGAGTCGCGAGGGGCCTGCGCCGACGGTCCGGGAGTGCCGGTTCCTGGCACCGTCAACCGGAATGACCAGGATCCGGCGACGACGTGGCCGTCGGCTGAGGTCACCCGGTAGTTGACCGTGTAGTTGCCGACTGGGCCCAGCGGGCGCACGCCGACACTGACCGACGTCCCGTGCACCTGCGGATCGCCTGTCGTCCACAGGTTGCCGTCCGGCCCGACAACGGTCATTGCGGCGAAGGTCGTCTGCAGGTCCTCGTTGAAGGTCGCGCTGACCCGCACCGGCCCGGCGGCGACTGTTGCGTTGGCGGCCGGCTCGGCCGACACGCGAGCAGCGTGAGCGCTGGCCGGCCCGGCGGACAGCGTCGTCGTGAACACGGCCGCGGATAGGAGCAGCAACACTGCAACCAAGTGAGCCCGAAGGCTCACGGCCGCCGCACGACCAACGCGAGGCCGACGCCGAGCGCGCCGACGAGCAGGGCCGCACCGGCGAGGATCCGGCTGGTGGTGTCCACGACCTTTCGCGGCTGGGGTTCCGCCGGGTTGGCACTGGCAGTGGGCGCGGCCGAGGTGGTCGGGGCCGTCTGTTGAGCAGACTTCGATGCCGAGCCAGCGGACAGCGCCAGCGTCGGGGCGGGATGTTCCGGCTCAGCACCGCCCGGGGTGGCTGCCTGGTCCCACTTCACTTCGGTGTTGTCGGCGTAGGTCTGGGTCGCGGGGAAGCTGACCGAGTCGGCCTCGGGCAGCTTTGCGGTGATCCGGAAGACGTCGAACTGGTCGACCGGGATGCCAGCGTTTGGTGCGGCGGTCCACGTCACCGAGCGAACTTTGTCGCCGTCGCGGTCGATCTTGGCGTCCCATCCGGGCTTGGTCTCGGTCCGCACGGCGCTGACGTTTGACAGGTCAATGGTCACCGTCGTGGTCGGCGAACCCGTCGTGGACTCGTTGGGCACCTGGAAGCTAACCGTCGCGTAGCCACCTCGCGACGCGTCGTCGCTGCTGGCCTGGACATGGGCTGACGCCGCAGCGGCCGGGCCGAGGCAGAGCATCGCGGCCACGGACGTTCCGATCAGGCTGCGGCGAATGATCCTGCGAGAAGAAGGCATTGGGGTTGCGCTCCTGTCTTCAGAGGGTCCGGTTCTCAGGTCAATCCGAGGCGTGCCATCAGGTCGGCGTCGATCTCGTCGAGCTGGCGCGTGATCGCGGCGTGGGCGCCGCGGCGGCGGGCTGCCGGCATGTTTTCCGCGGCGGTGACGGCGGCCGCCAAGTCGGAGAGTCGTTCGGAGATCGCGGCCACGAACTGGCCGGTTTCAGGATCCTTGGGCTTGTTCTGCTGGATGGATCGCAGCGACTGCTCGGCGCCGGCGATGCGCGCCGAGAGCCGTCCACCGCTTCCAGAGAATCGGCCGATCTGGGCCAGCGGCACTCCGAGCTGGTCGGCGCGGCGCTGATCGATCAGCCCCCGCGCCGCGGTGGCGATGCGGTAGGCCACCGGCACCAGAACCGGGGCGAGCAGGCGTGACACCGTCAGCAACCGGCGGACGCGCGTCGGCGACAGCAGCGCTCCTTCGCGGACCGCCTTCAGATTGGCTTCGGCGACTTTAAGGGCGGTCTGGTCGCTCTCACGCTGGGACTTCAACCGCTCGCGTAGCGCCTTGGTTTCGGCTCGCTGCGCTGCTTTGAAGCGACGAACGTCGTTTTTTGCGGCCAGCTTGGCCTCGAGCTTGGCTTTGGCCTTGATAGCGCGGGCCTCGGCGCGGCGGGTTGCGCGGGTTTTTCGCTTGCCGAACAGCCCCATTCGCGCACTACCTCCCCGGAATCTCATCGGCTATCGCGGTGCCGGTGCGGCATCGATGGGCCAACCCTAACCGTGCCGGTTGGGCCGATCGCGGTCAGGCGTCCAGGTGCTCCTTGCGACGAAGCTCTTCGACATGGTGAACGACGTCTTCCCGTGACTCCGGTGACAGCTCGCTGGCACCCATGGCGATCCGACGGACACCCTCGTCTCGCATCACCAGCAACCACGACAGCTCCTTATCGAGCTTCTCGTAGTACTCGTCGTCGGTGAAATACGCGGGTTTGATTCGGAAGAAATTAGCCAGGGCCGCCATCGTGGTGGACGACGGGTTGGTGCGGTTGCCAGAACGTAGCTGCGAGAGGTACGGAGCCGACATCGTGACTCCCTCTGCTTTCAGCGCCGCGATCACTTCGGCCGAGGTATGCGGGCCCCGTCCCGGCGGGTAAACCGTGTCGAACAGCCGGTTCAGTCGGGCGGAAAACGTCGTGCTCATCGATAAGACCTCCACCAAGTTAGGTAGATCGTATAACTGCTCGAAAGTATTTGCTGATCATCGTAGCCAGGGTTAACGCCGCAACCAAGTACGAAACCTCGATTAAATTGACGGCGTTGGTAATTATGGTCGCGGCTAGCGCGCTTCTCAGCGCGTGAAGCCGTTGTCCAGCAGATACACATGAAGTTTTAAGGAAACTGTGTGAGCTTTCATCGTTTTGAGGACTATTGGATCGACGCTAGCCACGGGCGGACTTCATTGTGGCTACCGCCGCGAACCGTTCGGTCGCCTCGAACGACATTTGCTGCAGTAAGTGAATGAGCAGGCAGTGAACCCGCATTCACCAATCTCGGCCCGCTTGATGCTATGCGGATGTCGGACAAATAGTCCAGATATTTGGTAGAAAAGGTCGAGACGCCAGAAAACTCGTTCTTTTGCCTTTATTTCGGTTTCCGGATAGCGGAATGCCTATGCGGCTAGCAGCATCGCGAGGATTGCTGTGTCGGGGTGACTGATGGGATCGACACCCACCCGGCTGACCATCGAGGTGATGGTCCCGTCGGCTTCCGCTTCGACCCACGCCGCGCGGTGTTCGAGACCCAGATGTGGCAAACCCGGCAAAAGTACGCAACCCGATGCCGCGCCGTTGCACTCGGGAAGCGACGGCGTCGTCTCTGACGGCGGATGCAGCATCAGCAAGGCGGGCGGTTGGTGATCAGCGAAATAGCCAGGCTGGATCGCGGATTCGCCGACGACCGGACCTTCGGCGAGCACCAAACCGACCGTGCCCGGCATCGGCACCTCCGGCACTTCCTCACGGACGCCGAATACCGTTGTGGTGTCGAGTAATCCCGGCAACGAGGCGACCCGCACAGCGACCATTAACAGCTGCGCCCATTCCTTTGTCGAATCGGGCCAACGGCCCGAAATCACAAAGCCTTTCAGCGCACCCTGAGAATGGAAAGGGGCCACCTCGACGGCCCGGCCTGAACCACTGTCCATTTCGCCCTCCGCCACACTCGATTCGGGTATCCAGCGATACGCCGGTGGGTCGATCCGCCCAGCATGCGTCAGGGCGGCACCGCTCGCAAGCGGACACGAGCACCTAACGGCGACGAATACGGAGTGCAACATGCCCGAAACGGCATTCAGGGCGCCGCGCACGTAGCGCGGCGCCCTGAATGGGCTCAGATCAGTTGGCGATCAGGTGCTTGGCCTTCGAGGTTGCTTCCGCGTAACGCTTCTGCACCTCTTCCCAGTTCACGACGTTCCAGAACGCCTTGGTGTAGTCGGCCTTCACGTTCTTGTAGTCCAGGTAGAACGCGTGCTCCCACATGTCCAGCAGCAAGACGGGAACGACGCCCAGCGGGAAGTTGGTCTGGTGGTCGTACACCTGGAAGGTCAGCAGTTTGTCGCCGAGGCTGTCGTAGGCCAGCACCGCCCAGCCGGAGCCTTGAATGCCATTGGCCACCGCACTGAACTGCGCGCGGAATTTGTCGAAGGAGCCGAACGCGTCGTCGATCGCGGCCGCCAGATCACCGGTCGGCTTGTCACCACCGTTGGGGGACAGGATCTTCCACCACACGACGTGGTTGACGTGGCCGGCCAGATTGAAGGCGAGGTTCTTCTCGTTGAGCAGGATCGACGAGTGGTCGTCCTTGCTGCGCGCCTCTTCCAACTTGGCGATGGCGTCGTTGGCGCCCTTGACGTAGGTGGCGTGGTGCTTGTCGTGGTGAAGCTCGTTGATCGCACCCGAGATGTGGGGTTCCAGGGCTCCATAGTCCCAGTCCAAATCGGGCAAGGTGTAATCAGACACGAGGTTCCTTCCTGGTGATGATCGATTCCGATCTAACTCTGACGGGCCGCTCGCGGGCGGTTGGCGGCGGGTCGGCTTGTCGTAATCAACCCTGCTCTATCGCCGCGCACGCCGCAAGGACGGTTGCGTCGCGGGGATACCCGGAAGGGGCGGCTCAGAACCAGACGATGACGGCGAGGATCGCCAGTAACACCAGAGCAATCAGGCCGGCGCGCAAACCGGCAAGCAAGTAGGAGCGATTGCACGTCGCGGACGTCCGATACCAGTGCGACGACGAAGTCGCCGACTGCTGCCCAAATGGTTGCGTCGTCATCGGTTGGCTCCGGCCTGCTTGTCCAACTGCTCCCCCAGTGAGATGAGTCACAAGTTATCTCGGTGTTCGCGATCATAACCCCTCTTGTACCGCCTGAAAAATTGGGCCGAACACGACGCTCTGACCTGCGGTTTGTTACTGAAGGTGTTGTTTCTCTCGTGCCAAATAAGCGCGGTGCGGACGCCGTGTCCGGGCAGCGACACGCTGCCGCCGGTTGTGACATCCCCCATAGCGGGTGCGTCACGCAAGGCCGTGAGCTCGACTAAGAATTCGCTGAGCACCGTCTCGGCCTGTCGATCACGATCCGGTCACGACCCCAGGTTATCCACAGCGCAAGTCCCGGCGCAGCCGCGTAGTCCTGCCATGATGCGGAAACCGCTCGGCCGCCCGGTTGTGGATAAACCTGTGGAAACTGTGCATAGCCGGTTTTAGCTGGACGCAGGGCCTCGCAGGGGGCGCCTAGGCATGCCAAGATCTTCTGGGTGAGCTCAGAACCGTCGATCGCGCAAACCACCGTTGGTGAACTGCCCGCAGAGTTCGGCCCAAGCGCGGTGTTACTGGACGTACGCGAAGACGACGAGTGGAATCGCGGCCACGCCGCAGATGCGCAGCACATCCCGATGGGTCAGGTGCCGGCTCGCCTCGCGGAGATCGACCGATCGGCGACGCTCTACGTCATCTGCAAAGCAGGTGGCCGCTCCGCGAAAGTGGCCGAATTCCTCGCCCGCGACGGCTTCGAACCGATCAATGTCGACGGTGGAATGCTTGCCTGGGCCGCAGCAGGTCGCCCACTGGTCACCGACGACGGCAGCCCCGGAAGCGTCTGACCCGGCGTCGCGAACCGCGCGGTTAGGCTGGTCCGATGATTCGCGCCGGCGACGATACAGAGCGTTGCGATGAGGAGGAGCGGCGCCCATGATTCGCGCCGGCGACGATACAGAGCGTTGCGATGAGGAGGAGCGGCGCCCATGATTCGCGCCGGCGACGATACAGAGCGTTGCGATGAGGAGGAGCGGCGCCAATGATTCAAGTGTGCTCTCAGTGCGGCACACGCTGGAATGTGCGCGACAGGCAACGTTCTTGGTGCCCGCGCTGCAACGGAACCCTGCTGCCGCCCACCACCGCTCAGCCGTCCGCGCCTCCGAATCCCGCTGCGTGGAACGCCGGCCCGCACACCACGCCGCGGCTGCCGCCGGGCTACCGATGGATCGCAGTGCGCCCCGGCCCGCCGCCCCCGCCGCGTCGCCGTCGCCGTCCGCTCGGTCCGACTCCCCGCTACTACGGCATTCCGCGGTGGGGACTGCAGGACCGCGTCGAGCAGGACAGCGGACCCGGTCGGGCTCGGCGGGCGGCGCCGGCCCCCGAGCGAATCCGTACCGCGTTCTTCGTGGCCGCGGTCGCGTTGGGGACAGCCGCCCTGGTGCATCTGTTGCGTTACCTGCTGCTGGTCATCAACCGCAACACACTGCTGAACTGGTTGGTCGCCGACGCCGTGGCGCTGTTGAGCGTGCTCGCGAGCCTGGCCGCCGTCGCTGCGGTGATGACGGTCGCCTATCAACTGACGCGCTGGCTGATCGCCCGGCGCGCGGCGGCATTCGAGCACGCGGGTGTGCCGGAATCGCGTTCGGGGCGGGCTCTGTGGGCGGGGACGCTGCTGCCGCCCACGGTCGCGATCGTGCTGGCCATAACTTTTGCGGTGGTCGCTGCGACGACGGGCCATTCCGCCAGCTGGGCGTTGATGGCGGCGTGCGTGACCTTCTCCTGCCTACCGCTACTGGCATCGGTCTGGGCGCTGGTTTACGTCATCGAGCTGGCCAGGACCGAGGACCACTATGCCCAGTTCCGGTCGCTGATCTGGAGCTGGTGGCTGATGTGGCTGCTCAGCAGCGTCACCTCGGTGTTCGCGTCGATCACCAGCGGGGCCCAGGATGCCCAGGGCATCGCCAACAACACCGTCGCGATGATCGTTGCGTACGTGATCTCGCTGAGCGCGGTGCTGGTGACGTCGAGGCTGTTCGAAGTGTTCGAGCGCAAGCCGGTGGAGCGGCCGACGCATCGCTGGGTCGTGGTCGCAAACGACGACGCGGGCGCCGCCGCCGCAACGGAATCTGCTGCTGCGGTTGAGCTGCCGGGCGAAGAACCGGCAGCATAGGGATATGACGCATGCCGAGGACGTGGACTCTCGGCACCCCTTCGTCGTCGCGCATCGCGGTGCGTCAGGATCGCGGCCCGAACACACGCTGGCCGCCTACGATCTCGCGCTTCGGGAGGGCGCCGACGGCGTGGAATGTGACGTCCGGCTGACCCGCGACGGACACCTGGTCTGTGTGCACGACCGCAGGCTCGACCGCACCTCCAGCGGTGCCGGCCTGGTCAGCATGATGACGCTGGCGCAGCTGCGCGAGCTGGAATTCGGTGCGTGGCACGGGAGTTGGCAGGCCGACGGAACCCACGGCGACACCGGGCTGCTGACGTTGGACGCGCTGGTCTCGCTCGTGTTGGACTGGAAGCGGCCGGTGAAGATCTTCATCGAGACCAAACATCCCGTCCGCTACGGCGCGCTCGTCGAGAGCAAAGTGCTGGCGCTGCTGCACCGCTTCGGCATCGCCTCGCCAGCATCGGCCGACCGGTCGCGCGCGGTGGTGATGTCGTTCTCCTCCGCGGCGCTGTGGCGCGTCCGCCGATCGGCACCCTTGTTGCCGACGGTATTGCTCGGCCGCAGTCACCGGTATCTGGGCAGCAGCGCGCCCAGCACAATCGGGGCAACCGCGGTTGGCCCGTCGATCGGGACGCTGCGCGAGCACCCCTCACTCGTCGATCGGGCGGCGGCGAAGGGCCGGGCGCTGTACTGCTGGACGGTCGACGACTACGAGGACGTCAACTTCTGCCGCGACATCGGGGTGGCTTGGCTGGCGACCAACCACCCGGGCCGCGCGAAGGCCTGGCTCGAGGGTGGCTTGGCCGGCGCCGACCCGCACTAGCCGCGGCTCACGGTTGTCCGCTGCGCACGCTCGCGGGGACCGGCTGATCGGCGGCCAGCGCATCGAACAAGGCGGCGGCCTTCTCGCGGTCCCACACCACGACCGAGCCGGAATTGGTGCTGGTGAATTGCCCGATGGGCACCGTCAATTCGGTCGGCGAGCCCTGCAGTGCCCAGCCCAGCCGGGCCAGGTCCCAGACGTGATCGCCGCGGTCGACGGTCAGCGCGCCGAGGGCCGCGTGCGGTACGGCATACCACCGCCACGGATTGAGCCAGACCATCGGACTGGCCGCGCGGTGCAGCAGCGCCGACATGAACTGCCGTTGGTCGACCATCCGATCCAGGTCGGCCCGAGGGGTGGCCCGGCTGCGGACGTAACCAAGCGCTGCGGCACCGCGGAGCTGCTGGCATCCGGCGGGCAGGTTGATCCCCGCCAGGGGGTCGTCGATCGGCGCCTGCGGGCACACGGTGACTCCACCGAGGCCGTCGACGAGGCCGGCGAATCCGCCGAAGCCGATCTCGGCGTAGTGGTCGACCCGAAGACCGGTCGCTTGCTCGACGGTCTCGGCCAACAGCGGTGCACCGCCCATCGAGAACGCGGCGTTGATCTTGTCGCGCCCATAGCTGGGTATGGGCACGTAGGAGTCGCGGGGAATGGAAACCATCGTGGTTGACGCGCTCGACGTGATGCTGGGGACATGAACCAGCATGATCGTGTCGGTGCGCCCGTTGCCGGTATCGCCGCCGGTCGCCAGCGCCTGTTGTTGTTCGGGGGTCAACCCCTGACGGCTGTCCGAGCCGACGAGCAACCATGTGCTGCCCTGGCCGGCCGGCGGGCGGCCGGAGTAATCCGTCAGCGCCGACACGCGGTGCAACGACGTCTCCAGCCACAGCGAGGTGCCGAGAACCGCGGCACACGCCAGTAGCACGGCGATCACCACGCTCAGTGAAATGACCTGCAGCCACGCCTTTTTGCGACGTGTTGGGCGATGCGGCGACGGTGGGGCGAGCGGTTGCGCGCGTTGTCCGGGACCGCGACGAGTGGGCGACACCGGCCGCGGTGGCGCCGGGCCAGGCGGTGGTGGCCGTTTGCGCCGGCCCCGGTCGTCCATGCTCAGTGCAACCATCGCAGGTGACCGGCCAGCAGGGCGTAGCCGACGAAGGCCACGGTGTCGATCACTCCATGCGCGACCACCAAGGGCCACAGCCGGCTCGTGCGTTGCCAGGCGTAGCCGAAGACCACGCCCATCGCGATGTTTCCCAGCCCCGCGCCGAAGCCTTGATAGAGGTGATAGGCGCCGCGCAGCAGGCTCGACCACATCAGGGAACCCCACGATCCGACGCCCAACTGATTCAACCGGGTGAGCAGATAGCCGACGACGATCACTTCCTCGGCCCAACCGTCGGCAAAGGCGGTGAGCACCAGCATCGGGACGCGCCACCAGGTGTCGCCCAGGCCGGACGGGATCACGGAGGCATTGACGTGCAGCGCCCGTGCCGCGAGGTAGAGCCCTAGACCGGGCACGCCGATCAGCGCAGCCAGGCCGAGGCCGCCGAGCAGATCGGAGCGCCACCGGAACCGCGACAGCCCGACGCTTGCGGGCGATAACCCGGTGCGCCACAACAGGAACAGGCCGAGTGCGCCCCAAGCGACCAGCTGCACCACGACGGTCGCATTCAGGCCGAGATCGACCAGGTCGAAGTAGGACCGTTTGGGATTGAGCGGAATTCGCTGATTGCTCAGACCTCGCAACACCGAATCGGTGAGCTGCAGTGCCGCCTCGACGGCGCTCAGGCCGAAGGTCACCGCCAGGGTGATGACCAACTCGACGCGCAGCGGCCGGCGCTGGGCATCGCTGAGGGGCGCAACCACCCCGTCACGGTAACCGGCCGGGCTCGGTGCCCTAGCTCTGGCGCGCTCGCAGGCCGTTTACGAACGGACACCCCATCAGCACCCGGATGGCTTTACCCAGCCCGGCCACGTCGTCGACCGGTGTGGGGAATGGCAGTCGGATATCGCGGTCGCCGTCGGCGCTTTCCAGCCGCAGCCGCATGCCGTAACGGTCGATGCCGAGCGGGCGAATGTCGCCGCGTCGCAGCCGCGCCGGCAGTCGTGCGGCCAGCCGCGCAATCACGTCACGATGGGCGGTGTCCAGGTGGCGGATCCAGCAGGATTCGACGGCGCAGAACGGATCGGGTCGGGCGGCCAGCAGCGCCGCGGAATCGACGGCCTCGGCGCCGGTGGCGTCGGTGACCACGACCGACTCGATCTCCAACCGGGCCAGCAGGTACTGAGTGTCGCCCTCCGCGGGCGGGACGGAATCCGGCGTCCGCACCTGCAGCAGCGCCGGATGAGGGTGTTCGGCGGCGATCATGTCGAGCATCTCGCGCACGTCCGACGACGGCACCTGATGCAGCCGGCCTCGGATCCACACCAGCGAGCGGACCGGTTCACGCAGCGGCAACGGCGCATAGTCGGCGAGTTCCAGCACGGCTTGCACTCCGTCGGCGCGGCAATCCGCCGGTGCCCCGACCGCGAACGATCCATTGGCCAGCAGGTGATGCAGGGGAGTGGTGAGCGGCTCGGCGCCGTCGACTGCGAGCAGCGCCTCGCCCGCCCGGACGCAGGTGCTGCGGATCCGTTCGGCCGTCGTCGGCGCCGGGCAGTGAGCGAGTGTCATCATGATCCGTCCTTGTAAGTGAGGTAAGCCTTACTTAACTAAACAGGATCGGGCCGCGCAAGACCTACGACCCGATAGGGTTGTTGGTCGTGGCCAGCATCGCGTATCTCGGTCCAGCTGGGACCTTCACCGAAGCGGCGCTGTTGCAGATGACCGACGCGGGTTCGGTCCCCCCGTGTCCGGCCGACGCGTGGCAGTTGCTGCCGGTGGACAGCACGCTCGCCGCGCTCGACGCGGTGCGCGACGGCGCCGCGGTGTTCGCGTGCGTGCCGATCGAGAACTCGATCGACGGCTCGATCATGCCGACCCTGGACAGTTTGGCGATCGGCACTCCGCTGCAGATCTTCGCCGAGCTGACGCTCGACGTGGCGTTCAGCATCGCCGTCCAGCCCGGCCGGACGCCCGCCGACATCCGCACGTTAGCCGCGTTCCCGGTGGCCGCCGCCCAAGTGCGCCGCTGGCTGGCCGCGAACCTTCCTGCTGCGCAACTGCGTCCGGCCATCTCCAACGCCGACGCCGCACAGCAGGTCGCCGACGGTCTGGTCGACGCCGCGGTGAGCTCCCCGCTGGCCGTCGCACATCGCGGCCTGTCGACGATGGCCGACGGCGTGGTCGACGAGGCCAACGCGCGCACCCGCTTCGTGTTGGTCGGTCGGCCCGGACCCCCGCCGGCCCGAACCGGCGCCGACCGCACGTCGGTGGTGTTGCGGATCGCCAACGCCCCGAGCGCGCTGGTGTCGGCGCTCACCGAGTTCGGGATTCGGGGCATCGATTTGACGCGCATCGAATCTCGGCCCACCCGAACGGAATTGGGTACCTACGTGTTCTTTCTGGACTGCGTCGGCCATATCGACGACGACGCCGTCGCCGAGGCGCTCAAGGCGTTACACCAGCGGTGTGACGACGTGCGCTACCTGGGCTCGTGGCCGACCGGGGAGGTTGCCGGGGCACCGCCTCCGCAACTGGATGAAGCCGCGCGCTGGCTCAAGGCGCTGCGGGACGGGTCGGCGCGGTGAGCGGTCGGCTGGTGTTGTTGCGGCACGGCCAGTCCTTCGGCAACGTCGACAAGCGCCTGGACACCCGACCGCCGGGAGCCGAGCTGACGCCGTTGGGTCGTGAGCAGGCCCGCAGTTTCGCGAAGGCGCTGCCTTCGCCGCCGGCGCTGCTGCTGCACTCGGTGGCCACCCGGGCCGTCCAGACCGCCGAGGAGATCAGCGCTGTGGTCGGTGTGCCGGCGCGCGAGGTGACCGGGATCCACGAGGTTCAGGCGGGCGAGCTGGAAAACCGCAACGACGAGGCGTCGATTGACGAGTTCCATGCCGTGTACGAACGCTGGCTCAAAGGTGAGCACGACGTCTCGATGCCTGGCGGCGAAAGCGCGAACCAGGTGCTGGATCGCTATCTGCCGGTGGTGAACGAGCTGCGTACCCGCTACCTCGACGAGGCGAACTGGTCCGGAGACATCGTCGTCGTCAGCCACGGCGCGGCGATCCGGCTCACCGCGGCGTTACTGGGCGATGTGCCAGACACTTTCGCCATCGACCATCACCTGGCCAACGCCGAATACGTGGCGCTGGCACCCGATGCCGGCGAAGTCGATCGCTGGACCTGCGAGCAGTGGGGGCCGCACACTCCGCCGTTCGATCCGGAGCCCGACGCGGAGGACTCGATTACCGACCCGATGGGTTAGCCGGCGAGCACCTGCGGCGCGTTGACGTGCGCGCAGTCGCAGCCGACGGCGTCACAATCGACTACGAAGGTGTGCACCAATAGCTCTGGGCTGGTGCAGTTTTCGTCAGTGCATTCCGACCGGTGCAGCCAGTGGTGGATCAGCGTTCCGTGGCAGTGCTCCAGGCCTGCCCGGCAGTCGCGGCAGTTGTCATACATAGGCCGTTTGTAGCACCCACCGCCGACAGAGTCCGAGTGCCGCGCCCGTTCTGGTGTCCGCGAAACAGAAACTACGGCTGTGCGTGGGCACGAAGTGACGACCCTGGCTGCTGTTTCACGCTCACTGGGAGTGGATGCCCCGCTCCTCAACGGCCCGTGCCGGGCCGCATCGTCGCCGCGCTGGGAGTGGATTGCCCGGCTCCTCAACGGCCCGTGCCGGGCCGCATCGTCGCCGCGCTGGGAGTGGATTGCCCGGCTCCTCAACGGCCCGTGCCGGGCCGCATCGTCGCCGCGCTACGCCCAGCCGAGTTCGTGCAGCCGGTCGTCGTCGATACCGAAATGGTGGGCGATTTCGTGGATCACGGTGATCTTGACCTCCTCGAGAACCTGCTCGTCGTCGTCGCAGATCTCCAGCAGCGCGTCGCGGTAGATCGTGATGGTGTCCGGCAGCGAACCGCCGTAGTGCGAGTCCCGTTCGGTCAGCGCTACGCCTTCGTACAGCCCGAGCAATTCGTCGTCGTCGGGATGGCGGTCGGCCACCAGCACCACCACGTTGTTCATCACGGCCGCTAGTTTGCGGGGGATCAGGTCGAGCGCGTCGGACACCAGTTCATCGAATCGTCGCGGATCCATCCGAACGGCCACCGGGCTATTGCCCCGGTGGTGGCGGCGGAGGTTCGGGCGCGGGCGGAGGTGCCTGCGGGCCACCCGGCGGTGGAGCTTCCGGCCCGGGCGCGGCCGGCGGCGCCTCGGGAGCGGGCGCGGGTGCCGGTGAGGCGGGGGCGGGCGCCTGGCCCGGCAGGTGCTGATTGCCCTGCCGCTGGCTGCTCGATCCGCCGGACGCTCCGGACGACCCGTTGGTTCCCGACGCGCTGGAGCCGCCCCCGTTCGCGCCGGTCGACGCGGCTCCTCCGCCGGGTTCTGGACCGGTCGGGATGGGAGGCAGGTTGAGCCGCTCCTGCGGAATGTCGGGCGGCGGGATCGGGGGTTGTCCGTTGATCTTCAGCGCCCCCTTGGCGCTGTTCAGCAGCGTCGCCCAGCCGCCGTTGCCCAGCGTCGCGCCGATACTGCAGGCGACCTCGCGGCTGCCGGCCGACCAGCTGGGCAGCGACAGCGTGCTGTAGATCAACGTCAGCGTCGTGCTGCGCAGCTGCACCGGCGCGAGGTAGGCGTCGGTCTGCTTGGTGCAGGACTCCTTGATGAAGGCGTCCTGCTCCGGCTCCGGCGGCAATCCTTCGGGGAATCGGGCGAGCAGGTTGACCGTGCCGGTGACCTCCATGGCGTGCGGCGCGACGCAGTCGACCGGGATGTCGGTGGGCTGGTTGGTGGCAGGGTCGATACCCAGACAGGTTCCGTCCGGCCAGACCTTCGACTGGTCGATGTCGGCGACCTTGCCCTTGAAGGCGACCTGCTGGTTACCGGCGCCCGGCAGCTGCAGGCCGCACAGCATGCGCCGCTCGCCGAACTGCCGCCACGCCTTATCCCCCGACCACAGCATGCTGATGACGAACTTGCTGTTCGGGTCGAACTTCGTGCCCAGGTAGCGCCGGACCGACGACTCGCACTGCTCCTGGCTGATCTGCTCGATGCGGGTGGCCGTGGGTGGCGGTGCCGACGGACCGTATTCCGAACCGGGGAAGGTCCGCATGTCGATCGACTCGGAAACCTCGAAGCGGTGCTCGTCTTTGCAGTCGACCAGGCTGGCTGCCTCGGGCATCCGGTCCGGCCACATCAGGCAATTGCCGCTGGCCGCGCGGTTGAATGCGTCGTTGCCCTTGGCGCCGGTGGGCGGGACGGGATCGATGTAGCCGGCTAGCCTGCCGGGACCGCCGCCGATCGGCAGCGCGGTGACCAGTCCGGCGATCAGCAGGCCGCCGAGGGCGGTCAGCAGCAGTGCGCGCCTGGTCGCCGATGCCTGCAGCGTCCCGCCAAGTCTGTCGAACCATCCGGAACGACGTTTGGGGCCGTCAGCCCCGGGCGGCGCCGTAGCGTCGCCCCCGCGCTCGAATGGGTGCCACATCGCCTCCATTCTGACAGGCGAATGATGATCCGTGACTGCTGTTACAGAAGTGAAATGGTTGCCGCGCGTCGAGCCGGACCAAGTAGGGTTTCTGCCCGTGATCGACCTGAAGCTACTGCGGGAGAACCCCGAGACCGTACGTGAGTCTCAGCGTAAGCGGGGCGAGGACCCGGCCCTGGTCGACGCCCTGCTTGCCGCCGACACCGCCCGCCGCACCGCGATCTCGACCGCGGACACGCTGCGCGCCGAGCAGAAGGCGGCCAGCAAGAAAGTCGGCAAGGCGTCACCCGACGAACGGCCCGCCCTGCTGGACCTGGCCAAGGACCTCGCCGAGCAGGTGAAGGCGGCCGAGGCCGCGCAGGCCGAGAAGGAGGCGGCGTTCACCGCCGCGCACATGGCGATCTCCAATGTGATCATCGACGGCGTTCCAGCCGGCGGTGAAGACGATTTCGTCGAGCTCGAGCGCGTCGGCGAACCGCCGGCGATCGACAATCCCAAGGATCACCTCGAACTCGGCGAAGCACTGGGCCTGCTGGACATGGAGCGCGGCGCCAAGGTGTCAGGCTCGCGTTTCTACTTCCTCACCGGACAAGGCGCGCTGCTCCAGCTCGGCCTGCTGAACATGGCGATCCGGTTGGCCGCCGACAACGGATTCGTGCCGATCATCCCGCCGGTGCTGGTGCGCCCGGAGGTGATGTCGGGAACCGGGTTCCTCGGCGCGCACGCCGACGAGGTGTACCGCGTCGAGGCCGACGACCTCTACCTGGTCGGTACCTCGGAGGTGCCGTTGGCTGGCTACCACTCGAACGAGATCCTCGACCTGTCCGGCGGGCCGCAGCGCTACGCCGGCTGGTCGTCGTGTTTCCGAAGGGAAGCCGGCAGCTACGGCAAAGACACCCGGGGCATCATCCGGGTGCACCAGTTCGACAAGGTCGAGGCGTTCGTCTACTGCGACCCCGCCGACGCCGAGGCCGAACACCAGCGGCTACTGGGCTGGCAACGCGAAATGCTGGCCCGCATCGAGGTGCCCTATCGCGTCATCGATGTTGCCGCCGGCGATCTCGGCTCGTCGGCGGCACGCAAGTTCGACTGCGAGGCATGGGTGCCCACCCAGCAGGCCTACCGGGAGCTGACCTCGACGTCGAACTGCAGCACGTTCCAGGCTCGACGGCTGGCTACCCGGTTCCGCGACTCGACGGGCAAGCCGCAGATTGCGGCGACCCTCAACGGCACTTTGGCCACCACCCGCTGGCTGGTGGCGATCTTGGAAAACCACCAGCAGCCCGATGGCAGCGTGCGGATTCCCGCCGCGCTGGTGCCGTTCGTCGGTGCCGAGGTGTTGCGACCGACGCGGTGAGTCGCTTCTCGCCGAGAGCCCCTGTCACCGGCTCCGGATCATTCGCTGCTGCTCTATCATCTTCAGATCCGAAGTCCTCAAGCAGGCTGGGACGACGGCGTCGGAGAGTTGTGAGAGTGCGCGATGGGATGGATCAGTCAATGGTGGCGCCAGTCCGATCACTATGACGGGCTGAGCGCGCACCTGGCCGCCCGCGGGATGCAGGTGCTCACTCGTTTCACTGTCGCATTCATTGCCGGCGGACTGTCGCTTGTTGCGTTAGGAACAACCTTCACGCCTACGGGTCCAGCGACCCCCGTTCAAGCCGCGTGCGCCTTGGTGGCCTGCGTCGGCGCCGCCTGCGGGTCGGTGCTGTGGGCGATTCGCTGGCCGAGCCGCAACACCGCCATCCGGTTCGCGCTGCTGTCCAGCGCCTGCATCGCATTGATCGGCCTGGCGCAGAGCGACCCCGTGGTCGCACTGTTGACATCGACGGGATTTGCGACGTTGGCCACGTACACCGCGATCTTTCACCGGCCCTGGTTGATGGCATTCAATTTCGCAGTTGCCGGGGTGATCGGGGCGATCGAAAGCTTCCGTATCGGTTTGGTTCTGGGGATCGCGGCGGCGCTATGTGGTTACGGCCTATTACTGCTGCTCAACCTGGCGGTCCCATTCGGTGTCCAGGTCGTGGTGCACGTCCTCGGCGCAGACGCCGTCCACGCCGAGCGGGACCAGCTGACCGGGCTGTTCACCCGCCGGGCCTTTCACCGGCGAGCGAAGGCCTGCCTGGAGCGCGGCGCCCGGCATCAGGCCTATGTCGTGGTCAGTGTGATCGACCTAGACCGTTTCAAACAGCTCAACGACAGCTACGGACACAGCACCGGCGATGACGCGCTGGTGTCGGTCTCCCGGGCACTGCGCGAGACGACTGGCGACACCGCGGTGATCGGGCGTTCGGGCGGCGAGGAATTCGTCATCGCTGACATCTGGCACCCCGACGAGGTCGATCGCCGGGCCCGGCAATTGTGCGACAAGATCGCCGACTTGCCCTGCGGCGTCACCGCAAGCATCGGCACCGCCGGTATCCATCCCGCCTACCGCACCGGTAGCCGCAGCGACCTGCTCATCGAATTGATCGCCGCCGCCGACGCCGCGATGTACGCGGCCAAGCGGCGCGGCGGTAACCAGACCGGCCATCACGAATGGCCACTGCCGCCGCCCCTGGTCAACCTCGCCGAGGACGACACCGACTACCGCGACGGGATCAGCGCCTGACCCTGGACTGCTGCTTGGCGGTGTTGGCGCTCGATGGTCGCGAAGTAGAACGCGAATGCGAATGCGAAGCTGGTGAACAAGCTCGACACGAAATACAGCCATGGCCGCCGCAGCCCACGGCGGTAACCGTCGACGACCGTAAACAGCGGCAGCAGAACAACATTGGCGATCGTGTAGTCCTGGCTCGCCGAGCTCGCGGCCGGGTTGGTGAACATCAGCCGGATGTACTCGGCCCAACTCCCGTGCTGACCCCACAGCGGGTTGGTCGAGCCGTGTGAATACTCCTGCACGAAGCGGATATTGAAGTACCAGCCCAAGATGACCGACGCGACGCCGATCACGTAGTACAGCGCCTCCAACGGTGAGAACAGCCCACCCTCGCCGACGCGGGAGAAGACCTGACGGTTGGACGTGACGATCCAGGTGATGACCGCGATACCGAGGATCGCGTGAGTGAGAAGCGAGACCATGGCCGCAGTCTCGCCCCGCCGGCAAAGTTTTGTCAATATTGACATAACAGCTCGTGGGGTAAATTCCAATGATGATCCGTCCGGCGCAAACCGCGCGCAGCGAGCGCACCCGTGAGGCGCTGCGCCAGGCCGCGCTCGTGCGATTCTTGGCCCAAGGCGTCGAGGACACGTCGGCCGAGCAGATCGCCGCGGATGCGGGGGTCACGCTGCGCACGTTCTATCGCCATTTCTCGTCCAAGCACGATCTGCTGTTCGCCGATTACTCCGGGCTGAACTGGTTCCGTGCGGCGCTGAACGACCGGCCGGTGACCGAACCGATCGTCGACTCGGTGCAGGCGGCGATCTTCGCGTTCCCGTATGACGTTGACGCCGTTGCCAAAATCGCTGCACTGCGCGATCACGAGATCGACCCCGGCCGCATCGTGCGGCACATCCAGGACGTGCAAGCCGATTTCGCCGACGCCATTGCGACCCAGTTGCAGCGCCGCAGCGGCGCCACCGATCTCGCCGCCGACCAACGGGTGCGCTTCGCCGTGACGGCGCGCTGCATCGCCGCCGCGGTCTTCGGGGCGATGGAAGTCTGGATGCTCGGTGACGACCGGTCGCTAGGAGAGTTGGCTCGCGTCTGCCACCTCGCTCTCGAGACGCTCAGGACCGGAATCACCGAGGCGTGGCCGGATCAAGTTTTGTCATAATTGACAAAACCGCGCATTACTGCCAGCCTGCTCACTACAGCGGGAAGGTGTGAGCAGATGACCGACTACGACGCGATCGTGATTGGTGCCGGACACAACGGCCTGGCCGCGGCGGTGCTGTTGCAGAAGGCCGGCCTGCGGACGCTGTGCCTGGAATCGAAGCTCTACGCGGGCGGGATGGCGTCGACCGTGGAGTTGTTCGACGGCTATCACTTCGAGATCGCCGGCTCGGTGCAGTTTCCCACCGCGCCCGTGGTCCGCGAGCAACTCGGCCTGGACACCATTCCCACCATCGACCTGGACGTGATGTCGGTGGCACTGCGCGGGGTCGGGGATGACCCGATGATCCAGTACAGCGACCCGATCAAGCTGTTCACCCACCTCAACGAGGTGCACGGTGCCGAGGCGGTCAACGGCATGGCGGGACTGATGGCTTGGGCGATGGCGCCGACGCGGGCGCTCGGACGCTTCGACGCCGGCGCGCCGCCGAAAACCCTCGACGAGATGTATGCCTGCGCCACCAACGAATTCGAACGCTCCGCGATCGACGAGATGTTGTTCGGTTCGGTCACCGACGTGCTCGACCGGTACCTACCCGACCGCGAAAAGCACGGCGCGCTGCGTGGCTCGATGACCGTCCTCGCGGTCAACACCCTCTATCGCGGGCCGGAAACCCCGGGCAGCGCCGCCGCGCTGGCCTTCGGGCTCGGCGTCCCCGAGGGCGCCACCATGCAGATGAAGAAACTGCGCGGTGGAATCGGCGCGCTCACCTCACATCTGGTCGACATGCTGGAGCGCGAGGGCGGCGAGCTCCGGTTGCGCTCCAAGGTCACCGAGATCGTGGTAGACGATGGAAAGGTCGGCGGGGTGCGTACCGAGGCCGGCGAGACGGTCACGGCGCCGATCGTCATCTCGGCGCTGGCGCCCGACGTCACCGTCAACGAATTGGTCGACCCGGCGGCCTTGTCCGCCGATATCCGCGAGCGCTACACCCGAATCGATCACCGCGGCAGCTACATTCAGATGCACTTCGCCTTGGACGAAGCACCGGAATTCGTCGCTCCGTACGAAATGCTCAACGATCCGAGCATGCAGGCGTCGATCGGGATCTTCAGTACGCCCGAAGAAGTCCAGCGGCAGTGGGAGGACTGCCGGCGCGGCATTGTGCCCGCCGACCCGACGGTCGTCTTCCAGGTGCCCTCGCAGAACGATCCCGACCTCGCGCCGCCCGGCAAGCATGCCGCGTCGGCATTCGCGTTATGGTTCCCGATCGAAGGCGACGTGGATTACGGCGCGGCGAAGGTCGAGATGGGCCAACGGGTGATCGACAAGATCACCCGGTTGGCGCCCAACTTCGAACGCAGCATCAGCCGGCACACCACCTTCACGCCCAAGCACATGGGCGTGATGTTCGGCGCGCCGGGCGGGGACTACTGCCACGGGCTGTTCCACGCCAACCAGGTCGGCCCCAACCGGCCCGGGCCGAAAGGCTTTCTCGGCCAGCCGCTCCCGGTCGACGGCCTGTATCTGGCCAGCACCGGATGCCACGGCGGGCCCGGCATCACGTTCATCCCGGGGTACAACGCAGCCCAGCAGGCATTGGCCGACGCGGGACGCTGAGCTGCCCCGCCGACTGCGGGGGTTAGGCAGAGGAATAGGCACGTTTGCAGGCATATCCCACACACTCGGCGCTCGCGGAACGTCAGGCCCGCTCATCGAGCAGGCGGTCCAGCAGCGCGGTGAATTCGTCCGCGCGTGCCGGAGTGAACGCCGGACTGGGCCGGGTGCCGGGTACGTCGAGAGTGACCAGTGTCGAGCGAAACGGGCGGCTCATGTCCAGCGGCAGCCAGCGGCGCAGGTCAGAACTGCCCCAGATGCGGAACCGGTGCATCAGCCCCAGCGGTTCGGCCTTATAGCCGCGAACCTGCTGCAGCGTAACGATTTTCGAGGTTCCAGACGGAAAGTGGTAGCGCCGCAGCGTGATCGCCGCGCGGTCCAGTTGGACCAGGCCGTCGTCGTAGGTGTCGGCGTTCATTGGCGGGCGCTTCGAAGCTGATGACCGCGCGCGGTCAAGCAGCGGCCGTTCTCCAGATTCCACTGCCAGCCGTGCAGGTTGCAGGTCAGCGTGGTGCCCTCGACGATCCCGAACTTGGACAGGTCCGCCTTCAAGTGCGGGCAGCGTCGCTGAATCTCCCAGCCGTCCAGAGTGATCGACGCGGAGTCGTCGTGGGTCTCGGCGAACCAGCCGTCGGCATAGGCGATCCGTTCTTCGGTCAGACACTTGAAGAACGTGTACAGGTACTCGTTGTAGCCGCCGACCCGCCAAGCGCGGAACCGGGTGGACAGAAAAATCGTGTTGACCCAGTCCGGCTCGTCGTCGCGCAGCACCGTGCGCACCAACTCGGCCGGGATGGCGAACCCATAGCGAAACTTCTCGTCGGGAACTGGTTCGCGCACAGTCCGTTTCGGGAAGTCCAGCACGACCTTCTCGTGTGCGGCTTCGTTCCCGATCACCAGTTCGACGGGGTAGCCGATGCCGTCGCAGATCTCGTTGCCGGCCAGCATGATCGGTTCGAACTTCGCGCGCAGCGGCTCGAGCATCGAGTCACCGTCGGCGGGTGCCCAGCGGGCCTTCTCCGCCGCCAGCGCCGGCTCCATCCGAGCGGCATACTCGGCGATGTAGTCCGCCTTGCCGGTGGTGAAGATCGCCTCGACCTGCTCTACCGGTAGCGGATGGTCCAACGAGTTCAATTGCGCACCAGTGAAATCCGCGGTCGAGCCGGGAATCATCAGCAAGCCGTGGTCGTTGCCGTGTGCGCGCAGCTGGTCGAGAAAGACCATCTGGTCGGGGAAGATATTGGCCGGGTCGTCGTGGTCGTCGTTGAGGTGGCGCAGTTCGGGGTCCAGGAAGCACGGCGGGCCGGCCGACGGGATCACCCAGGTCGCACCGACTTGGGCGATGTACTGGCGGCTCCGGTCCATCTGCCGCTGCCGCTTTTGGATGCCGAACGACTCCTTGGCGCGCTGCGGCATGTCGTACACCATCGGGTACCAGATCGCCCCGGAGTACTGCAGCATGTGTGCGTCGATGTGACCGAACTCGGCGGCCACCGCGTCCAGGTCGACCGGCCGTGCGTCGTTCATGTTGAACGCCGTGGTGGTGCCATCGCTGACCACCAGCCCCGAGTCGCCGATCGGTCCGTCGGCTGGGGCACGCAGCGCGACGATCATGATGTCTAGTTCGCCCTTCGGGCCGCTGAGCCGGTGCTTCACCGAGTCGGCGGTCTCGAAGAATCGGTGGAACCCGAGTAGTTGCAGCGCGTTTTTCAGATCCGGCACCGGATAGTCCGGCAGCAAGACCACCGCGTCTTTGTTGACGCGCTCCGTCAGCAGCCTCGCGTCGAAATGGTCCTTGTGCAGGTGCGAGACGTAGAGGTAATCGCAGTCGCCGAGCTCATCCCAGTCCAGCCCGCTGTTGTCCGGGAACGGAAACCACGACGCGAAATACGCCGGGTTCACCCACGGGTCGCAGAGAATGCTCCCGGCTGACGTATCGATCCGAAAGCCGGCGTGGCCGATGCTTGTGACCTGCACTGACACCCTTTTGTTGCGGTCTGCTGACGCCCCGAGTTTAGCCGCCGGGCCGAGAAACGCCCGACCCGCTAGAGCGGCATCGGCGCGAACATTAGGCTGGTGCACCGTGGAACCGGTTTACGGGACAGTGATTGCCCTGGTGCGGCTGACCTGGCGGGTGCAAGGCCTGCGCTTCACGGTCGTCGGCGAGGAAAACATCCCCGACGGGGGAGCGGTCATCGCGATCAACCACACCAGCTATTTCGACTTCACCCTTGCCGGCCTGCCCGCCTTCAAGCAGCACCGCGAGCGCAAGGTGCGGTTCATGGCCAAGCAGGAAGTCTTCGACAACAAGCTCACCGGGCCGATCATGCGGGGCTGCCGGCACATTCCGGTGGATCGGTCCAGCGGCGCGGCGTCCTACGAAGCCGCGGTCGAGCGGCTCAAGGCCGGCGAGCTGGTCGGCGTGTACCCGGAAGCCACGATCAGTCGCAGCTTCGAAATCAAGGAATTCAAGTCCGGCGCCGCCCGGATGGCGATCGAGGCGGGTGTGCCGATCGTTCCGCACATCGTCTGGGGTGCTCAGCGGATCTGGACCAAAGACCACCCGAAGAAGTTGTTTCGCCCCAAGGTGCCGATCGTGATCGTGGTCGGCGAGGCGATTCAGCCGACCCTCCCGGCTCCCGAGTTGACCGCGTTGCTCCATTCCCGGATGCAGCATCTGCTCGAGCAGGCTCAGGACCTGTATCCGTCGCATCCAGCCGGCGAATGGTGGGTACCGCGTCGGCTGGGCGGCAGCGCCCCCACCCTGGCCGAAGCCGCTCAACTGGACGCCGAAGAGGCCAGCCAACGTGCGGCCGCCCGTGCCGCCCGCGAGGCGGGTCGCACCGAGTAGCGGCCGTGGAGCCGGTGTACCGCGCACTCAAGATCACGGCCAAGGCCCTGGTCGCGGCGACTGGCACAACGATCACCTTTCAAGACCTCGAGCACATCCCACGCAGCGGCGGTGCCGTCATCGCGATCAACCACACCAGCTATGTCGACTGGCTGCCCGCCGCCCTGGCGGCCAACGCCCGCGGCCGGCGTATCCGGTACATGATCAAGGCCGAGATGCAGCAGGTGAAGGTGGTCAATTTCCTGATCAACCACACCAAGACCATCCCGGTCGACCGCGGCTCCGGTTCCCACGCCTACGCCGAGGCGGTCCGCCTGCTGCGAGACGGTGAGGTGGTCGGCCTGATGCCGGAAGCGACGATCAGCCGCAGCTTCGAGCTCAAGGAATTCAAAACCGGCGCGGCGCGAATGGCGCTGGCCGCGCACGTGCCGACGGTGCCGCTGATCGTCTGGGGGGCGCAGCGGATCTGGACCAAGGGTTATCCGCGGGATCTCGGCCGGCGCAAGATCCCGGTGACCGTCGCCGCGGGTCCGCGGTTGCCGCCGACGGGTGACGTCGAACAATTGGACGCCGCGCTGCGTGAGGGAATGACCTCGCTGCTCCATCGCGTTCAAGAGCAATATCCGCACCCCGAAGGTGCTTTCTGGGTGCCGCGCAGGCTAGGCGGCGGCGCACCTACGGTAGCGGAGGCAAAAATTATTGAGGACACTGAGAAGGCCGAGCGCGCTCGCAAGCGCGCCGATCCCAGCGCCGGACCTGGGTAGCGGCACACACGAAGGAGCGACCGCCATGCCAGAACCGTTTTACCGGTTCGGAGAGTGGGTCGTTCCGCCTGTCGTGGCGATGAACGGCACCAAGTTCACGTTCCGCGGGCTGGAGAACATTCCGCAGCGCGGGGGAGCTCTGCTGGCGCAGAACCACACCAGCTATCTGGATTGGCTGCCACCGCTGTTCGCCGCCCGCGAGCGCGGCCGGCGGATGTATTTCATGATCAAAGCCGAGATGGCCGACGTGAAGGCGGTCAACTACGTCATCAAGCACGCCCGGCTGATTCCGGTGGACCGCCGCAACGGGCACGACGCGTTCGAACTCGCGGTGCAGCGACTGCGTGAGGGCGAGTTGATCGGGATGCATCCCGAGGCCACCATCAGCCGCAGCTACGAGTTGCGTGAGTTCAAAACAGGAGCGGCGCGGATGGCGCTGCAGGCCCAAGTTCCGATCGTCCCGCTGATCGTGTGGGGAGCTCACCGGATCTGGCCCAAGGACCACGAAAAGAAGTTGTTCCGCAACAAGATTCCGATCACCGTCGCCGCCGGACGCCCGCTGGCGCCACACGGCACGCCCGAGGAACTCAACATGAACCTGCGCCGGGCGATGAATGAGCTGCTGTACCAGGTGCAAGAGGAGTATCCGCACCCGCCGGGTGAATACTGGGTTCCGCGTCGGCTCGGCGGCAGCGCGCCGACCCGCGAGGATTCGCAGAAGATCCGATTGCACGAATTGCAGGAGCGGTTGGACAAATACGGCACCGATGGCGTGACTCGCCCAGGCCAGGATCAGAGCGGTATCCATTGACCCTGCCCGCGCTGATCGCCAGCGACGTCGACGGCACCCTGCTCAACGAAGACGAAAAAGTCACCCCTCGCACCCGCGATGCCGTGCAGGCGGCGGTGGAGGCCAACGCGGTTTTCGTGCTTGCCACCGGCCGTCCGCCGCGCTGGATCCCGCCGGTGGTCGACGGTCTGGGATTCGCGCCGATGGCGGTGTGCGCCAACGGCGCGGTGATCTACGACCCGGAGACCGACCGCGTGCTGTCGGCGCGAACGCTGTCCGTCGCCGCGCTGCGTGAACTGGCCGAGATCGCCACCCAAGTCATTCCCGGCGCGGGCCTGGCGGTCGAGCGGGTTGGCGAAAGCGCGCACGACAGCGCCACACCGCAATTCGTCAGTTCGCCGGGCTACGAGCATGCCTGGCTGAACCCCGACAACACCGAGGTCTCCATCGAAGACCTGCTCAGCGCGCCCGCGATCAAGCTGCTGGTCCGTAAGGCCGGCGCCCGCAGCGCGGACATGGCGGCGGCGTTGGCGGGGCACATCGGCGCCGAGGGCGATCTGACCTACTCGACCAACAATGGCCTGATCGAGATTGTGCCGCTCGGCGTCAGCAAGGCTTCCGGCATCGCGGAAATCGCTGCGCCGCTTGGCATTCCCGAGGCCGACTGGGTGACTTTCGGTGACATGCCCAACGACGTGCCGATGCTGTTGCGGGCCGGGCTCGGCGTGGCGATGGCCAACGCGCACCCCGACGCGCTGGCGGCGGCTGACGAGGTCACCACGTCCAACGCCGACGACGGGGTGGCGCGGGTGCTCGAACGCTGGTGGCTTTAGCCGTACGACGATGCGCGTCGCGAAGCGACGCGAGGAGGAGTGCGGCACATGGATGTAGCCGTACGACGATGCGCGTCGCGAAGCGACGCGAGGAGGAGTGCGGCACATGGCGGTAGGGGCTGGGCGCCGAGCGTGACGCCAGGGCACTTCTGACCAGTGGATTCGGGCCTCAGCGTTACGCTCGCGGACCCGTCGGCGGCAAAAATGTAGGGAAAACCCTTATTGATCCGTGGGCCCACGGCGCTCAGGCTGTTCTAAGCGTTTGCTTATGCGGCGCCTACCCGGCGTCGAATGTTCCGAGGAGCCCTATCGTGCCTATCCGTCTCTCACGTCAGCTCGTCGCCGCCGCGGGTTCCGCGGCCACCGCCGCCAGCTTGATTGGTTTTGCCGCGCTGTCCCAGACCCTTCCGCCGCAGACCCGTCCGGTCGCGCTGACCGCGGGAGATGCCGAGATTTTTGTGCCCGACACGTCGACCTTCGACCCATCGGTTGCGGAGGGGTTTCCACCCATCGAGCGTGTGCTGCAGGGCGGTGAAGTGTGGAATCCGACCAGCCAACCGGCGGATTCCTTCATCTTCCTCGAGGGTACGGATACGCAGACGACGATCGGGTCGTTCGTCAACGACGACTTCCTGGAGACGTCGGGGAGCGTGGAAGGCGTTCCGACGACACTGCCGGTGCCTGCTGCCGGCAGCGAGATCGATCTCGCGAATTTCGGCGGCGGCTTCGAAAACGAGTGGGCCAACCTCGTCTACGGCGACCTTCACACCACCACCGACACCATCATCACGCCGTTCGGCAACTACACCCTCCCACTCGGATCCACGGCGGCCCAGGCCGGAGCGGCGGTTCCCGCTGAGGTAGTTGGTTACTCCTTCACCGACTTCCTGAACTCCCTCCAAAACACGGTGAGCGCCGGCGAGGCCTACCTGACCGACGCCGGAACCGCGTTCAGCGAGGGGGCATACCTCACCGGGGTGTCCGACGCGCTGGCCGGCTTCGGCAATCTGACCGTCGGAGAGCAAGCCGACCTGTTGGTGAATGGCTATTCCTTCCTCGTCGACAGCGACGGGAACGCCGGCTTCGCTCTATCTGCCCTGAAGGCCCCGGCCGACCTTGCCGATGCCTTCGCTCAGGCCCAGCAGTTCGCATCGGACGCTCAGGGCTTGATCACTACCGCACTGTCCGATTTCACCGCGGGCGACGAGTACTTCGGTCTGGTCAACATCGCCAACGCCGGCATCGAATCGACCTACGCCAGCGACGAGATCATCCTCGGCCTGACCGAAACCTTGTTGCAAAGCACTGTGCCGTGAGGACGGCAGCAGGCCTCAGGCGGCCGGGGTGACGGGAGAGAACCGCTCCAGCTGAACCGGTGGCCCGCCGGGAGACGGCGGCGGGAGCTCCTCGACCACGCCGTCGATCACCCGGGTGACTCGTCCGGTGAGCCGGTCGAAGTTCAGCGTGCCGTGTTGGAAGTTCTGCTTGACCCATTGCGGCTCTTGGAATTCCGAGCTGGTCGGCAGGCCCAGCGCTCCGCGCTCGTAGCCCAGCGAAGCCCACGCGTCGTAGATGGCGCCGGTGACCACCTGCGGGCCGGTCTCGGGTGACCAGTACATCGCGCCCTTTTCGAACGTGGCGTAACGCGCGTCGCCGGCGCCGGTCGCTTCGGGCGAAGTGGGCGCGCCGAGAGCGCTGCTCGGGCCGCCGATCGTCTGCCAGCGGTCGTAGATCGCCCCGCCCTGTAACGACAGGGCCAGGTCTTCCGGTCGCGGCGGACCGCTGAAATGCGCTGCAGTGTCACGGATGTCGTCGAGCAACCCGTAGGCGATGTTGCCCGGGCAGTCGGTGGCGCCGACGTCGCGGTGGGCGAAGACGGTCGGCAGCGTCGCGACGGAATTCAGTGGGAAGTTTGTGTTCTCACCGCCGGCCGACGACAACGCGACCATTCCCTTGGGATCGATGTGGTCGACGCCGAGCCGCCAGCCGATCAGCCTGCCGATGGTGTGCAGCTGGATCGGGGTCGGTGCGATGTCGTCGAAGTTGCCGATCATCGTCACGCCCCAACTGTCGCTGTTGAAGCCGCCGGTGTGATCGCCCTGCACCGGCCCGAGCAATGCGCCGGCCCGTCCCTCGAAGACTTGCCCGTACTTGTCGACCAGCGCGTTGTAGGCAATGTCGCACCAGCCCAGGATCTGGGTGTGATACGCGTAGATCGACTGCACGATCGCCGCCGAATCCTGCGGCTGGTAGTCGTTGCTCTCCGCGGTGTGGTGGACGACCGCCGCGCGGATGGGCTGATCGAACGGGCGGTTGCCGCAGTGCACCGCCGGGCCGCCGCCCCACTGTGCCCGGGCGATGATGGCCGGCGCCTGGCCCGGGGCCACGATCGCGGTGGGTGGATTCCACTGCGTGTCGGCGGGTGCTTGCGGCGGAGAGATCAGGATCGCCGAGATGTTCTGCGCGAGTGGTTGTTCGGTGTTGGCCGGGATATACCCCAGCCCCGAGGGCGGTGTCTTCTTCGGTGCCGACGTCCGGGGAGCATCGGCCGGGCGGCTGACCGAGATCTGAACGGTGGTGGTTTTGCCGACGAAGACCGGATCAGTGCCGCGCGGTCCGTCGCCGCGCCCGGTGAGGGTTTCGGTGTCGTACCACTTACTCCACGAGCCGTCGGCCTGGCGCGCCCGGACTCGCGCGGTCGTTCCGGTCAGGTCGCCGCCGGTGAGGGCGACCATGGAAAACGGCGTGCGCTGGCTGATCTCACGGACCGTGACACCGCCGCCGAGCCCGACCAGCGGCTGCTGCGCGAGGTGGGTCTCACCGGCTCGCGCTGGCTGGTCGTGATCCTGGACGCTCGAGGCGACCGCCCACGGCAGGATGACGACTGTCGCGGCGAGGGCGGTGAACAACATCGTCGGCGGACGACGGCGGGACGGCACGAAACGATGTTACGTATGTGTCCAATGGTGCAAATGGTTCGACACGCTACTTAAGTGAACAATGTGTTTCCGCCGCGATCCGCCGAGGGTGCAGTTGGCGACGCATTTCGCGAGTGGCGATGCCAGTGGCTGCACTTTCGTCGCGCACAGCACGGCACCGCAGAGTTTGACTGAACCTGGTCAGACCAGGGGGGCCACTTCTGCGGTGCCGTTTCGGGGGAAATCCGAAGCCGGGCGTGCGATCAGGGGATCGGTGCCGGCACTGGCGGCGGCGGGACCGGGGCGGCCGCGCCGTGGGCGGCGTTCTGCAACTGCGGCAGGATCATGCCCTTGAGCAGGTCAATGGCTTGACCCGCGCCCAGCTGGTTGGCCGCGCTCATCATGTCGCTGACCAGCCCGCCGCTGGGCGCCGCCGGCGCTGCGCCGACGTTCGGGTCACCGAGGATCGGGTAGGTGCCCCCCGAGGGGTCCAACCCGACCGGGTCGCTGATCGGCAATTCACTCGGACTGGCCGCGGCTGCACCGGTGCCGTCCAAGCCGGGCGTGGTCAAACCCGGAGTGCTCAAGCCCGGAGTGGTGGCGCCGGGCGTCAGCCCCGGGGTGGTGAGCCCGGGCGTGGTGGCGGGGGTCAGGCCCGGAGTGGTGAGACCCGGCGCGGCGCCAGGCGTCAAGCCCGGCGTGGTCAAGCCCGGCGTGGTCAATCCGGGCGACGCCAGACCAGGTGTAGTCAGGCCGGGAGAGGCAAGACCCGGGCTGGCGAGGTCGGGCGTGGCCCCGGGGAGCGTGCCCAGCCCCGGAGAGCCGAGGCTGCTGGGGCTGGTGGCTCCGGTCAGGCTCGGGATCGGCGGGAGGCTGACCCCAAACTGCGACAACCCCTGCGTCAGCGCGCCCATCAGCTCGCCGGGAAGATCGGTCATGGACGCGGCCCGGACGAACTCCTGGTGTTGCGGTGCGGGCTTCGCGGTCAAGTCGCAAACTGCGATGTAAGCAAAAGGACTCGCGACCGCCAGAGCGGCGAACGCGCTCGTGGCTGTCGAGAGCCTGCGTCGACGTCGGTTCGGCACGGAAGTCTCCTCAATGTGGACTGCGGTCTGTCGTGCACGCCGGGGGCGCGCACGGTGTCTGACTACTGCTTATTCGGACACATGGCCGATGTTACTTACGTGAATGTTGTTACTAGAGTGACGAGATCTAATCGTGAAGCAATCGCGACATTCGTCACCAAATCTCGCCCAACCGTTACCCGCCACGCCGGTATCCGAGCTTGCGGTCGATGTAGTCGCGTTATGACCCCCGCGCCGAACGGGCGATGGTGCGTGAGTCCGATACCCTAGGCAACCGATGACTGCTCCCTCCGGTCGCTATGACCTCTTTGTCGTCGGTTCCGGCTTTTTCGGTCTGACGATCGCCGAGCGCGTGGCTACGCAGCTCGGGAAGCGGGTCCTTGTCGTCGAACGCCGCCCGCACATCGGCGGCAACGCCTACTCCGAGGCCGAGCCGCAGACCGGCATCGAGGTGCACAAGTACGGCGCGCACCTGTTCCACACCTCCAACAAGCGGGTGTGGGACTACGTGCGCCAGTTCACCGATTTCACCGGCTACCAACACCGCGTGTTCGCGATGCATGCCGGACAGGCATATCAGTTCCCGATGGGATTGGGACTGGTGTCTCAGTTCTTCGGTCGCTACTTCACCCCGGACGAAGCGCGCGCGCTGATCGCGGAGCAGGCGGCGGAATTCGATACCGCGACGGCGACCAACTTCGAAGAGAAGGCGATCAGCCTGATCGGCCGCCCGCTGTATGAGGCGTTCATGAAGCACTACACGGCCAAGCAGTGGGAGACCGATCCCAAGAACCTTCCAGCGAGCAACATCACCCGGCTGCCGGTGCGCTACACGTTCGACAACCGCTACTTCAACGACACCTACGAGGGACTGCCGGTGGACGGCTACACCGCGTGGCTGGAGAAGATGGCCGCCGACGACCGCATCGAGGTCCGGCTGGACACCGACTGGTTCGAGGTTCGCGACGAGCTCCGCGCTCAGAGTCCGGACGCACCGGTCGTATACACCGGTCCGCTGGACCGATATTTCGACTATTCCGAGGGTCGCCTTGGTTGGCGCACACTGGATTTCGAGCTCGAGGTGCTACCGACCGGAGACTTTCAGGGCACGCCGGTGATGAACTACAACGACGAAGACGTGCCCTACACCCGGATCCACGAGTTCCGGCACTTCCACCCGGAGCGGGATTACCCCACCGACAAGACGGTGATCATGCGCGAGTACGGCCGCTTCGCCAAGGACGACGACGAGCCCTACTACCCGATCAACACCCCCGACGACCGCGCGATGGTAGAGGCGTACCGAACCCGAGCTGCGAACGAAACCGCTTCGGCCAAAGTACTTTTCGGGGGCCGGCTGGGCACCTATCAGTATCTCGACATGCACATGGCCATTGCCAGCGCGCTCAACATGTACGACAACGTCCTGCTGCCGCACCTGCGGGACGGCGCATCGTTGCAAGAAAACAGCAGAGGAAGCACCCGGGGATGAGTAAGACCACGGTTGACGAAACAGCTCAGGCCACAAGCCAGCAATCGAGCAAGGCGGTGAGCCTGCTGGCGCGGGTGATCCTGCCGCGCCCGGGTGAGCCGCTCGACGTCCGCAAGCTCTACCTCGAAGAGTCCAAGACGAACGCCCGTCGGGCGCATGCCAGCAACCGCACCTCGCTTCAGATCGGCCCCGAGTCGCAGGTGTCGTTCGCTACCTACTTCAACGCGTTCCCGGCCAGCTACTGGCGCCGATGGACGACGTGCACGTCGGTGGTGCTGCGGGTCGAGGTCACCGGCAAGGGGCGAGTCGACCTCTACCGCACCAAGGCCACCGGCGCCCGAATCTTCGTGGAGGGGCAGGACTTCGCGACGAAGGGTGACCCGGAGGTCCTCGAAATCCAGGTCAGCCTGCAACCTTTCGAAGACGGCGGGTGGATCTGGTTCGACATCACGACCGATTCCGAGGTGACGCTACGCAGCGCCGGGTGGTACTCCGACCAGCCCGCTCCCGGGGTGGGCAACATCGCGATCGGCATCCCGACCTTCAACCGGCCAAACGACTGTGTCAACGCGCTGCGCGAACTCACCGCAGATCCGTTGGTGGACCAGGTGATCGGTGCGGTCATCGTCACCGACCAAGGCACCTCGAAGGTCCGCGACCACCCCGATTTCGCGGCCGTGGCAGCCCCGCTGGGTGATCGGCTGGCCATCCATGACCAGCCCAACCTCGGTGGCTCGGGCGGATACAGCCGGGTGATGTACGAAGCGCTGAAAAACACCGACTGCCAACAGATCCTGTTCATGGACGACGACATCGAGCTGCAGTCGGACACCGTGCTGCGCATCCTGGCGATGCACCGCTTCGCCAAGGCGCCGATGCTGGTCGGTGGCCAGATGCTCAACCTCCAGGAGCCGTCGCACCTGCACATCATGGGCGAGGTGGTCGACCGGGCGAACTTCATGTGGACCGCGGCGCCGTACACCGAATACGACCACGACTTCGCCGAATATCCGTTGAGCGACAACAACCCTCGCAGCCAGCTGCTGCACCGTCGCATCGATGTCGACTACAACGGATGGTGGACGTGCATGATCCCGCGGCAGGTCGCCGAAGAACTCGGCCAGCCGCTGCCGCTGTTCATCAAATGGGACGACGCCGACTACGGCCTGCGCGCCGCCGAACACGGTTACCCCACCGCGACCCTTCCCGGCGCCGCGATCTGGCACATGGCATGGAGCGACAAGGACGACGCCATCGACTGGCAGGCCTACTTCCACCTGCGCAACCGGCTGGTGGTGGCGGCCATCCACTGGGACGGCGACGTCAAGGGCCTGGTGCGCAGCCACTTCAAGGCGACGCTGAAACACCTTTCCTGCCTTGAGTATTCGACGGTCGCCATCCAGAACAAGGCGATTGACGACTTCCTGGCCGGTCCCGAGCACATCTTCTCGATCCTGGAATCCGGCCTGCCGGAAGTGCACCGGATTCGTAAAGAGTTCCCCGACGCGGTGGTATTGCCGTCGTCGGACGCACTGCCCGCGCCGTCGCAGCGCAACGTCGAGATGAAGCCGCCGGTACACCCGCTGTCGATCGGGTACCGCCTCGTCCGCGGAATTCTGCACCAATTGAAGAAGTCCGACCCGCAGCATCACCAGCGCCCGCAACTCAACGTGCCGACCCAAGACGCCCGCTGGTTCCGGCTCTGCACCCTGGACGGCGCGACCGTCACGACGGCGGACGGCCGCGGCGCGGTCTACCGCCAACGCGACCGGGACAAGATGTTCGCGTTGCTGGCGCAGTCGCTGCGCCGCCAGCGGCAACTGCTGCGTCGGTTCGACGAGATGCGTCGCGTCTACCGCGCCGCGCTCCCCGAGCTGACAAGCAAAGAAAAGTGGGAGACGGTGCTGCTGCCGACTCAGAGCAATGCGGCTGGCAATGGCCGACATCACGGCTGAATCGGCGTCGCCGCACGGCGAAGTCGCCGCGCTGGTCGCGGTGCAGTCGGCGCTGGCGCACCGCCCTGGCGCGTTGGCGATCGCGCGGGCGATGTCCCACTTCGGTGAACACAGCCTCGGCTGGCTGGCTGTGTCGGCCCTCGGCGCAATCCTGCAGCCGGCCAAGCGGCGCAGCTGGCTGGTGGCCGGGGTTGGGGCGTTCGCCGCGCACGCCGCCGCGGTGGTGATCAAACGGATCGTGCGCCGCCCGCGGCCCCATCACCCCGCGGTCGCCGTCAACGTCGGCACCCCGAGCAGCTTGAGCTTCCCGTCGGCGCACGCGACGTCGACCACCGCGGCGGCCGTATTGCTGGGCCGCACCACCGGTCTACCGCTGCCTGTCATGCTGGTCCCGCCGATGGCGCTCTCGCGGGTGCTGCTCGGCGTGCACTATCCCAGTGATGTGGCCACCGGCGTGGCCGTCGGGGCAGCCGTCGCCGCAGCCACCGAGTGGATCGCCAACTGGGCAGACGACAGGTGGAGCGTGAGATGACCGAGCAGCTTGACGACAAGAAAGTGGCAGGGCCGTCGGCCAACCTGTTCGTCGGCGTGATCAAAGCGATGCGCCCGCGGCAATGGGTGAAGAACATCTTGGTCGCGGCGGCTCCGCTGGCGGCCTGGGGCACCTATGCCCACTACAACTACCGCGACGTGATCGTCCAGATCGCGGTCGCCTTCGTCGCGTTCAGCCTGGGCGCATCGTCGATCTACCTGATCAACGATGTCCGCGACGTCGAAGCCGACCGCCAGCATCCGACCAAGCGATTCCGTCCGATCGCCGCGGGTGTGGTTCCGGAGTGGCTGGCCTATGCGTTGGCGGTGGTGCTCGGGGTGCTGTCGCTCGGTATCGCCTGGTCTCTCAACCAGAATCTGGCTCTGGTGATGGCGGTCTACATCGGGATGCAACTGGGCTACTGCTTCGGCCTCAAACACCAAGCGGTGATCGACATCAGCATCGTCTCGTCGGCATATCTCATCCGCGCCATCGCCGGCGGTGCCGCCACCAATACCCATCTGTCGCAATGGTTTCTGCTGGTGGTGGCATTCGGTTCGCTGTTCCAGGCGGCCGGCAAGCGTTACGCCGAACTGCAGTTGGCGGAGCGCACCGGGGCCAAGATCCGTAGGTCGTTGGAGAATTACACCAGTACGTATCTCCGCTTCGTCTGGACGTTGTCGGCCACCGCGGTCGTGGTCTGCTACGGGTTGTGGGCTTTCGAGCGCGACCACGGGAAGGCCGGCTGGTTCGTGGTCTCGATGGTGCCGTTCACGATCGCGATCCTGCGGTATGCGGTGGACGTCGACGGTGGTGTCGCCGGTGAGCCCGAAGAAATCGCGTTGCGCGACCGGGTGCTGCAGGTGCTCTTCCTGGCGTGGATCGGGACCATCGGTGTCGCAGTCTTCCTCGGCTGACGCGGTCCCGGCCGACGGACCGGCTTCGCGCTGGCCGACGCTGAGGTTGGTTCGACGCGCGTCGTTTCCTTACGACATCACGGTCCGGGCCAGCCTGTGGACCAGTGTGGTCGTGGTCGCGGCGCTGTTCGGCTGGGGTGCCTGGCAGCGCCGGTGGATCGCCGACGATGGCTTGATCGTCTTACGCACCGTGCGAAACCTGTTGGCGGGCAACGGGCCGGTGTTCAACGCGGGTGAGCGGGTCGAGGCCAACACCTCGGTGGTGTGGACCTACCTGGTGTACGGCGTCAGCGCGCTCACCCGGCCCCTGCAGCTGGAATATGTCGCGCTGGCGTTGGCGCTCGGGCTGAGCCTGCTCGGGCTGGCGATGTTGATGCTGGGCACCGGACGGTTGTTCGCGCCCAGCCTGGTCGGGCGGCGCGCGATCATGCTGCCGGCGGGGGCGCTGGCCTACATCGCCGTGCCGCCGGCTCGTGACTTCGCCACCTCTGGCCTCGAAAGTGGTTTGGTGACGGCCTATCTCGGGCTGTTGTGGTGGATGATGGTCTGCTGGTCACAGGCCAGACGTTCCGGTCCGCCGGGTCGGTGGTTCACCGGCGTGCTGGCCTTCGTCGCTGGCTGCAGTGTGCTGGTGCGCCCGGAATTGGCGCTGATCGGCGGCGGTGTGCTGATCATGATGCTGATCGCCGAGCGGACCGGACGCGGCCGGCTCGAGATCGTGGCAGCCGGCGGATTGTTGCCGGTCGGCTATCAGATTTTCCGGATGGGCTACTACGGCTTGCTGTTTCCCGGCACCGCGCTGGCCAAGGACGCCGGCGGCGACAAGTGGTCGCAGGGGCTGGTCTATCTGTCGAACTTCAACGGGCCGTACGCGATATGGGTGCCGCTGCTGCTGCTCACGGGACTGGGTCTGGTGCTGTGGGCCTCGGCGCGGCGTCGCAAAGAGCAGAAGGACCCGGCCGCGACCTCGTTCGGCGGCGGTCCACTGAACAGGACGGTGCAAAGCCCCGCCGCCGTCGTGATTTTCATCGTGGTCAGTGGGTTGCTGCAGGCGGTGTACTGGATCCGCCAGGGCGGTGACTTCATGCACGGCCGGGTGCTGCTGGCTCCACTGCTGTGCCTGCTCGCCCCGGTCGCCGTGGTGCCGGTGGTGTTCCCGGAGGGCACGCGGCTCACCCGCGAGGCGGGCTACTGGCTGGCCGGCACGGTCAGCGCGTTGTGGATGTGTGTCGCGGGATGGGCGCTGTGGGCGGCCAATTCGCCCGGCCTGGGGGACGACGCCACACGCGTCACCTACACCGGGATAGTCGACGAGCGCCGGTTCTACGCGCAGGCAACGGGTCACGCGCACCCACTGACCGCCGCCGACTACCTGGACTACCCGCGGATGCGTGCGGTCCTGGTGGCGCTCAACAACACTCCGGAAGGCGCCTTGCTGCTGCCCTCCGGCAACTACGACCAGTGGGATCTGGTCCCGCCGATCCCGCCGAAGGATGGCATCCCGCCCCGAAACGGCCCGCACACAGTGTTTTTCACCAACCTGGGCATGGTCGGCATGAACGTCGCGCTGGATGTGCGGGTGATCGACCAGATCGGTCTGGCCAACCCGCTGGCCGCGCATACCGCGCGACTGCAGCACGGCCGCATCGGCCACGACAAGAACCTCTTCCCCGACTGGGTGATTGCCGACGGGCCGTGGGTGAAGTGGTATCCGGGTGTGCCGGGTTATCTCGACCAGAAATTTGTCCAACAAGCCGAGGCGGCGCTGAAGTGTGAAGGCACCCAACAGGTGCTGAACTCGGTGCGCGCTCCCATGACGTTCCACCGGTTCTTCTCCAACCTGCTGCATTCGGTGCAGTTCACCCGTTACCGCATCGATCGCGTCCCGCGCTACGAGCTGATCCGGTGTGGCCTGGCCATTCCGGAGACCGGCGCGCCCGAATACACCGGTCTCCCGGCCACCGGGCCGTAGCTCGGAAGTTATCGGCAGAAGAATTTTTGTCACCCATTTGTTTAGTGCGGTGATGCCCGATTCGATTGGCGCCCAGCTATGTCGAATATGTACGCTTACCGGCGAACAACCGCTCGTCGGCACATTCACAGCGTGGTGATCCGCAGCCGAGTCGGGCGGGTCCGGCCGCAGCTGGGGTCCCGGTTTCGGGCCTACGTCGATGAGAGTCCAGACCGCGATATGTGGTTCACTACTCCAGGCACTGCTGCGCCGTCCAGCATGGACGCGGGTCCGAATGACTCGTTGAATGCCGGACATGAAGGCCGGCGCGTCCAGCATCGATGCGGGCCAAGAAAGCGGCCCGTGCAGAAGCTGGGCAATAGGGCGATGCAGTCCGACCCACACCGTTGGGCCCGACAATGAATGAGGAAGCAAGAATGAGGCTTGTTGACAGGTTTCGCGATGCGGCAAAGAGGGTGCCGCGTCGGCTCGCGCTAGGGGCTGCCGCTGCGGCTCTGCTGCCGGGCATGATCGGCGTCGTAGGCCAGACGGCGGACGCACACGCGTTCTCCAAGCCGGGTCTGCCCGTCGAGTACCTGCAGGTGCCTTCGGCGGCCATGGGTCGCGACATCAAGGTCCAGTTCCAGAGCGGTGGCGCGAACTCGCCCGCCGTGTACCTGCTCGACGGCCTCCGTGCGCAGGACGACTTCAACGGCTGGGACATCAACACCCCCGCCTTCGAGTGGTTCCTGCAGTCCGGGCTGTCCGCAGTCATGCCGGTGGGTGGGCAGTCCAGCTGGTACACCGACTGGTACAAGCCGGCGTGCGGCAAGGCCGGTTGCCAGACCTACAAGTGGGAAACCTTCCTCACCAGTGAGCTGCCCGCGTTCTTGGCCTCCAAGGGCGTCAAGCAGAACGGCGGCGCGGCTGTCGGTCTGTCGATGGCTGGTGCCTCGGCGCTGAACCTGGCCAACTACCACCCGGCGCAGTTCGTCGAGGTCGGTGCGTTCTCCGGCCTGATGGATCCGTCGCAGGGCATGGGCCCGTCGCTGATCGGCCTGGCCATGGGTGACGCCGGTGGCTACAAGCCCGCCGACATGTGGGGTCCGAAGGAGGATCCGGCCTGGGCCCGCAACGACCCGCTGCTCAACGTCAGCAAGACCGTCGCGAACAACACCCGCGTCTGGATGTACTGCGGTAACGGCAAGCCGTCCGAGCTCGGTGGCGACAACCTGCCGGCCAAGTTCCTCGAGGGCTTCGTGCGTACCAGCAACATCAAGTGGCAGGACGCCTACAAGGCGGCCGGCGGCAACAACGCGGTGTTCAACTTCGACGCCAACGGCACGCACGACTGGCCGTACTGGGGTGCGCAGTTGCACGCGATGATTCCGGACATGCAGGCCCACCTCGGTGCCACGCCGGGTGCGGGTCCCGCGGCGGGCGCTCCGGCGGCCGCAGCGACCGGTCAGCACACCTAAGAACTGCACGGCAAACGGCGGCGACCTTTCGAGGTCGTCGCCGTTCGCCGTTTCAGGCGTCCGTCACAACGCGGTGTGATTAGCTACCTTGCGGAACGGGGGCGCTGCGCGGTTCCCCTTTTTTGGCGGTCGAGCGATAAAGCGAGGTCAGGAATGAGAAGTCGGTCAGTGCTGTCCAGGCTGCTGTGTCTCCTAGGCGCCGCCGTGTTGACGACCGGTGGTTTCCTGATGACGGAGCTGAGCCCGGCCCGCGCCGCGGGCTACGAGACGCTGATGGTTCCCTCGGGCGCGATGGGCCGCGACATCCCGGTGCAGTTCATGGCCGGCGGCCCGCACGCGGTGTACCTGCTCGACGCCTTCAACGCCGCTCCCGACGTGAGCAACTGGGCGACCGCCGGCAACGCCTTCAATACGCTCGCCGGCAAGGGCATCTCGGTGGTCGCCCCCGCGGGCGGCGCCTTCAGCATGTACACCAACTGGGAGCGCGACGGCAGCAAGCAGTGGGACACCTTCCTGTCGCAGGAGCTGCCGGACTGGTTGGCCGCCAACAAGGGTCTGGCACCTGGCGGCCACGGCGCGGCCGGCGCATCCCAAGGCGGCTACGGCGCGATGGCACTCGCCTGCTTCCACCCCGAGCGCTTCGGCTTCGCCGGCTCGCTGTCAGGCTTCCTCTACCCCTCGAACACCACGAGCAACGGCGCGATCCTCGCGGGTCTGCAGCAGTTCGGCGGCGTCGACGGCAACGGCATGTGGGGTGCCCCGCAGCTGGGCCGGTGGAAGTGGCACGACCCTGAGGTGCACGCGATGCTGTTGGCGCAGAACAACTCGCGGATCTGGGTCTGGAGCCCGACCAACATGGGCGGCGACGCCGCCGCGATGATCGGCCAGGCCGGTGAGGCGATGGCCGGAGCCCGCTTCTTCTATCAGGAATACCGCAACGTGGGTGGCCACAACGGCCACTTCGACTTCCCCGGCGGCGGTAGCAACGACTGGGGCTCGTGGAGCGGACAGCTGGGCGCGATGTCCGGCGATATCGTCGGCGCGATCCGCTAGGCGGCTCGCTGCCCGGTTCGCGCGCCGCGCTCCGCTGTGAGCAGCATCACCATGATCTCTGGCGTGCTGCGCAGATAATCTATGCGTAAAGCGATAGATCTGTCGGGCGGTCAGCACTTCACGTCCGCTCGCGCAGCCGTGCCGGTGACGGGGTCACCTGGCGGAAGAAAGGGGGCTCTCCGGTCATGAGACACGTCAACCACTGCACTTGCCCGGCGAAGCCCCCGGCGACTGCGCCACGGGTAAGCGCCTCACCCTAGGCACACCAGGCGTCGCCACTGTCCACTCTGCCGACGCCCGCTGCCCACATTTCGCGCACGCGATCCGCCTCGCCCCGTTGTCTCGGTCAGCACTGCCGCGAGCGCGGCACCGGATCGCGTCGCTAGTCCCACATCTGCTATCGACGGAGAAACCGCTATGTCCAAGGTGGATTTTGCCGCCCTGCTCGCCTTGAGTTCCGCGCTGTGCGTGGCAGTCGGCGACGTCCTTCAACAGCGCGCCGCGCGCGCCATCACCGACCCGTCAGTCGATCACGTCGGCTTGCTCGCCAGGTTGCTGCGTGATACCGCCTGGCGCCGGGGAGCGGTGGTCCTGGTGGCGAGCATCGCGTTGCAAGTGGCGGCGCTTGATCTCGCCTCGGTACTTCTGGTCCAGCCGCTGCTGATGCTCTCGCTGCTGTTCGCGATGCCGATCAGCGCGAGAATGTCGCAGCGCGCCGTCACCGCCCGAGAGTGGACCTGGGCCGGGCTGCTGACCGTCGCGGTGATCGCGATCGTCACGATAGGCAACCCGCAGCCCGGTCATTCCACCGCATCGCTGGAGACGTGGTTCGCGGTCGGCGCCGTCATGGGCCCGGTGCTGTTGGGTTGCGTCGTCGCTGCCGAGGTTTGGGGTGGCGCGACCGCCGCGGTGCTACTGGCCTTTGTGTCCGGCTCGCTGTGGGGTGTTTTCGCTGCTCTCACCGAGCAGGTCGTCCGTCGCCTGACGTCAGCCGGATGGGCGATAGCCGCAGCGCCGGAACTCTGCGCCGCTGCACTGCTGGCGATAGCGGCAATCGTGGTCGGCCAAGCGGCTTTTCGGGCCGGCCCGCTGACGGCGTCCATGCCGACTTTGGAGGTGACGCAGCCGGTTGTCGCCGCCGGGCTGGGGGTAACCGTCCTCGGTGAAACCCTGAGCGCGAGTCCGCTGGGGACAACCGCCCTCGTCGTCGCAGCGGCGGTGGTCCCCGTAGCCATCTGGCAGCTGGCGCGCGCCGAGGACGCCGGAAACGACAGCCGCCCAGAAAGCGTTGCGGCCGCCGGGATCCCGAACATGATCACCGAAGCCGGCTTAGTCACTGTCGAATGATCGTCGGCCGATCGGCGCCATCGCGCCGGTTCGGCTGTCTCACAGGAGTTGGATAACCGATGACCTTTCCGAACGACGACGTCAACATTCGGTTCGCCACCGAGGACGACCTGCAAGCCGTCTACGAAAATCAGGCCGACGTCTACGGGATCACAGCCGACCAATCGGACGTCGAAGCATGGAAACAGCGCGTGGAGTTAGACGACATCCTGGTTGCCGAGGATGTCTCGGACCCGCGGCATCCGTTCGTGGTCGGCACCTCCCTCTACTACAAACAGCAGCTCACCGTCCCGGGCGGCGCCACGCTGGACGCGGCATGGCTGGCGATGATCGCTGTGGCACCCACCCATCAGGGACAGCGGATCTGGCAACAGCTCAGCGCCCGTGGATTCGAAATCCTGATGGAACGCCGGTGTCCCATCCTGTGCGGTGTCCCGACCCAACCCACCGTCTACGAGATTCTCGGGGCAGGGGTCGCCAGCTATTCCCGCACGTTCACCATTGAGCCGCGGTTCACCGCGCTGCGGGACAAGCCGAGCCGCAACCGGGCACGCAAGGTCGACGCGTCCGAGGCGCAAGTCGACGTGCCGGAGCTGTACGACCGCTGGCGCGCCGCCACACCGGGAGCGCTCAGCCGTACCGACGGCTGGTGGGCCGACTACCTCGAGGACCGCGTCACCCAGCGCGAGGACGGGTCGGCGCTGAACTTCATCGTCCATCCGGACGGGTTCCTCAGCTACCGCACGGTGGGCGCCAACCCGCACGCTTTTCGACGCCCGTTCGGAAACCTGCGCGTCCAGGACTTCTGCCCGATCACGCCGGAAGCGCACACCGATCTGCTGGGCGCGCTGGTGAGCATGAATATGTTCGACAACATCGTCATCGATGTCGCGGTTGACGATCCGCTCCCGCTCAAGCTCAAAGATCCGCTCGCCGCCCGGCAGACCGGTGGCTGCGATTTCTTGTGGCTGCGGATCATGGACGTGCCGACAGTGCTGTCCGCGCGGCAGTATTCGGCCGACGCCGACCTGGTGCTCGACATCACCGATCCGCTGACCGTCGCCGCGGGGCGATTCCGGCTGCAGATCCGCAACGGCACCGCTACGTGCACACCCCATGAGGGGCCCGCGGACGTGACAATGGCCCTGGGCGATCTCGGAACGCTGTTCATGGGTGCCCATCGGGCATGGGAACTGCACAGCGCGAACCGGATCACCGAACTGGAAAGCGGCGCGCTGAAGAGGCTGGACGCCGCCTTCACCACGACGAGGGCGCCGTTTTCCGGCACGCTGTACTGACGCGGACGCACTCCCGGTCACGGTCGCGCAACCGTCGGCGCGAGCACCGACGCGGCAAACGCGCCGGACGGTAGGCTGTCGTGGGCACATGGACAGGTGGTGCCGCGATATGTGGCCAGCAGCCAAGCCGCAGCGCCACCGCAAGCCGGCTGCGCCTTCGATCGACTCTTCAAGCGGGAGACCATGGCTGTGAACTCACGGCGGAAACGCCGTCGTCGAATTCTGGCGTTGACCGCCGCCGCCGCTGTGGCGTTGGTGGTGGGACTGGTCATCCTGGCCGTGGTCGGCGTGCTGCGTCAGCGCGAGGGCGTGCCGAGCGCGGTGCCGCCCAGCATCGTGCCGCCCACCAGCAGCGGTGTCCCATCGCGCCCACACAAACCGCGGCCAGCCTCACAGGACTCCAGCTGCCCCGACGTGCAGCTCCTCTCGATCCCCGGCACCTGGGAGTCGTCGCTGCAGGACGACCCGCTGAACCCGGTCCAGTTCCCGAAGGCGTTGTTGCTCAACGTCACTCGGCCCATCCGCGAACAGTTCAACACGAGCCGGGTGGAGACCTACACCGTTCCCTACACCGCGCAGTTCCATAACCCGCTGAGCGGCGACCCGCAGATCTCCTACAACGACAGCCGGGCCGAGGGCACCCGCGCGGCGGTCAAGGCGATGTCTGACATGAACGCCAAATGTCCGCTGACCAGCTACGTGCTGGTGGGCTTCTCGCAGGGCGCGGTGATCGCCGGAGATATTGCCAGCGACGTCGGGAACGGCCGCGGTCCTGTCGACGACGACCTGGTGCTCGGCGTGACCTTGATCGCCGACGGCCGTCGCCAACAAGGGGTCGGGCAGATGATCGGCCCCAATCCGCCGGGTGAGGGTGCCGAGATCATCCTGCACGAGGTGCCGGTGCTTTCCACTCTCGGTCTGACGATGACCGGCGCGCGACCAGGCGGCTTCGGCGCACTCAACAACAGAACCAACGAAATCTGCGGACCCGGGGACCTCATCTGCGCCGCCCCACCCGAAGCGTTCAGCCTGGCGAATCTGCCGCGGACGCTGGACATCCTCGCCGGCGGGGCCGGTGCGCCGGTGCACGCGCTGTACGCCACCACTCAGTTCTGGAGCTTGGACGGCCAGCCCTCGACCGAGTGGACGCTGAATTGGGCGCACACCACCATCGAGAACGCCCCCCATCCGAAACACAGCTAGCCGCGCATCGTTCGGCCCGGCGTCACAGGTCACAGTTCTGCTAAGCGGTACCGTCAGATTTGGTCGGCGGCGGACCGCCCACTAACATTAAGAGAAATTTAAGAGCAGCAATGGTCAACCAGGCGCGCGTTCAGTGCCTTGGGGAACGCTCAGCGTACTTCGGTAGCCTCTGGGAGGCTTGCCGCCCGCGACGGCCCGGTGAGGGCGAGAGCGCGGTGTTCCCGCAGGCCGGAGCGATTGCGAAGAGACTGTTGACGAGGCTTACCCAGACTTAGCCCGAGCAGCGTGGTGAAGGAGAGAAAGCGGCATGGCGTACCACAATCCGTTCGTGGTGAACGGCAGGATCACGTTCCCCGACAACACCAACCTGGTTCGTCACGTCGAGAAATGGGCGAAGGTTCGCGGCGACAAGTTGGCCTACCGCTTCCTCGACTACTCGACCGAGCGCGACGGCGTCACCCGCGACATCGGCTGGTCGGATTTCGCCGCCCGCAACCGGGCCGTCGCCGCCCGGCTTCAGCAGGTCACCAAGCCGGGTGATCGGGTTGCCATCCTGTGCCCGCAAAACCTCGACTACGTGGTGGGCTTCTTCGGCATCCTCTACGCCGGCCGGATCGGCGTCCCGCTGTTCGACCCGTCGGAGCCCGGTCACGTCGGCCGCCTGCACGCCGTGCTCGACGACTGCGAGCCGACCGCGATCCTGACCACCAGCGACTCCGCCGAGGGCGTCCGCAAGTTCTTCCGCAGTCGTCCGGCCAAGGAGCGGCCGCGTGTGATCGCCGTCGACGCGGTGCCCAAGGAGGTCGAATCCACCTGGGACGTCGACCAGGTCGACGCCAATGCGATCGCGTACCTGCAATACACCTCGGGTTCGACGCGCACCCCGACCGGGGTCGAGGTCACCCAAGCCAACCTGGCCACCAACTGCGTCCAGGTGCTCGAGGCGCTGCAAGGTAACGAAGGCGACCGCGGTGTCACCTGGCTGCCGTTCTTTCACGACATGGGCCTGATCACGATCATGCTCGGCCCGATGCTCGGCCAGCACAACACCTTCATGACGCCGGCCGCGTTCGTGCGGCGCCCCAGCCGCTGGCTGCGCGCGCTGGCAGGGGTCGCCGGCGACGACGGCCCCACCTATTCCCTGGCGCCGAACTTCGCGTTCGAGCATGCCGCGCTGCGCGGCATGCCTCGCGACGACGAGCCGCCCCTGGACCTGTCGAACGTCAAGGCCCTGCTGAACGGGAGCGAGCCGATCTCGGTCGCGTCGATGCGTAAGTTCACCGACGCGTTCGCGCCCTACGGGATGGACCGGAACGTCATCAAGCCCTGCTACGGCTTGGCCGAGGCGACGTTGTTCGTCTCGATCACCCCGATGGAGGAGGGCCCGACCGTCACCTACGTCGACCGGGACGCGCTGAACAACCATCGCTTCGTCGAGGTCGAGCCCGACGCGCCGAGCGCGGTTACCCAGGTGTCGGCCGGCAAGGTCGGTGTCGACGAGTGGGCGGTGATTGTGGACGCCGAGACGGCCACCGAACTGCCGGACGGTCAGATCGGCGAGATCTGGTTGCACGGCCCGAACATGGGCCAGGGCTACTGGCGCCGCGAGGCCGAGTCGACCGAGGTGTTCCGCAACATCCTCAAGTCGCGCATTCCTGAGTCGCACGCCGAGGGCGCCGCCGACGACGGCACCTGGGTCCAAACCGGTGACTACGGAACGTATTACAAGGGCAATCTGTACATCACCGGACGCGTCAAGGACCTGGTGATCATCGACGGGCGCAACCACTACCCGCAGGACCTGGAGTACTCCGCGCAAGAGGCCAGCCGCGCGCTGCGAACCGGGTTCGTGGCCGCCTTCTCGGTGCCGGCCAATCAGCTGCCGGCCAGCGTGTTCGACAACCCGCACGCCGGTCTCAAATACGACAAGGACGACACCTCCGAGCAACTGGTGATCGTCGCCGAGCGTGCCCCGGGCGCGCACAAGCTGGACTATCAGCCCATCGCCGACGACATCCGGGCGGCCATCGCTGTCCGGCACGGGGTGACCGTGCGAGACCTGCTGCTGGTCCAATCCGGTTCGGTGCCAAGGACTTCCAGCGGCAAGATCGGCCGCCGCGCGTGCCGGGCCGCCTACATCGACGGCAGCCTGCGTGGCGGCACCACCGGACCGAACGCCTATCCCGACCAAACCGACCCAGACCAAAACTAACCCAGACCACAACTAACTGAGTGCGAACATGACTGACCTAGACCTCGAACCGGTACCTGCAACCGAGGCCGCGAAGCCGGCCCGCACCGACATGTCCATCGCCGAGGTCCGGCAGTGGCTGCGCAACTGGGTTGCCAAGGCCACCGGCCAATCACCCGACGCGGTGGACGAGGCCACCCCCATGGTGGAGCTGGGCCTGTCCTCGCGTGACGCGGTGGCGATGGCCGCCGACATCGAGGACGCCACCGGCGTCACCGTCTCGATCGCGGCCGCCTTCGAGCACCCGACAATCGAGTCGCTGGCCACCTGGATCGTCGAGGGCGACCCCGCGCTCGACACCGACGACACCGACGAGGCCGATTGGACCCGCACCGGTCCGGTCGACCGGGTCGATATCGCCGTCGTGGGCTTGGCGACCCGCCTGCCCGGCGACATGAACTCACCCGACGAGACGTGGGCCGCGCTGTTGGAGGGACGCGACGCGATCACCGACCTGCCCGAGGACCGCTGGTCGGAGTTCAAGGAAGAGCCGCGGCTGGCCGAGATGATCGCGAAGGCCCGCACCCGCGGTGGATACGTCTCCGACATCAAGGGTTTCGACTCGGAGTTCTTCGCGCTGTCCAAGACCGAGGCCGACAACATCGACCCGCAGCAGCGGATGACGCTCGAGCTCACCTGGGAAGCTCTGGAGCACGCCCGCATCCCGGCATCCAGCCTGCGCGGCGAGTCCGTCGGCGTTTTCGTCGGCACCTCGGTGATGGACTACAGCTACCTGGCGATGTCGGACCCGACCGTCGCCCACCCCTACGCGATCACCGGTACGGCGAGCTCGATTGTGGCAAACCGGGTTTCGTACTTCTTCGATTTCCACGGCCCGTCGGTCGCGGTGGACACCGCGTGTTCGAGCTCGCTGGTCGCCACTCACCAGGCCGTGCAGGCGCTGCGCAGCGGCGAGTGCGACGTGGCGATGGCCGGCGGTGTCAACGCGCTGATCACCCCCGCGGTCACGCTCGGTTTCGACGAGATTGGTCAGGTGCTTTCGCCGGACGGCCGGATCAAGTCGTTCTCGGCCGACGCCGACGGTTACACCCGCTCCGAGGGCGGGGCGATGTTGGTGCTCAAGCGCGTCGACGACGCCCGCCGCGACGGTGATCAGATCCTCGCGGTGATCGCGGGCAGCGCGGTCAACCATGACGGCCGGTCCAACGGCCTCATCGCGCCCAATCCCGACGCCCAGGCCGACGTGCTGCGCCGGGCCTACAAGGACGCCGGCATCAACCCGCGCACGATCGACTACGTCGAGGCGCACGGCACCGGCACCGTGCTGGGTGACCCGATCGAAGCCCAGGCACTGGGCCGGGTGGTCGGCCGTGGCCGGCCCGCTGACAAGCCGTTGCTGCTCGGCGCGATCAAAACCAATGTCGGACACATGGAATCGGCCGCCGGTGCGGCGAGCCTGTCCAAGATGGTGCTGGCCTTGCAGCATGACAAGCTGCCGCCGTCGATCAACTACGCCGGGCCCAATCCGTACATCGACTTCGAGGCGTCGCGCCTGAAAGTGCTTGACACGGTGAGTGACTGGCCCCGCTACGGCGGTTACGCCGTCGCCGGTGTGTCCAGCTTCGGCTTCGGTGGCGCCAACGCGCACGTGGTGCTCCGGGAGGTGCTGCCGCGTGATGTGGTCGAGCGGGAATCCGAGGCGGAACCCGAAAAGCAGACGGACGCAGCGGCATCCGACGAGCACGTCGAACTCGTCGGAGGCATGCGGTTCGACGAGTACGGCGAGTTCATCGAGGACAGCCCGAAGGCGGCCGACGACGAGTACGAACTGCCCGGCATCACGGACGAAGCGCGGCGCCTCAAAGCAATCGCGCTCGAAGAGTTGGCTGCCGAGGAGACGCCGTTGCCGGTGGTGCCCCTGGCAGTGTCGGCCTTCCTGACGTCACGCAAGCGGGCCGCCGCGGCCGAACTGGCCGATTGGATGGAATCGCCGGAGGGGCAAGCGTCTTCGCTGGAATCGATCGGCCGCGCGCTGTCGCGCCGCAACCATGGCCGCTCCCGTGCGGTGGTGTTGGCGCACGATCACGAGGAAGCGATCAAGGGTCTGCGGGCCCTGGCCGAAGGCAAGCAGAAGCCCTACGTGTTCAGCACGGACGGCCCGGCCACCAACGGCCCGGTGTGGGCGATGGCGGGCTTCGGTGCGCAGCACCGCAAGATGGGCAAGAATCTTTACCTGCGCAACGAGATCTTTGCCGAGTGGATCGATAAGGTCGACTCGCTGATCCAGGACGAGCGCGGCTACTCGATTCTCGAGTTGATCCTCGACGACTCGGTCGACTACGGCATCGAGACCAGTAACGTCGTCATTTTCGCCATCCAGATCGGGCTGGGCGAGCTGCTCAAACATCACGGCGCGAAACCCGCTGCGGTGATTGGCCAATCGCTGGGCGAGCCGGCGTCGGCGTACTTCGCCGGTGGCCTGTCGCTGGCCGACGCTACCCGGGTGATCTGCTCGCGCTCGCACCTGATGGGTGAGGGCGAGGCGATGCTCTTCGGTGAGTACATCCGGTTCATGGCGCTGGTCGAGTACTCCGCCGACGAACTCAAGACGGTGTTCGGTGACTTCCCCGGCCTGGAGGTGTGCGTCTACGCCGCGCCCAGCCAGACCGTGATCGGTGGCCCGCCGGACCAGATCGACGCGATCGTCGCCCGCGCCGAGGCGGAAGGCCGCTTCGCGCGCAAACTCCAGACCAAGGGCGCCGGCCACACCTCGCAGATGGACCCGCTGCTCGGCGAGTTCTCCGCTGAGCTGCAAGGTATTTCGCCGCACACCCCGCAGGTCGGGATCTTCTCGACGGTGCACGAGGGCACCTTCATCCGGCCTGGCGGCGAGCCGATCCACGACGTGGCCTACTGGCTCAAGGGCATGCGGCACTCGGTGTACTTCACCCACGGCGTCCGCAATGCCGTCGACAACGGGTACACCACCTTCCTGGAGCTCGCACCTAACCCGGTTGCGTTGATGCAGATCGGCCTGACCACCGCGGCCGCGGGATTGCCTGATGCGCAGTTGATTCCGACGTTGGCGCGCAAGCAGGACGACGTCGAGTCGATGATCTCGGCGATGGCGCAGCTGTTCGTTCACGGCCACGATCTCGACATCCGCACGCTGTTCAGTCGCGCCTCTGGCCCGGGTGACTACGCGAACATCCCGCCGACACGGTTCAAGCGCAAGGAGCACTGGCTCAACGCGCACTTCTCCGGTGACGGCTCGGTGCTGATGCCGGGCACGCACGTCGCGCTGCCGGACGGCCGGCATGTGTGGGAGTACGCGCCACGCGGTGAGATCGACCTGGCCGCGCTGGTGAAAGCCGCTGCCACACAAGTGCTTCCCGACGCGGTGTTGACCGCATCCGAGCAACGCGCGGTGGCTGCCGAGAACGCCCGGCTGGTGACCACGCTGACCCGCCACCCCGGTGGCGCGTCGGTACAGGTCCACGCCCGCATCGACGAGTCTTTCACGCTGGTCTACGACGCCTTGGTGTCGCGGGCCGGGCAGTCCTCGGTCTTGCCGACGGCCGTTGGTGCGGGATCAGCGATCGCGGGGGCGGTCACTGCGGCGCCGGAACCGGTCGCCGACGAGCCCGAAGCCGAGATCGTGACCGACAGCCTGACCGCCCGTCAGGTGGGTGCGTTGGCGCGCTGGTCGCCGGATTCCGGTGAGTCCGTACGCGATCGGCTCGCCGCGATCGTGTCGATGGCGATGGGGTACGAGCCCGAGGACCTCCCCTGGGAGGTGCCGCTGGTCGAGCTGGGGCTGGACTCGATGATGGCCGTCCGGATCAAGAACCGCGTCGAATACGACTTCGACCTGCCGCCGATCCAGCTGCAGGCCGTCCGCGACGCCAACCTGTACAACATCGAGCAGCTGATTCAGTACGCGGTCGACCACCGCGACGAAGTGCAGGAGTTGCACGAGCACCAGAAGACCCAGACTCCCGAGGAGATCGCCGCGGAGCAGGCCGCTCTGCTGTCGGGTGCGACGGTGTCGTCGGTGGCCGCGCCGGCGGCGGACCCGCAAGCCGAGCCGGAGACGCAAGCCCAGCCCGAGCCGCAACCCGAGGCGGCCGCGCCGATTCCGCCTCCTCCGACTGACCCCTCGGGCCCGGGTGCGGCCGGTAACGGCGTGAGCAAGGCGACTGCCGCCGCGGCCGCCGCCAAGGTTCTGACCTCCGAAGCGGTGACCGAGGCGCTTGGCGCCGACGTCCCACCGCGAGACGCCGCTGAGCGGGTCACGTTCGCGACGTGGGCGATTGTCACCGGCAAATCGCCGGGCGGCATCTTCAATCCGTTGCCCAAGCTCGACGATTCGGCCGCTACCAAGCTGGCCGAGCGGCTCTCTGAGCGCGCCGAAGGCACCATCACCGTCGACGACGTGAAGTCGGCAACGACCATCGAAGGCCTCGCGAGCATCGTGCGCGACCAGCTCGAGGAAGGCGTGGTCGACGGTTTCGTCCGCACCCTGCGGGCGCCGCAGGACGGCAGCACGAAGGATCCGCTGTTCGTGTTCCATCCGGCCGGCGGGTCCACCGTCGTGTACGAGCCGCTGATGAAGCGACTGCCGGCCGACGTCCCGGTGTACGGCTTCGAGCGGGTGGAGGGCTCCATCGAGGAGCGCGCCGCCGAGTACGTGCCGAAGCTGTTGGAAATGCACGACGGCCCGTTCCAGCTGGCCGGCTGGTCGCTGGGCGGCGCGCTGGCCTACGCCTGCGCGATCGGACTCAAACGAGCTGGCGCGGACGTCCGTTTTGTCGGCCTGATCGACTTGGTCCTGCCCGGCGAGCCGATCGACCAGAGTCAAGCCGGCATGCGCGCGCGGTGGGACCGCTACGCCCGCTTCGCCGAACGCACGTTCAACGTCGAGATTCCGGAGATCCCCTACGAGGAGCTGGAAAAGCTCGACGACGAGGGCCAGGTGAAGTTCGTGCTGGACGTCGTCGCGCAGAGCGGCGTGCAGATCCCGGGCGGCATCATCGAACACCAGCGCACGTCGTACCTGGACAATCGGGCCCTGGACACTATCGAGATCCAGCCCTACGACGGCCATGTCGTGTTGTACATGGCCGACCGCTACCACGACGACGCCATCGTGTTCGAGCCCGCCTACGCCACCCGCAAGCCGGACGGTGGGTGGGGCGAGTATGTCTCCGACTTGGAGATCGTGCACATTGGTGGCGAGCACATCCAAGCCATCGACGAGCCGATCATCGCCAAGGTCGGTGCGCATATGACCCAGGCGCTCAACAAGCTTCACGCCGAGCAGAAAGAGGGCTAAGTGACCACCAAGACCACCGCCGAGCTGCTGACCGAACTACGCGAGAAGCTGGAGCTGGCGAAGGAGCCTGGTGATCCGAAAGCCATAGCGCGGCGCGACAAGAAGGGCATTCCGAGCGCCCGCGCCCGAATCCATGCCTTGCTCGACCCGGGCAGCTTCCTGGAGATCGGCGCGCTGGCTCGCACGCCGGGCGACCCGAACGCGCTTTACGGCGACGGCGTCGTTACCGGCCACGGCCGGATCAACGGCCGGCCGGTCGCGGTGTTCAGCCACGACCAGACCGTGTTCCAGGGCTCGGTCGGTGAGATGTTCGGCCGCAAGGTGGCCAAGCTGATGGATTGGGTGGCCATGGTCGGCTGCCCGATCATCGGCATCAACGACTCGGCCGGCGCGCGGATCCAGGACGCGGTGACCTCGCTAGCCTGGTACGCCGAGCTGGGCCGCCGCCACGAGATGCTGCGCGGCCTGGTCCCGGAGATCTCCATCATCCTCGGCAAATGTGCTGGGGGAGCGGTCTATTCGCCGATCCAGACCGACCTGCTGGTGGCGGTCCGCGACCAGGGCTACATGTTCATCACCGGCCCGGATGTCATCAAGGACGTCACCGGCGAGGACGTGACCTTCGACGAGTTGGGCGGCGCCGACGTGCAGGCCCAGCGCGGCAACATCCACAAGGTGGTCGAGGACGAGGCCGCGGCTTTCCAGTACGTGCGGGATTACCTGTCGTTCCTGCCGGACAACACGTTTGGCGACGGGCCGATCGTCAACCCGGGCCTCGAGCCGGAGATCACACCGACCGACCTCGAGCTCGACACGATCGTGCCCGACGCCGACAACACGGCGTACGACATGCACGAGATCCTGCTGCGGATCTTCGACGACGGCGACGTCTTCGAGATCGCCGACCAGCGCGGCCCGGCCATCATCACCGCGTTCGCCCGCGTCGACGGGCGATCGGTCGGCGTGATCGCCAACCAGCCGATGGTGATGTCCGGGGCGGTCGACAGCGAGGCATCGGACAAGGCATCCAGCTTCATCCGGTTCTGCGACTCCTACAACCTGCCGCTGGTTTTCGTGGTGGACACCCCGGGCGCGATGCCCGGTGTCGCGGAGGAGAAGAACGGGATCATCAAGCGCGGCGGCCGGTTCTTCAACGCGGTCGTGGAAGCCGACGTGCCGAAGGTGACGATCGTCGTCCGCAAGGCGTACGGCGGTGGGTACGCGGTGATGGGTTCCAAGCAGCTGTCCGCCGATTTGAACTTCGCCTGGCCCACCGCGCGGATCGCGGTGATCGGGGCTGATGGTGCCGCGCAGCTTTTGGTGAAGCGGTTCCCGGACCCCAACGCCCCTGAGGTGCAACAGATCAAGAAGGACTTCATCGAGGGCTACAACCTCAATATGGCGATCCCGTGGATCGCGGCTGAACGTGGCTACATCGACGGCGTCATCGAGCCGCACGAAACTCGGCTGCTGCTGCGCAAGTCGCTACATCTGTTGCGGGAGAAGCAGATTCACTGGCGTACCCAGCGCAAGCACGGCCTGACGCCGATTTAGACGCTCGCCGTCAGACCCCCGGATCTCGCCGGCGCTGACTGTGTAGCTAGTAAGGGTCGAAATCGCGAAATCACGGCTATAACCTGCACAGTCGGTGCACTGCGGACATATAGGGCCGTCAGACGCTCGCCTTGAAGTCGGAGGTGTAGAACTCCTGCGGGCTCTGCGAGTACGGATTCGCTTGCCGAATGAACAGCCACACGCCGGTCGTGCCCGAACGCAGGCCGTCGCTGACCGTGGTGTTGGCGATGCCGGCACCGTCGGTGTTCAGCGAGCCGACGGCGACCCCGGGGCCGGGACCGTCGCATGGCGCATTTGAAGCCCGAGGCGCCTGGATGAGAGCGACGTCGTAGTGCGTGTTCGGCGCGCCAGGCTCGGCGAAGTGCACGTCGGCCGATACTGAGCCGCCGTTGTTGTGGATGACTGCGGTTGCCGACGCGCGGTCGGTCGACGCCCGATCGGGGATCGGGGTGAAGTCGCAGGCGCGCAGGATGCTGCGCATCGGGACCACCGTGCCGCCGTCCGCCCAGGACGGCCCGGTTGGGCCAGGAACCACTGTCCCGGCCAGCGCGACCGCGACGGGCGCCGCGCAGCGGGCCAGGATGTTAAAAGACATGTGTCAAGTATCGCGGTCGTCGGCTCCAGGACACCATGGCGGCCAGCGGAGATATGCGTTACACACAGCGCGCTAATGTGACACGCGTCTCACTCGTCCTGCTTTTGAACCTTCTCGCCGGACTCGGTCGACTCCCGGAGTTCCTTTTTTGCCTTCGCGGCTTCGTCCGCGTAGTCCTTGACGGATTCGTCGCCTTCTTCAGCTCGCATCATCGCCTCCTCCTGTGCGTCAGCAACGCCTACCCGCGATCCTCGGCGCCGAATCATCGGCCCGTGGTGGTTCGCGCTGCACCCAGACGTGCAAAAGGGCGGCAGGGCCGAAGCCCTTGCCGCCCAATCGCTTAGGTTACTGTGCAGACTTCTCGCGAGCCTCAGCCGCCTTCTCTGCGCCTCGCGCGGACGCGGCTTCTGCTTCCTTCTTCGCGACGTCGCGAGCGGCGCGCGCCTTGTCCTGCTGGGCGCGACCCTCCTCGCGGAGGCCATCACGGTTCAAGACGATTCCGAGGATTTCTTTAGCCTTGCCGAGGACGTCTTCGACGATGCCTCGGACGAGTTCTTCAGGTCCACTTGCCACGTTCGTTCCTCTCTTCTCAGGGGCGGGATGTGTAGCTCATACCCGCCACCGCCGGAGAACCCACGCGTTGTGACCTGTCCCGAGTGTGATGCCGCTCACCGCTACGGCTTGATACGGATCTTTCCGGGTGACCACCAGCCAAAATGCGTTGCCGTACCGAGGTCCAGCCGCGCCGGGGGCGCGTCGACCAAGGTGTCGAATTTTCGCAGTGAGCCCCAGTCGCGGGCCCAGTCGTGGGACAGATACGTGGCCATCACGTGGGCGCGCAGCAGCAGGTCGGTGATGCCCAGCAGGCCACCGTTGACGCCGTCTTCCCAGGTGTCGGTGTCCATCTTCTTAGCGGTGTAGTCGGGCGTGATGCGGAACTTCGGAATGTCGGTGACGCCGTTGGCGTGCAGCATCGGTTGCTGGCACGGGAACGCCAATCCGACCGCCCAGTCCAGCAGCACCGGCTGCGTCGACCCGACGTACTCCTGCACCGAGCGCAGTTCGGGCACCCGCGGCGGCGTCACGGCTATCCAGTCTTCTGGCGTCAGTGACAGGTCTTCGGCGATCACCCGGACCGCGACGGCGTCCGAAGGGATCCAGGATCGGGGGTAGCGCAGGTTGCGCCACGCCTTCGGCTGCTCGCCGTAGAGGTCGTCGGGCACCAGCCGGCCTGCCGGCACCACGTCGCCGTTCGGTCCGGGCTTGCCGTACTCGAGGACCACGGTCTGGCCGTCGGTGTGGTGATGCAGCACGCTGTTGCCCGCGATCTTGCCAGCGGCGGTCACCACCACCAGGGGATGAGCGCTGTCGGCGGGCGGCAGCTGATACCACGCCGAGGCCAGTTTGCTCTGCTGCTGCGCGTCGGTGGTGTAACTGCCCAGCACCGGAACCCGTTGCGGGTCAAGGCCATACGGCAGCGGCACCGTCGAGCCATTGATACCCGCCGCCGGCGTTTTCACCGGAGCGTCCCAGTCGTAGTCGGTGCCCGGCTGGTTCGGATGCATCACCACGGCCTCGGCGACGGTGTGGTCCGGCACGCCGTTCGGTGTGAAGCCGACCGGGTTGGTCCCGCCCAACGGGCCCAGTTCCCCGTAATTGCCGGGTCCCGGCGTCATGAAGCCGACGTTCGGGTCGGGTTCCACGAGGACGTCGTCGGCCAGCCCGCATCCGCCGGCGAATGCCCGGATGTTCGACGATCCGTTGGAGAACGTCGGGTACTGCCGGACGATGCCGATCGTCATCGAGGCGACGAACACCAGCGCCATGAAACCGGCGGCGAGCGGGATGGGCGCGGCGGTCAGCGCCCGGGCGACCGTGCCTTCGCCGCGATCACGAGGCGCGAAGTGCAACCAGGCCGCGTAGAGCGCCACCACCACGAACAGCGCGAAAAACATTGTGCTGATGCTGATTCCGGCGATCTTCGGCATCGCCGCGTTGAACGGGACGCCGTAACTCGACACGTACCACCAGCCGTTGGTGGTGGCGAAGCACAGCGCCAGCAGGAACAGCAGCGCGGCCAGGAATGCCATTCGGTTACGCGACCAGCGCAGCACGGCCGGCGACACCAGCGTCGTGGTCAATGCGGCCATCGCCGCGCCCACCGCGGCGAACAGCCCGAAGTGGTGCACCCACTTGGTCGGGGTGAACATCAGGAAGAACATGGTGCCGAAGATGACGCCCATCAGCCGCCAGGCCGGGCCGCGCGCCACGCCGCGAACCCGCTTGCGCCGCAACATGATGAACACCGCAGTAAACAGGCACAGTGCGGTGATCAGGAAACCGAACCGGCGCGACAGCGAACCGTCGACGGTGGGCAGAATCAGATAGTAGTAGCGCAGGTTCTCGGTGTACCAGGCCTGGCTGGGCCCAATCGCGGTGCGAATTCTGGTGGCTTCCAACACCGTCGACAGCGTCTGGTCGGCGAACACCACCGTGAGGATCACCGTGCCGGCCGCCAGCATCGGGGCGACCAGCGGCCAGGTGCCGACCACCCGATGGCGGCGGACCAGGATTCGCAGGATCGGACGACCACCGGCGACCAACGCGGCCACCGCGATCAGACCGGTCGGCTGCACGCCGAGGGTGAACGCCGCGGTGATCACCGCCAGCGCCGCCGGCGTCAGTCGGCTGTACCGCATGGACCGCTCGATCAGCACATAGGTGATCAGCGAGCCGACGGCGATGATCGGCTCGGGTCGCAAGCCGTTGTCGAACGGCATCCACGCGGTCAGCAGGACCAGGCCGGCCGCCCAGTTCGCGGCTTTGCTGTGCGTGACGGCGGGTCCCAACCGGGGCAGCACCTCACGGGACAGCAGCAGCCAACAGACCAGACCAGCGACCAAGTCGGGCAACCGCATCCACAGGCTCGAGTCGCTGACATGGGTCATGTAGGCCAGCAGGTTGTAGTACCAACCGAACGGGTCCTCCGGGCTGCCGAACCAGCGGAAGTAGTTGGACATGTAGCCGGCCCGGTCGGCGACCCGGGCCATGCCCAAGATGTATCCGTCGTCGGAGGAGTTCGCCCCGATCACCCACCACAACAGGAACCCGAAGATGATCGTGGCGTCGGCGAGGGTGAACGTCCGCCAATTCGCCGGTATCCACCGGCGCATGCGGTGACCGTCCAACTGGTCCAGGCGCCACAGCGCGATCAGCGCGACGATCGTTGCCAGGACTGCCCCGATCATCGCGACGAGCTTCAGCGTGGTCGGCGTGGTGGAGAACCGGGTGTCGATGGTCGCCGACATCGTCAGCCCCGGCGGCGCGGGCCCAACCAGATCGGTGAACACCCCGACGATCTGCGGACGCAGATTGGGGTCGGGGTAGCCGCTGCGCAACTCCTTGCCGCTGGCGTCTTTCAGCCCGACGAAGGTGGCGTAGGTGCCGGCCGTCGTCGAGGTGACGTCGATGTGCTGGCATTGCGCGGATTCCACCTGGTCGCGCGGCACCGACAGGATCACCACGTTGCGGTCGGTGACGTCGACCCGCTGTTTGTTGACGACGATGAACAGCGCTTGAAGGTTGGCGTCCTTGCCTTTTCGCGGCGCGGTACCGAGCACCACCCCGCCGTCGGCCGGCAGGCGGCGGACGATCTCACACGGCGCCGTGGCGTGGAAGTCGACGGGCGTCAGCGAAATCAGCGGCGCCGTCACGCTTTTCAGCTGACCATCCTGCGGCCAGTTCAAGTCAGCGGTGGTCTGCACGACCGGCAGCAACGGGGTGGCCACCGACAGCAGGAAGCCGATCAGGCCGGCGATGGTGGCGACCCAACGCGTCGCCTTGACGTTGTCTGTCTGTGCGGTCACGGAAGTGCTCGAATCGGTCCTTGTCGGCTCCAGCCGTACACGGTGCTGACGCCCTGTTCGACGGCGGCCAGCGGGGCAACGTCATTCGGCAGCCAGCGGTGGTACTGCTCGACCTGACCCCAGTCGCGGTACCAATCGCCGTTCAAATAGGTGGGCACGGTCGACGTCCACATCAGTGCCTGGGTGAACAGGAACGGGCCGCCCGACTTGGACGCCTGCCACAGGTTCGACGACGCCGAGGTCTGCTTGTGGTCGGGCTGGATGCGGTACTCGGGCAACTCGGCGATGCCGAGGTGCTCCGAAAAAGGGCGCTGGCACGGGAAATTCGCGGCCGTCGCGATGTCCATCAGCACCGGCTTCTGCGGCCCGATCAGCTGCTGCAGGGTCTTCATCACCGGCACCCGCGGCGGGGTGAACGCGAACCACTGGTCCTCGCTGAGGTTCGGGTCGTAGGCGACGATCCGGGCGACGTTGGCCTCCGGCGGCGCCCAGCTCGTCGGGAAGCGCAGGTTGCGCCAGGCCGGCTGCGGGCCGATGTCGATGGGGAACATCAGGCCGAGCGGTTGGACACTACCGTCGGGTTTGGTTGCGCCCCACTGCAATCGGAGCGACTGGCCGTACATGAAGTCGCCGTCCTCTTTGTACGACCAGATGGCCCCCGAGGCGGCGACGACGACCAGCGGCCGGTCCGGTGTGCGGGGCGGCAGCTGGTACCACGCCGAGGTGGCGGTGGCGGCGCGGGCGTTCTCGCCGTAGCTGCCCATCACCGGCGTGCGGGCCGGGTCGAGGCCGAACGGCAGCGCGGCCTGCGAGCCGTTGACGCCCTTGGGTCCCTTGCCGCCGGCGGTGCCGGCCGAGTCGGTGATCGAGGCGTTCGGCTTGTTGGGCGACGCGTCGGAGTTCACCACGCCGGGTTTGGTCACTACCGGGTCGGACTGCAGGTTGTCGCCGACGCCCTGCGGCGTGAAACCGACCGGGTTGTCGCCGCCCAGCGGCCCGTCCGGGCCGAACTTCTGACCCGGAACCGGTTGCAGCATGCCCTCATTCGGGTCGGGCTCGGCCAGCAGGTCGTCGGCCATCGCGCAACTGGACGATGAGAGCCCAGAGGCGATGGCGGCAAAGTTGGCCTTACCGGTGGTGTACATCGGGTAGCGCAGCACAGCACCTTTGCCCAGCGACGCGACCTCGCCGAAGACCATGATCGCCGCGACCACCAGCAGCGGCGTCGAGGCCAGCACGCGGTTGCGGCGGGTGTCGGCCACTTCGGTGTGCCCGGCGTAGTCCATCCGGAAGTGCTGCCAGGCGGCGAGCAGCCCAGTGGCGATCGACAGCGCCAGGAACATCGACGTCACCGGGTGGCTCGCGATCACCGGCTGAATGTCGTACCAGGGGACGCCGTAGTTGTTGACGTAGAACCAGCCGTTGATGCCCGACGTCGCCCACGCCAGCATGAACAGCAGCGCGGTCACATACAGCGTCAGGTTCCGTCGGTTGTGCAGGCCGATCCGGGCCAGCGCGTACGCCGTGACGGCGCCGAGGGCGCCGGCAAGCCCGGCGAATGCGCCGAACTGAATCGCCCACTTGGTGGGTGTGAAGTGCAGCAGCAGCAGGCCGATCGCGGTTGTGCCGATCAGCCGCCAGGCCGGCCCGCCGGCCACGCCTGGCACCTTGCCGCGGCGAAGCAGAATGACCAGCACACCGAACAGGCAGAGCAGCATGATCAGCACCGCGAAGCGGCGCGTCATCGAGCCTTCTGCATTGCTCTCCACCGTGAGGAAGTAGTAGCGCAGGAATTCCTGATACCAGGCAATGGTCGGGCCGACCTTGTACTTGATCCGCGCCGCCTCGGCGACGGTGGCCAGCGTCTGCGACCGGAAAACGACGACGATGATCAGCGACAACGAAGCGGCCAGCACCGCCAAGGGGGCGAGTAAGCCGTCAGTGGCTTTGCGCCGCATGATGATTCGTGCGATCGGTCGGGCAGCGGCCAACAACGCCGCGACGGCAATCAGGCCCTGCGGCGCCAGCGTCGCGGACAACATCGCCACGATGATCGCCAGTGCGGCCGGCACCAGCCGACGGGTGGCGATCGCAGTCTCGGCCAGCACCCAGGTGGCGACCACGCCTAGCGCGATCAGCGGTTCGGGCCGTAGTCCGTTGTTGAACGGCAGCCACGCCGCCAGGAACACCGCGGCCGCCGTCCACACCGCAATACGGTTGCTGCCCAGACTGCCTCGGCCAGGCCCCAGCCGCCGCAGCATGTACCGGCTGATGATCAGCCAGGTGCCGATCGCAGCCAGCGTCGCGGGCAGTCGCATCCACACGCCGGCCGTGCTTACCGCCGCCAGCCGGGCGAGCACCGACTGATACCAGTCGAACGGCGCCTCGGCGGCGCCGAAGTAGCGGTAGTAATTGGCCACATAGCCGGCCTGCCCGGAGACCCGGGCCATGGTCAGGTTGTAACCGTCGTCCGACGACGTCGCGCCGATCACGTGCCAGAGCAGCAGCGTGCCGATCACTCCGGCGTCCGCCAGCCATGTGGTGAGGCCGCCAGAAAAGAGGTGCCGCCAGTTACGCGGCGTCCGGTGTCCCGACCGCCGATCGAGGACGCCGAGCGCGACGATCGACGCCAGCACCGCGAGCACGCCCAGCGCCATCACCGCCGTCTTCAGCAGCGTGGGAGCCACGATGAAGCGGGTGTCGACGTCGATGCGCGCCGACAACCCGGGTTGAGCGGGCACCGTCAGATCGGTGAAGATCCCGCCGACCGCAGGCTTCTTCTCCGGGGTCAACGTGCCGGCCGCGCCGGGAATCCCGGCGAAGTCCGCGTGGGCGCCGGCCGCGTCTGCCCAGATGTGCAAGGCGCTGCACGCGCCCGCGGCGATCGCGGACCTGGGCGCGGCAGCGGCGACCGAATCGCGGAACGCGACGGTGACGGAGTCCTTGTTGGCCCGGACGAACAGGCCGTTCTTCCCGGTCTCGAATCCGGCCACCGGGAGCGTCGACACCACCAGGCCGCCGTCGGCGGGCAGCGTGGCGATCGCGGAGCACGGAATCGAGATGTCCAGTGCGCGGGGGGCGCCGGACACCAACGGCGCGGTGATGTCGGTGATGTGCCCGTCTTTGAGGCCCTGCGGCCACAGCACGGTCGCCGTCGTCTGCTTGACGGGAAGTAGTGGAACCAGCGCGCAGAGCAGCGCGCCGGCGATTCCCGCGACGATGGCGACCAGTCGGGCGAGCCGAATCGAGGATCGCTGACTGTCGTCATGGGGCACGAGGGACGATGGTAGGCGACTCTCCTGGGGTAGCTGCGGAGGTAACCGGATTGCGCGGCGCTCCCGTCAGGAACGAATGACCGCGGCCCTGCGCTTCGCTCGGTCGGGCAACAATCCGTTAACGCGAGCCGCGGCGTCTCGCCGTCGAGTCGGATCCAGCGTTATCTCCCGGTTTGCAACCCGGCGGACCGGGGCATCAAAATGTGTCCAAAGATCCATATCGAATTCATAACAAGCGGGCCCGGCGATTGCGCACCTCAGCGCGCCAAACGGCCGGCTTTCTGCCGGTTCCCACGCTGCGCGCGGCGTCGGTGGGCGTTCGACTACCCGCACGAAAGATGGTTTAGTGAGTCAGCGGTGGTGAATTTAACGCAGGAGAAACAATCCACCACCGGCCATTGGCGTGAGTTGTGGAGCTCCCCCTATTCACGAACTACCGCTGTGGTCGCCGGGGGCGTGGTGCTGTATTCCACCAACGAGTTCCTGACGATCAGCATGCTGCCGAGCACGATCGACGAAATCGGCGGCGAGCGCATGTACGTGTGGGTGACAACGCTGTACCTCGTCGGGTCGGTGGTCGCCGCAGCATCGGTCAATGCGCTGCTGCACCGCATCGGTGCGTGCATCTCGTACTTGCTGGGCTTCGCGGTGCTGGCCGCCGGCAGCTTCGTCTGCGCGGCCGCCCCCAACATGGAAGTTTTGCTGGTCGGCCGGTTCTTCCAGGGGCTCTCGGGAGGCCTGCTCTGCGGCCTGAGTTTCGCGGTGATCAACGCGGTCCTGCCGCGAAGATTGTGGAGCCGGGGTAGCGCCCTGGCCGCCTCGACCTGGGGCATCGGTGCGCTACTGGGCCCGGCGCTGGGTGGATTGTTCGCCCAAATCGGGGCGTGGCGCTGGGCATTCGGCCTGCTGGCGATGCTGAGCGTGGCGATGTGCCTGTTGGCACCCGGCCTGCTCAGCGTGGACGGCTCCGAACAGCCCGACCGCGACTCGGCGCGCATCCCCGTCCCGTCCGTCGTACTGCTTGGCGCTGCCGCGCTGACGGTCAGCGTGGCGTCGGTGCCGCACAACAGACTGGCTACCGCGGGGCTGCTGATCGTCAGCGCGCTGCTGCTCGGCGCGTTCCTGGTGGTCGATCGCCGGATGGACACCGCGGTCCTGCCCGCCAGCGTCTATGGCTTCGGCCCGCTGAAATGGGTCTACCTGACGCTGGGTCTGCTGGTCGCCGCGACGAAAGTCGACTTGTACGTGCCGTTGTTCGGTCAGCGGCTGGCACACCTCGGACCGATCCTGGCCGGGCTGCTGGGCGCGGCGCTGTCGCTGGGCTGGACGATCAGCGGGCTGATCAGCGGATCGCTTAACAGGACCCGCACGATCGTCGCTGTCGTTGTCGGAGCACCGCTCCTGATGGGCGGTGGCTTGGCGGTGGCCGGCGTCACCCACGTGCAGAATGCGACCGCGGGCATCGTCATCCTGTGCGCGGTGGCGCTGCTCGCCGTCGGGGTCGGCATCGGCGCCGCGTGGCCGCATCTGTCCGCGTGGGCGATGAGTGACGTCGACGATCCCGCGGAAGGCGGCGCCGCCGCTACCGCGATCAACTCGGTCCAGCTGATCTTCGGCGCGTTCGGCGCCGGACTGGCTGGCGTCGTGGTCAATCTGGTCGACGGTGGTGGGGCCTCAGCGGCCCGTTGGGCCTTCGCCGTGTTCGCGCTTCTCGCGCTGACGGCGACCCTCACGGCGGTCCGCGCAGGTCGCCATCAGGTCGCATACTAGGCCGCTCAGCGACCCGGCGAGCGGGTGGCGTACGGAGGCAAACGCGCTTCAAACCGTTCACAGGCCACACACTCGGCACGGCCTTTGCGACGAACGGTTGGCTTGGTCCCTAACCTCGCAGCGGGGCCGGGCTCCACAGGCCGCTGCGGGTCGCCGACCCGAGGTCGAGGTGAGCGGGTCCGGCGTGCGGGTAGTAGGGCGTGAGTTGTTGCAGCGCCCCCCAGTCCCGAGACCAGTCATCCTTCAGGTACGTCGACACCGTCGCCGCGCGCACCAGCAATTCCGTCACGCCGAGCGGGCCGCCACCGTTCTTGTCCATCACCGGTGAGTTGGCTTCGGCACCGAACCGGTCCGGCAGGATGCGCCACTTGGGCACCTCGTCGACACCGTTCTGGTGGCCGAACGGCCGCTGGCACGGGAACGCCAGGCCGACAAGCCAGTCCAGCAGCACTGGGTCCGACGAGCCGACCACCTGTTGCAGAGTGCGCAGATGCGGGATCCGCGGCGGGGTGACGGCGATCCAGTGCATGGGGGCGAGGTCCTCGTCGGTGACGACGACGCGCACCTGGGTGGCGTCGGGCGGCAACTCGGAGAGCGGCGCGCGCAGGTTACGCCAGGCCGGCGCCGCGCCGACGTCGGCAAGACCGGCCGAGCCGCCGGGCTTGTTCTCGGCGGCCTGCTGGTCGTTGGCCCACTGGATCCGGACTTCGCCGTAGTTGAACCGGCCGGCGGCCGAGACCACCAACAGCGGACCGGACTGGTCGCGCGGTGGCAGCTTGTACCAGGCCGACCGCAGTCGCGCGGGCATCTGCACGCCGGCCCGCCAGCTGCCCATCACCGGGGTGTGGGCCGGGTCGAGGCCGTAGGGCAGCCGGGCGCGCGAGCCGTTGATCCCGCCCGCCGGCGTGGTGCCGCCCTCGTTGCCGGCCTCGCCGCTGGTGGTTTCGCCGTCGTCGCTGACGAAGCTGCGATCGCCAGGGCGCTCCATCACCGGGTCGGCGGACACCGAGGACGGAATGCCGTTGGCGTCGAAGCCCTCGGCGTAACCGTCCGCCAAAGCGCCCTTCTCGTCCCCGGAGACCGGCTTGAGCATGCCGGCGTTCGGGTCCTGCTCGACGAGCACGTCGGTCGCCAGGCCACACGTCTTACCGAGCAGCGCCTGCAGGTTGGACCGACCGACCGACCAGGCCGGGTACTGATCGGTCATTCCCAGCGTCAGCGAGAGCACTTGGAAGAACACCAGCGCCCAGGCGGCAATCCCCAACGGCGAGCGCATGATTGATCCCAGCCGTGACTCGGCGGGCGGATTGGCGTCGCTGTCGCTTTTGACGAAGTGCAACCAAGCGGCCAGCAGTGCAACCAGAATCGTCAATCCCAGGAAGCCGGTGGTGAACCCGAAGTGCCACTGCGGGAACGCATTTGACCACGGCACACCGAAGTTCGAGACATACCACCAACCGTTGACGCTGGCGAACGACAGCGCCACGACGAACAACACCACCGAGGCGAACAACGTCCGGTTGCGTCGCGAGCGCATCGCCGTCGCGGTCACCGCCACCGCGGCCAGTGCGCCCAGTGAACCGGCCAGCCCGGCGAAGACGCCGAAGTGGTGTGTCCACTTGGTGGGGGTGAACATCATCGCGATGAACGAGATCACCGTGATGCCGATGATGCGACGGCTGGGACCGGCCGCGGTGCCCGGGATTCGGCCCTTGCGCAACGTCATTGCGATCGCCACGCCAAGAGCGACCAGCAACACGAGCAGCGCGAAGCGCCGGGCGATCGACCCGTCGGGGCTGGCCATGAACAGCCGCTCGTAGCGGATGTGTTCGTCGAACCAGCTCAGGCTCGGACCCAGCGCCCGCTTGAGCGAGGTTGCCTGCATTTCGCCGGCGAGAGTCTGGTCGCGGAAAATCAAAATCGCGTTCACACTGACCGCGGCGAGGATCGGCGCCAGCAGCGGCAGCACACCGAACCGCCGCGAGCGGCGGTGGATGATCGTGCGCAGCGGGCCGACCGCCACCAGCAGCGCGCCGATCGAGGCGATGCCCGTCGGTCCGGAGAACAACGTCAGCGCGCCGATGATGCACGCCGCCGCCACCGGCAGCAGCCGGCTGGTGGCCACTGCACGCTCGACCGAGCACCAGGTCAACAAGATGCCCACCGCGATGATCGGCTCTGGTCGCAGGCCGTTGTCCAGCGGCAGCCATACCGCCAGGAACGTCCCGGCCGCCGTCCACGCCGCCGCGCGTGAGGTCTTGACCGCGTGACCCAGTCGCGGGATCACTTCCCGGCTGATCACCCACCAACAGGCCAGCGCCATGAGCAAGGTGGGCAGCCGCATCCAGATGCTCGCGGTGGTGACGTGCGCCCACAGCGCGAGCAGGTCGTAGTACCAGCCGAACGGCGCCTCCGGAGTGCCCAGCCAGCGGTAGTAATTGGCCATGTAGCCTGCGTGCTCGGAGACCCGGGCCATGGTCAGGATGTAGCCGTCGTCGGCGGTGTTGGCCCCGACAAAATGCCACCACACCAGGGTCAGGGTGACCAGCCCGTCCAGTCCGCTCAGCGACCACCAGCGCGGCGGCAGGAAGCGCCGGTGCCGGGTGCCGTCGGAGGTGTCCAGGATGTGCAGCGCCACCAGAGCCGCCAGGGTCAGCACGACGCCCAGCACCATCGCCGCCATCTTCAGCGGCGTCGGCGAACTGCTGTAGCGGGTGTCGATGGTGGCCGAGAACGTCAGCCCCGGCGGAGCCGGCCCAGTCAGGTCGGTGAAGACGCCGACGATCTGCGGCCGAAAGTCGTAGCCGCTGCGCTCACCGCGCAGTGGCGCGCCCGGGTGCTCGGCGTTGGGGCCCTGGGTGAGCCCGACGAACTCGCCGATCACCCGGTCGGCGTGGGCGGTGAACACCAGCCTCTGGCAGGCGGGGCTCAACACCTGGCTCAGCGGCGCGACCACCAGCGGCACATTGCGGACGACCAGCACCAGGTCGTCGTTGGCCCGCTCGATCAGCAGGCCGCGGTCAACCGCCTTGGGCGCCTGCTTGGGCACGGTCGACAGCAGCACGGTTTTGTTGGGGCCACCGAGGTCGGCGGCGGCCTGGCACGGGATGCTGATGTTGAGGTCGGTGGCGACGTAGCCGATCAGCGGGGCCTCGACGCTGCCGAGTACGCCGTTTTGGGGCCAGTTCAGTTGCGCGGTGGTCTGTTTGACCGGCAGCAGCGGCGTTGCGATGGCCAGCAGCGTGCCCAGTAGACCGGCGATGACGGCGACGTATCGGGCAGCCCGATAGCTCTTGTCCGGCGTGTCGTGGCTCGAGCGCGGCCCCTTCTGACCCTCCCGGATCGCACTGCTCTGCTTATCGTCGACGGCGCGGTCCACGGTGCGCCGCTCCTCCTCATCGCTTCGCTCTGCGTCGTCGACGGCGGGCACATGGCGCCGCTCCTCCTCATCGCTTCGCTCTGCGTCGTCGACGGCGGGCACATGGCGCCGCTCCTCCTCATCGCTTCGCTCTGCATCGTCGACGGCGGGCACATGGCGCCGCTCCTCCTCATCGCTTCGCTCTGCATCGTCGACGGCGCGGTCCACGGTGCTAGATGCTAGTTGCCCGGCATCGGTCCCCTCGGTAGCCATCAGGGTTTGCGAACGGCCAGAACGAAGGGCCCGACCTTGGTCACGCTGAACCGCGGATCGTCGAAAATCGCGGCGTTCAGCTCGACGGTGTAACGGCGCACGTTGGGCTGGTTCGGGTAGACGTCCTCGGCCAGTCGCAGGGTGTAGGTGCTGGCCGCGCCGGCCGCGCCGCCGTGGCGCATCAGGAACACGGTGGGCGGTGCCCACGGCAGGGTGTCCAGCGCGTGGACGAACGGATCGGCCGACTTGAGCTTCGCCCACTCCTTGATTGCGGCAGCCCGCTTGTCGAACTGCGCCAGCGGGTTGGCGTAGTGCGACGTCAGACTCTGGAAGCCGTAGTAGGGGTAGTAGGACAGGAAGCTGTAGTCGGCGGTCAACACCACCGTCTGGTCGCGGGGCCGACCGGTCGCCTGTGTGATCGCGGCGTCGATCTGCGAGTAGAACTTCTCCGAGCTGGGCGGGCGGCGGTCACCGCGCTGACCGTGGCCGTCGGTGTCGGTGTAGGCGATGGTCAGGTCGGGCCGCAGCACGTCGGGGATGTCCTGGCTGAACGCGATCGCTGCGGCCAGCCCGGTTGCCGCCGCGACCGGCAACCAAGCCCGATTCCGCTCGGCAAGCGCTCGAGTGACTTCGACAAAGCCGAAGACGCCAGCCGTGGCGAGCAACACCGTGAGGGTCGGCTGCAGCCGGAACGACAGCAACGTGGTGCGGGCCAGGGTGGCCAGCATCGACAGCAGCGACCACAGGTAGACGGCCAGCACGGCGATGGTCAGCCCGCCCGCGCGCACCGAGTCGTGCGCGCGGACTACTAGCCACAACGTCCCGAGCAGGCACAGCGCCCCCACCAATGTGAACGTCAGCATCGGAAAGGTCAGCGCTGCGCCGTCGGCCGGCAGGTAGTGAAAGGCGCTGCCGCTGTTGCTCACCGGGTCGTGGGCGGCGCGCAGCAGGAACGGCAACCAGGTGATGGACGCGCCCGCCGCCGCGATGGCGCCGATGAGGGCGAGCCGGACGAGTGGATCCAGCGCCGCTTTGAGGCCGTCGCGCCGGCGGGCCGCCGACAACGTCAGCGCCATCAACAGCACGGTGAATGCGCAGTAGGCCGGCAGCAGCGTGTAGCAGGTGGCGGCGGCGCCCAGGAACAGCCCGACGCCGACCACCGCGGCCCACCCGCCCGAGCGGACGCCGCCTCGCAGGCCCGACCACGCCAGGACCATCACTGGGGGTAGCAGCACGGTGATCATCGCCGAGTACGGCTCGGGGGAGCTGTAGGCCAGCGTCATCGCCGCTGTCGCGGCCGTGACGATCAGCGCGTACTCGAAGCGGATCATTCGTGACCACAGCACCATCGCGACCGCGATCGCGATGGTGATCGACGTGATCGCCCACGGCTTGAACGTCTCCCAGCCAGACGTGCCGGTCAGCGCGGCGACCCGGCCTCCGACCCAGAACCAGCCGGGCGGGTAAAAGGCCGGCAGGCCGAAATACGTCATGTCGTGCAGCGCGGGGCTGTCGGTGAGCCGCGTCAGGTATTCGGTGCGAAATTGCTGGTCGACCGAGATGCCGAACAGGTACAGCTTGGTCGCGCCCAGCGGCATGCCGAGCGTCACCACCGAAAACGCGGAGACGAACACCAGTGCCAAAGGCTGGGCCAGCCACCGCCATGTGCCGCGCCGCCACCACCAACCCACGCACAACAATCCGGCGATGCAGCCGACCTGGCCCACTGTGGTGAGCGCATGCAGCTGGTTCGACGACGGGAAGGCCGGCCACTGCACCCGGGCGATCGCGGTCAGCGACACCACCGAGACCGCCGCTGCGATCGCGACCGCGATCACCATGTGGCCGACGGTGGCCAGCGCATTGCGCATCTAGAGGGGCAACTTGCGGAAGATCGGCCGCGGAATGTGACGCAGCACGGTCATCAGGTAGCGAACCGGGCCCGGCGCCCAGACGAGTTCCTTGCCCTTTGCGGCCGAGGTCACCGCGAGCTCCGCGACGAATTCCTTGTCGACGGTGAACGGCGCCTCCTTGGCTCCGGTCGACTTCCAGTGCTCGAGGGTGGTGGAGGTGCGGACCTGACCCGGCCGGATGACCAGGACACGAACCCCGTAGTCGCGCAACGCTTCTCCGAGCCCGAGGTAGAAGCCGTCGAGCCCGGCCTTGGTGGAGCCGTAGACGAAGTTCGACCGGCGGACCCGCTCGCCGGCGACCGAGCTCATCGCGATGATGCGACCGAAGCCCTGCGCGCGCATCTTCTCGCCCAGCAGTACGCCGACGGAAACCGCTGCGGTGTAATTGACTTGGGCAATCTGGACCGCCTTGCGCTGGTCTTGCCAGAGCTCCTCGGCGTTGCCGAGCAATCCGAACGCGACGATCGCCACGTCGATATCCCCGCCGGCGAAGGCGGCGTCGATCACACTCGGGTGGGTCGCGGTGTCCACGCCGTCGAACTCGATCCACTCGACCGACTTGGCACCCGCGGCCTTCATCTGTGCGACGGCTTTGTCCTTGCCCGGATGGTTGGGCAGGTCGGCCAGCACGATTCGCGCGTGCGCGTTACGGAGGTAGCGCTCACAGATCGCCAGGCCGATCTCGGATGTGCCGCCCAGCAGCAGAATGGCCTGGGGGTTCCCCACGGCGTCAAGCACCATCTAAAGCAGCTCCAAACGTCGGGCCATGTCGGAGACGAACACTCCGGTCGGATCGACCTTGCGGCGCACCGCAATCCACTCGTCGATTCGGGGATACATGGCATGGAAATTGTCCGCGGTGGTCCGGGAATCCTTGGCCGTGTAGACCCGGCCGCCGAATTCCATGACACGGCTGTCGAGTTCGTTGAGGAATTCGTTGACACCCGGCTTGTTGGGGAAGTCCATCGCGACGTTCCAGCCCGCCATCGGGAAGCTCAGCGGAGCGCGGTTGCCCGGGCCGAAGAGCTTGAAGACGTTGAGGGCCGAGTAGTGGCCGCGAGTCTGGATCCAGCGGATGATCGCTTTGAACTCCTCGAGCGCATCCGGGGGCACGAGGAACTGGTGCTGCGCGAAACCCGTTGGCCCATAAGCATAATTCCAGCCGCTGACGAGATCCAGCATGTGGTAGAACTGCGACAAGTTCTGGACCTTGCCGGTGTAGGTGCCGCCGAGCCGGTAGTAGACCTCGCCGATCGCCGTGAACGACAATTTGTTCATTGCGCTGACCGGGAAGATATTTGGAACCGAAAGTAGTTGCGGCGCATCAAATTTCAACGGGTTTTTGGCCAGCTTCGGCGGTAGCTGATCCAGCTTGGCCAGGCTGCCGCGGCTGATCGCGGCGCGGCCGAGCTTGGGCGGCGGGCTGATCAGGTCGAACCAGGCGCTGGAGTACGTGTAGTTGTCCTCGGTGCCGTCGAGGTGGACCGCGACCGTCTCGTCGAGGTCATGTGTCGCGATGCCGTCGGCGATGAAGTAGGCGGTCTCGGTCGGTGTCATCTCGATCACCGCTCGCAGCACAATGCCGGTCAGCCCGTTGCCTCCGACGGTGGCCCAGAACAGCTCGGCGTCTTCCCCGTCCGGCGTGAGGTGGCGGATCTGGCCGTCGGCCGTGAGCAACTCCATCGAGACCACGTGGTTGCCGAAGCTGCCCGCGCTGTGGTGGTTCTTGCCGTGGATGTCGCAGGCGATCGCGCCGCCGACGGTGACTTGCCGGGTGCCGGGCAGCACCGGAACCCACAGCCCGAACGGCAGCGCCGCCTTCATCAACTGATCCAGGCTGACGCCGGCGTCGACGTCGGCCAGCCGGGTGTCGGATGCGATCGAGTGGATCCTGTTCAGCGGCGTCATGTCGATCACCAGACCACCGCCGTTTTGGGCGTTGTCACCGTAGGAGCGGCCCAGCCCGCGCGCGATCACACCCCGGCCTCCCGCGTCGGCGACCTGGCCGACCGCCTTGGCGATCAGCTCGGTGTCCCGCGTCGACAGCACCTCCGCGACCGACGGCGCGGTTCGGCCGAAGCCCGTCAGCCTGGTTCGTGTGGTGGGAATGTCGCTGCTCAACATCGTCAAAGAGGGTACCCGCCCGTGGGGTGCGGACCTTGCAGTCGTGGCGGTAGACAGTGCTTTCGTGACCTGACCGGCACCTACACTCGGGCGATGCGCTGCCGGGCCGTTAGCGCAGCCGGAAGATCACCGATCGCTGCACGACGAAGTTGATGACCGTCGCGGTGCCCTGCGCGATCACGAATGCGGCCGGCACCGCCCACGCGCTGTAGTGAAATAGCGCCAGGAAGCCGTGGTTCATGCCGACCTGTACGCAATAGGTGAGCCCGTACAGGGCCCAGACCGCGATCAGCCGCGAACGACTCGGCGGCGCTTGAAATGTCCAGCGCCGGTTGATCAGGTATGCCGTCGTCGTGCCCGCGATGAAACTGAGGGATTTAGCCAGGTCGACTTGCACGCCGAAGGCCTTGTACAGCAAGACGTACAGGCCGAAGTCGACGATCGCCGAAAACCCGCCGGTGACGATGAATCGCCACGCCTGTGTCTTCAGCGGCAATGGGGTGCTCGCCGCGATCTCAGCCATCGGCGCAGAGTCTACGGCGGCCTCGGTCCGCGAAACAGCAGCCATGGTCGTGGTTTTGCGCAGATCACAGCCCCGGTTTTCGTCTCGCGGCCAGAAGCACGGCCAGAAGCTGGCCAGCTACACCCAGTAAGCGACCCGGGCCCGGTACTGGCGCATCGCGAAGGCCGCCACCAGCCAACCCAGCACCGTCAGCCCGATCACGACGACCCAGTGCCGCAATTCCTGGTGAGCGCCCAGCAGCGGTGCCCGCACCAGATCCAGGTAATGCAGCAGCGGGTTGAGCTCGACGATCTTCGACCATTGCCCGGCCCCCTGCGCGCGCAGGGTGTCGTCGTTCCAAATGATCGGGGTCATGAAGAACAGCAGCTGCACGATCGAGAACAGCAGCGGCCCAATGTCGCGGAAACGCGTGGCCAGGATGCCGAAGCAGAGCGACACCCAGACACAGTTCAATACGATCAGCCCCAACGCCGGGATCACCGCGAGATCGGCCCACGACCACGGCTTGGGATAGATGATCGCGATGACCACGTAGATGACGATGTTGTGCGCGAACAGGATCATCTGTCGCCACACCAACCGGTAGACGTGCACGCTCAGCGGCGTCGGCAGCTGCTTGATCAGCCCCTCGTTGGCGACGAACACCTCCGCGCCCTCAAGGATCGAGGCGTTGATCAGATTCCAGATGATCAGCCCGAGCGTGACGTAGGGCAGATGCACCGACAGCTGTAGATGAAACAGCTTGGAATACAGGCCGCCCATCGCCACCGCGGTGGTGCCGGTCGCGATCGTGATCCAGAACGGCCCCAGCACCGACCGGCGGTAGCGCTGCTTGATGTCCTGCCAGCCCAGATGCAGCCACAGCTCGCGGCGGCGGTAGCCGTCGACCAGGTCACCCCAGGCCCGGGTCATCGTCTTCGACTGGGCCGCGACATCAGCGATGGTCATGGCGCCACTCCTCCTGGCCTATCCGGATCGCACTGCCCTGTTTACCGTCGTCGGCGCGGGTCATTGAGAGGGCCTTTCGAACTGTTCCCGGCGGCCCAGCCGGCGCAGCCGCAGCCATTCCAGCAGACCTTTGGGGTCACGACGGGAGATCAGGAAGAACCAGCCGAACCGGATCCACTCCTGGAGGAGCAATTTACGCAGACCCGGCTGCGCCATCAGGTAGCCGCGGTTGCGATAGGTGAAGTAGCGCTTGGTCTCGTCGTCGGGATATTGCGTGTGCATCCGGCCGCCCAGGATCGGCTTGAATTCCGCCGAGCCGCACGGGTGCAGATACGCTGTGTCCAGACAGGTCCCGAACGCCAGTCCGGAGCGGACCAGTCGACGATGCATCTCGACTTCGTCGCCGCGGACGAACAGCCGCAGGTCCGGAACCCCGACGGCCTCGAACGCCGACGCCCGGAACAGCGCGCCGTTGAACAACGACGCGATGCCCGGCAGCAGATCCTGGCCGGGCTCACTGCGCAGTTCGCTGACCCGTCGACGCCAGACCAAGCCGCGCCGCAACGGAAATGCCAGCTTCTCCGGCTCGTCAGCGTTGCACACCATCGGTGACACCTCGGCCAGCCGATGTTTGTCGGCACAGGCCAGCAGCGTGGCCAGCACCTCGCCGTCCTGCGGGTGGCCGTCGTCGTCGGCCAACCACACCCAGTCGGCGCCTAACGCCAGCGCGTGCAGGATGCCGAGCGCGAAACCGCCGGCGCCGCCGAGGTTTCGGCGCGAGGGCAGGTAGGTCGTCGGGACGGGTTGTCCGGCAACCAGATCGCGCACGCGTTCCTCGGCGGCGTTGTCGACCACGATCAGCTGGTCCAGCGGGCGACTCTGGCTGCTCAGCACGTCCAGCGACTTCGCGAGCAGGTCGGCGCGCCGGTGAGTCACCACGACGGCAACCACCATCGGGCTTATGCGCCGCTCCTCAGCATTGGCGTCGCTCATGCGGCGCGCCGGTTCGTGTCGCCGGCGGAACTCATACGCTGTCGCGTTCCGTTTCGGCCAGCACCTCGCGGACGTGACGGGCCGCGTCCTCACCCTCGTAGGCCCGCACGACGTCTTCGATGCTGCCGGTCTGCCGGATCACGCCGTGGTCGATCCACATTGCGGTCTTGCACAGCCGGGCCAGGAACTCGTTCGAATGGCTTGCGAACACCAGGATTCCGGAGCGCTCGACCAGGCTCTGCAATCGCGTCTGCGCCTTCTTCAAGAAGTCGGCGTCGACGGCGCCGATCCCCTCATCGAGCAGCAGGATCTCGGGGTCGATGCTGGTGACGACGCCCATCGCCAACCGCACCCGCATGCCGGTGGAGTATGTGCGCAGCGGCATCGACAGGTAGTCACCGAGCTCGGTGAAGTCCGCGATCTCGTCGACCTTCGCCAGCATCTGTTTGCGGGTTTGCCCCAGGAACAGGCCCCGGATGATGATGTTCTCGTAGCCCGAGATCTCGGGGTCCATCCCGACGCCGAGGTCGAATACCGGTGCCACCCGGCCCCGGACGATCGCCGAACCACGGGTGGGCTCGTAAATGCCCGAAAGCAGCCGCAGCAGCGTCGATTTTCCGGCCCCGTTGTGGCCGACCAGTCCGACCCGATCACCGAGTTCCAGCGACATCGTGATGTCCCGCAGCGCCTCGATGACCACCACGTTGGACGCGTTGCGGCCGATCGAGCCGCCTAAGAAGGTCTTCTTCAGCGAGCGCGACTTGGCGTCGAAGATCGGAAACTCGACCCACGCGTCGTGGGTTTCGATGTGCGGACCCGTCGATGTCACCGGTTGCCTACAGATATTGCCCGGTGCCGGAGCCGGGTCGCGCGTGACCGCCGCTGCCGGGTGGCAGGCCACGTTGCTCGCGCATCTGCTCGAGCTGCGCGCGGGCTGCCATCTGCTGGGCGAACAGCGCCGTCTGGATGCCGTGGAACAGCCCCTCCAACCAGCCGACCAGCTGGGCCTGGGCAATACGCAGCTCGGCATCCGAGGGGACGCTGCCCTCGGTGAACGGCAGGGTGAGCCGTTCGAGCTCCTCGCGCAGTTCCGGGGCCAGCCCGTCTTCAAGTTCACGGATGCTGGTGGCGTGGATCTCGCGCAGCCGGTTACGGCTGGCGTCGTCCAGCGGTGCCGCGCGCACCTCCTCGAGCAACTGCTTGATCATGGTGCCGATCCGCATCACCTTGGCGGGCTGCTCGACCAGGTCTGTGATCGAGCGGTCATTGTCGTCGTCCTGCGCTGCTGCCATGAGACGGGGGTCGACGCCGCCGATGACCTCGATGTCGTCGTTGTTACTCAATGCTTCTCACCTTTGGGAGTAGTAGGAGCGCGCTGAGGCCCGCGCCATTCGTAGATCCAGGCCGCACCGTTGTCGTAGATCTTGGTCCACCACTTCGATCGGTCTATTGACACTAGTCCGTCGGGGACCTTGAACCCCCGAACCGTGGGCGCGCTGGTCAGGATGTAGCGGATGTTGAGTGCCCCGACTGCTTCAGGCACCAGCGCCCGCTTGTCGGGGGGTACCCCTGGCAGCGCGTCTGCATCGGCATAGGCCCAGAAGATGTAGCGGTAGTAGCCCGGGCCGGTTTGCTGTGGGAAGTCGTAGTGCGTCCACAGCGGATGCAGGTCGGCGACCGCGTACATCCATGCGGTGCCGTCGACATTCGAGTTGCCGATCAGCGTGTCCCTGGCGCCTGGCAGCGAGGCCAGGTGGGCCATCGCGTCGAGGTCTTGCTGGTTGATCATCACCTGGTCGTATTTGTCGCCGAACAACACCAGGTGCCGGTAGAGGTAGTGTCTGCCGCTCAGCACTGTGGTCAATACCAGTAGCCCGACAGTCGTCGACACCCATACGGCCTCGGGAGCAGTGACGACCTTGCGGGCCAGCGCAACCGCCCCGACCACCAATGCGAACACCGCGATCGCTGCCATCGGCGTCACCAGCATCGTCACCACGGCCGAGAGGCGGCGCGGATCGTTGTAGAAGAACTGACTGAACTGCTCGATCGCGGTGCCCAGTGGATTGTGGAACGGCGCGCCCGAGTAGATCGTCGCGACGGTCAGCATCAGCCAGACCACCGGTGGCCACCACACCTTCTTGTACAGCAGGATCAGCATGCCGAGACCGCTCAGCGCGACCAGCGCGTACTGCGTCGGGAAATCGTTGAGGTGGCGGGTGTGCAGCAACAGCGCATCGATCACGCCCTGCTTGACGGTCTTGAAGCTGGGAAACGCGTGACCGGCGATGATGTCGGCCTGTTTGGCCACGCCGTAGAACTGCGGCGCCAGGATCAGCAATGCCGGCGCCGCCGACGCCGACAGCGTCAGCAGGTCCGCGAGCCGGCCGCGTACCGGATGCCACCACGCATCCATCAGCCACCACGCCGCCGCGAACAGGATCACCACGAAGCCGCCGGTGAGATGTACCGAGAAGACGCCGACGAGGGCCAGCACCGCCGCCGGGATACGGTCGCGGTGTCCCAACGTCGAGACCACCAGGACGAACGTCGGGATCGCAACGCCATACGCCGCCAGGTTCGGCATCGCCGCCGTCCCGAACTCGACATAGGGCACCGATGTAAACGACGCCGACAGCGCCGCCGCGGTCGCGGCCACACCGGCGGCGTAGGGCGTCCGGGCGCGAAGCAGATGCCAGGTGAGCATCGCGGCGCTGGTCGGGAACAGCCAGACCGCCGCGGCGACCGAGCTGAGGGTGTAACCGGTCGTCGGTGCCGCGCCGGTGAGTTGGCAGTAGACCGCTGTCAACGCATGGAACACCGAGGGGTAGTACAGCGGCTGGTGTGTCTCGACATTGCGCAGCTCTCCCATCTGCGTCGACGAGGCCTGGCCGGTGTCGAGGATGAAGCGGACCGTGTTGGCGTGCCAGACCGCGTCCCAGGTGCTGGGAATCGACTGCCAGTGCACCAGGCCGCGATAGGCCGCCCACATGATCAGCAGCGCGCCCAGCAACACCCCGGCCGCGACGGTCAACGCCTGGCGGCGGTCGATACCCAAGGCCTCCGCGGCGGCGTCACGGTAGCGGGACAGCAACGGCTGCAGACCGATCATCACGACGCACACTGCGGCGAGGGCGGCCAGGGCTGTCCAACCGTTCCACGGGATTCCGAGCGCCCCGAACGGGATGATCGCCAGCGCCACAACGCCATACGTCAGCGCCGGGCCTACCGCGATGGCGATCGGCCACGTGAGCTGGGTGATTCTTCCGACGATGGCCCCGGGGACGATGAGCAAAAACAATGCGATCAGCGTTCCGAAGCACAGCCCCACGCGACTAGTATGGCTGCCCGGGTGACCTGGCTATGGACGGCGGGGACGCAATCGGGCGCCCGCTACCGTCACGGTTTCTCTTATTGTGCAGGGCTCTAAGGTGGCTGGTATGGCATACGACGTCGCCCGAGTGCGTGGGTTACACCCGTCACTCGGGGACGGTTGGGTGCACTTCGACGCCCCGTCCGGGATGCTGATCCCCGACTCGGTGGCTACCACTGTGTCGACGGCCTTCCGCGGATCGTTCCCCAGCACCGCCGGCCCCCATCCGTCGGCCAAGCGCAGCGCGGCCGTGCTCGAAGCGGCCCGTCAGGCGGCCGCGGACCTGGTCAACGCGGATCCGCGGGGCGTGGTGCTGGGCTCCGATCGCGCGGTGTTGCTGGCATCGCTGGCCGACGCTTCGTCGACTCGCGCCGGGCTCGGTTATGAAATGGTCGTCACCCGGCTCGACGACGAGGCCAACATCGCGCCCTGGCTGCGCGCCGCCAATCGGTTCGGCGCCAAGGTCAAATGGGCCGAGGTCGACATCGAAACCGGCGACCTGCCGTCCTGGCAGTGGGAAGGGCTGATCAGTCAGGCGACGCGTCTGGTCGCGGTGAGTTCGGCGTCAGGGACGCTGGGCACCGTCACCGATCTGCGGCCCGTGACAAAGCTGGTCCACGACGTCGGCGGGTTCGTGGTCGTCGACCACTCCGCTGCCGCGCCGTACCGGTTGATCGACATCGACGAGATTGACGCCGACGTGGTGGCGATCAACGCGGTCAGCTGGGGCGGTCCGCCAGTCGGCGCGCTGGTGTTCCGCGATGCAGCGATGATCAACACCTTCACTTCGGTGTCGACCAACCCGTATGCCACCGGACCTGCACGCCTCGAGGTCGGCGTGCATCAGTACGGGTTACTCGGCGGGTTCGTCGCCAGCATCGAGTACCTCGCCTCGCTCGACGAGTCGGCTCGCGGGACTCGGCGCGAACGCCTGTCCACCTCGATTCAGTCCGCGACGACGTACATGGACGGGATCTTCGAGTACCTGATGGGCTCGCTGCGGTCGTTGTCTCGGGTGGTCGTGATTGCGCGGCCCGAGTCGCCGATCCCGGTGGTCAGTTTTGCCGTGCACGACGTGCCGGCCGAGCGGGTGGTGCAGCGGCTGGCCGACAACGGGATTCTGGCCATCGCCAATGCGAATTCTCGGGTGCTGGACGTGATCGGCGTGAACGACGTCGGTGGCGCGGTGACCGTTGGCCTCGCGCATTATTCGACGATGGCCGAGGTCGACCAGTTGGTGCGTGCGCTCGCCTCGCTCGGCTGAGACGTTCGCCGAACGCCCGGCTGGCCGGGCGTTTGCAACCCCACGCCCGGCAGGCCGGGCGGTCAGACCGTCAGCACGATCTTTCCGGTCACCTCGCCTGCGGACAGCATGCGATGCGCCTCGCCGGCGTCCTGGATCGGTACGCGCGCACCGATGATCGGGCGGACACGGCCGTCGGCGATCATCGGCCATACCGACTCGGTCACCGCTGCGACGATCTCGCTCTTGCTGTTCGGGCCGGTGGTCGGCCGCGCCCGCAGGGTGGTGCCGATGACGTGCGCCCGCTTGCCCAGCAGCTTGCCGATGTTCAGTTCGCCCTTGACGCCGCCCTGCATGCCGATGATGACCAGCCGCCCTTCGGTGGCCAGCGCGTCGATGTTCCGGTCGAGGTAGGACGCGCCCATGATGTCGAAGATGACGTCGGCGCCGTGGCCGTCGGTGGCCTCTTTCAACGCTGCGACGAAATCCTCGTCGCGGTAGTTGATCAGGATTTCGGCGCCGAGTTCGCGGCACGCCTCGAGCTTGGCCGCCGAGCCTGCGGTGACGGCTACCCGTGCGCCCAGCGCGTGAGCGACCTGAATGGCGTGGCTGCCCACTCCGCTCGCGCCGCCGTGCATGAGCAGCAGCTGGCCCTCGTCGAGGTGGGCCGTCATCACCAGGTTCGACCAAACCGTGCACGCCACTTCCGGCACACCGGCGGAATCGACCAGGTCGAGGCCGGCGGGATGAGGCAGCAACTGCCCGGCCGGGACCGCTACGTATTCGGCGTAGCCGCCGCCGGAGAGCAAAGCGCAGACCTCTTGGCCGGGCGACCAGTCGGCCACCTCGTCGCCGACGCTCTCAACGACGCCGGAGACCTCCATGCCGAGCAGCTCGCTGGCGCCGGGCGGCGGTGGGTACAGCCCGGCCGCTTGCAGCAGGTCGGCCCGGTTGACTCCCGCGGCGGTGACCTTGACCAGCACCTCGTCGGGGCCTGCGGTGACGTCGGGGACTTCCTGCCAGCGAAGTGTGTCGGCGGATTCGGCGACGATGGCGTGCATGCCCGTCACGCTACTAGCCCCTATTCCAAAGGCGATGTCTCGCATAGCATGACGTGATGGCCGCCCTCATTGCCGGCCGGACAGCCAGCGAGATGCCCGGGCTGGATATCGCTGAGCAGAAGTCGTGGCAGAACTTCCTGGATTCGACGCTGCGGTTGTACGCGGTGCTCAACCGTCGGCTCACGGAGGTCCATCAGCTGTCGCTGTTCGACGTAAGGGTGCTCGACATGCTCGTTCATTCGCCGACGGGATGCGCGCGGATGGGCGACCTCGCCGAGGCGCTGGCATCGCTGCCCAGTCGGCTCACCCGCCAGGTTCGCCGTCTCGAGGCGCAGGGGTTGGTACGCCGCGAGACCACCCCTGACGACCGGCGTGGGGTCGTCGCGGCGATCACCGACAAGGGTCGTGCGGTAGCTCGCGAGGCGATGACGACGTACGCCGAAAGCATCCGGATGCACTTCCTTGATCCGCTGTCACGGTCGCAGGTCGTCGCGCTCGGCGAGAATTGTCGGCGGATCAGTGCCGCGCTGAAGAGTGCCGACTAGGTCCGGCCCGAAGCCCTGGGCGGACTCATCAAGCCAGCCGCTACCCTTGTCCGCGGTGGCGTGGCAGAGCGGCCTAATGCACTCGCCTTGAAAGCGAGAGACGGCTAAAACCGTCCGGGGGTTCAAATCCCTCCGCCACCGCCATGTGATGAGTCGAGTCATAGGTGACAGATGAGTCGCGTCATGGGTTACAGATTCCCCGGCCATCGGCCGGGGTTTTTGTTTTGGTTGCGCCAGTAGTTTGTGTCGGCGTTGATGTGGTGGCTGCTTAGGACGTGGTGGCTGGTTTTGCTGATGACGGTGACGGTGGTGGTGGTCACCAGGATCAGGACTGAGGTGCCGGCGTGGATGCGGCCGACGCCGAGGTGGTGCAGGCGGCTGCCGTGGCGCAGGGTGAGTTTGCCGAATTGGTCGACGGTGTCGCGGCGGATGCGGAAGTGTCGGCCGCTGGTGTGGGTGGGGCCGGCTTTGGGGCGGGCGGTGTAGGCCTGGGCTGGGGTGGTGGCTGGTGGTAGGGCTCGGTGGGTGCGTTCGGTGTTGTAGATCGTGGTGAAGTCGTTGAGCAGGATTTGGGCGGCGGCGATGGTGGCGGGTCGGGGCCGGGCGGACAGCCAGCGTTTGAGGGTTTGGTGGAAGCGTTCGATTTTGCCTTGGGTTTGGGGGTGTCCGGGGTGACCGTTTTTCTGGGTGATGCCCAGGCTGTTGAGAAGGCGCTCGAAGTCGTTGTGGCCGTGGGTGAATCGGGAGGTGTAGACCGAGCCGTTGTCGGTCAGTGTGGAGGCCGGTAGTCCGTGGGTGGCGGCGGTGGCGGTGAAGCTGGCGACGATATCGGGACCGGCGACGCGGCGATAGGCGGTGCAGTACAGCAGGTATCGGGAGTGGTCGTCGAGCCAGTTGAGGATCTCGATGTCGCTGCCGTCGGCCAACCTCCAGTGGGTGAAATCGGATTGCCAGCATTCGTTGGGTTGCTCGGCGGCGAAACGGCGATAGGAGCTTTTCGGGCGTTTACGGGGTGCCGGGACGATCAAGCCGTGATGGCCCAAGATGCGCCGGATCGTGGAGACCGCCGGCACCGGCAACCCTTGCTGGGCCAGATGGTGCTGCAACGTGACCGGACCGGCGTCGAGGCCCTCGGCGACGAGCTTTTCCCGTAGCAGCACGATCGCGGCGATGACCTCATCCGAGACCGCCCGGGGGTTGCTGGCAGGGCGTCGCGACCGCGGCTCAACCGCTTCCAAACCGCCGAGCTGATAACGCTTGAGCAGCCGATAGATATGTTGCCGCGACAGCCCGTAAGCCGAAGCAGCCGCGGTGACGGTGAGGTTTCCGCTGACGACTTCCAACACGACCACACTCGCTTTCGACATGAGCCATGACTGTCACCTATGACGCGACTCATCACCGGACATCGCAGGTGTAACCCATGACGCGACTCATCTGTCACCTATGTCGTGAACTCACACACCTCCGCCACCGCCATTGTGAGGGAGAGCGTTAGCGCAGCTCATGAGGCGTCACGCTGGCTCCGGCGGGGTTCGCCGTGACCGGTGCGGCCCAGAGATTTCAGCGGCCTAGTAGCTGCGCCAAGGGGATCAGCGGCTGCACTCCGCCGCTGCGATTGAGAACTGGTTCCAGCAAACGCATCTGCCGCATGATGCGGCGATGGAAGAGCCGAATCAGATCGGCGTCCATGTCTTCGGGCGCGCCCAGCACGAATGCCTCGAGGGCCTCATCGCCCGTGCGCCAGTCGGCGCATCGGCAACCGAGCAGACGCTCGAGATCGTCGAGGTCTTCGGCTTCGATCGCGGGACCGTGCCGGCAGACCTCGGCGACGTAGCGCGCGGTCTGTGCCGTCTGACGCCGACGGAATCGGTCAATGTCGGTCTCGGCCGCCAGCTCCTCGATGACAGGTGCCAACGCGTCGAGTAGGCCCCCCTGGCGGACATCTGCGGTTGGCGGGAGTCGGTAGTCGTCGAGGGTGACGCCCTCGACCGCGGCCATTGCTTCGACTGCGTTGAGCGAGCATTGCTGGAACCACTCGAAATACTGCAGCAAGTCGCTCATCGGAAAAGGGTTGTGCAGGATCATGACCAACGAAAGAGGCGTCGTAAGCGAGAACTGCGCGGTGTGAAACTCGACCACCGGCAAGTCCAGTGGTACGCCGCAGACCTCCTCATAGCGCCGAAACGCGCGCTCCAAGTCGCCGAACGGCTCAGAGATGTTACGCAGGCGCAGTCCTGCCAGATCGTGAGAGATGTCGCCGAGGTAGGCCAGCTCGACGTCGAGCAGCCCAGTCACGCGACCATCGGCGAACATGAACTGTCCGGGATCGCCCAGTAGGAAACGAGGGTCGAACCGATGCGCGGGAACATGGCGGCGAACCCACCCGATGCCGAACTCCAGAAAAGGCTCCGGTCGGCTTTTAGCGGACCGGTACCGCGACACGGACTCTTCGAAGCTCGACAACGCATGCTGCTGAGGATCTTTCGGCCGTTTGAGCCCGACAGCCAAGAATTCATTCGGATCCAGCTGATGGATCCGCGCCAGTATTTCCATGTATTCATCGAGGACCGAGCTACGCTCCGTTGCACTCTTCGAGTTCGACAGATTGGTGGCGCCGGGCAGTCGATCCATCACGATGGCCGGTGGTGCGTCGATCCGACCGTAGATGTGTGGAACTGGGATTCCTTGTTTCTCCAGGGCCTCGAGGACATCTGCTTCGCGAAAGGTGGACAACGCGAACTCCATGCCTTCGCGGTCTCCACGCACATAAAGCCGCACGGTTGTGTTGTCGCGTTCGACGTCGGCGAACCAGGCTGGGCGCCAACGTGGTTGGCGTTCGAAGGTCTGGACGGGTCCGATGTGGCTCTCCAGCCAGCCTCGCACCGCCTCATCGGGTTCCATGGTCATCGGGGGCGTTAATCCCCATTTTCGGCGGCACCGCTGTCGATGACCATTTGCAGTCCAGTGACGCAATGCGATTCATCGGAGGCGAGGCGGACCGTGGCGTGCGAGATGTCCTTCGGCTGCGCCCAGGGCACCGGCATCACCTGGAGCAAGGGGTAGACCACAAAGGCATCGTAGTGTGTCGGAGCCTCCAGGATCTGGGACTTCACTTGCTCGACGGCAAGTGGGTGCGCTGAGCCGTCCCGACGCCCCACACTCGGTTACGTATTTGCCCGCTTCGGGGCGTCGGAGCAATCTCCGGCGTTATCGAGTGTCTCCTACGGCGCGAGACACCGTGAACTGGACGGCCTGGGCCACTCGATTGCCCACGGTGGGGTTCCACCTTTGTAGCAACAGGGCCGCCGTGCGAACGCTTGCGGGAGCGGACTGCCTGGACTACGCATAGCGTCATGCGAGTTCCGTCGATCCTGCGCCAGGATCTCTCACGCTTGGTGCACATCGGAATAGCCGCGGGGACAGGACTTGCCGCCGGAGCTGCCGTCGGGTCGACCGCGGGCTGGCGGTTTTCCTTCGCAGCGGGCTGGATCGCCACAGCGGCGGTATATCTCATCTGGGTATGGCTGAGTATCGCCAAGATGAGTGCTGCGGCCATCGAAGTCATTGTGCAGCAACGGCATCCGGGTCGAGGTCCCGCCGACCTGCTGGTGGTTATCGCGAGCATCGCGAGCCTCGGCGGCGTCGCCCGACTGCTGGCCGCCGGAAGCGGCAAAGGCCCGGACGCCACCATCGCGGCAGCCATTGGCTTTTCCAGCGTCATCGCGTCGTGGTTGGTAGTGCACGCTGTCTACACGTTGCGCTACGCCATTCTTTACTACGCCGAACCGGTCGGTGGCATCGACTTCAACGACGACGAGAAGCCGACTTTCGCGGATTTTTCTTACATCGCTTTCACGGTTGCCGTCAGCTATGGAGTGACGGACACACCGCTGCAGAAGCGCACCATCCGGGTCGCGGTCTTGCAGCACGCGCTGGTGTCGTACCTGTTCGGCACCGTGATCCTTGCGGTGGCAATCCAAGTAATCTTCACGCTCAACGGCCTGTGACCACCTAGTTACCGTGCATGGTCAGGTCGGCCAGATGTACACCGATGCCGACGGAGACGCCGATGAGCAGCAATGAGATGGCCGGCCAGATCCACATCAAGTGATTGCGGACCGCCGCCGCGATGATTCCTACCGCCCCGACCAGGATGGCGACGCCGATTCCACCCCACGTCACGATGTAGGCGGCGTTGAGCGCGTCGTAGTTGCAGGCGTGAGACCCGCACGAGTCGGTGGCCATCACGAACAAGAACGAAAACGACACCCCGCCCAACGCGCCCAAACCGGCGAGTATGCCGAGGACCACCGTCAGGGTGACGTCCACGACGGAATGTCGCCTCGGTGGGCCCGGTGGCGGGTACCCCGGGTAGTACGGGTTCGGTGGATACTGCGGCTGCACCGCTCAACTATGACGCAGGTTTACCCAACGCGCGGTATCTCAGCGGCAATGCGATCCATCAACGCGGTGTAGCGCTTGACTTCCGGGTCGCGGCCGGGCTTACCGCTACTCACGACTCCGGCGGCCAGCCCGCGTTCGGGATCGTTCCAGATCGCGCAGTTGACCAAACCTAGATGGCCGAACGCGTGCGGTGCGTTGCGGCCGAACGGCCCGAATCTCTTTGTGCCGAGCTGGAAACCAGTACCCCAGCGCGCCGGGAGCAGACCCGTAGCGACGTCCGGTCGCAGTCGGCGGGCTTGCTTCGCCGCTTGGCGCAGCGTTTCCGGGCTCATCACGCGGACACCGTCGAGTTCCCCTCCGCGACGCCATATCTCGGCGAATCGCGACATCTCGTCGGCGTTGGAGATGGTGTTCGACGACGGGACGACGGTCTTGAGAAACAGCGGTGTGTTAGTGATCGGGATGGTCTCGTAAAGCGTGCCGCCGATAGCCTTGCGAAACGCCGTCGCCAGCGGCGCCGGTAGCTGTGGGCCGGTCGGCACGCTCGGCGCGACCAAGGGGATATCTCGTTCCGCCACACCGAAATTGGTCCACCGAAAGCCCAGCGGATCCAAGATTTCAGTGCCCAGCACTTCGCGGATGTCCTTGCCGGCCGCAGCGTAGACAATCTCGCGCATCAGGGGGCCCCAAGTCAGAGCGTGATAGATGTGCACCAGGCCGGGACGGTAGAGCGGCCGTAGCTTGCCGAGTTGTTCCTGCGCGTATTCGTGGTCGTCGGCCCGCTTGAGGTCCGGCTTGGGTCCGGTCGGAAACGGCACCCCGGCGCTGTGCGTCATCACGTGGCGGACGGTGGTCCGGTCCTTGCCGTGGCTGGTGTAGGTCGGGATGTACTGGCAGACAGGGGCATCGAGGGAGAGTTGGCCGCGCTCGACGAGCATGTGCACGACGGTTGCGGTGATCGCCTTGGCTGACGAATAGACGCAGAACGGCGTATCGGTCCTGACCGGAATCTTCTCGGCGTCCGGTGGGTCGGTGGGGGCGTTGCCCCAGCCGTGTCCGATTGCTCTATTGAGCACGACCTTGCCGTTGTGCCGCAGGCAGACCTGGATCGCGGGGTGCATGCCGGCCTGGTACCAGTAACGGGCAGCCTGCCAAATGCGCTCGACGGCGCGCGGGTCGATGTCGGAATGGTCCTCGGCACCCACTGCGGTGACGGCGTCGAGGTCGTCCGGGACCTGGATTCGGCCCTGTGAGTCGTTCATGCCGCGAGGGTACGTGGCGACATTCGGTCGGAGTTATCCACAGTTGGACGGTTATCCACAATTGCCATCTTGCGAGGTGTTCTAGTCGCCCCCCGTCGTTACAATTCGAACATGCGTGCGAGTAGTCGTGAGGATGTCGTCGAGGGTCTCGACGCGCTGCGCGCTGTCATGAAACGCACCTTGGACCTCGGGTTCGACGCGTTGACCACCCCGGAGCGGCTCAACGTCCTGGAAAGCTTCGAAGTGTTCCGCCGCCAGCTGCCCGCGGTCGAACACGAGCTGATCAACGAGCTGGGCCACGAAGACCAGGCGGTGCTGGGTGGGAAACTACCCGCGGTGCTGGCCGACCGGCTCCGGATCAGCCGTTCAGAGGCCTCCCGCCGTATCCACGAAGCCGCCGACCTCGGCCAGCGACGGGCCTTGAACGGTGAGGTGTTGGCGCCGGTGTTGCCCGCGACCGCTGCCGCCCAACGCGCCGGGGAGCTGGGCGCCGGGCATGTCGCGGTGATCCGCTCGTTTTGGCAACGCATCCCCGACTTCGTCGATGTCGGCACCCGCGCACGCGCCGAACAAGAACTCGCCCAGCGCGCCACCGAACACCGCCCCGACGAACTGGCCAAACTCGCCGACCGGCTGATGGACTGCCTCAACCCCGACGGCGACTTCACCGACATCGACCGCGCCACACGCCGCGGCATCACCATCGGCCGCCAAGACATCGACGGCATGAGCAAGATCAGCGGCTATTTGACGCCCCAGGCGCGGGCCACCTGGGATGCGGTGTTCGCCAAACTCGCCGCACCCGGCATGTGCAACCCCGCCGACGCTGAGCCCTGCGCATCGGGCACCCCGTCGCAGGACGCGATCCAAGGCGACACCCGCGGCGCGTCGCAGCGCACCCACGACGCCCTGCTCACCGCCGGGCGCGCCCTGCTGGCCTCCGGCGACCTGGGCCAACACAACGGGCTACCCACCAGCATCATCGTCACCACCACACTGCAGGAGTTGGAGAAAGGCGCCGGGCGGGGTTTGACCGCCGGGGGCACCCTGCTGCCGATGTCCGATGTCATCCGCCTGGCCCAACACGCGCATCACTACCTGGCCATCTTCGACAAAGGCAAAGCCCTGGCGCTCTATCACACGAAACGCCTGGCCACACCGGCCCAACGACTCGTCCTGATCGCCCGCGACCGGGGCTGCACCTTCCCCAGCTGCGACGTCTCGGGCTACCACTGCGAAGTCCACCACGACGACCCCTACCGCACCAACCCCGTCAGCGACGTCAACCACATGACCCTGACCTGTCCGCCCAACCACGGCCTCACCGAACAAGGCTGGACCACCCGAAAAAACCACCGCGGCGACACCGAATGGATCCCACCACCCCACCTCGACCGGGGCCAGCCCCGCACGAATACGTTCCACCACCCCGAGAAGCTCCTGCTCCGGGACGACGACGAAATCCCGTAATGCGTTGTGTCAGTGCAGGGTTGGTGCGTATCGCAACACTGCGCCGACACCGTCGGCGGGCGCTATCCGCTCGTCGGTGCGAATCAGCGCGGCGCCGACCGACACGGCGAACATCGGCAACGCTTCGTCGGCGCGCAACGTTCGCGCCGGGGCTGCGCCCTGCTCTGACAACACATCCGCGTCGGGAGCGACAGTGGTGAGCTCTTCATCGGACACTACTGTCTCTTCGCCGATGTCGCCGATGATCAAAGTGTCCACGGCGCCCTGGCGCAGCCCCGAGCACACCGGTCCGAGGCCCTCGGCCGCGAGGCCAGACGGCCTGCCGACCTCGGCGCTAAACCGTTGCGCCGCATCGTCGATTGCCGCGAGTCGGCGCTTGAGCAACGCGGCCTGGATAGCTTGTGCGACCGTCTCGGCATCCTGGCCGCCATGCCGGGCGCCGACCTCCAACTCGTCGATCAAGGACTGAACTTGGTAGGGCACCAGGCCGACAAAGTCTGAGCGCGAACGAACCTCACCCATGACGAACACCGCCTCGGGACCTACCTCGCCAAGCAATTGCTCGACCCGCGTTGCCACCGCCCGTAAGTTCTTGCGCGCGGCTTCCTCGGTGCGGAGCTGAGGGTCCCCGTATCCCGAGGTCTCGGCACCCGACGCCTTGTGGACCGGGTACCCGCCACCGTCTACCGTCTCGGTGCGCTCAGTTCCGTTGATATGAGTCGTGATGTCGGCGCCGGTGTGGTCAACGGCAACCAGCAAGTGGTTCATGTCCTGGAAGCCGTGTTCTACCAACGGCACAACATAAGGCAGCTCGGACAGCCGGACGACCGGCGCTGCGGTCGGCCGGATCAGGTGCTCGTTGAGCATGACTCCGTCGGCGCTCGCTATCACACCGCGCCCGCTGCGGCCGACCGGCGGACGGGCGTCCAGCACCGCACGTTCCATCTCGGCGGTCACCGCCTGGTCGGCGCCCAGCTCCTCCAGTTGCTCGCGAATCGCGCGCCACCGCAGCTCGAGCTGAGCCTCGGCGTCGGGCGTGTCGTGGGAATCCTCGAAATAGACCGATGCGAACGGTCCGCGGGCGGTCAACAATGGGCGAAGGCGTTGAGAGTCCATGTCGAGTCGTGTTGCCCACCCGCTCCACGGCCAAACTCAGGCCCGATCGCCCTCGGTGTCGTCGAAGAACCGCCACTCGCCGTCGGCTTCGACCTCCATCCGCCAGCCCAGTTCAGAATTGTCGGCTTTCGCGTCGACGAACCAGGCGTGCGCGTCGTCGGCGCTCTCGATGTCCTTGGTGTCGACGACATCACCATGCGGATTGAGTACTCGATACGTTGCCATGCGGCGGGGTTACCCGCTGTGGCGCCGATGAATCCCGCTATTCGCCGGTGAACTGCGGCGCCCGCTTGGCGAAGGTCGCCTCGATGCCCTCGGACAGGTCCTTCGACGGCAGGAACGCGGCGTTCCATGCCGCCACATACCGCAGGCTGGCCGACACTTGCGAAATACGTTGTTGGTCAAGCACATCCTTGACGCCACGAACCGTCAGCGGCGGATTCGCGGCGATCTCGGCGGCAGTCGCGTGGGCGGCCTGCAGCGTGGCGTCGGCGTCGGCGAACACGTCGTTGACCAAACCGATCTTCTCGGCCCGCGTCGCATCGATGTCCTTGCCGGTCAGCGCGAGTTCACGCAGGTGTCCGTCGGACAGGATCAGGGGCAGCCGAGCCAGACTGCCGACATCGGCGACAATTGCGAGCTTGACCTCGCGCACCGAGAACTTCGCGTCGGCGCTGGCATAGCGAATGTCGACCGCGGAGATCAGGTCGACACCACCGCCGATGCACCAACCGTGAACAGCCGCGACCGTGGGTGTGCGGCAGTCGGCGACGGCACTGATGGCGCCCTGCATGCGCAGCACCTCGCGGTGGAATTCGGTGCGGGGGCCGGCCATCGCGCCGTCGGCGAGCACTGGCGCCAGCGTCCCGCCCATCGCCGGGAGATCCAGGCCGTAGCTGAAGTTACGGCCCGAGCCGGTCAACACGATGGCCCGTACGGCGGGGTCCGCGTCGAGTTCGGCGAACAACTCCGGCAGCTCCGACCAGAAGGCCGGGCCCATTGCATTGCCCTTGCCGGGCCCGATCAATGTCACCTGCGCGACATGGCCTGCGGTCTCGACGGCGACGGACTCGTATGGCGCACTCATCCGCAGACCGTACCGTGGTCTGCATGGCTTCCGACCTGAGACCCGGACCCGAATCACCGCCCACCGACGAGCTGCGCGCCGCCGAGGCTGCGCTGGGGGTTTTGCAGCACATCGTCCACCCGATCGCCAAGGACGAGCTGTCGCGTCCGACGGGCAGCGACGGCCTCGACGTCGCACAGCTGACCGAGCACCTGGTCGACACCATTGCCTCGATCGGAACGGCGCTCGGCGCCGAACTTCCGGAGCGCGACGCCGGCGACACCGTCGAGCGCCAGCTCATCGCGGCCGGCCGGCCGACGCTGGATGCGTTCCACCGTCGGCACAGCCTCGACGGCGAGGTCACCTGGCGCGGCAACGAGACGCCGGTGCGGACGTTGGCCGGGGTGCTGGCGTTCGGGATGTTGGTGCACGGGTGGGACTACGCCGTCGCCACCGGGACGCCTCCGGATGTACCCAACGCGCTGGCCGACTACGTGTTGGGCATCGCCCAGCGGATCGTCACCCCCGAGCGGCGCGCCAACGGCGAGTTCGGCGAGGCGATCGAGACGCCGGACAACGCCAAGGCCCTGGACCGGCTGGTCGCGTTCACCGGACGCGACCCGGCTCGGTTGAGCTAGACCCGCTCGAGGAAGAAGTAGAAGTAGCGGCCGTTATCGACGACGCTCTTGCCGTTCATGATTCCCATCACGGTGTCGTCGTCGACCTGCTTGAAGTGGTCGTGCACCGGCTGACCGTCGTAGACCATGGTCGCGGTCACCTCGCCGCGGAATTCTTCGAGCCACAGGCTGGCTTCGCCCTTGCCCATCTTGACGTTGGAAAACCGGTTGCCGTCGTCGTCGAGGCAGACCAGCGGCTGGACGTCGGAGGCTGAGTTGAACGTCTTGCCGAACCACCGCCACTTCTCCAGCTGACCGTTCATCCGGTGACCGGTGACGAATTCGCCGCCCTTCCACTCGCCGAGCATGCCCTCAATGGTGGCCGGCGGCAGGCTGGCCCAGTAGTCGTCCAACTCGGCGTCGGGGATCAGTTCGGTGCGGCCCCTGAATTCGTCGAACTTCTTGCGCGCCAACGTTTCACTCATCGCGATCTCCTCTGATCAGATCCAGTTCTCCGCGAACTTCACCATCGCATCGTTCTCCTGCGGCGCGCCGATGCTCACACGGACGCCGTCGCTGCCGTATGGCCGAACCACGATGCGCGAGGCAGCGGCCTGCTCGACAAAGTCCGCGGTCCGCGGTCCCAGCGGCAGCCACACGAAGTTGGTCTGCGATAACGGGAGGTCGAATCCGGCGTCGCGCAGCGCGTCGCTTACCCGCCTGCGCTCATCGACGACGGCGTCGGTCCGGGCCAACAACTCGTCGGCGGCGTCCAGCGAGGCGATCGCAGCCGCCTGCGTAATGCTGGACACCGTGAACGGCACGTAGGCCTTGTCCAATGCGGTGATCACGTCGGGATGCCCGACCGCATAGCCCATCCGCAACCCGGCCAGGCCGTACGCCTTCGAAAACGTCCGCAGCACAATGACATTGCTGTGTTCGCGGACCAGCGCGAGGCTGTCGGGCAGCAGACCGTCGCGAATGTATTCGACGTAGGCCTCGTCGATCGCGATCGGGATGTGCGACGGCACCGCCTCGACGAACTCGGTCAGCGCCGCGGGATCCACCACGGTTGACGTCGGGTTGTTGGGATTGCAGACGAAGATCAGCCGGGTGCGGTCGGTGACTGACGCGAGCATCGCCTGCAGGTCGAAGGTGTGGTCGGTCAACGGAATCTGCACGGGCGTAGCCCCTGCCAGGCGGACCTGCAGCGGGTAGATCTCGAAACTGCGCCAGCCGAAGAGCACCTCGTCACCGGTCGTGGACGTGATCTGGACCAGCTGCTGGCACAGGCTCACCGACCCGCAGCCGACGGCGATGTGTTCCGGTCCCCAGCCGCCCGCGCTGCCCACCCGGCCAGAGTTCAGATGCTTGGCCAGCGCGGATTTGAGCTCGACGCAGCCGTTGTCCGGATACCGGTTGATGGCGTCAGTCGCGCGCTCGATGGCGGCGCGGACGCTGGGCAGCGGGCCGAAAACGGTCTCGTTGCTGGCCAGCTTGATCGCACCCGGGACCGTCTTGCCCGGCACGTACGCGGGCAGCTCGGCCATTTCAGGGCGAAGGCGAGCAGTCATTTCGACAGCATATGTCTGTCCCGTGTACGCTCTGCTCCGCGGCGGTTCCGGGGCGCGCGTTCGGTTCCGGTACCCTCAGACGGTCCAGGGAGGCGTGCCAGAGCGGCCGAATGGGACTCACTGCTAATGAGTTGTCCCCCTTACCGGGGACCGGAGGTTCAAATCCTCTCGCCTCCGCCACGTGGCGATCGCAAGCGCGGCGAAGCCGCGCGAAGCGGGTCGGCACAACAGCACGACCAGTAGACGGTTAGACAACTAGACAACTGAACACAGGCGCCCGTAGCTCAACGGATAGAGCATCTGACTACGGATCAGAAGGTTAGGGGTTCGAATCCCTTCGGGCGCGCTCAGCAGGCTTAGGCCCCGGCGTCGAACTGCCGGCACTTTCCTCGCGTCAGTCGCTCGATCGCGTCAACCTCCCGCACCACGACGTCCCACTCCCGGCCGCCGTGCCCGCGGACCACGCCGGCCAGTTCGGCACATAACTTGTGCAGGTCGGCCGAACCGTCGGTGACCACCGAGACGTCGACTCCACGCGCCGTCTTGCCCACGAAGAAGTTGGCGACGCCGGGCGTGGCCAGCACCGCCTGCTCCAACGCAACGCGCGGCACCCGGACATCGCCGTCCTCGAAGGCTCCGTTGATCCGGCCGTTGACCGACGTGATGCGGCGATGGGCGCAACCGCACGGGCACGGGTCGTCGGTCATCGTCACCGCGTCGGCCATGTCATAGCGGATCAGCGGCTGCGTCAGGTTGAACAGATTGGTCAGCAGCATCCGCTCCGCCGGCTGGCCGAAGGGGACCGGGTTGCCGTCGGCATCCACCGGCTCGAGGATCACCAGGTCGTCGGCGACGTGCATCCCCTCTCCGACGCCGCACGGGAACGCGTACGTGCCCTCCGAGCAGCCCCAGAACTCCGACGCCTCGATGCCCCACGCGGTCCGAACCGCCTCTCGCACAGGCGCAGTGCACACCTCGCCGGCGATGCTGACCCACGTCGGTGTGATCGTGAGTCGCCCGGCGACCGCTTCCAGGGCCAGCTCGCGGATCAGGCTCGGCCATCCTTGCAGGGCCGTCACCGCGGGCTGCGCATTGTTGAGGCCGTCGATGATCTCGTGCAACGGCAACGTGGCGTCGAAGCAGTGCGAGCTCGGACCACCGCTCTCGAAAGTGCTGAACGCGTAGAAGATTCCCGACTCATGCTTGGGACTGCCGCTGAAGCACTGCGCCAGCACCGCGTCGGGGTCTTCGCCGCGCCGTCCGGTCCACCGCGAGCCCTGCATCACGAAGGTGACGAACGAGTCCCAGCCGTAGACGTGGTACGACGGCTTTTCGGTGTATCCCGACGTGACGATGGCCCGGAATTCGTCGTCCAGGTAACCGTCGCCGCTCAACTCGTCGACGTGGTGGCGAACCCGGTCGAGCGTCAGCCCGGGCACGGTGACGAGCCGGTCGAACTCCGCCATCATCTCGGCCTTGCCCAGCACCGGCAGCGACGGAAGGTCGGCTTCGGTGAACGCCGCCACGTCATGGCCGGCCAAGCGGTCGCGCCAGAACGGCGAATGCTCGGCGGCGTGCACGAGCAGGTCGCGAAGGCGCCGTTCCCGCTCGGCGGCGAGACGCTCTGCGCTCCAACGCAACCGGCGCACGCCTTTGATGTACTCGTCCTGCAACTGCGCGCGCTGGCGTCGAACCAGCTGCTCGTAGCTCGTCAACGTTCGTTTCCTTTCGGTGATTTCACGCCGCTTGGGTGGGCGGAGACAGGCCCGCGTCGGCCAGCAGTCGTCGCTCGTCGACCTTGCTGGACGAGGTCAGCGGCAAGTCGGCCACCACGACGAATTGGTCGGGCAGCATCGTGTCCGGGAGAAGTTCGCCGGCGGCCTGCCTTAACGCGAGCGGTGTCAGGTCGCCATCGGGCACCACGAAGGCAACGACCCCGAGAGCGCCCTGCAGGTCGAAGGTCGTGCACGCCGCCGATGCGACCCCGTCGATGCTGCCGAGTGTCTCGGTGAGCTCGACCAGCGACGTCCGCACCCCATGTCGCTTGATGACGCGGTCGCAGCGCCCGACGTACACGTAGTTACCCCGTTGATCGCGCGCGACCAGGTCACCGGTGCGGTAGACGGTCGACCCGGGAATGACGTCGGTGCGCAGCACCCGCGCGGTCTGCACCGGGTCGTCGACGTAGCCGGCCATCAATTGGTGTCCGCCGACGTACAGCTCGCCGACCGCGCCGGGACGATCCACCAGGGTGCCGTCCTCGTCGACGAGGTGAAACGAGCTTCCGTAATGCGGTCGGCCGAGCGGAACGGGCCCGGCGTCGAGCATCTCGGGGGTCAGCTCCAGATGGGCGACGGCGATGGTCGTCTCGGTGGGCCCGTACCGGTTCACCACCCGCAGCCCCGGACTGGCCGCCCACACCGCTCTGATGTCGGCGCTGGACGGCGCCTCGCCGCCGAGGGCCACCACCCGCAACGACGTGTCGGCCAGCGTGGCCAGCCGGCCGCTGGACCGCAACAATCGCAGGTAGCTGGGCGAGAAGCTGCTCGCGGTGATCGCCTCACCGGCGACGATCGAGAAGAACCGGCGGGGGAACAGCAGCGCCTCCCGGTCGGGGATCACCAGTGCAGCGCCGCGCATGAGCGGTGGGAAGACAGCGGAGAACGACCCGTCGAAATGCACTGGCGACACGCACAGGTACCGGTCGTCCGCGGTCAGGCCCATCGCATCGGCACAGGCCTGCACCGCGACACCGAAGGCCGATGGGGGGATCTGTACGCCCTTGGGCTTACCGGTGGTCCCCGAGGTGTAGATGACGTAGGAGATCGGGCCGGTGACGGGCGAGGGGGTGGGCTCGTCCGTCGCGCTCAACGCCCGCAGTGAGTGCGCATCGACCACCAGGGCGGGGCGACAGTCGTCGACGATCTGTGCGCGCCGGGCCTCGGGATCGGTGATCGCCAGCGGAACGAACGTGGCCCCAGCCCACAGGCAACCGAGCGCCGCCACGACGAAATCGACCGAGTTTCCGATCGACAGAGCCACCCGATCACCGGGCGTGACACCGTTCGCCCGCAGACCGGCGGCGAGTCTTCCTGCCGCGTCACGCAATTCGCCGCGGGTCAGCGCTCGGTCCAGGTCCTTGACGGCCGGGTGGTCAGGGGCTCGATCGGCGTGATGCAACACCGCGCTGAGCACGTCGTCTTCGGTCATGGCTCAACCCGTCAGCCCCGCCACCGCTTTGGCCAGCGCCTGGTCGATGTCGTCGATGATGTCGTCGATGTGTTCGATCCCGATCGACAGCCGAATCGTTTCCGGGCGGATGCCGGCCTTGGTCAGTTCGTCACCGGTCAGCTGGCGGTGGGTGGTCGACGCCGGGTGAATGGCAAGGGTCTTCGCATCGCCGAGGTTGAGCAGTCGCTTGATCAGCTGCAGCGCGTCGAAGAACGCCAGGCCCGCGTCGTAGCCGCCGTCGACGCCGAATGTGATGATCGACGGCACCCGCCCGTGCAGGTAACGCTCGACCAGGTGGTGGTACGGGTGTTCGGGAAATCCGGCGAAGCTCACCCAGCCGACCCGGGGGTCGGCGGCCAGGTAGGCGGCCACCGCGCGGGAGTTGGATTCGTGCCGCTCCAGCCGCAGGGCCATGGTCTCGAGACCCTGCAGGAGCAGGAACGCGTTGAACGGTGACAACGTGGCGCCGCTGTTGCGCAATTGAGTCGAGCGGGCCCGCACCACAAACGGCCGGTCGGGAAAATCGTGGGCGAACACGACGCCGTGGAAGGCGGGCTCGGGTGTGGTGAACATCGGAAAGCGGTCGGGGTGGTCGGCCCACGGGAACCGGCCGCCGTCGATGATCGCCCCGCCCAGCGTGGTGCCGTGGCCGCCGACGAACTTGGTCAGCGAATGCACCACCACGTCGGCGCCGTGCTGGAGCGGCTTGAGCATCAGCGGCGTGGCCACCGTGTTGTCGACGATCAGCGGTACGCCCGCCGCGTGGGCGATCGTCGAAACCGCCTCGAGGTCAACGATATTGCCGGCGGGGTTGCCGATCGTCTCGCAGAAGACGGCACGGGTGTTCTCGTCGATCAGGGGAGCGATCGATTCGGGCCGGTCGTCGACGGCGAAGCGGGCCTCGATGCCGAGGGTGGGCAGCACGTGGGCGAAGTAGGTGAACGTCGCCCCGTACAGCTGGGGTGCCACCACGATGTTCGAGCCGGCGCTCGCCACGGTCAGGATCGCGTAGCTGACCGCGGCCATTCCCGACGCGACGGCCAAGGCCGCGGTGCCGCCTTCCAGCGCGCAGATCCGTTGCTCCAGAACGTCCAACGTCGGGTTGTTGAGCCGGTTGTAGTGGAACCCGGGCGTCTCCAAGTCGAGGACGGCACCGGCGTGCTCGGCGCTGACGAAGTCGTGGGCCACTGTCTGGTAAATGGGCACGGCCACGGCACGCGTCCCGTCGGAGGTGTAACCGCCGTGGATGGCGATGGTCTCGTCGTGCATGGGTCACCCGCTCCTGTCCGGAATGGCGGCCAACAGGTTGGCGTACAGCCGCAGGGCGGCGCCACGCCACGGCCAAGCGGCGCGGCCACCGACTTCGTCGAAGGGGAACCCGGCCACCACGGCGGGGTCGCGTTCGCCGCCCAGCACTCGCGTGTGCAGCCGGTGGAGCCTGTCCCAATCCGTCCCGATTACGCAATTGGTTGGCAGACAAGGTAGTTCGTCACGTTCGCGATATACGTAGCGGCGTAGATCGCGGGCGTACTCGCGCACCAGGCTGGTGGGGTCGTACTCCGGGTGGGACTGCATCAGCACAACCATCGACTGACCCACCGTCTTGCTGGCCACGCTCCATCCGACCGCTGCCGACTGCAAGAGCACTTGATATCCGGCGGCGCGCACGGCATCCAACGGCACGGTGTTGAGCCGCGAGTGGGGCAGGAGCACAGGAGTGTGAAACCGCGCCGCCAGTGGGTGGGTCAGGTCGACGTCCTGCGCGAAGACGCCGGTGCACTTGGCTGCCAGCGTGGTTCGTTCGACTCCGTCGAACACGGCGAGGCCGGCATGAGCCGACAGGCAGGACAGCAGCATGGCCGGCACGTGGTCGCTTCCCCATTTCAGCAGGCCGTGCAGATCAGACCAGTAGGCCTCGTCCTCGATGCGGGACTCGATCGGGTTCGAGCCGGTCACCACCAGCAGGTCGGGGGGATTGACGTAAAGGTCGTCGAGAGAACAGTATCCGGCGGCAATGCGGTCGCGAACCCGTGCGCTGCGTGGCACCCCGGGCATCGTGTGGCGGGTGATTTCGACGGTTCGGCCGCCCGACCCGGCCTCGATGAGGCCGACGAACTGTCGCTCGGTGGCGCCGAAGGCGGCGTCGGGCATGTTGTTGACCAACGCGCACCGCCACCGGACCGGGCCTTCGCTGCGGTCCGGTAGCCCCGCCAGACGCACGCTCATCGCTCAGTGCCTCACGTCGGTGTAGGTGACAGTGACCTCCTGGTGCAGGAGTCGGTAGGCCGCCTGCAACTGCTGTTCGTCGTCGGTCGAGCCCACCACCGCGACGATGTGGTTGCCGGAGCCGTCACGCCAGTCGAGGGCCGCACCCGGCGCCTGGTGGACGCTCACTGTGTCCACCTCGGCGCGGTCACTGAAATCGGTGATCCCGTCGATAGCGGTCACCGTGGCCGAGACGGTCGGCGGCTGGAGGAAGAAGCGATACCCGATCCGGGTGGTGGGCACTGGTCCGTCGAGGAAGACCGGCTCGCCCAACGCCACTCGCAGGGCGAGATCGAGCAGGCTGATACCGGCCGCCCGTTCCAGCATCTCGGGTACACCGCCGCCGAGCCGTCCGTTGACCTCGATGATGCGCGGACCGTCCGGGGTGAACTTGACCTCGGTGTGCAGGCAGCCGGTGCGGACATCGAGGGCGCTGATCGCGCGGCTGGTCAGGTCCAGGACCGCCGAGCGGGTCTCATCGTCGAGGGCCGCGGGTATGAAAAAGCCTGTCTCACGGAAGTTTCCGGCCGGCGGGAAGCGTCCGGTCAGGGCCAGGTGGCTGATCACGCCATCGGCCACCACACTCTCGACCGAGACGTAGCCGGCGTAGGGCCCGCCCGCCCGGGCGGGGTCGTCGGGCAGATAGCCCTCCAGCACCATGCTGGGCCGTCGTGGGCCCAGCGCGTCCAGCAGTTGCTCGAGTTCGGCCGCGTCGCGGACCAGGAAGGTGGATCGGCTCCCTTGCGCCGAGCGAGGTTTGAGCACGGCGGGCCACCCGACCTCCGCCTCGACCGCCCCGAGGTCGCGCCCGGATTGATACGGGCGGACGAGGTGACATGCGGGCATAGCGAGACCGGCGTTGCCCAGGGCGCGGCGTTGGCGGGCCTTGTCGGTGAGGGCGGCGGCGGCCTCCGGGCTGTGAAACGGCAGGCCCAATCCTTCGGCAATGCAAGCGAGTTCGACCATGCCGGCGTCGAGAAAAGTGGTGATGCCGGCGGGCTCCCAGTCACCCAGCGTCTTCACGGCCTGCTCGACGGTCATGCCGTCGAGGTCGACGACGGCTCCGAATCGGTGCAGCAGATCGGTCATCTCGCGGATGCCGGGCACCGAGGTGTCGACCAGCCAGAGTAGGTCGCAGAAGCCGGCGGCCGCCGCGGCCAATTGCATCACGGGAACGCAGCGCGGCCCATAGCCGATCGCTACCAGTGGACGAGATCGTGTGGAGTCCGGCATCGCTCAACCGATCACGGCTTCGATGCAGTCCTGGGCGTCGTAGACGGCCCGCAGGCGGCTGCGCGGCGACGGCAGGTAGTGGGTGAAGTAGCGCACTCCTTCGGTGAGCACGCCGAGCACGGAGAGGTTGGCCTGTAACCGTCCCTCGGAGTCGTACGGGTGGAATTGTTCGTTGATGGCGACGCTGCCGACCGGGGTGTCACCGTAGCTGAACTGGGTGAGCCTGCCCTTGGCGTACAGGCGCTTGAGCAACGGCGATCCCGACCGGGCCAGCGACGGCATGTCGAGATAGCCGCGTATCACGGCATCGACGGCGACTTCGGCCGGTTCGTCGAAAGCGGTTGAGCGAAGCCGAATTCCGTCCCGGTTGGCGTCCACGTCGGGGTTCGGGCCGACCGGAATGCGCACCACCCCGGCGTCGAGAAGTGCCAGCAACTGCTGGGAGCGCATGGGTGGCACGCCCGCCTCGAGCCGGTTGATGCGACCCCGAACCCCGGCCTGGAACTCGATGTAGGAGTCGACAGACAGGCCGCCGAACTCGATGACCGAACGCAGTTGGTCGCGCAGGATGCGCAGCACCTCCTGCGCCGCCTTGACCGGGCTGCCGCCCGGATGCAAGGCCTCGGCGAGATCGGTCTCGATCATCTCGTAGGTCTGGGCCTGGTAGTCGATCGACGAGGTGAACGTGCGGTCCGAGCCGGCGAACAGGTGGGCGGCCGGATCGAAGCGCCCGTAGTGCGGTTCGAGAGCGTCGATGACTTTCTCGTAGTGCCCGTCGAGCCAGCCCTGCCGCAGCGCCAGCCGAACCTCGGCGGCCTCAGCCTCGCCGTCGGCCAGCAACGCCGCCTGCAGGTAATAGCGCGCCTGCATTTCCGCGAAGAGCAGCGGCAGCAATTCGGAGCGGAAGTCGACGTGCCGGCGCGCCCCCGACTCGCCGGGATGCGTCAGCGCCGCGAACTCGTCGGCGGTACATACCACCGGCTGGTACTGGCCGTAGGGGTCGATGCCGCTCGCGGACTTGGCGCAGTAGGGGGCGCCCGAGCGGGAATAGAGGACGATGGCCGGCTCACGACCGGACGGCACATACCGCAACCGGTCGTCGCCGCGCCGTTCGAAGGTGCCACCGCGTCCGATGGTGAGCGCGGTGAGAACGTCGAAGCCGACCAAGCCCATGCCCGCGACGGCCACCGACGATCCGGGCGGAACGCTCTGCTCGAGGCTCTCGATCGGATAGGCGCGCCGGTAGTGCACGCCGTCGGCGACGGGCTCGTCGTTGAAGGTATGCCCGGAGGTCAGGACCACGTGGTCGACCGTGAGGGTCAGGTCGTTGTCGAGCAGCACCGCCTCGCGCCCACCGAGGGCCGGTGAGATGTCGACGGCCGCGGCATAGTGCCGGACGATCTCCAGGTTCGGCGGAGCGTAGTCCACCAGTGAGTCGTAGAACCAGACCAGGTACTCGCCCATCAGGCGCCGCGGCAGGTAGTCGGTAGGCCGGACGGGGTCACCGCCTGCGCCGATCCGGCACTCGTGACCCACCCACCGGTAGCCGCTGACCATGGCCCACTGGTGCAGTCCGACCGCGTATGGCGGCGGATCGTCGCCATCGGGTGCGGCGTAGAGCGACAGCTGGCCGCACGCGTTGTTGAGGATCAGGTAGTCGGGCTGCTCGGCCGAGTACACCCCGCCGCCGAGCTGGGCGGGCTCGATCACATGCAACCGCACCGGCTTGCCCGTCCGCCGGGCCCGATCGACGGTCCGCTCCATGACGCACAAACCCCAGGACCCCAGCCCGACGATAGCCACCTCGATCGGGCGTGCAGGCAGTGTCAGGTGTGCACCTGGCGGTCCGGGGTCCTGCGCCACCATCGACATGTGCTCCTCGTGCTAGAAGCGGACGGCGAGATACCGAGCACCCGCTGAAAGAGGAGAATACATACTAAACGTACGTTATACAACCTAAAGTATAACATTTAGTTTCTTAACGACTTACGTTCCAGCCAGCCGCGCTACCACCGGTGCAAACGTCTCCATCGCGTCGCCCGAGATGACGATGTTGGAAAATCCCCAGCGCTTGCGGTAATCCTGCAGCCGATCACACAGCTCGTCGACGGTGCCGATCAGCACGATCGGGAGATCGAGCGCGTCGTCCCCGGCGAGGCCGAGCATGGTCGCGGTGCGCGCAGCGGCTCGACTGCTGCCGACGACTTTGGTGGCGAAGGCCATCAGCTGCAATTCGATCGAGTCGAACCGGTCGGGTGCGGCGTCTCGGATCCAGCCGAGGCAGCGGTCATAGTGGTCGACGCCGGCTTGGCCGGTCAGCTCGCCCGCGTTCAGGCCGCGGGCCAGGTTGGTGTTGACGCCCACGATGTCCGCGTGTCGTGCGGCGACGGACAGGACTCGCCTGCTTCCGCCTCCGACGATCACTCGCGGCGGCGACTCGGGGCGAGGCTCGCACCGGGCACCTTGCAGCGTGTAGTGCGAGCCGGTCGAGGTGGCTTCACCCGTGGTCCACAGCGCCGTCATCACGTCGAGGCTCTCGGCCAGTCGATCGACGCGGACACCGGCCCCGTCGAATTCAATGCCCGCTTGCGCGTAGTCGCTCGGTAGCCAGCCCGCGCCGAAACCCACCTCGACCCGGCCCTCGGCCGCAAGCCCGAGGGTGGCGATCTCCTTGGCCAGCACCACCGGATTGCGCAGGTCGTTGTTGAGCACCACGGTTCCTACGTTGAGCGTCGAGGTGGCTTCGGCGGCGACGGTCGTGGCTACCAGTGGTCCGAATTGGGCACCGAGGTGGTCGGCCACGTACAGGGTGGAGTAGCCGAGATCCTCTGCCTTCCGGGCCTGATCCCGCCAGGTGGCCATGGTTGGCGCGATCGAGGCGTGAACGCCGAATCGAAACGAATGCATCTGATGCCGCCCTTCCAGTCATGAAAGCCTCCAAATTACCGACTAAAAGTAATTGAAAACTAGAGATATGATCCCGTACAGTACGCGCCATGCCAAAAGCTGTACGTTCGGTCGGTTCGGCTACGTCGTCGGCAGAGCTGGCCGAGGTGCTCCGCGAAGACGGGTGCGTGGTCATCACCGGCCTCGCTCCCGCCGAGACCATGGACCGGGTGCTGGCCGAAGTCGAGCCGTATCTGCTCGCCACCGGCGGAGGTAACACCGAGTTCCTCGGGGCTGCCACGCAGCGAACCGGTGCCCTCATCGCGCGTTCGCCAACCGCACGTTCGCTGATCACCGACCCGGTCATCATCGACACCCTCGATCTGGTGCTGGGCGACCATGCCAGCACCTTCCAGATCGACCTGACCCAGCTCGTGACGATCGGAGCGGGCGAGCCCGCGCAGATGATCCACCGGGACCAGTGGTCGTTCGACCGCTACCAGTTCCCCAGGGGATTCGAAGCCGAAGTCGCCGCGATGTGGGCGGTCACCGACTTCACCGAAGAGATGGGCGCGACCCGGATGGTGGTGGGCAGCCACCGCTGGGAAGACGATCCCGATGACGTTGACCCGGCGCTGTCATCGCCTGCCGTCATGACCAAGGGTTCGGTCTTGCTGTACACCGGTTCGGTGTTTCACGGCGGCGGCGCCAACACCACCGACCGCTGCCGGATCGGCATGAACATCGGCTATTCGCTCGGATGGCTGCGGCAGGAGGAGAACCAATACCTCGCCTGCCCGCCCGAGATCGCCCGCACGCTGCCGGAGGGGCTACTCCGGTTGATGGGCTACCAGCGCGGTGCGTATTCGATCGGCTACGTCGACAACATGCGAGAGCCGCTGGATTGGTTGTACGGCAGCACGGCGCACATCTCGGACTACTACGGCTACCGTCGCGCCGCCCGCAAGCGTCTCAAGGAGACCCGGCGTTACGTCCCGCCCGCCAAATCCTCAGACGGCACAACGTTGTTGGACCCGACACCGGCTCACCGGTAGAGCCATGGCAGAAAGACGAGGTAAGCATGATTCAGAACCAGGTTCGTGAAGTCTTGGCGGCGCATGGGCGCATGGCGGTCGACGCACGTGAGGTGGACGCTCAGGCGGACCTGTACAAACTAGGTCTGACCTCGCATGCGTCGGTCGACGTGATGCTTGCCCTCGAGGACGCGTTCGACATCGAGTTCCCCGAAGAGGTGCTCAAGAAGTCCACCTTCGAATCCGTCCACAACATCGCGCAGGTCATCGAGAGCCTCGTCACGACGTCCGTGTGATGCTGCTACCGACCTTGCCGGACGCGATCGACGACAATCGCGTCCGAATCGGATGCGACGTCCTTTCGGTCCACGACGTCGCCGACTCACTGTCGATGTTCGGCGACCGCTACCTCCGCAAGGTCTTCACCGCAGGCGAGATCGACGACTGCCAAGGCCGCGACGTCCACGGACTGGCGGCTCGGTTCGCCGCGAAGGAAGCCGTCATCAAGGCGTTCGCCGACCCCGACATGCCCTTCCCGTTGCGCGAGATCGAGATCATCCGTGACGGCCCGGTGCCGCGGCTTCGGCTGAGCGGTTCGCTCGCCGAGCGGGCGCAGCATCAGGGGTGGCTCAGCACGTCGGTGTCGCTATCGCACGCCGACTGCCATGCGATGGCCGTGGTCGTCGTCGCGTGCGGGGGCCGGGCATGGCGCTGACGACGACCGAGCAGCCGACGTTTTTCGGACCGGCCGATTCGCCGTTGTTCGGCGTGCTGCATCTACCGGCCGGCAACGATATTCGCGGCGGTGTGCTGATGTGCGGCTCGCTCGGCAAGGAGGCGATGGACAGCGCTCGGCTGCACCGAAACCTGGCCGACGACCTGGCCCGCCGCGGGCTGGCGGTGCTGCGCTTCGACTACCTGGGTACCGGCGACTCCGCCTACCGGCAGGTGCGCGACGACGCGGTGGCCAACTGGGTCGCCAGCGTCGGTCACGCTCGAGAGTATCTTCGCCGAATCGGCGCGGAGTCGTTCAGCGCCATCGGGATTCGGGCCGGGTGTCTGATCCTCCAGGAATACCTCGGCCGGACCCTGCGGTCCGGTCGATCTCACCGGATCGAACGGGTGGTCTACCTCGATCCCCCCGGCACCGGGCGGCGCTACCTCCGCGAACACACCACGCTGTTCCGGTTGGCGGTCGGCGACGAGGCCGAGACACCCGGCGAGGTATCGGTCATCGGCGGTCGGTTCAGCGAAGAGGCCGCTTCGGAATTCGCGGCGCTACGGATGACCGGGGATCCCGTCGGCGCCTACGGTCTCGGCGACGTGCTTGTGGTGAATCGGCCCGGCGAAACCGATCGGCACCTCACCGCGTTAGCGGGTGCCGCCGGAGTCGAAGCGATCGTCGCTCCTGGCCTGCCGGATTGTGCCCGACCCCGGGACGTGTTGCTGCCCATCCCGTCGGCTGCGGTGCAGTCGGTCGCCGAGTGGCTCGACGATAAGTGCCCGGCGGGTACCGACCGCGCTGTGCCGCAATATCTTTCGACGGCCACCATGCCGGCCGAGGGTCCGTGCGGGGCCGACGTGGTCGAGAGGATCGAACGAATCGGGCTAGCTGGCCTGTTCGCCATCCGCACGTTGCCGCGCCGCCGCTTTCTCGCACCGGTCAAAACGGTGATATTTCACGTGGCGGCAAAGGATCTGCATGTGGGGCCCGCCCGCGAGTGGGTGGAACTGTCGCGTCGCATTGCGTCGGCCGGTTCGCAGGCGGTGCGTTGGGACCCGGCCGGGCTGGGTCTGTCGAGCCACATCGATCGCGACCCCTACCGCAGCGTCTACCGCAAAGACGACATCGCCGACGCGGTAGCGGTGGCCAGGCATGTGTGCCCGGATGCCGATGAACTCGAACTCGTCGGCATCTGTTCGGGTTCGTGGTATGCCGCGCACACCGCGCGTATTCTCGGTGCGCGGTCGGCGGTGCTGGTCAACCAGCTCGCCTGGAGTTGGCGCGTCACCTCCACCGTGCTGTCGCAGTGGTACCACCGGAAGCGAGCGCTGAGTGCGGCGTCGGCCGTCGACACGGCCGAATGTGTCGGCAGCGCAACAGGATCCAGGGCAAACCATGTCAAGGCGAACCTTGATCCGGCCCGTGAAGCGGCGAAAAATGCTCTGCACCAGCACTTTCCGCGGGGTCTACTGTGGCTGCTGAACTGGATGGGGCTGGTGTGGCTGCCGGAGGCGGTGTTGACGACGCTGGCGCGGCGCGGGACGGCGGTGACGGTGATCGTCTCGCCCGAGGACGAGGAGCGATTCACCGCCAAAGGCGGCCGGGCGGCCATCGCACGGCTGCGACGGTCGTCGTCCTGTCCGGCCCGGGTGATCGCCACGCCCACCGGCGACCACTCCGCGAATCACCCGGCGGTGCTGGCGGCGATCCGCGAGGCGGTGCTGCCGGTGACAGGCGTTACCGAGCGCATGACCCCAGCCGCCCCGGCCCGAACACGCTGAGCGTCGCGCGTCAGTGCTCGACGAGGTGCGCGGCCAGGTCGTGCTCGTCGGTGCGCACGCTGCTCGCGGTCGCCGACCGTAGCTCCCATCGTGCGATGCCACCGTCCGGGACGTCCAGCCGGCCGGCTGCCAACGCGTCGCCGATCAGGGTCCGCACCCGCTGCTCGTGTGAGGGTTCGGTGGCGAACACGACGCGGACCGCCACGAGGCCACCCGCGGGCGTGCTGCTGACGTGGTGCGGCGCCAACGGGCACGGCGGCTGGTGGTCCCAGCTTCCGCACAACGCCTTGGTAATCGCGCCGCCGAGCGCGTTCGGGCTGGCGTCGTCCCGCATCGCGACGACGGCGTCGTGGGCAAAGGCTTTGCGCGCCATCGCTGTCTGATCCATGAAGTCGATTCAACCGGAGTGGTTGCGACACGGTCACGGATGGATACCTATTGACGTCTCGCAGGTTTCACAGGTCCCATTCGCCTCTATCGTCACATGGGTAACTGCGAACGTCAACGTGGACGGCTCGCCCCCTGGAGAGGTGGGACATGTCGGCGAACCGTCGAATTGTTTCGGTACCCGTGGCCCTGGTGACCGTGGTGGCGCTCATCGTGCCGGTCGGCTACGCACCACCCGCTTTCGCGGTTCCCTGCAGCGCTCCCGAGGCGAACGTCCCGCCGCCCGCTGGAATGCCGACCATGCCGACGCCTGGACCTGTCGCGCCGCCGACCGGCCGCAGGCCGCGTGGCACCAACGACAACGCGCCGCTGCCCAAGCTGGGCCCGCTGATCTCGGGCCTGCTGAAGGCGATTCCACAACGGCCGGCGCAACTCCAGGCGGCGGTCACGCCCGTCCCGCCGGCCCCCGGCGCTGCGGCCGTGCCGCAATCGCCCAACGCCAATCAAGCTGTCCCCGAGGCGGTTCCGGTTCCACCCTCACCGCCGCCGGCGGCAATCGCGGGTGCACCGACGTCGCTCGTCGAATATGTGACCGGGCCGAACAGCCCGAACCACACCCTGGAACGCTTCGGTATCTCCGGGACTGACCTCGGGATCCCTTGGGACAACGGCGATCCGGCAAACCGTCAGGTGTTGATGGCATTCGGCGACACCTTCGGTTACTGCGCCGTGCACGGCCAGCAGTGGCGGTACAACACGCTGTTCCGCAGTAACGACCGCGACCTGTCGCACGGCATCCACGTCGCCGACGGCGTGCCGAACAACCCGTATTCGGGCTCGCCGGTGTGGGCACCGGGGCTTTCCAAGCAGGTGCTCAACAGCATCCACAAGGCCAGTCACGAAACCGGCATGATTCCGACGTCCGCGCTGTCGATGGGCCGCACCCAGTACATGAGCTTCATGTCGATCAAGAGCTGGGGCCGCGACGGGGAGTGGTCGACCAACTACTCGGGCATCGCGCGTTCGCTGGACAACGGTCAGTCGTGGGGGATTTATCCCTCCAGCATCCGGCTCGCCGGGGCGGACACCGTGCCGGGTGGGCGCTTCGTTCCGGGTAACGAGAACTTCCAGATGGCCGCATTCATGCGTGGCAAGGACGGCTACATCTACTCGTTCGGGACGCCGTCCGGCCGCAGCGGCGCGGCCTTCCTGTCCCGCGTCCAGCCGAATGCGTTGCCCGATATCAGCAGGTACCAGTACTGGAACGGCGAGGGCCGCGGCTGGGTCCCGGGTGACCCGGGAGCGGCGACGCCGATCTTCCCGGGTCCGGTCGGCGAGATGTCGGCCCAGTACAACGACTACCTCAAGCAATATCTGGTGCTGTACACCAACGGCGGTAACAACGACGTCATCGCCCGCACCGCACCGGCGCCGGAGGGGCCGTGGAGTCCCGAGCAGCCGCTGGTCTCGTCGTTCCAGATGCCCGGCGGCATCTACGCGCCGATGATCCACCCGTGGTCGAACGGCAAGGACCTGTACTTCAACTTGTCGCTGTGGTCGGCGTACGACGTGATGTTGATGCACACCGTGCTGCCCTGACTAGGTAGCCAGGCTGAAACTCATATCGACCGTCGTTCCCTTTGGCGTGCAATCCATCTCGAGCCAGTCGCTGACCGCGCGGATCAACAGCAGCCCGCGGCCCCGGACACCGGGATCGGTGGCCGCCGGCTTCCACGACCCCTTGTCGATGATCCTGATCCGGATGCGCGACCCGTCGTTGTCACCCTTGAGTCGGACTTTGCCCAGTTTGCGGCCCTGGTAGCCGTGCTCGATGCTGTTGGCGACGGCTTCGTTGACCGCCAGCACGATGTCGGCCACCCGTTCTTCACCCACGCCGGCGTCATCCAGCCACGCCGCAAGCTGATGCCGGAGTTCGCCGAGCTGGTCGGCCTTGACCACCTGATGGATCGCCAGCGACGGGTAGGGCCGGCGATACACGACGATGGCGATGTCGTCGTCGTAGCCGTCGGGCGGCGCCAGTTCGGCGAGCGCCGCGTCGGCGACGGCATCGACGGTCTGATTCGCGGCCAGTGACACGGTGGCGCCGAGGTGGGCCATGCCGTCATCCAGCGGCACGTCGCGGCGCTCGACGAGGCCGTCGGTGTAGAGCATCAGCGTCGAACCCGGCGGCAGCGTCACAGACGATTGTGGACGAGAAGCTTTGCGCTGGACCGCCAACGGAACCGACCGCGCGTCGGCGATTAGCCGGTGCCCCTTGCCCGGTTCGGCCAGCACGGCGGGCAGATGGCCGGCGCAGCTGTAGGACAACTCGCCGGAATCGGTGTCGAGTACGGCCAGAAACACCGTGGTGCAGAACGCATTCGGGATCAACTCGGCAACCGCGTCGAGCTCCTCGAGCAGCTTCGCGGGCTCGGCGCCGGTCAGCAGTAGGGCCCGCGCCGAGGCCCGTAGCTGACCCATCACCGCCGCGGCCGGCAGGCCTCGCCCTACGCAGTCGCCGACGATGATGCCGATCCGGCTCGCGCCGATCCGGAGCACGTCGTACCAGTCACCGCCGATCTCCAGTGGAGTGACGGCCGGCTCGTAGCGGACCGCGAAACCAGGCGGGAGTTCGGCGGCCGCCAGCATCGCATGCTGCAGGGTCAGTGACGTCTCACGGGCCGCTTCGAACTGGCGCACGTGCTGGATCGCCAGCCCGAGGTGACCCACGAGCACCGTGATCAGCAGCCGATCCTCGCCGCTGATCCGCCGCGGCACCCGAAGCTCGAGCCAGAGTGTGACGGTGCCGGCGCCGGTCAACACGGCAACCACGCCGCTGGATTGGCCAGGGGCGTCAGGACTTTCGATCGGCTGAACGGTCAGCGGAAGCTGCCGCCGCGCCTGCGCGAAGATTTCTCGCAGCGCCGGGTCCAGGTGACGCCAGTCCGGCGCCGTCAGCTTGCCGGCGACCTGGATGGTGGGCTCGGTGCCGTCGGCCGGCCACAACGCGGCCACCACCCGGTGTACGTCGAGGGTGAGGCGGCACTCGTCGAGCGTGATCGACAAGACGTCGGACATGCTCTTGGCGACGCTGACCGCCGTGGCCAACCGGAGCACGGCGCTTTCCCGTGCCGCGAACGCGCGCTCGGCGGTGATATCGCGCAGCGTTCCGACATACACGTGGCTGTCGCCGTCGCCCGATTCGACCCAGTTGATGTTGACCGCGACCCACACCAGGCGACCGTCGCGATGCCGGATGGGAGTGTCGTACTGCACCTGCTTCTCCACGGCCAGCCGGGCCTGTTGGGTGCGCGCTGATTCGTGGTCCACCAACCACGGGTGCGGCCACCGGTACGGCAGTCCGTCGGCGGAGTAGCCGGTGAGCCTGACGAAAGCCTCGTTGATCTCGGTCACCGCACCGCCGGGCTCGGCGACGAAGAAGCCCTCCTGCAACGAGTTGACGACCGCGTTGCGAAACTGGTCGCGGTCGGCGAGATCGTCGGCGCGCACCCGCTGCTCTTCGGATCGCCGTGTCGCGGCATCGAGCGGGGCGAGGGTGTGCAGCAGAAACGCCAGCGCCTCGGCGCTGTCGAAGCCCGGATCCTGTTGTGCCAGTTTGCCGACCAGCTCGACGTGCGTCTCGACGATCTTCAGCATGCTGACGTCGTCGCGCAGCGCTTGGCGTCCCAGCTCGTTGCCGACGCCGAGGTCTCGTGCTCCGCCGCTCTGCACATGCGCCCGCAGCGCCGCCGCGTATTGGACGAGGAAATCGTCGGTCGTCATGCGTTGGGCACCGGCGCGATGATCACCTGGACCGGCGCGGGAGCGTGGACATCGAACCTCCCGATTCTCCGCGGCGGGCATACGTCTCGCTCAGACTAACCGAGCCTCCTAGCGCGGAACCGTGCAGTACTATTTCAGCGAATTTGCCGGGTGGCCTGGGTCGGCACCGTGCTCGCCGGCAATGGGATCACTTCAGACGAAGGATGGCCGTTGTCAGCTGCGGATCCGATTACCACCTCCGTCGCGCACCGGGATGGCGCCGCCGTTGTCAGCATTAGCGGCGAGATCGATCTCAGCACCGCGCCCGCTTTCGAAGAAGCGATCGCGCAGGCCCTCGAAGCCAATCCCGCTGTTCTCGCCATCGAACTCTCCGGTGTCACCTTCATGGCGTCGGTCGGGTTGCGGATACTCGCGGCGACGAACGAGAAGGTCGGCGGCGCGACCCGGATCGCAGTCGTGGCGAACAGTCCGGCGGCCAGCAGGCCGATCCAGCTGACCGGCCTGGACAACGTCGTCGCGCTCTACCCCAGTGTGGACGCGGCGCTGACCCCGGGGGACTAGGGCCGCAAAACCTGGCGGGCGATCGCGTACGTCTGCACTTCGGCGGGACCGTCGTAGAGCCGGACGGCCCGCATGTCGGAGAAGATCATGCGGTGGCCATCAGGGTCAGAGCCTGCTCGAAGAGCTGGACGGTGGCACTGTGCAGCAAATCGCCAATCTCTTTGGGCGCCTTGCCCGCGAACGCCCTGGCATGGGTACCTTCCAGCACGATCCCCAGCTTGAAGCAGGCCAGCACCGTGTACCAGGTGATGTGCGACAGGTCGCGGGTGGTGTTGCAGGAGTACTGCTCGACGAGGTCACTCGGGGCGGCCATGCCGCTGTATTCGAACAACTGACCGCTGAACGCCGGCGACTGTCCCCAGGTGGCCAGCAACCAGCCCAGGTCGAGCAGTGGGTCCCCGATCGTGGACATCTCCCAGTCGACGATCGCGACGACGTCGGGACCGGTGCGGGAGAACATCACGTTGGCGGCGTGGTAGTCACCGTGCATGATGCCCGGCGTCCAGTGCGTGGGCCGTCTCTCGTCGAGCCAGGTGGCGACGTCGTCGACACCTGGGATGTCGGGCCCGGGGTAATTGTCGAACTTCCGGTAGCCGTCCAGCTCCGAAAGCCACCGCGACACTTGACGTTCCAGGAAGCCGTCCGGCTTGCCATACCCGCCCAGACCGACCGCCTGGTAGTCGACCGCGCCGAGATTGGCCAGCGACTCGGCCATCGACAGTCCCATGCCGAATCGCACGGCCGGGTCGCCGGCGTGCAGGTCCGGCAACTCTTGACCGGCATTGAAGCCGTCGACGGGTTCCATCAAATAGAACACCGCATCGCCCAGCACGCCGGTGTCGGCACAGGTGGCGATCAGCCGCGGATGCGGGACGTCGGTGCCGGCCAGCGCCGCCAGCACTTCGGTCTCCCGCATGATCACGATGTTGCTGCGGGGGCGCAGGTGCCGGGGCCCGCGGCGCAGTACGTATTCGCGCCCGGAGCGGCTGAACCGCAGCATGATGTTTTGTGTTCCGCCGCTTATCGTGGCGACGTTCTCGAGCGGGCCCTCGCCTAAACCCTGGTCCGACATCCACTCCGCGAGGCCGTCCGGGGCCGTGAGCTCCTCCACGAAGGTGAAGCTACTACGCACGCCAGCGCCCTGACAGGCGGCTCGCGTAGTGTCCGATGCTGGCTACAAAGGGGAGGACGAGGGATGGCGCGGACCGACAACGATTCGTGGGAAATCACCGAAAGTGTCGGCTCGACCGCCCTCGGAGTGGCCGCGGCCCGCGCCGCCGAAACGGTCAGCGAGAACCCGCTGATCCAAGACCCCTACGCGCAGGTGTTCCTCGACGCGGCCGGTCCGGGCATGTGGAGCCTGACGTCGGACCCGAAGCTGTCGGCGGCACTGTCCGAATTGGAGCCGCAGGCGGGCGCGCTGCGACAGGTGATGGTCGACTTCATGGCGGTACGCACGAAGTGGTTCGATGAGTTGTTCCTTGACGCGGTGTCGTCCGGCATCCGGCAGGTGGTGATTCTGGCATCCGGCCTCGACTCACGTTCGTGGCGGCTGCCCTGGCCCGACGGCACCACGGTGTACGAACTGGATCAGGCGAAGGTGCTCGAATTCAAGTCCGGCACGCTGCGGCGGCACGGCGCCCAGCCCGCCGCGCGATTGGTCAGCGTGGCGGTGGATCTACGTGACGACTGGCCGGAAGCGTTGCAGCACGCGGGTTTCGACGCATCCGCGCCGACCATGTGGTCGGCCGAGGGGCTGCTGCGTTACCTGCCGGCGGCGGCTCAAGATCTCTTGCTCGAACGGATCGACGAGCTGAGCGCGCCGGGCAGCCGACTGGCCACCAATGGCCCGTCCAAGCAGGCGGTAAACCCCGAGTTGCTGGCCAGTCAGCGCGAGCAGTCGACTCGCTTCCGCGCGGCCGCGGCCGAGGTGCTCGGCGCGGAGGTTCCCGACGTCGAAGAACTCTGGTACCCCGAGGAGCGCACGGACATCGTCGACTGGCTGGGCGGACACGGCTGGGAGGCGTCCGCGATCGGCATGGCCGATCTGCTGGCCCGGCATGGCCGGCAGGTGCCGCCGCCCGACGCGATGCCGCCCGTTGTCTTCACGGCCGCGCGCCGGCCCTGATTTGCTGACACAGCGAAATCCCTCGGCGCGAGACGTTTTTCGCACACCGGTTTTGTAGTACTGCAGTACTCATTCCGCGCGGCCGACGCCCGAAAATCGCTGCTGAGCGGGGTCGCACGAAATACCTCTGTCAGACGGCAATTCAGATATCCAGTCCAAATGTTTGGACGTTTGCCAGCCTGGGTACCTTAGCGCTGCTCTACGGTTTTGCCCCAAAAAATGGAGGTCAGGATGCGTGGCGGAGGTTTGATCAGTTCGATCGTGGTGGTGTGGCTGGTAATCGGCGTGATAGCCGCATTCCAGCGGGACTATTTGAAAAACACCGAACAAAACTGTGCCACCCTCGGCACGATCGCAGTCACTGTGCTGGCGGGTCCACTTAACTATGCGGGTGTCAACCCGAAAGTTACCGACTGCCATTTGCCGCAACCAAGTTCGATGCCTGGCTTTGACATCGACCAATTGATCGGGACGGAGGCGTCATGATCGGCTTGGGCATCATCCTGCTGATATTGGGATACGTCCTCAAAGTTGCTGTGCTGCAGACGATCGGCATCATTCTGCTGGTGATCGGAGCGGTCTTGTGGGTGCTCGGCTCCGTCGGTCGCCCAGTGGGTGGCCGGCGCTATTGGTATTGACCCAGACTGCGCGGAGTCGGCCTGACGGGCCGCTCGAAACAAATGAAGTACGTCAACAATTGAAGAATAAGGAGTCATGATGATCGTCCTCGGAATTATTTTGCTCGTCCTCGGCTATGTGCTTCCGGTACCCCTTTTGATCACCCTCGGATGGATCTTGGTGGCGATTGGCGTCATCCTGTTCGTCCTCGGTGCGGTGGGGCGGCCGGTCGGCGGGCGAAAAGTTTGGTTCTAGCCGTGCGGGTTGGCTCACAGCCGGCGCATAGCTATGCCATAGCAACGCCTCATCGCCGTGCCCATACTGGGTAGTTGTGAGCCAACCCCACAGTTCCGTCTCTCAGGCGCCCGTCGAGCGCGTGGTGATGCGCCGCGCCGACGGCAATCCGATCAACGTCTTGGTCGTCGACGACGAGGCCGTTCTCGCCGAGATGGTCTCGATGGCACTGCGCTACGAAGGCTGGAACATCGCGACCGCAGGTGACGGGGCCGCCGCTTTGGAGTCGGCCCGTGCGCAGCGACCCGATGTCGTCGTGCTCGACGTGATGCTCCCGGACATGAGCGGGCTCGACGTCCTTCGCAAACTTCGCGAGGAAACTCCCCAGCTGCCCGTGCTGCTGCTGACCGCAAAGGATGCGCTCGAGGACCGGATCGCCGGTTTGACCGCAGGCGGCGACGACTACGTCACCAAACCGTTCAGCTTGGAAGAGGTGGTGCTGCGGCTGCGCGCCCTGCTTCGCCGCACCGGGGTGACGACCGAGGACAGCGGCGCACAGTTGGTGGTCGGGGATCTGGTGCTCAACGAGGACAGCCACGAGGTGACTCGCGCGGGGGAGCCGATCTCGTTGACGTCCACGGAGTTCGAGCTGCTGCGCTTCATGATGCGCAATTCCAAGCGGGTCCTGAGCAAGGCCCAGATCCTCGACCGGGTGTGGAGTTACGACTTCGGCGGCCGGTCGAACATCGTCGAGCTCTACATTTCCTACCTTCGTAAGAAGATCGACAGTGGGCACGAGCCGATGATCCACACGCTGCGCGGCGCCGGTTACGTCCTCAAGCCGGCACGCTAGTCATGGGCGGGGCCTGGTCCCTCCGTTTCCGCCTGCTGTTCGGTCAGATCCTCATCCTCATAGTCGTCTGTGTCGGCATCGGCGCGGCGACTGAGCTCGCCCTGTACAAGTACCTGGTGGCGCAGCTCGACACGCAATTGCGTGACGCGTCGCACCGCTCGGTGCGGATTCTTCTCGAGCCGCCGAGGGCCCCGTGGCGGCACCACCCGCGGCCCTTCCCGCGACCCGGTCCGGGGCCGGTCTTCCTAGACGCGCCGGCCCAACCCGTCGGCATGGTGGGGGCTGTGATCGGCCCGAACGAGACGATCGAGGCGGGCTTCCTGACCGCGGCCGGCGGGCGGGCCGCGCTGACTGACTCCGCACGCGCCGAGTTGGCCTCGGTGCCGGTCGACCGGCCGCCGGCGACCCGCTCCGTCGACGGTCTGGGCCGTTATCGGGTGGTCGCCACCGACACCGGCCGCAGCGGCCAGGTGGTCGTCACCGGCCTGTCGATGTTCGACGTCGACGCGACGATGATCCGGGTCCTGTTGATCTTCGGCGTGGTCACCGTGATCGCGGTGGCCGCCGCCACCACAGCGGGCATCGTGATCATCCGGCGCGCGCTGGCGCCGCTGCGTCGCGTCGCCCAAACCGCCACGGAGGTGGTCGACCTGCCGCTAGACCGCGGCGAAGTGGCCCTGCCGGTTCGGGTACTGGAGTCAGATGCCAACCCGCGCACCGAAGTCGGTCAACTCGGGTCCGCCCTCAACCGGATGCTCGACCACATCGCCGCCGCATTGTCGACGCGGCAGGCCAGCGAGACCCGAGTCCGGCAGTTCGTCGCCGACGCGAGCCACGAGCTGCGGACCCCGCTGGCGGCGATCCGTGGGTACACCGAGCTGGCCCAGCGCATGGGCGACGACAGCGATGCGGTCGCCCACGCGATGAAGCGGGTGCACTCGGAGACCGAGCGGATGACCCACCTCGTCGAAGACCTTCTGCTGTTGGCCCGCCTGGATTCCGGGCGTCCGCTGGAACGCGAACCGGTCGACCTCTCGCGGGTCGCCGTTGACGCGGTCAGCGATGCGCACGTCGCCGGACCGGACCATCAGTGGGAGCTGGACCTGCCGGAGGAACCGGTGATGGTGTCCGGCGACGCGGCTCGGCTGCATCAGGTGATGACCAACCTGCTGGCCAACGCGCGGGTTCATACCGGCGCCGGCACGGTGGTCACCACCCGACTGAATTCCGATGGCACCGAAGCCGTGCTGAGCGTGTGCGACAACGGCCCCGGCATTCCCGAGAAGTTGCAGTCCGAAGTGTTCGAGCGGTTCGCCCGTGGAGACACGTCGCGGTCGCGCAAGGGCGGCAGCACCGGATTAGGTTTGGCCATCGTTTCCGCGGTGGTCAAAGCACACCACGGCACGATCACGCTGCAGAGCGCGCCGGGCCGCACGGACTTCACCGTCCGTCTGCCGCTGTTCAAAGAGCCTTAAGAGCCGGCAATGCAATTGGATTCCGCCGAACGGCAGTGACGCCGGGTCGCCGCTGCCGTGTCGGTGGAATCCGCGACCGGCCCTAGGGGCAGGTCACGTCGATTTCGAACGGTTTGTTTACGGGTTGCATCGGGTTGGCCATGTCCACCCCGGTTGCGGTACCGCTGATCTTGTACTTTTGGCCGTCCTTGGTTGCGTCGGCCTTGCCCGCGCCAGGAACGCCGGGGGTGTAGCCCAGCGTCACGCCGTTGACGTTGCCGAGGCCGACCGACTTCACCGACGGCGGAGTGGCGTCCGTCAGCACCGCGCCGATGCCGGTTGCGGCTCCACCGATGGCGATATTGACGGTGCCGGCAGCGGTCGTGCAGGCGACCGTTCCTTGCACGTTCTGGTCCTTGCCGTCAATAGTGACCTTCGCCGTCGACGATCCACTCGAGGCGGTGGCGCCACCACTGCCCGACGACGCACTGGTCCCGCCTGACGACGACTTGTTGCTGGAACAGCCAGACAGACCCACGACGACGATCGCCAGCGCTGCTGCGGCGACCGTTACTGAACGCTTCACCCGGTTCTCCTTTTGTTTTTCCATGGCGGCGCATCACCAATGACGAGCCGCTTCGGCAGTATGCAGGTTTGCTGGAACGAGGGCCGGTAAATTTCGCAAAATTTGAGCTGCCTGTTGAGAGTGCATGAACCCGATTCACCTGACATTTGCCGAATGGATTCCGATCCGTCTCGGCAGCGCTGGACGGGTCTGGATTCCGGAAACCGCATCCGCAGCGGGATATCCTTTGCCGGACGTGCGGGTCGGGGAGGGTGGCGGTTGAGTCGGCGTGACTTCCGGTTTGCGACCGCTGCAATGCGCGAAGGCCGGATGCTGCGGGTGTTCACCAGGCTGGTGGCGGCGTGCTGCTTCGCCCTGGCGGGCCTCGGTGTCATCGTCCAATTCACGCCGGCTGCCCCCGTAGGTGTGCTCGCTCGATCACTGCTGCTGGCCGTGACGGTGTCCGCTGCTCTGGTTGCTCTGCGCTTGCTACGCGGCCCGTGGCCGCGCTATCCCGGCGCTGTCGCATTCGTGGTCTGGGCCGATACGGCGGTGGGAATCGCCGCGGTGTCGATGTCCACGCCGGACGCCCGGTTGTGCACCACGCTGTATCTCGGCCTGGTGGGTGTCTACGTCGGCTTCCTGCTGGGCGGCCGAATCCTGCTGTTGCACTGCGCCTTCTGTGGGGCACTGATCGTCGGCATCACCACCTGGGCAGTGTCGTCCGACCATCGAACGGTCCTGGGGCTGTTCCCGGTGTTCATGCCCGCGCTGGCGTGGACCGTCGCTGTGCCGGTCGGCGGTCTGGCCGTGATCGACATCGGGCGCAACTCGATTCGCCGGACGGCGCGCTCAGCCCACTACGACGCGCTGACCGGGCTGCGCAACCGGCGTGGGATGCATGCCGCGGTTGCCTCGGCAGTGCGGCGCTCGTCGCCGGCGAGCGTGGTCATCGCGGTGTGTGACATCGACCGCTTCAAGGCTTTCAACGACGGGGAGGGGCATGCGGCCGGGGACGCGGCGCTGATGGCGATGGCCCGGACGTTGCGGTCGCTGGCCGGTGATACTGAGATCACCGCGCGCATCGGCGGCGACGAGTTCGTGCTGGTGTCCTTGGTCGACGTTCGCGACGAAACGCCGGTCCTGCTGAGCCGACTCACCCCGTTGACCCGCGGCGAGGTCGACGGCGCCGAGCTGACCGCCAGCGTCGGGGTGGCCTGGCTCCCGGCTGACGATCCGCACTTTTCTCTCGACGATGCGATCAGGAACGCCGACGAGGCCATGTACGCGGCCAAGCGTTCCGGCGGGGCCAGGTGCGCGGTCTACGGGTCGGCTACCGGCCTAGGCGCCTGACGCAGCCGGACGTTTGCTGTTCCTTCCGGCTCGGGTAGATGGCAATCTCAAGGCCGTGGACCACAAGCCGCCGACGGCCGTCATCGCATCCGCACATCAGAACCGACAACTTCCCCTCGAAGACAGTGCCGACTTCGCCGACGCCGACCGGGGTTTCATCGGGGCGCTGACGCCGTGCGTCGTCACAGCCGCCGACGGGCGGGTGGTGTGGGACAACGACAAGTACGCGTTCATCACCGGTGACGCGCCGCCGTCGGTGCATCCGAGCCTGTGGCGCCAGTGCACGCTGACAGCCAAACATGGCTTGTACGAAGTGGTACCCGGGATCTACCAGGTCCGCGGCCTGGACCTTTCGAACATCAGCTTCGTCGAGGGCGACACCGGGTTGATCGTCATCGACCCGTTGGTCTCCACCGAGGTAGCCGCGGCAGCGCTGCAGTTGTACCGCACGCACCGCGGCGACCGCCCCGTGGTCGCGGTGATCTACACCCACAGCCACGTCGACCATTTCGGCGGCGTGCTGGGCGTCACCTCACAGGCCGCCGTCGATGCGGGCACCGTGGCGGTGATCGCGCCGGAGGGCTTCACCGAGCACGCCGTGCAGGAGAACGTGTACGCGGGACCCGCAATGACCCGCCGCGCCACTTACATGTACGGCAGCATGCTCGAGGTCGGCCCGCTCGGCCACGTGGGTTGTGGTCTCGGACAAGCGACGTCGACGGGTGAAATCGCCCTGATCGTCCCAACGGTCGACATCACCCGGACCGGGGAGACACACACGATCGACGGCGTCGAGATTGAATTTCAGATGGCCCCGGGCACCGAGGCGCCGGCCGAAATGCACTTCTATTTCCCGAGATACCGCGCGCTGTGCATGGCCGAGAATGCCACCCACAACCTGCACAACCTTCTGACGCTGCGCGGAGCGCTGGTCCGCGACCCGCACGCCTGGTCGCGGTATCTGACCGAGGCGATCGACTCGTTCACCGACCGCACCGACGTGGTCTTCGCCTCGCACCACTGGCCGACGTGGGGGCGCGATCGGATCGTCGAATTCCTCTCGCTGCAAAGGGATTTGTACGCGTATCTGCACGACCAGACCTTGCGCATGCTCAACCAGGGGCACACCGGAGCAGAAATCGCCGAGAGCATGCAGATGCCGCCGGCGCTGGACAAGGCGTGGCACACCCACGGGTACTACGGCTCGGTCAGCCACAACGTCAAGGCCGTCTATCAGCGTTACATGGGCTGGTTCGACGGCAATCCCGCGCGGCTATGGGCACACCCACCCGAGGCCCTCGGTGCCCGCTACGTGGACGCGCTCGGCGGCATCGACCGGGTGGTCGATCTTGCCCGGCAGGCCTTCGATGACGGTGACTACCGTTGGGCGGCAACACTACTCGATCATGCTGTGTTTGCCGACAGCGACCACGCCGGCGCTCGGTCACTGCTCGCCGACACCTTGGAGCAGCTGGCCTACGGCGCGGAGAATGCGACCTGGCGCAACTTCTTCCTGTCCGGGGCAACGGAGTTGCGCGACGGCAACTTCGGTACCGCGGCGCAGACGTCGGCGCCGACGTTGTTGGCGCAGTTGACTCCCGAGCAGATCTTCGACGGTCTGGCGATCAGCGTGAATGGACCGCGGGCGTGGGACCTTGATATCGCCCTGGACGTCACGCTCGGCGAGCCGGCCGCGAATTACCGGCTCGCGCTGCGCAACGGGGTGCTGGTGCATCGTCGGGTGCCGGCCGACCCGGCCACGGCGGGCGTAACCATCACGCTGAGCAACGCGTTTCGCCTCGTGCAATTGGGCGCGGGTGACTTCACCTCGCCCGGCTTCGAGGTGTCCGGCGATCAGGAGGCCCTGCAGCGGTTCCTCGGTGTCCTCGATCGACCCGACCCGTCGTTCAACATCGTCACGCCGTGACGTCGCCGGCCGGTCTCCACGGGCCCCACCGCTGCGGCAGACGGCAATCGATGTGCCCGCCTCATAGCGACAACTTTCCGGCTCGCCCGAGTTGTCGCTCGAAGGAGGGCAATTCTCATAACCCCGCCGCGACGCGGCGCTCACGCCGTGACGTCGATGACCACCTTGCCGACCGCCTTGCGATCTGCGACCAGCCGCAGCGCCGCGGCGGTGTCCTCCAATGGGAATCGTGCCCCGATGTACGGCTTGATCACACCCGTCGCGAACATCTCCGTCAGCTCATGCAGATCGCGTGCGCAATCGCCGGGCCGGTCATCGGCGAAGGTGCGGATCTCCATGCCGCGAACCGTTATTCCCTTGAGTAGCACCAGGTTTAGCGGGATCGACGGGATCGCACCGGCCGCATAGCCGAGTGTGACGAACGTGCCGCCGCGGGCGAGGGCGCGTAGTGCCGGTTCGGAATAGCTTCCGCCGACCGGATCGAGTACCGCACGGGCGCCGTCGCCGGTGTGCTCGCGAATGCGGCTCTTGAGGTCTTCGCGGTCGTAGTCGACGGTGGCCGCCGCGCCGCGCCGGCGGCACAGCTCGAGCTTCTCCGGGCTCGACGCGGCGGCGAGCACGCGTGCCTTCATCGCGACCGCGAGATCCACCGCCGCCAGACCGACGCCGCCGGCGGCGCCCAGGACGACCACCCAGTCGCCCGGTTGAACCCCGGCGATCGACCGCAGCGCGTGGTAGGCGGTGCGGTAGGTGACGCCGAACGCCGCGGCGGAGGCGAAGTCGACGCCCGGGGGTATCGCCGTGACCGCCGATGCGGGTAGCAGCGCCTGTTCGGCGAACGCTCCGACGAATGTGGTGGCCGAAACCCGTTGGCCGACAGGGACAGACACGCCGTCACCCACCGCGGTCACCTCGCCGGCGAGCTCGCTGCCCGGGGTGAACGGTGGCGGGATCTTGACCTGGTATTTGCCGTCGATCAGCAGCACGTCCGGAAAGTTGACCGCGGCCGCGTGTACCCGCACCACCACCTGGCCTGGGCCCGGTTCGAGGTCGGCGACCTCGCAGATCTCGATGTCTTCGGGCGGGCCGTAGGCGCGGCAGAGCGCTGCGCGCATCAGCTGACCCCCAGTCCGCGCAGGCAGAACCCCACCAGATGGTCGACATCGGCCGGGCGAGGCCGTTGCGAAGAATCCAGGTAACGCCGCATCGCCGACACCGTGCACACAAACACGGCGTCGGTGTCGCGGTCGACGTCGGTGCTGCCCAACCCGGCAATCGGTTCTGTCAGCAGGTCGCGCATCGGACGCATGATGGCGTCGTCAGCGGCTCGCCAGTCGGCGGTCGCCGAAACCTGGCCGGCCGCAGCGCGACTCATGCTGATCAAGTGCGGATCGGCGACCTGGGCCAGCGCCCCCTCGATCCACCGGCGCACCTTGCCCGCCGGTGTGTGCTCCTTGGCCATCTGATGCTGCAGATACGAGACGACGATCGCGACGCCACGCTCCATCACCGCGAGGATCACGTCGTCCTTGCCGGCGAAGTAGCGGTAGAACGCTTTGTTCGACGACCCGGCTTCGGTCACGATGTCGCTGACCCGCGGTGGTTCGGGGGCGACCCGTTCCATCACTCGGACGGCCGCGGCCAGAATGCGTTCGACCTCCTCGGTCGCCTCGCGCTGCCGATCGTCGAGGGCCCGCTCGACCGCCGCGGCGACCCTAGTGGTCAATGAGCTCTCCATATTTGGCGCGCAGGGTCTCGCGGCGAACGTCGAGCATCTCGCTGGGCCACTCCGTGCTCTCCGCCTCGACGCCCTTGAGCAGCATCCGGGCCAGGTTCACCTTGTGCGCCTCGGTGGGTCCGTCGGCGAGGCCCAGCGCGATCCCGCCGAGCAGGACGTTGACCAGCGGCAGCTGATCGGTCAGTCCGAGCGCGCCGTGCACCTGAATCGCCCGCAGTGCAATTGATTTCAGCACCTGCGAGGCCAGGATCTTGCAGGTGGCGATCTCCGCCCGGGCAGCGTGCTCGTCACCGCTGTCGATCAGCCACGCCGCGTGCAACACAGTGAGCCGGAACGGCGTCAGCTCGGTGTAGGAGTCCGCGATGAACTCTTGGACCAGCTGCTTGTCTGCGAGCACAGTCCCTTGGGTGAAGCGGCTTTTCGCCCGCTTGGCCATCATATCGACTGCGCGCTGCGCCATACCGATCGAGCGCATCGCGTGGTGCAGCCGGCCGCCGGCCAGCCGGGTCTGCAGGATCAGGAAGCCCTGACCGGGCTCGCCGAGCAGCGCGGTCGACGGCACCCGCACGTCGTCGTAGTGCACCAGGGAATGTCCTGGTTCGTGCGGGTCGGCACCGACCAGGTGGTGATTCGCCTCGACCTTCAGGCCCGGGGTGTCCGCCGGGATCAGGAACGTCGACGCGCCGTGATGCACCGCGACGTCAGGATTGGTGATCGCGACCACGATGAAGAACGACGCCACGGAGGCGTTGCTGGAGAAGTACTTTCGCCCGGTGATCACCCAGTCGTCACCGTCTTCGACGGCGCGGGTGGTGAACACGCGTGGGTCGGCGCCGCCCTGCGGCTCGGTCATCGAGAAGCAGGAGAAGATTTCACCCGACAACAGGCCGGACAGGTAGCGGTCCTTCTGCTCCTGGGTGCCGAAGCGCGCGATGATCTCGGCGTTGCCGGTGTCGGGGGCCTGCGTTCCGAACACGATCGGCGCCCACGGGCTGCGGCCCAGGATCTCGTTGATCAGCGTCAGCTTGACCGCCCCGAAGCCCTGGCCGCCCAGTTCCGGGCCGAGATGCGGCGCCCACAGGCCGTTGTCGCGGACCTGCTGCTTGAGCGGGTCGACGACCTTGCGCCGTTCGTCGTTCAGCGGCAGGAATTCGCAGCCGGGAAAGAGCACCTCCAGCGGTTCGACCTCGTCACGGACGAACTCGCGGACCCAGTCCAGTTTCTTCTGGAATTCCGGTTCGGTGGAAAAGTCCCACGTCATCGTGAAGCCTCTCTTTATCAGGGGATTCCACCGTCGGCCCGAACGATAGAGCCGGTGGTGAAGCTGGATGCGTCCGACGCCAGAAACAGTGCGGCGCCCACGATTTCGGCTGGGTGGCCGGCTCGCTGCAGCGATAGGCCGGCGAACGGATTGTGCGACGCCTGCTCGATGTTCCACGACTTGCTGACGTCGGTGAGGAAGGGGCCCGCCATCAGTGTGTTCACGCGGACCGTCGGGCCGAGCGCCCGCGCGAAGCCCTCGGTCATCGCGTTCAGGCCGGCCTTCGACGATGCGTACGGGATGATGTCCGGGGTGGGCCGCAGCGAACCGGCAGTGCTCACGTTGATGATCGAGCCCCGGCCGGCCGCGACCATCCGCTCACCGACCAATGCGGACAACCAAAAGGGGCCCTTGAGGTTCAGGTTCACCACGGCGTCGAACAGCTTCTCGGTGACGTCGGTGAGCTTGTCGTAGACCGGCGACATGCCCGCGTTGTTGATCAATGTATCGACCTTGCCGAACCGGTCGTATACCGCCTCGACCAGACCGTCGAGTTGGTCCCATCGGCCGACGTGCACCTGGTATGGCATTGCCGCGCGGCCGGTTTCGCTTTCGATCTGTTCGGCGACCGCGACGCAGTTCTCCATCTTGCGGCTGGCGATCACCACGTCGGCGCCGCAGCGCGCGACACCGAACGCCATCTCCTTGCCGAGCCCGCGGCTGCCCCCGGTGATCAGGATCGTCTGGCCGGTGAGGTCGAAAAGCTGGTCAGCATAGGTCATTTCAGCGACCCGGCCAGCCCGGCGGCTGTTGTGATCAACTGGGGGACCATCGTCCCGAACGCGTCCTGGATCTTGGCGTCGACCTTGCCGCTGCGCACTCCGGCGGCGTACGTCTTTTCCAGCACAATGCCGAGCTTCCAGTTGGCCAGCACCAGGTAGTAGTCGATGTTGTCGCATGTCAGGCCGCTGACTTGCTCGTAGCTGTCCAGCAACTCGCTGCGGGTCGGCATACCCGTCATGTCCAGGTAGAACCCGTCCTGCTTGGGGTGTTCGCCGTCGTAGCCCAGCAGGCACCAGGCCAGGTCCAGCAATGGATCCCCGACCGTCGTCATTTCCCAGTCGACGATGGCGGCCAGCCGCGCGGGTCCGCCGTGCGCGAACATCACGTTGGCGAACTGATAGTCGCCGTGCATGATGCCGGGGGTGTAGTGCGCGGGTCGGTTGCGGCGCAACCATTCCGCGGCCTCGTGCAGGCCGGGAAGCTCGCGCACCTGGTAGCTGCTCAGGAACGCCAGCCAGCGGTCGACCTGGCGTTCGTGGAACCCGTCCGGCCGGCCGAAGCCCGCCAGTCCCTGGGCCTGCCAGTCCACTCGACCCAGCTTGGCCGCGCCCTCGACGAGTTGGAAGGCCAGGCCGCGACGCGCCTCGAGGTCGTCGTCGAACGGCGCCTCCCAGCCACCGTCCATCGGGCTCCAGCCGTCGATCGCCTGCATCACGTAGAACGGCTTGCCGAACAGTCCGCCGGCTTCGTCGGCCGCGATCAACTCGGCGTGGGGGACGTCGGTGCCGCCCAGCGCGCGGACCAGTCTGATTTCGCGGAGCAACCCGTCGATGCGGGCGGCGTCGGCTCGATCGCCCGGCATGCGCAACACCATGCGCTCGGCACCCCGGCGGATCAGGTACAGGGTGTTTTGCGAGCCGCCGGACAGCGTCTCGAGCCGTGGCTTTTCACCGGCTCCAGGAGCATCGTTCGCGTCCAGCCAGCGTCCCAGGACCTCGTCGTCCAGCATCCGCACACCCCAATCTCCACGCGGAGAATAGCATTCTCCACCGCCGTCGGTAGGGGATCGCGGCGCGTGCGAGGCTGTCCGGATGCAGTTGCTACTGGTCCGGCACGCCTTGCCGCTCCGCAGCGAGCCAGGTCAGGGCGCCGACCCGGACCTCTCCGATGAGGGCCGTGAGCAGGCGGCGCGGTTGCCCGAGGCGCTGTCCCGTTTTCCGATCACCCGGGTGATCAGTAGCCCGCAGTGCCGCGCGGTCCAGACTGCGCAACCGGTGGCCGAGGCGCTCGGGCTCGACATCGAGATCGACGATCGGTTCGCCGAATACGACCGCGAGTTGCCCGTGTACATCCCCGTCGAGCAGATCCGGACCGAGAATCCGCAGGAGTGGGCTCGGATGGCGGAGGGACATCTCCCCAGCGCGGTCGATGAAGACGCGTTCCGGGTGCGCGTCAAAGCAGCCGTCGACAATGTCGTCGCCACCGCAGGTCACGAGGAGACCGTCGCGGTGTTCAGCCATGGCGGGGTGATCAACGTCGTGCTGCACGAGATTCTCGGCACCAGACGGATCCTGTCGTTCCCGATCGACTACGTGTCGGTGACGCGGTTGCTGTTCTCCCGGTCCGGCCGGGCCAGCGTGGTGACGGTGAACGGCACCGAGCACGTATGGGACCTGCTGCCGAGAAACCGGCGAACCGCTGATAAGAAGACGTCGTGACTCTTGACGGGCTGGACCTGGACGCACTGGACAAGCACCTCCGATCGGTCGGCGTCGCCCGAGCCGGTGAACTCACCGCACGACTGATCTCCGGCGGCCGGTCCAACCTGACGTTTTTGGTGGCGGACGACTCGTCGAAGTGGGTGCTCCGCCGCCCGCCGCTGCACGGGCTGACTCCCTCGGCGCATGACATGGCGCGGGAGTACACCGTGGTCGCCGGGCTGGCCGACACCGACGTGCCGGTCGCCCGCGCGGTCACGCTGTGCAAGGACGACTCGGTGCTCGGCGCGCCGTTCCAGATGGTCGAATACGTGGCCGGCCAGGTGGTGCGCAGTCGCGCCGAGCTCGAAGCCATGGGTGACCAGCCGGTGATCGACGGTTGTGTCGACGGGCTGATCAAGGTGCTGGCCGACTTGCACGCCGTCGATCCCGCGGCGGTCGGTCTCGCCGACTTCGGCAAGCCCGACGGCTATCTCGAACGCCAGGTCCGTCGGTGGGGTTCGCAGTGGGAGCATGTCCGTCTTCCCGATGACGACCGCGACGCCGACGTGGCCCGGCTACGTCAGGCGCTGGCGGACGGGGTTCCGCAGCAGAGCCGGACGTCGATCGTGCACGGCGACTACCGGATCGACAACACGATCCTCGACGCCGACGACCCCACCCGGGTGCGAGCCGTCGTCGACTGGGAACTGTCCACCCTCGGCGATCCGCTCAGCGACGCCGCGCTGATGTGCGTCTACCGCGACCCGACGTTCGATCTGGTGATCAACACGCAGGCCGCCTGGACGTCGCCGCAAATACCGGTGGCCGACGAGCTGGCGCAGAAGTATTCGGAGACATCCGGACAGCCGCTGGCGTATTGGAACTTCTACATGGGCCTGGCCTATTTCAAGCTGGCCATCATCGCGGCCGGCATCGACTTCCGCCGGCGGATGGCAGGTGGGGCCGACGATGTCGAGGCCTCAGACCGGGTCGGAGAGACGGTGGCGCCGCTGATCGCGGCCGGGATCGCCGAGTTGCAGAACGGATGAGCTACCGGCTGGCGGCCTGCAGGTTCTTCTTGGCCGCCCGGCGAAGTTGGTAAATCCGCGCCGTACCGGCGAGGAAGGTGATCAACCCACCGCTGACGGCCGCCAGCAGGATGGCCACCCCCAGCGGCAGGGACCAGTGCCAGCCCAGGAACGCGAAGTCCCCGGATGTCGTGTTCTGGGTGATGAAGATCAGCAAAATGATCAGGATCAGAAAACCCAGCGCCAAGAACGACCACAAACCGGCCGTTCGAGTGAATTTGACCGCTGACTCGGGCGGCGGCGGCTGGTTCGGACCTGGTGCCGGAGTGCTCAGTGGCGGTTCGGGAGATGACGTCGCATCGCTGCTCATGCTGCCATCTTTACCCGTTGGCGGAGCAAACGGAACCAAACGATTCACGAAGGGGCATTAGTGTCGATCGCTATGGGCATGCGGCGACGGCGCGGGCACCGCATCGCGGTGTGGCTGGTGGCCCTGTTGGTGGCGGCGACGGGCTGCGGCACCGCGAACCCGCTGGGCGGAGCGTCGAGCGGGCCCAACTCGATCGTGGTGGGGTCGGCCGGGTTTCCGGAGTCCAAGATCGTCGCCGAGATCTACGCACAAGCGTTGCAGGCCAACGGGTTCAATGTCGGCCGTCGGATGGGTATCGGCAGTCGGGAAACGTATGTGCCCGCGCTGAAGGATCATTCGATCGACCTGGTTCCCGAATACGTCGGCAACCTGCTGATGTATTTGGAGCCGGACGCCACTGCGACGCTACTCGACGACGTCGAGCGCGAGTTGGGCCGGCGGTTGCCGCCGGACCTGTCGATCCTGAGCCCGTCGCCGGCGTGCGACACCGACACGGTCACCGTCACCACCGATACCGCCGCGAAGTGGCACCTTACGACGATCGCCGACCTCGCCCCGCACTCGGCCGAAGTGAAATTCGCGGCGCCGTCGGATTTCCAGGTGCGGCCGTCGGGTCTGCGGGGATTGCGGCAGCGCTACGGACTGAACGTTTCACCGGGCAACTTCGTGGCAATCAGTGACGACGGTGGCGCAGTCACGGTGCGCACCCTGACGGAGGGGAAGGTCAACGCGGCCAACATCTTCAGTACCTCGCCGGCATTCCTGCAGAACAACCTGGTCGCGCTCGGGGATCCGCTGCACAACTTCCTGGCCGGAAACATCGTGCCGCTGGTCAATACCCAGAAGAAGTCGGACCGGCTGGCAGGCGTACTCAACGCGGTGTCGGCCAAGCTGACCAGCCGCGACATGGCCCGGCTCAACGCATCGGTCTCGGGCAATTCCGGTATCGACCCCGATCAGGCTGCCCGACAGTGGTTGCGGGACAACAACTTCGACCACCCGATCGTGGGCGGACAGTGATCAGCTTCCGCGACGTACACAAGGTTTACGACGACGGCACCGTCGCGGTCGACCGGTTGAATCTGGAGGTGCCGCAGGGCACGCTCACGGTGTTCGTCGGCCCGTCCGGTTGCGGCAAGACCACCTCGATGCGGATGATCAACCGGATGGCCGAGCCGTCGTCGGGGACCATCGTGGTCGACGGGCGCGACGTCGCGAGCGTCGACCCGGTGCGGCTGCGCCTCGGCATCGGCTACGTGATCCAAGGTGCCGGGCTGATGCCGCACCAGCGGGTAATCGACAACGTCGCAACCGTTCCGGTGCTCAAGGGTCAGTCGCGCCGGGCCGCGCGCAGGGCGGCCTATGCCGTGCTGGAGCGGGTGGGTCTGGATGCCAAACTGGCCGAGCGTTATCCGGCGCAGCTGTCCGGTGGCGAGCAACAGCGCGTGGGCGTGGCCCGCGCGCTGGCCGCGGATCCGCCGATTCTTCTGATGGACGAACCGTTTTCGGCCGTCGACCCGATCGTCCGCCGCGAGCTGCAGCGTGAAATCCTGCGGCTGCAAGCCGAACTGCAGAAGACCATCGTGTTCGTCACGCATGACATCGACGAGGCGATCCGACTGGCCGACCGGGTCGCGGTGTTCGGCCGGGGCGGCGTGTTGCAGCAATACGACGAGCCGGCGCGGTTGCTGTCCCGTCCGGCCAACGACTTCGTAGCGAGGATGATCGGCGCCGGGCGCGGGTACCGCTGGCTGCAATTCCTCAGCGCCACAGGCCTTCCGCTACACGACATCGCCACCATCACCGATCCGGCCGCTATCGGTGAGGAGCGGTTGCGCGACGGGTGGGCGCTGGTGGTCAAGACGGACGGCGCGCCGTTGGGCTGGATCGACGTGAACGGCGTGCGCAAGTATCGTGCCGGTGCGACACTGCGCGACAGCGTGACCTCGGTGGGCGCGGTGTTCCGTCCGGGCGCCAACTTGAGCCAGGCGCTGGACGCGGCGTTGTCGTCGCCGGCGGCCATGGGGGTGGCCGTCGACGATGCGGGCGCAGTCTGCGGCGGCGTGTGCGCCGGGGATGTGTTGTCCGCCCTGGATTCCCACCGGCGGGACTGATCGTGCACTATCTGCTGCACCACCTGACCACGGCCTGGGCACTGACCGTGATCCACCTGCGGCTCTCGCTGGTGCCGGTGCTGGCAGGTCTCGTGCTGGCGCTGCCATGGGGCGTGCTGACATGGCGGACCAGGGTGCTTCGACAGTTCACCACCGTCGCCGCCAGCGCGATGTTCACCATTCCGTCGCTGGCGCTGTTCGTGGTGCTGCCGCTGATCATTCCCACCCGGATTCTCGACGAAGCCAACGTCGTGGTGGCGCTGACGCTGTACACCTGCGCGCTGCTGGTGCGCGCGATCTTCGAGGCGCTGGATGCGGTGCCGGCCCAGGTGCGCGACGCCGCCACCGCCCTCGGCTACCGCCCGCTCGCCCGGATAGTGAAAGTTGAACTGCCGCTGTCGATTCCGGTTCTCGTCGCGGGTTTGCGGGTGATTGTGGTGACCAATATCTCGATGGTTTCGGTGGGCGCGGTGATCGGGATCGGCGGCCTGGGGACCTGGTTCACCGAGGGCTACCAGGCGAACAAGAGCGATCAGATCGTGGCCGGCATCATCGTGATCTTCCTGTTGGCGGTGGTGATCGACGCCGGGTTGATGTTGGCCGGCCGCCTGGCGACTCCATGGGAGCGGGTATCACGGCCGGGCCGGCGGCTGCTGACGGCCCCGGTGGTGGGCGGTTCACGATGAACTTTTTAGTGCAGGCGCTGTCCTATCTGTTCACCGCCGAAAACTGGTTAGGGCCGGTCGGCTTGGGGCAGCGGACGCTGGAGCATCTGGAATACACCGCGGTTGCCGTGGCGGTCTCGGCGCTGGTGGCCGTGCCATTGGGATTGTTGGTCGGCCATACCCGCCGCGGCACGCTGCTGATCGTCAGCATCGTCAACGCGTTGCGGGCACTGCCGACGTTGGGAGTGCTGCTGCTGGCGGTGCTGCTATGGGGGTTGGGCCTAATACCGCCGATCGTGGCGCTGATGCTGTTGGGAATCCCGCCGCTGCTGGCCGGAACGTATGCCGGGGTGTCGGCGGTGGATCGCATTGTGGTCGACGCCGCGCGCTCGATGGGCATGAGCGAGTGGCGAGTCCTGTTTCGGGTCGAAGTGCCGAACGCGCTTCCGCTGATCCTCGGCGGGTTGCGTACCGCGACGCTGCAGGTCGTCGCCACCGCGACGGTGGCCGCCTACGCCAGCCTCGGCGGGCTGGGGCGCTACCTGATCGACGGCATCAAGGTCCGCCAGTTCCACATCGCGCTGGTCGGTGCGCTGATGGTCGCGGCGCTCGCCCTGATCCTCGACGGCGCGCTGGCCTTCGCGGTGTGGGCGTCGATGCCCGGTACCGGGCGACTGCGCGGAAAGCCACACCACCAGACGTCGATATCTGCCAGGTCGTCGCCTAACGTAGACGCGTGAGCCAAACAGCGTCAGACCCGAAAGGCAATGCGTGGTCGACGATCCTGACCTGGCGTTCACAGGATCACCGGCGGATGGAGTCGGTCCGGGTGCAGTTGTCCGGCAAGCGAATCAAGGCCAACGGCCGGATCGTCGCCGCCGCGACAGACTCCAACCCCGCGTTCGCCGCCTACTACGACCTGTTGACCGACGAGGCCGGCGCGACCAAGCGGCTCGGCATGACCGTCACGTTGGCCGAACGCGAGCGACAGCTGGTGGTCGCCCGCGATGACGAGAACGTCTGGCTGGTCACCGACCATCAGGGCGACTCGCGGGCGTCCTACGACGGTGCGCTGGACGTCGACGTGGTGTACAGCCTTTTCTTCAACACGCTGCCGATCCGCCGTCGAGGACTGCAGGAAAACGGCGAGACGATCACGGTACCCACGGTCTACGTGAGGCTGCCGGAGATGAGCGTCGCGGCGGCCACGGTGAGCTACAGCAACATCGGCGACGGCATCAAGGTGCGCACGCCGGTGTCGGACACCACGCTCACCGTCGACGACGCCGGCTTCATCGTCAACTATCCAGACTTGGCAGAGCGGATCTGATCACCCCGCCGGCCCGGCCGGCCGCCGCCAGTTCACCGCGCCAATTCTCTGCGCCGACGAATACGCCGACGATCTCCGGGCGGGAGAAGCTGTCGTACCGTGCCCGGGCAGCATGCCCGCTGTCGACCAGCTCGGCGACGGTGTCGTTGTGCGCCAGCGAGTCCCGCGCTTCGGTCAGCAATTCGATGGCCCGGTCCACCCGCGGCAACAGCTGGCCCGCGTTGGCTTCGCACATGGCCCGCACCAGATCCGGCGCGCTACCCGCGACCCTGGTGCCGTCCCGGAATGAGCCGGCCGCCAGCGCGAACGCCAACGGCACCTCGGCGGCCGTCACTGCCAAGGCCTCGGCCAGCAGATGCGGCAGGTGGGAGATCGCCGCCGCGGCGGCATCGTGCTCGTCGGATCTGGCCGGCACCACGACCGACCCGCAGTCCAGCGCCAGCTGCAGCACGGTCAACCAGACTCCCGGGTCCACGTGGTCGTCGACGCTGATCACCCAGGGTGCGCCCACGAAGAGCCTCGAGTGCCCGGCCTCCCAGCCCGAGTGCGCGGTGCCCGTCATCGGGTGTCCGCCGACGAACTTGGCCCGTAGACCAGCGGCGGTGACCTCGTCCAGAACGGCGCCCTTGACGCTGGTGACGTCGGTGAGCGGACAGTCCGGAGCGGTCTCGCCGATGCGGCTGAGCAGGATCGGCAGCGCCGGCATCGGCACCGCCAGCACGATCAGAGCGCCGACGTCCGCGGCCCGGCTGAGTGCGTCCGTCAGGTCGGTCGTGGCGTCGAAGCCGTCGAAGCGGGCGGCCTGGGCGCCTTCGACGGAGCGGTTGTAGCCGAAGGCTTCGCGGCCGGCATCGGCGGCGGCGCGCAGCAGCGAACCGCCGATCAGACCAAGGCCCAGCACGCACACCGGTGCCTTGAGAGTGCTCGTCGTAACGGGAGAAGCCACGTCTCCAGGTTGGCATATCCTGCTGCGTACTCGACACCCGTTTGCTGCGCATGCGCTGGTCAACCGGCTTCGGCGCGACTAGCGTAGGCGGCCATGGGAGCACAGCGGGCGTCCGCACAGGCCGATACTCCAGACGGGTTCGGTGTGGCTGTCGTGCGCGAGGACGGCAAGTGGCGTTGCTCGGCCATGGGGCCGAAGGTGTTGGTCAGCCTGTCCGCTGCCGAGACCGAGTTGCGCGAGTTACGGAGTGCCGGGGCGGTTTTCGGCCTCCTCGACGTCGACGACGACTTTTTCGTGATCGTCCGGCCGGCGCCATCGGGAACCCGCTTGCTGCTCTCGGATGCGACCGCAGCCCTGGACTACGACATCGCCGAAGAGGTGCTGGACAACCTCGACGCCGACATCGAACCCGACGATCTTGAAGACGCCGACCCGTTCGCGGAGGGCGATCTCGGATTGCTATCCGACGTGGGGCTGCCCGAGGCGGTGCTCAGCGTGATCCTCGACGAGACCGACCTCTACGCCGACGAACAGTTGGGCCGCATCGCCCGCGAGATGGGCTTCGCCGACGAACTGTCGTCGGTGCTCGACAAGCTGGGTCGGTGATCGCTGACGACGATCTGATCCGGGCCGCGCTGGCGGCGGCCGCGACCGCCGGTCCGCGGGACGTGCCGGTGGGCGCGGTGGTCGTCGCGGCCGACGGCACCGAGCTGGCCCGCGCCGTCAACGCACGCGAGGCGCTGGGCGACCCGACTGCGCACGCTGAGATTCTGGCCATCCGCGAAGCCGCCCGGGTGCTGGGCGACGGCTGGCGGCTGGAAGGTGCGACGCTCGCCGTCACCCTCGAGCCGTGCACGATGTGTGCGGGCGCGCTGGTGATGGCGCGGATCGGCCGGGTGGTGTTCGGCGCGTGGGAACCCAAGACCGGAGCGGTCGGATCGCTGTGGGACGTGGTTCGCGATCGCCGTCTCAATCACCGGCCGGAGGTTCGGGGCGGGGTGCTGGCCGGGGAATGCGCCGCACTGCTGGAGCAGTTTTTCGCCCGCCAGCGATCGGGGTGAGGCGGCTACGGCTCGGTATTTTGAATGGCAGCGCCGTGCCGACGGAAGGGGAAGCAGCCATGCTGAAGGCGACCGCGAGGATTGCCAAGTCTTTGGTCGAGGCCGGCGGGTCGGTGGTGGGATTCCGCGGCCTCACCGAGGAGCCCGCCTACAGCGCCGAACCGCTCGCCGACGGCGTCGAAGTCCGACGTTATCCTTCGCGCATCGCGGCGCAGACGGCGGTCGACGCCGACGAGGTGACCGCCCGGCGAATCGGTTTCCAACGCTTGGCCGGCTACATCTTCGGAAAGAACCACACGGTCGTCGAACAGTCCCGGCGCGGATCCGGTGAGAAGATCGCCATGACGGCGCCGGTCGCCCAACAGGCCGATGCCGACGGGCAATGGCTGATCCGGTTTTTCATGCCGGCCGACAAGACGCGGGAATCGTTACCGGATCCGGACGATCCGGCGGTCAGCCTCGTGACGGTTCCCCCGGAAACCGTTGCCGTCAAACGATTCTCCGGGAGCACCGATCCCAAGGCGGTTGCCGCGAAGGCGACGGATCTGCTCCGGACGCTCGATGGTCAGGGGATGAAAGCGGTCGGCACACCCGCCGCGTGGTTCTACGATCCGCCGTGGACCGTCCCCCCTTTGCGGCGCAACGAAGTGTGGGTGGCCGTCGAACCGCGTGGCTGAGGCCCTGCTCGGCTGCGATTGGGATAGCGACGCTGGTGTTGGGTAAGCTCACCGGCGGTGGCGTGTCCGAGCGGCCTAAGGAGCACGCCTCGAAAGCGTGTGACGGGTAACCCCCGTCCGAGGGTTCAAATCCCTCCGCCACCGCCAAAGCTCGCTTGATCGTCACTGCAGTTAGCACGCCTATGGTGGTTGCGATCCTTCGACGTGGCGAAGACCTGCGTCCACATTTTGCACATATCCACGGTCAGGCGTTCTCGTCTACGACGCGCGGTCGTCTCTTTAAGCCGCGGGAACGCGGGCAACGCGACATCGTGCTCCTCGTCCCTTGGGCGGATACGACAGCGTGACCAAGGTCTAGTTGAGGTTGAGCCCACCATTTGTTAGCTGTGAGTCCGCTACTAAACGCTTGCGAGAGATCTGTGAACGATTTAAAGTTTGCTACGAAGCTCTCAGCAATTGAGAGCCAGTTGTCAACGAGACGGACCGGTGAAGCATGCTCGTCGCGTGCGGCTACTGAAGACGCTGTCTGACGGGCGACTATCGGGGGACGAATCGTCGTTACCCGCTACGAAGGACCCGCAGCGTCGCAGGACGCCGATGACGACAGTGCTTTGCCGGGAGGGCTCGTGGAGGGAACGCCGTTCGGGCACTACCGCCTGCTGAAACTGGTGGGGCGTGGCGGGATGGGCGAGGTGTGGCGCGCTCACGACACGGTCAGTGACCGCGTGGTCGCGCTCAAGGTATTGCCGCCCCACCTAGCGACTGACAAACATTTTCAAAATCGGTTTCGTCGTGAAGCGCGGGTCGCGGCCGGTTTGTATGAACCGCACATCGTTCCTATCCATAGTTACGGTGAGCTAGACGGCCGCCTCTATGTCGACATGCGCTTGATTGACGGCCAAGATCTGGAGTCCCTTCTTGGCGGCGGACCCCTAGAACCGGCTCGCGCAGTGAAGATCCTTGATCAAGTCGCGTCAGCGCTGCACGCCGCGCACGAAGTCGGATTGATCCACCGAGACGTGAAACCGTCCAATATCCTGGTCACACCTTCAGACTTCGCCTACCTCATCGATTTCGGTATCGCTCGCGCCGCTGATTCGACCGGTTTGACAAGCACGGGCTCGACGATCGGCACATGGGCTTACATGGCTCCCGAGCGGTTCGGCACTGGTGAGCCTGACCTTCGCTCTGACGTGTACGCATTAGCCTGTGTGCTTTACCAATGTTTGACTGGTCAACTTCCCTTCGTCGGCGACAGTGTGGAACAGCAAGTGGCCGGGCACCTTTCAATAGCGCCACCCAGGCCCTCGGTCACCAATCGCACTGTGCCTCAGGCGTTTGACGACGTAGTCGCCGTTGGCATGGCGAAAAACCCAAGCGAGAGATACGGCACTACAACTGAACTCGCCGCCGCGATGACCGCCGCCGCCTCGCAGCTAGCAGCGGGTGTGCCACAGCAGGGTCTGCCCTACCAGCCACCAACGCAAGCGGCACATTTGGGCCAACACCCTCGGGAAGACGCGACCCCATGGCCGCCCAGCAACGCATCATCCGACTCCCTGTCGTGGGCGCGCACCGAACAGCGCGCGCATAGCGATGCTGAGCCGGCTCCGTTTTTGCCTCGCGAAAGAAATCCATCGCTGGCAGTCACGGCGCGCAGGCCGTTGCTGCGCCACCCGGCAGCCCTTGCTGCCGCCCTTCTTGCAGTAGTGCTACTCATCGGTGGCGCGGTAGTCCTGATCACCCGCCACGACACCCAACAGGCCAACATGAGGTCTGCCGGTTCCCAGCCAGCACACCTACCCAGGCCCGCCGGACCGGCATTTGACGGTACGTTCACCGCCACCTACGGCCCGAAGACCAGTTTCGGCGGTGCGCCGCAGAAGAGTTCCTCGTCGACGGTCACCTTCGTCGCGAGGTCCTTCTGCGACCGCAGCGGCTGTGTAGCCAGTGCCACTACTGTGAATCGTCCGGAGGGCGTCTTGACGTTCGCCTTCGACTATGCGAACGGGCGCTGGACCGCGGTGAGTATAGAAAATGACGGCGAATGCCGGGGTCAAAAAGCGGTTGAGCACTGGCGGGTGTATCAACTCCAACCCAAACCCGACGGCTCCTTCAGCGGTGATTTTCGTGCTGTTTACCCGAGCGGAGGCTGCAACAGCAAACAGCCTGTGACCTTTACTCGTACTGGCGGCCCTGACCCGAGTGTTCAAGTCACCGACCCCAAAGTAATTGCACCCTTTGTACGCTCGCCAGCACAACACTTTTCAGGCCGCTACCGCAGGCAAATCATTTACCGCGACGACGGTACGAGATTCGACCGCGATTATGTTGTTGATACGTACTGTCTGCGTACCGGACAACGGTGTCTGAGTGTCGCTAACGAGGCTGGCCAAGGCGCTGTCTATCTGAATTTCGCAGGTGATAAGTGGACCGGGCACCTCTCCTCAGACGGGAAATGCACCAGGAGTGGACTGGCAGAGCATAACGAGACCGATTGGACAGTCCAAGTCCCACAGGAACCCCCGGACCCCATTCAGCAAATGAGTGGTGAGGGAACGCAAACTGCGAGCGGTGGGTGCGTGAAGACTTTTCATTTCGACATCACATACACCCGGACCGGAGATTGAACTGCGCTAAGCGTGGTGCGGATTTAGCGGCGGCCCTGCCCGCCAGCAACGTCACGTTACTTCGAACAGTCGACCCGGTTCTCGATTCAGCCGTCGCCGCGCAGGCCGTCGCGGATGCCCTGCAGATCCTGGTTGATCCCCTGCAGGTCACCCTCGATGGACTGCAGGTTGGTGGCGGCCTTTTGATACGCCTGCTGCGCCTGGTCGGTGCCCGCAGACTCGAACTGCGGGCAGTAGGTGACGATGGCCGCGCTGGTGAAGTCGGCGCTTTGCGCGGCATCCCAGATCGTCGATCGTTGCACGAAGGCAGTCGCATTCGCGATGTTGGCGTCGCGTCCCAGGAAGTCGCACACCGCATGTCCTTGCGTCGCGGCGTAGTCGCTGTTGGGCACCGGCACACCCTCACGCTGCAGCACCTCGACCATCGCCTTCTCGGCGATGTCGGTCTGCGACGGGTGGTTCACCGGCGGAACAAGCGGTGCAGGAGCAACAGTTGTGGGGTGCTCCTCTGCCACCGGACTAGGCGCCGGCTCGGACGGACGATGATGCCGGTGCACGACGAACATCATGACCAGCATCGCGACGACGGCCAGCGCCGACAGCGGGACCGCGGCGCGCAGCGCCAGATGCAGCAGCGGACTCCTGCGACGACGACGCGGGCGCTCGAAGGTTTTCTCGAAGGGCGCCAGGATTTCGTCGAGAACCGCTGTGTCGGAAAGCACGTCGACCGGATGCCCCAGCCGTTCGTCGAGAAGCGCGTCGAGCTGTTGGCTGGACGGCTGCCCGCCACGCTCGCGGATCGAGCGAAGCTCGGCAGCCACGCGGCGTAAGTCGGAGTCGATCGTCTCCCGGTCACGCATCCCAAGAGCTTAGGGCCGCGCGGCCTTTCGGGTCACCGTTACCAGCCGATCTCGTCGCAAATCCGCCCCATAGTCAGTTGACCCGATTCGTGGATTCGCTGGCCGCGTCTTGCGGCAGCGCCTTAGATGGACGCATGGAACTGATGAGTCCCCTCGACTCGGTCTTTCTGGCGATCGAATCGCGTGAGCACCCGATGCATGTCGGCGGCCTGCAACTGTTCGAGCCGCCAGAGGGCGCCGGGCCAGAATTCGCCCGCGAAGTCCGCGACGCGTTGGTCGCGAACCGCGACTTTCAGCCGACTTTCCGCAAGCACCCCGCGTGGACGTTCGGCGCTGTGCCCAGCTTCGCCTGGACCTACGACGACCCGGACGATGTCGACATCGACTATCACGTACGGCGCTCGGCGCTGCCGACCCCGGGCCGGGTGCGCGAGTTGCTGGAGCTGACGTCTCGGTGGCACAGCGGCCTGCTCGACCGGCACCGCCCACTGTGGGAGGCGCACTTCGTCGAGGGGCTGAACGACGGGCGGTTCGCCGTCTACAGCAAGTTCCACCATTCGCTGATCGACGGTGTTTCCGCGCTGCGACTGATGCAGCGCACACTTTCCGACGACCCGGACGACACCGAAATGAAGGCGATCTGGGACCTGCCCCGACGTCACCGCGAGAACGCCGGGAAGTCGAAGCGCCCCGGGCTCACCGACATCGCGAAATCTGTTGTGGCGTATGGCCCGTCGACGTGGTCGCTGGCCCGTGCCGCGCTGCTGGAACAGCAGCTGACGCTGCCGTTCGCCGCGCCGCGCACCATGTTCAACGTCCCGATCGGTGGAGCGCGGCGGGTCGCCGCGCAGTCGTGGGCGATCGACCGGCTCAAAGCCATCAAGGTCGCCGCCGGCGTGACCTTCAACGACGTCATCCTCGGCATGTGCTCCGGGGCGCTGCGTCACTACCTACAGGACGAGCACGCGCTGCCCGACAACCCGCTGATCGCGATGGTGCCGGTGAGCATGCGGACGGAGGACGAGGCTGACAGCGGAGGCAACCAGGTCGCCGCGCTGCTGTGCAACCTCGCCACCGATCTCGACGACCCGGTACAGCGGCTGGAAACGATCAGCGCGTCGATGCGCGGCAACAAAAAGGTGTTCTCCGAACTGCCCAAGCTGCAGGCGTACGCGCTCTCCGCGGCGCTCATCAGCCCGCTCGGACTTTCCTCGCTGCCGGGCATCGTTCGGGCGTCGCCTCCGCCGTTCAACATCGTGATCTCGAACGTGCCGGGGCCGACCAAGCCGATGTATTGGAACGGCGCGCGTCTGGACGGCAACTACCCGCTGTCGATCGCACTGGACGGGCAGGCGCTGAACATCACGATGGTCAACAACGCCGACAACATCGACTTCGGTCTGGTCGGATGCCGCAAGAGCGTGCCGCACCTGCAGCGGCTGCTCGGCCACCTGGAAACCTCGCTGAAGGATCTGGAACGCGCGGTGGGGGTTTGACCGGGGAGCTGTCCTAGTGCCCAAGCTCAGCGCGGGCCTGCTGCTCTGCCGAGTGACCTCCGGCGCTGGTGCAGCGTGCCGACCCGCTGCGCCCGGCTCCGCCGAGCTTGCGATCGGCACGGTCGAAGTCCTGCTCGTGCACCCGGGCGGACCGTTCTGGGCGCGCAAGGACGACGGCGCGTGGTCGATCCCGAAGGGCGAGTACACCACCGGGGACGATCCGTGGGCCGCGGCGCAACGCGAATTCGAAGAAGAGGTGGGGTCGGCCGCGCCGGTCGGGCCGCGCATCGACTTGTCGCCGGTCAAGCAATCCGGCGGCAAGGTCGTCACCGCGTTCGCGGTGCGCGGCGACCTCGACGTCAGCAAGGCCCGCAGCAACACCTTCGAGCTCGAATGGCCCAGAGGCTCGGGACAACTGAAGACGTTTCCGGAGGTGGATCGGATCGAGTGGTTCACCGTGGCCCAAGCCAGGGTCAAGTTGCTCGCCGCGCAGGTCGCTCTGCTCGATCAGCTGATGGCGCATCCCGACTTCACGGATCTGCGTGAGGCGTGAACAGGCTGGCGTATCTTCACACTCATGCAGACGCTTCGCACGCCGGACGACCGCTTCGCTGACTTACCCGAATTCCATTACATCCCAAGCTATTCCGATGTCTCCGATAGCGAGGGTGGCACACTGAGAATGGCGTGGGTCCAGGATGGGCCCGCCGACGCCGATCCGGTGCTGATGTTGCACGGTGAGCCGTCGTGGTCGTTTCTCTACCGGAAGATGATCCCGGTGCTGGTCGATGCCGGACATCGTGTCATCTGCCCCGATCTGGTCGGGTTCGGCCGATCGGACAAGCCGACGCGCATCGAGGACCACAGCTACGCGCGTCACGTCGAATGGGTGCGCGAGTTGGTGTTCGACGTGCTGAACCTGCAGCGGGTGACCCTCGTCGGCCAGGACTGGGGCGGTCTGATCGGATTGCGGCTGGCGGCCGAGCATCCGGAGCGGTTCGCCCGTGTGGTCGTCGCGAACACCGGCCTGCCCACCGGCGACATCCCGATGCCGGAAATCTGGTGGCAGTTCCGTAAGGCGATCCAGAGCGCACCGTCGATCGACATAGGTCGGTTCGTGCAGGGCGGTTGCCGCCGCCCGATGAGCGACGAGGTCCGCGCGGCCTACGACGCGCCGTTTCCCGACGACTCCTTCTCCGCGGGACCGCGTGCCATGCCGGGCCTGGTCCCGACCTCACCCGACGATCCGGCCGCCGCAGCCAATCGGGCTGCCTGGGCGACGCTCACCGCGAGCCCGACGCCGATGCTGGTGGCGTTCAGCGACGGCGACCCGATCACGGGTGGGATGGCACCGATCCTGCAGCGCGAGATGGCGGGCGCCCAGGGAATTGCTCACCCGGTGGTCGGCAACGCCGGGCACTTCCTCCAGGAAGACGCCGGGGAAGAACTCGCCGGCTACATCGCCGCCTTCCTCAGCACGACACCGTCAGAGTGAACGTCTCCGCTTTCAGCCGTGTCCGGTCCGATTTGTTGAAACCCAGTGCGGCGCCGGTGATCTGATAGGTGGCACCGTTCATCGTGACCGATGCCTCGCCCTGCAGCGCGCGTTCGTAGGAACCCTCGAACCCGTCGACGTCGTGCAGGCGGACGAACTCAGCCGTCAGCTTGCCGGCGTTGGAAAGCATGGCGTTGACGGTTGCACCGTGCAGGTCGGTGTGGATCCTCGTCATCCAATCGACCGTCTGGCAACGCACCGAATAGGTGCTGCCGACCTGCCCGCCGTCGATGGAGATCTTTGCGGTGCCCGGGGGCAACGCGCCCGGCCCCGGTGTGGAGGCCTGACCGGACGCGCAGCCGCTGACGATCAACATCGCCGCGGCCACGGTACAGACACTCTTGTCCACGATGGCAGCCTAACCCTGATGGCCGGGCGACGGCGCTGTCTTTTCGGCTAGACGGTAGCTACCTGCAATTTCTTTTACACCTGCACAATGCAAATATGTCTGCCACGTCGAGTGTCGCCGGGCCGCAGGAACTCCTGCTGCGATTGCTGGATCCGGCCAACCGGGCCAATCCGTATGCGGTCTACGAGCAGTTCCGGGCCTGCGGGCCGATGTTCATGCCGGACAGCAGCCTGCACATCTTCTCCTCGTTCCGCGACTGCGACGACGCTCTGCGACATCCGGCATCGTCGGTCGACCGGCAGAAGTCGAAGCTGGTTCAGCGCCTGGCGGCCGAGGGCACGAATACCCGTCCGCAGGTCCCACCGATGTTCCTGTTTCTCGATCCACCCGATCACACCCGGTTGCGCAAACTGGTCAGCAAGGCGTTCGTGCCCAAGGTGGTCAACGAATTGACCGGGCACATCACCGGTCTGGTCGACGGGATGCTGGACCGCGTCGCCGAGCGCGGCCGCTTCGAGGCGGTCGACGATCTCGCTCATCCGTTGCCGGTCAACGTGATCTGCCGGCTGCTAGGCGTGCCGATCGAGGACGACGCAGAATTCAGCCACGCCTCGGCGCTGTTGGCGCAGGCCCTCGACCCGTTCTTCGCGGCCACCGGCGCACCGGCCGACGGCATGGACGAGCGGATCGCCGCGGCCCAGTGGCTGCGGGGCTACCTGCACGACCTGATCGATCAGCGCCGTGCCCGCCCGGGTGACGACCTGATGTCGAGGCTGATCGCGGTCGAGGAGTCAGGCGACCAGTTGACCGAGGACGAGATCGCGTCGACGTGCATGCTGCTGCTGATTGCCGGCCACGAGACGACGGTCAACTTGATCGCCAACGCCATGCTGGCGATGCTGCGTGAGCCCGCGCAATGGGCGGCGCTGGCAGCCGATCCGCAGCGCGCACCAGCCGTCGTCGAAGAGACGCTGCGTTACGACCCGCCGGTACACCTGGTAGTGCGAATCGCCGCTGCAGACATGACCATTGGTGACACTTCCGTGGGCGAGGGCGACTCGCTGCTGCTCCTGCTGGGCGCCGCGCAACACGATGCGGCCGAGTTCGACCGACCGGACATCTTCGATCCCGATCGAAAAGCGTTTCGGCACTTGTCGTTCGGTCGCGGGCTGCACTACTGCCTGGGAGCGCCGCTGGCTCGGCTGGAGGCAACGGTGGCGTTGTCGGCGGTGACGTCACGCTTCCCGGACGCGCGGCTGGCCGGCGAGCCGGTCTATAAGCCGAACGTGACGCTGCGCGGACTGGCCTCGCTGGACATCGCGCTCTAGCGCCGCGGCCGAATGGCCAGTGACTGCACGCTTTTCGTCAATTTCCGTGCCATAAGTGGCCGCTCGACGCAGGTCAGTCGCGCGGCTGGGGCGGGCCTGTCGGCGTGAGCGCGACGACGGGGATCACCCGCGACGTCTTGGCCTCGTAGTCGGCGAACCCGGGATAGCGCTCGGCCTGCAGCGCGTACTTCTGGTCGCGCTCGTCGCCTTCCAACTCGGTGGCGTGTACGTCGATGATGTCGTCGCCGACCTCGATGCGAGTGTCCGGGTTGGCTTTCAGATTCCAGTACCAGGCCGGGTTCTTGTCCGCACCGGCGTAGGAGGCGAAGACGAGATACCGGTCGCCGTCGGCCTGATACATCATGATGTTGGTCCGCGGCTCGCCGCTCTTGGCTCCCACCGTGTGCAGGATGAGCAGCGGCGCACCCTCGAAGTTGCCGCCGACCCGTCCGTGGTTGGCGCGGAATTCGGCGATATTGCGTTCGTTGAAGTCGTCAGATGCCACAGGTGCTGCTCCTCCTCATTGGCGCCGCTCATGCGGCGCACGATCGCGTCGCATCACGCATGAAAGCCAGTCTTCCCGTTCACGCCCAAACCCGGGACGATATCGCCGAGGCTGAACGTCAGCGGGCTGTCGAGCTGCGCGTAGGTGCACGACGACGGTTCGCGGTCCGGCCGCCAGCGATTGAACTGTGCGGTGTGGCGAAAACGCTCACCTTCCATGTGGTCGTAGCGAACTTCGACGACGCGCTCGGGCCGCAACGGCACGAATGACAGGTCCTTGCCGGCATTCCAGCGGGAGAACTCGTTCTTGCGCGGCGTGCGCTCGCCCGCCTCGTGGGCGGCCCAGTTCCACGGGTGGCCGTCGAAATCGGTGACCAGCGGCTGCAGTTCGTCGAACAGCTGCCGTCGCTTGGCCATCGGGAAGGCGCCGATCACGCCGACCGACGCCAGCGTGCCGTCGTCCTTATAGAGCCCGAGCAGCAGCGAGCCGATCGCGTCGCTGCCGGACTTGTGCACCCGGTAGCCCGCGACCACGCAGTCGGCGGTGCGCTCGTGCTTGATCTTGAACATGATCCGCTTGTCCGGCTGATAGGTGATCGACAGCGGCTTGGCGATCACGCCGTCGAGGCCGGCCCCCTCGAATTCGTCGAACCAGCGCTGCGCGAGGTCCAGATCCGTCGTTGCGGGTGTGACGTGAAACGACGGACCTGCACCCCTCAGCGCGTCGAGCAACGCTTCGCGGCGCCGCGCGAATGGGCGCCCGGTGTAGTCGTCGTCACCGAGCGCCAGCAGGTCGAACGCGATGAACGAGGCGGGCGTCTTCTCGGCCAGCATCCGCACCCGCGAATCAGCCGGATGGATGCGCTGCTGCAGCGCTTCGAAATCCAGGCCGTGATCGGTGGCGATCACGATCTCGCCGTCGATCACGCAGCGCGGCGGCAACTCGGCGACGGCCGCGGCGACGAGCTCCGGAAAGTAGCGGGTCATCGGCTTTTCGTTGCGGCTGCCGACCTCGACTTGATCGCCGTCGCGGAACACGATCGACCGGAACCCGTCCCACTTGGGTTCGTAGGACGCATCCGGCGGAAGCGACTTCACCGCCTTGGACAGCATCGGCGAAACCGGTGGCATGACGGGCAAGTCCATAATCGGAGTATGGCTGCCCCAGCGGAGGAAATCGACGTCGACGGGATCGCGGTCCGCGTCACCAACCCCGACAAGGTGTACTTCCCCAAGCTGGGCTCGGGCGGCACCAAGGGCAAGCTGATCGACTACTACCGCGCCGTCGCCGCCGGACCGATGCTGGCGTCGCTGAAGGACCGACCGGTGCACCTGCAGCGTTTTCCCGACGGCATCGACGGCGAGGAGATCTACCAGAAACGCGTCCCGCAGCACCACCCCGACTACCTGGAAACCTGCCGGATCACTTTCCCGTCCGGGCGGACGGCCGACGCGTTGCGGGTGACCCATCCGGCCGCGATCGTGTGGGCCGCGCAGATGGGCACCGTCACGCTGCACCCGTGGCAGGTGCGCTGCCCGGACGTCGAGCATCCCGACGAGCTGCGGGTCGACCTGGACCCGCAGCCGGGCACCGGTTTCGACGAGGCTCGTAGTGTCGCGGTCGACGTTCTCAAACCGCTGCTTGATGAACTCGGGCTGGTTGGCTACCCGAAGACGTCCGGTGGTCGCGGCGTCCACGTGTTCCTGCGGATCAAGCCGGACTGGGATTTTATCGAGGTGCGGCGCGCCGGCATCGCGCTGGCCCGCGAGGTGGAGCGGCGTGCGCCCGACGCCGTAACGACGTCGTGGTGGAAGGAAGAACGGGGCAAGCGCATCTTCATCGACTTCAACCAGAACGCCCGCGACCGCACATTCGCCTCGGCATATTCGGTGCGGCGCACCGAGATTGCGACGGTGTCGATGCCGCTCAGCTGGGATGAACTGGCGACTGCCAACCCCGACGACTACACGATCGCCACCGCGGCCGACCTGGTGGCCAGCCGCGACGACCCGTGGGCCGACATCGACAGCAACAACCAGTCGATCGAGCCGCTACTGGAGATGGTCGCCGCCGACGAGGAGAACGGGCTCGGGGATCTGCCGTATCCGCCCAACTACCCGAAGATGCCCGGCGAGCCGAAACGTGTTCAGCCGAGCAAGGATACGGACCGCAAGAAGTAGCCGGTTACTGGCCGCAGTGACCGGCCGCCTCGTCCACCGCGATGAGGTCGGCACCGGTCTTGCCGAAGTTGGACTGGAGGAACTCGTCGGGTTCCTTGTACCAGCCGCCGTACTCGTAAATCATCGTGACGGCATGGATTACCCCGTTGGCGTCGAAGTGAATGACGGCACGTTCGGGACTGTCCATCCGGCCGCCGGCTGACTTCATCACCAAACCGGTCGGCGAGCACTTTTGGGAGAACTCGACGAACGACTGCTGGGTGATGTTGTCGCGCAGATCTTTCGTGAACAACAACCACTCGCCGGCAAAGTCGCCGGCCGCGTGTCGGTCAGCTTTCTGCTGGGCCGCGGCAGTGGCGGCCGCGAGTGTCTTCGGGGCCCCGGAAACCGGTTGATTTGCATCGGGTTTCGAGTGACAGCCGCCGAGCAGCAGTAGCACGCATGTGGCAACGAGGAATCGGCGCCACCAGTTGACCATGAAGTCGCAGGCTACTCGCGTCCGGCCCGAATCGCGCGCTGAGCTACTGCAGCTTCTGCGCGACGAAGGTCGCGGCCTGGTTGGTCGCGTCCGGGACGTAACCCAGGTGGGCGATGATGCTGCCGCCCTCGGCGCAGATGTTGTCGTTCGGCAGGCAGATGTCGATCGCCTTCGACGTATAGCTGGGGTCGAGCGCCGGGATCTGGTTGTCGGCCAACCCTTTCGCGTACGAGCTCTGCGGATTGCCGAACAGGGCGAGCGCCGCGACGTGGGTGGCGTCCTGCGCCGACAGCTGGTGGCTGGTCAGATCGGCCACCCCGGCGCCCTGTGAATACCCACCGATCACCACCTTGGTCTTGGGGCAGTTGGCAATCGTCGCGCGGACGTGGGCGACCTCGTCGGCGGCGCCGGCCTTCGCGCTGTTGGCGTAGTCGGTGGTCGACGGGTAGTCGACCGGGTACAGCGTGATGTTCTTGCCGGGCAGTTGCGCCGTCAGCGAGTCGAAGAAGGCCTGGCCGGGACCACCCGGGCCGACCGGCTCACCGGTGCCGCGGGCGAACACCACTTCGGCGTCCGGGCATCCGTCGGCCGTTGCGACCGGGATGCCCGCTGGAACGGCGAGGAATGCGAAAACCATCAGTGGCGCACCGGCGACGATGCGGGCCATGCTGCGACGTGTCATGGGAGGGAATGTTGCCATCCCCGCTGCGGCGGTGTGTGCGCTACCGGTCTTCGAGCAGGCGGAGCGGATGTAATCCGTCGACCGCCCCGACGAACGGCGGGTGGATGCTGTAGCCGAGCATTCGCTGGATGTCGTCGGACACCGTGCGCGCGATGTCGCGCGAGATCGACAGGGTGAATGCTTCCATCGGACGCAGCCACGGTTGGCAGTACTGCGCGGTGACGGCCAACCGGTCGGCCGCCGTGGTGTTGGCGCCGCCGCCATGCCAGAGCGTGCCGACGAAAAAGACACACGATCCGGCCGGCATCACCACGGGCATCGCCTCGTCGTCCGGGCCCGGCCGGCGTTTGCCCCAGGTGTGGCTGCCCGGGTACAGCACCGTCGCGCCGTTGTCGGCGGTGAAGTCGTCGATCGCCCAGATCGTCGCCGCGGCTAGTGCCTCTCGGGGCCGCGGTACCGGATAGAAACCGTCGTCGTGGTGAGCCAGTTGAGCGGCCTCGCCAGGCTGAATGTTGATGGCCTGCAGTGCCGACAGCAGATAGTTGGGCATCAACAGGTGATCCAGCGCCGCCAGCACGCGGGGATTGTCGACCAGCGGATCGCAGACCCGGGTCCGGCTCAATACGGAGTAGACCCGCTGGGTCCGCCGGCCCTCGAAGGAGTTGCGTCCGGTGTGCCCCAGCCAGGGCGTCACCTCGTCACGGATCTGGCTGCACTGCTCTGGGGTGAGGAGGTTTTCCCAGATGACGTAGCCGTCGCGGGCCAGCGCGGCGGCGTCGGCCTCGACCAGTGCCGGGTCCACCGCGGAGCCGCCGCTGGGCGTCCATCGATAGCGCAGCGCCAGATCGCCGCGTAGGTCTTCCAACGTGGTGACGGACTCGTCGTCGAGGTTCATCTGCGCTCGTCCTTCGCTATTAGCTCACAGTAAGCCGAGCGCGCCTGGTCGTCACGCATTCAGCGGATAGTTCAGTTATTGGCTATAAATAGGAACGTGGCCACCACCTTTGCCGACGTCATCACCTCGAAGTACCTCCTGTTGACCACCTTCACCAAAGACGGTCGCCCGAAGCCGACACCGATCTGGGGTGTGCCGGAAGACGGCAAGCTCCTGGTGATCACCGACGACGGATCGTGGAAGACCAAGCGGATCAAAAACACCCCGCGGGTAACGCTCGCCAAGAGCGGATCGCTCGGCAAGCCCAAGAGCGACGAGGTCGAGGGTGTGGCGCGAATCCTGCCGAAGTCGGAGACGCGGCGCGTCTACAACGCGGTCTGCAAGCGGTACTGGTACCACGCGCCGTGGTTCTACGTGCATTCGATTGTTCGGGGCGGAATCGACAAGGTCCACATCGGCCTCGAGATCTCGCCAGCGGTTGATTAGCCAGGCTTCACAGCCGTTGCGCGCTGCCGTAATCGGAGCGTTATAGTGGCCGCATGCGTCTTTATCGCCTGAGCCTCGCCGTCCGCGCCGGACTCGCAGCACTTGCGTTGGGTGCCGCGGTCTTCGCCGTACCGACCGCGTTCCCGAGGGTGGCTTCGGCCGATCCAGACTTCCAACCGTGCCCCGGCTGCTCGATGAACGATTCGACCGAGGACTTTCCGATTCCGCGTCGGATGATCTCCACGACGTGTGACGCCGAGCAGATCCTCGCCGCCGCCCGCGATTACTCGCCGGTGTACTACCAGCGCTACATGATCGACTTCAACAACCACCCGAACGTCAACCAGTCGGCGATCGATAAGGCGCACTGGTTCTTCGGGCTGTCGCCCGCAGACCGCAGGGCCTACTCCGCCAACTTCTACGCGCCTCAAGCTGACCCGCTGTGGCTGGCCTGGCCGAACCACATGAAGATCTTCTGGAACAACAAGGGCGTCGTTGCGAAGGAAACCGAGAACTGCCAGAACTACCCCAAGGGTGACATGTCCGTCTGGCACTGGTCCTGACGGTTCAGTCCTGATCAGCCTCGGCCAGTAGGCCGACGCACGTTGCTGTGATCAGCCGCGACAGCGCGGTGGTGAAATCGATTTTCCAATCGGGTGGCACATCGCGTCGCTTGGCGTATTCGTCGGCCAGCCGTTTCGGCGGGTTAGCCATTTGCCATAGTGGTGCCGCCAGCGAGTACGAGGCGAGGAGCACGTCGAACGCGCCCGAGCGTCCGAGGCCGGGCAGTGCACCCTCGATCGCGTCAGTCAGCGACAGCACGGCGGCGTTACTCACTTCCTTGAACTCGAGGACCCGGTCGAGTTCGACCTCGTGCTCGAGGTGTAAATGCAGGTTCGCGAGTAGGTCGCAGAACAGCGGATCGGCGGCCAGGCCGTGGGCCAACGCATCGGCCACCCTGGCGGGCGACATCGGACCGGGCTCGCGCAGGCTCTGGCACACGGTGTCGGAGAACCGGGCCCAGCCCTCCGCGGCCAAGTTCAGCAGCACCTCTTTATGTGAGCTGAAGTAGCGCCGCACCGCGGAGTAGTGCACGCCGGCCCGACGCGCGACATCCGTCAGTGTCACCGATGCGACACCGGATTCCACTGCCAACGAACGCGCGGCCTCGACGAGCGCTGCGGCCCTCTGACGCTTCTTGTCGTCGGTGCGGGCACGCTGGAACGTGAGCGGCGGCACGGCGCGAGGATAGCGCACACGAACGTATTGCGGGCTGCTCTGCGACCCGGTACCGTCCGTTTACGCACGTGCCATGCGTTATGCCTGAACCGCAGTTCGGGTGGGGTGAGGAGTCGACAATCCAGGGGGCGGGCGTGGTTTACTCGTCATGGCCTGGCGGTGCCGTGAGGCCCACGCAAGCGCCCTGAGACGCCCCGTCGATCGGTGAGTGCATATCGTCGAGTGGTCGACCAGGTGAGCGGCAGCGGTAAGGGGTTTTCGATTTTCAGGGTGCTGGAGCGGACGTGGATTCCGCTCGTGATCGCTGTCGTGGTCGGAATCGGTGGGTTCACCGTGTTCCGCATCCACGGCCTCTTCGGATCCGAGAAGCGCCCGTCCTACTCCGACAGCGCGACCGACGACAGCAAGCCGTTCAATCCCAAGCGGATCACCTACGAGGTGTTCGGACCGCCGGGAACGACGGCCGACATCAGTTATTTCGACACCAACGCCGACCCGCAACACGTGGACGGCGCCAAGTTGCCCTGGACTCTCAATATGACCACGAAGGCCGCGTCGGTCGTGGGCAACCTTGTGGCGCAAGGCAACAGCAACACGTTGGGCTGCCGCATCATCGTCGACGACGTGGTCAAGGCCGAACGTGTCTCACATGAGGTGAACGCCTTTACCTATTGCGTTCTCAAGGGCGCATGACCAGCCACCAGACGCCCGTCGGAGAAAGCGCGCCGCCGCGGGGCCCACGCCTGATCCGTCGGTTCGCGATCCCCATCATCCTGGCCTGGATCGGCCTGATCGTACTGATGGCCGTCGCCGTTCCGCCGCTGGAAAAGGTTGCCGAAGAACGCCAGGTTTCGCTGAGCCCCAAGGACGCTCCCTCGGTGCAGGCCATGGAGGAAACCGGCAAGAAGTTCAAGGAGTCCGACTCCGACAACTTCGCGATGCTAGTGCTCGAAAGCGACAGCAAGCTCGGCGACGATGCGCACCGCTACTACGACAGCATCGTCCGGCAACTGCGAGCCGACCCCACCCACGTCCAGCACGTGCAGGATTTCTGGGGCGATCCGATCACCGCGCCCGGGGCTCAAAGTCCGGACGGCAAAGCGGTGTACGTGCAACTCAACCTGGCCGGTAACCAGGGCACGACGCTGGCCGAACAGTCGATCAAGGCCGTCCGCGACATCGTCGACCGCACACCGCCACCCAAAGGCGTCACGACCTATGTGACCGGTCCGTCGGCGCTGGTGTCCGACATGCACCACAGCGGCGACAGCACGCTGGTCAAGATCACCATGATCACGATGCTGGTGATCTTCACCATGCTGCTGCTGGTGTACCGCTCGGTATGGACCGTGGTGCTGCTACTCCTCACCGTCTTCGTCGAATTGACCGCTGCCAGAGGGATCGTCGCGTTTCTCGGCTACCACCAACTCATCGGTCTGTCGACGTTCGCGGTGAATCTGTTGGTCTCGCTGGGGATCGCCGCGGGCACCGACTACGCGATCTTCTTCTTCGGCCGTTATCAAGAGGCGCGCCAGCACGGGGCCACCCGTGAAGAGGCGTTCTACACCACGTATCACGGCGTAGCCCATGTGGTGCTCGCGTCCGGCCTGACGATCGCGGGCGCCACTTTCTGCCTGAGCTTCTGCCGGATGCCGTACTTCCAAACCATCGGTGTCCCGTGCGCGGTCGGCATGGTGGTCGCCGTCGCCGTCGCGCTGACGCTGGTGCCGGCCGTCATCGTGGTCGGCGGTCGGTTCGGGCTGTTCGACCCGCAGCGACGGATCTCGACTCGCGGCTGGCGACGGATCGGTACCGCGATCGTCCGCTGGCCGGTGCCCATTTTGATCGCGGCATGTGCCGTCGCCCTGATCGGTCTGCTGACCCTTCCGGGCTACCAGACCAGCTACAACGACCGGCTCTACATCCCGCACAACATCGCCGCCAACCGGGGATACGACGCCGCCGAGCGGCACTTCTCCCAAGCGCGTCTGATGCCCGAGGTGATGATGGTCGAGGCCGATCACGATCTGCGCGATCCGGCCGACTTCTTGGTGCTCGACAAGCTGGCCAAGGGCATCTTCCGCGTGCCGGGAGTCTCACGTGTGCAATCGATTACGCGTCCCGAGGGCACCGCGATGGAGCACACCTCGATCCCGTTCCAGCTCAGCATGCAAAACGCCGGGCAGGTGCAGACGATGAAATTCCAGAAGGCCCGCATGGACGACATGCTCAAGCAGGCCGATGAGCTCGAAGACACCATGAACCGGATGAGGCACATGTACGGCCTCATGCAGAAACTCACCGGCATAACGCACAAGATGATCGGTGAGACCCGTGAAATGCAGGCTGTCACCGAGGAATTACGCGACGACGTGGCGAACTTCGAGGACACCTGGCGGCCTATTCGTAGCTACTTCTACTGGGAGAAGCACTGCTACGACATCCCGGTCTGTTATTCGTTTCGGTCCATCTTCGATGCTGTCGACGGTATCGACGAGATCGACGACAAGTTCCAGATATTGACCAACGACTTCAGCCAGCTCGATGCGCTGATGCCACAGTTGCTCACCGACTTCCCGCCGATGATCGACAGCATGGAGAACATGCGGACGATGATGCTGACGATGCACAGCACCATGTCCGGCATCTTCAACCAGATGGACGACATGAGCTCCAACGCGAACGCGATGGGTCATGCGTTCGATCAGGCGAAGAACGACGATTCGTTCTATCTGCCGCCAGAAGTGTTCCAGAACAAGGACTTCAAGCGTGCGCTGAACAATTTCTTCTCACCAGACGGTAAGGCGGTGCGGTTGATCATCTCGCACCGCGGCGATCCCGCGTCGCCGGAGGGCATCGCGCGCATCGACAAAATCAGGGAAGCCGCGGAGGAAGCTCTGAAGGGCACGCCGCTGGAGGATGCCAAGATCTACCTGGCCGGCACCGCAGCAACTTTCAAGGACTGGAAAGATGGGGCCAAGTACGACCTGATGATCGCCGGAATCGGTTCGCTCTGCCTGATTTTCATCATCATGCTGCTGATCACGAGAAGTCTGGTCGCGTCCATGGTGATCGTGGGCACAGTGGCGATATCGCTGGGTGCGTCGTTCGGTCTCTCCGTGCTGGTCTGGCAGTACCTGCTGGGCATCAAGTTGCACTGGATGGTGCTGGCGATGTCGGTGATCGTGCTCCTCGCCGTGGGATCCGACTACAACCTGCTGCTGGTGTCCCGCTTGAAGGAGGAGATTCCCGCCGGGTTGAAGACGGGCATCATCCGCGCCATGGGCAGCACCGGCAAGGTGGTGACGTCCGCGGGTCTGGTGTTCGCGTTCACCATGGCTTCAATGGTGGTCAGCGATCTTCGCATCATCGGCCAGGTGGGTACCACCATCGGTCTGGGCCTGCTGTTCGACACGTTGGTAGTCCGCTCGTTCATGACGCCGTCGATCGCCGCGATACTCGGGCGCTGGTTCTGGTGGCCGCTCAAGGTCCGGCCGCGACCGGCCAGCAGCATGCTGAGACCCAGCGGACCTCGTCCCGCGGTGCGCTCGCTACTCGGTACCAGCTTCGGTGAACCCGAAGCGGCGCCGACCGGGCCGTTGCCGAAAAGCACTGCCTGACAATCGATTCGCTGCTCTATATTCCGTGCGGGCCGTCCCTGCCGGTGGGGGAACGCAGGGACGGCCCTCGCACGGCAGCTAATCGCTCGGCTCCACCGGCACCCCGTGGGGTACGCCGACAGGGAGCGCGCGGCAGTTCATGAAGGCAATCGGTTGCGACAGGCTTGGCAACGGACCGGAGACTCGATCAGCGTATACCCGTCACGCTCAGCGAACTACCTTTGTGGGGAAACGGTCGAATCGTCGCCCAACCCGGCACCCCTGTGATAACCGGCGCGATCGATCAGCTACGACGAATAGTCAAGTCGCACAGGGCAACTAGACTTTCTCGACCACTCCGGCTTCCTTTTCGTCGGCCATGTCGCGGTGGATGAGCTCGCGCACCGCCGGCCGCGGGCCGTAGGGACGCAGCATGCTGCTGGCCGGCCGCGGCCGGACGTGCTGCGGCCACCAGAACCAGCGCCCGAGCAGCGTCGCCACCGATGGCGTCATGAACGAGCGCACGATCAGGGTGTCGAACAGCAGACCCAGCGCGATCGTCGTACCGACCTGAGCCATCACCTTCAACGGGCTGAACGCGAACGACGCCATGGTCGCGGCGAAGACCAAACCGGCCGAGGTCACCACCGAGCCGGAGCCGGCCATCGCGCGAATGGTGCCCGTCTTGAGCCCGGCGTGGATTTCTTCCTTGAACCGGGATATCAGCAGCAGGTTGTAGTCCGAGCCAACCGCCAGCAGCAGAATGATCGCCATCGCCAGCACCATCCAGTGCAGCTTCAGCCCGAGGATGTACTGCCACAGCAGCACCGAGAGGCCGAACGAGGCGCCCAGCGACAGCAGCACCGTTCCGACGATCACGAACGCCGCCACCACGCTTCGGGTGATCACCAGCATGATCACGAAAATCAAAGTGGCCGCGGCAATTCCAGCGATCAACAGGTCGATGTTGGAGCCGTCGTGCATGTCCTTGTACGTCGCGGCAGTACCGCCGAGGTAGACCTTGGCGCCTTCCCACGGTGTGCCCTTGATCGCCTCGTGCACCGCCTGCTTGATCGGTGCGATGTGGTTGACGCCTTCGGGCGTCGCAGGGTCACCCTCGTGGGAGATGATCAACCGAACCGCATGGCCGTTGGGCGAGATGAACTGCTTGAGACCACGCGCGAAGTCCGGGCTCTTGAATGCTTCCGGCGGGAGGTAGAAGGTGTCGTCGTTCTTCGCCTTGTCGAACGCGTCACCCTGGGCGGTGGCGTTGTCGGACTGCGCCTTCGCCTGTTCGTTGAGACCGTTGGTAGTGGCGTAATTCGACATGATCGTGTCGAGGTTGTGCTGCTGGCTTTCGATCTGCGGCGGGATCAGCGCCACCAGCTTCGGCTGAATCTGATCCAGCTTGTCCAGATTCGCACTGAGGTTCACGATGTTCTCGCTCACCTGGTCGATGCCGTCGAGCGCGTTGAAGATCGACCGCAGCGTCCAGCAAGCCGGGATGTCGAAGCAGTGCTTCTCCCAGTAAAAGTAGCTGCGGAGAGGCCGGAAGAAATCGTCGAAGTTGGCGATGTCGTCACGCAACGCCTCGGTGATCTTCACCGTTTCTTTGGTGAGCTTGGTGGTTTCGTGCGTGGTGTTGCTGAGGTCCTGGGTCACCTGCATCTGCTCGTGCAGTGTCGCCATCGTCTTGCGCAGCTCGTCGGCCTGCTTCAGCAGATTTTTTGCCTGCTCTTCTTGATAGTGCTGGGTCTGGATGCGGCCCGCGGCTTGCGCACCCATCTGGAAACCGAGCGTGCTGTGGTCGAGCGGCGTGCCCAGCGGACGGGTGATGGTCTGCACCCGGCCGATGCCGGGGATGTGGAAGACCGCTTTGGCGACCTTGTCCAGGACCAGGAAGTCGGCCGGATTACGGAGGTCGTGATCGGTCTCGATCATCAACAGCTCGGGATTCAGCCGGGCCTGGTCGAAGTGCCGGTCGGCCGCGGCATAGCCGACGTTGGCCGGGGTGTCCGGCGGCAGGAAGTGACGGCTGTCGTAATCCGTTTCGTAGCCGGGCAGAGCCAGCAGACCGACGAGCGCGATCGCGATCGTCACCGCCAGAACCGGAGCGGGCCAACGGACGATTGCCGTGCCGATCCGGCGCCAGCCCTGGGTCTGCAATTTACGCTTCGGGTCCAGCAGCTTGAAGAAGGACGCCACCGTCAGCACCGCGGGGCCCAGGGTCAACGCGGCGAAGACCGCGACCAGCATGCCGACGGCACACGGCACCCCCAGCGACTGGAAATAGGGCAGGCGGCAAAAGCTCAGGCAGTACATCGCGCCGGCGATGGTCAGCCCGGAACCCAGCACGACGTGCGCCGTGCTGTGGAACATCGTGTAGAACGCTTCCTCACGCGTCTCGCCCAGCCCGCGGGCCTCGTGATAGCGGCCGACGATGAAGATCGCATAGTCCGTACCGGCGGCGATCGCCAACAGCACCAGCATGTTGTTGGCGAAGGTCGACAGACCCATGACGTTGTAGTAACCCATCGTCGCGACCACACCGCGGGCCGCTGCCAGCTCGATGAACACCATCGCCAGCATGATCAGCACCGTGCTGACCGAGCGGTACACAAACAGCAGCATCACCAGGATCACCAGGATGGTGATCAGCGTGACCTTCGCGACGCCCTTCTCACCCGCGTGTGACTGGTCGGCGATCAGCGGACCCGCACCGGTTACATAGGCCTTTATGCCCGGCGGAGCCGGCACCGAGTCCACGATCTTGCGGACGGCCTCGCTGGATTCGGAGCCCAGACCACTGCCCATGTTGCCGGCCAGGTAGACCTGGACGTACGCGGCTTTCTGGTCGTGGCTCTGAGAGCCTGCGGCGGTCAGGGGGTCGCTCCAGAAGTCCTGGATGTGCTGAACGTGCTTTTTGTCCTGCTCGAGTCGCCTGACGATCTCGTCGTAATAGCGGTGGGCCTCCGCTCCCAGCGGCTTGTCGCCCTCCAGCAGGACCATCGCCGAGTTGTCGGTATTGAACTCGTCGAAGGTTTTCCCCACGCGCATCTGCGACTGGAAGGACACCGCGTCGTGGGGACTCTGCGACACCGAGTGGTTTTTGGAGACGACTTCCAGCTGCGGCGCGACGGTGTTGGTGACGAACACAATGGCCAACCACACAAGGACGATCGGCACCGCAAGCCGGTGAATCCATTTCGGCAGGAACGGCGGGATCAGCGGCTGGTCGACACGTGCCGCTGTCTCGTTGGCCTCGCTCATGCGGACTTGTCCAGGCAGTAGACGAACGGGTTCACGCTCTCGTTGGCATCCGAGCGATTCGGGGTTTTGATGACGTCACCGCTTCCGTCGTGCTTGTTCACCACGAACTGGCAGGCAATCCAACTGCCGTCGCCCTGCGCTACCAGGTTGGCCGGGATGCCCGGCTTCGTTGAACTCAAGGTTTTGCTCCAAGGCAAGGGCACATTCAGTGCCTGTTGCGGATGCGAATTCTCGTCGAGGTAGTTGATGGTGGCTGTGCTGCCGGGTGATCCCCAGACCTCCAGCGTGACGGTCTTGGCGTTGAAGCTGTCGAGTACCTCGCCCGACGTACCGCCGCCGAACGAACCTTTGTGCACGCCGAAGATCCCGTGCAGTCGGTGCACCATGAATCCCGACAGCGCAACGACGGCTGCGAGCGTGAGGACGAGCCAGTACCGGGCCAACAGACCTGTCAGACCTTTACGCCTGGGCGTTCGGGCGGCCTGCCTGCCCTCGCTGTCGGTGGAGCCGGAGGTCTTCAAAGGCTCCGTCCTTGGCTCAGTCGTCGTCATGGGCGCTTCAATTCCTAACCAGGGGCGAAGGCTGCGTAATTAATTAGCCTATGCGTAACCTTAGCTACTCTAATCTGAATAGGCGACCAGAAAGAAACCGGGCGCGAAGGTTGTTGGACGACCGTAACGCGAGTCCGGACCGAAGGCTCGCCGGTGCCAAAGGAGAGCGGTGACGATGAGCGGACACAGATCCAGCACAGGTAGGCTTCGGCCCATGAAGTTGACGGGTATTGCGGCCGCCGCCGTCGCCGCGGCGATCGGTCTGTCCGCCCCGGCGTTGGCGGACCCGGACACCGATTTCGACAACCAGATCAGCCACTACGGCATCTACGGGCCACACGATTACAACCCGTACATCGCCAAGATCGTCTGCCACCGGCTCGGGGTGGGAGTAGATCCCGACGCCGCGGCCTCGGCCAAGTTCCTCTCCCATAACCTTCCCCGCGGCACGACTCAGGTGCAGGCCTACCAGTTCCTTGGGAGCGCGATCGCCCAGTACTGCCCCGATCTCCAGGGCAAGCTGCAAAACATTCCCGGCACCTGAGTCCTTTAGGTTCTGACGAAGCCCCGCGGCAGCGTCAGCGGCAGGTCCGCATAGGTTGCGATACCCGGCGCTGCCGCCACGACTGCGGGGATCGCGTTGATCGCGGGCACCGCAGTCATGATGTGCCCGAGGTCCATGAATTCCTCGATCGTGGTGGCCTCGAAATAGGGCGGCGGTAGGAAGCCGACCTTGGTGGTCACGGTGGGTTGTCCGTCGATCTGGATCACCCATCCGTCGCCGTCGATCTTCCAATCCGGTTCCAGCGTCTGGCCTTTGCGCCACCGCACGTTCAGGTCGATCACGGTCTTGCCGTCGAGGATGCCTTGCCAGCTGATGTAGACGCCCGCGACGCAGCCGGCCGGAATGGTCCAGGACGCCATCTCGAGATCCGTTGTGGTCTGGGCGAATTCGGCCTCACAGCGAATGTCGTCGAGTTCGATCCCCAGCGCGTCGCCCACCAGCGCGACGGCCTCGCCGAAGATCGCTGTGCCCTTGGCGGCCATCGCATGCAGATCCGGGTGGTCGATCGGTTGTCCGAATCCGACCGGCTTCTCGGTTTCCGGTGAGTCGTAGAACGTGGTGTCGGCGGCTTCGTTGACGGTCACCTTGTCGACCCGGTTACACACCATCGCCGAGACAACGGCCAGCAGTTCGGCGAAGCCGGGGCTGACGCCGGACCCGAAGATGGTCGAGCCTCCTTTTTCGCAGGCCTCGACGAGTCGGTCGCGGCCGTCGCCGAGGTTCTTACCGGTGATGAAGGACGCGGTGGTGACGACGTTGATCCCTGCGGACAGGATGCGGACCAGCTCGTCGACGTCGATCCACATCGGGTTGTAGACGACGCAATCCGGCTTGCACGCGAGCAGCGCGTCGACGTCATTGGTGGCGGCCAGCCCGAGCGGGGCAATGCCGACCAGCTCACCGGCGTCGCGTCCGACCTTCTCCGGCGACCATGCGAAGCAACCGACCAGTTCCAGCAGCGGGTTGTCCGCGATCGATTTGAGGGAGCTCTTGCCGACGTTTCCGGTGTTCCACTGAACTACGCGATAAGTGTTTGGCACTCGCTCAGCATAGGGACGCGTCAGCGGCCTGGGACAGGATTGCGGAGTTGCCTTACTCGTCCACCGAGACGCCGCCGCGCGAACGCCGGCGGCGGTGGGACACCTTGCCGGACGGCCGCCGGTTGCGAAGTCCGCCGGACTCGGCAGCGACGGTGTCGTCGGACTCTTCGATCGTGGGTGCCTCTTCGGCGGTCGACTCGGGTTCCCCCGCCTCGGCAGCCTCGTCGGCGTCGTCGGCCTGCTCGGTCTCGTCGGAATCCTCGTCGGTGCCCGCGGCCTCGTCGGCCTGCTTGCCGCGGCGCCCCCGAGGCTTCTTTTCCTTCTTAGGCTTCAGCGGCTTCGGCGGTGGCGGCGGCGATTCGGCGACGAACGAGAGGTAGAACGCGGCGATGCCGAGCAGCGCGATCGCCGCGGCGGCGCCGTAGATACCGAACAGCCACTGGCCAACGTTGTCCAGGCTCAACCAGATCTCACTGATCGCGGTGCCGACGATCAGTACGCCGGCGGCGACGTGGGCGACGATCGATACGGTCCGCAGATTCAACGCCAGAGCAGGCGTGCCGAACTCGGGCTTACGCAGCTCCAGCAGTGTGAACACGATCGGCAGCGCAGCCAGAGCGACAAGGATGCCGCCGGCAATGCGCGCCACCGTGCCCAGGCCGTGAGACGTGTCGCCCATCAACTCGGGCCAGCGGGGTAGCACGAAGAAGAAGTAGAGGACGCCGGCGGCGAGCGAGAGCGCCGCGTGCCAAAAAACAGTGGCCCTGCGTCCCATGCCCCTCCTCGAGCTGGTGATCCGGAAGCGACCAGACCCTATCAATTGGGCCTGGTCACATCCGGCGATTAAGTGCGGAGGATGCGGGATTTGAACCCGCGAGGGCTATTAACCCAACCCGCGTTCCAGGCGAGCGCCATAGGCCACTAGGCGAATCCTCCGTCGGCCATGGTAACCGAGCAGTTCAAGCCGAGGGTCAGGGTCGTCGAGCATCGCATGTCGGCCCAAGTACTAGACTCTGGGCGGACCCCGCGCGGCGTCTATCCTGTGAACTCCCCCAGGGCCGGAAGGCAGCAAGGGTCAATGGGCTCTGGCGGGTGCGCGGGGTCCCCTTTGAAGAAATCTGCAGTGGAAACGTCGGAAGGCGGATCGTGTCGTACGGCTCGTTCAGTTCCCTAGGCCGTGACGACCTCGAGGCATTGCATGCCCGCCACCAGCAGGATTATGCCGATCTGCAAGCCAAGAAGCTGTCGCTCGACCTGACCCGCGGAAAGCCCTGTAGCGAGCAACTCGACCTCTCGAACGCGCTGCTGAGCCTGCCTGGGCCCGACTACCGCGACGGGGACGGCACCGACACCCGCAACTACGGCGGCCAGCACGGGCTCCCCGAACTACGCGCAATCTTCGGCGAGTTACTCGGGATCCCGGTGCAGAACCTGATCGCCGGCAACAACGCCAGCCTGGAGCTGATGCACGACGTGATCGTGTTCTCGATGCTCTACGGCGGCGTGGATTCGCCGCGGCCCTGGAAGGACGAAGACGTCGTCAAGTTCCTGTGCCCGGTGCCCGGCTACGACCGCCACTTCGCGATCACCGAGACACTCGGCATCGAGATGATCCCGGTCCCGATGCGTGAGGACGGCCCGGACGTCGACCTGATCGAGGAGCTGGTCGCGGTCGACCCGGCGATCAAAGGCCTCTGGGCGGTCCCGGTGTTCGCCAACCCGACCGGGCTGAGCTACTCGTGGGAAACGGTCCGCCGACTCGTCCAGATGCGCACAGCGGCCGACGATTTCCGGCTGTTCTGGGACAACGCGTACGCGGTACACACGCTGACGTTGGACTTCCCCCGCCCGATCGACGTGTTGGGCCTGGCCGCCACTGCCGGCAACCCCAACCGGCCGTACGTCTTCGCCTCGACGTCGAAGATCACCTTCGCCGGGTCGGGCGTCAGCTTCTTCGGCGGATCGCTGGGCAACATCGCCTGGTATCTGCAGTACGCGGGCAAGAAGTCGATCGGCCCCGACAAGGTCAACCAGCTGCGGCACCTGCGCTTCTTCGGCGACGCCGATGGCGTCCGCCTGCAGATGCTGCGACACCAACAGATCTTGGCGCCGAAATTCGCGCTGGCGCTCGAGATTCTGGACAAGCGACTGAGCGAGTCGAAGATTGCGTCCTGGAATGAGCCCGAGGGCGGCTATTTCATCAGCCTCGACGTGCTACCCGGGACGGCTAAGCGCACGGTCGCGCTGGCCAAGGATGCCGGTATCGCGGTCACCGAGGCCGGGGCGTCCTTCCCGTATCGGAAAGACCCGGAGGACAAGAACATTCGCATCGCACCGACGTTCCCCCCCGAGTCGGACCTACGCGACGCGATCGACGGGCTGGCGTCCTGCGCGCTGTTGTCGGCGACCGAGTCACTGCTGAATCGAGTGTGACGCGCATTCACTCTGCGTCTACGGCGGAAAAGTGAGAGTGGACTGCGCCATGAGCGCAGAATCAACGCATCGTGCCGACTTGGCCCGCCTCCTCAGCGAATCCTTCCGGATTCGCATCGTCGGTCGGGCTAGGTAGCCTCTGAGCGTGGCTCTCTACCGCAAGTACCGGCCGGCGACATTCGCCGAGGTGGTGGGACAGGAACACGTCACCGAGCCGCTGTCGACCGCGCTAAACGCGGGCCGAATCAATCACGCCTACCTGTTCTCCGGCCCACGCGGCTGCGGTAAGACCTCGTCGGCGCGAATCCTGGCCCGCTCGCTGAACTGCGAGCAGGGTCCGACGGCTACCCCATGCGGAGTCTGCGACTCCTGCATCGGCCTGGCGCCTAACGGGTCCGGCAGCATCGACGTCGTCGAACTCGACGCGGCTAGCCACGGCGGGGTCGACGACACCCGCGAACTGCGCGACCGGGCGTTCTACGCGCCGGCCCAGTCGCGGTATCGGGTGTTCATCGTCGACGAGGCGCACATGGTGACCACCGCCGGGTTCAACGCGCTGCTGAAAATCGTCGAGGAGCCGCCTGACCACCTGATCTTCGTGTTCGCCACCACGGAGCCGGAGAAGGTGCTGCCGACCATCCGCTCGCGAACCCACCACTACCCGTTCCGGCTTTTGGCGCCGCGGACCATGCGCGGGCTCGTCGAAAAGATCTGCGCGCAGGAGGACGTGGAAGTCGACGACGCGGTCTTCCCGCTGGTGATCCGGGCCGGCGGCGGCTCACCTCGCGACACGTTGTCCGTGCTCGACCAATTGCTGGCCGGCGCCGAGGGTAACCGGGTCAGCTATCAGCGGGCGCTCGGCCTGCTGGGTGCCACCGACGTGGCCCTGATCGACGAGGCCGTCGACGCGTTGGGCGCCGGGGACGCGGCGGCGTTGTTCGGCGCGGTGGAATCGGTGATCGATGCCGGCCACGACCCACGGCGGTTCGCCACCGATCTGCTGGAGCGGTTCCGTGATTTGCTTGTGCTCCAGGCGGTTCCGGATGCGACGACGCGCGGCGTTGTCGATGCGCCCGAGGACGTCCTGGACCGGATGCGGGAGCAGGCAGCCCGCCTGGGCCCTGCCACGCTGACCCGCTACGCCGAGGTGGTGCATGCCGGCTTGACGGAGATGCGCGGCGCGACGGCGCCGCGCCTGCTGCTCGAGGTGATCTGCGCGCGGTTGTTGTTGCCGTCGGCCAGCGACGCGGAATCGGCTCTGCTGCAACGGGTCGAGCGGATCGAGACCCGGCTGGAGATGTCCATCCCGGCGGCTGAGCAGCAGCCTGTTCCGCAACCCGCGTATGTCCGGCCGTCGGTGGCGGCTGCGGCCGAAGTCGTCGAGGCCGTCGAGCCGGCGCCGGAGCCCGAGCCGGCCCCGCCCCCTGAAAGCCCACCCGAGCAGGTTCCGTCGGCGGCCGTTTCCACCGACGAAGCGCCGACAGCGGTGGGCTCGGCCGAACCGAATGCCGCCACCGTCCGCACCTTGTGGCCGACGGTCCGCGAGAAAGTCAAGCAGCGCAGCCGTAGCACCGAAGCGATGCTGGCCGGCGCGACCGTCCTTGCTGTCGAGGGCAATACGCTGGTGTTGAGCCACGGAGCGGCGCCGCTGGCCAAGCGGCTGAGCGAACAGCACAACGCCGACGTCATCGCCGAGGCGCTCAAGGATTCCCTCGGCGTGAATTGGCGGGTGCGCTGCGAGGCGGGCGGCCCGGCCGCGGCCGCGGCACCCGAAAAGTCGGCACCGCCGCGGTCCGTCGAGCGCCCGCGACGGATGGTTCCGCCGCCGCCCCCTCCGACGCAAGCGGTGGACGACTCGGAGTCCGCTCAGGAGGACGAAGAGGAAAGCATGCTGGCCGAGGCGGGTCAGGACGACGAGCTGACAGCTCGCCGCGATCCCGAAGAGGTCGCGCTCGAGCTGCTGCAGAACGAGTTGGGCGCACGCCGTATCGACAACGGCTAGTTGGCCCTGCCACATCTTCGCGGCAGTGAAACTCAGTTACCGCAGCTAAAGAACGCGCAAACTTGAAGTAAAGTTCTGACTTATGAACCAGTCAAAAGGTATGTAATACTGCTTGAATGACAACAGAGAGTATGCGATGCGCGGAAGTTGCAGCTGGGGCGTCTGTCGTCTACAAGCTCGGCCAGCGCCGCGTTATAGAAACCCGCGACCTCCCGCACCCGCCGTTCCGGGTGCCGTTCCTGGGAGACGTCCTCGGTTTGAACCCCCGCACCCCGTTCCAGTCCTCGCTGCCCCAGACCGCAAAGCTGGGCCCGATCTCGGTGCGCAAGATGCTCGGCACCGAAATGGTTGCGGTCAGCGGGCTGGATTTGGTCGCCGAGGTGCACGACGAGACGCGGTTCGGCAAATACGTCGGCCACCACCTCACGCCGTTGCGCGAGGTGATCGGTGATGCGCTCATCACGGTCGACACCGACAACCCGAATTGGCGAGTCGCACATGACATTCTGAAGCCGGCGTTCAGTCGCGAGGCCATGCAGGGCTACCACGCGATTATGCTGCGGGCAATCCGCGAGATGCTCGACTACTGGGACCGCGCGGCGGTCGCCGGCCGTCGGGTCGACGTCACGGCCGACACGACTCGGCTTGCCCTGGAATCGATCGGGCGGGCCGGATTCGGCTACTCCTTCGGCTCGTTCGAGCGGCGTCGCCCGCATCGATTCATTGCGGCGATGAACCGGATGCTCAAATACGCCAGCTGGTCGACGTTCCCGCCGTTCACCCGCCTGTTGCGGCCCGGCATTCGGCGTTCCGGTGTGGTGATGGGCCGCATCGTCGACGACGTGATCCAAGCACGGCGTAACGGAGCAGGACCCGCAACCCCCGACCTGCTCGACCTGATGCTGACGTCGACGCATCCGGTCACCGGGCGCCGGTTGGATCCGGTCAACATCCGTCAGCAGGTGATCACCTTCATCGTCGCCGGGCACGAGACCACCTCGGGCGCCTTGTCTTTCGCGCTGTATTACCTGACTCAGAATCCCGACGTCCTGGCCCGGGCCAAGGCCGAAGTCGACACCTTGTGGGGAACGTCCGACGACCCGCAACCGGAGTATGGCGACGTCGCGAAGCTACGGTATGTGCGGGCCGTGCTCGACGAGTCACTGCGGCTGTGGCCAACGGCCCCCGGCTATCTGCGGGTCGCCCGCAAGGACACCGTCCTCGGCGGGCGCTACCGGATCAAGAAGGGGCAATGGGTTCTGGTGGTGCTGCCGCTGGTGCAGCGTGACCCGCGGGTGTGGCCGGAGCCGGAGCGCTTCGACCCCGACCGCTTCGCGCCCGGCCAGATGAAGAGCCGCGCGCATGCCTACAAGCCGTTCGGGACGGGCCAGCGGGCCTGCATCGGTCGACAGTTCGCACTCCACGAGGCTGTGCTCACGCTCGCGATGATTTTGCATCGCTACGACCTGACCCCCGACAGCGACTACCGGTTGACGGTTTCCGAGTCGATCACGTTGAAGCCCAGTGGCTTTCACGTCGGAGTTACGAGACGAGCCGCGGCGTCACGGGTGCAGCCGTTGGACATTGAAGGTGGCCGCCTCAGCGCCTAGCGCCCCGGTGGGCAACCTATACGCTGGTCGGCGAGATCACGTCCGCGCAGAGGAGTTAGACCCAATGGGACAAGTCAGTGCAGCCAGCTCGATCCTGATCAACGCTGAGCCCGCCACCGTGCTGTCCGCCGTTGCCGACTATCAAGGTGTGCGGCCCAAGATCCTGTCGTCGCACTACCGCGACTACCAGGTGCTCGAGGGCGGCCAAGGCCAGGGCACGGTCGCCAGCTGGAAGCTGCAGGCCACCGAATCGCGGGTGCGTGACGTCAAGGCCAGCGTCGACGTCGCCGGTCACGCCGTCATCGAAAAAGACGCCAACTCGACTCTGGTCACCAACTGGACGGTGGCTCCCGCGGGACCGGGTTCGAGCGTCACCGTCACGACCTCGTGGAAGGGCGCCGGGGGCATCAAGGGTTTCTTCGAGAAGACGTTCGCGCCGCTCGGCCTGAAGAAGATTCAAGCCGAGGTGCTGGCCAACCTGAAGCGCGAGCTCGAGAACTAGCGGGCTGCGGACTGGTTGCCCAGGAACGCGGCGACACCTCGGACCACCGCGTCGGCGTATTTCTGCCGGCCTTCCGGGCTCTCCATCAATCCCGAGTCGACCGGGTTCTTCATGTTGCCGCATTCGACCAGGACGGACGGGTATTGCGCCAGGTTCAGCCCGGCCAGGTCGGCGCGGCCGTAGAGGCCGTTCTGGCCGATATAGCTGGCCGGCGGAATTCCGGACGCCTGCATCTGGTCGCGCATCACCCGCGCGAACTGCACGGCGGGGCCGGCCTGGGCCTGGTTGAGCGGCGGTGCGGAGTAGTTGACGTGAAATCCCCGTCCGCTCGCGGGGCCGCCATCGGCGTGGATGCTGACGATCGCGTTCGGGTGTAGCGCGTTGGCCATCTCCGCACGCTGGTCCACGCAGGGGCCGACCGTGGAGTCGTCGCCCCGGGACATGGCGGTGCGGGCGCCCAGCGCGTTGAGCGCGGCGCGGATCCGCAGGGTGGTGTCCCAGGTGAAGGTGTGTTCGGGGTAACCGTCGTTGGTGGTGGTGCCGCTGGCTTGGCAGTCCTTGGTGCCGCCGCGCCCGGTGGGCACCTGGCGGCTGATCGACGCGTCGTTGGCGCCGTTGTGACCGGGATCGAGGAACACGATCATGCCCGCGATGCTGCCGGGCGCCGCGATCGCGCTCGGCGGCACCGGCGTGACGACGGCGGCCAGGGTGATCATGCCGACCGCGGCTGACGCCGTCGCGGCTCCGACACGCAGGCGGTGGGATATGCGCACGGCGCCACGGTAGCCCGGCGCCGTCTACGCTTGGAACTCTGAACCGCCCGCACCCGGCAGGCGAAACCAAGTCGATATCAATACGCAAGGGGACTGTCATGCAACCCGGAGGCCAGCCGGACATGTCGGCGTTGCTCGCCCAGGCTCAGCAGATGCAGCAGCAGTTGATGGCCGCGCAGGAGCGGCTGATCAACACCGAGGTACACGGAAGCGCCGGCGGCGGTCTGGTCGAGGTCACCGTCAAGGGCAGCGGCGAGGTCGTTGCGGTGAAGATCGACCCGAAGGTCGTCGACCCCGAGGACGTCGAGACGCTGCAGGACTTGCTTGTCGGCGCGCTCGGCGACGCCGCGCAGCAGGTGGCCGCTTTGGCGCAGCAGCAGCTCGGTCCACTGGCCGGTGGCATGGGCGGCGGCGCACTGGGTGTTTGAGGGACCGGTACAGGATCTGATAGACGAGCTCGGCAAGCTGCCGGGTATCGGGCCGAAGAGCGCCCAGCGCATCGCGTTTCACCTGCTCTCGGTCGAACCTCCGGACATCGACCGGCTCACCGCGGTGCTCGGCAAGGTCCGCAACGGCGTCCGGTTCTGCGCGGTGTGCGGCAACGTCTCCGACGGCGAGCGCTGTCGCATCTGTGCCGATCCGCGTCGCGACGGAACGCAGGTGTGTGTCGTCGAAGAGCCCAAGGATGTGCAGGCCGTCGAGCGCACCCGTGAATTCCGCGGGCGCTACCACGTTCTGGGTGGCGCACTGGATCCGTTGTCCGGCATCGGGCCGGACCAACTGCGAATTCGTGAGCTGCTCAACCGGATTGGCGAGCAGGTCGACGGGGTGGACATCACCGAGGTGATCATCGCGACCGACCCGAACACCGAGGGCGAGGCGACGGCCACCTACCTGGTCCGGATGCTGCGCGACATTCCCGGTTTGACCGTGAGCCGAATCGCGTCCGGGTTGCCGATGGGCGGCGACCTGGAATTCGCCGACGAGCTGACCCTGGGCCGCGCCCTGACCGGTCGCCGTGCCATGGCCTAGGTGATCCGCGAAACGGAAGACATGGTCGTGATTCGGAGCTGTCACAGCCCTGCGTTCTGTTTCGCGACGACTCAGGCGCGCCTACTTCGGCAGCGGCTTGCCGGCGACTTCCGGCATGAACGGAAGGGTGGCCGCCCCTACCAGGCCAGCGAAAATCAGCATGTAGGCAGGCACCATGGCGTTGCCGGTGCTGGATATCAGCGCTTGAGCGATCAGCGGGGTGGTTCCGCCCACCGTCGATAGCGCGATGTTGTAGGAGATGGCCAGCGCTCCGTTGCGCACCCGGGTCGGGAACAGCGCCGGCAAAGCGGCGGGCGCAGTGCTGTCGAAACACAGTTCCATGAGGCCGACCAGCAGCACACCGACGAAGACCAACGGAAGGACGCCGCCGGACCGCATCAGCAAGAACGCCGGGACTGACGCCAAGACGAGTAGTCCGCAGCCGGTCCACATGATCGGTTTGACGCCAATACGGTCGGACAACATGGCGACGAATACCACGGCGGCCATCAGGATCGCCAACGTCGCTACGATCATCACGAGTCCGGCAGTCTTACCAACGTGCACAACCACTTTGAGGTATGTCGGCAAGTACCCGGTGAGCATGAAATCAGCGGCCTGGGAGGTCACCACAAGGGCCGCGCAGATCACCATCGGCCGCCACTGCTCCACCACTGTGCGCCGGAATTGCTGCCAGCCGCGGTCGACGGGCGTGCTGTCGCTCATCCGCTCGTAGGCAGGCGACTCCTCTATCCGCAGTCGCAGGTAGAGGGCGAGCACGCCGAACGGCGCTCCCAGCAAAAGCGGAATGCGCCAGCCCCACGCCAGCATGTCGTGGGGTGACAGCCAGGCTTGTAGTGCGGTCACCAACAATCCCGCCAGAACGAACCCCACCAGGTTGCCCAGCGGCAGGAACCCGACCATCGTGCCGCGCCTGTGGGTCGGGGCCCGCTCGACGAGATAGGTCATCGCTCCGACAAACTCGCCGCCAGTCGAGAAGCCTTGAAAAATCCGGGCGATCAGAAGCAGGATCGGTGCCCACACGCCGATGGTGCGGTAGCCGGGAAGTAGGCCGGTCATGGTCGTCCCCACCGTCATCAGCAGGATCGTGATCACCAAGATCCGCTTGCGTCCGATGCGGTCACCGAGCGGACCAAGGATGAACCCGCCGAGCGGCCGCACCACGTAGGCCGCGGCCAGTGTGCTGAAGGTGGCGATGAGATGGACCGCACTGGCGCTGTCGCCGGGATAAAACACTCGCGCAATGGTGGTCGCGATGTAGCCGTAGATGCCGAAGTCGTACCACTCCATGAAATTGCCGATGGCAGTACCCGCGGTGTCGCGGCGCATCGCCGAATCGGCGTCGCTACGCCGGCGGCGCTGGATGCTCATCGACACGTCGCGTACCCATACTTCGTTGCCCGGAACCGGTCAGGCGCGCAGGCGTTCCCGTCGCAGCAACTCCACTTCGGGCAACTCCAGCGGCACCAAATCGCCCACCACCTTGCCGAGCAGCAGGTCGGCGAATTCCGGGTTGCGGGCCAGGCACGGCCCGTGCATGTAGGTGGCGAACACGCTGCCCTGGACCGCGCCGTCGACGCCGTCGCCCAAGCGGTTGCCCGCTCCTTTCTTCACCGCCCCCAGCGGCGATGCCTGAGAGCCGAGAACCGTTCCGCCGCGGTGGTTTTCGAAGCCGGTCAGCGGTGCGGTCAGTCCGCTCAACAGTGGCGCGGTGACCAGCTCGCCGATCGTGCGGGCGGGTTGCGGCGACGTGGTCAGGTCGAGCAGGCCCACCCCGTCGACGCGTTCACCGGCCGACGTTTCATACCAGTGCCCGAGCACTTGAATGGCGGCGCAGATCGCCAGTACCGGCGCGCCGCGGCCCGCGGCGCGCTGCAGCCCCGGGTACTGGATGAGGTGCTTGGTGGCCAGCCGCTGCGCATAGTCCTCGGCCCCGCCCAGCGTGTACAGGTCCAGGCTGTCGGGCACCGCGTCGGCCAGCGTGATCTCGACGATTTCCGCAGCGATACCCCGCAGCCGGAGTCGCTGCCGCAGCACCGCTGCGTTGCCGCCGTCGCCGTAGGTGCCCATCACGTCGGGCAGGACCAGGCCGATTCGTACCGTCGAGTCAGCCATGGCGGGCCAATCGCCGCTGCAACTGCAGAAACGCGGTGTAGTTGGCGACCACCTCGACGGGCCCGGGCGGGCAGGACGCGATCGCGGCCATCGTGTCGTGCACGAGGCTGTGCTGGACGTCGGCGTAACCCAAGCGCACGGCGAGGTCGGTTCCGCGTTCACCTGCCGCCACGACGGGGGTGTTTTCGAAGTGCTCGAAGCGCACGTCCCATAGCCAGGACAGATCCTCGCCGTCGGGCACCTGGCCGTTGACCGCGATCACCAACCCAGCGGCGTCCTTGTTCACCATCGACAGCGCCTCCTGCCAGCCGGCCGGGTTCTTGGCCAACAACATTCGCACGCTGTGGTCACCGACCTGGATGGTCCGGTAGCGCCCGGCGACCTCGTCCACGCCCGCTACTGCCGACACCGCCGCGGACGGGTCCGCTCCCAGCGCGACCGCCGCGGCTACCGCTTGTGCGGCATTACCTCGGTTCACCGCACCCGGCAGGGCCAGTTGCATGGGCAGCACCAAGCCCTCTGGGCCGTACAGCTTTTCGTCGTCGAACCACCACTGTGGGCTGGGGCGCTTGAAGTCGGCCCCGGTGGAGTGCCAGTGTCCATGGTCGCGGACGATCACCTCGCCGCTGCGCGGGCAGCTCACCGAGTCCGCCGACCAGCTTCCGCCAGCCGCCACCCAGACCACGTGCGGGTGGTCATAGGCCGCCGACGTCATCAGCACGTCGTCACAGTTGGCGACGACGACGGCAGTGGGGTGGGCGGCGAGCCCGGCCCGCAGCTTGCGCTCGATCACGTTGATCTCCCCGACGCGGTCGAGTTGGTCGCGGGACAGATTGAGCAGAACCAATACGGCGGGCTCCACCGCGTCAGCAACATGCGGCACGTGCATCTCGTCGACCTCGAGCACCGCAAGCGGGGCGGCCCGGTCAGCTGCCAGCGCCGCGACCAGCCCGGCGTCCATGTTGGCGCCCTCGGCGTTGGTAGCGACGCCCCCGATCGTGCGGAGCGCTGCCGCGGCCATCCGGGTGGTCGTCGACTTGCCGTTGGTGCCGGTGACGACGACCGTGCGCCGCCCGGTGCCGAGTTGCCGCAGGATCGAGCGGTCCAGGGTCATCGCGACCAGGCCGCCGATCATTGAGCCAGCGCCGCGGCCCGTCACGCGCGACGCCCAGCGCGCGCCGGCTCCGGCGGCCAGGGCGAGTCGTCCGCGGGCGTTGATCACGTGGAGAGGTTAACGTCGCGACACGAGCCGCAGCGACCGGGCGATGTCGGCTCGGCGTGAAATCCTCGCTTCATGCGGGACAGCGCGACGGCGGTGAAGTCAACGCCCTGGGGTCGGCCGGTCACCGAGGCGGGCTCGGGCTGGGCCGTAATCGACGTCGAGACCTCCGGGTTCAAGCCCGGTAGCGCCCGCGTCATCAGCCTCGCGGTGCTCGCTTTGGACGCCGAGGGTCGTGTCGAGCAGTCGGTGGTCAGCCTGCTCAACCCCGGCGTGGACCCGGGGCCGACCCACATCCACGGCCTGACCGCCGAGATGCTGGAAGACCAGCCACAGTTCAGCGAGATCGTCGGAGACGTCGTCGAGCTGGTCCGCGGCCGCACGCTCGTTGCGCACAACGTCGCCTTCGACTACGGCTTCCTGACCGCCGAAGCCGAGCTGGCCGGTGTCGAGCTGCCGATCGACAGCGTGATGTGCACCGTCGAGCTGGCCAGACGACTGGAACTGGGCACCGCCAACCTGCGATTGGAGACTCTGGCCGCACACTGGGGTGTGACGCAGCGGCGCGCCCACGACGCCTTCGACGACGCGGTCGTGCTGACCGACGTTCTGGCTGCCTCGCTGCGCCGAGCACGGGAACGCGACGTCTGGCTCCCCGTCCGGCCGGTCAGCAGGCGGCGCTGGCCCAGCGGCAAAGTCACCCACGAAGAGCTGCGCCCGTTGAAGGTGCTGGCCTCGCGGATGGCCTGCCCGTATCGCAACCCGGGGCTGTACGTCTCTGGTGAGCCGCTGGTGCAGGGCATGCGGGTGGCGTTGGCGGCCGAGGTCGAGCGGACGCACGAGGAACTGGTCGAGCGGATCCTGCACGCCGGGCTGGCCTACGTGCCCGACGTCGACCGGCAGACTTCGCTAGTGGTCTGCAACGAACGCCGTCCGGTGCACGGCAAGGGGTACCTGGCGCACGAGTTGGGTGTGCCGTTGGTATCGGACGCGCTGTTCATGGACTACGTCGGGGCGGTGGTCGGCGGCACCGGTGTGGACGACCTCGTCGACACCTCGTCCGCTGGCGAGCAGTTCGCTCTGTTCTAGGCTTGGCCTCCTCAGCCCGCCGCTTCGCGGCGCGCATCGTCGTCCGAGCGGTTCTGACGCGCATCGTTGCTCGCGCAGTTCTGACCACGGGTGGGCGCCCGCGGTGACGGAACGCCAAATAGGCTTGCCTCCTATGCGACTTACACGGGTGGGGTCGGTCGTGGCGGCTGCAGTTTTGGTGACGGCAGGGTGCTCGCACGAAAACGGCTCGGCGGCAAAGCAATCCGGCGTTCATGTGCCTGACAATTTCTGCAGCCTGCTCAGCGCCGAGGAGATCAGCAAGGTGATGGGCAGCGCGTTCCCGACCGCTGAGGGTAGTCAGTCCCCGAGCGAGGCGCAGTGCACATCCATCCCGACAGCGGGCAACGACGTCAGTTTCAAGATGTACTGGAACAACGAGTACTGCATTGACGGCAAGCCCGTCGACAAGCAGTGCCTGGACTCTCAATCAAAAGGCTTCGCGATCAACAAACAAAGCGCGGGCAATGTCCAAAACGTCTCGGGCCTTGGCGATCAGGCGTTCTGCTTCGTGGCTCCGCCCGCGACCGTCGACGTGCTCAAGGGCTGGATCTACCTGATCGTCGGTGCCGACAGCTGCGCGCACGCCCAGACTCTGGCCGGAATGCTGCTGGCCAAGGTCTCAAAATGAGCGAAGCAGTTTAGTCGCCAGCTCCCTAGCACGCGGCGAAATCGTCAGGTTCTCCGTGATTTCGGCAGGATTGTCCGGGCAGGCCTACATTTGGTCCTCATCGGTCACTGTCCAACTGGGACCGAAAACACGCCCAATCCCATGCATCGGCGCGCTGTGGACGCGTCGCACACCCACAACCACCCGGGGGCACCGAAAACCGCGGAGGTCAATGTGGCGGATCCTCGTTTGGCCATGCTGTCGTGGCTCATAGCGCAGATGAAAAGCGCCAGCGAGTTCTCCGCGGCGCGGCTGTATCACCGTTTGCTCGGTGAGCTGGTTACGCGATTCGACGCCGAGAGCGCCTTCTTACAACACACCGATCCCGCGCTCCGTGCGTCGACTCTGGTCGCTGAATGGCCGGCACCGGATCAAGGCCCGGCAGTGAAACGATCCTTGGCCGACGACGTCATGCTGGCCGGGGACCTGCGTACTCCGGTTGTGGTCGCGCCAACGACGGCGGTCGCACCGCTGCTCTGGGGATCGGTGACGACCGGCGTCATCGGCCTGGCCAAAGCACCGGGTGGCCGGTGGACCGACGGGGAGTTAGAGGCGCTTGGTGTGGTCGGCGCGCTGTTCGCTCAGTTCCAGGCCCGCGTTACGGCCGAGAGCCGTTTACGTCGGCTGGCCGAACGCGACCAACTGACCGACCTCCCCAATCGTCGAATGTTGTTTGGCGAGGTTCGCCGCAGACTGCTAGCGGGCGGCCCGGGTCCCGTGGCGGCGCTGTACATCGATCTGGACCGCCTGAAAACCGTCAATGACCAGCTCGGGCATGCGGCCGGCGACGTCGTCATCAGGACGTGTGCTCAACGACTGACGGACTTTGCGGGTACGCGCGCGATGGTCGCCCGGGTCGGTGGCGACGAGTTTGTGGTGATTCCCCGGACGCCGATGTCCTGTGACGCCGCCAATGCCTTCGCGTGGCAACTTCGGGCAGCGGTGCGCGGCCCGGTCCGCGTTGGCAGGGAGATCGTCAACCCGACCGTCAGCATCGGGGTGGCGGTCGGAATGCCCGGCATCGATATCGGCGAGGATCTTCTGCACCGCGCCGACCACGCCGCGCTGGCAGTAAAGCGCAAGGGCGGCGATGCTGCCGCTGTGTGTGATCACGAGCCGCCGACACCTGCCCCTTTCCTCGCCGGGGCCGACGGTGACGTCGGCCTCGTCGCCGAGTTGCATTACCAACCCGAGGCCGACGTGCCCACCGGTGAATTCGTGGCTGTCGAAGCGCTGACGAAGCGTCCCCCCGTTCGAGCCTTGCCGCGGCAGGCTTGCGAAGGCGGCCGAAGCCGAGGCGCGATCGATCCGAGCGTCAGGTCCGCGAAGCCCGATTGACCGCTGATACCACGGCCCGCAGCGACGCGGTGGTGATCGACGGCGCGATGCCGACGCCCCACACCGTCTGACTGTTTATCGACGCCTCGACGTAGGCCGCGGCCTGGGCGTCCTCACCGCCGCTCATCGCGTGCTCGGAGTAGTCCAGCACGGCCACGTCGAATCCGATGGTGGCCAGCGCGTCGACGAACGCGGCCAGGGGCCCGTTGCCCGACCCGGTGATCTCGGTCTCGACGCCGTCGACCTTGACAGTCGCGGTGATCCTGGTGACGCCGTTGTCCTCCTCGGAGGCGTCGACGCGCTGCTTCATCCGCTCCAGCGGCCGGATCGGCGCGATGTACTCCTCGTTGAACGCGTCCCACATCTCCTTGGGCGAGACCTCGCCGCCCTCGCCGTCGGCGATCTTCTGGATGACCTGGCTGAACTCGATCTGCAACCGCCGCGGCAGCGCCAGCCCGTGGTCGGCCTTCATGATGTAGGCCACCCCGCCCTTACCGGACTGCGAGTTGACCCGGATCACCGCTTCGTAGGTGCGCCCGACATCGCGCGGGTCGATCGGCAGATACGGCACCTGCCACAGCATGTCGTCGACATCGGAGCCGGCGGCATCGGCGTCGACCTTCATCGCGTCCAGGCCCTTGTTGATCGCGTCCTGGTGGCTGCCCGAGAACGCGGTGTACACCAGATCGCCGCCGTAGGGATGGCGTTCGTGAACCGGCAACTGATTGCAGTACTCGACGGTGCGACGGATCTCGTCGATGTTGGAGAAGTCGATCTGGGGGTCGACGCCGCGGGAGAACTGATTGAGCCCCAGCGTCACCAGACAGACGTTGCCGGTTCGCTCGCCGTTGCCGAACAGGCAGCCCTCGATCCGGTCGGCGCCGGCCTGATAACCCAATTCGGCTGCGGCGACACCTGTTCCGCGGTCGTTGTGCGGGTGCAGGCTCAGGATGACCGACTCGCGCCGTTTCAGGTTGCGGCTCATCCACTCGATCGAGTCGGCGTAGACGTTCGGCGTGGCCATTTCCACGGTGGCCGGCAGGTTGAAGATGATCGGGTTGTCCGGCGTCGGCTGGATGACGTCGCCGACCGCGTCACAGACCTGCTTGGCGTACTCCAGCTCGGTGCCGGTGTAGGACTCCGGCGAGTACTCGAAACGCCATTGCGTGCCGGGGTATTTGGCGGCCTCCTCGACGCACATGCGGGCGCCGTCGGTGGCGATCGCCTGAACCGCGGCCCGGTCTGCCCGAAACACCACGCGGCGCTGCAGGATTGACGTCGAGTTGTAGAAGTGCACGATCGCTCGGTGTGCACCCTCGCAAGCCAGGAAGGTCCGTTCGATCAGTTCCGGTCGGCACTGGGTCAGCACCTGGATCGTGACGTCCTCGGGAATCGCGCCCTCGGTGATGATCTCGCGGACGAAGTCGAAGTCGGTCTGGCTGGCCGACGGGAATCCAACCTCGATCTCCTTGTAGCCCATGCGGACCAGCAGGTCGAACATGCGACGCTTGCGCGCCGGGCTCATCGGGTCGATCAGTGCCTGGTTGCCGTCGCGCAGGTCGACCGCGCACCACTGCGGCGCCCGGTCGATGACCTTGTCGGGCCACGTCCGGTCCGGCAGCCGGATGTGCTCGACCTCCTCGGCGAACGGTCGGTACCGATCGATCGGCATCGAGGATCCGCGCTGGGTGTTCCATGCGGGCTGGCCGGGATTGGGGGAGCCGGCGGGCTTGGTGATGGTCCGGGTGGACGTGAAGGCGTCGGGGGATTCGCCGACCTCAGGTGGAGAAAAGCTGAAATTTTCGGTCACGGTGATTGCTCCGGTTTTCGGGGGCGAGGCCTGAGAAAGGTCCTCTCGAGATTCTTAGACCGGCGCATCGCGAACACCCGCGACAGGAAGCCGGTCTGGATCAGGCCCCGTCGCGGCGTCCGAGAAGGAGCACCCGCTGCACGACCCGTACTCTACCGCGCGGGCGCGACGGGCCAAAACCCCGGCGGGCTACTTCGTCGCCGGGACTATCCGCACCGGGATGTCGGTGTTCTCGTCGGTGTAGTAGCTCGCGCACACCCGGTGGTAACCGTCGGCGATCTGCATGGCGACCCCGGAGTCGAGGTTTCCGCGCACGGCCAGGATCGGCGACAGTTTCTTGCCCTTCTTGATCTTCTTCAGGTCACGCTGGACGTGCACGTTGTCCTTCGGCAGCAGCGCCAGCTGCGACGCCCGCAGCAGATCCTTGGCCTTCTTGTGGACCACCGGGGACTGCTTGAGCGCGGCGACGATCTCGCTGATCTGGGCCGACGGGGCGAGCAGGGCGAGGTAGTCGGCTGCCGCCGGGTAATCGTGTTCGTCGGGCTCGTCGCCCCACAGCACTGCAGGACCACTGGCCATGGCCGTTGCCTCTCGTCGGAGTGTCGGCCCTCTGCATATCAGACGCGGCGACGTCGGGGGCGTCGTCTGGCGGCGAGCGGTGGTGTCGGTGCTTTGGTGGTGTCGGTGAGCGTCACCGTGAACTGCATCGCCCGGTACGGCCATCCCGTCGCGGTGTCCCATTGGGAGACCACCAAGCCCACACCGCCGGGGGTATCCAACGTGGACCCCGGCAGTACGTAGCCACCGTAGAGCTGCGCGACCTGGTTGTTCGCCAGATCCTGGGCATCCCAGGTGGACCCCACCAACGGTGTCTGGATCGGGGCTTCGTACAGATTGGCGGTAGGCGAGTCGATCGTGCGGTAGCCCAGCGCGTAACGCGACGACAGGAAGCCGCCCAGGATCCACGTGCCGCTGTCCAGGCGCCGCAGCGTCAGCTCACCCCAGGTCTCGGCGGGCGGGGTGATCGGCGTGGGCGGGTTGTCCCAGCCCCATTGGTTACCGTCCCAGCCCCACCCTGAGTACTTGCTGCCGTCGCCGACGTCACCCGGGCGCACCCGCCGCAAGATAATGCCCTTGTCGCGCTGGAATCCGGTCGAGACGACGTAGACCCATCCGTCGTCGGGGTTGTAGTCCCATGACCACAGCTGCGCGTAACCGTTGTCCATCGACGCGGGGAAGGTGGCCTGCGGGCCCATCTCCTGCCACGTCACGCCGTTGTCGTCCGAACTCCAGATGCCGGTCCAGATCACGTTGCCGAAGCCGCGGTTGACGATCGCGTGCAGGTACATGGTCTGCCCGATCACCAGCAGGTCGGACGGAATCACGGTGCTGATTCCGCCGCGGCTCCAGGGCTCGCAGTCGTGTACGTACGCCCAGAGTTGCTGCGCGTAGTCAGGGTTGGCGCCGGCAGCGGCCTGGTACTGGATCCGGGTGTGCGCATCCCCGGTTCCGATCAATGCGACCGGGGCGCGCCAGTCGCCCTGGCCCACGCTGTCACCGGAGAAGGTGTCGCCGAACACGCTCACCAGCTTTCCGTTGGGAGCCACCGCGCAGACGCCCAGATCCGTTCCGGTGACGCCCCACCCGTCGGTGATCCCGGGACCGGTGATGTCGCCGAGATAGCCGCCGGCGGTGGGGACGACCGCCGCCGCCGGCCTCGCGCGCCTACGGGCCGATGTGGTTGCGCGGGAACGAGTTTCGACGGACGTCGACGAGCGAGCGGCGACGACGCGGGTCTTCTCACCGGCTGCCGGCCGGCTCCGGGCCTGGCTGCGGACCTTGGTGGTATCGGTGGACATGTCCGGTGTTCCCTTCAGTTGAGGTTGGCGATCACGGTCCAGGTGGCAATGGCCGAGCCGATGGTCGTCCAATAGCCATACCGCTTGTAAATCTGGTTGGCCCAACGCCGTTGGGCTTCGATGTCGCCGATGCCCGACGACACCTGTGGGTCGCTCGCGTTGCGAATCGAGCACCACAACGGTGGGTTCGACATATCCGCGAGCGCCAGGGGCAAGGTGGCGTCGTCCATTTCTTCCGTTCGGGCATCGGGGTAGTTGCGGACGATTCCGAACGAGTCAATGGTATTGGCGAAACCGAAATAGTCGACGGTTTCGACGCCGCCCGCAGCTGCACCGAACGTCAGCACCGGCGGCCGTGAGGCGACCGGAAACAGGTGCCCGGCGTTCGGTCCGGTCAGCCTTCCGAACATTGGTGCGTACGTCTCGGCGTGAATCGCGGCTCCGGCGAAGAATTGCTGCGCCCAGGGCTTGGTCTTGAAGTCCTTGGTGCAGTTGAACTTGGCGTTGGTGACGACGAAGACGTCACCAAGCTGAGTGTCGGCTCCGATGCCGCCGGCGGTTCCGGTGGAGATGACCATGCTCGGTCGCGCCTCGTCGATGATCTGCTGCCACAGCGCCACGACCGGCGCCGAGATTCCGTCGGTGGCCAGGTGCAGTTCCGACTTGATCAGCAACACGTCGACATGGCCGATCCTGGTTCGCGCCACGTATCCGAGGCAGCCGGCCCGCCGGGCCGGCGAGCGGCTCGTCAGCTGCGGCGCAAAGTCATTCCAGCGGTGCGCGTAGGGCTTCCAGCTCGTGCTCGGCATGCCAGGTGTCAGCACGTCGGCCAGCGCTTGGCCTTCGGCCACCGTCCACGTCACGACCACGACGTCGGCACGCGGCAGGGGCTGATCGGCAAGGCGGTCGTACGTCGCGGCCCGAGGCGCGAGGCTGACCGGCCAGGGGATTGCGGCCAGCGGCGCGTGTGGCGCGCGATAGATGATGCGTTCGAGGGCGTAGTCGTTGATCGGGAACATGCGGCCCGACGAGATGTCGCCGAGCTTCGGGTCGACGATCTGTGCGCTTGACATGACGGTGGTGCCTTCCGATTGGGGCTTGTGGTGTGCTGCCGTCAGCTTGCGGCTCGGGGCGAACAGCGGCACGCGTAGCGCGCTACTCGTTCTCCAATCCCTTCGTTCGTCGGTACCCGTGGCTGGCCGCCTGGATGTGGCTACCTACTGTGCCGCGCCGGGGCGTCGAGGACTCAAGTAGCCCGATACGCATGCCGTCCGATGGTGGTCGTCCCTACGGTCGACGGACCAGCACAACACCAGGAGGATGAAATGACCGTTCTACAAGATCGGCGTCCCGTCAAAAGCGCTGACAAGCAACAGGATTGGAGTCACGTTCGCGGCTACGGCTGGCGGCCGCAGCTGCCGGACGCCCGCGACCTGATGTATGCGCGCAGGTTGGGCAACCTTCCGCCCGCGCATGACCTGCGGCCGTCGATGCCGCCGGTTTACGACCAAGGCCAGCTCGGGTCGTGCACCGGCAACGCGATCGCCGGCGCGATGGAATACGAGCGGAACCGCCAGGGGCTTTCCGATTTCGTTCCCTCGCGGTTGTTCGTCTACTACAACGAACGCGCGCTGGAGGGCACGGCATCTACCGATTCCGGCGCGGTGATCAGGGACGGCATCAAGGTGGTCAACACCGAAGGTGTCTGCCCGGAGACACTGTGGCCGTACGACATCGGGATGTTCGCGGTGAAACCACCGAGGCGCTGCTACGTCGCCGCGACAAAGGACAGGGCGGTCCGGTACGAGTCGATTCGGACGCTCGGTGATCTCAAAGACGCGATCGCGTCGGACTTCTCGGTGGTATTCGGGTTCACCGTCTACGAGAGCTTCGAATCACAGGCCGTCGCGAAAACCGGCGTGATGCCGATGCCGAACGTGCGCAGTGAGTCCGTCGTCGGCGGCCACGCGGTCCTGGCGGTCGGCTACTCGGACGCCAAAGGCCAACTCATCGTGCGTAACTCGTGGGGACCCGGGTGGGGTGACCAGGGCTACTTCTACATGCCGTACGAGTACCTGACCGGATCCGACGTCAGCTCTGACGGCTCGTCGATCAGCCACGCGAACCTGGCCAGTGACTTCTGGGCGATCCAAGCGGTTACGTCGTAACCGAGGCGCATGCGCCGAAATACCAGGGCCAGTACCGCTAGCCCGGATCCTTCGTCCGGATTAGCGGTACTATCCCTGCTCGTGGACACTCGGTCCTGGCCGATCGTGCGTCGGGAGGTCGAATTCGGCACGATTCGCTCGGCGCTGGCCGGAGCGAAAGACTTTGCTGGGATTGTGCTCTTCGGTGATGCGGGTGTCGGCAAGACCACTCTCGCGCGCGCAGTCACCCAGTCGCTGCCAACACCGGTGCACTGGGTGGCCGGTACCGAGTCGGCCCGGTCGATTCCATTGGGCGTCTTCGCGCATCTGGTCGGGCCGGCCGCCTCGCGCGATCCGATCGCCGGCCTGGCGGCCGCTCGGGAAACCATCCGGGCCGCGGAGCACTCGATCATCGGGGTCGACGATGCCCATCTGTTGGACCACCTCTCGGCGACCCTGGTGCACCAGCTGGCGCTGGACGGTTCGGTGCGCATCGTGGCGGCGGTGCGCGACGGAGAGGCGGTGCCCGACGCGATCACGTCGCTGTGGAAGGACGGCTACCTCAAACGGCTGAGGCTGGCGCCATTCACCAAGAAGCAATGCCTGGGATTGGTGGAGCAGGCGCTCGGCGGACGGCTGGAGGGGCTGTCCGGGGATCTGATGTGGACGGCTTCCTGCGGCAATGCGCTCTATATCCGGCATCTCGTGGAGGGCGCGCTCGAAGCCGGCACGCTCCGGCAAGTGCGGGGGGTGTGGCAGTTGCGCGGCCGCACCGCGGTGACGTCCGAGCTGGCGTCGCTGCTCGACGCGCGGATCGAACAGCTACCGGAGGAGGAGGCGCACACCCTGCAGCTGCTGGCGTTCGCCGAGCCACTCTCGCTGGATACCCTGTCGGCGTTGGTCGGGGCCGAACTCGTCGAGGCTGTCGAGCGTCGCGGGCTGATCCGCGTCGTCGAGGACGGCCCCGCCTTGAACGTCCGCTTCACCCACCCGCTCTACGGTGAGGTGATCCGTCGCGGTCTCGGCCGGGCCGCGACCCGCCGGCTCAAAGGTGAATTATTCACCGCCATGCAGCATCAGCCGATTCACGCACCGGCGCAACGTATTCGGCTGGCGGAGTTGGCGCTCGACAGCGATGCGACCGCCGACACCGAGCTGTTCGCCGCCGCCGCCCAGGACGCGATCGCGCTCACCAACATCACACTGGGCGAACGCTTGGCGCGCGCGGCGGTGCATCGCGGCGGTGATCTCGTCGCCAGCGAACTGCTGGCACGCTCACTGCTGTGGCAGGGCAAGCCTGCCGAAGCCGAGGAGATCCTGACCGCTTTCGATCCCGACGACATGAATGAGCTGGATCTGGTGCGGTGGGGGATGGCGCGAATCGCCAACCTGCACTGGGCGATGGGTGACGCCGCGCGCGCCGACGAGGTGCTGCGTCTGCTGCAAAGCCGCGTCACACACCCTGCGCTGAGATTGGTGGTCGAGGGTGTCGCCTCGACCACCCGGGCTTTCGAAAACCTGCTCGACGAGGCCGCGGTCGCATCGCAGGCGGTGCTGGACGACGCTACCGCCTCGCCACCGGCCGTCGAATGGGCGGTGTTCGGCGGCACGCTGGCCGCCGCGCTCACCGGACGCGTCGACGACGCCGCGGCCATCGTGCAGCGCGGCAGACAGATCGAGAACAAAGTCGACGGCCTGCTGCGCTATCCCACCGCGTACGGCGAAATTCGGGCCCTGACGCTGGTCGGCGACTTCGACGAGGCTGAGGCACGATCCGGGGACATCGGCCAAATCTCCTCGCCCGGCCAGTATCTGGCCTGGGGATTGGCCAATGTGCTGGTCGGCACGGTGGAAGTGGCCCGCGGCCGGTTTGGCTCCGCCGCGCCCCGGATGGAGGAAACGGTGGCCGCGCTGGCTGCGGAATCCGCCGCTTCGTGGAGCTTTCCGGCTGGGATGCTGCTGGCCCAGTCGCAGTGCGTGCTCGGCCATATCGAGGCGGGCAAGAAGATCGTCGGCGAACTGCGCGCCAAAGTCGGCCGCCACGTGGCCGTTTTCGAGCCGCAGTTCCGACTTGTCGAGGCATGGCTTGCCGCCGCCGAAGGGCATGTCAGCGCGGCCGTGACGCGTGCACTGGAAGCCGCGGACTCGGCCAAGGAGTCAGGTCAGCGCGCAGTGGAAATGTCGGCCCTACACGATGCGGCCCGGTTCGGCGACCTCACCTCGCTGCAGCGGCTCGTCGAGGTCGCACACGACATCGGCGGACGGCTCGCGAATCTGTATGCCGCTCACGCCGCCGCGCTGATGGAATCGGACGCCGACGAATTGTATTCTGTGGCACAGCAATTCGAGGATCTTGGTGCGTTGTTGTCGGCTGCCGACGCGATGGCTCAGGCCGCCGCGCTGTTCAGGACGGCCGAGGAGCGTCGCCAGGCCCAGGATGCGGCGGCAGCCGCCGCCCGACTGGCCGAGGCGTGCGGCGGAGTGCAAACCCCCGCCCTGGAGATGGCGTCGCAGCCGCTACCGCTCAGCCCGCGGGAACGCGAGATCGCGAGCTTCGTCGCGCAGGGCTTGAGCAACCGCGAGATCGCCGACCGGCTGGTGGTGTCGACGCGCACCGTCGAGGGCCATATCTACCGGGCGTGCATCAAGCTGGACGTCACCGATCGCGAGGGCTTGGCACTAGTGGTCCGGCGGGGCCGCGGCGGCTGAACCCCAGCCAGGTCGGTCGGCGGTGAAACCGCGGCGCCGTCACACGTATTCTGTCTGTCGACCTATTACTTGCCGGTACTGAACACCTGAGAGAGCAACAGTGGCGCTCGTCGTGCAGAAATACGGCGGATCGTCGGTGGCCGACGCCGACCGGATTCGTCGTGTCGCGGAACGCATCGTCGAGACCAAGAAGCAGGGCAACGACGTCGTCGTGGTGGTTTCCGCGATGGGCGACACCACCGACAACCTGCTCGACCTGGCCCAACAGGTGTGCCCGGCACCGCCGGCCCGCGAGCTGGACATGCTGCTGACCGCCGGCGAGCGGATCTCCAACGCCCTGGTCGCGATGGCCATCGAGTCACTGGGCGCGCAGGCCCGGTCGTTCACCGGATCGCAGGCCGGCGTGATCACCACTGGCGCCCACGGTAAGGCCAAGATCATCGACGTCACCCCGACGCGGCTGCAGGCCGCCCTCGACGAGGGACGGATCGTGCTCGTCGCCGGGTTCCAGGGGGTCAGCCAGGACACCCGCGACGTCACCACCCTGGGCCGCGGCGGATCGGACACCACCGCGGTCGCGCTGGCCGCGGCGCTGCACGCCGACGTCTGCGAGATCTACACCGACGTCGACGGCATCTTCAGCGCCGACCCGCGGATCGTCTCGAACGCCCGCAGGTTGGACACCGTCACGTTCGAGGAAATGCTCGAGATGGCCGCGTGCGGGGCGAAGGTGCTGATGCTCCGCTGCGTGGAGTACGCCCGCCGCTACAACATCCCGGTGCATGTGCGCTCGTCGTACTCGGACAAGCCCGGCACCATCGTCACCGGATCGATCGAGGACATACCCATGGAAGAACCCATCCTGACCGGCGTCGCCCACGACCGCAGCGAGGCCAAGGTCACCGTGACCGGCATCCCCGACTACCCGGGCTATGCCGCGAAGATCTTCCGCGCCGTCGCCGACGCCGACGTCAACATCGACATGGTGCTGCAGAACGTCTCCAAGATCGAGAACGGCAAGACCGACATCACCTTCACCTGCCCCCGCGACGCCGGGCCGGCCGCGGTCGAGAAACTGGATTCGCTGAAGACCGAAATCGGTTTCAGCCAAGTGCTTTACGACGATCACATCGGCAAGGTGTCGTTGATCGGCGCCGGCATGCGCAGCCACCCCGGCGTCACCGCCACCTTCTGCGAGGCGCTGGCACAGGTCGGTGTGAACATCGACCTGATCTCCACCTCCGAGATCCGGATCTCCGTGCTCTGCCGCGACACCGAACTAGACAAGGCCGTTGTTGCGTTACACGAAGCATTCGGTCTCGGCGGCGCCGAGGAAGCCACGGTGTATGCGGGGACAGGACGTTGAATATGGGCGCCAATCGGGTGTCAATAGGCGTAGTGGGTGCCACCGGTCAGGTGGGCCAGGTGATGCGCAGGTTGCTCGACGAGCGGGACTTCCCGGCTGCCGACGTGCGGTTTTTCGCGTCGTCGCGTTCGCAGGGCCGCAAGCTGACCTTCCGCGGCCAGGAGATCGAGGTCGAGGACGCCGCGACGGCCGACCCGACGGGCCTCGACATCGCGTTATTCTCCGCGGGCGCGACGATGTCACGTGTGCAGGCGCCGCGGTTCGCAGCGGCCGGGGTGACCGTGATCGACAACTCGTCGGCGTTCCGCAAGGACGACGAGGTGCCGCTGGTGGTGTCGGAAGTCAACTTCGCCGACGCACAACACCGGCCGAAAGGCATCATCGCCAACCCCAACTGCACGACGATGGCAGCGATGCCAGTGCTCAAGGTGCTGCACGACGAGGCGCAATTGGTTCGCCTGGTGGTGTCGAGCTACCAGGCCGTGTCCGGCAGCGGGCTGGCCGGCGTCTCCGAGCTCGCGGGTCAGGCCCGTGCCGTCATCGACGACGCCGAGCAATTGGTGCATGACGGCGGGGCGCTGTCGTTCCCCGAGCCGAAGACCTACGTCGCGCCGATCGCCTTCAACGTCGTCCCGTTGGCGGGCAAACTGGTCGACGACGAGTCCGGTGAAACCGACGAAGATCAGAAGCTGCGCAACGAGAGCCGCAAAATTCTCGGTATACCGGATCTGCTGGTCAGCGGGACCTGTGTGCGGGTGCCGGTGTTCACCGGTCACTCGCTGTCGATCAATGCCGAGTTCGCGCAACCGCTTTCGCCGCAGCGCGCCCGTGAGATCCTGAGCACCGCGCCCGGGGTCAAGCTGGTCGACGTGCCGACACCGCTGGCCGCCGCCGGTGTCGACGAGTCCCTGGTCGGCCGGATTCGCCAAGACCCCGGCGCGCCGGACGGTCGCGGACTGGCCCTGTTCGTCTCGGGTGACAACCTGCGTAAAGGTGCGGCGCTGAACACCATTCAGATCGCCGAGCTGCTCGCCGCCGAGCTCTGACTTCTGGGGTGAGCCTGACCCGGCGCTCACTGATCGCCGCCGTTCTGCTTGTCTGCCAAAGCTTTTGGCCCGCGCGTGCCGACCCACCCGCTCCGGTGCCGCAGCCGGTACTTCCGTCGCTGGCACCCGGTGAGGTGGTTCGCATCGGCCCCGCCGCGGGCACCGGTACGCCCACCCGCGACTACGGCATCGGCGCCACGGATCTGTGTGTGTTCATGGCATTCCCGACCGATGTCCTGCAGGTCTGCGGCGACAGTTTCGCCGGTCAGGGCGTGGGTTTCGGCGGCTACTACTCACCGGTCGCGCTGCGGGTCGACACGTCGTCGGTCGACGACCCGGACGGCGTGACATACACCGGGGTGGTCGGCATCAACGAGCCGCTGCTTGCCGAGCCGACTCCGCCGGGCGCCTCGCAGCTGCCGGCTGGCGTCGTGCAGATCAATCGGAAGAACTTCATGCTGGTTGCCACCACCAGAGACCTCGTCCCGCAGAGTTCACGGTTGGTCGAAGCCCAACCCGCACAGGGACTTTGGCCGACCGTGCCGGGATCGGTCCGCGACGCCGGCTATGCCGGCGGAGGACAGTCGCAGATCAGCGGCTACTACGACCCGATTCCGACGGCCGACTCGCAGAGCGGCTGGGTGTACATCGTCGCCGACAACTTCGACCGCAGTCAGCCGCTGGTGCTCTACCGCGTCGCGCCGGAGAACTTCGGCGACCGGTCCCGCTGGCAGGGCTGGGCGCCTGGACCGGACGGGGGTTGGGGAAAACCGCCAATACCGTTGTGGGAAGAGCAGATCGGTGAGATCAGCCTGACGCAGATCGACGGAAAGTCCGTGCTGTCGTATTTCAATTCCACGACCGGCAACATGGAGCTGCGGGTAGCTGACGACCCGATTTCACTCGACAGCGCACCGGTCACCACCGTCGTCCGGCACGACGACTGGCCAGAGCCGGCGGAAAGCCTTCCGCCTCCACAGGACAACCGGCTGGCCCAGCCGTATGGCGGCTATATTTCGCCCGGCTCGACGCTCGACGAGGTGCGGGTCTTCGTCAGCCAATGGCACAACTCCGACCCGCGAGCCCGCTCGCCGTACCGGGTCATCCAGTTCGCAGTGAACCCGCTCAAGCCCTAGCCGGAGGGCTGAGGACGCTGCTTCGTAGGCGGACCCACCTTATCGAACATGCACGCAAAATCCTGTGGCGGACAGCCGTACTTCGTGGGGTCCGGGACGCCCATGCATCCCGCTCCGTCGGTCCTTTGAAACTGACCGTCGGGGCATTGAGCAGGGTCCTGTCCAACGGCGATCGGGGTAGTCAGCAGCCCCATCGTCGTTAGCCCAACGGCGGCTGCGAGGACTGCTGGGATCCTGACGCCTGCAGCGACTCGTGTGCGGTTCGTCATCTGTACACCCTTTCGGTGCCCTAACCGGTTCTTCTGGTTGTGCACAAACGCTAGGGCCGCTGATGGGAGCGCGATACAGGGATTTCCCTGGTATTTGCGCGTGACGTCGCGCAGGAACGGACTAAAACTCGCTACGGCCGGGCCTCATAGCTGTTTCATAAGTCGCACCTAGCGGCACCTATTCGCGGCTGCGCATCATTCCAGGTATGAGCGAAACACCTGACACCCCAACAACACCGACCACGGTGGCCACAGAGCCGGCGACCGCGGTTGTCAAACCCTATTGGCTCTACCGATTCGCGGCGTGGGTGGTGATCGTCGCGGGCATCGTCTTCACCGTCACGACCATCTTCTTCGCCGGGTTCAAGGTCGCCCACCTGGGCCATCACCGCTGCCACCACCATGGATGGGGCCATCACCACTCGATGAACCAGGACGGCCCGCAGCACCACGGCCAGGGCGTCGGATTCCAGCACGGCTTCGGGGGGCCCGGGCCGTCGCACCTCCCGGGATCAGTCGCTCCGTCGTTGGCTCCGGCGCACTCGTAGTCCGGATTACCGCCAGCCCGGCGCCCCTGGCGGGGCACCGGGCTGGCTATTTTGGGTACCCCACCCCGGTAACGGACTGGTCGCGGTCGCCCCTGACCTCAGGCATTATGCGGGTATGAGCGAGACTCCCGAGCCGTCCAGCAGTCCGCCGCCGGACGTGCCGGCGCCCATCCTGGCACCCGCACCGCAGTCCGAGCGGCTCTACCAAGTCGCGGCGTGGGTGGCGATTGTCGCCGGAGTGACGCTGATCGGCGTGGTCTTACTCAAGTTTGCGTGGGTGCTCGGTTATTAGGGGGCCCGCCGTTGCGACAGATGTGCGCGCGCTTCCGACTCGCGAGTGCTGCTAGTTGATGGCGGGACCCAGCCTCGGCATGATCGACGGATGACCCAACCACCCGAACGCCCGATCGAGCCGCCGGTGGGTCCGCCCCCGGTCGCGTACACCGCTGCCCCTCCGCCTGCGACTAAACAACCCAGGCTCTATCAAGCCGCCGCATGGGTGGTGATCGTGGCGGGAACCGTGTTCGTGTTGGCCGTCGTCTTTTTCGCCGGGGCGGAGGTCACCGGCCATGGCCCGCAGTACCGCCACCATCACGGCATGTTCGCTCCGGACTCCTCGGGTGTTCCTGACGGCCCGCCGCCGCCCTACGTCGTCTTCCCGGGCGGCCCCTTCCCGCCGGGCTCGGGTGGCCCTTGGGGTCCGTGGGGGCCAGGTATGGGACCCGGTGGCCCCGGCGGTCATGGTGGGCATGGCGGGCACGCCGGTCCGGACACGCCCCCGTCGCCACCGCCCACGTACACGCCGTAGCAACGACGGTGTTCACGCGGATCTCCGTGGCCGCGATGGCATGCGGGGGCATTGCGGCAGCCTGGGTCATCCCCTCGGCTGGGGCACGGCCATCCGATCCCGGGGTGGTGAGCTACGCGGTCCTCGGCAAGGGTTCGGTGGGCAACATCGTCGGCGGACCGATGCGGGACGAGTCGCTGTTCACCCAGCCCTTCCAGAGCTACTTCGTCGACAACCCGGTGTGCAACAACTGGGCCGATATCGGGCTGCCCGAGGTCTACAACGATCCAGACCTGGCGTCGTTCAACGGAGCCAGCACTCAGACGTCACCGACGGACCAGACGCACTTCGTCAAGCAGGCGGTCGGGGTGTTCGCCAGCGGTACCGCTGCCGGGGCCGCGTTCCACCGCGTGGTCGACCGCACGGTCGGTTGCTCCGGTCAGACCACGCCCCTGCATCTAGACAACGGCACCACCCAGGTCTGGTCGTACGACGGCGGTCCGGCGGGCGCCGCCGACGCGGCGTGGAGCAAACAAGAAGCCGGCACCGACCGGCGATGTTTCGTGCAGACCCGGCTGCGGGAAAACGTGCTGCTGCAAGCCAAGGTCTGTCAGTCCGGCAACGGTGGTCCGGCGGTCAACGTGCTGGCCGGTGCGATGCAGAACGCGCTGGGGCAGTAAACCTTGACCGCACCTGCTCCGAACTACCCCCGGGAATATGTCGGTGCGTACTGGTAGATGAAGTCTTGTGACTATCGTGAGATAGCCGCGCGCAACAGATGGCTCGCGACCGACGGTCGGGGCCCGGAGGGGTCGAGGATATGGCGTTCGCCGTCGCGTCGCAGTCGGATTCCGCACGTCTGACGGACAGCGAATTTGCCAGCGCGTCTGCCGCAGCCCAATTCATCGCGGACACCTGCCTGGTCGACGGTCCGCTGGGCCGGATAGGCCTGGAGATCGAGGCGCATTGCTACGACCCGGCTGATCCGCATCGCCGACCTACCTGGGACGAAATCACCGGCGTGCTGGAATCGCTGCCGTCCATGCCTGGCCGAAGCGCGGTCACCGTCGAGCCCGGCGGCGCGGTCGAGCTCTCCGGCCCGCCCGAGCTGGGAGTGACGGCGGCTGTCGGGGCCATCGCCAAAGACCAGGCCGTGCTGAGCAAATCGTTCGAAGCCGCCGGCCTGGGTCTCGTTTCGTTGGGGGCGGACCCGCTGCGGCCGGCCAAGCGGGTCAACCCCGGCGCGCGTTACCGGGCCATGGAGCGGTTCTTCACGGCCAGCAACACCGGCGTCGCGGGCGCGGCGATGATGACCTCGACCGCCTCCGTGCAGGTCAACCTCGACGCGGGTCCGCAGGCCGGTTGGGCCGATCGGGTGCGGCTGGCGCACGCGCTCGGCCCGGTGATGGTCGCGATTTCGGCCAATTCACCGCTGCTCAGCGGGGAGTTCTCCGGCTGGCGGTCGACGCGCCAGCGGGTGTGGAGCCAGCTCGACTCGGCCCGCTGCGGGCCGATTCTGACCGCGAGCGGTGAAGAGCCCGGCATCGATTGGGCGCGCTATGCGCTCAAGGCGCCGGTGATGCTCGTTCACAGCCCCGAGCCCGTGCCCGTCACGCACTACTTGCCGTTCGCGGACTGGGCCGATGGCCGCGAGCTCCTCGGCGGACGTCGACCCACCCGCTACGACCTGGAGTATCACCTGACCACGCTGTTTCCCCCGGTGCGGCCACGGCAGTGGCTGGAGATTCGCTACCTCGACAGCCTCCCGGCCGACATTTGGCCGGCCGTGGTGTTCACGTTGGTCACCCTGCTCGACGACCCGGTGGCAGCCGACCTGGCCGCGGAAGCGGTCGAACCCGTTGCCACCGCCTGGGATATGGCCGCCCGCGTCGGTTTGGCCGACCAGCGGATCTTCGTCGCCGCCAATCGGTGTGTGGCTATCGCCGCCGAACGTGCGCCCGCGGCGCTCGGCGAGGGTGTGCAACGCCTGGCCGAGGCGGTGGCGCAAGGCCGCTGCCCGGCCGACGACTTCTCCGACCGGGTGATCAAGAGCGGCATTCCGGCGACGGTGACCGCCCTGGCGCTAGGGGAGCAGTGACGTCACGCGAAACGCTGGTCCGCGATATGCAGCGGGCACGCGAAAGGACCCTGCGGCTGGTGGATTTCGACGACGCCGAACTGCGTCGTCAGTACGACCCGTTGATGAGTCCGCTGGTCTGGGACTTGGCGCACATCGGGCAGCAAGAAGAGCTCTGGCTGCTGCGCGGTGGCAATCCGGATCGGCCGGGAATCCTGTCCAGCGCCGTGGAGAGCCTTTACGACGCGTTCGTGCACTCCCGCGCCAGCCGGGTCGATCTGCCGCTGTTGTCCCCCGAGCAGGCGCGCAGCTACTGCCGGACCGTGCGGGCGGCGTCGCTGGATGCGCTCGACCGGCTGCCTGACGAGCCCGACCACAACTTCGTGTACGGCTTGGTGGTCAGCCACGAGAACCAACACGACGAGACCATGCTCCAGGCGCTGAACCTGCGCGTCGGACCGGCGTTGCTGTCCGAAGCGGGCACCCTGCCGGCCGGGCGGCCGGAGCTGGCCGGAACGTCGGTCGAAATACCCGGTGGCCCTTTCGTTCTCGGCGTCGACGCGGTCGACGAGCCGTTTTCGCTCGACAACGAACGACCGGCCCATGTGGTCGACGTGCCGACGTTTCGGATCGGGCGGGTACCGGTCACCAACGGTGAGTGGCGGCAGTTCATCGACGACGGCGGCTACGCACAGCCTCGGTGGTGGTCGGCGCGCGGTTGGGAGCACCGCATCGCAGCGGAACTGACCGCGCCGCAGTTCTGGAGCCGCGACGGGCAGACCCGCACCCGGTTCGGCGTCGTCGAGGACATCCCGGCCGACGAGCCGGTCCAACACGTCAGCTACTTCGAGGCTGAGGCGTACGCGTCGTGGGCCGGGGCGCGGCTGCCCACCGAACGCGAATGGGAGAAGGCGTGCGCCTGGGATCCGCAGGCGGGTGCGCGGCGGCGCTATCCATGGGGGGCCGACGAGCCGTCACCGGCGCGAGCCAACCTCGGCGGCGGCGCATTGCGCCCGGCGCCGGTCGGCGCGTATCCGGCCGGCGCATCGGCCTACGGCGTCGAGCAGATGCTCGGCGACGTCTGGGAGTGGACCAGCTCTCAGCTGGAGCCATGGCCGGGGTTCACCCCGATGATCTACCGACGCTATTCGGAGCCGTTCTTCGGTGAGGATTACCGGGTACTGCGAGGGGGCGCGTGGGCCGTGGAGTCGGGCATCGTGCGGCCCAGCTTCCGCAACTGGGACCACCCCTACCGGCGGCAGATCTTCTCCGGCGTCCGCCTTGCGTGGTCGGACGACGCCGATCCAGAGGATGGCCGCTGATGTGCCGTCACCTCGGCTGGCTGGGCCGCGAAGCATCGGTCTCCTCGTTGGTACTCGACCCACCCCAGGGCCTTCGGGTGCAGTCCTACGCGCCGCGCCGGCAAAAACACGGGCTGATGAACGCCGACGGTTGGGGCGTCGGCTTTTTCGACGACACGACGCCGCGGCGCTGGCGCAGCGCCGCCCCGCTCTGGGGAGATGTGTCCTTCGATTCGATCGCACCGGCGCTGCGCAGTCACTGCGTTGTCGCCGCGGTGCGTTCGGCTACCGTCGGGATGCCGATCGAAGCCAGCGCGACCGCGCCGTTCACCGACGGGCGGTGGCTGCTGTCGCACAACGGCGTTGTCGACCGCGATGTGCTGCCGCTCAGTGCAGCGGCCGAATCCACTTGCGACAGCGCGGTTCTCGCTGCATTAATCTTCGCTCACGGCCTCGACGCGCTGGGGCATACGATCGTCGAGGTGGGTGCCGCGGATCCGAACGCGCGACTGAACATTTTGGCGGCCAACGGTTCTCGTCTGTTGGCCACCACGTGGGGCGATACCTTGTCGATTCTGCGTCGAGACGACGGCGTGGTGCTGGCCAGCGAACCGTACGACGACCAGCCCGGCTGGGAAGATCTGCCCGATCGCCACCTCATCGAGGTCACCGCCGAACGGGTGACCATGACCGCGCTGAATCCAACGAAGGGATAGTGATGACGCTGACGTTGTCGAACCATCTGGCCGCGGACTCGGCTTTCGAGGCGCTGTGCCGTGATGTGCGCGACGGACTGCAAAGCACCCCGAAATCTCTGCCGCCCAAGTGGTTCTACGACTCGGTGGGCAGCGACCTGTTCGACCAGATAACCCGCCTGCCGGAGTATTACCCCACCCGCGCCGAGGCCGAGATCTTGCGCACCCACGCCACCGAGATCGCCTCCGTGACAGGTGCGGACACGCTGGTCGAATTGGGCAGTGGGACATCGGAGAAGACCCGGGTTCTGCTGGACGCGCTCCGTCGTGGCGGCGCGCTGCGCAGATTCGTCCCGTTCGACGTCGACGCCAGCATGCTCTCGCTGGCCTCCAAGGCAATCCAGGAGGAATATCCGGGGATCGAGATCGCCGCCGTCTGCGGTGATTTCGAGGAGCACCTGGCCAAGATTCCCAAGGGCGGCCGGCGGTTGTTCGTATTCCTCGGCTCGACGATCGGCAATCTGAAACCCGTTGAGCGCGAGGGTTTCCTGGCCGGGCTGGCCGACGCCTTACAGCCGGGTGACAGCCTGCTGCTGGGCACCGACCTGGTCAAGGACGCCCGCCGCCTCGTCGCAGCCTACGACGATGCCGCCGGTGTGACCGCCCAGTTCAACCGCAACGTACTGACGGTGATCAACCGAGAGCTCGACGCGGACTTCGACGTCGACGCGTTCCGTCACGTCGCCACCTGGAATCCCGCCGAAGAGCGCATGGAGATGTGGCTGCGGTCCGAGCGGGCGCAGCGGGTGCGCATCGCTGCGCTGAACCTCATCGTCGACTTCGAGGCCGGCGAACAGGTCCTCACCGAAGTGTCGTGCAAGTTCCGGCCCGACGCGGTGGCCGACGAACTGGCTCGGGCGGGACTGCGTCTGAGCCGGTGGTGGACCGACGCGGCCGGTGATTTCGGGTTGTCGCTGTCGACCAAGTGAGCGCGAGCCTGGCCGACGCGTGGCGAGCCGCCCGGCCGCCGGTGGCCGGGCTACACCTGGACAGCGCTGCGTGTTCGCGGCAGAGCTTGGCCGCGCTCGATGCGGCCGCACGTCACGCACGACATGAGGCCGAGGTCGGGGGGTACGTCGCGGCCGAGGCGGCCCGCCCCGTGCTCGACGCGGGCCGCTCCGCGGTTGCGGCACTGGTCGGAATGGCTGACGCGCAGGTCGTCTTCACCAGCGGGTCGCAGCACGCGCTGGATCTGTTGTTGTCGAGTTGGCCGTCGACCGAGCGGACACTGGCCTGTCTGCCCGGTGAGTACGGGCCCAACCTGGCGTTGATGGCGGTGCACGGTTTCGAGCGCCAGACGCTGCCGACCGACGCCGACGGCCGGGTCGCGCTGCAGGAGGCGTCGGCCAGTTTGGCCGCCGATCCGCCGGATCTGGTCCATCTGACCGCGGTCGGCAGCCATTGCGGCGTGGTGCAACCGCTGCAGCAGATGGCCACGGTCTGCGCTGAACTGGGTGTTCCGCTGATCGTCGACGCCGCGCAGGCGCTCGGGCAGATCGACTGTGCGGTCGGCGCGGATGCGGTGTACGCGTCGTCGCGCAAATGGCTGGCCGGCCCGCGCGGGGTCGGCGTGCTGGCGGTGCGGTCGGCCTTGATGCGGCGGCTAGAGCCGCGGCTGCCACTGAAGGAGTGGGTGGGGCCTTTGTCGGTCGCCGACCGCCTCGAACTGGGCGAGGCCAATGTGGCGGCGCGAGTGGGGTTTTCAATTGCCGTCGGCGATTACGTAGCGGCCGGCCCGGCGGTCGTGCGCGCTCGACTGGCCGAGTTGGGCCGGCTGAGCAGGACCGCGCTCGCCGACGTACCTGGGTGGCGGGTGGTCGAGGCGGACGACGAGCCCAGCGCCATCACCACCCTGGCTCCGACGAGCGGTGCCGACCCGTGGCGGATCCGCGAGTGGCTGATCGCCCAACGGCGAATCGTCACCACGGCCGTCGTGGTCGCCCGCGCGCCGCTGGAGTTGACCGGTCCTCGGCTACGAATTTCGCCGCACGTAGACGTTGGCGACGACGACCTGTGCACCTTCGCGGCGGCGCTCGCCGACGCGACAGCAGCCATCTGACGGCGGGTCAAAAATAGGGCACGCGCCCGATGTAACTGCGCCTCCGCAGGCGTAGCTTCCGGTCGACGGCTCAATTCCTTCGCAGATGGGGGCAACAATGTCGGCTTATCAGTGGCGCCGTAGAGCGTTGACCACCGCGGTCTTGGCGGTGAGCTTGCCGGCGGCGGCGTACTTGACGATGACAGCGGCCTCCGCGGACGACTACGAGTTCACCCCCGACACAACAACCTTCGTTCCAACTCAGCTCGAGGGATACCCGCCGCTGATCAATGTCGTGACAGGCACTGAAGATTTCAATTGGGTCGACACGACGAACAGCCTCAACACAGCCACAGATTTCTTCAAGGGAGTCGATACCGAGACGACCATGGGGTCTTTCACCAACGACGACTTCCTCGACACCGGTCTGGGTGTCACGTTCGTCGACAGTTCGGGCGCTACCAAGCTCGACATTCCCACCGACACGCAGTTCGACCTGGCAAACTTCGGCGGTGGCTGGGCAAACGAATGGGTGAGCATTCCCACCGGAATCGATGCCGGAACGTCGGATTGGCTGATCACGCCGTTCGGGGACGTGTCGCTGTTCGGTCCGCTATTCGCCGCCCTGTCCGGCGGCTTTTAGCCGCCCTTGTGCGCGGTGAGCAAGTAGGCCGGTAGCTTCATCCGGCCTTTCTCGTCGCGTTCGTGCTCGATCATCGGCACGTCCGAATCTGCAGGCGCAGGTGGGATATTGGCGTGAATGAAGGCCGGCCGGATTTCGTCGACGTGCCAGTGCTTGCTGACCGCGTCGCGTAGCTCGTTCTCGCCGACTTCGTTGGGCTTCTGCTCCCACTCGGCGGGGAAGGCGCCTTTGGCGAACACCAGCACGAAGTAATCGGCGCCGTCGGCGGCCGCGCGGTGAACGGCCCGCAGGTAGTCGTCGCGACCCTCGACGGGCAGCGAGTGGAACAGCGTGCTGTCGACGACGGTGTTGAACCGGCCGTCGTGCCCGCCGAACGTGGTGATGTCGGCCTGCTCGAAAGTCACACTGGTCAGGCCGCGCTCCCGGGCCGCCTTGGTGGCGGCGGCGACGGCCGTGGGCGTGAGGTCGACGCCGTGCACGGTGTAGCCGTCGGCGGCCAGGCTCAGTGACAGCTCCGCGAATCCGCAGCCGGCGTCGAGAACGTCGCTGTGGAATTTCCCGGCAGCGGCCAACGCGGCCAATTCCGGCTGCGGCTCGCCGATGTTCCAAGGCGGTGGGCCGTCGAAGCCGGCCTCCTGGCGATACGCGCTGTCCCAGTCCATTACTTCACTTGCCATGTGCACCAACCTACTGACTCGCGTGGCGCTAGCCGACGGCCCAGCCATGGACCGGCTCGTTGCTGTGCATGTGCGCGCAATACAGCCGCAACATCTCGGCCAGTGCCGCTGGCCGGTCCAGCCCGCGTTGCTCCAACGCACGTGTGGTCGACACCTGCCAGGCCGCCCCGTTCTGCCCGGCACGGACACGGCCTTCGATGACACCGAGCAGCCGGTCGCGGATGTCAGGGGCAACGCCCCAGCGGTCCAGCCCGCCGTAGGCCATGGGCAGCAGCTCACCGAGCACCAATTGCTCGGTGCTGACCGTGTCCAGTCCCGGCCAATACAGTCGCGCCCGCATGCCATGGCGCGCCGCCTCGACGAAGTTGCGTTGTGCCGCGGCGAAATCCATTCGCGTCCAAATTTGGCGGTCTTCGTCGGCGAGCGCTCGCAGCATGCCGTAGTAGAAGGCCGCGTTGGCAAGCATGTCGACGACCGTCGGACCGGCCGGCAGTACCCGGTTCTCCACCCGCAAATGAGGACGGCCGTCCACCACGTCGTAGACCGGCCGATTCCAGCGATAGACCGTCCCGTTGTGCAGTCGCAACTCCGCGAGGTGCGGGGTTCGTCCGGCTTCAAGTTCGGCGACCGGATCTTCCGCAGACACCTCCGGCAACAGCGACGGGAAGTAGCGAACGTTCTCCTCGAACAGGTCGAAGATCGAGGTGATCCAGCGTTCGCCGAACCACACTCGCGGCCGCACCCCCTGGGTTTTCAGCTCGTCGGGCCGGGTGTCGGTGGACTGTGCGAACAGCTCGATGCGTGTTTCCGACCAGAGCTGGTGGCCGAAGAAGAACGGGGAGTTGGCGCCCAGCACCAACTGCGGGCCGGCCAGCACCTGTGCGGCATTCCAGTACGCGGCGAACTCATCCGGCGATACCTGCACATGCAATTGCATGCTGGTGCAAGCGGATTCGGGTGCGATATCGGCTGACACCAGCGCGAGTGGTTCGGGTCCGTCGATGTCGATGTGAATGTCCTCGCCGCGGGCGTCGAAGATCGAGTCGTTGAGCGCGACGTAGCGGGTCGAATCGCTCATCCACCCGTTGGTCAAATGCTCCGGCATCAATGTCGGCAATATGCCGACCATGACGATATGGGCGCCGCCGGCGCTGGCCTTGGTCTCGGCCGCGTTCAAGCTTGCCCGAACTTCGTCTTCCAGCCGCCGATTGGCGTCGCCACCCAACTGCCGCGGCGGTACGTTGAATTCGATGTTGTATTTGCCCAATTCGGTCTGGTAGGCCGGGTCAGCAATGGCGTCCAGGACGGCGGAATTCTTCATCGCCGGCTGATAGGCGTCGTCGACTAGATTGCACTCGATCTCCATGCCGGTCAGCGGATGGTCGAACTCGAAGCTGGACTGCGCAAGCATCCGCTCGAAAACATCCAGGCAGACTTGTACTTTGCGCCGGTACTCCTGTCGGTCGACCCGCGCGTAGGTAGTCCGCTTGACGTCTTCGCCCACGACGCCGATGCAACCGCTTTCCTGCTGGCGGCGCAATAGACCATGCCAAATGAACTGATGTGACCCCGAATTGCCACGGTGTGCCATCTGCGTGAAATCGTCCGCGCGCTATTGACGCGTGCGCAGGATCTTGAAACGATCTCAGCTCAGTCTCACGCGAATCACAGGAACACTGGGGGAACGATGGATCGCACAATTCGCCGTACCGCGGCCGTCGCGGTGGCGACGCTGATCGCGTCACCGGCACTCGCGCTGTGCGCCGCGTCCGTCGCGAGTGCCGACGGCGACTTGGCATCGATCGGACCGATCACGATCGATGGCTACACCGCATCGATCACCTACGACACCGCGTCCGGCGCTTTCGACGACTACCTCGCCGCGCCCGTCGGCGGCTACCCCGCCGACCTCGACCTCTACTACGACCCCGCGGGCTCAGGTAACGGCGAAGTGCTGCTGACGATTCCGTTCCTTTTCCAAGGCGGCTTCGAGGATGTCGACGGCACGATCACGCCGTTTTCGTCGGTCAACCCGGCCGACTTCGTCAACCCAGATATCGGCCTGATCAATCTCGGGGGCACGCCCGACCCGGCTCTGGGTGTGGTGTCGTTCGGCCCGTTCCTTTTGGGCGGGTACGAAGACACGTTCAGCATCAACTCCACCTCGTTCGCGATCGACAACTATGTGACCGGGGTATCGAACTCGCTGCCATTCGACCTCGACTTCTTCACCGGTGCGCCCGGATCGAACACCTCTGAATTCCTGCTGACGGTGCCGCTGCTGTTCCAGGTCGGACTGGAAGATCTCAACGGCGCGATCACGCCGATTTTTGAATTCGGTAGCGTACTGGACCCCGACTTGGGCTTGTCAGCCATCGCCGGTCTGTAGACCAACCGCTTGCCGTGTAGTCCATGATGGACGGTAAGCACGGGAGGAAAGCAGTTGGCGGAGTTCGTCGCTTCGATCGACCAGGGCACCACCAGCACCCGGTGCATCATCTTCGGGCGCGACGGCGGCGAGGTGGGCCGCCACCAGCTCGAACATGAACAGATCCTGCCGCGGGCGGGGTGGGTCGAGCACAACCCCGTCGAGATTTGGGAGCGCACCACATCGGTGCTCATGTCGGTGCTCAATTCGACCAACTTGTCATCGAGTGACCTTGCCGCGCTGGGCATCACAAATCAGCGGGAGACGACCCTGGTGTGGAACCGGCACACCGGCCGGCCCTATCACAACGCGATCGTTTGGCAGGACACCCGCACCGATCGCATCGCGTCGGCACTGGACCGCGACGGCCACGGCGACACCATCCGGCACAAAGCCGGCCTGCCGCCGGCGACGTACTTTTCCGGCGGCAAGCTGCAATGGATCTTGGAGAACGTCGACGGCGTGCGCGCGGCAGCCGAGAACGGTGACGCGATATTCGGTACCACCGACAGCTGGCTGTTGTGGAATCTGACCGGCGGTCCGCGTGGTGGGGTGCACGTCACCGACGTCACCAATGCCAGCCGCACCATGTTGATGAATCTCGAAACGTTGGACTGGGACGACGAACTGCTCTCGTTGTTCGACGTCCCCCGGAGCATGCTCCCGTCGATTGCGGCGTCATCGCCGGTCGAACCGTACGGTGTCACCTCCGCGGACGGTCCGCTCGGCGGCGAAGTCCCGATCACCGGCATCCTCGGGGATCAGCACGCGGCAATGGTGGGGCAGGTCTGCCTAGAGCCCGGAGAAGCCAAAAATACCTATGGCACAGGTAATTTCCTGCTGTTGAACACTGGAGAGAGCATCGTCCGGTCGCAGAATGGCTTGCTGACCACCGTGTGCTATCAGTTCGGCGACGCCAAACCCGTTTACGCCCTTGAAGGTTCGATTGCCGTCACCGGCTCGGCCGTTCAGTGGCTGAGGGATCAGTTGGGCATCATCAGCGGCGCGGCGCAGAGCGAGTCGCTGGCCCGGCAGGTCGACGACAATGGCGGGGTGTATTTCGTGCCTGCGTTTTCGGGTCTCTTCGCCCCCTACTGGCGCTCGGATGCGCGCGGCGCGATCGTCGGGCTGTCGCGGTTCAACACCAACGCTCACCTGGCGCGCGCCACGCTGGAATCCATCTGCTATCAGAGCCGTGACGTCGTCGACGCCATGCAAGCCGATTCTGGTGTGCGACTTGAGGTTTTGAAAGTCGACGGCGGAATCACCGCGAACGACCTGTGTATGCAAATTCAGGCGGACGTGCTGGGCGTCGAGGTGGTGCGTCCGGTGGTTGCCGAGACGACGGCGCTGGGCGCGGCGTATGCCGCGGGGTTGGCCGTCGGTTTCTGGTCAGGCCCGGACGATTTGCGGGCCAACTGGCGCGAGGGTAAACGGTGGACGCCCGCCTGGGGCGAGCGGGAGCGATCGGCGGGGTATGCCGGGTGGCGAAAAGCCGTGCAGCGCACCTTCGACTGGGTCGAGGTCGACTGAGACGGCCAAGGTGGGGACCGGCGTGCGCCGGCCCCCACCGATGTCGGCGACGATCAGTCGTCTTCGCCAAGGATTGTGTAGATCTCGCGGCGAGCGTTGTTGACGATGTCGAGAATGCGTTGCTGCTGCTCGTCACTGGCGGCGTGCGCGGATTGCGCTACAGCGCCGAATAATTGGCCGACAGCAGCTCGCAGGTTGAGGTGGGCGGGGTCTACGCCGTCGGCGATCTCCTCCCATGGCGGGGTGGCGACGTTTCCGGCAGCTTCGGTGCCCGCGTCGGTCAGCGCGAACAGCTTCTTGCTGCCCTCCGATTCCGTGCTGGCGATCAGGCCTTCGTCGACCAGCAACTGCAGGGTCGGGTAGACCGAGCCGGGGCTGGGCTTCCACAGGTCCTGGCTGCGCTCGGCAACCTCTTGGATGATCTCGTAGCCGTGCATCGGCCGCTCGGCGAGCAGCACGAGAATAGCGGCGCGGACATCACCACGCCGGCCGCGCCGGCTGTGACCGCCGCGACGTCCCCCGCGGCCGCCGGGCCCGAATCCGGGACCGAAGCCGAAGCCGGGGCCGAAGCCGCCGGGGCCGAAGCCGCCTCGGCCGAAGCCGCGTCCGAACGGGCCGTCGTGGCCTGCGTCATGACCGCGGATGTAGTCGCGAAACTCTCTGCGGGCCTGCTTGCGCTGTTCGTGAAAGGCGCGGCGATCCTGCGGCGCAAAACCGAAGCCTGGTCCGCCGGCGAATGGGCCGCCTACGCGTGGGCCGCCTGCGTCGAAGTAAGGGTTGTTCATAGATTGATCTCGTTTCTGGAAAGGCAACGCCGGATGCGCTACCGATACGACGACGATATATCGGAATCTATCGGTACGCAACGGCGGATTTTGTTTGGCCGGTCTCGGGGGCGGTTTGCGGTCAGGATTGGCGGGGTAGGACCCACGGATGAGCAAGGACGTTCACGTGGGAAATCACCCCGACATCGAACCGGCTGCCGAGTCGGCCCGTCCGCCCCGCAGCGACCGTGCCCGGCTGTGGCTGAACTGGGCGCTTGCCATCCTGACGGTGATCGGGGCGGGAGTCGCGATGGCGGTTGCCCTGGGTGCGGTGATGAGCACGGCGGCGTGCAGCGACAAGGCCTGCCCGAACCTCGGCCCGCGCGGGATCAGCTTCGACGTGCTTTATTACGGCGCACCCGCGGTGGCGATCGTGACGGTCGTCCTCTCGTTTTTCACCGCTCGACACCGGTGGGGCTTCTGGATCCCGGTCGTCGCGCTGGCGCTGTTAGTCGCCGATGTGGCGATTCTCGCGATCACGGTTGCGCAGTAAAAGCACGCTCTAGCGGTGCGGGAACGGCCGTAACCGGGCGACCTCGCGGCGGTGGCGTTCGGCGAGCACTGCGGCCAGGACCAGTTGCGGCGGGGTGCCGGGCGGGGGTGGCGGGGCCACTCGCGCAAGTACATCGGCGGCAATCCGGTGCGCCATGTGGTCACGTACCTCGGAATCGAGTTGCTTTGCCCGCCAGAGGAATTGGCGCGCAACGTCGGCCTGTTGCGAGGTGAGTCCGGTCAGCTGCAGCGACGCGGCCCACCAGGCCAGTTGTGGCGGCATCATCGGTGGCGGCCCCAGCGTCGGGCCGCGTTCGCTGATCACCATGGTGCCCGCGAAGATGTCGCCGATCCGTTTGGCCCGCGGGGACAGCATGCTGGCAATCACCGCGGGACTGCCCAGTAGCATCCAGATCTCGACGACAGACGCCAGCGCGCGAAACAGAGCCTGCCGGAAGCGCTCTGGGCCACCGTCGTCAGAGACCACGCGCAGACCCATCACCATCTTTCCGACCGTCCGGCCTCGCGTTGCGGTCTCGAGAACCAACGGGTAGCCCACGAACACCAGTACGGTGAAGATGATCATGATCGCGGCGCTCGCCGCGTCGTCGAAATGGCCGAGCGCGCCTGCCCAGAGCATCAGCGACACCAGGTAGCCGATCACGATGACCGTGATGTCGATCAGCGCGCTGAGCGCCCGCACCGGCAGCTGAGCGACCCGCACGTCCAGCACGACGGCATCCCCGGTCACCACCTCAGACATGGTTCGCACGCTACCTGGCCCCCGCGAGCCATTACCCTCGATCCGGTGGACGTCGACGCGTTTGTGCTCGCGCACCGCGATAGTTGGGATCGCCTCGAGCGACTGGTGCGCAACCGCAACCGGCTCGGTGGCGCAGAGATCGACGAACTGGTCGAGCTCTATCAGCGGACGTCGACGCACCTGTCGATGCTGCGATCCGGCTCGTCCGACTCCGCCCTGGTCGGCAGGCTTTCGAGTCTGGTGGCTCGCGCTCGTGCCGCGGTGACGGGTGCGCATGCCCCGCTGTCGAGTGAGTTCACCCGGTTTTGGACGGTGTCGTTCCCGGTGGTGGCATACCGCGCCTGGCGATGGTGGTTGGCTTCGGCAGTAGTGTTCTTCCTCGTCACGGGGGTGATCGCGTCGTGGGTGATGGGCAGCCCGGACGTGCAGTCGACCATCGGAACACCAAGCGAGATCGACGAATTGGTCAACCACGACTTCGCCTCGTACTACAGCGAGCATGCCGCTGCGGCGTTCGGCCTGCACGTTTGGGTGAACAATTCGTGGGTGGCCGCCAAATGCATTGCGTTCTCGGTAGTCCTCGGCGTGCCGATTCCATTCGTATTGTTGAGCAATGCCGCGAATCTCGGTTTGGTCGCCGAGCTGATGCTGCAAGCCGGCAAGGCGGACGTGTTGTTCGGACTGCTGCTGCCGCATAGTCTGCTCGAGCTGACGGCGGTGTTCCTCGCGGGCGCGGTCGGGATGCGGCTGGGCTGGTCGGTGATCGCACCGGGTGATCGTCCCCGCGCACAGGTGCTCGCCGAGCAGGGCCGCGCGGTGGTCTCGGCGGCGGTAGGACTGGTTGTGGTGCTGTTGATTTCGGGCATCATCGAGGCGTTCGTAACGCCTTCTCCGTTACCGACATTCGTCCGGATCGGCATCGGGATCCTGGCCGAGGCCGCTTTCCTGACCTATGTAATCTTTTTCGGCAGGCGCGCAGTGCGCGCGGGCGAAACCGGTGACATCGCCGATGCGCCTGACGTCGTCCCTACTGGATGAGCGGCGTTACAGTCGGCCGCCGGCCTTCATGGCCAGATAGCGGTCGGCCAGCGCGGGCGCGAGATCGGCCGGCGCCGCGTCGACGACCTCGACGCCGTTGCGGCGCAATCGCATAGCGATCGCCGAACGGTCACCGCGGGAACGCTCGGCGGCCGCGGCGTCGTACACCTCGGCGGCGTCGGAGCGACCACCGGCCAACTGCTCGACCCGCGGGTCGGCGACCGCGGCAACGATCACCTGATGTCTGGTCGACAGCAGCGGTAGCACCGGCAGCAGTCCCTCGTCGAGCGCACTGGCGTTGAGGTCGGTCAGCAACACCACCAGTGCCCGGCGTCGAGCACGCCTAATCACCGCGGAAACCATTGCTGTCGAATCAGATTCGACCAGCGCGGGGCTCAGCGGAGCCATCGCCTCGACCAGGCGGCCCAACAGCTCAGTCCGGGCGGCCCCGAAGACCCCGGCCCTGGTGACCCGGTCGTGGGCAAGGAAGTCGACGGTGTCGCCGGCCCGCGATGCGAGCGCCGCGAGCAGTAGCGCGGCGTCCATCGACCAATCGAGCCGGGGCCACCCGCTGGGGTCGCTCGCCGTCGGATCGACCCCGACCCGCCCCGCCGCGGTACGCCCGGTGTCGAGCACGATCATCACCCGACGGTCGCGCTCCGGCCGCCAGGTGCGGACCACGACGTCGGAGCGGCGGGCGGTCGCCCGCCAGTCGATGGAGCGGACGTCGTCGCCGACGACATATTCCCGTAGCGAATCAAATTCGGTGCCCTGACCTCGGGTCAACGTCGGCAGCAGCCCGTCGAGTTCGCGCAGCCTGGCCAGCCGCGACGGCAGGTGCTTGCGCGACAGGAACGGCGGCAACACCCGCAGCTCGCCGAATACCGGACGTGACTTCTGTCGCCCGGCCAGTCCCAGTGGACCGATCGACCGCGCGGTGACGGCGGCAGAGTGCTGGTCACCCCGGCGGATCGGCCGCAGGTGGGAGTCCACCCGGCCGGTGTGGCCGCCGCTGAGGTCGACGGCATGACTCGCCGGCTCGGCACGCGCGCTAGGCGGCCAGGCGTCGCGAACGCGGCCACGTAAGCGGCGGCGACCGGTGTTGTGGATCAGCAGGCCGAGCCTCACCGATTCGCCCAGACGCACTGGGCCGTTGGGCAGCCGACTGTACTGCAGCGCAGAGGGATTGGCGGCCAACAGGACATCAGCCGCTACCGCGATCGCCAGCACCGCAAGCAGTGTGACGAATGTCGCTGCCGGCCAGGGTGACACCGCGATCGGAACCGCGCACAACAGCGCGATCAGTCCGGTGCGCCCGGTCAGAATCACTAGCGCGGCACCGGAACCGACGCCAGGATGCCGTCGAGCACGCCGTCGGTCGTCGCGCCCTCAAGTTCCGCTTCGGGCCGAAGCATCACCCGGTGCCGCAGCGTGGGGCGGGCCATCGCCTTGACGTCGTCGGGCGTCACATAGTTGCGTCCCGACAGCCACGCCCACGACCTGGCCGTCGCCAGCAACGCGGTTGCACCACGTGGTGATACACCGAGCTGCAGGGCGGGCGAATGCCTGGTCGCCCCGACGATGTCGACGATGTATGCGAGCACCTCGTCGGCCACCAGCACCCGGCGCACCGCGTCACGTCCGGCGGTCAGTTCCGCTGGCCCGGCCACCGGCCGGATCGTGGACAGGTCGCGCGGGTCGAAGCCGTGTGCGTGGCGACCGAGGATCGCGATCTCGGCGTCGCGAGGCGGCAGCGGCACCTCCAGCTTCAGCAGGAATCGGTCGAGCTGCGCCTCGGGCAGTTGATAAGTTCCTTCGTATTCGATCGGGTTCTGCGTCGCGGCAACGATGAACGGCTCAGGCAGTGGACGTGCTTCACCGTCAATGCTCACCTGGCGTTCTTCCATCGCTTCCAGCAGCGCTGCCTGCGTCTTGGGCGGGGTTCGGTTGATCTCGTCGGCGAGCAGCAGGTTGGTGAACACCGGTCCGCTGCGGAACGTGAACGCGGCCGTGTGGTTGTCGTAGACCAGCGAGCCGGTGATGTCGCCGGGCATCAAGTCAGGAGTGAACTGGACCCGCTTGAACTCCAGTCGTAGTGCGGCGGCCAGTGATCGGACCAGCAGCGTCTTCGCCACGCCCGGAACACCTTCGAGCAGCACGTGCCCGCGGCACAACAGCGCGATCACCAACCCGGTGATCACCGCGTCCTGCCCCACGACGGCCTTGCCGATCTCGCCGCGCAGCGCGAGCAACGCCTGTCGCACCGCTTGGTCCGCCGGCGGCTGAGCCGGGCTATGGGGCTGTGTCATGAGTGGGCGACCTGCCTTTCGATGTCATCGAGTGCGCGGGCGAGCTGTACCAAATCGGTGTCCGTGGCAGGTGGTGGGCCAAACAGGATGTGCCACAGCGGCTCCGGGCCAGATCGGTTGCGTGCCGCGATCGCTTGAACTACCGCCGCCGGAGACGCGTCAGCGCCCACCCCTAGCCTGGGCCGCAGTCGTTGCAGCGCCGCATTGCGCAGTGCGTCCGCGGCACGATCACGCGCCCGCCTTGACCGGTACAACCGGCCACGGCCCTCGACCGTCTCCGATGCTCGGACGACCACTGGGAGCGTCTCGGCCACCAGCGGCCCGATCCGGCGACCCTTCCACAGCGCGACCAGGCCGACGGTAACGCACAACTGCATGATCATCCACAGCACGCTGTCCGGAATCAGGTCGACGAGTTTGCCTTTGGCCGACGATCCCCCTTCGACGTGATTCGGCGTGAACCAGACGAGACGGGAATGCGTCCCCGCCAGGTTCATCGCCAGCGCGGCGTTTCCGGCCCGCAGCAACGCCCCGTTCGTCATGAACTCGGTACTGCCTACCACCGTGACGGTGCGGTCACCGTCGCGGTAGCGGACCAACGCGCCGCCATAGCAACTCGACACGGTTCGGCCGCCGGCGGCCTGAAAAGCGTTCGACAGCCCGAAGTCGACCGATCCGGCCTGATTCGCCTCGCGCAGCTCACAATTGGGCCTGTCGGTAGGTGAGCCGCTACTGGCGTTGCGGATCCCCGGGGACAGGGCGGCGCGCGCTCGGGAAGTGGGTTCGAGCAGCAGCAGGTCGCCGGGAGTGCCGGCCAGGCGGTTGAGCAGCGCTTCGGTGGTGACGCGCTGCGTTTGTCCGAACAGCAACAGCGATCCCTGGCCGGCGGCGTTCACCGCCTCGTCGACGCTGTGCGCCACGACGACCGTGACACCGCGATCGCGCAGCAGTGTGACGAGCGCGTGTGCGCCCGCCGGGCCAGTCGATTCAGGGTCCATCTGCCCGCCCGGGCGCGGTGCGGTCAGATAGGTACTCAGCGCGGCGACCGCGCAGATGACCACAAGGGCGGCCAGCAGCCACCAGCGCCGTCGGCGCACCGGTCGTGGTGCGTGCGTCGCGGTCACCGTACCGGCATCCACGTGTCGCGGACTACCTGCTGAGTGGAGTCGAGTCCCCTTGCGCCGGGGCGGTTTTGAAGGTGGTCATCGAGGTCGACGATCACGCGGTAGGCGGCCTGGGTGCCGGGCAGTTCACCGTATGTGACGTCGTTGAATGCGGCTGCCGCGCGGGATAGCTCACCGGCCAGCTCGGGTAGCCGGTCGGCGGTGTCGGCGGCCAACTCGTTGGCTGTCCGTCCTGGCACCGGCTCCAGCGTGCCGCTCTCCTCGAGCCCGCGAGCCACCGCGCGCAGTCGGTGCCGAATCGCCGCGGCCCAGTTTAGCTGAGCCGCATAGCCTTCCGAGATCGCGCGATGCTGTGCGGAGGTGAGCTGGCCGTCGTCGAACAACTGGTGATCGCCGTCTCGGCGGGTTCGAATGGTACGACGTGCGATGCGAACGGCCGCCACCACCGCGGCGACGATCAGAATCGCCAGGACCACGATGGTGAGCCAGCCGCCCGGAATCGACGATCCCTTCTCGATGATCCGGTACAGCAATTCGTGGATCCACTCGTGGATGCGTTGTGCGACCGAACCCTTCGGGTAGATCGGCTTGCTGAGTTCGCGCTGCGCGGCGTCGTGTGCGGTCTCGCGGTCGATGTCGATGGCGGGCATCCTTCAGCCGTCCCTACACCGGCCGCGTCAGCCATAGGTAGTCGGTCGACGCGGGATGTGCGGGCGCGCCGGTCTGCAGCACGAGATCGAATGCCTCGCTGCGAATTCGGCGATCGGTATAGAGCAGGACGACCACACCGGCGTCGAATGGTGTGGTGATGATCCGGCCGATTACCGCCCCGACGGCTCCCACTGTCGCCGCGCCCAGCACAGACGATCCGGCGACCAGGTGACCGAGGAACTCGAACGGCACCGCGACCGCACCCGCGATCAGGCTCACCACCAACCAGGTGAGCAGGCGAATGCCGAATATCCGCCAGAAACTGTTGTGCACCAACGCAAAGGAACGCGTGATCGCGTCGAACACCGGAAGGCGCTCGAGCACAATCAGCACTGGCGCGAACGACAGCGCCACGTAGAGATACACCACCACCGCAATCGACGTCAGCACCAGCGGAAAGCCAAGCAGGACCGCGGCGGGGACGTTGCCGGCGGCCACGGTCGCACCGATGATCGTCCCCACACCGCCGGCGAGCAGGATCATTCCGACGGCTTCGAGCGCCATCAGTCCAAGCAGCGCGGCCAGTCGCCCGCGAATCCGGGCCCAGGCCTCGCCCGCTCCTATCGTGCCGCCGAACACTGCCCGTCCGACGACGACGGTGAGCATCCCGGTCAGCAGAAGGCCGCCTAGCCAGCCGACCAAGCCGCTGAGCCCGGCCGAGGCCACCCAGGCCCCGACGTCGCCACCGGTGAGCTCGTCAGCCGGCGCCGTCCGCAGCCGGCTCGCCGCGGCAAGTGGGCCTACCGAGGCAGCCAGCGAGATCAGCTGCGTGATCACCACGACGATCGCCGACCACCCGAGCGTCGCCCGGGGATTGGCCCGGATGTAGACGGCCGCACCGTTGAAGATGTCGCTGAGGGTCAGCGGCCGTAATGGGATGATGCCGGGCGCCCACGAAGGACGAGGCGGCGGCGGGCTGCCATAGAAGTAACCGGACTGCGGCGGGTAACCGGTCTGCCAGCCACGGGTCGGCGGCGGATAGCCCGGTGGCGGGTAGGGCTGCGGATAGCCGGGTGGCTGTCCCACCGGGGGATAGCCCGTCACAGGCGGGGCCGGAGGCGGCTGATGTCCGTACTGGTAGTACGGGTAGCCGGGTGGCGGGGTGTTCACCGGGTGATGCCGCTGTCGACCGGTACGCGGCGCTCCTTGGCATCGCTTGGCTCTGCATCGTCACCGCGGTTGCTGACGCGGCGCTCCTTAGCATCGCTTCGTCGCGGCAGTCCGACTCCTCCTCGTTCCGCTTCGCCGAACGCATCGTCGTCGGACGCTGCATCGTCACCGCGGTTGCTGACGCGGCGCTCCTCAGCATCGCTTCGCTCTGCATCGTCACCGCCGGGCATGTGGTCCATATTGTCGAGCACCCGACTATTTCTCAACGCGGCGCGGCCCGGCGCGTACCGTCTCCGGCATGGCCGAACTCAAGTCCCGACTGCGAGCAGACCTCACCGATGCGATGAAGGCGAAGGACAAGCTGCGCACCGCGACGCTGCGGATGCTGCTGGCCGCGATTCAGACCGAAGAGGTTTCCGGCAAGGAAGCTCGTGAACTTTCCGACGACGACGTGCTCAAAGTGCTGGCCAAAGAGTCCCGCAAGCGCGGTGAGGCGGCTGAGATCTACACCCAGAACGGCCGAGGTGAACTTGCGGCGAACGAGCACGCCGAAGCGCGAGTCATCGATGAATACCTGCCCACGCCGCTCAACGATGCGGAGTTGGCCGACGTCGTCGACACAGCGCTTGCACAGGTGGCCGAGGAATTGGGCGAACGTCCGGGTATGAAGCAGATGGGTCAGGTGATGAAAGTCGCCACGGCGCTGGCGGCCGGCAAAGCCGACGGAGCGCGGTTGTCGAAGGCGGTCAAGGACCGGCTGTAGACCGCATCGGCTCGAGTTGAGGCGACGAGGGTCGTTTGCCTCGGCACGTCCCGGGTACCCGCAACGCATGACCCGGTTCGGCTATACCTTGATGACAGAGCAAAGCGGCCCCAAAGAGCTTGTGCGGGATGCGATTTCGGCTGAACATCGAGGTTTTGACTTCGAGGTCAGCAGCGACCACTTCTCGCCCTGGCTGGTGTCGCAGGGGCACGCACCGAATGCGTGGGCGGTTCTCGGTGCGGTGGCGCAGGTCACCGAACGGGTGGACCTCTACACCTACGTCACCTGCCCGACCATGCGGTACCACCCGGCAGTCGTGGCCCAGCAAGCTGCGACCGTTCAGATCCTCTCGGACGGGCGATTCACGCTAGGGCTGGGCAGCGGCGAGAACCTCAACGAACACGTGGTGGGTAGGGGCTGGCCGGCAGTCACGCAGCGTCAGGAGATGCTCCGCGAGGCGATCGAAGTCATCCGTGCGCTGTTCACCGGCGACCTGGTCGACTGGCGGGGTGATCACTTCCAAGTCGACTCCGCGCGGCTGTGGGACCTGCCCGAGACCCCGGTCGGCATCGGCGTGGCCATGGGAGGCAAGAAAGCGGTCGACACGTTCGGTGTGCTGGCCGACCACCTGATCGCGACCGAACCCGATGGCGACCTGGTGCACGAGTGGCACTCCAGCCGCCAAGCCAACGGCCTGGCCGGCGGCGGCCGAGTCGTCGGCCAGATCCCGATCTGCTGGGACCCCGATCGAGACACCGCGGTCGCGCGTGCGCATGACCAGTTCCGGTGGTTCGGCGGTGGCTGGAAAGTCAACGCGGACTTGCCGACTCCCGCCGGCTTTGACGGGGCGACTCAATTCGTCCGACCGGAGGACGTTGCCGACAGCATTCCTTGCGGCCCGGATTTCGACGCGATCGTCGACGCTGTCCGGCCCTACTGGGAATCGGGGTTCACCGACATCGCCCTGGTTCAAATCGGGGGCGGCAGTCAAGACCAGTTCCTCAAAGAGGCCGCTGAGCCGCTGCTGGCGTCGCTGCGGTCGGCATCGCGGCAAAGCACCGACGACTGACAACTCGGCCGACCTGTACACGGCGTTGCATACCACGCGCAGCAACGGCCGGCACGCAGCGTCGTCATAACGTAGAAGAAGGAGCGAAAGTGTCAAACTCGTTGCAAGGCAAGAAAGTAGCCGTCCTGGCCGCCGACGGCGTCGAGAAGGTCGAGTTGGAAACGCCGCGTGCGCACTTGGTGGAAAGCGGCGCGGATGTTCGCCTGCTGTCGATCAAGAGCGGCGACATTCAGGCGCGAAACCATGATCTGGAGCCGGCCGGAACCATTCGCGTCGATCAAGAGGTGTCGGACGCATCAGTCGACGACTACGACGCGCTGGTATTGCCGGGTGGAACGGTCAATCCGGACAAGCTGCGGCTCGACGATGCCGCCGTCGCCTTCGTGCGTGACTTCGTCAACTCCGGCAAGCCGGTCGCGGCCATCTGCCACGGACCGTGGACTCTGGTTGAGGCGGGAGTGGTCTCGGGTCGAACCCTCACGTCCTATCCCAGCATCCGCACCGATGTGCGCAACGCAGGCGGCAACGTGGTCGAGGAAGAAGTGGTGGTGGACGGGAATCTGATCACCAGCCGCTCTCCGGACGACCTGCCGGCGTTTTGCTCGCGCCTGATCGAGCAGCTAGAACAGGCTCCCACGGGTAGCTGAGCACTTCGTGATTCGAACCGGTTTCGGGCGTGTGAATTCTGGGCATCAGTCACATCGAGCCGTAAGCAGCACGGCGTTTGTTATTCGCGAAAGGCCGACGTGACTACTGCTTACTCTGCTCCGTTCAGCACGCTTGACATCAACGGCGTCTACCCGCCGCAACAAGATTCGCAGCTACTGATCGACAGCCTCCGCAAGACCGGATTGGCCGCGGGCCGGCGAGTTTTGGATGTATGCACGGGCAGCGGCATTGTTGCTATCGCCGCCTCTGAGTTCGGCGCATCCAGCGTGGTCGCGTTCGACATCTGCCCGCGTGCCGTCAGCTGCTCGCGTGGCAACGCAAGCTACGCCGGTGCCGACATCGATGTCCGCGAGGGATCGTGGTCCAGTGCACTGGATTTCGCGCCGTTCGATCTCATCGTGTCGAACCCGCCATACGTGCCCACTCCGCCCGCCGGTGACACCAACGTGATCCCGCTGACCGCCGGTCCGGCGCGGGCCTGGGACGCGGGTGTCGACGGCCGGATGGTCCTCGACCCGTTGTGCGAATCCGCGGCCGGACTGCTCGACGTCGGCGGCTCACTGCTGGTGGTGCATTCGGCGCTCGCCGGTGTCGACCAGTCGCTGAAGACGCTCCGGTCGACCGGCTTGAAGGCCGAAGTCATTGCCTGGCAAAAGATCCCGTTCGGACCGGTGCTTTCCGCCCGGGCCGGGTGGCTGGAAGTCACCGGTCAGATCCCCCGCGGATGCCGAATCGAGGAGCTGGTCGTGATCCGCGCGGACAAGCCATGACCGACAGGGTTCGTGTGCAAGTGGTGCCGAGGGGCCCGGTCCTGGTGTCGGGCCCCGTCAGCATCGAGACACCCGGAGGCGAGGTCGTCGAGTCCGACCGCTTCATGGTGGCGATCTGTACCTGCAGGCGAAGTAAGAGCTATCCGATGTGCGATACCAGCCATCGGCGTTGCCGTCCTGTCGCGCAAAAGAATTCAGTCGAGGGGACGTCGTAGCGACGTCTCGTCGGCCTTCCATGACGACATGATCATGTCGGCCAGCCGGTCCTCGACGGCGGCGTGCGCACGGATACCGAACACCACGTCGTGATTCAGCTGCGGCTCCCGTGCCACCAGCGCGGCGACGACATCGTTGCGCACGACCTGCTCGTGTACCGCGTCCGCTTCGACGTGCTCGGCGTAGAACGTCACGCACTGTTCGGGCGCGCCCATCCGCCGCAGCGCATCGACCAAACGACGCGAGCCCGGAGACGAAGTGATCTCCGTCGAAGCGAAGTGTCCGACCGCAGCGCCGCGGAATTGGCGGTGTAATCCGAACAGCGACATCAGGTTTACGACCGCCAGTGCCTCGGCGGGTACCACCTCGAGATAGGCCAGATAGGTCGGGTCGAGTTCGGCCGCCGCCAGCAAGTCGGCAAACAGCTGTTGGTGCACCCTGGCGCCATGCCCGGCGCCGTACTCGTCGTATTCGACCGCGACGAACGATGCCTTGGCTTGTCCGGTGAGGCGGGGTATCGCGAAAGCGTGCGGGTCACCTTCCTTGAGGTGATACAGCGACCTGTGCACGAAGTACTCGCGCATCTGCTGCCAGGTTCCGTTGTCGCGCAACCAATACGACGGCCCCGTCCCGTCGGAGGGTTCGATGGCGAGGTCGGCCATTTCATCAGCGGCGGTTCTGCCCGGCTCGATGGGACCGACATCACGTCGCACTCCGGCCAGGAACGTGCGCTCCAATTGCGCTCGCAGATGCAATAATCCGGGATTCCACTCCCAGGTTGGGTCGACGCCGGCGAAGCCGCGGTAGTGCAGTTCGTAGCACATGTACAACGCCAGATGCAGATCCAGGCCGTAGGGGTCGGAGTCGCGGACCGATGCTCCGACGCGGGTCAGTTGATCGCGAGGCGCCGGCTGCGTGAGGCACTGGCGGACCGCCATGGATATCGGTCCATGCGCCACGGGCAACTGGGGCTCGACGATCTCCTGGAGTTGAGTCACGGGCATGTTTACCCCCGGCGCCGTCTCGGTCAAACGGGCCAGTCGCAGCCGGTTAGCTCGACGGACAGATCCCAGAGTCGGCGAGCCATCGCGGCGTCCCGCGCCTTACTACGGGGCTTGGTGACCTTCGGCCGGCCCCACTGGCCGAAGCGTGGCGCCAGATATGTCCCGCTCGGCAGGTCGGTGGTGACGGCCTGAATGGTCGAGCGTGCGCCGACCTGAGCGCTGTGGGCGGGAAACCCGCGGAACGTGTGGTCGCGTATCCACGGCACGATGCCGCTGGCGTCGCGGCTGATGTCGGTGTTCGTCGCGCCGGGGTCGGTCATGTAGTTGCGCACGCCGCGGCCGGTCAGTTCGTGGTTGAACAACATCACGGCCAACTTGGATTCGCCGTAGGCCAGCCAGGTCGAGTATTCGCGGCTGTGCCAGTTCAGATCCTCGAGGTGCAACCGGGACACGGCGTAGGCCGAGCTGACCACCGAAATAACCCGATCGGAGATCCGGTCACCGAGCAGACAGGTCAACGCGAAGTGGCCGAGGTAGTTGGTTCCCATGTGGGCCTCGAATCCGTCCGCGGTGCGGGTCAGCGGCAGGCCCAGGACTCCGGCGTTGTTGATCAGCACGTCGACGCCGTCGACAGAATCGGCGAACTTACGCACACTCGCGAGGTCGGCCAAATCCAGCTGGGCGACCGTGACGTCGCCGTTGATTGATGCCGCGACCCGCTCTGCCTTCGGAATCGTGCGGCACGCGATCACGACGCTGTGCCCGTCGGCGGCGAGTGCGGTCGCGGTGGCCGCGCCGATGCCGCTGTTGCCGCCGGTGACGATGACTCTCACCCGGCGATCATGCTTTGTCCTGACAGGCGCCCAAGGGGTTTTGGGCGAATTGACCACCCGAGCGCACCGCTTGCCGACGGCGTCGCACAGCCTTTACCAGCTACCTTCGCGTCGCTACGCCAGCCAACTCCGGAACGGCGACATTCGCACGAAAACTGAGGCTTCGGTAAAGAAAAGTTCGTGGCCTGGCAAATATTTCTCATTCCGGATGCTTCAAGATCGGCCGGGCGATACCCTCTGCAGATTCGGATCTGTTGCATACGAGTGCAACATCCCACAGGGGGGATTGAGGCATGGATCAACGTCGTCTTTTTTTGGTACTCGGCGTGGCCGTCAGCGGCCTTGCCGCCGCTGTCGCGCCCGCCACACTCGCGCACGCCGATGACGGATTCAGCGACCAGGGCCTTTCCTTGGTCTCGGGTGGACACCACGTGCCCTACACGCCGCTCGGTCCGGACGGATATGTGGGGTTCCAGCCGCTCTTCACCGAGTGGCAGCAATACCAGCCGACCAATGTGTTGATAGGCGGAACCACTGTCGGCAGTTACAACGTGTTCGAGTCCGACTACGCGACTCCGTGGAGCGACGAGTCGGTCTACACGTTCGGTACGGCCACCAGCGGGGGTACCGACCCCGGCGGTCTGGCCGGCGCGACGGTGACCGATTCCGCGTTCTTCCCGAGTTTCAACGCCGCCACCGAGCAAGAGCCGCCGGCTGACGTCACTGCCGCGTTGCACGACATCAACGTGGTGTTCGGCAACGGCCAAGTCGACAATTTGCTCTCCACGACTCTCGGCACCTACTACTCGGTGGACGACCCGGGCGTCGGCTCCGCATTTTGGTTCGAGGCGCCCGGCTCGACCGACGCCACGCTGTTATGGAGCGGGTTGGCTGACACGTCGGCGGCGCTCGCCGCGGTCGAGAACCTGTCCAGCCTGCTACCGCCGGATGTGTGGTACCCCGGCATCTGAGGTGACCAACCTTGACCTGGATAGCAACTATGTGAGCTGATACCGCAGTGAAGATCGTGGTGGTCGGCGGCACCGGAGCTCTCGGATCTAAAGTGGTCAAAGCATTAAATGATCGCGGCCATGACGCCGTCGCGGCCTCGCCGCGGACCGGCGTGAATGCCCTGACCGGGGAGGGGCTCACCGCAGCACTCACCGACGCCGCCGTTGTCGTGGACGTCGCCAACGCGCCCTCCTTCGATGACGATCCGGTGCTGGAGTTCTTCACAACGTCGACGACGAATTTGCTTGCCGCGGCGCGAGATACGGGTGTGGGCCACTACCTCGCAGTATCGATCGTGGGCTGCGACCAGCTGCCGGAGAGCGGTTATATGCGGGCCAAGGCCGCCCAGGAGAAGCTCATCGAGGGGGCGGACGTTCCCTATTCGATAGTGCGGGCGACCCAATTCGTGGAATTCACCGATGGCATCACGGAGTCGCTGACGGTAGGCGACCAAGTGCGCGTGCCGGACGCGCTGATACAGCCGATCGCTACCGCAGACCTGGCGATCGAGGTTGCCCGAGTGGCAGCGGCCCCGCCGATCGACGGCATCGAGAACATCGGCGGACCCGAGAAGATCACCTTCGAGCAGATGGCGCGCAATGTGCTGGCCAGACGCAGTGACGGCAAGAAGATCGTGGTTGATCCGCAGGCGACGTACTTTGGTACGCCGCTCTCAACCAACAGCCTGGTCGTCCCTTAGCGCAGCCTCAGCCGCTCTTCTTCAGTTGCGCGTGGGAGGTCTTTCCCGCGCACGACTGGGTCATGAAGAGTCTGGCGTCCACTGTGTCCGTGCACGATTGGCCGCTGAGCGATTTCGCTGTACCGGTCCACGCGCCGTCGCGGAGGTGCAGGTCGAAAGCGCCGGTTGGCGAAAGTACATGCGCGCAGCCGGGGCCGCATGCCACGAACGTCAGGGTCGACGTCATGCCGGGTACCTCGAGTCCCGTCGCGTCGTCGATCGCCATCGCGGTGTAGCGCCCGATCGGCGGTTCACCCGCCGCGTGAAAAGCCAATCCGGCGGCAACGGCTGCGAATGTGCCGCCTGCCGCCAATCCCCGTGCAACCCCCATGAACTGCTCCCCATCCCCAGTGAACCGCGTGCTGCTGCCTAAAAAATAATGAGCCTGTCGTGGCGGCGATACAGGGTTTTCCCTTGATTCAAAAGCTGAGAATATGCAGCAAGGCGCACCGCCGCCGTGCTGCCCAAATGTGAGTCGGGGTGGCGGGATTCGAACCCACGACCTCTTCGTCCCGAAACAAGCCACCTGAGCGTTTGCTGGAGTGAGGTGTGTTGGCCGGAATGCGATGGCGCAGCTCAAATATGTTGTCCACGTTAGTTGGAGTGGGCAGCCAGTGGTGCCGCTGCGGACTGTGTGCGGATCAAGCGGTCCAGAGCTAGATCGCCGGCCTCCCCAGGGGTGCGGCACCCCAAACCTGGCTATTTCACGTTGTAACGACGTCGAACGCGATCGCCCAGCTCGGCAGTGGTGATCGACCCACGGGCGTAGCGAACCTGGTCAGCTCGAGTGGCCGCGGTGCTGTGTGAACCTTCGAGCTCGCTGCTTTGACGGGCGGCGCGCACAGTCTTAACCCGGCGCTTGGCCCTCTGCAGATCGGTCACCGCGTCACCCCTCATTCCGATCACCTGAGTTACGCGGCGGGACCTCATAGGCGAGTCTTCACAAATCATCGTCGATGAGCTGGGGTGGGCACAGCGCTCATCTCAGGCCGTAGCGTGCGCGAACCTCTTCGCCGCTGACTGTACGTCCGGCCAAGTAGTCGGCGTCGGCCTGGCGCAGTTCCTCGAGTAGGCCCGGGGTTTGCAACGCTGCAAGGGTCTCTTCAAGCGATTCACGATCATCAGCAGCGGTCACTTCTAGCAGGGTAATCCGCCGCCTCTGCGGTTCTGAGAAGTCTGGAACCGTGCGCAGCAAGCGGGACAAGTGACTTACCGCGGCAGTGCCGACACCGTGACCGCTCAGACCGATGCATGGGCGCCTTCGAAGTGGCTTACCCGCGCGGGGTCGCGGCCTGGCGAGCGCGATTCTGCAGACGGATCTGCAATTGCTGGCGAACCTCCGTATGAATGTCCGATTGGACCGCGGCGCCGATCTCAAGGGTCGCGGCGAGACCGAAGCGGACCGGCGACGACAATCGGCCGGCGTCCACGCGGCAGTCCACGCCAATCTGCAGGGCGTCCCCGACAGCGAAGGCGACCGCGCGCCGGCCCTCGAATACCTCATGCTGCACGGTTCCGGCTCTAGCGACCCAATATTCGGCCTGAGTGCCCTCCACTGCCAGTGGGCCGCCGGGCGGGTCGAAAGACAAACGGGCCATCCGGTGCTTACGGGTGCGGGGGTTGACCTCGGAGATCCATCCCAGGGTGACGGTCAGCCGCCGCCACTCTGTTGTCGCGGCCAGACTTCCGGGAAGGGGCAGGGCGAACGTCAGGCGCTGGTTGGCCGAGATCGACCCGGCGCCGAGCAGAAGCACCCGGTTCGAGGTCGCAGTAGCAACGCGCTCGTCGTCGATGGCGCCGTATCCCAGCAGCCGTGAGACGGCGCGCCGGTTAAGGCTGGTGTCGGTGATGGCTTCTTCGACGTCGCTCCGCAGCGACCCCCACGATGCGGCGTGTACCAGCAGACTTTTGGCCAGCACAGGATGGTATTCCGCTGCAGGAAATGGGGGTTCACTCGGTTGGAGGGATAGTCCTTCGAGTACGTCAAAGATGCCGTCGACGGTTCTCGTGGCCAGCGCTGTGGCGTTACTAGTGCCATGGGTGTAGGCCGAGGAGGTGATCGCCCCGCCGGTGCCAGGGGCGGCGACGCGAAGCCCAGGACCGGTGACGGTCGTTTCGGCTGCATACAGTGCGGTATCGCCTTCGACGGATGGCGGCCGCTGATGCAAGCTGCGTCCGCCGGGCAGCATTACCTCGGGTTTCGCGGAGTTGTGGTGGCCAAAGCCCACCGGGGTGTACAGCGCCGGCATCCCGGCGCGAACGGTGTCGAGGACGGTGTCGCTGACCGGTGTGGTCGCTGCGTCGAAATGTAGGGCGCCGACCGTCACCACGTTGATTGCTTCGGCCGGCGAGAGGATGCGTCGTAGACGGGCCCGCTCGTGCATCGCAGTTGCGACGGATTGGCGTAACGCTTCGGTGTCGCTAAGTGTCGCGGCCGGGACTGTGACGTCGATATCGTGGTTGCCCGCGCTGACCAGGATGACCAAGTTGTAGCGATGCGCCAGCCAGTCGAGCAGTTTGGCGACCGGGCTGATGCGGCGGATGAACATTTGTGCGGGATCGCCGACGGACAGGTTGACTACCCGGACGCTGGGAACTTGCGGTGAAGCCGAGCCATCAGCCTCGAACATGCGCCGAAATGCGCGATGGATGAGATCGACCATCAGCCGATCGGGGATGACGATCTCGCTTTCGTCAAACAACGGGTGCGGCCGCATGATCGGGCGGACGTAGAGGCGGCGGCTGCTTGGCGCCGCGTCCTCGTTGAGGTCGCCGTGGCAGATGAGCGATGCCATCGCCGTACCGTGATGCATCTGGGAACTCGAGTAGTCGACGGCGATCTGGTCCGGGTCATCGATGATGAGCCGCCCGTTGAGGGCGAGGTGGCCAGCCATCGGCAGACCGTCAAGCAGCGCCACGCGCGGGGGCTTGCCGCTCGGTGGTGTAGCAAACCGTGCGGGGTCCAGCGGTTCGTCGGTGGCAGCGACTCCCAGGATCGACATCGGGCGCGCCGGAAGGACGTACATGATGGTGTCGGTGCGTAGCAGTTCAATCGCATCGGGGCCTTGTTGAACGACCGATTCGACTTGCTGGTAAGGAATGTCGACCAGCATTGCGTGGTAATCGATGCCCTCGATGGTCACCTGGCTGATGACCTGTCCGCCCGCCTCAGCGACTACGCCCGCCACCTCGGCTTGCGCAACGGCGCGACGGGCCGAGTCACGGCGGTACCACAGCTCAATCTCCACACGCGCGAAACTGGTTGACTGGCCTACTATTTCGACGGTTTCGCGCCAATCCTCCAACAGCCCGGTTTCACGGACCCGGTCCTGGGGACCCCACCGACGGACCTCCCGTAGGAGGGCAAACACGCGGCGTAGCGGAGCCAGGCCTCGCGGCAGCGGTCCACGCGGATCACGTTGCCATTGAGCGAACAACGACAGCAGTTGCGCGACAGCATCGGCGTTAGACATCACCACATAGAGGCTGTCGGTGACCGGGTCCGCGCTGCGCTTATTGCTCCGCACAAGGTAGAAGTCGTCGTCGGGTTCGAACTCTTCGCCGTCGACCTCGAGGAGGAACTCTAAGCCGGGCACCTCTCCGGCGGCTCGGGCGAACTCCGCAACGGTCCCGGCCAGATCGAATACCACGACCAGCTCGGGGTCGGCTTCCGCGGTCTCTGCTGTGACATCGACGCGGCCTGACTGCAGTGCGCCCTGCAGAGCGGTAAATTGCGGTTCCAGCCGTTCGCGCTGGCGGGTCGGCCCCGGTCCGGCAGTGCTGCCCGGGAAGCGTGGCGTGCCGGTGGGAATTTGGCCAGCAGTCGGCGGCCCGAACGGCAGCGGAGGTCGCGCTGAGGTCACAAATTCCTCAACGCGTGCCACTGCTTTAGCTGGTCGCGTACTACATCTTCGACACGACCATCGGGAAGAGCTAAGACGAAGCGGCGCATAACGTCTTGAGCGAACTCCTCGATTTCGGCATAGCTTGCTCCCGCCAACTTATCGGCCAGCGTCCGTGGAGTCTGGCCCAGGCTGCCGCCCAGTTTGATGCGCAGGCGCTCCAAAAACTCAGTGGCTTGAGCGCGCGACGGCGGTTCCAGGGGTAAACGCAGCTGAAACCGTCGCCAGGCGGCCCGGTCGAGGAGCTCCCCATGGTTGGTCGCGCATACGGCTACCACATGTGACGGCAGCCGGTCGATCTGCAACAGCAGGGTTGACACGACCCGCTTGATTTCGCCGGTCTCGTGGGCGTCGGCGCGCTCTTTCGCGATTGTGTCGAATTCATCGAAGAACAGGACGCATCGCCGGGTGCGGGCGAACTCGAAAACGTGATCAAGCCGGCTCGTTGTCTCGCCGAGGAAACTGGAGACGACCCCCTCGTAGCGCACTACGTAGAACGGCACCATCAATTCCGCCGCTATCGCTTCGGCCAGCGATGTTTTGCCGTTACCGGGCGGCCCTTCTAACAGAATGCGGTTACGCGGCTCCAGGCCGTGGCTGCGAAGCAATTCGCAGCGGTGGTGTTCCTCAATGACCGCGCCGACGGCCGCGGCGACGCGCGAATCCATCTGCACGTCAAACAGCCGCCGCTTTGGAACGACTTCCTGCACCAAGTCAGCGACATGGCGGGCGGAATCGTCACGCGCCAGCGGGCCGAGTGCCCCAGCGGTGGTGATCAATTGCGACAGCCGGTCAGCGACTAAATGGTGCTGATTGCTGCGTTCCTCAGCGATAATTGCTTCGACAAGCATCCGAAATCTGCTGTTGTCGCCACGCTGCTGCGCCTCGACCAAGTCGATGATCAGATCCGACCTCGCCACAGTCCCTCCTCGGGCGCCCGCGCAGCGTTGCCCACACTCCATGGCGCTGCCTGCATCATGTCAGAACCCACCCACAGATCCATCCGTGACGCTCAGGTTGCGAACAACCAAAGTATGTCATTCCGTGGTCTTTGCGACGCCAAGTTGAGTTGGGCGTTTCCGCGGAGGCCTGCTTGTCGAAAACGAGCCTGCATCCGCCAAGCGCCGCCCAGGATGATCAGGAGCCAAATCCGCGGAAACACCTATTGCCACGAATGCAGCTCGCCTGTCGCAAGATTGGCGGCGGGCTGGGCGAACGGAACCGACCGTGACTGAAGCCCAGCGCGACCCTCGCGTGACTCGCGATGCTCGCCGCCGCTGTAGCCCGGCTGTCAAACCCAAGCCACCTTTAATCACTCACGCTCCCTCAACGCATTCACCACTGCCACAACACCGTTCATTCTCTCTCAACCCCACCACCTCCTTCCAATCCCATTCGCACCAAAACGTATATCCTTGCTACACAATGGAATTGACCATCGGCACATTGGCACAAGGTGTGCAAGACTGGTTGCGGTCGCGCTTCGCGCGCCCCCAACCGCTCGTCCCCCGGCCGGGCCCGAGCCGTCGCCGTTGAGGAGGTGGCCGCTTGTGTTGACGATTTCGCGGCTGTCTCGGTGGAGCATCGCCTATTACGAGAAGACGGCGAATGAGGCCAAGCAGGCGTCGATGGACCGGGTGTCTGCCGGCGGCGGGCTGGGTGAGTATTACTCCGAGGCCGACACCAGGGTTCCGACGTGGATCGTCGGCGGGGATGTTTCCAAGGTTGCCGAGCTGACCGGGTTGTCGGATGCCGCGGTCGCGGGTGGGTTTGCTGACGGGGATGAAGTGACGGCGTGGCTCGATGAGGGGGTCGCCCCGAACGGCATGAGGGGCCGGGCGTTCACCAAGACGTCGGTGCACGGGTTCGATCTGACGTTCGCGGCCCCGAAGAGTGTGTCGCTGCTGCGGGCGTTGACCAGCGATGTCAACGAAAAGGTTGTCGCTGAAGCCCACTTGCGGGCGGTGAAGGCAGCGATGGACTACCTGCATGAACACGCCGGGTACACGCGGGTGCATAACCCGTTGACCGGGAAAAAGGATCTGCAGCGGCTGCCGGGCCTGGCGGCGGTCGCCTACCAGCATGAAACGTCGCGCTGCGGGGATCCTCACCTGCATACCCACGTCATCCTGCCGAACCGGCAGGCCCGCGCGGACGGTGAGATGGTGTCGATCGACTCCAAATCGCTGTTCCATGAAGCCAAGGCCGCGGGCATCATCTACCAGGCCGTGCTGCGCCACGAGTTGCACGCTGAGCGCGGCGTTGAGTGGGTCGACGTTGACGAACGCTCCGGCATGGCCGAGATCGCCGGCATCACCAAGGCGTGCATCAAGGCGTGGTCGCGGCGTTCGACGCGGCTGCGGGAATGGGCGCGCAACAATCTCGTCGTCGTCGAGGGAGAGCCGACAGCGCAGCAACTGCAGACCGCGCAGAAAGCGACGCGCCCCGCTAAGCCGGAATCGCAGTCCTGGGCGCAACTGAGAGAGGAGTGGCGTGCCGATGCGCGCGGCCTGGAAATGGACCGCGCCGCGCACACCGAAGCGCGCCGCGCGCGCCGCGCCGCGCCGCGCATCCTGGGTGGCCGCGCCGCGCTCGCGCGCACCGCGGCGCGCATCGACAAAAGCGCGTTCACCCGCGCGGACATCGTCGAGCTCGTCGGCGCGCAGATCCCGGTCGACGCGGACGGTGACCCGCGCGCGCACATCGACATGATCGTGGACGCGGTCAGCATGCGCGTCACCGCGCCGCGCGAAGCGCACCACCGCGAAGGCCACGAACTGTTCACCGTCGACGCGGTGATCGCCGAAGAGGTCCGCATCTTCGACATGATCGACCGCGCCGACCCGCGCACCCGACTCGATGTGCGCGACGCGGATTTGGGTGACCTGTCACCGGATCAGGCGCGCGCGATCCGCTCGATCGCGCAATCGCCCTACCTTGTTCAGCCGCTGCAAGCGCCCGCGGGCGCGGGCAAAACGCACTCGCTGAAATCGCTGCGCGCCGCCGCGCACCGCGCCAACAAAGGGGTCCTGGTGATCGCGCCGACCGGCAAGGCCGTTGACGAGGCGATGCGCGATCAGGCCGGCGACCAAGGACTAACCGTGGCCAAGGCGTTGAAGATGATCGAAGACGACCAACTCCGCATCGACCGCTCCACCGTGATGGTGATCGACGAAGCGTCCATGGTCGGCACCCCGGAACTGAAAAAGCTGCTGCGGTGCGCGGTCAACGGGAACGCCAAGATGGTCCTCGTCGGCGATGCCTACCAGCTGTCGCCCGTGCAGGCGCGCGGCGGCATGTTCGAGCAGCTGTGCGGTGAACTGCCGTGGAGTCAGCGTCTCGGTGAAGTGTGGCGGATGCGTGAACCCGAGGAACGCGACACCTCCCTCGCGCTGCGCAGCGGGCACGGCAACCGGCTGCGTAAAGCGGTCGGCTGGTACCGCAACCACGACCGGCTACACACCGGCGACCCGATCGCCATGGCCGACGACGCGATCACCGCCTATAAGGATGCGCGCAGCCAAGGCCACGACGCGGCGATCATCTGCGACAAATGGGAAATCGCCGACGCGATCAACCTGCGACTGCACCGCGACAACCCAGCGACCGAACGCCCGGCGGTGCGGGTCGCGCGCGACCAGGACGTGCGCGCCGGCGACATCATCATCAGCCGCAACAACGACGCCAGCATCGCGGTTGCACCCGGGACCGGACACAAGCGCGGCGACCGGATCGACCAGGTCCGCAACGGCAACCGGTGGCGGGTCGTCATCGTCGACCAAGAGAAAGGCCAGATCGCGGCTGAACGGCTCACCGACAAAGCACGCGTCCTGTTCGAGGGCGACTACCGAACCCAGCACGTCACCCTCGGTTACGCCACCACCCTGCATGCGGCCCAAGGGATCACGGTCGGAAACTCCACCACCCGTGGGGCCTGCTTCACCGTGCTCAGCGACCAAGCCAGCCGCGCCATGGCCTACGTCGGCATGACCCGCGGTAAAGACGAAAACCACGCCTTCATCTACCAGCCCATCACCGGTGAAAGCGATCACGAACACAACGCCCTCGCAGCCGGCAACCAAATCCACAAGATGCGGCGCGGCAACAAATACGCTGCCGCGCACTACTTCCGCATGATCCTGGCCAAGGACGACCGGCCCCGCACCATGCACGCCGAAGCTGAACGCACCGATCGCACCCTGCTACCCGCCGTGGTGCGCGGCCTGCTCGACCGCAACGACGAACGACGCACCAACCGCACCGCAGAGTGGCGCCAACACAGCGCCCAAGCCCGCCGCCGCGAAGCCGCCTACCAACGCTTCGTCGCCGACGCCGAACACCGCCGCGAACACGCCGCCGAACGCCAGCAAACCCAGGACGGCGACTGTCTCGAACTCTAGGTCCGCAGCGCGCTCACCCTCCGCTTTGGTAGCGCCGGAGGGTGCTCATTGTTGATCACGACGAGATGCGGCGGCAGTTTTGTCGAATACAGCCGCAGCCTTCGGCTTAGAAGTCGGTGGGTGCTGGGATGATTTTCCTGTGTCGAAACTTTCCGCCATTATCGACGCGGCAACCGCGGACGCCACGTCGTTGGCGTCCTTGCTGCGGATGACCAAAGTGGTCGCTGCGCGGATTCAAACACCGCTAGTGATCGACTGGGTCGATAACGAATTGGCCGGCTACCCGACAGGGACATCGCTGCCGGAATATCGTGGACCGTTTCAGACTCAGGTCTTGAGTGAATGGTCGGGCTTCGGGGGCTCGACGATTCGTAATGCGCCGCTAGCACCATCGGCGTTCCCCGAGGGATTACGAGGTGCCGGCGCATTTGAAGTCGAGCTGCGGGAGTCCGTGAGCGAACTTGAGCGACTCGCCACGACGGACGGCCTGTTGTCGTACTTCTGGCCCACTGACGTTATCGCCCTCATCAATGGGATGATGCGGAAGGGGCAACTCAAAGAGCTACAGCAGTTCGCGCCTCTACACGGCTTGGTGGCAGCCCATAAACGGGTATCACCGGCTCTGCTGACATCAGTACTCGACAGTGTTAGAACACGGGTGCTGAGCCTTGCACTGGATCTCGAGCAAGTCCTGCCCGACGCGGGCGAACCTGGAGTAGTCCCCGTTGACCCCGCCCCGATTAACAACATCATCACCAACTATTTCAGTGGCCCGGGCACTGCTGTGGCTTTCGGCGGATCGGCCGCCGTTCAACTCGCCACCGTGCTACCCGGTGACCTCGACAGCCTGCTAAATGCTGTGGCGACGTTAGGATTACAGCCCGAGGACGTCGCCGAACTGCAGACGGCGATCAGAGACGACGACGCTGACTGCACATCACCCAAGGGCCCCGGTCGGCGCGTGACCCAATTCCTGGGCAAGGCCGCTCTCGGCGGCCTCAAAAGCCTGGGCCAAGCCGGCATTCAAGAATGCGTGAAGATCATCGGCGAATGGGTCCGCATTTACCACGGGATCAGCTAGCCGCGCCCAGCCAGCACGGCCGAGTGCTGCCCTGGAAATGGTTGCGATAACGATCATTTTGTTGATGCGAGTCGTGTAGGCCGCAGTCTCGGCCATGTCAACGGTGCTGCCCTGCGACACAGCTGCGGCCGAAGCAGAGCGCCCGCGACAAGAGGCAAAGAACCTTGCGTGGTACGACAGGGCTATAGGTACCGCTGATTCGAGGTCCGGTGGGCCACCAGCTGGCTTCGCGCAGGAGTGTGGCGATGGCGGGGACGGTCAGGGTGCGCACGAGGAAGGTGTCGAGTAGAAGTCCGCAGCCGGCGATGAGCCCGATTTGGATCATGATGGCAATCGAGCCGACCATGAGGCCGAACATGCTGGCGGCGAAGATGAGTCCGGCTGAGGTGATGACGGAGCCGGTGCTGGCGATGGTGCGTAGGACGCCGACGCGGATGTTGTTGCCGGATTCTTCGCGTAGGCGCGATACGAGCAGCATGTTGTAGTCGGCGCCGACGGCGACCAGGATGATGAGCGTTATTAGTGGTACGGGCCAGGCGATTTCGTAGCCAAGGATCCACTGGAACACCAGGACGCCGATGCCCATGGAGGCGGTGTAGTTCAGGACGACGGTGCCCATGAGGTAGAGCGGTGCGAGGATGGCCCGCAGGAGCATGATGAGGATCAGTCCAACGACGAGCAGGGTGGCGACCGCGAGAAGTGCGAAGTCTGACCATAAAAGTCGCTGGATATCGGCGTTAACGGCGGGAAAGCCGGCGATAGAGACGGCGGCGTCGGCGAGTGCGGTGTTGGGGCGGGCGGCGTTGGCGACGTCGACCATCTGGCGGGCCAGGCGGGTGGCGTCGCTGCTGTAGGGGTTGTAGCTGGATTCGATGCTCAAGCGTGCGGTCTTGCCGTCGGGTGAGAGGAAAAGCTTGGCGACGTCGGCGAATTCGTGATCATCGAGGGCGCTGGCCGGTAGGTAGAAGCCGCTGGCGGAATCTGATCCGGCGCCGGCGCGTGCTGAGTTCTGCAATTGGGTGGCGATTTGGCTCATCCTGGACAGCGTTTGAATGTTGCTGTCGGCCAGCGTGTGTACTCCGGTGGATAGTGCGTGGGCGCCGGAGGCGAGTTGGCTGATGCCGGCTTGGAGTCGGCGAATGTTGGCGGCCATGTCCGTAGGTTCGCCCAATGCGCCGAACGCTGTGTTCATTGAGGTGACCGCGTTCTGCAGTTTGGTGAGTGTGCCGGTGATGGTGGCGTTGGTTGCGGGGTTGTAGCGGTCACCGAGGTCGGCGATCTGATCGAAGAAGCCGTTGTTGCGCAGAGTGACCAGAATCTGCACCTGGTCGCGGATTTGGGCGCATTGTGGGGTGGCGGCACACCACGGTGCGGTGTTCAGTGCTGCCACGAGTGGGTCCACGGTGGCGATGGCGTTTTGGGCTTGTTCGGCGAGGGGCCGGATTCCCGGGCCGGATTGGATGGCGTGGTCGATGTCGGGTGCGGTGGAGGACAGTTGTTGGAGCAGAGGCCGCATCTGATCGATGCTGGTGCCGGTTGTTTGAATGTTGTTGACCAGTCCGGTGATCGGGGCCAGGGCGGTGCGCAGGGTGGTGTCGAGTTGTGTCAGCCCGCTGGCGAGTTGGTCGGCGCCGTCGGTGAGCTGGGTGAGGTCATCTTTTTTCGCGTTTCCCTGGGCTGCGGCGCGAGCCATCTTGTCGCCGATCTGGCCGTTTTGCCAGGACAGTTGGGCTTGCTCTAGTCGCGTGCCGGCGGGTCTGGTGACGCCAGAAACTTTGGTGACGCCGGAGAGTTGGGCGATGCGCGAGGCCATCTGGTCGAGGTCGGCTAAGCCTTTGCCGGTGCGCATGTCGGTGGGGTTTTCCACGACCAGGAATTCGCGGATCACGACGTCTTTGCGAAAGTGGCGATCAAGCAGCTGGTAGCCGAGGTTGCTGGGTGTGGTCGCGGGTTGACCGGCGCGGTCGTTGTAGCTGATTTTAATGGTGGCGGCCACCCCGGACAGCGCGGTCAGGATGATTAGGCTTATCGCGAGCAGCGGTGCGGGGCGGCGCACTACCGCGACGGCGACGCTGTTCCAGTAGCGCCGGGTGCGGTCGGATTTGGGGTCGCCGATGCCGCGCCGGGCGGCCAGTGTCAGCACCGGAGGTAGCAGGGTGACGGTGGCCGCGAACCCGATGAACACTGCTAGAGCGCACGCCGGTCCTAGTGCGGCGAACACGTTGAGTCGAGCGAAAATCATGGACAGGAAGGCCAGGGCGACGGTGGCGGCCGAGGCGAGGATGACTCGGCCGATGCTGGCGGTGGCGTAGATGGCGGCTTGGTCGGCGGGTCTGCCGGCGCGGCGTTGTTCGTGGTAGCGGCTGATGAGAAACACGGTGTAGTCGGTGCCGGCGCCGAGGAGGATCGCGCCCATGAAGCCGATGGTGAATTCGGAGACCGGCATGCCGGCTTCGCCGAGCGCGGACAGCACACCGCGGCCGGCGGCCAGGCTCACGCCGATGACCAGCAGCGGCAGCAGTGCGGTGAATAGCGAGCGGTAGACGATCATCAGGATCAGCGCGATCAGCGCTGCGGTGGCGATGGAGATATAGAGCAGGGAGTGCTCCATGCTGGCGATCATGTCGCTGAATGTGGAGGCCGGCCCGGTGACGTACACCGTGGTCGAGGTGTGAGCGAATTCCGTGGCGGCCGCGGCGCGTACGGCGCTGACGGATTCGGCCGCGGCGGTGTCGCCGAGGGTGCCGGTAACGCCGACGGCTAGGTACCACGCTTTGCGGTCCTGGCTGAGGCCCTGGACGCGGGTCGCGGGGTCGGCGAGCAGGTCTTGGATCAGTACGACGTGGCGGGTGTCGGTGCGTAGCCGCGAGATGAGATTGGTGTAGTGCTGTTGCGCGGTGGGGGTCAGACCTGATGGGTCTTCCATGGCCACGAATAGCGTTGTGCGCGAACCCTGCTCATTGAACGCTGCGCTCATCCGGTCGACCGTTTGCAGCGACGGTGCGGTGCGGGGGACGAAGTCCACCGACTGCTGGCGAACGACGGTCTCCAACTGGGGGAACAGCAGCGCCATAACGACGGCGACGCCGATCCACACGCCGAATACCAGAGCTGTGTGCCGTATCGCGAATGCGGCCACCCACGCGAGACGGGCGCTGTATTCACCCGGCGGCGTTGGCTTGTCGTGGCGGTGCCGAACCGCGACTGCGGCATCTGTGTCGATCGAGTCGGTGTCGATCGAGTCGGTGTCGGTCATGATGTGGCGCAGGCAATGTCGATGGAGTTCGCGCGGTCGATGAGGAGCCGAGTGGCGCGGTCGATTCGGTCGCGGGTGGCGTCGGCGGACGCGCGTCCGCCGATGAATGCCCGCAGGTTCGCCAGCCAAATGTCGGCGATGAGCGCGGCGACCCGGTGATGGCCCGCGGTGGGGGGTCCGCCGCATACAGCGGTGGCGAGTAGGCGTTCGATGACTGCTGCGGCGTGGTCGAGCTCACCGGCGGCGCAGGTGTTGGCAACCACGAAAATCCGTGTCATCGCTTCGGTGAGCAGCGGCTGGCGCTGCCACTGTCGGTGCAGAACGCTGGTGAGTCGTTCGAGTCGGCCAACCGGTGTGGCTGGGCCGCTCGCCCAGTCGTGGTTTGTTGCGAGGCGTTGGAAGTCTCGGGTCAGGGCGTGTGCCAACAGGTGGTTCTTGGACGGAAAATGGGCGTACAGGGTGCCCACGCTGATCCCGGCGCGCTTGGCGATCGTGCGCATCTGCACCGCGTCGTAGCCGCCCTGTGCAGCTGCGTGCAGCGCCGCATCCAGTATCGCTTCGCGGCGATCTGTGAGCGCGCCCCGCTGAGGTGGGGTGGCCTCGCGCACCGGGTCACGAGGCGGCGACTCCGCGTCGCGGGACCCGGATTGAATCGGCAGATCTGTGCTGAGAGCAATCATTGCGGCGGGTCCGGGGAATTAGTGGCGATGTCGCTGCCGGCCAGGAACTGTGCGAGCATTTCGCCGAACGCACCCAGCTCTGCGTGGGCGGCGAAATGATCGGCGTCCACTGCGATGAATACGGCGGTGGCGGTGAACCGCGTGATGTCGTCTATGCCCGTGCCGGTCGCGCTGACATGCAGCTTGCGGCCCGTACGCGCGGTGATGTGCGCGGTGATGCGGTGTGGTAGCTGCAGCGGCACCGGCAGCAGGTATTCGACGGTCAAGCTGCGGGTGACCGCCGGTGTGCCGGCGATCCAGAGGGTGAAGCCGAAAAGGTCGTCGCAGGCAGCGGCGACGGCGCCGCCGTGCGCTAACCCGGGCGCCCCGACGTGGCGTTCGTCGAAGGTGATATCGGCGTACACGGTGTCGGCGGCGCGATACGCCACCATCTGCAGGCCGTGCGGGTTGTCGGGGCCGCAGCCCATGCACGTCGCCGTGTGCGCGGGCAGCAGCTGTGGTGCCGATGAATCCGCGTCCCCGGCATCGCCGTGGCGACTCGGCGGTGATTCGAGCACCCACGACCCCCAATACCAATAGTTCCGCTGTGGAACTATTGGTACCATAACTGAGTGGATTTGTGGGACCGCGTGGGCCAGCAAGGTCGGGACGGCACGGTGACTGAGCGTTGAGCGCACGGCCGATTTTCGTCCATGACGAGGACGACGACGATATCGATCCCCGCCGGATCCGTTCCCGCAACCGCCTTTTGGATGCTGCCGGCTCGTTGCTGAGCAGTGGTGGCATCGGGGCGGTCACCGTCGATGCGGTGACGAAGGCCTCCAAGGTGGGTCGGGCCACTCTGTATCGCCATTTCGCGAGTTCCTCGCACCTGTTGGCCGCGACGTTCGAGCGGTTGCTGCCGCAGGTTGTCGCGCCGGCGCCGGCAGAGGGCACGCTGCGCGAACAGCTGATCGAGTTGCTCAATCGTCAAGCGACGTTGTTTGACGATGCGCCACTGCATGTGACCGTGCTGGCCTGGCTTGCTCTGGGTCCGACGACGACCGATCAATCTGCCGGCGAGCAGGCCTCGGGGGCCCTGCGGGCCCGCGTGATCGACCAGTACCGCCAACCCTTCGATGCCTTACTGCACAGCGGACAGGCGCGGGGTGAGCTCGACGATTTCGACGCAGGGTTGGTGATCTGTCAGCTTGTCGGGCCACTCGCCTTTGCCCGAATGACGGGATTTCGCACCATATCCCGCACCGACTGCACCCAGATCGTCGATGATTTCCTCCTCGCCCATCGGCACGGCGAGGTCGCCGGTACCCTGCCACGGCACGTGGGCACCAGAGCGTGAGCGACGACAGCCGTGACCGTGGTTTGACTAGGAGACCTCCGATGGAATTCGCGCATTTCAATCCGCAGGTCGTCGAGGACCTGCAAAACGCGGCGGCGGGTGCAGGTGGCCTGTCGCGGTATCTGGACTTTCGCCACACTGAGTTCACCGCCGGGCGTCTCGTGGTCGAGATGACCGCCCGCGAGGACCTGCTGACACCGTTCGGGAATCTGCACGGCGGCTGCCTGTCAGCCATGGTCGATCACTGCCTGGGCGTGGTGTTCTACCCCGTCATCCCCGGTGGATCATGGGTTGCCACCACCGAATTCAAGCTCAATCTGTTGCAGCCGGTGACCAGCGGGGTGTGCGTCGCGGTCACTGACATCATCGCGCTGGGCAAGCGCAGCGGTGTGGCCCGCATCGACATCACCAACAACGGTCGAGCCGTGTGCGCCGCGCAGGGCACAGTGACCGTCGTCGGCCCGCGACACACCCCGTCATGACCGCGCACCGCGCCCCGAACAGCGCGTCGCGCTGATGGAGGCCACCGTCACGGAATACTGCACCACCAGCGATGTGGTGTTGAGCGCGGACTGCTACCGTCACGACCCGCCCGCCGATGTGGTGCTGCTGCTGCACGGGGGAGGGCAAAACCGGCACGCCTGGACGCGCACGGCGCGCCGCCTGCACAGGTTGGGCTACACCGTCATCGCCTATGACGCGCGCGGTCACGGCGATAGCACCTGGGACCCCGAGGGGCGCTACGGGCTCGAGGTCCTGGCCGCGGATCTGCTCGCGCTACGAGGACACCTTCGGGGCGACCGCGCTCCGGCAGTGGTCGGCGCGTTGATGGGGGGCATGACGATTCTGGGCGCGCACCTGGCGGCCCCGGCTGATCTGTGGTCTGCGGTGGTCCTCGTCGACATCACCCCACGTATGGAATTCGATGGCGCGCAACGAGTTCTGTCGTTCATGGCCGCCCACCCGCAGGGCTTCGACACACTCGCTGACGCCGCCGCGGTGATCGCCGACTACAACCCGCACCGCGCGCGACCTGGCACCATCGATGGACTGCGCAAGGTGTTGCGGCAGCGCGATGATGGCCGGTGGATCTGGCGCTGGGACCCAGCATTTGTCACCTCGAGCTTTCAGATCCTTCAGGGTGACCCCACAACCGGTACCGCGAATTTTGACACCATGAGCGAGCTGCTCATCGAAGGGGCGCGCCGCATCCAGGCGCCCACCCTTCTGGTGCGCGGGCTCCACTCCGATGTGACGTCGCAGCAGTCGGTCGAGGAGTTTCTGGACGTCGTTCCGCACGCCGAGACGATCGATGTTTCTGGCACCGGACACATGGTCGCCGGCGACGACAACGACGCCTTCACCGCTGCGGTCACGGATTTCCTTGCGCGCGAGCTCCAATAGGTCTGCCCAGGCGCACGCCCGCGCACATCACCGCGGCGACATCTGCTCCCGGGAATGTTGCCCTCGCAGCCGGATGTGCGCCGGTGCAACGCTTACCCGGCCTGCACGATGACGACCGGTTAGCGAGCGACGAGCGATCGCGCCGCCGCGTCGAGCGCATCGGCCAGGGTGTGTTCTGCCTCAGGCAAACCGGCCGCGAGATCGGCGGCCGCTTGACACCGATCCCGCAGCGGCACAGTCGCATCGAGGGCTGCGGCGGCCACCGCGCTCCACAGACGTGCCGCATCGGCAGCGGCCGTCGCCGCGTAGGCCACGGCCTGGGCACCGAGCAGATCGGCGATGGTGCTGCAGCCGCGCGCTTGCAGTGAGCGGAACAGTCCGCCTCCAGTACCGGCCTTCTCGATGAACGCGCCAAGCCCGAACAGGGCCGCGCCGAGCGCGTCATCATCGAAAAGCTCGGGCCAGCAACGCACATCGTCGACGAATATCTGCACGCCGGACAACCCGGAGCCGGTCACGTCGGCGTCGGGGACAACGATCACAGACGGCTGGGAAGATTCGCCGCGCATCTGCGCGGCACTGTCGGCCAGCGCGGGCCCGCCGATCGCGGCCATGTCCGGAACCGTGTGCGGCCAGTCGATCAGATACGTCGAGTGCCGGGTGGGTACCGGGAACCCCGTCGAGGACCTCGCGCGCCGCAGCTTTTCGTAGGGAACGAGCTGGGTCGCCTCGCGGTCATTGTCGACGACCGATGCCATTTGCTGGGCGTCGTCGTATCCGGTGATGACGATGTCGTGGCGACTCATGTTGAGCCGCACCCGAAGATACGGTAATTCGGCGATGTCGGCCCAGACCATGACCGGTCGGCCGGCGTCGATTTCGTCGATGACCCAACCCCAACCGATCTCGGGGTCATCTGTTGACTGCAGACGGAATCGAGCACCGATCCGATCAAGATATTGATCTTCCAGCGCACCGCCGCGACCCACCAAATACGCTCGCGGCATCAAAGTGCCGGATCTGATGTACAGGAAATCCAGGGCGCCCCCCAACACGAAGATGAGTCCCTCATCGGGCACGTCGGTGCCCCAGCCGAGCCCGGCCCACTCGGTGAGATCACGCAAGGCGCCCGATCCGCAGTGTCCGCCCATGCGGTGCCGATACCGAATGTGGCTCATCGCCGACCCCGTGAGGTGTGCATACCTGGTCAACCCCCTGCCGTGGCACGCCGACACAGCGTGACCGGCAAGCCGTCCACCGGAATGGGAAGCGACGTGTTGTCCCAGCGGACGTCATAGTCAGGTCGGACACTCCAGGTGAAACTGCGCAGCATCTGGTGCAGGATCGCTTTGACCTCCAGCGTCCCGAACTGCATGCCGATACATTTGTGAGCCCCGCCGCCGAACGGAATCCAGGCAAAGCGGTGCCCGTGGTCTTCGCGCCGACTGGGACCGAACCGGTCGGGATCGAAATGATCAGCATGACTCCACACCTCGGGGACGAAGTGGTTGACCGCCGGTGCGACGGCCACCAGCGTGCCCGCGGGAATGTAGTAACCCGCTATGGCGGTGTCGTGCACAGCCTTTCGCATCACAATGGGGACCGGTGCCACCAGGCGCAGCGACTCCTTGATCACCAAATCCAACTCGGTCAACGCCTCGAGATCGTCGATGTTGGGCACCCGGTCGCCGAGGACATCTGATGCGGCACGCACACGGTCTTGCCAGTCGGGATGTTTAGCCAGGAAATAGGCCACCGCTGTGGTGGTGATGGTCGAGGTATCGTGGGCGGCCATCATCAGAAAGATCATGTGGTTGATGACGTCGTCGTCGGTGAACTGTTCTCCATCCTCGTCTGTGGCCTGACACAGCGCGCTGAACAAGTCATTGCTGCTACCGAGGCGCGCCTGCGGTAAGTGCAGAGCGAAGTAATCTTGCAGGACCCGTCGGCCGCGTACGCCGGCGCGAAATCGGGTGCCGGGCAGCGGTGCTCGGACAATGGCGCTGGCAGCGCGCACGGTGGCGACGAAAGCCCGGTTGATCGCTGCGCTGTCATCTTTGCCGCACCCACCCATGAATACATCAGTTGCGATGTCGAGAGTCAGGTTTTTCAGCAGTGGGTACAGACGCGTCGATGGCCCAGTCGCCCAGTTCGGGATCGCGGTGCGCACGCACGGCGCGACCTGATCGACGTAGCCCGTCAGACGGGGCCGGGTGAAGGCCTCTTGCATGATGCGTCGATGCATCAGATGTTCGTCAAAGCTCATGAGCATCAAACCGCGATGGAAGAACGCGTCGATCAGGAAACTCCAGCCGTCTTGCGAGAACGCCTTCGCGTTACTGGTCAGGGCCTGCTGGGTGGCCTCGGGGCCCGCGATGACGACCATGTTGGTGCCAAAAGCGCCCATCCAGGTCACCGGCCCGAGTCGCTCGTGGCGTTCGCGGGTGAACGCAGAGCCGAACCGGATGTAGTCCAAGGTGTGTCCGATAAACGGCAGCCCGCCGTCACCGGGCACGGCCTTGAGTCCGCTGCCGAGCGGTGGCGTCGCCAAATCCCGCACCGGCCAGCGCTGGCTCAGTCCGCGCAGCCGGTCGTCGATGCGTCGGGGCGCGGGAGTCAGGATGACCGACGACAACCGTTCGCGGGCTTTATCGATCGGTGTGTGCAACAAGCTCGTCATTGAGGTTTCTCCCTAGCGTCGCGCCCTCTGTGCGGCCGCATCGATGGATGCGCGTTAGCGTGAGCGCGCATCTGCCGGCCGATCGCCGCAGTCGGGGCCGGTTTTTCGGCGTTAGCAGCCAATCCAATAGCGCGATCTTTTACAAGTAGGCGACTTTTGTCAAGATCTGGACAGATTAGGCTGTGCTGTTATTGCCGGTTGTTGGCGAGTCGTCCAGTCGCAAGTAGCGCAGGGCGATATGTGAGATGCGGGTCGCTGTGGTGGCGGCGTCGGCGATCGGCAAGACGAGGTGACTCACTGTCAAACGCACGAGGGCATCGACGATGTCGGTGACCTCGGTGGCGTCGAGGCCGGGAAAGTGTTCGATGAACCACTTCGCCATCCTCGCTGAGGACAAGTCGAGCAGCGAGGCCGATGTGGGGAGCAGGGGAAGCATCCCGGTTGCCGGGGAGTCTGGCTCGTCGGCGCGATGCGACGTCAGGACGGCTTTGAGCAGTGGGCTGGATTCGGCCTCGTCAAGGGTGTAGCGCACGGCGGCGGTGATGCCGCCGGCCGCATCGCCGGGATGCTCGTCGAGGACGGCCTGGATGCCCTCGAGGAATCTCTCGCCTTCCTGTACCACGAGGGCGTCGCCGAGCCCGCGCTTGTCGAGGAACTCCTTGTACAGGGTGGGACGCGAAATACCGACGAGGTCGGCCACCTCGCTCATGCGCACCCGATCCCAGCTTTTCTCGATAGTCAGGGCACGGGCCGCGGCCAGGGCTTGTTCGCGCACATGCCGGCGAAATGACAGTCGCAGCGGCTCACCGGGCATGCTCGGCAGGATAGCCCGGTAAGCGGCCGGTCTGGCGGGTCGTGGTGGCCCGCGGGCACGCGGCCGCGGACCTGCCTGCTGGTGCGCTCGTCATCTGGGGTGTCAATCCGCTGTTTCCGCGAGACAAACGATGCCCCGAAGTTCGGCGCGAGGAAACATGTTCTTCGCACCCCGCATCGACGACAGTGGAGGACGATGCCGCAGACAGGGGGGCCATCCGATGGCGAGTGACATCTCGCTTACCGCCGACCACGGGCCGCGTCCCGCCTTGTGGCGAGACCGCAAGCGCTACCTGTGGCTGCTCGGCCTCATTCTTCCCACCATGCTGTTTGCGATGCTGCCCGCGGTGTGGGGCCTCAATCGTGCGGGCTGGCACACCAGCGCGCAGCTGCCGCTGTGGATCGGGCCGATTCTGATCTACCTGATGCTCCCGACCCTTGACCTGCTGGTGGGCACCGACGGCCATAATCCCCCCGCCGACGCGGTAGGAGTCCGGCGCGTCGACATCGCAGGACTGATCACCGCCGCCGTCGAAGCCGTGGGCTTGGTTGCACCGCGGCTACGGTTGAGCGTAGGCGACGACGTGGCACGGTCGAGATCAATGCTCAGGGGCTGCGGCGTGTGCTGACCAAACTGCTGAAAGACGCTTCCCGGCACAGCCATGAAGCTGCGATCGACGTGATGTGCGCAGGCATCGGCAACGATGCGGTCATCGAGATCGTCTACCGCGGGCCTTGCATGCACGCACATAGTCTGAGCCACTTGACGGCAATACGTCAGCGCCGCTGACCGGCGCGGCACTGCCGGGCTGGGCTTGTGGATCGTGCATCAAATCCTCGAGGAGATCGGTGGGCTGGTCGATTGCAGCGCGCGTAACGGCGGCGGGCTCGTGGCGACCGTCCGCGCGCCAGCGGGATGATTCGATCGGGCGGCAATTGGCCTGTGTGGGCCACTGCTTGGCAGGCACTCGACCAGCACCGTGTTGCTGCGATCGCGACCCTGGCTAAGACACAGTGGTGGCTCGCACTACAACGCCGCGATGACGGTGCCGCTGGCACATATCGGCGTGTCACTTATCGCATAGGACGGGGGTGGGAGAGAGTCGTTGGTCGCCGATACGGACGAGGTTTACGCCGACCTCGCGATATTTTCCGGCGTGGCCTGGACGAGGAAGGCTTCGCTGACAAGAGTTCGCGCGTGGTGTTTCGGATCCATTACTCTGATCCGGAAGCGGTGGTGACGGTGGAGATGCCAAACGAGGTCAGACAGACCGGTCCTGGGAGCGCGACGTGCTTAGTTGTTCAGTCGGCCGAGATGGGCAACAGGCTCTGGTTGGGCAAGGCGAACTTGACGGTGACGGTGGCTGAGGGCACGGTGCGGGCCTAAGGTGCAGTGGCTAAGCTGCCAATCTGACCCGTAGGCCAAAAATTTGTTCCCGCGATACTGACTTACGTTGCACGCGGCGCACCGCCTGGACCTCACCGACGCGTGGGCCGGGTCGGTCGGGTGGGTTGGCTTTGCGGTGGAATCCACAATTCAGGGTCGTGTTGTTTGTTGTCACCGGCATCATCGAGTATGCGGCGACGGTAGGTGGCGAGCGGGAACTATTCACCACGTGTGGTCACGGCAACACTTTTCGCGTGGCGCACGGTGGATTAGCGGGTCCGCGGCGCGGCTGACTATCGCGTCACGTGAGATCAGTTGCTCGGCGATGAGCGGGTCGCCAAGCTGCAGTGGAGCAATCAGGAGCATTGGGATAGCAACGCCCGCGGTGCCGTCGATGACCCGGAGCAGCCCATCAGGCCCCGTCGGACAGCCCTTGTGTTCATGAGCTAGCCGCAACAGCTCGACCGCAGCCTTCTCCTCTGCAGACCGCTCAGCCGCTGTCTTCTTCGCGATATCTTCCAGTGTCGCCATCGCGGCACTTCCCCGCCGAGCATTGCTCAGCGTGTCAGTGCTGGAAACACCGTTAAATTCTCAGGTCCCCGCGCGGCCGCGCAGCATGGTTGATCAACGGACCAGGGCACCTTATAAAGGTGCGATGTCGGCCACCCCGTGGCCGGCGAGTGAATTCGACTCACAGAGGGGGTCTCTCGCGGGCAAATTCGAGGCTGACGCTATCTCCGCTCGACGCGAGCATCTTCGTGTCTCCTTGCTCGCAAAGCAGTACGGCGCCCAGAGCTTTCACTAGAAGCCCGAAAACTGCAAGGAGCGTAATCAGTAAAAGAAATGCCATCGAAGTCCCCCGGGGTGTTGTGACTTAATACGTTGGGTTATGCGTGTCAGCGTCATGCTGTAGCGTCATCCGCGACGTTACTGCGCGGACTTGGGCGTTAGCTACGTCGCGAGGCGCCTACGTTGTCGAGCTTCTTTGTCCTCAGGGCACAAGCCCAACGACATTGCCGGCGGGGATGGGCTCAGTAGGCGTCTCGCGACTGTTATCGAAATGCTCTAGCGGTGTCGAACGGGTCGTCGGGCAAGGACACGTTGGGTCAAGGGCGGATCGGAACTGTGGCTCGGCAGTCTCACGCCGACGTTGCGGCCCCCGGCGCGAACCAGATTGCGTTTCCTTTTGGTGCCGGGGCGGCCCGTGACCACCTCGGCCAGGAGTAGCTGCCCGCATGACCGCCCATCTGCTGGCGCCGCTGCCGCCGATCGGCTCGGGATTCGACTGCCTGGGAAGCGGGCGGTCATCACTGGCGCCGCCAGCGGCGTGGGTCTGGCGCTGACCCGCTGCCTGCTGGCTGGCGGCTGGCAAGTCGCCGCTCGGGCTGGCGACGCCGACGAGCTCGGCTGGGCACCGGGGCAGCACCGCAGCACGCCTCGGCGTCGTCGACGTTGTCGACCCCGCGGCCGTCAAACACGCCATCGACAACTTCGCCGACACTTCCTGCGGCCTTGAGCTCGCGGCCACCGCGGCCGGCATCGGCGCCGGTGGCCGCTTCGACGAGCTCCCGGTCGACGCCTGGGGCCGGGCAACGGTGTTGACGCTTCCCAGAGAGGCATCCTTCGCGGTTCCCGGAAAAAGGTGACCCACCCCAGGGCCGGTGGGGGTGATCAAGGTGAAGGACTGGCCGGAGGTCCGACGGTTACGTTGGGCTGAGGTGTGCTGATCCGGGAGATTGCTCGTCGGATTGCGTTGTCGTTCGACGCGGTCGTGCGCGGCTACCGGCTTGGCGGTCTTCGGCCATCCCGCGGCCGCGCCGTAGGGGGCCGGCATCTTGACGCGGCCGCGCGGGTGCGTGTTGACCATGGTGACGTCGCCGTCGCAGTGCTCGAAAACCCTCTGATACATCAGCTTGCGGCAGATCGGTGGGACGTCGGTGAGCGTGTTCAGCGAGCCCTAGCCGGCAGGCAGGCGAGTTCTAGAAGCTACGCAGCGCCGGCTACCGCGTATTGAGTTGGCGCGGTGGTCGCTGAGGCGCTGGAAGTGGTAACAGAACGCGTCGGTCAACAGGTGATCAGAATTCCGTCCGAACTCGGGCGTGCGCCGCTCATAGTGGGTCCGCGGCATGAACTCTTAGGACTGCTGCCCGGAGGCGTTTGTTTCGAAACGACAAATCCGCGATGAAGGTTGGGTTTAGGGCAACATTGTCGCGGGGCGGTCGAGTTTCTACGTTTGCTCACCGTGGGTAAACGATTGCATTGGACAGGATTCGACGAGACGACTGTGGGCGAGCGTGCCGGCTGTGTGCGATGACTCGAGGACTGGGCTCGCTGCAGCGGCATATATTGACCGCTCTGCAGGAGCGCGCCGCCTCGGACTGCTATCTCGCTAACGGCACCGCGGAACTTGCCGGGAGCGGGCCGGTTATTCAGGCACGCTGGCGCTGGTACACCCTTGAGCTGCTAGGTCTGGTGGACGACACGGCTACCGAGGCTCAGCGGCACACGGCGAACCAGGCGATCAGCACCCTGGCCCGTCGCGGCCACGTCCGCACGCGATTGACCGATTACCCTTATCACGGGCCGTTCGGGGGGTACGATGCCGGCGGCGGTGAGATGGCAGGTCAGGTCGACCTGGCTGAGTTGAGGTTTCTGGACTCCCGCTGGCCAGCTCGGCACGGACGCCGGATATGGTTCCAACTGCCCCCGCCATGCAACATTCCTGCCGATGATCAGCTTGCAGTGCTGCGACGTCTGCACGTCAACCGCCCAGATGAGTTTGAGGACTTCGCAGCCTCGGTGGACCGTCACCATGCTTGGCGCTCGCCCATCGGGCATCTGGTGGCTTGGCTGCTATGCGGCAGTCCCAGCAAGGGTTCCGCGCCAACGCTGCGGGTGAGCCACTAACCCAGGGCGGTCCCATTGACCACACCACAGGTCGATCACTCCGAGGCCAGGGTGATGATCACCGAGCCGGTGTTGGCTCCGGTCGCGGCCGGCGTCCGCGACGTCACCTCGGTGCTGCAGACGATCGTGGTGGCCGGCGACTCGTCCGACGAGGGCCTGCTGGCCTACGAGGATCTGGTCGACGAGCCGGGCGACCCGGCCGTCGCGGCCGACGTCCCGAACGATTCGCCCGCGCTGATCATGTACACCTCGGGCACCACCGGCCGGCCCAAGGGCGCCGTGCTGACGCATACCAACCTGAGCTGTCAGACGACAGCCAACCTGTACACCCACGGGTTCGCCGCCGACGACATCGGCTTCATCGGAGTGCCTTTCTTCCATATAGCCGGAATCGGCAACCTGCTGACCGGAATGCTGATGGGCCTGCCTACGGTGATCCATCCGCTCGGCGCGTTCGACCCGGGACACCTGCTCGACGTCCTCGCCGCCGAAAAGGTCACCGGGATTTTCCTGGTGCCGGCCCAGTGGCAGGCGGTTTGTGCTGCGCAGCAGGCACATCCGCGCGATGTGCGGCTGCGGGTCATCTCGTGGGGTGCCGCGCCGGCGTCCGACACGCTGCTGCGTCAGATGTCGGAGACCTTCCCCGGGGCGCAGATCCTGGCCGCGTTCGGCCAGACCGAGATGTCCCCGGTGACCTGCATGCTGCTCGGCGAAGACGCGATCAGGAAGCTCGGCTCGGTGGGCAAGGTGATCCCGACCGTGGCCGCCCGCGTCGTCGACGAGGAGATGAATGACGTGCCCATCGGTGAGGTCGGTGAAATCGTCTATCGCGCACCCACATTGATGAGCGGCTACTGGAACAACCCGGAGGCCACCGCCGAAGCGTTTCACGGTGGCTGGTTCCATTCCGGCGACCTTGTCCGGATGGACGACGAGGTATATGTCTGGGTTGTCGACCGCAAGAAGGACATGATCATCTCCGGTGGCGAGAACATCTACTGCGCGGAGGTGGAGAACGTGTTGGCGAGCCATCCGGCGATCGTCGAAGTCGCGGTGATCGCCCGCCCGCACGATAAATGGGGCGAAGTTCCGGTCGCCGTTGCGGCGGTGTCGGAAGCCAGTCTGCGCATCGAGGACCTCGACGAATTCCTGCGGGAGCGCTTGGCCCGGTACAAATATCCCGAGGGCCTAAAGATCGTTAAGGCCTTGCCGCGCAACCCCGCAGGCAAAGTGTTAAAGACAGAGCTGCGGACGCGGTATGGTGCCTCGGACGTCGCCCAAAGCGGTTCTGGTTCAACAGATACGACGCCGGGTGAAGTCAGCTGACACGTTGAAGAACACGCAGGTCAACTGTACGAGAGGCTAATAACGCCGATGAAATGCGCACGTGTGAGCGCATCGGGTACAGTCCTGTGGTCCGCCTTACTTCTAGCCAGTAAGGAGACGACGATCACAGTCTTGACATCGGGGAGGAAACGGCAGTGACTACTACGCAGCCGCGGGTCACTGATTACATCCGTGACCAGATCGGGCCGCCGCTGGTACTTGTCGGTGGCTTCTTCCGGATGTGCGTGCTCACCGGAACAGCGTTGTTCCGGCCCCCATTTCAATGGAAAGAATTCATCCTGCAGTGCTGGTTCATTCTGAGGGTTGCGCTGCTGCCAACGATGGCCGTATCCGTGCCGGTGACAGCGCTTTTCATCTTCACGTTCAACATCTTGCTGATTCAGGTTGGAGCGGCTGACATTTCCGGCGCCGGCGCCGGTATCGCCGTTATTACTCAGATTGGCCCGATCAACACCGTGCTGGTGATCGCCGGCGCCGTCTCGACCGCCATCTGTGCAGACCTCGGCGCGCGCACCATCCGCGAAGAGATCGACGCGATGGAAGTGCTCGGTATCGACCCGATCCACCGGCTTGTCGTTCCCCGCGTGCTGGCCTGCGCCCTGTGTGGGATGCTCCTCAACGCTTTGGTGTCGATGGTCGGCCTGGTCGGAGGATTCCTGTTCGGCGTCTATATGCAGAACGTCTCGGCCGGTGCGTATCTGGCCACGCTGACTCTGGTGACCGGCCTGCCCGAGGTCGTCATCGCGACGATCAAGGCCTTGGCATTCGGGCTCATTGCCGGGCTGGTTGGTTGCTACCGCGGTCTGACCGTCAGCGGTGGTTCTAAAGGGTTGGGCACCGCCGTCAACGAAACCGTGGTGCTGTGCGTGGTCGCACTGTTCGGGGTCAACGTCATCCTGACGACCATCGGTGTGAAATTCGGAACGGGGATGTGACATGTCGACCGCTCAGGTAATCCGCGGCCGATTTCCGCGGGCCTCTGTAAACATCGCGAAGTACAGCGCCGCGGCCAGTCGCCCGCTCGACGAGGCCGGCCGCATCGGCTGGTTCGCGGTCATCGGTGTGCGCGACATGGCGTGGGCCCTCACCCGCTACCGCAAGGAAGTCCTGCGCCTGATCGCCGAGGTCGGCATGGGCACGGGCGCCATGGCGGTCGTCGGCGGCACCGCTGTCATCATTGCGTTCGTGACGTTGTCGGCCGGGTCGCTGGTCGCCATTCAGGGTCTTGCGTCCTTGGGTCACATCGGTATTGAGACCCTGCTCGGGTTCGTCGCCGCCTTCATCAACGTGCGCCTGGTCGCGCCGATCGTCACCGGCATCGCGCTGGCGGCCACCGTCGGCGCCGGCGCCACCGCTGAGCTTGGCGCTATGCGGATCAGCGAGGAGATCGACGCTCTCGAGGTGATGGGCGTCAAGTCGACGGCCTACCTGGTGTCCACCCGGATGCTGGCCGGTCTCGTAGTGATCATCCCGCTGTACTCGATCGGTTTGATCCTGTCCTTCTTGTCGCCGCAGATCGTCACGACCTTCATCTACGGGCAGACGTCCGGCACTTACGAGCACTACTTCCGGACGTTCCTGCGACCCGACGACGTGTTCTGGTCATTCGTCGAAGTCATCATCATCTCGATCGTGGTGATGCTGTCGCACTGCTACTACGGCTACAACGCCAGTGGTGGTCCGGTCGGTGTGGGGGAGGGCGTCGGCCGTTCGATGCGCTTCTCGCTGGTGGCTAACCCGATCGTCATCCTGTTGGCCGAGATGGCGCTGTACGGCGTCAATCCAAACTTCAACTTCACGGTATAGGCGGCTATGACGAATCCACGAGGGAAAGTCAACAAGGCGCCGTTCCAGCCCTATCGGGTGGCCGGTGTCGTCGTCTTCTTGATTTTCGCGCTGGTGTTATGGCTGGTTTTCCTGCAGTACAAGGGTGACTTCACTGAGAAGACGAAGCTGACGATGCTGTCGGATCGGGCTGGCTTGGTGATGGATCCGGGTTCGAAGGTCACCTTCAACGGGGTGCAGATCGGCCGTGTCGACAAGATCGACGAGGTTGAGCGTGACGGTAAGCCTGCGGTGAAGTTCAGCCTGGATGTCTACCCGAAGTATCTGCACCTGATCCCGGCCAATGTGGACGCCAAGATCGTGGCAACCACGGTGTTCGGTGAGAAGTACGTGTCGATGACCCCGCCGGAAAACCCGCTCCCGCAACGGGTTACGCCGTCGACCGTGATCGACGCCCGTTCGGTGACGACGGAGATCAACACGCTGTTCCAGACCATCACCGAGATCGCGGAGAAGGTCGACCCGGTCAAGGTCAACCTGACGCTGAGCGCGGCGGCCCAAGCGCTGAGCGGGCTCGGCGACAAGTTCGGGCAGTCGATCATCAACGGCAGCGCCGCCCTCGACGACATCAACCCGCGGATGCCGATCATCCGGCACGACATCCAGCAGTTCTCGCGAGTTGCCGACACCTTCTCGAACGCGGCTCCCGACCTGTTCGACTTCCTGAACAACGCCTCGACGACGGCGCACACCGTGCACGCGCAGGAGAAGAACCTCGACCAGGCGCTGCTGGCCGCCGCGGGGTTCGGTGCCACCGGCGCGGAGATCTTCAACAAGGGCGGCCCGTACTTCGCGCGCGGCGCCAAGGATTTGGTGCCGACCGCTCAGCTGCTCGACACCTATAGTCCGGAGATACTCTGCTCTATCCGCAATCTGCATGACTCGGAACCGAAAGTTGCCGCATTCACCAGTCCATACTCACTGCGGACAGAAACCGAGATCTTCTCTGGTCTAGGGCTTTTGCTTAGCTTGCCCGGTATTGGAATGACGGCCGCAACGGCTGGATTGCTTGCGCTGGGCGGTCTGGTCGGCGGCGCGCCGAACCCGTACATCTATCCGGAGAACCTGCCGCGCCTCAACGCCCACGGCGGCCCCGGTGGTGCGCCGGGCTGTTGGCAGACCATCACCCGTGAACTCTGGCCGGCCCCGACGCTGGTCATGGACACCGGCAGCAGCATCGCTCCGTACAACCACATCGACACCGGCTCCCCGTATGCAGTCGAGTACGTCTGGGGCCGCCAAATGGGAGACCACACGATCAACCCATGAAAATCACCGGAACCCTCGTCAAGCTCGGCATCGTCGCGACGGTGCTGCTGCTCTTCACCGCGCTCATCGTCGTGGTGTTCGGTCAGATGCGCTTCGACCGGTCCCACACGTACTCCGCTGAGTTCAGCAACATCAGCGGTCTTCGCAACGGTCAGTTCGTGCGGGCGTCCGGTGTGGAGATCGGCAAGGTCAAGAGCATCAAGCTGGTCGACGGCGGCCATCGGGTGCAAGTCGAGTTCGATGTCGACCACGACGTTCCGCTGTACCAGTCCACGACGGCTCAGGTGCGTTATCTCAACCTGATCGGCGACCGTTACCTGGAGCTCAAGCGCGGTGAGGGCGAGGGCTCCGATCGGGTGCTTCCCGTGCACGGGTTCATTCCGCTGTCGCACACCTCGCCGGCGCTCGACCTCGACGCGCTGATCGGCGGTTTCAAGCCGCTGTTCCGGGCGCTCGACCCGGACAAGGTGAACAACATCGCGACCTCGATCATCACCGTTTTCCAGGGGCAGGGCGGCACGATCAACGACATCCTCGACCAGACCGCGCAGCTGACCTCCAAAATCGCCGAGCGCGACGAGGCTATCGGCGAAGTGGTCAAAAACCTGAACATTGTGTTGGACACAACGGTTAAGCACCGCAAGGACTTCGACGAGACCGTCGACAACTTCGAGAAGCTGATTACCGGCCTGAACAACCACGCCGACGGCTTCGCGGCGGGCATCGCGAATATCAGCAACGGCGCGGGAACGGTGGCCGAACTGCTCGCCGACAACCGGCAACTGTTGCACAAGACGCTGAACTACCTTGACCCGATCCAGCAGCCGATCATCGACCAGAAGGATCTGTACGACGACCAGATTCACCGCACCCCGATCGGCATGAACATTGTGGGTAACGCAATAGGTAACTACGGCGACTGGGTCAACTTCTACCTCTGTGACCTCACTCTGAAGACCAACGGTCTGCAGGCCGGTGGTCCGGTCCGCACGGTCCGTGTGTGGTCGCAGCCGACGGGTAGGTGCACCCCGCAATGAGGACACTAGAACCCGCCAACCGGAAGAAGATCGGCCTGATGGGCCTGATCGTCACGGTTCTCACGGTCGCGGTCGGTCAGACGCTGACGAGCATCCCGCAGATCTTCGCGCAGCCCAGCTACTACGGGCAGTTCACCGACTCGGGCCAGCTGAACACGGGCGACAAGGTCCGCATCGCCGGTGTCGACGTCGGCCAGATCGAGGCCATCAACATCGACGGCGACCACATCAAGATGAAATTCTCCACCGGCAGCGACACCATCGGCACCGAAAGCCGGCTGGCGATCAAGACCGACACCATCCTCGGAAAAAAGGTGCTCGAGATCGAGCCGCGCGGCACTACGACGCTGCGGCCCGGCGGCACGCTGCCGCTCGGCCAGAGCACCACGCCGTACCAGATCTACGACGCCTTCTTCGATGTCACCAAGGCTGCGGCCGGCTGGAACATCGACACCGTCAAGCAGTCGCTGAACGTGCTGTCGCAGACTATCGACCAGACCGCTCCGCACCTGAGCGCGGCGCTCGACGGGGTGGCGAAGTTCTCCGATACCGTCGGCAAGCGGGACGAGCAGATCACCCATCTGCTCGCGCAGGCGAACCAGATCGCCCAGATCCTGGGTGACCGCAGCCAGCAGGTGGACCGGCTGTTCGTGAACGCCAACAACTTGCTGGCCGCGTTCAACCAGCGCAGCGCCGCGATCAGCTCGCTGCTGGCCAACGTGTCGGCGTTCTCGGCTCAGGTGCAGTACCTGATCAACGACAACCCGAACCTTAACCACGTCCTGGAGCAGCTCCGCACGGTCAGCGACCTGCTGGACAAACGGAAAGATGATTTAGCGTTAGTGTTTAAGACATTAGGCAAAACCGCTGCGGGGCTTAACGAATCTATTGCCTCAGGTCCGTATTTCAAGGTGCAGGTGACCAACCTGCTGCCGTACTGGATCCTGCAGCCTTGGGTGGACGCCGCGTTCAAGAAGCGTGGCATTGACCCCGAGGAATTCTGGCGTAACGCCGGCCTGCCGGCGGGCAAGTTCCCCGACCCCAACGGCACCCGGTTCCCCAACGGTGCGCCGCCGCCGGCCCCACAGCTGCTGGAAGGAACCGCCGACCACCCAGGTCCGGCTATCCCGCCGGGAACGCCGTGCTCCTACACCCCGCCCCCGGAACTGCTGCCGCGGCCGGGCAACCCGATGCCGTGTGCGGGCATCAACCAGGACGCCGGTCCGTTCGGGCCCAACGGGCCATACCCGAACCCGAACATCGCGTCGTCGCCGCCCAACCCGAACGGGCTGCCACCGACACCGGGCATCCCGATCGCCGGCCGGCCGGGGCAGGTCCAGCCGGACGTGCCGGGCACGCCCGTGCCGATTGCGCCCGGACCCCCAGGCGGACGCACCGAACCGCTCGGACCGCTGCCGGGCCCCGCCCCGGGCAACCCGGCGGCCGCACCGCCGCCGCCGCCGCTGAACGTGCCCCCGGCTCCGCCGGGACCGGGTGCCAACCTGCCCGCGCCCTACATCAGCGGGACCGGTGGGGCTGGCGGCTCGGGAGCGCAAGGAGGTAATGGGAATTGAGTACCGTCTTTGATTTCCGGCACCTCCGGATGCCGAAGCTGTCGCGTGCGGCGGTGATCATCGGGTCGTTGGCGATCGTCGCGGCGCTGGTGCTGGCGTTCCTCGGGATCGAGCTGTACAAGAAGTTGACGACCAACACCGTGGTGGCGTACTTCCCGGTGGCCAACGCCTTGTATAACGGCGACAAAGTCGAGATCATGGGCGTCAAGGTCGGCGCGATCGACAAGGTCGAGCCGGCCGGCGACAAGATGAAGGTCACCTTCCACTACTCGAACAAGTACAAGGTGCCTGCCGACGCCCAGGCGGTGATCCTCAACCCGACGCTGGTCGCGTCGCGCTTGATCCAGCTGGAGCCGCCGTACAAGGGTGGGCCCACGCTGGCCGACAACGCGGTGATCCCCGAAGAGCGCACCCAGGTGCCGACCGAGTGGGACGAGCTGCGCAACACGATCACCAACGTCATCTCGAAGTTGGGGCCGAGCAAGCAGCAGCCCAAGGGCCCGTTCGGTGACGTCATCGAGGCCTACGCCGACGGACTGGCCGGCAAGGGCAAGCAGATCAACACGACGTTCAACGACCTGTCCAAGGCGCTGACCGCGCTGAACCAGGGTCGCGGCGACTTCTTCGGCGTGATTCGCAGCCTGGCGCTGTTCGTCAACGCGCTGCACGCCGACGACCAGAAGTTCGTGCAGCTCAACAAGAACCTAGCGCAGTTCACCAACAGCCTGACCGGGTCCGACCAGGATCTGTCGAACGCGCTGCAGCAGTTCGACGGCCTGCTCTCCACGGTTCAGCCGTGGCTCACCAAGAACCGCGAAGTGTTGACCCACGACATCAACCAGCTCGCCGACACCACCAACACACTTGTCCAGCCGGACTCGTTGACCGGCCTGGAAACCAGCTTGCACGTGCTGCCGACGGCGCTATCGAATGCGAATTTGATTTATCACCCTGCCCACAGCGCGGTTGTCGCCCAGCCGACGGGCACAGTCGGCACCATGGGCTTTGCCAACCCGATGGAGTTCATCTGCAGCTCTATTCAAGCCAGCAGCCGGTTGGGCTACCAGGAATCCGCCGAGTTGTGCGCGCAATACCTGGCGCCGATCCTCGACGCGATTAAGTTCAACTACCTGCCGTTCGGGTTGAACCCATTCAGTTTGACCGCGGTGACGCCTAAAGAAGTTGCATATTCCGAAGATCGTCTACGTCCACCGGCGGGCTATAAGGACACGACGGTTCCAGGCATCTGGGTGCCCGATACCCCGACGTCGCACCGCAACACCCAGCACGGCTGGATCACCGCGCCCGGCATGCAAGGTGTCAAGGTCGGCCCAGTGACGGCCGGCCTGCTGACACCGGACTCGCTGGCCGAGTTGATGGGTGGCCCGAACATCGCTCCCGTGCAGTCGCAATACCAGACGCCGCCGGGATACCCGAACGCGTACAACGAGGAGCCCGGCCCGGCGCCGTTCATCGGCGTCCCCGGCAATCCGTCGCCGATCGCGTCGCCGCCCCCGGGGCCCAACGTGATCCCCGGGCCGCCACCGCCGTCGGCCGTCGGACCGTCGCCGCTGGGCGCACCGGCGCCGCCGCCCGGCCCCGCCCTGCCCGCCGAAGCACCAGGAGGAGGCCAGTGATGCGCGTGGCATTGTGCAAGGCCCGCCACCAGATCTGGCAGGGCGTCGTATTCCTCATGGCCGCAATGGTGTTGAGCTCGTGCGGCTGGAAGGGCATCTCGAACGTTTCGCTGCCCGGCGGTCCGGGTGGTGACGGCTACACGCTCTACGTGCAGGTGCCCGACACCCTGGCCATTAACGGCAACAGCAAGGTGATGGTGGCCGACGTGTTCGTTGGCTCGATCCGCAAGATCGAGCTCAAGAACTGGGTCGCCACTGTGACCTTGGGCGTCGAGAAGAGCGTCAAGCTGCCGAAGAACGCCACCGCGAAGATCGGCCAGACCAGCCTGCTGGGTTCGCAGCACATCGAGTTGGCCGCGCCGGCCGACCCGTCGCCGCAGATGCTGAAGAACGGCGACACGATTCCGCTGAAGAACTCGTCGTCCTACCCGAGCACCGAGCAGACGCTGGCCAGCTTGGCGATGGTGGTGCGCGGCGGTGGCCTGCCGAACCTCGAGGTTCTGCAGAACGAGGTCACCAAGATCCTGTCCGGCCGCGGGCCGCAGATCCGCGCGTTCCTGGGCAAGCTGGACACCTTCACCCAGCGCCTCAACGAGCAGAGCGGCGACATCACCCACGCGATCGACTCGACGAACCGGCTGCTGGAGTACGTCGGCACCCACGACCAGGCCGTCGACCGGGCGCTGACTGAATTCCCGCCGCTGATCAAATACTTGGCGACCCCGGAGTACACCCGTCACCTGGTCGACGCGGTCGACTCGGTCGGCGCGCTGAGCCAGGCTGCTGCGCAGTACCTCGGCGAGGCACGCGGACCGCTGCACCAGGATCTGCTGTCGTTGCAATGCCCGCTGCGGGAACTGGGCAAGGCCTCGCCCTACCTGCTCGGCGCGCTGAAGCTGATTTTTACGGCGCCCTTCGATGTGGACACGGTACCGAAGCTGATCCGCGGTGATTTCATGAATACGTCGCTGGAGGTCGACACGACACTGTCGGCGGTGGACAACGCTTTCCTTACCGGCACCGGGTTCTCCGGAGCACTGCGGGCGTTGGAGCAGTCGTACGGCCGCGATCCCAACACGATGATCCCGGACGTGCGCTACACGCCGAACCCAAACGACGCTCCCGGCGGGCCACTGGTGGAGAGGGCGGACCGGCAATGCTGACCAAATTCATCCGGCGCCAGTTGGTCATCTTCGGCATCCTGACCGCGGTCGCGTTGCTGGTGCTGGGCGTGTACTACCTGCGGCTTCCGTCGCTGGTCGGCATCGGGCAGTACCAGCTGAAGGCCGAGCTGCCGGCGTCGGGCGGGCTCTACCCGACGTCCAACGTGACCTACCGAGGCATCACGATCGGCAAGGTGACCTCCGTCGAGCCGACGGAACACGGCGCTGAGGCGATCATGAGCATCGACAGCAAGTTCAAGATCCCGCTCGACGCCGTCGCCAACGTGCACTCAGTGTCCGCGGTCGGTGAGCAGTACCTGGACCTGGTATCCGAAGGCAAGTCACGAGGTTTCTTCTCCCCCGGACAGACAATGACTAAAGGCACCGTGCCGAGTGAGATCGGCCCGGCCCTGGACACCGCCAACCGTGGACTGAGCGTGCTGCCCAAGGAGAAGATCGGTCAGCTGCTCGACGAGACGGCCGAGTCGGTCGGCGGGCTGGGTCCGGCGCTGCAGCGGTTGGTCGACGGCACTCAGGCGATCGTCGGCGACTTCAAGGCCAACATCAACCAGGTCGACGACATCATCCAGAACTCGGCGCCGATCCTGGACAGCCAGGTCGTCTCAAGCAACGCGATCGAACGCTGGGCCCACAGCCTCAACATCCTCGGTGGCGAGGCGGCGAACAACGACGGCCACCTGAAGAGCATCCTGAATCAGGCCGCCCCGACCGCCGACCAGGTCAACTCGGTGTTCAGCGACGTTCGTGAATCGCTACCGCAGACGTTGGCAAACACCGAGATTGTGTTTGACATGTTGAAGCGATACCACCCTGGAGTAGAACAAACATTGGTATTTCTGCCGCAGCTTGCTTCCATCATCCAGGCCATCTCGGCGCCGTATGAGAAAGACCGTCAGGCTGCCCTCGACCTCACGCTCGCCATCAATTACCCAGCGCCGTGCATGACTGGCTTTCTACCGGCCTCGCAGTGGCGCTCGCCGTCAGACACCAGCATTGCGCCGCTGCGTGACAACAACTACTGCCGTATCCCGCAGGACTTCCAGGCTAACGCGGTTCGCGGCGCAAGAAATATCCAGTGCATGGACGTACCCGGCCGGCGTGCCGCCACCCCGCAAGATTGCCGCAGTGGCAAACCGTACGAGCCCCTCGGCACCAACCCCTGGTACGGTGACCCAAACCAGATCCGCAACTGCCCCGCCCCCGGCGCACGCTGTGACCAGCCGGTCGACCCCGGCCACGTGATACCGGCGCCGTCGGTCAACAACGGCCTGAACCCCTTGCCGGCCAACAAGCTCCCACCGGGAGGACAGACCCCGCCGCCGACCAGCGACCCGCTGCAGCGGCCGGGTTCGGGCAGTGTCCAGTGCAACGGGCAACAACCCAACCCCTGCATCTACACTCCGGGCGGGCCACCGGCCGCGGTCTATAGTCCGATGAGTGGCGAGGTAGCGGGCCCCGACGGTTCTAAGTACTCCGTCAACAACTCGCGCAACACAGGAGATGACGGATGGAAGGAGATGCTGGCACCAGCCAGCTGACCCCGAACGAGACGGATGAAGATCCGTCGTCGGAACCCGATCTGGCGACCGACGATTCCACCGCTGACGAAACTGCCGAGGATTCAACGGAATCCGACGCTGCGGACAAATCGGACGCTGACGCCTCAGAGGACGATCCGCGTGGGCCGTCGCGGCTCGGGCGGACGTGGTTCATCGGTATCGCCGCCGCGCTTGCCGTGCTCGCCGGTGGCGTCGGAACCGGTGGGTACTTCGCGCTGCGCGCCCACCACCAGAGCCAGATCACCGCGCGCAACGACGCCGCCGCATTGGATGCCGCCAAGGACTGCGTCGGGGCCACCCAGGCACCAGACATCGGGGCAATGGCGTCCGCCGCGCAGAAGATCATCGAGTGCGGTGCCGGGGCCTTCCGGTCGCAGGCGATCCTGTACAGCGGGCTGCTGGTCGAGGCGTACCAGGCCGCCAACGCCCACGTCCAGGTGTCCGACCTGCGCGCCGCGGTCGAACGCAACAACCCCGACGGCTCGGTCGAGATCCTAGTGCCGCTGCGGGTGAAGGTGTCCAACGCCGAAACGCAGAACCAGGAAGCGGGCTACCGCCTCCGGGTGACGATGGTGCGCGAAGAGGGCAAGTACCGGATCGCCAAGCTCGACCAGGTCGCGAGGTGACGGTGCTGGTCGAAAAGACCGAGGCCGCACCGGCAGTCGACGAAGCACCGCCAAACGAGTTGGCGGGCTGGGTTGTTCGCGCCGCCGCACTCTTGGTGGACGTCCTGCCCGCCATTGCCGTGGTGGCGACGATGGCACTGGTCTGGTTGGCGGTCCCGCCGCAAAGCCTGTGGTGGTGGGAGTCGGTCTCGGTCCTGGTGTTCGCCGTGCTGGCGACCATGGCCAACCGCGTTGTGCTGCCCGCGGTGCTCGGCTGGAGTCTGGGGCGGGCGCTGCTCGGAATCTCGGTCGTGCAGCAGGACGGCACAGCCGTCGGCATCGGCCGCCTGCTGCTGCGCGAACTCGCACACCTGCTCGACACCCTCTCGGTGTTCGTGGGATGGCTCTGGCCGCTATGGGATTCGCGCCGACGCACCTTCGCCGACCTGCTACTCGGCACCGAGGTGCACGTCGTCGGGACCGACCGGCGACCCGCAGACATCAAGCGGCACAGCGCCATTGCGATCGGAGTTGCCGTCGCACTCTGCGTCGCGGGAGCCGCGATCAGCGTCTTCGCGATCTACCTGCCGGACCGCGCGGCCGACAGGACCCGCACCGAGGTCAACGAGCAGGGCCCCAAGATCGTCGCCCAGATGCTCACCTACGACCCGAAGTCGTTGCAGCAGGACTTCGATCACGCCCGCTCGCTGACCACCGACAAGTACCGTCCCGAGCTGGTCAAGCAGCAGGAGGCCGTGCAAAAGGGCCACCCGGTGATCAACGAATACTGGGTCACCGACAGCACGGTGCTGTCCGCGTCGCGCAACGACGCGACGATGCTGCTGTTCATGCAGGGCCACCGCGGCGGCGGCGACGAAGAGCGCTTCATCACCGCGACCGTTCGGGTCGCACTCGTCAAGGGCAAGGACGGCCACTGGCTGGTCGACAACCTCGACGTGGTGACCAAGCCGAAGCCGGCACCCGCCAAGGGCGCGCCGCCCGGGGCGCCGCCGAAGGGGGGAAAGTGAGTCCCCGCAGACGAATTCAGCCGGGTGAAGAGCCCCTGCTGAAGACGCCGAAGCCGACGCTCTGGTCGAGGCTGCCGTGGCACCCGACCCTGTCGGAGCAGTGGTGGAAGCCGTCCCGCAAATGGGCGCTGCCGTCGGCGGTGGCCGGCGCGACGATCCTCACCGTGGGCGCACTGACCACGTCGTCTCTGGTCCTGATCGATCAGCGGTCGCATCACCGCGACGCCATGCAGGAAGTCGACGTGCTCGGCTACGTCAAGGCGTTCATGGCCGGCTTCACCACACTGGACCCATTCCACGCCAACGTCTACTACGACCGGGTGATGGCCAACGCGACAGGCGATTTCGCCAAGCAGTACCACGACAAGCACAACGAGATCCTGGTCCAGATCGCCCAGGCCGAGCCGACCAAGGGCACCACGCTTGCCGCCGGGGTGGAGCGCTGGAACGACGACGGCACCGTCAACGTGATGGTGGCGACGGACATCTCGATGAAATCGCCGGACGGTAAGCAGAAGGTCGAGAACACAAATCGTTGGGTGGTCACCGCTCAGCGGGAAGGTAAGCAGTGGAAGATCAGCAGCCTGCAACAGGTGATCTGACCGAGGAAACGGCCGTCGACACCGCCGCTGAGATCTCGCCCGTCGACCCGTCCGAGGACGTCTCGGACAGCGAAAACGCCGACGAGACAATCGAAGACGACGAAGCGGTCGAGTCAGATGACGACGGCATCGTCCGCTTCCGCGAGGCGCATCCCGCCACCAAGTGGACGACGATCGCCGCGGTAGTCGGCGCCGTGCTGTTCGTCGGCGCCGGAGCGTTCGCCGGCGCGATGATGCAGCCGTACCTGGCCGACCGGGCCACCGTCGCCACCAAGCTCACCGTCGCGCGCACCGCCGCCAACGCGATCACCACGCTGTGGACCTACAACCCGGACAACATCGACAAGCTACCCGACCGGGCGTCGCAGTACCTCAGCGGCGACTTCCAGGCGGCCTACCGCAAATACCTCGACGCGCTCGTCGCGCCGAACAAGCAGGCCAAGATCACCAACACCACCCAGGTGGTCGGCGCCGCCGTGGAGTCGCTCAGCGGATCCGACGCGACCGCCATCGTCTATACCAACACCGCATCGACGAGTCCCACTACCAAAGACGTACCGTCGCTCAAGTACCTGTCGTATCGCCTTGTGCTGCAACGGGAACACGCGCGGTGGCTGGTCACCAAGATGACCACGATCACCTCGCTGGACCTCACGCCCAAGTTTTAGCCGAACCCGAATTGCCGGAGCGCACAACAGTGACAGATGAACTTAGGCGGCCGCTCGCACCGCGTCGGCAGCCGCACAGCGACGAGCCGATGAGCAGGCCCTACGTGGCCGGTGGTCAAACGCCGATCGCCAATCCTCTCGTTGCCCCGAAACCGTTTGCACAGCGTCTGTCGAGGGCACAAATGTCGGACGAAGTCGCCGACCACCTGCGGTCCGCCATCATATCCAAGAGGCTGCAGCCGGGAACCTTCATCCGCCTACATGACACGGCTGCTCAACTGGGGGTCAGTATCACACCGGTTCGAGAAGCTCTGCTGAAGCTGAGCAACGAAGGGCTAGTGCGGCGAGAGCCGCACCGCGGTTACGTTGTGCTGGCGGTGACCAAGCAGGACATGCACGACATCTGCTGGTTGCAGGACACCATCGCCGCAGAACTTGCCGCCACGAACGCGCACCGAATTGCCCACAGTCATATCGAAGAACTCCAGCGGATCAATGACCGCCTGGTTGTAGCCCTCACTGCCGGCAACGCCAAGGCGATGGCGTCCGCCGAGGCATCGTTTCAGGAAATTCTTGGGCGCGCGAGCGGTCGGACGGTCTTGGCGCGATTTCTTTTGCATGCCCAGCGTTATCTGCGCGCCCAGATTGAGGTCTCCGGTCCCGAGCGGATGAGAGCAGTGGTTGATAGCAACCGTCGGTTGATCGTTATGCTTCGCGCGGGTGACGCGGCCGCAGCGTGTCCGAGTTGTGCGGAAGCTCGCCTCCTCGAACCGGGAAGTGAGAGCGTCATCGCCTCTGCGCAGGGGCGGCACACGTCGGCGAATGCGGATCCAACCGCCGTAGGTCCGCCGGGTGATGCTGAATTCGTTGAACCACAAGACAAGACGATCGGCATCGGTCAACTGCGCAGTGACACGTTGAGCTACTTTGAACGCGTTGCTGAGGGCGCGACTATGACCGTGATTCGCAGGGGCAAAAAGGTCGCACGGATAGTCCCCGAGCGGCGTCAGTCGCGCATGCCTGACCAGTTGCCGGAGTCTGCCCCCAATGTTCGCCGCTCCATGACAGTACCTGTCGCGCTCGATGCTTTACGGACCCTCGCAGGCCGCTACCTAGATCGGGTGGCGGCTGGCGAGACGCTGGCGATAATTCAGGGCGGCCAGATCATTGGGCTGGTCGTATCGCCTGAGCCGGAGTAGCGCGCGAGCCAACTGCCAGAGCTCTCGCGTCGCGGCGCATCCTATTAAAAACAGTCCTGGCGACGCGTCGTTTGACACCACTTATCGCGTAGCCGTGCAGCTTGCGATCCGCGCGTCGACGCCGATAGTACTGTTCTGCCGGGCCGCCCTTTTTGATCTGAATCATCGCGATCTGGTGACAAGCGGCGTTCAGTTGTCGATTGCCTCCCCGGTGGGAGCGCACTCGACCTTGCGTCGATCCCGACGCGTCCGGCAGCGGCGCGAGTCCGATATAGCGGGCGAAGGCAGCCTCGCTGCGAAAGCGCGTCACATCGGCGGTCTCGCCCACAATGCGTGCCGCGGTCACCGCGCCGCAGCCGTAGAGCTCAAGAAGTGACGGTGCACTGACGCGGACACAGTCGTTGAGGCGCTTCTCAAGACCCTTAATGATAGGTGTCAAGCGGATTATTTCGGCGAGTTCGTTGCGCGCCAACTCAGTGACCAGGCCGGACCGCTCGGACAGCCAATCGGCAAGTGCGGTCTGGGTGGTGCCCCACGTGACCGATCGCGACTTGAGCTGGTAGGTCGGATCCAGCTCGTGGATTCGCCAAAGCAGTCGCTGCGTGAATGCGGTGCGATACTGCACGAGATCGTCGCGGTGGTCGACCAGCAGTTTGAGCTCACGCGACCAGACGTGGTGGCGCGCTACGGGCAGATCGGGCTCGCGCAGCGCCGCGCGCGCAGTGGCGAGGGCATCGATTGCGTCAGACTTGCCTCGCTCTCGCGAACCGCGGCGCGCCCGTGCCATCAATTGCGAGGGCACCCTTAACACAATTTGATCACCGGCGCTGAGCAGATCCCGCTCTAGCCGCGCGGTCATCGCGCGAGAGTCCTCTAGGGCCCACGTTACTTGGCGGCCGAACTTTTTGTGTGCCCACCGCAGCGCCGCCAAATGTCCCGTTGTTGAGGTTTCGACTGTTTTTTCGGCGAGCTTCTTCCCGACGGCGTCAACGGCGACCATAGTGTGCGTGCGCTTGTGGGCGTCGACTCCGATCACGATCATGGCTGTGGTCCCCTTCCATGCCGAGCGGCGTATGGGCCGCGCACGCAGCACCTGGGCGGCAACATTGGGTAAAGCCGGCAGTGATCGGCACAGCCTTCGTAAGCCAACGCCGGGTGCCGCGTGCGACCGTCTCCGTCCGTCCGGAGAGCGGCTGTGCTTACAAGCCACGCCAGTCGGTCCCCGTCGCCCAAATCGGCACCGTCTGGGTAAGCGCCCGCCTGGGCGGGGCATGATTTGTGGCAGCCAAAAATGGACGGCCGAGACTTTGCGAGCCTATCGCGCGCACGCATGCTCATCGACGCCGGTGCCGACATGAGCCCGTCGCGCCCGCACGGGTCCAATCCGTCGCTGTGAGACGTAAGTTAGCGCTACATAAGGCCCTTGAGCGATGTCGGAACGCCGGAATCATCGCGGTGGGTTAATCGTTGCGCATCCTGCTCGATGCGGCATGCCTAACGCCCCCGAACGCCGCCGACGAGGTCACCCGCGTCGGAAGGCCCTGGAATTTGTGCGCGAAGGCCGCGTCGGTTCGACTGCCAGCGCCTGCGCTGGACGACCCGTGGGACCGGGCGCTGACCGCGGTGGGCAACGCACTGTATCGGGGTGAGCATCCGTCGCTGGCGGATCGCTCCGAGAGCGAGAGCCAATTATTGGCGACCGTGTTCATCTTGTAGGTAGGTTGTAGCGCTCCGAACATGAACGGGACTGGACCGGCAACCGTATCGATCCTGATGACCCAGGCCGGCATCGACGGCTTTCCCGGATCACTTGCCGCCACGAAACGGGGGGGTTGGTGCCAAACGCCAACGCGACCGCACGGGCATCCCGAGTCGGCAGATGCGAGAGCCGAGAGTCCTCAACGCCAGCCAACGGGTCACCGACCGCGATTCCGGGGCGAGTCATCCTGCATTCGTGAATCCGCGTACGCACCCCGAGTAGCACTGGCCTCCAGAGGGATCCACGCCCATCCGGTCAAGCTGTCCACCGGGATGAACTGCGGAGACTCGGGGGCTCCGACCGAGCCGGCGATCCGTTTGAATGAACTTCTCCAGAGCTACCGGCTCGTCGCCGTCGGCGAGCTTCTCGTACTAGGCCGCGACCGCCAGATGAATGCGGCTGAGCGGCTACCGCGTTGCGGTCGTCATGCAATCCACATCGACGTAGGCGTCATCAAGAAACTCGCGAACTCGCAAAGCGCACCTGCTGTTCTGGTTCTCCAGCCAGCGGTCGCGCTCATCCTGGTATTCGGCGACCACTTGCCGGGAGATGGAGTCAATAGGGCGCAAGGTGGTTTCCGATATCTGGCCGAACACCTCCAGCGCGAGGAGCGCATCGAGGTCGGCTCGGCGTACGACGCGCAGCACCGCGTCGAGCACGGCTTTATGACAAGCTGGTAGGCGCGGACGATCGCGTTCACCGACACGCCGCGCTGCGCCATCCGGCGGGCGTGCTTAAGAGCGGCGGTCGGGGGCTCGACGTGATGCAACGGGATCTCGACGTGATGCAGCGGGATATTGTGCCGGATCGCGGAAAAGACAGTGTCGATGTTGGTTTCGACGGTTCTGTGGAGCAACTAGATCAACTGAGCGTCACCGTACAGATCAGGCACCTGCGCGAGCAGCATCTGCTGCACCCCACCGGTCAAGTGACCCAGCTCGCTGCTCAACTGCGCGATCACCGCGGCCGCTGACGCCGCGACAGCCCGCGCGGTTGGTAGAGCAGCCCTGTGCCTGAAAACATGACAGTAGTTCGCTGACCTGGCCATGTCGGCGAGATTTGTAAACGATCTTGATGTTTTCGCCCTCAAAGCGTCTGAATGCTTGTCGGTTGTCTCCAGGCGACAACTGAGCGGCCAAAGTTGGTCACCGCAGCACGTCGCCACTCGCTATCGAACTCGGTAACTTTCATCACGCGGCGGGAGTCAAGAGAAGTAACTGTCTCGACTCACTCCGTTGGATTAGCTGAACGAAAATATTCACTGCAGATCCGCACGCGCGCGACATGCCCATGCTGCGGAGAAAGCGAATGAGCAAATGCTGGAAAGCTATTTCGTCGTTGCCTTATTCACCTTTTTGGTGCTCTCGCCGCTGATGGTTCCGATCTTCATCACGGTCCAGCCCCAGATCGCTGCCGGCTTCCGCAGCGTGTCCCGGCTGATTTCCCGGCCTCAGCGAACCACCGCGCGGACGCCCGCCATCAGTCATCGCGCAGGCGCTCATGACGTCCAATTCTCCTCTCCCGCAGACCGGTTCCCAGTCACCGCTTCGGTGAAAAGCTAGAACTGCGCAGACTCGGTCGACAACCGCAGGCGCGGATGGTGACACTAGTATCGATCTAGAGAGCCCGGACCGGATCTGAAAAGGAGGATGTTCGGAGAGCCGAGAAGCGTACTGCGTTGTCCGCGAACATTTTCCGGCTCGTTCTCGCCGCTGAACTGTCGCGGTGTCGACTATGCGTTGCACTGTGGAGCACCGCGCGGAGTCTGCGGATGGTTTTGAGGTGCAGTACCGAGGCTTTCGCAGCCGCTGGCTGTCAGGACTCACCACTTCCGCCGGTTGATGGCCGAGCAGAAAGTATTGTGGCGCAATGCGAACCGGCATTAGCGTCGGTCTGTGGCGTAGTCACCAGGTGACTATCTGGTGATGGACCGGCCCAAGCCTCACACGGCTTGATGATGTTCTGCGCGGTGCTGGTGTATTCGCGGTGGCGTTTCGTGTGCTTTGCCGCTGACGAGAAGGCCTCGACCACGCGCGCGACGATCGCCGAAGCGCTTGGGGCGATCGGTGGGGTTTCAGCCAAGATCCTGGCTGACCGGATGGGCTGCCTCAGCGGCGGTGTCGTCGCCAATGTTGTTGTCTCGGAACCGGATTACGTGCTTTTCGCCTCGTACTACGGGTTCGACCCAATTTCTGCCACAGTGCTGATCCCCAATCGAAGGGCATCGTGGCGCATCTGTGCGGCTACGCCCAAGACGACCCCGCGATTCCGCTGCTGACCGAAGTAGTCGTGGCCGGCGAAACTGTTGATCTGCGTGCGCTCAGTGTTCCGTCTGCGTGTATTCCCCCATCGCAGCTGATCCGCAGAAGCGTGGAACGTCACTCGCTCCCGACCGCGTTCCAGCGATCGGCGTTACGACCGCAGGACGGTGTGCCGATCTCACGGTGTCGCATGGTTTCGTGTCTGTGGGCGAAGTAGGTTTGCCGGTCGCGTTTCGCGTAGCGGGCCAATCGGGTTGCGATGTCGATGCCGAGGATGTCGGAGAGCATGGCCGCGGGAAGCTCGGACGCGAGTTAAATCAGCGCCGTGTTGCTGCCGCCTCTTGAGCGGATTCCACGTTGTTTGAGTCGGTTCGCGAAGTGTTCGGGGTCGATCGCGCGATGCGGTGTGCGGCCTGGAAAAAGGAGTCGGCGCTCGATATTTTGACGTTGGGCAGAGTGGATTCTCGAGCTGGACGTGGGAGTTATGTCATGAGGCCGGCGAGAACTGGTGGGAGCAACAGCTCGTGCGCGCCGAGCATGAGGTAGGTGTCTCCTGATGGGTGACATAGGAATGCCGCAACGAGTGCAGGTCGGGCGTTTCTTCAAGCCCGGCCGCCTCGCGCGCCATCTCTTCGGCCTCGTCCGCACATCGCAGTGACTGCCGGTCGCACCGCTCGGTCACCCATAACGCCGGATGCGGCCCAGGGCACAAGCAGGGACGTACCTGGGTGAGGTGGTGGTCGAGCACCTCCACGACCCCGTCCATCTCCGGCACCGTCAAGACGGTGCGGCGCTTGGGCACTCGTCCTCGTGAGGAGTTACCCGTTGCGGACGTAGATCCCGCCGAACCGACTATAGGCCTTGAAGTTGTTCTGGACCGGAATCGCGTAGCGCCGTCGACACACCCTTGCGTTGGTGTTTGCGGGCCTTGTCGGCGCGGCCATCGGCTGCGTCGAAGAGCAGTTGACCTTCGTCGTAGCTGAACGGACGCCGCCCGGCCTGAACCTCGAACTCGTTGACATGCCCGATGATGTCCCATCCGTGCAAGGTATGAGCAGGACAGTCCCAAATCGATCCTCGCACAGAACATTCTGGGAGTGGCGCCGCTTTGGAAGAGGTCCGACCGGCGTCGATGCCTACAGGGTGCAGCGACCGAGGAATTCGGTGACGGTGGCTGTGAAAGCGTCATTGTCATCACCGGCGATCATGTGACCCGTGCCAGACACGTCAACGGTTTCGGCATGGGGGACTAGCTCTGTGAACTCGTCCACGGTGCTCTGAGATACGACGTCGGACAAGAGTCCGCGCACCAGGAGTGTCGGTACCGTGACGCGTCGGGCTCCGTCAATCAACAGATGACTGATCGCGTCGAACTGCTCGGTTCCCGCGGTCGAATCATCACGAAGGAAGTCGAAGTTTGAGTGGATGAACGCTGGGTCCCAACGCCACATCCAGCGGCCGTCCTCGCGTTGCCGCAACACTTTATTGAGGCCGTCGACGTTGTCAGGACGCGCGCGATACGGGTTGTATGCGGCGATGACCTCCGCGGCCTCGTCGAGGCTACCGAAACCTTCGGGGTGGGCCGACATGAACGATACGACACGCCGCGCACCCTGAAACTCCAACCGCGGGGTGACGTCCACCAGCACGACCGCAGCCCACATCTCCGGGGGTGCGAGCAGATGCGCACCTAGAATCGTCATGCCCCCCAGGGAAGCACCCGCCACTGCGGGTGGCTCGTCGGCGCTGAAATGATCGCGCACGGCGATCAGGTCAGTTGCCAGTCGCTCGACGTCGTATCGGCCTTCCGGGTCCCAGTCACTGTCACCGTGGCCGCGCGCATCATAAGTGACCACTGCGTACCCACAGGAATGAAGGCGACGCGCTGACGCACTCCACGCGTGGCGGTTCTGGCCGCCGCCGTGTAAGAGAATCAGCACGGGACTCACGCCATCGTGGCGGTAGTACTCGGCGGCCAACGTGATTCCATCGGCGGTCCGGACGCGGTGCTGCGCGATCGAGATCATGACACGGTAACGGCTGAGCGGGAGTTCAATTGCAGCATGCAGTCGGCGACGGAGACGATCACTGCGTGCTGACGATCGTCACGGTACCTTGGGCGGCGCAGACGGCCTTGTCGCCATTGGTGATGTCGATCCGTGCCACACCGCTGCGCTTGCCCAGTGACACGATGTCGGCGACGGCGACGCACACGCCACTGGATACGGGTCTGAGCAAGTTAAGTTTGAACTCGGCGGTGGCCACCCAGGATCCCGCCTGGATGACGGGGTAGAACACGACCCCGAGGCAGTGATCAACCATCGCGGTGAGGCATCCACCGTGTAGGTTGCCGAACGGTGTCAACAGTTCCTCGCGAGTTTCCATCTCTGCGACCAGTCGGCCGGCAGTAAGTTCGGTGTGCCGGAAGCCCAAGAATGTCGAGAGGCCACCAGCAGTGTTCGCCGATCTGAGCATCTGCTCGGCGATCTGCCGATCGAAGTGCGCAAACTTCACATTAATCATTGCGTAGCGTTTCCCGCCCTCATATTCGTTAGCACCGTCCATGTCGGAATCAGCCCGCCAAGATGTGAGTGCTCGTTCACTTACGCGATGTTACCCGGCGGTGTGGTATGAGCGGCACACAGCCTGCCATTGCGGCATGTATCACGGTGGGCTTGTGCCCCGCAGCACCCCGCCGCTGGCCCTTGCCGTCAATAGGCGCCGGCTGACGAGTTCTCGCCGTTCGAACGTACGCGGCGCTCGGGTCGTGCGTAACCGAGCAACGCGCGCGGCGCCGAGCACGTTGCGGGATCGCGGCGTCCCAGCAGTGAGAACGACTGTTGCAACTATGTGCGGAATTGCCGCCCGCGAGTGACCGGCCAGCGCGTCATTTGTCGAAGTGGCGGCTGTGCTGCGCGCGCAGTGCATTTTTCTGGATCTTGCCGGTGGCGGTATGTGGCATCGAGTCGGAGAACAGTACGGCCTTTGGAACCTTGAACCCCGCGAGCCGAGTGCGCGCGGCGGCGATCAGGTCCTTCTCAGTGAGTACCACGCCGGACTTGGGCGTCACGATGGCTACGACCGCCTCCGACCAGCGCTTATGGGGGAGTCCGACCACCACCACCTCCTCGATCCGTGGCTCGACCTCGTATAGCACCTTCTCGACTTCGATGGAGGCGACGTTCTCACCGCCGGACTTGATCACGTCCTTCTTGCGGTCGGAGAACCAGAGCAGCCCGTCGGCGTCGAAGTGCCCCACATCGCCAGAATGGAACCAGCCCTGCGCAAAAGCCTCGGCCGTTGCGTCCGGGTTTCGCAGATACCCCTCCATGGCGTGCGGGCCGCGGTACACGATCTCGCCGGTCTGCCCGGTCGGCAGGAGTTGGCCGGCGTCGTTCATGATCCCGACCTGAACGTTGGGTACGGGCAGACCAACCGATCCGGCGTGGCTGAGCTGGTGCTCGGGCGGAAATATCGTTGTGAGTGGGTTCATCTCCGTCTGGCCGAAGCCCAATGCAAAGTCGCAACCGAAAACCTCGATCATCCGGCGCAGCTCAGTGTCGGGCATCGGCGCCATCGCGTAGAGCGCGAGCCGTAGGGTCGTCAGATCACGCCTCTCGATGTCGGGGTGATCCATCATGGCCCGGTACATCATCGGCAGTCCGAAGATTTGAGTGATCCGCTCGGTCTCGATCGTGGCCAGCAGGACAGCCGGATCAAATGCCCGCATCAGCACGATCGTGCCACCCATGTAGAGCAGTCCGGTCGTGAAGCCATTGAGTTGTGCGGTGTGAAACAGCGGCATCATCGCCACCGAGCGCTCATCGCCGTTGATCCCGAGCATCAGCGGCGCGTTGAGCGACTCGATGTAGACAGCGACGTGACTGCTCACCACGCCCTTCGGGGCCGACGTCGTGCCGCTGGTATAGAGATAGCTGATCGCGTCGCGATCGCCCACCAGGCACTCTGGCTCGGTGGTGGTCGCGCCGACGACGAATGCAGCGAGGTCCTGCCACCGACCCATCGCGGCCGGTTGCCATGATGCGCTCGTGCCGGGTGCCACGATCACGTCGGTCACCGTGTCGCTGCCTAGCCGCCCCAGGGCTGCGGCGACGAGCTCCGCGAACTGGCTCTCCACCACCACGCCGCGGGCCCGTGAGTGCTCGAGGACGTAACTCGCCTCTGCAGGGCCCCACGCCAGATTGATCGGGACGCAGATGACGCCCGTCTTGGCACAGGCGAAGTATGTGGTCAAGAACTCGATGCTGTTGCCACTGGCCAGCGCGAGGACGTCACCACGCTCGTAACCAGCCGCGAGAAGCGCGTGGGACAGTCGGTTGACCTCGTCGTTCAACCCGCGGTAGGTCATGCGCCGTGCACCGTCGATCACGGCTTCGTGGTGGGGTCGGCGCCACGCGGACCGGGTCAGCATATCCCCGACATTGACCCGATTGGCGATGTTGGCGGCGAGGTCATGGTCCGTCGTCACCGTACTCCTCTCGCAGAGTGTCTTCCGGGTACTTAGGCGGGGATGAAACGAACCATCCCAATATCGCCGATGCGCTCGAACGCCGCGCGCACGGCCATTCCCGCTACTACCGTGGCCGGGTCGCAACCCTCGACAGTGGAGAGCATCTGCGGGCCCTCGGCGAGGCGGACCACGACGACCGCGTATGGCGCCGACCGAGGGAGCTCGTTCCACGGGGGGCGGCTGACAACCGCGGCGGCGAGGACCGTCGCGCTGCCAGAAAGGTCGGTCCACTCCAGCTCGGCCGAGTGGCAGCCGGGACAGAACGGGCGAGGATAGTGGAACAGCAGTCCGCACGCGATGCACTGGCGCACGGCGAGCCGACCCTGGGCGGCGGCTTCGTAATGGCCTCGGTTGAGCTCGTCGATGCGGGGGAGTACCTCGGGGTCGGCTAGTCCGTCTAAGTAGGTGGTGGTCATGATCCCTCCAGGATGACGGTGACGTGACTGCAAAGCATTGATCCGTAGGCGTGGACGACGGCGAGGTCGGTGCGGTCGACCTGGATGCCAGCGGCGCGGCCGGTCATCTGTTGATATGCCTCGAGTATCCCGCAGATGCCCGAGGCAGTTCCGGAGTGACCGAAGCGTAGGAGCCCGCCATTGGTGTTCACCGGTAGTCGACCGCCGGGGCGGGTGGCGCCGTCTCGGTAGAGGTCGACGGCCTTACCACGCTCGGCGAGGCCGAGTTCCTCGAGCAGCATCAGCGGGTTCGAGCTGAACGCATCGTAGAGCTGCGCAAGCTGGATGTCGGCGGGTGTGACCCCTGCCTGCGTGAAGGCGGCTGCACCGGAGCGGACCGCGCCCGTTCGCGACAGATCTGGCATCGAGGTGAGGAACCCGTGGGTATGCCCTTCCCCGATTCCTACCACGTTGACTGGTCGATGCGGCAGGCTCCCCGCCTTTTCCGGCGAGACGACGACCATGGCTCCGCCACCCTCGCAGGGAATGGAGCAGTCGAGGTAACCGAACGGGCCGGCGATGTGCCGTGCGTCCAGCACCTGCTCCAGGGTGAAGCTTCCGGCGTCGGCGCCGATTGCGGTGGGATGCGCCAGCGCCCATTCCTGCTGGGCCACCACGGCCTCCGCGAGCACCTCGCGACCTTGACCGACCCCGTCAAGCCATGCTTGCGCGATCAGCCCGTACAGGGTGGGGATCGAGGGCGCGTAGGGTAGCTCGTAGTCCGGATGGCAGGTCATCGTCATCAATCGTCTGCCGACGTCGCGGATCGGCGGAAACACCCCGGCCGAGACACACAGGACCGCCGAGCATTGACCGGACTGGATCGCCCGAGTAGCGACGCCGAGCATGGCGAGGTGACTTCCGCCGCCCAATTGGACACCGAGTTGCAACCCCAGTTGATGAAACCCGAGCGAATCCTGGATCTCCTCGGACAGGAAGGTGTGCTCGATCGACTCGCCCATCATCGAGCCCACGCAGATTAAGCCGTCAATGTCGGAGGCCTGCATCGCTGCATCGCGTAGCGCGGCAACGGCGGACTCGAGGTGCAGGTCCAAGAAGGGGCGGTCGAGACGGCCGGGGGTGACCTCCGCGAATCCGGCAAGCGTGGCGAGTGGTGCTGGCATGTGATGAGACGTTAGCAGCCACTAACATTCGCGGCTAGCGAGAGGAACTCAACGCGAATGCCGGGTGCCGCGCGCCTGCCGCGTATTGCTAAGCGAAAGAGATCAGACCTTTTCACTAGCCGCCACGCAGCGTCGCAGGACGAAGACCAGTCATGGCCGCATCATTACGTTTTGCGGATTTGCGGGCGCATCGGCAGTGTGACCACACACTCGCCAGATCCGCCGGAGAGGCAATGGTTTGACGGCGGTGATGCTGAACTCGCCGAGAGATCTGGCGTCGGGTCAGTCTAGCTCGGGGCGGTCAGTGGATGCGAAGGACACGCGAGCGCCCGGAGCGCCACCGAGTTTGTGGTTATGCCTAAACGGCGATTCTCGAGTTGATGACGCGTTCCGGCCTCGCCACGCAGCGCAGCATCCGGAGACCGCTGGCATCGAGGGTGTCCGAAGGACTTGAGCCGCCGTCGGGGTTGATTGGCAGGCGCCCGTCAAGACCGAGGAATTCGTCCATGACGTTCTTCCGACCCTCTCCGCGCTCATCACGTGTGAGCCCATAGGCACTTCTATCCTTGCACGAGCTGCAGCGTCGCCTCGCTGGGCACGCACGGCCCTTCCTCGCTGGAGACCATCAGCTCGAGGTCGACCAGGCTGGCGCCGTCCACCTCGCGCTTGCCGATGACGCGCCCGGTGAGGGTGGCGATCTGGCCAGGGTAGATCGACTTGATCATCGAGATCTTGCGTCGGCGCAGCAGCGCGTCGGGACCGGCCCAGTCGCACAGGCCGCGATCGATGAAGCCGTGGAAGAACAGTGTCGACAAGTAGATCGTCTGCTGGCCCTGGCTTTTCGCGTACTCGGGGTCGTGGTGGCCGGGAAACCAGTCCCACGTGGACGCCGCGTTCATGCAGATCCGTTTGTAGGTAATGGGGATCGAGACAGGGGTGATCTCATCGCCGACTTCAACGTCGTCGAAACGCAGTCCGGTTGGTCTGTCGTTGCTCACGGCTGCTCCTCGACCCGATCCCCGTCGTCGCCGGTGATGTCGTACCGGAACAGCACGTTGGTGTTGCGCGCGATCACCTCGCCGTGCTGGTCGCCGAAGGTGGTCAGCGAGGTGATGAAGACACCAATGCCGAGTCGGGTCGTCTTCTCCGGCGAGATCGAGACAATCTCCTCGACGATGGATACGTGGTCACCGATCCGAGGCCGACGTTCCAGCTCGGTGGTGGTAGAGGCGTTGATGATGTGGTGCCCGGGCAGGGGCACGTTGAATGCGAACAGCGAGTCGTCGCGGTGTAGGTGCTCGGGAGTCCACTGAGGATTGAAGCCGAGGGTCATCAGCAAACCCGGTGGGCACTCGTCGCCCTCCCAGTATCGCGGATTCGCATCTTCCACGAGCGAACAGTAATAGAGCACCAAAGACCGGTCGATCGGAAACCAGGCTTGTCTGGGCTCCGAGGTTCGACCGACCCAGGCCCGGCCCTCTTCGAGGGTTCCGAAAGCCATTCCGAGACCCGTGAGATCGGTGGTGGCAGTACTCAAGATCACCCTTTCCTTCGGTGTTGTGGTCCGGCTATGAACCGAACCCCATACTCCCGATGCCCAGCATCTCGCCGGATCGGAAGGACTGTTCGAGCCCGACCCGGCGGGCCATCTGCGGTCTGCCTGGAATTCACCGCCGCAATTGTGAAACGTTCAGGCGGGTAGGCCATTTGGACGTTCAAGACCACGCGGATCGTACCCCACGATGTGCGAATGAAGGGCGGGCTCGCGCGCTGATTTCGGCGAGACGTCGGCGACTTGACAAGCCGGAACGCGGTACGGCTTTGGCTCGGGAACCGCGGAGCTCTCGCCAAGGTGGCATGGGCCTGGTTCAACGGTCGTGGCGGCACTGGCGGACCGATTGGACGCCGCCGTGCTGGGGCGTCGCGCGAAGGCCCGCGGGTGAGTTCCATCGCCTAATCGGGGGCGGAAAGGATCGTGACGACGCATGCTGCAGGCCCGTCGCCCAAGGAACCGCCTGCGTTCTCGGCGAGGCCGATCCGCGCTCCCTGCACCTGGCGCGCGCCGCATCGGCCGCGCAGCTGATCAGCGAGTTCCACGACCTGAGCCGCTCCGGTGGCGCCGATCGGGTGGCCGCGCGCCAGCAGTCCACCGGAGACGTTCACAGGAGTTCTGCCGCCAATGCACGTAGCGCCGTCGCGGGCGAGTTTCGCACCCTCGCCCGCTGGGGCGATGCCTATCTCCTCGGCTATGACGAGCTCGGCGGGTGATGCGGCGTCGTGCACCTCGAACAAGTCGATGCCGTCCGGACCGACTCCAGCTTGCTCGAAGGCGACCCGGGCGGTGCGGCCAACCACGTCGCCGTCGTCGCCGACCCGTGCCGCCCCGACCGCCGAGGCCAGCACTCTCACGGACTCCCGGTCACTACGACGGGCTAGGTCGGTTCGCGTCAACACGCAGGCGGCTGCACCGTCACCGATCGAGGAGCACATCGGCCGCGTCAGCGGGTCGACGATCGTGCGCGCGGCTAAGATTTCGTCGGCGGTGAGCGCAGTGCGGTTCTGCGCGATCGGGTTGAGGCTGCCGTTGTGAAGGCTCTTGGCGGCTACCAGTGCCAGATCGCGGACTGACGCCCCGGTCCGTTCGAGGTAGGCGCGCGCCTCGGCCGCGTAAATCTCCATGAATACGGGGCGGGAGCCGTCCTGCTCCCCGACCAACTCGACGTCGACGGCAGTGGCGAGCGCCCGCGCCGCGCGAGTGCGGTCGGTGCTGGTCATCTTTTCCGCCCCGATGACCAGGACATGGTCGTATGCACCCGAGGAGACGGCCATGGCCCCGAGATGAAACGCGCTGGAACTGGACGCGCAAGCATTTTCGACTGACAGCATCGGTCTGCCTGCTACGCGCGATCCGCCCAGTGCGGTGTGAGCCCGGATCATCTCCTGCCCGGTGAGGACGCCGGCAGCGGCGTTGCCGAAGACGACCAGGCCGATAGCCTCGGGGTCGACCCCGGCATCGGCTAGAGCCGCGTCGGCGGCCTCGGCGGCCAGTTCGCGCAGCCGGGAACTGACGAACATGCCGAACCGGGTGATACCGGTGCCGATGATCGCTACGTCCACGTCGTAACGTCCCTTCTTTCCTGGAGATCGGGTAATTCGTCCACGTCGGGCCACAGCACCCGCTGATCGAGGGGTCGCGCCGCGCCCGAGCGCAGCCGGTCGGTCGTGGCGGTGAGCACGGTGGTTGCGTATTCGGACGCGCTGGCGGCGTCGCCCGAGCCGATCGCGGCCAGGAGGGAGCCGCGCGCCTCATCGGATCCATCCCCCTGTCCCGGTTCCGTCTGGTCGAGCGCGGCGCCCATCCAGGCCAGCGCGGTGAGGACCAGCTCGAGTACGTCATTGCCGGTGGCGGTCGCGAGGAGTCGGTGAAACTCCAGGCGCTCGCGCTGTCGGCGCGCGGGTTCCGTTGACGCGGTGAGACGGGCATGGCAAGCGTGCAGCATGGCGAAGTCTGTCGCGTCCCTGCGTTGCGCGGCCATCCGGGCCGCAATGGGCTCTAGCACCGCGCGCGCCTCGAGCAGGCCGCGCAAGGTCGTGCCGCGGAACTGCAATGCGATGGCCAACGCGCTGCCGACCACGCGTGGCCCAGGCCGCGCGATTCGGGCCCCGCCACCCGGTCCCGTGCGGACGTCGATGGCGCCGAGATAGGACAGCACGCGCAGCGTTTCTCGTAGCGATCCGCGCGAAACGTCGAAGTAGCGCATCAGGGTCGGCTCCGAGGCCAGGCGATCACCGGGGACGAGCCGCCGCGCGACGGCCTCGCGCATCATTCGGCGAGCCGTCACACGGGGTATGGAACTCCCCGACGTGGCCGCGGTCTGATTCTCGACGCTCGACAGACCTGCCATGGTCTCGTAGCCTAGTTCGATGCAATCTGGTACACCAGATAATTCGTTCGTCTTTTCCCCTGAGCACGCAGAATTCGAGGCCGCGGTCGCGGCGTTGGGGCGCCGGGAGTTCTACGACGGCTATCTCGCGCGAGCGACCTCGGAGGAAATGTGCTGGGACGAGCTCAGGGCACTGGGTCGCCATGGGCTGCTCGGGATGACCCTCCCCTCCGCCCACGGGGGACAGGACGCCGATGCCATTTCGGTCGGCATCGCCTGCGAGCAGATTGCCCGTTCCGACTTCAACCTTGCCTACCTGATCTTTGGCTCCGTGCTTCTCGACGGTCTGCTCGCAGGCCTACCTGTACATGTGAGCGAGCCCGTAGTGCACGCGGTGGCGGCTGGCGAGCAGGTGGTGTGCCTCGCTCTGACCGAGCCTCGAGGTGGCTCTGATGCGGCGGGGACTTCGGTCCGCGCCCGGCCCGTGGACGGCGGTTTTCGGTTGTCGGGGGAGAAGACCTCGGTAACCCTTGGCGCTCATTCGAGCCATGCAATCGTCGTCGCCACCGTCGACCCGGCGCTGCGCTCCCGTGGCACGCGGCGATTGCTCGTTCCGCTCGACGACCCGACGATCAGCCGGCAGCGATTTGCCGACCCCGGCTTCCGGCCGCTGAGCCGCGTCGGACTCAGTTTTGACGATACGTTCGTTCCGGCCGACCACGAAATCACCGACGGCGGCAGCGGCTTATCCGCTCAGCTTGCCGACTTCGACCTCACGCGTGCGTTGCTGGGCCTCATGGTCCTCGGAGCCGCCCACCGCGCGATGTCCTCCACCATCGAGTGGGTGCGTCAGCGGGAGGCGTTCGGCGCACCGATCGCCAGCTATCAGGGCGTCTCGTTCACACTCGCCGAGTGGGACACCCAGCTCGAGGCGGCGCGCTGGCTGTGCTACCGAACGCTCGGCTTGCGGGCGGCTGGGCGGCCGCACACCCGGGAGGCGGCGATGTGCAAGTGGTGGGCACCGCGCATCGCTGTCCAAGCGATCAACGACTGCATCATTCTCCATGGGCATGTCGGGTGGTCCACCGAGATGCCGTTACAGCAGCTGTTGCTCGACGTCAGCGGACTACAGATCGGCGACGGGACTCCACAGATTCAGAAGCTGGTCATCGCCCGCCATCTCATCGGCCGCGAGCACGTGGGCTAACCACGCAGTACGGACCACCGCTCGCCGGGTCCGCATTGAACCGCGGTGATCTGCAATCTCGCTGAACGTCAGCGCGCGACGACGCCGCCCTGGACGCCGGTGAAGCGCCTTCTCAGCTCGGTCTTGAGGAGCTTGCCGGTGGCGTTGCGGGGCAGCTCGTTCGTGAGGTGCACCTCGCGCGGACATTTGAAGTGCGCCAACCGGTCGCGACACCAGGCAATCAATTCGTCGGCGGTGGGTTCCCTCTCGGCGGCTGGGTCTGCCACCACCACGGCTACGACGCGCTCGCCCCACTTCGCGTCCGGACCACCCACTATCGCGGCGTCCAGCACGCCGGGGCAACGGAAGAGCACCTGCTCCACTTCGATGGGGTAGACGTTCTCCCCGCCCGAGATGATCATGTCCTTCTTGCGATCGACCAGCGTGATGTAGCCGTCGGCGTCGATTCGACCGAGGTCGCCGGTGTGGAACCAGCCGCCCCGGAAGGCCTCCGCGGTGGCCGACGGCATCATCCAGTACCCCGCGAACACGTTGGGCCCGCGCACCAGGAGTTCGCCGACGGTGTCGACCGGTACGTCCCGGTCGTCGTCGTCCACGATTCGGGCGTCGACGTGCATGGCGACTCGGCCGATCGAGCCGGCTCGCGTGGTGACGCTGGCGGCGTCCAGGAGCGAGACCATGGGTGCGGTTTCGGTCATTCCGAATCCCTCGGTGAAGCTGACGCCGCGCTGCTGCATGAAGTCGATGACGGTCAGGGGCACCGGCGAGCCGCCGCCCATCGCAGAACGCAAAGCCGAGAGATCGTAGGAGTCGAAATCGGGAACCTGGGTCAGGGCCGACCACATCGCCGGCACCATGAACTGGATGGTGGCCCGACTCTCGGCCATTGCGTTGAGTGTGCGCACCGGGTCGAATGACGGGAGGATCACACTCGTACCACCGACATAGAGCAATGGCAGCGTGTGCACGCCCAGTCCGCCGATGTGGAACATCGGGGCAACGGCCACGGTGACGTCGCTCCCGTGCAGGCCCGTGTCGGCGCCCATCACGTTGATGGCATTCCACTGCAGGTTGTCGTGAGTGAGGATGGCGCCCTTGGGACGGCCGGTGGTGCCCGAGGTGTACATGACGAACGCGGGGTCGCGGCCGCCAACGTCACCGTCGAGAGTTTCCGGGCCTCCGCTGGCGAGCAGGTCGGGGTAGGCAATCTCGCCGGTCGCCGCGGCGCCGCCGACTCGGACGGTGTGGCGAACCCGAACTCCCGGCGCGGCCAGCGCATCGATCGCCGGTGCAGCGAGCGGTTCGTGGAAGACGAGAATGTCGGCGCCCGAGTCGGCGAGAATGTAGCCGATTTCTGGACCAGCGAGGCGAACGTTGATCGGGACCATGATCGCGCCGATCTTCGCGCTGCCCAGGAGAATCTCCACGAACTCGACCGAATTCATCAGGAGCGCGGCCACCCGGTCTCCCTTGCGGATGCCGAGCCGCAGCAGGCTCGAAGCCACCTGATTCGTGCGGCGTTCGAGGTCCGAGAAGGTGAAGCGCCTGTCACCTTGGACAAATGCCGTGCGCTGCCCGTTCAGGAAGGCCCGTTTGGCGACCCACTGGCCGATACCGCGATCCATCGATTACTCCTCCGCTGCCGCATCAGCGGCTCGTTGTATCGGGAGTTACTCGGTGAGGGCCGGACCTCCGACGGACACCCAGTCCCTGCCAAGTCCGCACCGGACGCCGACGCGGGTGCCGCGGACGAAGGATATTCAGTAGGACCGTGGCAGTTTCAAGCTGTGCTGCGCCACGTAGTTGAGGATCATTTCTCGGCTGATTGGTGCGGTGCGCATCAGACGAGCAGGGCCCCATAGGGTGGCCAGCCCGTACTCGGTAGCCATCCCGTTGCCACCGTGGGTCTGAATTGCCTGATCAAGTGCCAAGATGCCGGCCTCGGCTGCAGCGTACTTGGCCATGTTCGATGCCTCGCCAGATCCTGAGTCGCCCGCGTCGTGCAGCGACGCCGCCCGTTGGGTCATCAGGCGGGCCAGTTCCAGCTGGATCTTGGCGTGCGCGAGGGGATGTGACACGCCTTGGTGTGATCCGATCGCGACGTCCCAAACCTTGCGCTCGCGCGCGTAGGTGCATGCCTTATCCAGCGCATAACGGCCGATGCCGTTGCCCAGGGCCGCCCCCATGATGCGTTCGGGGTTTAGACCCATGAATACCTGACGCAGTCCGTCGTTCTCGGTGCCAATCAGGTTCTCAGCGGGCACCCGTACGTCATCGAAGAACAAAGTGAATTGCTTTTCCGGCGTCACGGCTTGCACCGGAATGATGGTCTTGGTCAGCCCGGGCGCATCTGTCGGGACGACGAAGAGGCTCAGCCGTCCGCGGCCGCGGTCGTCGGTCTCGGTCCGGCCGACGACCAGGATGGCCTCTGCCTCGTCGACGCCGGAGATATAGTACTTGGTACCGTTGAGTACCCACTCTTCGCCGACGCGCTTGGCGTGGGTGGAGATGTTGTGCGAGTTGGAGCCGGCATCCGGCTCGGTGATCGCAAACGACATGATGATCTCGCCGCTGGCGATCCCCGGCAGCCAGCGGGCCTTGAGTTCGTCGCTGCCGAAAGCCTGGATGATCGTGCCGCAGATGGTGGGTGAGACCACTGTCATAAGCAGCGGACAGCCTGCTGCGGCGAGTTCCTCACCAACGATTTGCATGTCGTAAATGCCGCCGCCTCCGCCGCCGTACTCCTCGGTGATGTTCACCCCGAGAAATCCTTGCTTGCCGACGGCCTGCCAGAGTTCGGTGCTCTTCTCGCCACCGAGAGACTTGGCCACGTAGTACTCATGCCCGTAGTCCTTGGCGATCTCGGACACGGCCTTGCGGAGAGCCTGCCGTTCCTCGGTCTCGTGCAGTTCCATTTCGCTCCTCACTTCACAGGCACCCGCTGCCGCGACCGGCGACGGGTGGTGTTCATCCTCAGGTTTCCTCTGCGGCAGAGTCGGCAGCGCCGACCACGGCGAGCGGGTCGCCGGTGGAAACCTGTTGACCCACCTCCACCGACAACTCCTCGACGACTCCGTCGAGCGGGCTGGCGATGGTGTGCTCCATCTTCATCGCCTCCAGCACGACCAGGGCCTGCCCTGCAGTAACGGTGTCACCTGCGGAAACAGGCAGGCGAATGACTGACCCCGGCATGGGCGCAATCAGCGACCCTGCCGGCTTGAGTGTGCTCGGGTCAAGGAACCGCGGAACCGCGGTGAACGTCGTGGACCCGGCAGGACTGTCGACGTAAGCGATGTCGCCGTCGAGGACGACGTCGTAGCCACGTCGCAGTCCACCGATCTCCAAGACCACCCGTTCGGGGTTCTGCGCGAGCACGGTGACGTCGTCTACGCGCTTGCCATCGACTTCCACCTCGACGCCGTCCCGCAGCAGCGCATAGCTCACGCACCGCTCGCGTCCATCGGCGGTCGCCCATCCGGTGGCCTGCAGTTGGGACGGGTTGTTACGCCACCCCGCGGGCAGCGTTGGCTGGACGGGGGCCGCGACGCGGCGGGCTGCGACCTGAGCAAACGTGGCCGCGACGGCGTGCAAGCCCTCCCCGTCACCATCGATGAGGGCCGCTCCGAGTTCGGCGACATCGTGGCGATCGAGGAATCCTGTATCGGTGCCGCACCCAGCGAATTGGCTGTGTCGCAAAACGCGGACCAGCAGATCTCGGTTGGTGGTGAGTCCGTGGATCCGAGCATCGGCGAGCGCGGCGGATAGCGTGCCGAGCGCTTCGGCACGAGTGGGGGCCCAGGCGATCACCTTCGCCAGCATTGCGTCGTAGTGGTGGCTTACCACCGAGCCGTCTCGCACCCCGGAGTCCACGCGAACCCCGGCATAGCTAGGAATCTGCATGGTGCGCAGTGTCCCGGTCTGAGGCAGATAATCCGCCGTGGGGTCTTCGGCGTACAGCCTGGCCTCGACTGCGTGGCCGGTGATCTGCGGATCTCTCACCTCGGCGGACAGCGGCCGACCCATCGCCACCAGCAACTGCAGGCGCACGAGGTCGAGACCGGTGATGAGTTCAGTGACCGGGTGCTCCACCTGCAATCGAGTGTTCATTTCCAGAAAGGCGAACGTGCCGTCATCATCGCCGCCATTCGCGTCGAGGACGAACTCGACGGTTCCGGCGCCGACGTAGCTGACAGCCCGAGCCGCAGCGACTGCCGCGGCGGACATCCGTTCGCGCAGCTCTTCGCCGACCACGGGGGAGGGTGCTTCTTCGATGACCTTCTGGTGGCGCCGCTGCACCGAGCATTCCCGCTCGAATAGGGAGACCACGGTGCCGTGTATGTCAGCCATCACCTGGATCTCGACGTGGCGAGGGCGCTGCACGTACCTCTCGAGGAACACCGTGCCGTCGGCGAATGCCGACTTTGCTTCGCGGGACGCCGAGGCAACGGCCTCGTCGAGTTCATCGGCCGATGCGACGACGCGCATCCCGCGCCCGCCACCACCCGCGCTCGCCTTGACCAACAGCGGATAGCCGATGTGGGCCCCCAGCTTCCGTAGCTCGTCGTCGGCCAAGTCGGTCGCATCGCCGCCCGGCAGGACCGGCACGCCGGCGGCGGACATCATCGCCTTGGCCGTCAGCTTCGAACCCATGGCGTCGATGGCATCCGGCGGCGGGCCGACGAACACGAGTCCTGCGGTGGCACAGGCCCGTGCGAATCCCGCGTTCTCCGAGAGGAATCCATAACCGGGGTGAACGGCATCAGCGCCGGTTAGATGAGCCGCGGCGATTATCCGGTCACCGTTCAGGTAGGTCTCCGCGGGCGAGGAGCCCGGTAGCCGAACGGCCTCGTCCGCGTCGTCGACGTGCCACGCGTCGGCGTCCGCGTCGGAGTACACGGCGACGGTGGCGATGCCGAGGTCACGGCAGGTGCGAAATACGCGCCGGGCGATCTCTCCCCGGTTGGCGACGAGCAGCTTCGTGATTGCGGGCATCGCCATCACATCCGGAACACGCCGTAGCCATGCTGGCCACGGATCTCGTCGTTGTGCACCACGGATAGACAGAAACCGAGAACGGTGCGGGTGTCGCGGGGATCGATGATCCCGTCGTCGTAGAGCCTGCCGCTGTTGGCCAGTGCCAACGACTCCTGTTCGATCTGGCTCTCGACAGCTGCGCGCATCTGGGTGTCGGCTTCCTCGTCGAATGGGAGTCCACGGTCGGCGGCCGACTCGCGGGCGACAATCGACAGCACACCGGCAAGTTGAGCCGGTCCCATGACGGCGGAACGCGAGTTGGGCCAGGCGAAGAGGAAGCGGGGCGAGTAGGACCGTCCGCACATCCCGTAGTTGCCTGCGCCGTAGGACGCGCCCATCACGATCGTCAAGTGTGGGACCGTGCTGTTCGAGACGGCGTTGATCATCTTGGCGCCGTCTTTGATGATGCCGCCTTGTTCGTATTCCGCGCCCACCATGTAACCGGTGGTGTTTTGCAGAAACACCAGCGGTGTGTCGATCTGGTTGGCCAACTGGATGAACTGGGCAGCTTTCTCTGCCTCCTCGCTGAAGAGGATGCCCCGAGCGTTGGCCAGAATCCCCACCGGGTATCCGTGAATCGAGGCCCAGCCTGTGACTAGAGAGGTTCCGTAGAGCGGCTTGAACTCGTCGAACGCCGATCCGTCCACGATGCGGGCGAGGACATCGCGCGGATCAAAGGGGACCTTAGGGTCGACCGAGGCGATCCCGAGGAGCTGGTCGGGATCCCGTAGCGGTGGGGTCGGCGGGTGAGTTGGGCCTGAGCCACGCTTGCGCCAGTTCAGCCTTGCCATGATGCGCCGCCCAATCCGGATGGCGTCCTGCTCGTCTTCGGCTAGGTAGTCGGCCAACCCGGAGGTACGAGCGTGCATGTCCGCACCGCCGAGTGACTCGTCGTCGGACACTTCGCCGGTGGCCATCTTCACGAGCGGCGGACCACCGAGGAAGACCTTGGACCTAGCGCGGACCATCACCACGTAATCACACATGCCGGGGATGTACGCGCCGCCTGCCGTCGAGTTGCCGAATACCAGCGCGAGCGTCGGCAGCCCGAGCGCGCTGTGCTGGGTGAGATCGTGGAACAACTGGCCACCTGGCACGAAGATCTCGGCCTGAGTGGGCAGGTCCGCCCCGCCCGACTCGACGATGCTGATAATAGGAAGGCGGTTCTCGCGGGCCACCGCCATGCCCCGGAACACCTTGCGGAAGGTGTAGGGGTTCGAGGCCCCGCCTCGTACCGTCGGGTCGTGGGCGATGATCATCGATTCGACGCCCTCGACGATGCCGATGCCGACCACGACACTGCCGCCGACGGGAAACTTCGTGCCCCACGCCGCAAACGGGCACATTTCCAGAAACGCGGTGTCAGGGTCAATCAGCAGTTCGACACGCTCGCGAGCCAGCATCTTGCCGCGCTTGCGGTGTCGCGCAACGTATTTCTCCCCGCCACCACCATTGGCTAGTGCGAGTTGCGCAGCGATCGCATCGAGCTGTGCCGTGAGTCCCTCGCGATTCTCGAGGTAATCCGGCGCGCGGGTGTCGACTCGATCGGGCAAGACGTCAATCAACTTTCCTCCAGATGACATCGACGTCGATCTCCTAACCGGCTACGTTAGCGGTTAGTAACATCCGATGACAATGGGGTCGGCGCGAAGTACGGAGCGCTACCTCCCCGGATGCTCAACGTCAGGAGCGCGCCCAGATGACCATGATTAAGCCGCAAGACCGCGAAGCGAGTTACGCCGCAGTGGATCCGTGGACGACGCCGGAGCGCATCTCGTTGCGTGACCTGGCCACGTCGTTCACCCGAAAGGAAATCATCCCCCATCTTGAAGCGTGGGAGGAGGCCGGTGAGTTGCCCCGCGATCTGCACCGCAGCGCAGCCGCCGTGGGCTTGTTGGGCATCGGTTTCGCGGAAGACGTCGGCGGCTCCGGCGGCGACCTGCGTGACCTGGTGTTACTCACCGAAGCCGTGCTGGAGGCCGGCGCCTCGTCAGGTGTCTTAGCCAGCCTGCTTACGCACAACATCGCCCTTCCACACATGGCTGCACACGGCGATCCCGAGCAGATCCGCAAGTTCGTGGCGCCGACACTCGCCGGTGAGAAGATCGGCAGCCTCGGCATCACCGAGCCCGATACGGGTTCCGACGTCGCCGGCATTCGGACCACCGCACGGCTCGATGGCGACGAGTACGTGGTCAACGGCGCGAAACTATTCATCACCTCGGCAGTTCGGGCCGATTTCGTCACCACCGCCGTGCGCACGGGCGGCCCAGGGGCGCCTGGCATCTCGTTGTTGGTAGTGGAGCGCGGTACCGAGGGCTTTGCAGTCTCACGCACCCTCAGGAAGATGGGCTGGCTGTGCTCCGACACCGCCGAGCTCGGTTTCTCGGACGTCCGGGTGCCGGTAGCCAACCTGGTAGGTCCGGAAGGCAGCGGCTTTCTGCAGATCATGCAGCAGTTCCAGGTAGAGCGTGCGTTTATCGCCGTACAGTGCTACGCGACCGCCCAGCGCTGCCTCGACCTGACGCTGGAGTGGGTCAAGCAGCGCGAGACCTTCGGCCGTCCGCTCTCGACCCGTCAGGTTGTGCGGCACAAGATCGTCGACATGGCCACCGCCGTAGATGTGGCGCGCACCTACACCCGAGCCGCTGTTGATCGCATCATCGCGGGTGACACTGACGTTCGAATGGTCTCGATGGCAAAGAACCAGGCCGTGGAGGCCTGCGCCCTTGCCGTCGATACAGCTGTGCAGCTCTATGGAGGCATGGGCTATCTGCGCGAGACCGAGGTCGAACGCCACTACCGCGACTCGCGAATCCTGGGTATCGGCGGCGGCACCACCGAAATCATGAAGGAGATCATCGCGAAGCGGATCGGCCTCTGAGCCAACCGCGGCAAGCTCCGATCCGGACTGATCGGACCTCCGACGGACGAACCTCCAATCGGTGAGCAAACGGCAAGCCCGTTCTGCCGAAGTCCTCTGCCGTCGAGTAGGTGAAGGCGGTTGAGTAGGCGAGGGTGATGTTCCGACCCAACCCTGGGCCGTTCGTTGCGGGAACCTGGCCCGATTCCGAGACGTTTCGGTCGCTTGTCTATGTGTCGACCACGTCACGTCAGCTTGTGTCGAAGGTCGGGGAGCGGCGTTCGGTGAAGGCGCGGAAGCCCTCGCGTCCGTCGGCAGTGGCGAAGAGGTCCGCAACCGCGTCGCGTTCGCATTGAATTCCCTCTGCCGTCGATAGTTGGGCCGTCTGCAGCAGGAGAGACTTCGTTACCGACGCGACTCGTGCTGCGCCAGTAGCCAATTGCGCAGCGATGCCACCTGCCGTCTCGAGCAGAGTGTCGGCGCGGGAGAGCCGGTTCACCAGTCCGAGGGCGTGGGCCCGCTCGCCGTCGATGAAGTTGCCCAGCATTAGCATCTCGGCGGCTACGCCGACGGGGATGAGTCGCGGCAGTCGTTGCGTGCCACCCGCTCCTGGGAGCACGCCGAGTTTGGCCTCGGGAAGTCCGAGGGTGGCGTCGGGTGTCGCGACCCTCAGGTCGCATGCCATCGCCAGTTCGAGGCCGCCGCCCAGCGTGCTGCCGTGGATTGCGGCGATCACGGGTAGTGGGCTGGCGACGAGGACGTCGAGTGCATCGGTGAAACCACGGAGGAAGGCCGTGAAATCGTTACGGCCGCTGAAGGTTTGAATCTCAGCGATGTCGGCGCCCGCACAGAATGCCCTGCCGGAGCCGTGCACGATCACTGCACGCACCGAGGTTTGTGACTCCAGCGTGCGTATCGCGGCGGCGAGATCGGTGTAGGTCTGCGTGCCGATGGCATTGAGCCGGTCGGCGCCGTCGAGTTTGAGCCAGGCCACTGCGCCGTCAATGCGGGTGGCGATCCTGGTGGACATGGGTCAGTCAACCTTTGCGGTCTAACACGACATGCAGTACGGCGTCGTCGGTGGGTTCGAAGCGCAGGCTCGGAAAGTCGTCGTAGTTCGTCATAAATTCACCTCTGCATCGTCAAGGACGGCTGCTCATTCGGTGGGTGGGGCAGCGGGCCTCCGACTAAGCTTGCGAAGTTTAGATCGCGTGCTGGCATCGTAACGGATGCGCACCGGCGCCCGGGTCGGATCACGGTGGGGCGTCTAAATGCGCGGAGTGGGTTCGTTGTTTCTTTCTCCGCATGCCGAGACCCTGTCGGACCACGCGTCGCCGGCGCTGCTGCGCCCCGTGGACAGGCGCAGGAGTTGGCTTGCTCACGGTTAGCCGGCCACCCTGGATCATATTGGAAACCATCAAGATTCACGCAGTACCCGAAGATACACCGACCATCGTCTAGCGCCGAGTTCGGATACTTGTCCCGCGGTTGTGGTTTGGGCGGTCGGAGATCTCGGCCACGGCCGACGTACTCCATTGTGCGGGCGTCGATGCCACCTTGCGACGCCGGGACGTCGGGCCTCGCGAACGCCGGGCGACCCTGGTCCCGAGTTGACGGAGACACCAAAGATGCTCCGGTGGAGACGATTTCAGTTGTCGCCCTCGACGAAGTCCGCGCCGCGAATGAGCCGAACCGGGGTGTACACCAGAACCTCGTCGTCGCGCTGGTTGCGGACGCTGACGGTCGCGGTGACGACGCCGCGACCAGGTTTGCTCGACGGGCGCGACTCCGTGACGGTGCAGAGGGCGAGGACGGTGTCGCCGACGTACACAGGCCGCTTGACCGACAGTTCCATGTGCATGAACGCCAGGCCCGTGCCGTTGAGCAAGTTGGTCTGCACGATCAAACCCTCTGCAATGCAGTAGATCAGAGCGCCGGGGACCAGCCTGCCTCGGTATCCGCCGGCGGCGGCGTGTGACGCGTCGTAGAACAACGGTTCGTTGAAACCGCCGAGGTTGGTGAACGTCGTGAGGTCGGACTCGGTGACGGTGCGCTTCGCGGTCTTGAAAACAAAACCTGCCGTCATTTCTTCCCATGTCCGGCCGCGAACCAGTGGTTCGACTTCGGCGCTGGATGGGTGGGCTGAGGTCATGAGAGGCCTTTCGTCGAGTCGCTGACGCCCTTGATGGGGAGACTATTCGGTGGTGCCCGTCTACATCGCCCTGGCTCTGCGGGAGGCCGATGTGCCCCGGGTCCAGCGGTGTCGTCATACTCGGTTTCAGGCCGCGGCTTGAGACTCTGATGACACATTCGAGTCAATCAATAACCACGACCGCATCGCCGACGAGGGTGACCGATCCGTCGTCCAATGCCGTCTTTACTTCGAGTGTCGCGTTGCCCCCATCTACCGATGTCACGCGGCCGGTGCAGGTGATGATGCCGCATACCGGGGTGACCGCAGCGAACCGCACGCGGAACGAGCGGATCCGCTCCTGAGGCACCCAGTTTGTCAACAAACGACCCAGGTAGGCCATCGACAACATGCCGTGCGCGAAAACATCTTCGAGCCCCGCAGACTTGGCCACGTCGATGTCGATGTGTATCGGGTTGTGGTCGCCGGACGCGCCGGCGAACAGAGCCAGCGTAGTGCGTGAGATCGGAGGCAAAACCAGTGGCGGTAGCTCGGTGCCGACCGTGATCGTGTCTGTGGTGGTCATCTCATTTTCTCCATTCGAGGGTCATTTCGAGCCTGGCAGGTTGCGCATGACGACGACGTTGGTCATCTCAGCGACCGCGGTTCCGTCGTCTTTGGATATTTCGGTGACTTTGACGATGAACTCCAAAGCGCCGCCCTTCTTGGTGTATACGTCGGCGATACGCGTTTTAGCGACTAGTGTGTCTCCGGCATGCGCCACGGAGTGGTACGTGAACGCTTGTTCTCCGTGGAGGACGCTACGCAGATCCACCCCGAGTTCGGCAAGAAATGCGAACGGATCCGGCTGTTCAAGTTCGATCGCGAAGAGAAACGTCGGCGGAACCGGGAGATCAGGGTGCCCAGCGGCCTTGGCGGCTTCACGGTCTAGGTAAACCGGGTCGGTTTGCCCGGTGGCTTCGGCGAAAAGTTGCAGCCTGCCAGCCTCAATCGTCATGACAAGCTCGGGCATGGTCTTTCCGATCAAGCCGGTGTCTATCGGCATGTCAGCTCACTTTCTGATAGATGTTCACGACCACGGGCCGCCGAGACAGATATTCGAAGAAAGGATGAGATCGAGGTGCTCACGCTAGGATTCCCTGATAGTTGGCGGGGAGTGCCGAAGGTTATTCGGCATTAACACTGTAGCTGTCGACTGCTGGCGGTTCACTACCTGCTCGAGGATGTGGTTGTGCACCCCGAGCCCACCTGGTATCCGCGTTGACTGGGACGAACGCGTTCGAGCTTTGGCGCCACGATCGGGACTGTCCCGGCGATCCATTCGTCCGGACACGAAGTGAATGGGCAGTTGTCTTCCGCGATCACTCTGTGACACTGTCGAAGATGTGTCACAAGTGGAGACGTTGACCTTGGAAGTGACGTAACCTCGTGACCTTTTCGCCACGCACTCCCGTTGTCGTCGGAGTCGGCGAGTTGACACGTCGCGGCAAAAGTGTCGCCGATCCCATCGATTTGGCTTCAGAGGCCGCTCGCCGAGCACTGCAAGATGCCGGCGCCGAGATCGGACGGCGGATCGATACCGTGGCGACGCCCGGCATTCTGCTCATTCCGCGCGACAACCCCGCGTCGAGAATTGCAGAAACCACCGGGCTTACTCCGCAACATCGCATCAGCTGTCCGGTCGGCGGAAACACGCCCCAGTATCTGGTCGAGAGACTGGGCAATCGTATTTGGCGCGGTGACAGCGACGCCGTATTGATAGTCGGGGCAGAGAGCGGCGCGTCAGCTCGCAGGATCACCTCGAGTGACGCGCCGCTGGATCCGACGGCCGTTGCGCGACGCGACGAATCGTTGGGTGACGCACGCCCGGGACTCAGCGAATCGGAGATGCGCGCCGGGTTGTACTGGCCCCACCAGGTGTATCCCATCTTCGAGTCGGCGATGGCGGCACGGGCGGGCAGAACCTTCGACGAACAACGCCGCTGGTTGGGCGGTTTGATGGCTCCGTTCACACTCGAGGCGTCACGACATCCAGAAAAGTCTTGGTTTCCCCGCTCCTATAGCGCCGATGAGCTCAGTGCGGTCTCACCGGCTAACCGAATGGTGTGCGAGCCGTATCCCAAGCTGCTCAACAGCATCATCGCCGTCGACATGGCGGCCGCCTTCGTCCTCGTGGCGGCCGAAGTCGCGGAAGAACTTCGGGTGCCGCGTGATCGATGGGTCTTTCCATGGTCGGCGGCCACTTGCAATGACGTGTACTACCCACTCCAGCGTCCGGATCTGGGCCGTTCAGCGGGAATCAAGGCCGCGGGCGACGCGGCGCTCGATGCCAGCAGACTCTCCATCGACGACGTCACATGGTTCGATTTCTACTCGTGCTTTCCTTCCGCGGTCGAGGCGGCGATCGACGCCTTCGATCTCGATACGGCGGACGCCCGCGGATTCACGGTGACGGGCGGATTGCCGTATCACGGGGGACCCGGCAACAACTACGTCAGCCATTCGATCGCGGAAATGGTACGACGCTGCCGAAGTGAGCCGGATGCGGTCGGGCTCGTGTCCGGGGTTGGCTGGTACATCACCAAGCACTCGTTGGGTCTGTGGTCGGCCACGCCGCCGCCAAACGGATGGCAGACACCTGACATGGTCCAGGCACAGTCCACAATCGACGCCACGTCGCTTGCGGTCGCTTCGCTCGCAGACGCTACTGGAAGGGCGACGATAGACGGGTACACGGTGGTGCACGACCGCGACCACGGACCGTCCTGGGTGCCGGTGTTCGCACGCTTGACCGACGGCCGCCGCGTCGCGGCGCGCAACGACGAGGCAGAGGTGGCAATCGCTATGTCAAAGGAAATGATGGTCGGGCACCCGGTCACCGTTCGCGGCGGGGACGAACACGTCGAGTTCGAACTGTCGTGAACGCCGACGCGCTCGTCTTGATCAAGCCGCGCACCCTCGAGCGGCGCAACCTCGCGGTGCCCCGCGTCGATGACGAGTCCGGGCTCCTTCGGATTGAGGCATGCGGGCTCTGCGGAACCGACCACGAACAGTTCGACGGACACCTGCCTGCCGATTTTGCCTTCATCCCCGGACACGAAGTGGTCGGCGTCATCGAGGAAGTTGGCGATGCTGCTCAAGCGCGTTGGGGCGTGTCTCCGGGTCAGCGACTCGCGGTCGAGGTATTCCGATCATGCAGAGAGTGCGACGAGTGCCGCCACGGCGAGTATCGCAGGTGCGTGCGCAACGGGCTCGCCACGATGTTTGGCTTCGTCGACGTAGAAATCGCGCCTGGGCTGTGGGGCGGTTATGCAACCCACCTCCACTTACCGTTCGATTCCATGCTCTTGCCCATCCCGGACGGACTCGATCCGATCCTCGCGACCTTGTTCAACCCACTTGGCGCAGGGATTAAGTGGGCAGTCACGTTGCCTGAGACGCAGCCGGGCGACGTCGTGGTCGTCCTCGGGCCAGGAATTCGCGGGATCTGCGCGGCCGTGGCAGCAAAGGAGGCCGGTGCGAAGTTCGTCGCGATGACCGGACTAGGTCCTCGCGACCGGCCTCGTTTGGCCGCAGCACGCAACTTCGGCGTGGACTTGACCATCGACGTCACCCAGGATGACCCCGTGCAGGCGCTGCAACGGGCCACCGGCAGGCTAGCTGACGTGGTCGTCGACGTTACGGCGAAGGCACCAGGCGCCTTTGCGGACGCCGTCGCACTTGCGCAGCCCGGCGGACGCGTGGTGGTTGCCGGCACCCGTGGCGGCGGGGGTGCACCGGGATTCGAGCCGGACCTCCTCGTCTTCAAAGAGTTGCGCGTCTTTGGCTCCCTGGGGGTCGACTACCCCGCCTACCGGAGCGCCATCGAATTACTGGTGTCGGGGCGCTGGCCATTTGCCGAGTTGTCTAGAGAAGTCACGGGATTCGCGGGCTTGCCGCGGTTGCTCGACGCCCTCGCCGGAGCCGATCCGGAGCACTCTCCCGCCTTGCACAATGTCTTTGCGCCCACTGTCTGACCGCGTCCAACCGAGAGGATCCATTGTGAGTAAGGGAAATCGGGTTGAAATGCTCAGTCCGGCGGACGCGCGCCAGCGCGCCGCCGAATGCGGAATTCCGGAGGGCATGGCCGAATTGTCGGTTTTCCGTATCGCTCTCCATCAACCCGGTGTGGCGGTCGCCTTGAACGGAATGCTGGAGGCATTGCTATGGAAGGGCGTGCTGGATGCGCGGTTGCGCGAGCTGATCATCATGCGGATCGGCTGGGTCACTGGCTCGGTCTATGAATGGACACAACACTGGAGGGTTGCCCGGTTGCTCGACGTGCCCGAGCATGACCTGCTCGGGGTGCGGGACTGGCGAAACACCAACCACTTCGGCGAAGTTGAGCGGGCGGTACTGGCGGCGACCGACGAGACCTTGCGCGACGGCACGATCTCGGATGAGACATGGACCGCCTGTCAACGAGCATTGCGCGGGAACGAAGCTATGCTCGTCGAACTCGTCGCCGCGATCGGAAATTGGCGGCTGTTCTCCGCCCTGCTGCGGTCCTTGAACGTTCCGCTCGAAGATGGCATCGACGCGTGGCCCCCCGAAGGTGCTCGACCTCCCACTGGCTAGACCACGTCGATGGGTGCGGGGTTCAGATCATGGTCGTCGCGTCGGGCGGTCAGCGTGTTTGCCAGCATTGGGCCGAATTGGACTTGTCCATACGAGCAAGTGGCACTTCGATTTAGGGGGTAGAGATGACAGAACAACGGCCCGTGAAAGTCGCAATCATCGGTGCAGGCGTGTCGGGATTGTGCATGGCGATCAAGCTGCAGGACGCTGGTGTCGATCCGTATACCATTTTCGGGAAGGCTGTGAGTTGCTGCTAAAACCCAGCGCGCTACCGAGTTCCACGCCCCGGAGCAGGCCGCGCCACCGGAAGGTTCACCCCAGTGCATGGCCACCTACCTCTATGGGACGTACCGATTACCTGTGTCGAAGCTCGACGTCGTCGGTCGACGTGAACACCTGCAGAGCAGGGCGGCAGTCGCCTTGCTGTCTGCCGGAGCCGGATAGAGCCCGCCGAACTGTCTCAAATCGAAACAGCCGTCGGTGGCGCGCCGCTGACACACTGTGACGGGTCGTCACGTCACGGCTCCGACCAACTAGCCTGCGAAAGGCCATTGCTTGTGACCGTCTCTCCAGAAGCCGGCTTTCTCGAGGCCCTCTACAGGGGCTGGTCCAGCCGCATGGCCGCCAACCCAGAGATGCCCATCGAGTTGTTGCGCAACATGCTCGATGAATGGCACCAACCGGCCCTGGAGGCCGAAGGCGTGACCTATCGATCGGACCTCATCGGCGGCGTGGAGGGCATCTGGGCTCTTCCGCTCGGCGCGGACACGTCAAGGGTGATCTCGTACACCCACGGTGGGGGCTTCGTCGTCGGATCCGCGGCCAGCCACCGCAAGCTCGCCGCACATCTCGCCAAGGCACTTGGTGTGACGGCGTTCGTCATCGACTACCGTCGAGCACCCGAGCATCCGTTCCCCGCGCAGATCGAGGACGCCACCGCGGTGTACCGCGCGCTGCTGGCTCGAGACTTCGCGCCCGGCGACATCATTACGGCCGGCGACTCCGCCGGCGGCAACCTGGCCGTTGCCACCACGCTCAACCTCCGCCTGGACGGCTCTCCGCTGCCCGGGGCGGTGATAGCCATCTCGCCATGGCTTGACATGGAACTCACCGGCGAGAGCTTGATCACCAACGCGGCCACCGACGGCCTGGTGAGCCGGCAGACTCTCGAGGGAATGTCGGCGATGTTCCTTGGCGAGACGGGCAGGCCCGATGACCCACTGGCCAACCCGCTCTATGCCGATTACACGGGTTTCCCGCGCCTGTACATCAGTGCCAGCGCCGGGGAAACGCTGCTGAATGACGCGACCCGGCTCGCCGACCGGGCATCGGCGGCGGGCGCCGACGTGACGCTTTCGGTCGTCGACGGCATGCAGCACGTGTTTCCGTGCCTCGCCGGGCGCGCCGCGGAGGCCGACGCGGAGATCGCCAGGATTCGTAGCTGGTACCTCCGCTGAGGATCCCCTCGACGGAAGTCGAACAGGCGAACTCGGGCACGGAGAGAACAAGGGAACAACTGACATGAGCACTCGCCACGATGCGATCGTCATCGGCGCGGGCTTCGGCGGGATGTACGCCCTGAAGAAGCTGCGCGACGAGCACGGCTTGGACGTGCGTCTGTTCGACAAGGCCGGTGGCGTCGGTGGCACCTGGTACTGGAATCGTTACCCGGGTGCACTCTCGGATACCGAGTCGTTCGTCTACTGCTACTCCTGCGACGAAAACTTGCTGAAGGAGTGGGACTTCGGCACCCGTTACCTGGCCCAGCCACAGGTACTCAGCTACCTCGAACACGTGGCCGACCGTTGGAGCCTACGTCCCGACATTCAGCTCGACACAGGCGTGATAGCGGCGCACTTCCATGAGAACGACAACCGCTGGCATGTCGAGACCGACGCTGGCGAACTGCACACGGCGAAGTACCTCATCACCGCGGTGGGATTGCTGTCGGCGACGAACGTCCCCGATCTCGAGGGCATTGACACCTTCCAAGGGGTGCACGCGCATACCGGCCGGTGGCCGGCCGACCTCGAATTGGCTGGCAAACGGGTGGGGGTGATCGGAAACGGGTCCACCGGAGTCCAAGTCATCACAGCGATCGCTCCTGAGGTCGACCACCTGACCGCCTTCCAGCGCTCCGCCCAGTTCACCGTGCCCGTGGGCAACGGGCCGGTCGCTCGCGAATACGTCGCGGGCGTCAAGGAGAACTACCAGGCCATCTGGGAGCAGGTGCGCGGTTCATCCGTCGCTTTTGGCTTCGAGGAGAGCACCACTGCCTACGAGTCCGTGTCTCCGAACGAGGCGCGGGCGACCTTCGAGCGAGCGTGGCAGACGGGCGGGGGGTTCCGCTTCATGTTCGAGACCTTCGCCGACATCGCCACCAACGAGATCGCGAACAAGGCCGCACAGGACTTCATCAAGGGCAAGATCGCCGAGATCGTCGAGGATCCCGAGACGGCCCGCAAGCTGATGCCGCGGGATCTCTACGCCAAACGGCCGCTGTGCGATGGCGGGTATTACGCAACCTTCAACCGTGACAACGTCCACCTCGTGGACCTCAAGGAAAACCCAATCGCTGCTGTCACGCCCCTCGGCGTACGGACCGTTGACGGAGTGGAACACGAGCTCGACGTACTGATCTTCGCCACCGGATTCGATGCCGTCGACGGCAACTACAAGCGTTTCGACCTCCGCGGCCGAAATGGCGTCACGATGTCGGACAATTGGAAGAACGGCCCGTCCAGCTATCTCGGAATGGCGGTGGCGAACTTTCCGAACATGTTCATGGTGCTCGGGCCCAACGGTCCCTTCACCAACCTGCCACCGTCAATCGAGACACAGGTGCAGTGGTCGACCGATTTGATCGACCACATGGAACAGACCGGTCTCGCCGTCGTGGAACCGTCTATCGAAGCCGAGCATGACTGGACCGCTACGTGCCGTGAGATCGCCGACGCGACGCTGTTTCCAAAGGCTCAGTCGTGGATCTTCGGCGCTAACATTCCAGGCAAGGAGAACACGGTTTACTTCTACCTTGGGGGCTTGGGCGCCTATCGCGCCGCACTCGCGGAGTGCAAGGACGCCGGCTACCAGGGCTTTCGGTTCAGCTGAGGGCGCCGCAGACTACGGACCAAGCTAGAGTCCCGCCCGCTGGGCGGCGCGCCGTTGGTGCCGAGCTCAGGCGTTGAATCCGCCGCCACAGACCACGACCTGCCCGCTGACGTAGTCCGACTCGGGAATGCACAGGAGATAGACCGCCCCGGCTGCGTCGGCCGGGGTACCCGCCCTGCCCAAGGGGATGCCGTGCTCCATCGATTGCAGGAGCTCTGGATTGACCCCGACCGCCAGCTGTCTGCCCTGGATGTCAATCTTGCCGTCGCCGCCGGCGGGGACCTCGGTCAATCGGGTCCGGATCAAGCCGAAGGCGACCGCGTTGACGGTGACGTTGTAGCGGCCCCACTCTTTGGACAACGCCTTAGTCAGGCCGATGACCCCGGCTTTGCTGGAGGAATAGTTGACCTGGCCCGCGTTACCACCGGTACCCGCGATCGACGAGATGTTGACGACCTTCCGACACGGTACGACGATGCCAGCAGCCCTCTCCTTCTTCGTCGCGGCGCTGATGATCGGTTGCGCCGCACGCAGTATCCGGAACGGCGCTTTGAGGTGCACGTCGAGGATTGCATCCCACTGGTCGTCGCTCATCTTCTGAATGACAAAGTCCCAGGTGTAGCCAGCGTTGTTGACGATGATGTCAAGACCGCCAAACGCGTCGACCGCGGTGCCGACGAAACGCTCGGCAAAGCCTTCCTCGGTCACGCTTCCGGCACACGCGACCGCGGCGCCTCCCGCGGCCTCAACTGCGGCCACGGTCTCCTTCGCCGGATCCGGGTCGAGGTCGTTCACAACGACCTTGGCACCGTCGCTCGCGAGCTTCTCGGCGATGGCGCGCCCAATCCCTCGACCGGAGCCCGACACTAGCGCGACCTTGCCGTCCAGCTTGCCCATTTTCGTTCCGCCCTTTGATCTGGGTGCAGCGCCCGGCAGCCCCTGTGTGGGGCTGGTCAGCTCATGCTGACCAGGGACTGCGGGATGTCGACTATGCGGGAGCGCACGTACTCTCCGAGACCCTTCGCCTGGGCATCCAGACGGGTCGAGGACGCTACGCCTTGGCCCAGCAGGTCATGACTGACGACGTTGAGTGCTCGTAGGTTGGGCAACTCGAACCGCTCGATGCGTAGCTGCGCCGCTTCTGGGCCTAGCAGCACGCGCAGCCGGTCGACGCTCAGATACTCGCGGGCCCAGGCGTATCCGGCGTCGGCACGGGCCCACAGACCGACGTTGGCGTTGCCGCCCTTGTCGCCCGAGCGCGCACCGAGCACTGAACCCAGTGGAGCGCGGCACGTCGGCCCGGCTGGCGATGCGATGGCCGCTCGATCAGCGACCTCCGGGGCCGGCACGGGACCGGTCGGCGGGTCTGCAATTCGTAGACGCTCACCATCCGGCATCACCACGACTTGCGTCACGCTCGACCGTAGGACGGCCGCAGGCCGGTACACGCCGAAGACTGACTCCGACTTGGGGGGTGTGGTGGTGTGGAAGCCGGCGTATCCGGCCAGAGCGATCTCCATGATTCCGTTTGAGAACGCTCGGCCGACCTTGCGCGGGTCGGAGTCCTTGACCGTGATCCGCAGGTGCGCGCAGGCTTGGTCGTTGGTGGGGGCGTCCATGGTGTCGAATCGCAGTAACCGGACGTCGACCTCGGCGTAGGAGTCCCGGCCGCCGAGGACGTCGAACAGCTGCTGCTGCGCAAACTCGGACTTTGCCTCCAGATCAAGGCCGGTGAGCACCATCGTCATTGTGTTCCGGTAGCCCCCGACGTCGTTGAGCGCCACCTTCAGAGTTTCCGGCGGTGGGCTGCCGACGGTGCCGGCGATCGCCACTCGATGCTCGGCTTGTTGGGTCAGACTGACGGTGTCGAAGTGCGTGACCACATCCGGTCCCAGATAGGCGGGCTCGGCGATCTCGTAGAGCAGCTGGGCGGTGACCGTGCCTACCGACACCAGCCCGCCGGTATCGACATGTTTGGTGATTACCGATGAGCCATCGGCCGCGACTTCCGCGATCGGGAATCCCGGGTAGCGGCGGTCGGTGATCTCGTCGAGGAAGGCGTAGTTGCCGCCCGTGGCCTGTGGGCCGCATTCGATGACGTGGCCAGCCACGACCGCACCAGCCAGCCGGTCCCAGTCGGTGTGGCCCCATCCGTGCCACCAGGCGGCCGGCCCCACGACGAGTGACGCGTCCGTCACGCGTCCGGTGACGACCACGTCGGCGCCGGCGCCCAACGCTTCGGCGATACCCCACCCGCCGAGGTATGCGTTGGCCGAGACCGGCGCTACCTCACCGACCGGAGGGGTGATCGCGGTGAGGTTGGCGCGCAGGTCGTCGCCCTCGATATGGGCCACGCGAACCGAGATGCCGAGCCGTTCTGCGAGCTCGCGAAGCTTGAGGGCTAGCCCGGCCGGGTTCAGCCCACCGGCATTGGCCACGATCTTGATACCGCGGTCGCAGCAGGTGCCCAAAACCTGTTCCATCTGGGTCAAGAAGGTGCGAGCAAAGCCGCCCGCCGGATCCTTCGACTGGGCCTTCGCAAGAATGAGCATCGTCAACTCGGCAAGGTAGTCACCGCAGAGCACGTCGATGCCCTCGGCTCCTACGCATCCTTCGACCATCTCCCTTGCCGCGGCGATCCGGTCACCGTAGAAACCGGAGCAATTTCCGATCCGCACCGGTTCCCTCACGCCGCGCCTCCGTCGAACTGTCCTGCGGAACGCCCCGCACCGGGCGGTCCCGCGAAGGCCTGCGCGATGGAGAGCCACTCGTCGGCGATCGGACCAATGGCTTCCAGTGCGGTGTCGTCGCGATGCCGTCGCTGGGTCACGAGTAGGCAAAAATCGTTCGCGGCGCCGGAAACCTTGTTGGGCACGTCGTCTGGGCCCCATGTCCAGAGCGTGCCCCCCGGTGCGGTGAGTTCGACGCGGACGGGCTCCGTCGGCACCTCTAGACCGTTGGCCATGTAGCTGAAGGCCCTCGCCCCCACGCCGATGTGTGCGACATGGCGCAACCTGCCCGATGGTTCGCGTGTCGCTCCGAGGGCATCGGCGACGTCCTGGCCATGCGCCCAGGTCTCCATGATCCGCGCGGTGAGTGAGGAAGCCGCGCTCATGGGTAGGCCGAACCACGGCACCCGCATCGAGGGGTCTATTTTCGCAAAGGCAGCGACGAGTGCGTGGCGAGCACCATCGAACCAGGACAGCAACTCCACCGCCGGCATCGGCCGGTATCGCTCGGCGATGGTGTCCGGAGAGACCCGGCCGTCGGCAAGCGTGGACAGCACCTTAGCCGTGAACCCCTCGGGGTCGGTGGCTGAGCGAACGGCGACCTCGTCAAAGAACGCGAGATGGCTGATTTGATCCCGGACCGCCCAGCCTCTGGCCGGGGTGGGGGCATCCCACCCGGTCGGGCCGTCGGGCAGGTCGGCGATCAGTGCCATCAGGTCTGCGGTCTCCGCTTCGATGTCGGCGATGACGGACTCCATTGCCACGGCCATTGCTAGCGTCCCGTCCAAACTGGTGTCCGCTTCTCGCGAAAGGCGGTGGGACCCTCCTGCGCGTCGGCGCTGTAGTAGACCGGCTCCCATATCCGGTCGGCGAGGTCGTAGGCATCGGCAAGGTGGTGCTGCGCCGAGAGGTACACCGTCTTCTTCGCCGCAAGCACGGACAGCGGTGCGTTGGAGGCGATTCGCACGGCAATCGCCTGGGTTCGTGCCCGTAGCTCCGCCGCGGGTACGACTTCGTTCACCATGCCCACCTCGCGGGCGCGCTCGGCAGAGATCGGGTCGCCGGTCATCAGGATCTGCAGCGCGAGCCGAGGCGGCAGCAACCACGAGAGAGGCGCTGCCCACGGCGCGCCACGACCTACCTTGACCTCGCTGACGGCGAAGGTGGCGTGCTCCGCCGCGACGACGAGGTCGCATTGCTGGGCGAGCAGGAACCCGCCCGCGAAGGCGACGCCGTTGACCGCCGCGATAGTCGGCTTGATGACGTCGATGTTGCGCCCGAACTGCGGGGCGAAGTCCGGCGGCGGGACAGTGAGCGACGTCTCCGACATTTCCTTGAGATCGCCGCCTGCGCAGAAGGCCTTGTCGCCCGCTCCCGTTAACACCAGGACCTTGGCCGAGTCGTCGGCGTTGAAGTGGTGGACCGCGTCGAAAAGTCCCTGCCGGACGGCCGCATTGAGCGCGTTCCGTGCCTCGGGCCGGTTGATCGTCAGCCAGGCCACTCCGTCCACGAGCTCGTACCTGATCGCTTCGTCGCTCATCAGTAGTCTCCGTCCGCGCTTGACCCAGACCCCCGATGTGAGGGACGGTTCACTCGCCGTACGTTACCGGCGCAGGGCGGTGATGGCCAGATGGCGGACGATCCAAGGACGTCGTTCCCGCATCTTCGCCGCAACCGTCTTGATGCTGACGGATGCAGACGTCCTTTCCCTTGTTGCAGAGGATGGAATTGGGCGGACAATGGTGGAGTGCGGCCGGGATCGACCCAAATTCGCCGCCGCCTCGCTTCGACGGTGGCGCCCAGGCGCTTTGCCCTGACGTAGTGAGCACGAAAATGGTCAACGATCGAGTTGCCAACCGGGGCGCATCGCTGCTGTTCGCCGGGCAGAGTCCGATAGACGCCGCGGACGTAGCGCGCGAAGGGTTCGAGTTATTGAACAGCCGGCAGGTTTTCCGGATCGTTCCGCGATGGCGCGGAGTAGTCGTCCGCGCTAGTGGCGCCGCACCCTCACTTGCATTGGAAGCTAGCGCGCTGTTGCGTGTCGTCGGTGGGCGGCGCGCCAAAGCAGACATCGTTGACGCCTTGTCGACGATGTCTGCGATCGTTCAACGGGGCGCACCTTGATTTGCGCGTGGTGTGGGCTTGGGCCCATTCAGCGGTGCTTCCGGATCGAGTGTGGTTCCGAGTTCCCGTAACCGGTCGTCGATGATCAACCACGTCTGCCGGGTCAACCGAATGACTAGGTCGTCGCGAGTGGACTCTCGGTGGTCCAGCCACCACAGCACCGATGCGTCGATGAGGCCCACAATGGCGGCGACGTTGCGGTCGGCGGCGCCGGCGTCGTCTCCGTAGCGTGGAAAGTAACGCGCGCCCGCCTTTGCGAGTTCGGATGCGAAAGCGCTAACGCCGGGCGCCGTCTTCTCGTTGCTGCGCCGATAGTGTCGGTTGACCAGAAACCGATACAGGTTGGGATGATCGTCGGCCCACATGACGTGCTGGCTGACAGGTGCGCGAATCACGTCCAGCGGTGATCCCGTGACGTCCAGACTGACGCGAATCTTGGCGGTGAGCTCGCGGTGGACATGGCGTGCAACGGCGAGATCGAGTTCTTCCTTACTCGCGAAGTGGCGGTAGAAGTGCGTGCGGCCCAAACCGGCTTTGCCAGCGATTTGGCCCGTGAGGGCGTGGGGGCCGTTCTCCTCGATGGCGGCGAGCGCCGCTTCGATGATCCGGCCGCGACGCAGATCGCGACCCGGCAACCTGCTGGTCGCGCGGCGTGCCGCGGTGGTGTCTACCCAATGCCTTCCCTCCACGAGACTCACCGTAGCGCCCCGCGTGTCTAGATGTTCTGGGTACGAGTTGTACCCGGCGGCCGGACCGTGGTACACCTTGTACCCAAGGCGTGAACGCGAAACCCAACCGGGATCGGTGCGCAAGCAAACACAATGAGGACGTTCGAATGGCCGCCAAACGCTCTAGCTGGATGGACGACGATCTCGATGCACTGCGGAACACGGCGCGCGCGTTCTGCGAGAAGGAGGTTGCGCCGCACATTGACCGCTTCATCGAGCAGCACCATGTCGATCGAGAGTTGTGGACTCGCGCGGGCGAGTTGGGACTGCTGTGCATGTCGATCCCGGAGCAGTACGGCGGTGGCGGCGGAACGTTCGCTCACGAGGCGGTCTTGATCGAGGAACAGGCCCGGGTCGGCGACACCGCTTGGGGCGCCCCGCTGCACAGCGGCATCGTGGCCCATTATCTTCTCGACTACGGCACCGATGAGCAGAAGGAACGCTTGCTTCCTCGGCTGGCTAGTGGCGAAATGGTGGGGGCCATCGCAATGACGGAGCCAGGAACGGGTTCCGACCTGCAGTCGGTCACAACCAAGGCTGTGCGTGTCGGCGACGAGTACATCGTGAACGGATCCAAGACGTTCATCACCAACGGCGCTCAGGCCGACCTGATCATCGTGGTGGCCAAGACCGATCCGAACGCCGGAGCGAACGGAATCTCATTGATGTTGGTCGAAGGCGACCGTCCGGGGTTTCGGCGGGGTCGGGTGTTGGACAAGGTCGGGCAGCGTGGTCAGGACACCTCCGAGCTGTACTTCGAGGACGTACACATCCCCGTTGCGAACCTCCTCGGCACGACCGAAGGCCAGGGCTTCATTCAGTTGATGCAGCAACTGCCCCAGGAGCGACTGATCCTCGCGCTGGGCGCAGTGACGCAAGTGGAAACTGCGCTCGAGTTCACCGTGGAATACACGAAGGATCGGCAAGCGTTCGGCAAGCCAGTCTTCGCTTTCCAAAACACCAAGTTCAAACTTGCCGAGGTCGCTACCGACGCCCACATCGGCCGTGTGTTCATCGACGACTGCGTCGCCCGTCACCTGCGTGGCGAACTCGACATCCCGACAGTCGCGATGGCGAAGTGGTGGACTACCGAGCGCGCCATGATTGCCCTCGACAACTGCCTGCAGCTCCACGGAGGATACGGTTACATCAACGAATATCCGATTGCCAGGATGTGGGCAGATGCACGCGTGCAGAAGATCTACGGCGGGACGAACGAGATCATGAAGGATATCATTGCCCGCTCACTCTGAGCAGAGATCAAGTGCATTTCGCATAATGGCGACCGCTGGAGGTTCGGACCGAAGGTCTGCGGTGTCTTCGACGATCGCCCGAGTGGATTCCGCCACCAACACGGTGCCGAGCCGCGACCGCCGTCACCCCCGCTGGTGGGCTTGACGCGGCGGCTTCGCTCGTTGCGCGAATGCCTCCGAGTTCTCGGCAAACTCGATCTCGTTCTCCTCAGGAACGAGCAACATGTTGAGCACGGAAACGCGCATCATCTCGGTAGCCTGCCCGAGCCTCTCCGTGCGAGCCCGCAGGACGTCGACGATCTAACCCGGGTTGACAGCCATCCCAATGAAGACCCTTTGCGCGCGATCGCGCCTGCGTCGGCCTGCAGCAAAACCGCTGTGTCGAAACCGACGACCGGATCTACTCGACCGTGAAGCTCTGGGCGAGAAGCCAAACGATGAGGTCCACCCGCTCGTCCGTCCCGGGTGTTGCCCTTGAGACCGTCGAGCAGACCCCGTTCCGCGAATTCGTTAATCGTTGGCACGCCAAAGACGCGTCTACCGGCGCGGCGAGCCACGGTGGGGACCGGACAGCTCGGCGGCCGGGGCATCCAATTCACGGTTCGATGCGGGAACGCCGAGCACGGCGTGACCCATTGACGCAATTAGCTCCGAGGTCAGCTCGGGAGCGAGGCCAGTGCCGCGATAGTGCAGGATCGACTGGATGGCGCCAATCGCGCCGTGAACCAGCGCGCGAATCTCTATTTCGTCAATGTCAGGGCGTAATTCATCAACGAGGTGAACCCACTCTTCAAGGTAGAGCCGTTGCTTTCGGCGCAGCCTGCTCTGCTGCTGATCGGGCAGATTGTGTACTTCCCGGTAGTACACGATGGCCAACTCCCGCTGGTCCATCACTAACGCGACTTGGTCGGCTACCAGCCCGGTTAGCGCTTCCACCTCGTCGCGCGACTGCTCGACGATCATCGTTGCACGCTGCAGCAGGCTGTCCACGACACGTTCGAACAAGGCTGCGAGCAAGCCGCCCTTGCTGTCGAAGTGGCGGTATATGGCCGGCCCGACTACACCGGAAGCAACCCCGATATCGGCCATCGAAACGGCATGGTAGCCGCGCTCGGCAATCAATTCTGCTGCCGAGGTGAGAATGCGCTCACGGCGCTCGCCACCGACCCGATTTTGTCTGGCGACGACCGGTTTAGTCATCGCTACCACTTCCGCCTTCGACGGAGGTGCTCTGAACCCAACAGGACACTATTGAACGTTAACATCTCCCCACCAGCTGAGGAGGGCATGCAAGCGGGCTTGGATACGAAAACCCCGGGCTCCGGACGCATTGGCGGCGTGTTGACGGCGATCGTCGATCGCCCTACGTTCAGCACATGTGAATTTACATTCACGAGGAACAGCTTACCGGCGAGATTGCTGAAGAGGAGAGGCAATGACTGAGCAGTACGACGATATCCGTTACGAGGTCGAAGGACACGCGGCGATCGTGACGATCGACCGCCCCCACCGCTACAACGCATTCCGCGGCAAGACCGTCGAGGAACTCATCAAGGCATTTCGTCGCGCCTGGGCGGACAATGCCGTGCAAGCGATCGTCCTCACTGGGGCGGGGGAGAAAGCCTTTTGCACTGGCGGCGACGTCAAGCAACGCGCCGAGACCGGCGACTACGGGCCGACCGAGAGTGGCATGTTCGAGATTGGCAACCTGCACAAGCTCATTCGTGACGTACCGAAACCCGTCATCGCCGCGGTCAATGGACTCGCCATCGGTGGGGGCCACGTGCTGCACGTGCTTTGCGACCTAACCATTGCCGCAGACAACGCCAAGTTCGGCCAGGCCGGACCACGTGTAGGTTCCTTCGATGCCGGCTTCGGGTCAGCCTTCCTGGCACGGGTCGTCGGCGAGAAGCGCGCCCGAGAGATGTGGTATCTATGCCGCCAAGTCGACGCGGACACCGCCGAACGGTGGGGCCTGGTGAACTGGGTGGTCCCTGCAGGCAAAGTGTTGGATGAGGCCAGGGCGGTGGCTGCGGAGATCGCCGAAAAGAGTCCGACCGCCATTCGATTCCTCAAGCAATCGTTCAACGCCGACACCGATCACCAGGCGGGCCTCAGCAACCTGGCCATGTCCGCGCTCGATCTGTATTCGCACACGCCCGAAGGTTTGGAGGGTGCGACAGCTTTCACCGAGAAGCGTCGTCCTGACTTCGCCAAGTACGTCAAGGCATGAGGGCGTCAGACATGACAGACAACATCGTCGTCGTCACCGGAGCCGGATCCGGGATTGGCAAGGCCGTGGCGCTGGCGTTTGCGCGGCAAGGCGACAAGGTGGTCGCAGCCGACCTCGATCTGGACGCCGCAAACCGCACGGCCGAATGCCTCCCCGAATCGATATCCGCGATGTTGGTAGACATCGCGGACCGCAAGATGGTCGATCAGCTTCGCCTGCAGGTGCATTCCGCCGTGGGTGTCCCGAACGTCCTGGTGAATGCTGCCGGATGGGATCGAACCGAGGGATTCCTCAACGCCAGCACGGAATTTGCTGAACGGGTGGTGGGCATCAACTACCTCGGCCCCGTGCACATGTGTAGCGCATTTCTGCCGGGGATGATCGAGGCGGGAAACGGTGGCCGGGTGGTCAACGTCGCCAGTGACGCTGGGCGGGTAGGTAGTTCCGGGGAAAGCATCTATGCCGGTGCCAAGGGCGGCGTCATCGCGCTGACCAAGTCTCTTGCTCGCGAGATGGCCAGGCATGGGATCAACGTTAACTGCGTGTGCCCGGGTCCTACCGACACTCCGTTGTTTCATGCTCAGGCCGAGAGGCTGCAAGAAGCCTTGATCAAGGCGATACCGTTCCGGCGGCTGGCGCGCCCGGAGGAGGTGGCTGCGCCGATTGTCTTCTTTGCCTCGGAGGCTGCGTCGTTCATCACCGGTCAGGTCATCAGTGTAAGCGGCGGCCTGACTATGGCGGGCTGAACGAGCCCGCGTCAGCTGGCGGCGATGGTCAACGTACAAGGTTTCCTGGCTTTCCATCTTGATAGCGCCGGCGGACGACCAGCTTTGGCAAGGGCATACCGTTGGCGCTGGGTACAACTCGGAGGACTTGCAGTTTCAGCATTTCGTCCGTGACTTCGTTCGGGACAGGATCACCCCGAACCACGAAAGCTGCGAGCTGGGGTTTACCTGGACCTGTCGATGTACGGCGGCCCGGGCGTAATCGACTATAGCTATCTGGGCACCGTCGTCGAAGACACCTGAGCGAGCCTGAGGCGGCTAGCGTAAGGCCTCGGGTTACCCTGGGCGCTACCCGTCAGCGGGCAAGGGCGTTGAACCCTTCCCAGGCCTGGCGGCGGGTGGCGTGGGGATCGTTCTCCACGCGTGAGGTCTGGTCGAAGACCATTACCGCGCGGGAGTCGTGGGTGTAAGACGGCCAGCCCTTTCCTGGGACTCCGTGGCCGGCGAACGCAACCCATCGGCCTTGCATGTCGTCGCTCACGCGCACGGCCGACCGGTGGTCGGATCCGGCGCTGAGAAGCCGTCCGAAATGCGTGCGGTAGACGTCGAATACGGCAAGAAGCTCCGTCGCATGGGTTGCACCCAGGCCTGACCACTGCAATGTCCGGGGGGCGTAGTCGTAGCGATACAGGTAGGTAGGGGCGTATCGACCGTGGGATTCGGCGATCTGCCACAGTGCCGAGCCGAAAGCGAAGTCGCCTCCTAGTTGGATACAGGCTGCCGGGGCCGGATACTCGGGATAGGCGGACGTAATACGTTGGCGGTCAGTGGGTTCGGCCCCCGCTAGTAGATGCTCGATCTTCGCTTGGTCCGTTGGAAGAAGTTTGAGAAACCGGGTGAATAAACGGCCCTCGTCCGCATTCGTGCCTACGATGAGTGGCAGGCGGTGCGCCTTACCGTCCAACATGGCTTGAATGGGATCGAGCGGGAGATAGTCGGTTCCCGAGGTGGATCCCACAGGGTAACCGCCCGCCAAGTCCGCAGCACTCACGGCGATCAAGCGATCGAATGCCTTCACCAGCTCGGCTGGACGTGCCTTCAACAATAGGCGCGCGGCGTCCTTCTTGGAGGCGCCGAAAGTGGATGCGAACTTGACGGCAAACTCCGTTGCCAACTCCTTCGAACGGAACAGTCCGCCCGCTGGGCTTTGTGAAATAGCCTGTGCAAAAAGGCCTTTGGCCGCTGGCACAGCCATCAATGTGGCGACAGCGTGCGCTCCTGCGCTCTCCCCGAATATCGTCACGTTATCGGGATCGCCGCCAAATGCCGCGATGTTCTCGCTCACCCATGTGAGCGCTGATACCAGGTCGCGCAGGTACAGGTTGTCGTCGATGCGGATGTCGTCGGTAGACAGTGACGACAGGTCGACAGCACCCAATGCGCCCAGGCGGTAATTCGCCGATAAGTACACGCAACCTCTGCGGGCGAGGGACGCTCCGTCATAGATCGGCGTTGCGGAACTGCCCAGGAAGTAAGCGCCGCCGTGAATGAAGAACATCACTGGCAAAGGCCGGTCGAAGTCACCCTCAGGTGCAACGACATTGACGGTAAGGCAATCCTCGCTCGTAGGCTGGAATCTGCCCGGGCCGAGGATCGTATATCGGCGCGGCTGTGGAGCGCAGTAGCGGAATCGGTAACAGGGTCGTATTCCGGCCCATGGTTCGACACGCTGGGGGGCTTTGAACCGCAATGCGCCGACCGGCGGCTTCGCATAGGGGATGGAGCGCCAACGGGTGACTCCGTCGCGCGTGAAACCTTCGATGGCGCCCGAGGCAATGTTCGTGCTGACCGTCCTGGCTGCCATTTCTCGACAATAGCGAACAGGTATTCACTTCGGTGTGGAAGTGATTCGAGGAGGAGGCTCCTCGGGTTGCGTTCAGCCGAGTGCCTAGGGTCATCGCGTGATTCACCGGGGGCGGTTCAAGTCACTTGAGCAAAGGAGGAACACGCGCGATGACCGCTGCCCACACAAGCGGCCCACCCTCCGCTGGCTGAACTCACCACGCAACTGTGCATCGACGTGGGTGCCGGGGACCGGGACAGTGTGATCATTGCGGTGCTTACGTCGTACGTGCGCGGAGCGGCGATGGCAACAGACTTGAAGTGACATCGGATCGCCGGCTATCGACGGGCGTATCTCGCACCGCTCCCGCATAACGTGACGAAGCGAATCACGCTGGCGGACAGTCCTATGGCGAGCTTCCGCGGGCGGTTGCGGGATGACGGCGCCACCTCGAAAGCGAAGAGCGTCGGGCTGGCCCTAGCCGGCTTCGCGCTTGGCCATCTGTGATCACTCGACGGTTGCGTGGGGCGGTGGGTGGCTCGCTTAATCAGAAGAGCTTGCGCGCCAGCTTCCACGCCCTATCCGTGTACGGCGGGTAGATGATGGCGGTCAGATCGGGTCGGGTGGGCTTGGTCAGCACCGACTTGCGGTGGCTGAACTCCTCGAACCCGAATCTGCCGTGGTACGCACCCATCCCTGAGGGGCCAACGCCGCCGAATGGCAGCTTTGTAGTGGTGAACTGGAACAGCAGATGATTCACCAGCATTCCGCCTGCCGACACTTCCTTGATCACGCGCTCGCGGACAGCCTTGCCTTTGGTGAATAGGTAGGCCGCCAGCGGTTTGGGCCGGGAGTTCACGAATTCGATTGCCTGGTCCAGAGATTGGACGGTGACGATCGGCAGGATCGGTCCGAAGATCTGATCGATCATCAGTGGCTCGTCCACTGCAGGGTCCACGACGACGGTGGGCTCGATCTCGACGGCAGCAGCGTTCGAGCCCCCGCCGACGGCAACCGTTCCCTTGGTGGCCGCCAGTGCCGCGGTCAGCCTGTCGAAGTGGCGTTCGTTGACGATGCGCTTACCGGTACTACCCGCCTCGAAGCTGACGACGGCTTCGCCGATCCTGCGGACCAGTTCGTCGCGAATGGAGGCATCGGCCAGCACGTAGTCGGGCGCGATGCAAATTTGACCGGAGTTGATCAGCTTGGTCCAGGCGATACGTTTGGCGGCTACGGCAATGTCGGCGTCCGCTGCGACGATGACGGGGCTCTTGCCGCCCTATTCGAGCGTGACCGGCGTGAGGTGTGTCGCTGCCCCTTCGTAGACCTTGCGCCCGATCTCGGTGCCGCCTGTGAAGCACAGTTTGTCGAAGCCTTGCGCGATGAGTTCCTGGCTCACCGTGGCGTCCCCTTCGACGACGGTGATGGCGGTCGGGTCGAGGTATCGCGGCACCAGATCGGCCATGAGCGCCGACGACGCTGGCGACACCTCGGACGGTTTGAGGACGACGGTGTTTCCCGCGGCGATAGCGCCCACCGCGGGGCCCAACGTCAGCGCGAAGGGGAAGTTCCACGCACCGATGACGAGCACCGTGCCGAACGGCTCGTACTCAATCCAGGCGCGGCCGGGCAACTGCGCCATCTCCAATAGTCGATGCTTGCGCTTGGTCCACTTCGCGACGTTCTTCGCGGCATCCGCGGCTTCACCTGCAGGGCTGGCGATGTCGGCCAACCACGCCTCGAACGGCTTCCGACCAAGATCCTGGTCCAGTGCTGCCGCGATGGCGGGTTCGTTGTCGACGATGAGCCGGTGCAACCCCTCCAGCTGGCGTTTCCGCCATGCCACGTCGCGGGTGCGGCCGGTGGCAAACGTCTTGCGGAGCCTGGCGACGATCGTCGGAATGTCCGCGGCGTCGACGGACGGGGTGGGTGGGGAAGTCGCTTCTGCGGTCATGGGGGTCCTTCCTGACCCGGTGGATATCACGATGTTAACCAGCAGTCCGGTTCGTGGCCACAGATTCGCCGAGCTCAGTGGCTGCGGCTACCCGACCTCTGGCCAGACAGTGAACCGTCCGTAACCGGTCAACCGATCGAACGCACTGAGGTGCCGTGTCATGACACTGGCGGCACTCCCAACGCTCGAGTGAAGCCGTCAGGAATCAAGATGTCGTCCGGCGCGAGATCACGGGTCGACGCCTTGCCGAGGCCCATCAACGCCGAGTCGATTCCGCTGCGCAGGATGTCGAGGACGTTCTCGACGCCCGACTGTCCCTCGGCCGCCAGCCCCCACAGGTAAGCGCGGCCGATCATGACAGCACGGGCGCCAAGTGCGATCGCCTTGACGACGTCGCTGCCTCGGCGGATGCCGCCGTCCAACAAGACCTCGACGTCGCTTCCGACGGCGTCGGCGATCGCGGGGAGCGCGCGGATGGCCGCTGGTGTCCCGTCCAGGTTGTTGCCGCCGTGGTTGGACACGGAGATTGCCGAAACGCCAATGTCTACAGCACGTTTGGCGTCATCGACGCGGATGATGCCCTTCATCATGAACGGCCCACCCCAGAGTTCGCGCAGCCATGCCATGTCCTCCCACGTGGGAGGCGAAGTGCCCATCCATTCGCCGTAGACGCCGAAGAATGGTGGACCGAGCTCACCCTTGGGGCCCTGGTTGGGAACCCGCAGGTTGGGCGGGCTGACGGTCTTGCCAAAGCTCCAGAGCCAGCGCGGTTTCGTCAGCACCTCGGGAGCCATCCTGAGCATGGTCTTGAGATCCATCTGTTCAGGGATCTTGGGGCTGCCCCAGTCACGACCGTGGGAGAAGCTCCAGTCGGTCGTCACGATCAGCCCCACGGCCCCTGCATCCTTGGCGCGCTGCACGCGTTGGGCGATCGCGTCGCGGCCACCGAGCCAGTACACCTGGAAGAACAGTTTGTCGTTGGCGGCGATGACGTCTTCGATCGGCTTGCTAGCGAACGATGACAGGCCCATCGCCGTACCGCGGGCGGCGGCCGCCCTGGCCACCGCAACCTCCCCGTCGGGGTGGACGGCTTGTACGCCGGTGGGCGATATGAGCACCGGCAGCGCGATGTCCTGCCCCATAACCGTCGTCGCTAAATCGCGCTTCTCCAGCGCTCCGATGACATGCGGTGCGAAGCCGAGCTCACTGAATGACTCGACGTTGTCGGTGACGGTCACGCCCTTCTCGCTCGCCGAGATCAGCGAGGAGTAGACGGACTTCGGCAGCCGCTTCTTCGCCCTCTGCTGGGCGATGGTGACTGTTTCGAACCACGCGTCGCGAGCCACGATCAAACAGGACTTTCGTTGCAGTAGCGAACAGGCGTTGTTGCCGGGGTGAGTACGGTGGGTGGACGCAGCGACAGAGTCAGTGCCACCGGGGCTACCTGCTTGCGGGGAGCGCTGCGCGAGTGATCCCCGCAGGGGCGGGGTTTTTCCCGTACTGCGGCCAGTGCGCTCTCGCCGTGGCCGATGACACACTCCGGGTCGGGTCCGTCAAGTGGCAGACCGGTGAAGAACTTGGCGGCCATGCAACCGCCTCGGCAGGCATCGAAGTGACCGCAGCCATCGCAAGCCCCAGCCGATTGTGGCTCGCGCAGCTCGCGGAACAGCGGCGCATACTTCCACACCGCGTCGAACCCGCCGTCGGACAACACATTTCCAGCCAGG